>CAVZIA010000010.1:0-92649 GCA_963775255.1 uncultured Thermoleophilia bacterium | reverse complement strand
GGCGGGCGAGCCGCCAAGGCCGGAGAAGCGCCGGCGGCCGCACAGGCCGGCTGAGGCGCGTCGGCCCGGCCGGTGCTAGGCCGGATCGGCGGCGTCCGTGAGTCCGGCCGGCAACACATCCGTCACCGGCCGGCCGAGCAATCTCTCGACCGCTTCCAGCACGTCCTCCGCCTGCGCCTTACGCCGATGCGTGGCGGCGAGCATGTCGGGATCGTCCGCCCAACGCGCGAAGCGGACGGCGAACCGGCGATCCAGCCCGACGACGCGGTCGCCCTTGACCAGCTTGTCAGCAAGGAAGACGACCCGGGCCTCGTCGACAGTGTCACCGGGCGGACCGCCGAGATCCATGTGCCGGCGCACGACGGCGGCCACACGCGGGTAGCCCAGCCGCTCCAGCAGATCCGCGCCGGCATCGGCGTGTCGCTCCTGGGCACGGGCTATGTCGTGGAGCAAGCCTCCGGCGCGCGCGAGCGGGATGCACAGGCGCAGACCGCGCTCATTCAGAGCCGCGGCCAGAGCGACCGACACCTCCGCCACGACGCGCGAGTGCGCGACCCGCTTCTCGGGGAGACCACTCGCACCCAGCAGTACCAGACAGCGCTCCGGTCGGGGACCGCCTCACATGCGGCATCCTCGAGGCTCGGATCCCGCCTCTCGAGTGGCCCGCACACGGATCAGCCGGTCTTGCCGGCGCGGACCTGGATCATCTCCGCGACGATGCTCACGGCCAGCTCCTCAGGCGTCTCCGCGCCGATATCCAGCCCTATCGGGGAGTGGACTCGAGCGAGGACGTCCTCCCCGAACCCGACCTCACCCAGGGCCGAGACGATACGCGCGCGCTTACTCCGGCTCGCCATGAGCCCGATGTACCGCGCCGGCGTTCGCAACGCCTGCACGAGGACGTCGAGGTCGTGGGTGTGGCCGCGAGTGACGACGACGACGTAGGACGCCCCGTCGACTCCAAGGCGCTCGAGCGCGCGGTCGAACGGGCTCAACACCACATTGGCTCCGGGAAAGCGGCGCGGATCCGCGAACTCCTCGCGGTCGTCGATGACCGTCACCGCGAACCCCACGGCAAGCGCGGCGGAAGCCACGGCACGGCCGACGTGCCCGCCACCGCACACGATGGCCGCCGGCGGCAGCTCGATCTGCTCGACGACCACCGCCCGACCATCGGGAAGCGTGGTGGAGCCGTGGACGGCGATCTTGCCGACGGCTGTGCGCAGCGCCGCGGGCTCGCAGGATCGCGCGCCCGTCACGACGCCGTCGTCCTCGAGGAGACAGGTCTCGACCTCGCCGCCCTCCTCGAGCGGAAGCAGCGTGAACAGCCACGCGCGGCGGCGGACGGCCCTGGCCGCCTTGACCGCAGCGAGCACCTCCGCCAGCCGCTCGTCACCCGGGGAGACGTAAGTGACGAGGACCTCCGCAAAACCGCCGCACACCATCTCCCCACCGCTGGCGAGGTCGGTGCCGGCGAGGCTGAGATCGACGACGCGGGTGCGATACGACTGGAGCACATCCGCCGCCTCACGCATCATCGTGAGCTCCAGCAGCCCGCCTCCGATAGTGCCTGCGATCGAGCCGTCCCGACGCACGACCATCTCCGCCCCGGCGGACCGGGGGGTCGAGCCGCGGTCGCCGATGAGCTTGACCAGCGCGAAGTCCTCGCCCCTCTTCAGCAGAGCGAGGACGTCGTCGAGGATCTCCTTCAAGTCGTCTCCTCCCGTAGGTCTCCAGATTCTACAGAAGCGGCAGCCCGAAGAATTGTCAAAGACCGGCCGCCTCCCTATGATGTTGAAAAGGGAACGTCCTTTGTTTGCACCATCCCCCTCGGCCGCCACTGGGCTTCGCGCGTCCCGACGCGCTCAGCCTTGGCGGCCGAAGCAGTCAAGCGAGACGGAGGGAGACCACCGTGCCTGGTACCGTCGTTGTCGGCGCCCAGTGGGGCGACGAGGGCAAAGGCAAGATCACCGACCTGCTGGCCGAGAAGGCCGACGTGGTCGCGCGCTTCCAGGGCGGCAACAACGCCGGTCACACGATCGTCCGGGACGGCGAGGAGTTCAAGTTCCACCTCATCCCGTCGGGCGTGCTGTACGAGGCCAAGACTTGCGTCATCGGCAACGGTGTGGTCATCGACCCGCACATCCTGTTCGGTGAGCTCGAGGCGCTGCGCGAACGCGGCATCAGCGGCGACAACCTGCGTGTCAGCGGCAACGCCCATCTCATCATGCCGTACCACCTGCTGCTGGACGGCGCCAACGAGCAGCAGCTCGGCAAGTACAAGATCGGCACCACCGGGCGCGGCATCGGCCCCTGCTACGTGGACAAGTACACGCGCATCGGCATCCGCGTGCAGGACCTGCTCGACGAGAAGATCCTGCTGCGCAAGATCAAGACGGCGCTGCAGGAGAAGAACTTCCTGCTGCAGCGCTACGACATCGGCGTGCTCGACCCGGACCAGGTCACCGAGGAGCTCCTCGGCTACCGCGAGCGGTTCGAGCCCTTCGTCTGCGACGCCAGTCTGCTGATCAACACCGCCCTCGACGAGAGCAAGCACGTGCTCTTCGAGGGCGCCCAGGGCGCGCTGCTCGACATCGACTTCGGCACGTACCCGTTCGTCACGAGCAGCAACCCCATCGCCGGCGCCGCGTGCACCGGGGTGGGCGTCGGCCCCACGCGCATCGACCACGTCGTCGGCGTCGCCAAGGCGTACACGACGCGGGTGGGCGAGGGGCCGTTCCCGACCGAGCTCTTCGACGAGGTCGGCACCGCCATGCGTGACATCGGCCACGAGTACGGCACCACCACCGGTCGCGAGCGCCGTTGCGGCTGGCTCGACCTGGTGGCGCTCAGGTACGCGGTGCGCCTGAACGGCATCACCCATCTCGCCATCACCAAGATGGATGTACTCACCGGCATGTCGTCCATCAAGGTCTGCACGCGCTACAAGGCCGGGCGCAAGATGCTCGACGAGTTCCCCCTGCTGCAGACGGACTTCCACCACGCCAAGCCGGTCTACGAAGAACTCCCCGGCTGGACCGAGGACATCCGCGACTGCGAGACGTGGCAGGACCTGCCGCAGAACGCGCGCGACTACGTCCAGTACATCGCGGAGGCCACCCAGACGCGGGTGAAGTTCATCGCCGTCGGCCCCGGCCGCGACGAGACCATCATCCTGCCGCGGAGCATCGGCCGCGGCGGCGCCGTCTGACCCGTCCCGAACGACCGAAGGGACGCCGGCCGATTGGGCCCGGCGTCCCTTCTTCACGTACGCGGCCGGCGGTTCAGCAGCCCGCGCCCTCGGCGCCGGTGGCAGCCCGCGGCGCTCGGCGCGACTCAGTCGGTCGTCACCGTAACGTGGCTGGCCCCGCCGGCGAACCTGATCTCGTAGCTGTCCGCCGCGTCGGCGAAGCCCCCGGACGACAGCACGGTCCGTCCTCCGACTGCGCCGAGCCGCTGTCCGTCGAAGACGAGCGCGCTGGCGCCGCCACTGACCTCTGCGCGGGCCTCCGCGCTGCGCGGGCGATGCACCATCACCTCGCTCGCGCCTCCCGAGATGCGGACGGGAACGACGCCGACGGGCATCGGCAGGAAGATCTCAATGTCGCTGGCGCCGCCGGTGACCTCGAGTCTGGTGAGGCGGAGCTCACGGAAGTCGGCCACGAGCTTCCACATGCCGCCGCGCAATGAAACGTCCCAGGGTACGGCGGCCGAGAGCGCGAAGTCGGCCGACTGGTTGCGCCAGTCAAAGGGGCGGAAGCGGCGGCGCTGCTGCACAGTGACGGTGCCGCCGACCACGGTGATCTCCGGGGCCGGGCCCTCGAAGCTGGCCCGGTACAGTTCCGTGAGGGTGCCGTCGCCGCGCAGGTTCAGCTTGGCGGCGCCCTTGGTGAACTCGAGGCGCCCCGCCGTCACTCCCACGAGCGGGGCGTGGCTCTGCACGTCGTCGCCGCCGGCGGTGGCTTCGCCGGCGCCCGGCGCCGACTCGGCGGTGAGCGCGGCGATCTGGCTCTCGTATACGCCGCGCGTGCCCCGCAGATAGTCGCGGATCACGGTGAGCTCATCTGGCTGCCGGCCTTCGAGGAGTGCTCGTGTGGCGATCTCGACCTCCCCTTGGATACGGGCGCCGATCTCGCGAGTGGCCACCGTCGAGACCACCAGCACCCGGCGGCGGTCGGCGGGGTCCGCGACCCGGTTGGCGTACCCGCCCTTCTCCAGGCGGTCGAGCACCGTCGTGATGGCCCCAGGTGTGAGGCCGCTCTCCCCGGCGAGCTCGCCGGCGGTGACGCGGCCGCGCCGGTACAGGATCCCCAGACACCGGAGGTCGGTGCGATTGAGACCGAACTGCAGGGCTATGGCCTCATCCAGCTGGTCGCCGGCCTTGCGGAGCTCGTCCAGCTCGATGCCCACCTCGTCGATCAGCACGTTCTTGCTCGCGTCGTCCATATCAGCCTCTCCCTCCCGTCGCCAAGCGGGAACACTCCCAGAAACCGGCGACAACGATGTGTGCGAGTCGCCGACGGTTTGTTTCGCTGCAGATATGGTACCACACAAAAAAGATTTGACAATCCAAATATCAGAGATACACTGACTTCCGCTTCGCAAGTCACGGCGCGCCGGTCCCAAGACCCGCCGTGTGGAAAAGGAAGGATCGAAGCAATGGACAATGCGATCGACGCCCGGGGTCTTGAGAAGACCTACCGTGGCGGCGTCAAGGCACTCAAGGGAGTGAGCCTCGCTGTAGCCAAAGGCACGGTGTTCGGCCTGCTCGGCCCCAACGGGGCGGGCAAGTCGACGACGGTGAAGATCCTCACGACACTCTCGCGTCCGGACGCCGGCCAGGCGTACGTGGGCGGCTACGACGTGGTGCGACAGCCGGACAAGGTGCGCCTCGCCATCGGCGCGGTCGCCCAGAAGTCCGGGCTCGACCCACAGGCCACCGGACGCGAGAACCTGATCCTCCAGGGCCGCGTGTACGGCATGCGCGGCGCGGCCCTCAAGTCGCGAGCGCAAGAACTGCTCGAGGGGTTCGGGCTCGGCGACGCCGCGGACCGCACGGTGCGCACGTACTCCGGCGGCATGCAGCGCAAGCTGGACGTCGCCGTCGGCCTCATGCATCGGCCCCAGGTGTTGTTCCTGGACGAACCGACGACGGGGCTCGACCCCGAGGCGCGCGCGGACATGTGGACGGAGATCGCGCGCCTCGCCGGAGACGAGGGCCTCACGATCCTCATGACGACGCACTACATGGAAGAGGCCGACGGGCTCGCCCGGCGGCTGGCGATCGTCGACCGCGGGCTCGTCGTTGCCGAAGGCACGCCCGACGAGCTCAAAGGCGAACTGCACGGCGACGCGATCGCCGTGGAGCTCGAGGACCAGCCGCTCGACGGCGAGGTCAGGCGCGCGGTCGACAAGGTGCCCGAGCTGTACGACGTCGCCGTGGAGGCCCGCGCGCTGCGCGCGCGCGCCGACAGCGGCGCCCGGGCCGTCCCAGCCGTGCTCGCGGCGCTGGAGTCCGAGGGCGTCAAGGTCGCCTCGGTGACCGTGTCCCGGCCCTCGCTCGACGATGTGTACCTGCGCTACGCCGGCCGCGCCTTCAGCGAGGCCGACGAGGAGGCGAAGAAGCGATGAGCAACGCGTTCGCAGATACCTGGTTCATGACCCAGCGGCACCTCCGGAACCTCTTCCGCCAGCCGGCCTGGATCTTGATCTCGCTCGTGCAACCCGTGGTCTGGCTGCTGTTATATGGCGCGTTGTTCCGAAGGATCGTCGAGATCCCCGGGTTCGGCTCCGGTAGCTACATCGACTTCCTGACGCCGGGCATCGTGGTCATGACCTGCCTGTTCAGCGCCGGCTGGAGCGGCATGGGCCTCATTGACGACCTCGACCGGGGCGTGGTCGACCGGTTCCTCGTGAGCCCCGCAAGCAGAGGCTCGCTCATCTCCGGGCGGCTCGTGCAGGGGGCGCTGGTCGGCGTCATCCAGTCCGCGATCATCATCGTCCTCGGACTGATCATCGGGGCCGACTACCCCGGCGGCATCGCCGGCATCGTCGCGCTCACGATCTGCGCCGTCCTGCTGGGCACCGGCATCGGCGCGCTCAGCAACGCCATCGCGCTGCTCTCCCGCAAGGAGGAGACCATGATCGCGGTCAGCAACTTCGTGCTGCTGCCGCTGGTGTTCCTGAGCTCGGTCTTCATGGCTCAGGCGCTCATGCCCGGCTGGATGCAGGGCGTCGCCCGCTACAACCCCGTGAACTGGGCGGTGGAGGCGGGGCGGTCAGGCCTTGCCGCCAGCCCGGACTGGGGCCTCGTCTTCATGCACATGGGCTGGCTGGCGGTGTTCACCATCGTCTGCACCTGGCTGGCGACGCGCGCCTTCCGCGTGTACCAGAGGTCGATCTGACGGCCGGCCGTGCCGGGCACGGCTGCAGCGGTCCGGCGAAAGCTCACCGCGGCGAGACGGGCCTGACGGCCCGTCTCGCCGTCTCCGTAGCGCCGCCCGTCGCCGGCCGAAGGAGCGCGGCGGCACTCCTTTGACGGGCGCGGTCGCCGGGTGGAGACTAGCCCGGAGTCGCCGGTCCGAACGCACCGGAGGGGTGATACCAGAGCGTTCGGGCGCCCGCGGGGGCGGGTGTCGCCGGGCCGGCGGCCCGGCCTGCACCGCGCCTTCGTTTCTCGACCAAGGGGGGGTCTCATGCACCGCAGACGCTTTGTCCTCGTGCTCCTGATCGCGCTCGCCGCAGCGGTACTGCTGCTGCCCGTCATGGCGCAGGCCATGACCTACGACCAGTCGATCGACCGACTCTACGCCAAGGGTTATCCGCAGACCGTCGAGACCTACCTGGACAGCCTCGGCACGTCACCGCTCGGCTTCCGCCTAGGCGGAACGTCCGCCGACGACACGGCGGCGAAGTACCTGGCGAGCAAGCTGCGCGCCGCCGGCTACGCCAACGTCCGCCTCGAGGCCGTGCCCCTGGACGAGTGGGCCGTCAAGGGCGCCGCAGTGACTGTGGGCACCCACGTCTTCACCTGCTCGCAGATCGCCGGCGTGCCGGGCACCGACGGCGACGGCATCACCGCCGAGGTGGTGTACGTGGGCAACGGCACCGCCGCCGACTACGAGGGCGTCGACGTCCAGGGCAAGATCGTCGTCGTAGACAGCTCCCTCGACAACTTCTGGCTCAACTTCCAGGGCGCCGAGGCCACCAAGCACGGCGCCCTCGCCGTGATCCTGACGAGCAACTACTCGGCCGGCACCGGCATGGACTTCCCGTCGTACCCGTGGTACTCCGTCGCCACCGACGCCCTCGGCGCCAACGATGGGGAGTACGACATGAGCTTCGTGCCGCTGGCGTACATGAGCCAGCAGGACGGCGACTGGCTCAAGGCCGAGATCGCGGGCGGCACGACCGAGGCCACCTTCGTCAGCCGCGTCGACGTCACCATGTCGCAGGACGGCGGCAAGGGCTACAACGTCATCGCCACCCTGCCCGGCAAGAACAAGAACGGCCAGATGGTCATCTGGGACGCGCACCACGACGCGCACTTCCGCCCCGGCCTCGACGACACCGGCGCCGTGGTGGCCACACTTGCGGCCGCGAAGGCGATGAAGATGAGCGGGTACCGGCCGAACCGCACCATCGTCTTCATGTTCGACACCGGCGAGGAGTTCGGCTACACGGACTGCTGGTACGACTGGAGCATCGGCGCCTGGAACTTCATCACCCAGCGCCACCCGGACTGGGTTGGCAGGATCGCCGCCATGTACGGCATCGAGCTCATGGCGGCCAAAGACGCTCAGGTGGACATCAACACCGCTCCCGAGCTCGTCCCCTGGCTCGACAAGGTCTGCAAGAGCCACCCGGCGCTGGTCCCCAACGGTTACAACATCGAGACGCCGCAGAGCACGTGGCAGAACGGCTGGAGCTTCCAGGCCAGCGGCGTGCCCAGCTTCGAGATCTCCGCTGGCGGCCCCAACTACAGCGAGATGTACCACAGCACCTACGAGGCCTTCGGCAAGGTGGACTGGAACCTCACGGCGGACATGTCCAAGCTCTTCCTGCGGCTCAACAGGTTCACCGACAGGCGCCAGCTGCCGTACGACTTCGTCGGCCGCGCCGACGACCTGCGGTCTCACGCCGACCTCGACGAGCTGGCGGCGGCCGGAGCGCGCGCGAAGAACGTCAACGCGCTCGACAAGGCCATCACCAGGTTCCGCAGACTGAGCGCGAAGTTCGGCGCGAGCGCGGCCGCCATCACCGGCTCCCGCGGCCCCGCCTCGCGCAACACGACCATGCTGAAGGTCGCCCGGAAAGTCGAGAAAGGCATGACTGCGCTCGACGCCTGGGACTACACGGCGTACCCGCATGAGCAGACCATGTGGGACAACGAGTCCATGCAGGCCGCGCTGGCCGCGCTGGCCGCGGACCCAGTGGATCCCGATGCCGCCGTCGAGGCGCTCACCAACGTGGGCATCAACTGGAACGGCGTCGTCTTCAGCCCGAGCGTGTACCGGTACGACCTCACGCGGCACGACCCCGACTACGACCGCATCACCTGGGGCGCGCTCGGCAAACTCATCAACTACTTCGACATGACGCCGGTCATGGCACAGATCAAGGCGGGAGAGTACGGGCCGGCGGCCACAGCCGTCCAGGCCATGTACTCCACCAACGTCTACGATCTCAACCTGCGTGTGAAGAACATGACGAAGAGCCTCGGCGCGGCGAGCGACCTGCTGCAGAAGGCGATGTGACCGAAGGCCGGGCGACCGGCTCAAGGCAAGACGACGAGGGGCGGGCCTGCGGGCCCGCCCCTCGTCGTCTCCCCAACCGCCCCGCCGGCCCCGGCGATCAGAGCGGCGGCAGCACCCGCAGCTCGGAGATGCGGTTGACCGCGCTCGTGGTCGTGCCGTCGCAGGCTACCCGGACCCAGAGGGCCGGCGTGGCTCCGAAGTCGAACGTCTCGAACCCGGCCGTCTCGCCGCTGGTCATCGTGCGCGACACGGTGCTCCAGTGCCGGCCATCCTCGGAGACCGCCACCCGCAGGAGTGCGGCGCGGCGGTCGCCGCCGGCGAGGGCGACGCGTACAGCCCCGACCTCCCTCACGCCGGGCAGGCGCACGTCCAGGGTCGCACGCCCACGAGACGTCCAGCTGGTGGCGAGATCGTCGTCGACCGCAGCAGCGGGGCGCCCCTCATGGGCGCGCGCCCGCACCACCGGGAGCGCCGCGACCCCCGGGTCCACGCGACGCAGCCGCAACAGGGCCTCGAGGAGGAACGCGTCGCCGTAGGCCAGCCCGCGGTCGACCACGCCCATCTTCTGCGAGTAGGTGCCGTGAAGCAGGACAGCCGGGTTCGTCCCCATGGAGAGATACGCGGGCGAGACGAGCGTGCCCAGGATCGACCGCGCGGCATTGACATACGTGTCGCGCCGCGCGCCCGACGGGTCGGTGAGCGCGAGGTCGATGATGCCCGAGGCCGCGATCGCCGCGGACGACGAGTCCCTCGGCGCGTCGGGGATGGCCGGGTCGGCGAAGTCCCAGTACGGGACCCGGTCCTCCGGCAGGTTGGCCAGGTACCAGTCGGCGACCTTGCGCGCGGCGGCCAGGAAGCGCTCGTCCGCCGTCGCGCGGTACGCGGCCGCAAACCCCAGGATCGCCCAGGCCTGGCCGCGCGCCCAGGTGGAGTCGACCGAGAACGCGCTCCCCGTGCTGCGCTCGGTCACCTGTCCAGAGGCGGTGTCGTAGTAGACGAGGTGCCAGGTGCTGCCGTCGTCGCGCACGAAGTCCCTGGCGATGGTCAGCGCGTGCTGCGTGGCGATGGCGGCAAGTCCGGGGCCGCCCCCGTTCCGCGCCGCCCACCACAGAAGCTGCGACTTCATCAAGCTGTCGATGATGACGTTGAAGCGCTCTCCGGGCCGCGACAGCATCGCCCCGACCACGGGGTCGTATCGCGCGGCCATGGCCCGGGCTGCCGCGAGCGCAGTGGCCCTCAGCTCACGGTCGCCGGTCAGCGTGTACCCGCGCGCATAGGTCGGGAAGAAGAGCGCCCCCAGGTTGAGCGAGTCCGCGGTGACCTCGGCGCGGCCGATGGCGGCCTCGCGCCTGAGGGCGCGGTCGCGCCAGACCCGGGCGCCGGTCGACTGATAGCAGGACCAGAGCCCGCCCGGCACGAAGCCCGCCGCCCAGCCGCTGGCCCCCGTGTACTTCCAGACGTCCCCGGCGGTGTAGTACGCGTAGCGACGATGCGGCGTCGCCGCGTCGGTGGCCGCGAGGCGCTCGCGCGCGTAGGCCTGGACCACGCGCGCCCGCTGCGTGAAAGTCATGCTGTGCGGGCCCGGAGACGCGGCGGCCGGCAGCACCGGCCACAGCACTCCCACCACGGCGAGCGCGGCCGGCAAGACGATGGTGCTCCAGTGAGCCCGCGACAACGGCGCCTCCCCCCGACGGGCGGCCGGATCCGACACGGACGGCCGCCTCCGCTGCCAGGTACCTTCGCTCAGCGGCGGCCGGCGGGTCAACCCGGCCGGTCCGGCCCTTCCCCGGTGTGCCCGGCACGGGTAGACTTGCGGGCATCGGGCCGGGCGGGCGGAAGCGCCGCCCGGTGCACCGTCACAACCACTCGGAGGCCTCATGCGCGTGCTCGTGGTGGGCGGCGGCGGCAGAGAGCACGCCCTCGTCCATTCTTTCGCCCGGTCCCCACTCGCGGACCGGATCTTCTGCGCCCCGGGCAACGCCGGAACCGCCTCCGAGGCAGACAACATCCCCATCGCCGCCGACGACCTGCCCGCGCTGCTCGACTTCGCCAGCCGCGAGGGGGTCGACCTCACCGTCGTGGGTCCCGAGGCGCCGCTCGTAGTGGGCCTCACCGACCTTTTCGAGGAGCATGGCCTCGCCGTGTTCGGGCCCAACCGCGTGGCCTCGCAACTCGAGGGCAGCAAGGTCTTCGCCAAGGAGATCATGGCCGACGGCGGCGTCGCCACCGGCGCTTACCGGCGGCACGAACGTCTGGAGTCGGCCCTGCTCGACGTCGAGGGACGCGAGGACTACCCGCTCGTCGTCAAGGCCGACGGGCTCGCCGCCGGCAAGGGCGTGCTCATCTGCAAGGACAAGGAAGAGGCGCGCGAGGCCGTGCACGCCTGCTTCGTTTCGCGCGAGTTCGGCGGCGCCGGCGACGTGCTCATCACCGAGGAGTACCTCACCGGCTCGGAGGTCTCGCTGCTGGTGCTCTGCGACGGCGAGACGGCAGTGCCGCTCGCGCCGGCGCAGGACTACAAGCGCATCTACGACGGCGACCAGGGGCCGAACACCGGCGGCATGGGCAGCTACTGCCCCGTGCCCGGGTTCGAGCAGCGGGCCGTCGACGCGGCCATGGAACACGTCGTGGCTCCGGTCGTCGCCGCGCTGCGGCGCCGCGGCGTCACCTACCGCGGCGTGCTGTACGCCGGCCTCATCGTGACGGAGGCCGGAGTCAAGGTCCTCGAGTTCAACTGCCGCTTCGGCGATCCTGAGACGCAGGCGGTGCTCCCGCGGCTGGACAGCGACCTGCTCGAGCACTGCGCCGCCGCCGCGTCGGGCGAGCTCGCCGGCGCCAGGGTGCTGTGGAAGCCGCAGGACTGCGTCACCGTCGTGCTCGCCTCCGCCGGCTACCCGGCGAGCAGCCACAAGGGAGACGTCATCAGCGGCCTGGCCGACGCGGCCGCACTGGACGACGTGACCGTCTACCACGCCGGCACGGCGCTGCAGGACGGCGACGTCGTCACGGACGGCGGCCGTGTGCTCGCCGTGAGCGCGCTCGGAGACGGCTTCGCCGCCGCCCGCGAGCGCGCCTACGAAGGCATCGGCAAGATCGTCTTTGACGGCATGCAGGTGCGAGCCGACATCGCCGAGCGCGCGGTCAAGGCGCGCGCCGGGGAGCTGGACCTGTTCCCGGCCGGCTTCACCGGCTGAGCCGGCCGGCAGCAGCGCGCTGCGCCCCAGCAAAGGAGAACTGACGTGGAAGAGACCAGGACCGAGGTCGAGACCATCTTGCAGGGCATCCAGATGGAGCCCGTGCTCGTGGGCATCGTCATGGGCAGCGAGAGCGACCGTGAGGTCATGGAGAAGGCTTCGGCCGAGCTCGAGGAGCGCAAGATCAAGTACGAGATCAACGTGCTCTCGGCGCACCGCGACCCCGAGAAGGTGGCGCACTACGCCAGGACGGCGCAGAGTCGCGGGCTCAAGGTGCTCATCGGCGGCGCCGGCAAGGCGGCGGCCCTCCCAGGCGTGCTCGCCTCCTACACGAACCTGCCCGTCATCGGCGTGCCGATCAAGACGAGCGACCTCGGCGGCCTGGACTCGCTGCTGAGCATCGTGCAGATGCCGCCCGGCGTACCCGTGGCCTGTGTCGCCATCAACGGAGCCCGCAACGCGGCGATCCTCGCGGCGAAGATCCTCGACCTCTGACGACGCGGGCGGCTCTGCCGCGCCGCCGGGGAACACTCCCCGCATGAGCAGGTCGTCGATCAGATCGAGTATGGCGCCGGGGCCGCCCGGAGCCGCCTCCCCGGGCATCTCAGCCGGTGGCTTCGTGTTCCTCTCCGCGCAGTTGCCGGTGGGCCCCGACGGCTTGGCCGTCGGCGGCACGGCCACCGAGCAGGCCGCCCGCGCGCTGCGGAACCTCGCCCACCAGTTGCGCTCCACCGGTCTCTCGCTCGACGACGTGGTGAGCCTCGAGATCCACCTCGTCGACCCCGCCGACCAGGCGGCGGTCGACATGGCGCTCGAGAACTGGTTCGCCGCCCCCTACCCCGCCCTCACGCTGGCCGGTGTACCATGGTTGCCCGGCGGTGCGCGGCTCCAGGTGGCCGCGATCGCGCAACGCTATTAGAGTCAGAGACGTGCCGAGAAACGACAAGCCCCCGAGCCCGAAGACCATCTCGGGCTTCCTCTACATCGCGGTACTTCTCATCGCCGTCGCGTTGGCGTACGTGGTCGTGCGCGCGCTGCTCGCCTGACCCCAGGCTCACACGAAAGGACACCCCCATGGAGAAGCAGGTCTTCACGTCTCCCGACGGCGCCCCCGCCGTCGGCCCGTACTCACCGGCCGTGGGGGCCGGTGACTTCGTCTTCGTCTCCGGTCAGATCCCGCTCGACCGCGACGGCAAGATCGTGGGATACACGCCCAAGGACCAGGCGCGCCAGGCGCTCCTCAACCTCAGTGCCACGCTCGAAGCCGCGGGCCTGACCCTCGCCCACGTGGTCAAGACGACCATCTTTCTCAAGGACATGGACGAGTTCGCGGCCGTGAACGACGTATATGCCGAGTTCTTCGCCGAGCCGTACCCGGCGCGCTCCACCATCGAGGTGGCGCGCCTGCCCAAGGACCTGCACATCGAGATCGAGGCGATCGCGCACCGTGCCTGATCCTCGCCTGCGTCGCCTGCGGCGGCCCGTCGCCCTCGTCCTGGCCGTCCTCATCGGCACGGCCGCGCTGGCGCTCCTGCTGGCCGCCTGCGGCGGCGACTCCACGGACAGCAGTGACCCGCTGGTCGGCTACTGGATCGGCGGAGGCAAGGGCGCCCAGATGACCATGATCCAGATCCACAAGGACGGTGACACGTACAAGGTGCTCAGCAACCCGAACCGTGACGCCGGAGCCGCCACGAAAGAAGGCGACGACCTGGTCATCGACACGCATGTCGTGAACATGCGCTTCACGCCGGCGCCGCCGGACAAGATGGACCTCCAGTTCACCGGCGAGATGTTCAAGAAGCCGGTCCACCTCGCGCTGTCGCGTGTGGACGAGGCCCAGTACAAGGACGGCGCCGTGGCCTATGGGATCGTGGTCCTCCGCCAGGGACTCGCCATGTGGAAGGCCGGCGGCGCCAAGCAGTACCCGCCGGCCAAGGAGGTCACGCCGACCGGCATGCTCTCCAAGATGATCTCCTGGCCGGTCAACCTCTTCACCAACGGTCCCATGGTGCAGGAGGCGAGCACCGGCAACTTCGTGTACGCCCCGACCCAGGATGGCAAGAGCTACTCGCTCAAGGCGTACCTCTCGGACGGGAGCACGCTGGGCAAGTGAGCTCGCGAGCGACGGGGACCAAGTTGCAGCGGCCCGGTCCCCGTCGCCACGCCGGCCGTGCCGGAACGCAGCTCAGCGCTGCCGGTCGATCTCCTTCTGGATCTCGTCTTCGCCGATCGGCCTGTGGCCGCGCCCATAGGCCTCCCACGCGTTGAAGGCGAGGCCGATACCCCAGCCGGCGAGCACCCACCCAGGCCAGAAGTAACCGGCGCCGTTCCAGTACCAGATCACGACCAGGAAGATGTTGACGATGCAGTAGGCGATCACGTGGTTCCAGAACTCACGCCTGCGCTTGATCGCCTTGATCGCGGACTGCCGCAGTTCCTCCTCGGTGGCCATCGCCCCGTCCTCCCTTCGTCATCTGCGCGGGCACGCGCGCGCTCACCCCGGATTCTGTACCTCGCGCGCGCCTCGCGCCAGAGGCCTGCGCCCGGCGCGGTGTGAGAGAATCGAGCCGACGACAGACGGCGGCCGGCGCAGCGCCGGCCCAGCCGTGACGCCGGCGGCCGCGGAGGGCACCGATGATCGAGCGCTACACGCTCCCTGAGATGGGCGCGATCTGGACCGACGAGGCCAGGATGCAGGCCTGGCTCGACGTGGAGATCGCCGCCGTGAAGGCCTGGAACAAGCTCGGCAAGGTCCCCGGCGACGCGGTCAAGGAGATAGAGGCCAAGGCCGCGTTCGACGTCGCCCGCGTCAACGAGATCGAGCAGACCACCAACCACGACGTCATCGCCTTCCTCACCAATGTGGCCGAGTACGTCGGCGAGGCCAGCAAGTACGTGCACTACGGCATGACGAGCAGCGACATGCTCGACACCGCGCTGGCGCTGCAGATCAAGCGCGCAGGCCAGCTCCTGGAGCGCGACCTCATCGCGCTGGGTGAGGTGCTCCAGCGGCGCGCCTTCGAGTTCCGCGACACCGTGGAGGTCGGCCGTACGCACGGCATCCACGCCGAGCCCATCACCTTCGGCATGAAGCTCGGTATCTGGGCATTCGAGGTCAGCCGCCACCTCAAGCGCATGCGCACGGTCACCGTCAACGCGTCGGTCGGCAAGATCAGCGGCGCCGTCGGCGCGTACAACAACATCGACCCGCGCGTGGAAGATCTGGTCTGCGAGGAGCTCGGCATCGGCCGCGAGCCCATCAGCAACCAGGTGGTCCAGCGCGACCGGCACGCCGCTTTCCTCAGCTGCATCGCCATCATCGGCTCGAGCATCGAGAAGTTCGCCACCGAGGTGCGCCACCTGCAGCGGACCGAGGTGCGCGAGGCGGAAGAAGCGTTCGGCAAGGGCCAGAAGGGCTCCTCGGCCATGCCCCACAAGCGCAACCCGATCCTCAGCGAGCGCATGGCGGGCTGCGCACGCGTCCTGCGCGGCAACGCCCTGGTGGGGATGGAGAACGTCGCTCTCTGGCACGAGCGCGACATCAGCCACAGCTCGGCCGAACGCGTGGTGCTGCCCGACAGCACCATCCTCCTCGACTACATGCTGCAGAAGTTCACCCGGCTCGTCGACGACCTCGTCGTGGACGAGGAGCGCATGCTGGCCAACCTGGGCCAGAGCTACCGCCTTGTCTTCAGCGGGGCGGTCCTGCTGGCGCTCGTCGACAAGGGCATGCTGCGTGAAGACGCCTACCGCGTCGTCCAGGACGCGGCCATGCAAGCGTGGCGTGACGGCGTCGACTTCGGCGACCTGGTCAAGGCCAGCGACGAGGCGTCGGCGGTCATGACGGCGGCGGAGATCGACGCCGCCATGGACCCCGACCAGTACCGCGCCGGCCGCGACGTCATTTTCGAGCGGCTGGAGCGGCTGGCGTTCTGAGCGCCCAAGAGCCGCGGCGCCTCATGGCCGCGGTCGTCCGGCCGATACACTGGGCAGTACCGGGCGGGCACGCCCGTCCGCGGCTGATCACACCAGCACCCCGAGGGAGAACCGATGGCCAAGTGCCCCAGTTGTGACGCCCCGCTGAAGGACGGAGACTGGACCTGCGGCGTGTGCGGCGCTCCTGTCGCCGGCGCCGGCATGGCCGCCGCACCCGGCGCCGGCGGCTATTCTTCGGCCTACGGCAGCCCGAAGGCCGGCGGCTATGGCGCGGCCTCCCAGCAGGACTACCTGCCCGAGTACAGGACGCAGCCCGCCGGGGCGGCCCCGGCGAAGCAGGAGTCGTCCGGCACGCTGCGACGGGTCCTCGTCTTCGCCGCCATCGCCGTCGTCGCCGTGATCGCGGTCTGGTTCTTCGCACTCCGCGGGCCGCGAACCACGGGAGAAGAGTTCGTCGGCTCCTGGACGGCGACGACCCAGAGCGGCATCGCCACGGCTGTGATCGCCAGGCAGGACGACGCCTTCACGGTCACCTTGGGCGCATCGCAGCAGGGCCAGTCGGTGTCAGTGCCCGCGCATCTCGACGGGATGGACCTCGTGATCACCCTGGATGACTTCTCGAAGATGGCCGGAGAGGCCAACGCCGACCGGCTGAAGGACGCGCTCAAGGCGCTGGCCGGCGACTTCCGCATGGTGTTTACCAGCGTCGACGCGAACGACCTCTCGCTCCGCATCGTCGGGACTTCACCGTCGGGGCAGGACTACGATCAGACCTTCCCCATGACCAAGAGCGCCGCGGCGGCGCAGTGAGCACACCGAGCCGCATCCGCCCCGTCACCCGCGGCGACGCGCCGGAGATCGTGGACCTGCTGAACGCTTGCGACGTCGCCGAGACCGGTGAGCCGGACAGCACCGCCGAGGACCTCGAGAACGACTGGGCGATGGACGGGTTCGCCCCCGAGAAGGACGCCTGGGTCGCGGAAGGGCCGCAGGGGTTGGTCGGCTACGCCTACGCCGGCGACCAGTTCCGCACCGGCGAGCTCGAGGCCGACCTGTGGGTACACCCGGAGCACCACGAGCCCGAGCTCCGCGATCGCCTGCTCGGGCTCGCCGAGCGCCGGGCGGCCGCGATCGCCGTGGAGCGCGGCTACGAGGACCCCCGGCTCGACGTGTTCTGCGTGGCGACCAGCCGCACCAAGCGCGACCTCCTGCTCCGCCACGGATACCAGCTGACGCGCACCGTCTACCGCATGACCGTCGACCTGGACGAGGACGTACCGGAGGCGTCGGCGCCGGCGGGCATCGAGATCCGGACCTTCCGGCTCGAGGCCGACGAGCAGACCATGTTCGCCACCATGCGCGAGGCGTTCGCGGACCACTTCCGCCGGAGCGACGAGCCGTTCGAGGCGTGGAAGGACAGGCTGCTCGGGCACCCCCACTTCACGCCCGAGCTCTGGTGGCTCGCGTGGGACGCCGGCGCGAGCGAGGCCGCCGGCGGACTCATCGCCTACGATCACGGCGACCTGGGCTGGATACAGGGGCTGGGCGTGCGTGCGCCGTGGCGGCGCCGAGGGCTCGGCGCCGCCCTCCTCACGCACGCCTTCGCCGCGTTCAAGGCCCGGGGGCAGGCGCGCGTCGACCTCGGCGTGGACGCCGAAGGCGCGACGCGCCCGCTGCGACTGTACGAGCGCGCCGGTATGCAGGCCGGACTGGCCTACGAGCTATACGCGCGGCGCCTCGCCGGCTGACCCGGCGCCCGGCTAGTCCTGCGGGTCCCCGCCGGAGCCGGCGGCGGCCTGCCCGGAGGCGAGCCGCTCGCGCTCTTCCTCTTCCATGAGCGCCCGGGTGCGCGGCTGAGAACCCGGCCTTCTTGCGCCCCTCCCACCATTCGTCGAGGGGCTCCCCCTTGAGCTGGGCCCATCTGATGTACAGCAGGACGGCCGTGGTGAGGAGGACCACTTCGACCACCGCCAGCGCGATCAGCCGCACCTCGAGAGACGGAGCGAGCGGGATGCCCTGCGCGACGATGCCGATGAGCGCGCTCACGGTGAGGCCGAGCTCGACGGGGCGGGAGACGAGGCCGCGCCACTGAGCGGCAGTGGCGACGCCGGGGCCGGCGCCGGCAGCTTCCCGGCCGCCGGCCCGTCCACGATGTACGGCAGGACGGCGTTCACCTGGTCGGTGGAGAGGATCTGGCCCCACGCCGGCATGAAGATGACGCCCTTGGTGCCCGGGTCTGGGATCGAGCCCTCCATGAGCACCGAACGGAGCTCGCTCACGGGCACGTTGTCGTCCGGGTTGCGCAGTGCCGGCACCGCCTTGTCCGCCGTCTTGGGGTTCGGCGCCGGCGAGGGCGAAGACGTCCCGCCCACCTGGCCGTGGCAGTCGATGCATGCGTATGCGGCGTAGATGTCCGCCGGCTTGGCCGGGTCGGCATCGTACTCGGCTCCGACATTGGGCAGGCCGGCCAGGATGTACGCGGCGAGCGCGTTCGCCTGGGCGTCGTTGACGACCCCGGTCCACGACGGCATGTTGATCACGCCGGGCTTCTTGCTGAGGATGCTGCCCTCGCTGATGATCTGCGTGATCTGAGGGGCCGCGCGGAACTGCTCGTCGGCGGCCCGGAATGCGTTGTTCAGGGCGGGGATGGTGCTGTCGCCGCCCACGTTGAGCCGGTTGGGGACGCCGCCCACGCCGTTCGGCGCGTGGCAGCGGACGCAGGCAAGGCTCACGTAGAGCTGCCCGCCGTCTTTGACCTGCTGGCTCACATTGGCCGCGGAAGTCGCCGACGAGCCGGGCGACGCCGTGTTCGTGCTCGGCGCCTCGGGCGTGGCGAGGCTCCCGCATCCTGCTCCCGCGACGGCAGCTGCGATCACCAGAGTCGAAGTCAGCCAAAGAAGGACTCGCTTCATGTTCCCTCCCAGGGAGGAGAGCGGTGCTCCTTCGGCGCCCCGCTCGATACCTTTGCTGCGTCGGGTGCTGATCGGTGCTCCTTCGGCGCCCCGCTCGATACCTTTGCTGCGTCGGGTATTCACGGCGTCACCGCACCCCAGATCGTGAGGACGACGAGCGCGACGATGATGACCAGCGCGATCGTCGTCGTCACGGGCTTGCGCAGAGGATTGCGCTCGGGACTGCGGTCCACGAACGGCAGGATGATCATGAGGAGCACGACGACCCCCGGCACGATGATGCCGGCGATCTCGGGGATGATCTTGATGAGCTGGAACAGGCCGAGGAAGTACCACTCCGGCTTGATGCCGGGAGGTGTGACCAGCAGGTTGGCCTGAGGAGCCAGGTCCGCCGGCCACAGGAGCGCGAGGCCGCCCATGATACCGAGGAACAGGAAGAAGGCCATCGCCTGCGACGTGAGCTCCTCCCAGAAGTACGGGATGTAGCCCTGCCCCGGGTCGCGCCAGATCTCCCAGTAGAACCGGGGTGGCTCGTTGGTCGGCACCTGTCGCCTCGCCTTCGCCATGCCCCCTCCTACAACCGCCCGGAGATGCCGTGACGGCGGATCATCCAGAAGTGCCCGAGGAGGAGCGCCACGATGATCGCCGGCAGCACCAGGACGTGCAGGTCGAAGAACCGGCCGAGCGTGGCGGCGCTGATCTGCTCGCCGCCGCGCAGGCTGACGAGGAGAAAGTGGCCCAGCACGGGCACGGAGCCGGCGATGTCGGTGCCGACCTTGGTCGCCCAGTAGGCCTTCTGGTCCCAGGGCAGCAGGTAGCCCGTGAACCCGAACCCCAGAGTGATGAGGAACAGCACCACGCCGGTCAGCCAGTTCAGCTCGCGCGGCGCCTTGTACGCGCCGGTGAAGAAGACGCGCAGCGTGTGGATGAACACGAGCAGCACCATGCCGCCGGCGGACCAGCGGTGGATCGACCGTATCCACCAGCCGAACTGCACGTGCGTCGAGATGTTGAGCACGCTCTGGTAGGCGGTGTCTGGAGTGGGCTGGTAGTACACGGCCAGGAGCACACCGGTGATGGCGAGGATGATGAAGAGCACGAAGGAGATGCCGCCGAAGCAGTAGATGTAGTTCGTGGCGTGCTTCGGCACGATGCGGTTGTACTGGTCCTCCATCGTGGCGTCCAGGCCGAGCCGCCCGATCACCCAGCTGACGAAGCCCCTCTTCTCGGCGGCGGGCGCCGGGACCGGCTCGGGTGCCTGTCCTTGTGTCGTGGCGCTCACGCGAACTCCCCCGTGTACCAGGCCGGATAGTTGGCGCGGTTCAGGTCGATGGGCCCGACCAGCACGGAGCCGTTCTGCACCTGCGAGTGATACGTGGGCAGAGGCAGCGTCGCGGGCCCGTGCGTCACCGTGCCGGTGGGGGAGAATTCACTGCCGTGACACGGGCACTTGAAGGCGTCGCCGCTGATTCCCACGACGCAGCCGAGGTGAGTGCAGATGAGCGAGTACACCGCGATCTTGCCGTCGAGGTTCTGCACCGCCGCCGGCTGGCCGTTGACCTCCACGGGAGTGAGTGCGCCCGCGGGGAAAGAGCCGACGTCCCCGACCTTGACCACCTGGCCGATGGCGCCGGCGACCGATGCCGGCGGCTTGAGGAAGCGGGCCACGGGATACAGCACGCCGGCCAGTGAGAGCGCGCCGAAGCCGGCGATGAGCCACTTGAGAAACCCCCTCCGAGTCACGCGGACCCCCACAGGCCGACAAGGACGAGCCTCCAGCGCGGTGATGCTTCTGATTTTCCCCCCTATCTCAGCGGAATCAAGGCGCCGTGCCGTCGACTCGAGGGGCTGCGATATCATGCGGACGATGGACGCCCTACCCGCCCGCAGCATCCGTCCCGCTCGATCCGGCCTCGACGCACTCGTGCGCGTGCCCGGCTCCAAAAGCGTGACCAACCGCGCGCTGCTGCTGGCCGGGCTCGCGTCCGGCTGCTCGGTGCTGCGCGGGGCCCTCGAGGCCGGCGACACGGACGCCTTCACCGCCGGCCTGCGCAGCCTCGGCGTCGCCGTCGAGGAGCGGGGCGTCGAGGTCGTCGTCCACGGCGCCGGCGGCCCGTTCCCGGCGGCAGAGGCCGACGTGTTCTGCGCCGAGGCCGGGACGGCCGCACGGTTCCTGCTCGCGGCGGCGGCAACGGGCCGCGGCACGTACCGCTTCGACGCGGCGCCGCAGCTGCGGCGCCGCCCGCTCGCGCTGCTGCTGGACGCGCTGCGCGCGCAGGGCGCCCGCAGCGAGCCTGCGGACGCCGGCGCGCTGCCGCTCACGCTCCGCGCCGGCGGTCTCGCCGGGGGCGGCCTTCGCCTGCCCGGCGACACCTCCAGCCAGTTCATCTCCGCGCTGCTCATGGCGGCGCCGCTGGGCCGGGCGCCGCTGGAGCTGCGCGTGGACGGGCTGGTGAGCCGCCCTTACGTCTCCATGACCCTGCGCATGATGGAGGAGTTCGGCGCCGGCGCCGTCACGACGCCAGATGACCGTTTCATCGTCGCGCCCGGCGCCTACGCCGCTCGGGAGTACGCCGTGGAGCCCGACGCCTCGACCGCCTCGTATTTCTTCGCCGCAGCGGCCGCGACCGGGGGCCGCGTCAAGGTGCTCGGCCTGCACCGCGCGGGCGCTCTGCAGGGCGACGTCGCGTTCCTCGACGTGCTCGAGTGCATGGGCTGCGCCGTCGCCGACGAGCCCGACGGTGTGGCCGTCACCGGTCCGGCTGCGCTCGCCGGGCTCAGCGTCGACATGGGCGACATCTCCGACACGTTCATGACGCTGGCGGCGATCGCCCCCCTCGCGACCTCGCCGGTCACCATCAGCGGCATCGGCAACGTGCGGCTCAAGGAGTCGGACCGCATCGCCGCGATGGAGGAGAACCTGGGCCGGACCGGAGTGACCACAGAGTCCGGCCCCGACCGCCTGCGCGTCTTTCCGGCCACTCCGCGCGGCGCGCGCATCGACCCGCGCGGCGACCACCGCATCGCCATGGCGTTCTCGGTGCTCGGGCTGCTGGTGCCCGGGATCGTCGTCGAGGACCCGGGCTGTGTAGCCAAGACCTGCCCCGCGTTCTTCGATCTCTGGGCAGCACTCGAGCAAGAGACGCCGTGATCCGGCACCCGGCGGCGTGAACCCCGGGACAGGGAACCGCGCCTCTTGGGCAAAGTAGTACAGACGCAGTGCGGACACAGCAGACGTCACCCGGCCCCGGAGGGCGAGCATGGACGACGAGACAACGGGCAGACTGCCCGAAGACGACGAAGAGTTGACCAGGGTGACTCCGCCCGACGACGCGACACGCGTGATGCCGCCGTCCGACGATGAGGCCACACGGGTCATGCCCGGCGGCGATACGGAGGCGACGCGCGTGATGCCGGCGGCGGGAGGGACGTCGTCCCCGCCGCCTCCCACCCAGCCCACCCTGGTCATGTCCCACGGCCGCCAGCCCTCGGGCGGCGGCGTGCCGTGGTGGGTCTGGCTCATCGTGATCCTGGCCATCCTCGCCGCTGTGGCCGCCATCTGGTTCCTCTACCTGCGGCCGACGAGCCCATCGACCACCGGCGGCGAGGCGTTCGTGGGCAATTGGGCGCCCCAGGACGGCTCGGGCGGCGGCCTCGTGATCAAGCAGAACGGCGACCAGTTCACGGTCACCGAGTACGACTCTCAGCTCCAGCAGACCGGGTCGACGCCGGCCACTCTGAACGGCGACCAGCTCGACGTGACGGTCACGGCGTCCGCCATCGGGCTCACCGATGTGACCGGCAGCATCCAGGGCACGCTTTCGCACGACACCAACACCGACACGCTGACACTGCAGTTCAAGGCGGGCGGTCTCTCGCTCAAGCCGATCATGTACGACCGCGTGGACGTGCTCCTGCCCGCCTCGGCGACCCCGAGCCCGACGCCGTACAGCCCATCTCCCTCGCCGTCGCCGACGACATCGCCGACGACCACCGCCAGCCCGAGTCCCTCGACCTCTGCCTCGCCCGGCTCCGACCAGGTCACCCAGGACAACGTCGCCAAGCTGCAGGTGGGCATCGTGGCCTGGGCCGCCGACCACAACAACCTGTACCCGCCGCCGCAGGACGTGGTGGACGGCGGCGGCCTCTCCCAGTACGTGAACCCCTGGCCCACCAACCCGTTCACCGGCCAGCCCATGGCGCCCGGCACCTCGCCGGGCAGCTACGTCTACGAGCAACTGAGCGGCGGGCAGGGCTACCGGCTCACCGGCTACCTCAGCAACGGCCTCACCTACACGGTGCCGTGAGCTGCCGGTGCACCCGGACCGCGGTCTGACGGGGCCGCCCGCCCTTTCCCGGCGGGCGGCCCCTCCTTCCGGGAGATACAATCGCCGCAGGGGGTGCAACGCCGCCGGCGACGTAGTGCCGCGGCGCGCGCGTCTAAGCCCATGAGAGCCCCACGGCCCGACGGCGGAGGGGCAGGATGCGTGCGAGTGACATACGACCCTGCAGAACGCGAGATCGACGAGCAGACCGTTCGCGCCGCCCAGCGCGGCGACGCTGAGGCGTTCGTGCGCATGCTCAAGCACTACGACAGCCGCCTGCGCGCCCTCGCGTTCCGCGTCCTCCGCGACCCCGGGCTCATGGACGACGCGCTCCAGGACGCGTCCATCAAGGCCTACCAGTCGTTGCGCGGGTTCCGCGGGGACAGCGAGGTGGGCACGTGGCTCTACCGCATCACGTACACCACGTGCCTCGACTATCTGCGCCGCGAACGGCGCTTCCAGGTGCTGAGCGGCGAGGACGCGCTCGCCGACGCCGCCTGCGACGACGACCCCTGCGAAATCGTCACCCGCTGGGCCGACCTCGAGGACGCACTCGACAAGCTGCCGGTGGAGCAGCGCGTCCTCATCGTTCTCGTCCACCAGTACGGCTACGACTACCGTGCGGCCGCGGAGATCGTCGGCGTCCCCGAGGGCACCGTCTCTTCGCGCCTGGCCGCCGCCCGCGCTCGGCTGCGGCGGCTGCTCACCCGGCCGGCCTACGTCGCGGAGCAGACGTCATGAAAGACCGGCGCAGCGACGTCTTCGAGCGGGGCGCCGCGGGTGCACCGCTCCGCGGCCGCCCGCACACCGCCGAGCTCGGCGCCTGGGACGACCAGCTGGGCCGCGAGCTGCGCGAGTCGCCCATGCCGCCGCACGCGCCGGACCACTTCGAGCGTATCCGCGAGCGCATGCGCGACCACACAGGCTCGGACGGTCTGCCGCCGGCGCCGCCGGCGCGCTTCCGGGCGCGGCGCGTGCCTCCTCCGGCTCCGCGGCGCCGCCTCGGCATCCGCTTCGCCGCCGTCGGCGCCGCGGCCGCAGCCGTCGCCGCGGCCGTCGCGATCAGCTGGGCCGGCGTGCCCGGCGTGCAGCGCGCCACGCCGGCGCCGGCCACCGCCGACACCGTGCTCGCCCGCGTCCAGACGGCGCTCACCCATCTGGGCAGCATCAGCGGGGACGTCGTGGAGTACGGCTCTGCCCGCGGCCGACCGTACGCCCACCGGGTCGGCTCCTTCACGTACACGTCCCGTGGCGACTACCGCATCGTGCAGACCGATGAGGACGTCACGTACACCTACGACGCCGAGAAGCGTGTCGCCCGCCGCTGCGTCTTCCGAGACGGCAAGGCCCTGTACTCCGAGGTCGCCCGCGACCTGCCCGACCCCGGCCCGTTCTTCAATCCATGGATGGGCTCCACCCAGGTCCTCGACCGCAGCGTCGCCGCCTACGCCCGCGCCGTGATCGCCGAGCTCGACCCCGACGTGCCGGTCACACCGGTCAGGTGGGAGGGACGCACCGCGTGGTCCATCACCGTGCCCGAGCCCCTGGCCGGCGGGGGCAGCGACGGCACCGCCCGCGTCGTGGTCGACGCGCAGTCGGGCTACCCGCTCGCCGTCGAGCACTGGACGAGCGACGGCGAGGTGAGCGGCACGCGCATCGAGAACGTCCACGTGGGCGGCGCGGTGCCCCGCAGCCGGTTCACTCTCGCCGTCAAGGTGCAGGACAAGCTGCTGCCGATGAGCGAGCGGTTCCGCCGCCTCACGCTGCAGCAGGCGGCCGCCCTCGGCGACCGCGCCACGACGGCCTTCACGCCGTACCGGCCGTCGTGGACGCCCGAGGGCTACGAGCTCACGGGCGTAACCGGCGCCGTCAACGGCGCGTTTCTCGGCAAGTACCGCCCCGTCAAGACCGGAGAGGTCGGCTCGCTCACGGTGGTGCTCACCTACCGCCGCGGGTTCGACCGCTTCTGCGTCGTCAGCCGCTGGCGCAGCGACAACCCGCCCGGCTCGGACGACCCCTTCGACGAGAACTCGGTCGCCGTCAGCGAGTCCACCCGCGTACCTCTCACCACCGGCAGCCTGTCCGGCGCCACCGCCAGCGTGGTGCTGGGCTTGCCGGACTGGCCGCACATCTTCGTCACCACCGGCGCCGGCCGCCGGGTGTCCGTCAGCGTGGCCGGCGACCTCACGAAGGACGAGCTGACGCGCGTCGCCGGCTCCCTGCATCCGATAGGAGACTGAAGCCCATGCGCGCCGTCCGCGTCCAAGAGTTCGGCGACCCAGATGTCCTGGTGCTGGAGGAGGTGCCGCAGCCCGAGCCGGTGCAGGGCGAGGTGCTGGTCCGCGTTCAGGCCGCCGGCGTCAATCCCTCCGAGACCTACGTGCGGGCGGGCGCCTACATCGATCTGCCCGCCCTCCCCTACACACCCGGGTGCGACGCCGGAGGCGTCCGCGTCGACACGGGCGAGCGCATCTACGTCACCGGCTCACTGAGCGGCACCTACGCCGAATACGCCCTGTGCCGCGAGGAGGATGTCCGTGCCCTGCCGGACGATCTCTCCTACGCGCAGGGCGCCGCCATCGGCGTGCCGTACTTCACCGCCTACAGGGCGCTCGCCCAGCGCGCCGAGCCCCGCCACGGCGAACGCCTGCTGGTCCACGGCGCGAGCGGCGCCGTCGGCATCGCCACGGTCCAGCTGGCCCTCGCCGCCGGCCTCACCGTGGTAGGCACCGCCGGCAGCGACGCCGGCAGCGAGCTCGTCGCTGCGCAGGGCGACGTGCGCGTGGTGGACCACCGCGACCCGTCGCACGTGGAGGCGGCCGTCGAGCTCACCGGTGGACACGGGTTCGACATCATCATCGAGTTCCTCGCCAACGTGAACCTGGGCAGCGACCTGAAGGCGCTGGCGCAGCGAGGGCGCGTGGTGGTGGTCGGCAGCCGTGGCGTGGTGGAGGTCGACCCCCGCGACCTGATGAACGCCGAGGGCACCGTGCTCGGCATGCGCACGCCGAACGCGCGACCCGAAGAGGTGCAGGCCGCGCGCGCCGCGGTGGACGCGGGACTGCGAAGCGGCGCCCTTCGGCCCGTGGTCGGCCGCGAACTCCCGCTCGCGGAGGCCCCGCGGGCCCACCGGCTCCTCATGGAGCGCCCGGCCCTCGGCCGGCTCGTGCTCGTCCCCTAGCACGGCCGCCCCGCGCGCCGCCGGCGCCGCTTCACTCCGGCGGATCGTCCACCCGCTCCATACGCGCGAGCCACGCCTTGCGACCGCCGCCGAGCCTCGACCCCATCTCGGCGGCGTCGATGCCCAGTACGCGGAACGGCGGGTGGTCGAAGACTTCGCGCAGCTCATCCCGGGTCACCCGTCGTGGGCCGCCCTCCCCGCCCTCGAGCTCGCTGAAGCAGAGGACGTAGATACGAGACCCCGGGGAGGTGGCGGCAGCGAGCGAGGCCACGTACCGCCGCCGCTCCTCGTCGCCAAAAGTGTGGAAGAGCCCCGAGTCGACGACCGTGCCGAACCGCCGCCCGAGCTCGCCGAGCCTGAGGGCGTCATGCACCTGGAACTCTGCAGTGAGGCCGCGCGCCTCCGCCTTGCCGCGCGCGGCCGCGACCGCGGTCGCCACTGCGTCCACGCCGACCGCCTCGAAGCCCCGGGCGGCGAAGAACAGTGCGTTCTCGCCGGTGCCGCACCCCGCGTCCAGCACCGGTCCCCGCAGCGGCTCGGCCTCCACGACGCACTCGAAGACGGGCTGCGGCTGCCCGATGTCCCAGGGCGGAGTGCCCCTGTACGCGTCCTCGAACCAGCTCACGTCCACGCTGCTCACCTCCCGGGCCGGTCGTCCTCGGTCTCTTTGTCCCCCTCGGCAAACCCGCTCGGCTCGCCTCCGTCGACCGCGTTGATAGCATGTGCTCACCCTCCAAGGAGCCCGAAATGACCGACTACCGTGCCCGCAGCATGTGGCTCGACGGCTTCCCCGGCGAGCTCACCCCCCGTCCCTCGCTCACCGGACCCATGGACGCCGACGTGGTCATCGTCGGAGCCGGGTTCACCGGACTGTGGACCGCCTACTACCTCAAGAAGGCCGACCCGCACCTGCGCGTGGTCGTGCTCGAGCGCGAGATCGCCGGGTTCGGCGCCTCGGGGCGCAACGGCGGCTGGTGCCACACCACGTTCCCGGGAGCGCGCGAGCTGGCGGAGAAGACGCACGGGCGCCGGGCCGTCATCGACCAGCAGCGCGCCCTGCACCAGACCGTCTACGAGATCCAGCGCGTGGTCCGGGAGGAGGGCATCGACGCACGCTTCCACCTCGGCGGCCAGCTGGACCTCGCGATCACGCCGGTGCAGTTGCTGCGCGCCAAGGAGGCGATCGAGTACGAGCGCTCGTGGGGCTTCGGCGAGGACGACTACGTGCTGCTCGGAGCTGCCGAGATCCGCGAGCGCGTCAAGGTGGCCGGGTGCCTCGGCGCCACGTACACGCCGCACGGCGCGGCCGTCGACCCGGCGCGCATGGCCCGCGGCCTCGCCGACGTGGTCGAGCAGCTGGGCGTGCCCATCTACGAGCGCACGCCCGTCACCCGCCTCGAACCGGGTGTGGCCTCCACGCCGCTGGGCGACGTGCGCGGCGAGATCGTCGTCCGCGCCACCGAGGCGTTCACGCCCGAGCTGCCCGGCTACGAGCGCACGCTGGTGCCGATCTACTCGCTGATGATCGGCACCGAGCCGCTGCCCAAGACGTTCTGGGACGAGGTCGGCTGGGCCGGCCGCGAGGTGTTCGGCGACTACAGGTTCCTCATCTTCTACGCCATGCACACCGAGGACGACCGCATCGCCCTGGGGGGCCGCGGCGCGCCGTACCACTTCGGGTCGAAGCTCAGCGAGGCCTACGAGCGCGTGCCCGCGGTGCAGGACCGCCTCAAGCTGCTGCTCGGGGAGCTCTTCCCCACCATCGGCGAGTTCACCGTCTCGCACCGCTGGGGCGGCGCGGTGGCGGCCGCCCGCGACTGGTACACGTCGGCCGGCCTGGACCGCGCCACCGGCATGGCCTGGGCCGGCGCCTACGTGGGCGACGGCGTCTCGACCACCAACTTCGCGGCGCGCACCCTGCGCGACCTGATCCTCGGCCGGGACACGGAGCTCACCGGCCTGCCGTGGGTGAACCACCGGTCCAAGCCGTGGGAGCCCGAGCCGCTGCGCTGGATCGGCGTGAACGCGGCGCTCTCCGCCATGGGCAGCGCCGACGAGGCAGAGCTGAGGACGGGGCGGCCCAGCAGGCGGGCCACCTTCGTCAAGCGCATGATCGGCGCCTGAGGTCGCGCCCGCGGCCGTGCGGCGCCTCGGCGGGCGCGACCGCGCGGCGTGCGCTAGTCGAAGTACTTCGCCGGGACGTCCGTGTTCTCCGGCACCGGCGTGTACGACGGGGCCGTCACGGGCTGCACCTGGGTCGGGCTGGCGCTCGGCGACGGGCTGCTCGGCACGCTCGGCGTGGGCGTCGGCGTCGGCGTCGGCGTCGGCTTCGGCTTCGGCGGCAGTTTGAAGCACCCCGGCGCGTGCTTGATGAGGTAGCGGATCAGGCGCCGCGAGTTGGCGGCGTCCAGATGGGCGCCGTCGTAGAACCCGCTCGCCGTGCCGCCGAAGGTCTTGATGCTCAGGCAGTCGAGCATCTTGAAGTCGAGGTGTCCCGACAACCGCGTGAGGTAGCTCTTCAGCCAGCGCTGCTTGACTCCCCAGCCCACTGACATGAACGCGTTCAGCGCCCGCGGCTGGTACGGCATGATCACGATGAGCGGCTTGATGTGGTAGTGGTTCAGCAGCCGGACGGTGCTCACGAAGTAGGCCATGGCGCGCGTGTTGTGCGGCACCTTGTGGTTGCCGGCGATGCTCATCATCTTGGGGTCCAGATAGCCGTTGAGCGACTGCTGCAGTGTCTGGCCGGCGGCGCGCCTGGTGTCGTAGGAGTTCCACCACAACATGCCGTCGTAGCCGTACTTGCGGCCGTTCAGGACGTTGTGCTTGCCCTGTTTCATGGCCCAGGCCGTCTTGGCGTTGATGAGCGACTTGGGGAACGCCTGAGAAAGCCGCGGGTCGACGATGAGCCCCGGGTTCATCGGCGTGTCCATGAGCGTCGTGGCCTGCAGACACCAGATGACCGCCGGCGGCTTGGTGGGGTTGGTGTCGAGCACCCAGTCGGTGACCGCCCACGCGTCTTCGGGGCGACCGTTGTGGAAGCCGAAGTTGAACGCGGTGAGCTTCGTGTACTTCTTGATGGTCGCCGGGTCCATGCGGAGGCTGCGCGAGCCGCCGAAGACGAGCACGCGCGGCACCCTGGGCATCTCCTGGTAGAGGTCG
The DNA here is from genome assembly GCA_963775255.1 of uncultured Thermoleophilia bacterium. Classification (GTDB taxonomy): domain Bacteria; phylum Actinomycetota; class Thermoleophilia; order UBA2241; family UBA2241; genus CAIXSE01. The sequence continues at coordinate 63,180 of CAVZIA010000010.1, read as the reverse complement.
CACTTGAAGCTGCGGTCCACGCCGCGGCTGACGTAGCTCTTGAGCTTCCACGTGGGCGTGCCGCTGTCCCCGAGGGCGATGGGAAGTGAGATGGCGAGCAGGACGACGACGCCCGCCAGGACCAGCGTCAGCCGGCCTCGCCACCCGCTCCGAACGAATCCCTCCACGTGCGACCCCTTTCGCCCCGCAGCCTAGCAGCTGGCGTAGGCGGCCTCAAACCGTGCGGAGGCCGGGCCGGCGCCGCGGCCGCGGGTCACGGCGCCGCGGAGGTGGAGCCGTCCGAGAGGTGGACCGCCAGCGTGAAGGACGTGCCGGCGCCCGGCGTGTAGACGTAGTCGCCCACGCCCTCCCCCGGCTTCATCGGCGCCTGGTCGAAGGGGTTCGTCGGCCAGGGAGCGACGAAGCTCCCAAGCGTGGCCTGGGACGCGTCCGGCGGGACAGCACCGTTTGTGGCGATGTACGCCTGGACCCCGGTCTTGATCATCATCAGCTGCGTCTTGACCGCCGCATCCTTGGCCGTGTCGATGTTGCCGCTGGTCGCCTCTATCGCCTGCTTCTGGCAGCCGCAGCCGGGCAGCGCCGCGGCCGCGAGCAGCGCCACCGCCCCCCCGCAGCGCCGCGGCCGCGAGCAGCGCCACCGCGGCGACGAGCACAAGTGCGATCGTCCGTCTCATCCTGCTTGCCTCCACGCTCGCTGCGGCCGCGGCGGGCGACCCTCCCGGCCGGCGCACAGCCGGCCCTGGCTTCATCGGCAGCGTTCGACGCGCACTGGAGCGCTCCTCGGAGGTTCAAGTCGCCGAGGCGATGGGCGATACTGGGACCATGAGACTCCCGGACAGGTTCGGGCGACCCCGCCTCCTCCGCCGCGACTGGATCGGCGACGCCGTGCTCACCATCATCGGCGGCGCCGTGCTGGTAGTCGCGGTGTTCCTGCCTTGGGCCAATGAGGACGGCAGGGGCTTCGTGAACTTCAGCGTGCGCGGCGCCACCGGTCTCAAGGGAGTGCTGGACACGCGCTGGGGGGCGCCGGCGCTGGTCCTCGCCCTCGCGGCCGTGGCCGTCGGGGTCGTGATGCTCCTGCTCCCGCCCCGGCGTTTCTCGTGGCTGCTCGGCGTCCTCGTGGCGCTGCTCGGAGTCGCCGTGTTCGGCGTGGCTCAGGACGCGGCCGCGCACATCGGCCTACTGGACCCCGGCGTGGGCATGTACCTCACCACCCTCGTCGGGGTGCTGCTCGCGCCGATCGGGCTCGCGGCCGCTCTCGTCGCGCGGTTCGTCTCGCGCGCCGAGCGCACGGCGGCCGCGGCCGCCGTGCGCCCTACAGACCCGCCAGCTCCCGAAAGCGCTCCACCGAGTTGATCGGTACGCCGAGCAGCTCGGCGATACGGAACTTGGCCGACATGGCGTTCGGCTCGCCGGGGTGCAGGTTGGAGTGGTCGAGGATCCGCCCCAGGCCCTTCTCACCGCGGATCTGCTCCATGGCGTAACTGTCGCTGAGGTCGCGGACCGTGCAGCCGAGCCTCTCGGCCACGTACCGCTTCGCCTCTTCAAGACGCATCCCGCGTGACATCTGCATGCGCGCGACCAGGTCTCCGGCCGTGCGCACACCGCCCATGCCTGCGGCGAGCGCGTGGGTGACGTCCATGCCTCTGGAGTCACCCGAGCCCACCTACAAGCCGTCGCACTTGAGGATGTCGACGTGCGCCTTGGCCGCCCGGGACGCCGCGTCCTCGGGCGGGTAGCCGTTCACCGGCACGCCGCCGACGCCCTCGCCCACGTTGGGATGCACGGGGATGCGCGCGACCGCCATAGCCGGCTTCGTCACCGTGATCGAGTAAGCCGTGTTCCAGGCGCAGCTCTTGCCGGTGCGGATGTTGACCGCCGGCCCGAAGATGGTGGCGCCGGCGTCCTGGCACACCTCGAGCTGTTCCTTCGGCCAGAGCCCGGCGAGCCGGCGGCCCTCCCACTCGAGCTCGCCGTGCACGCCGATCACGAACTCGCCGGCCATGCCGACCTCGATGCCGGCGTCCGGGTACTTCGCGCGCAGGTGCTTCACGGCGCGCAGCGTGCTGTAGAAATCGGCGTCGCCGGCGCCGCCGGTGGTGTCGAAGTCCATGCCGTCGGCGCCGGCGTCCAGCATGCCCTCGCCCACGTAGACGAAGTCCTTGGTGGCGAGCTCCATGGCCTCGTCGATGGCCGCGCGGGCGCCGGCGATGTCCCCACGCGGCAGCAGCTCGAACCAGTTCTCCGCCGGTCCGTCGGGCTTGCTGTAGAAGGCGAGGTTGGGCTGCGCCCCGTACTGCACCGGCGCCGTGCACATGAGCTGCACGTTCTGCATCACCTGCTGCTGGAACGGCAAGATGGTCTTGATCGCCTTGTAGCTGTACTCGATGTGCCAGAGCTCGAGGATGTCCTGGCCCAGCCGCTGCTCGCTCTCCAGCAGGTCGAGGAGGTCGGTGCCGGTCATCTTGCTGCCGCCGCCGTCGCAGCTGAGGACCACCTGGTCGCCGATGTCGACGGCGGTGAACGCCGCGCGCGAGGCGTAGATGTCGAGCAGGTGGTCGAGCTCGTCCTCGGCGAGGACCGGGACTTTCGCCTTGCGCGCCGCCGCCTGCGTCGCGTCCTCCAGATCGGCGCGCAGCTCGCCGCGCGTCATCTCGACCATGAAGCCGTCGCCCATGCGAGTCGGGATCTTTGCTTCCACCACCGTTCCCTTCTGTGGAGAGTGCTGAGCGCGGCAGGCCCCGCCGCGCTCAGCACGAATCGTAGCAGCAGGCGCCACCCGGCGAACGCACCGGCCGGTTGACCCGTCTCGGACCCACGGCGACACTGAAGAGGTGGAAGGGGCCCCGCCAGACCGCATGATCCGTCGCGCGACACTCATTCTCGGCGTCACCTTGCTCGCGGCCATCTGGCTTGGGGCGAGTGCCGCCGTGCCCGCCGGCGCCTCCACCCAGGACGACGCCATGCGCGGGGCGGTGATGGCGCTGCGCGGCCTCATCGACCGCCAAGGCGCCGCGCACTTCTTCGAATACCCGACTCGCCGCGAGGTGCGGCCCGGCGGCGACCTGAGCAGCTGGTGGCCCTCCGACCCGTACGGCGGCGGCCCTCTGAGCCCCGGCGCCGGCCCGGGCCACTACCGCTACGCGACGACGCGGGACCGCCGCCACTACCGCCTGGTCGGCTACCTGGGCGGCGGAGGCACCGTCGTGGTGTCGGGCGGCATGCCGCGCGAGATCATGCTCGCCTACGACCACCGCGGCGAAGAGGGCATCAACCTCATCCGCCAGTACATCGAGGACTACGCCGCCTCCCACCACGGCCTCTACCCGGCGCCGGCGGACGTCGCGGCCGGCGGCGCCGTCGGCATGGAACCGGTGCGCCGATACTGGCCCAGCAACCCCTGGGACCACGCCATGATGGCCCAGCGCACCGACCACGGCTCCTTCTCCTACTCGGTCGCGCCCGACAGGCTCTCGTACACGCTGAGACTGCACCGAGCCCTGAAGCGCGACTACGTCCTCGGCGGCGACCGCGTCACCAGCCCGTGGCAAGTGTTGCTGACGGGCCTTGAGGACCGGATCCTGCGCCGGAGCGCCCACATCCTTGCGAGCTACGTCGTCGAGTGGGCGATGCAGCACGGCGGCGCACCGCCGCAGGTGGCGGAGCTCGCGCCGGGCGCCGCCGTGGGCGCCGCCCACCCGGACTGGCCCGTAGATCCGGGCAGCGGCGCCGCGATGCGACCGGGCACGACCCCCGGCAACTACACGTACTCTCCGGGGTCCGGCGACGCCTACAGACTCACCGTCCATCTCCACTCCGGCGACGTGCGCGCCGGCGGCCTCCTGCCGCCGGCCACGCGCACGCCGCCGTGGCGCGACTCCGGCACGACGGAGTCCTGATCCTTTGGGAGGAACCCTCATGACAAGACGCCTGATCGCGACCGTCCTCGCGGCCACCGCGCTCGCCCTGCTGCTCGCCGTAGCCGCGCCCCGCGCCGAGGCCAAGATCAGCTTCGTGGACAAGCAGGTGCAGGCCGGCGGCCTGCTGATCCAGAACTACATCGACAAGTACGGCATGGCCCACCAGTTCGTCTACCCCGTCAGGTCGATGGTCAAGAAGGGCGGGGGCCTGCCCGACTCGACGCTGATGTGGCCCGCCAACCCCTGGACCGGAAGGACGATGGGGCCGGGCAAAGCTCGAGGCACGTACACCTACGTGCTGGGCGCCGGCGGGACCAGCTACCGTCTGACCATGCACTTCTCCAAGGGCGGCTACACCTTCAGAGGCTCCCTGCCCTCGTGGCTGAAGGGCCAGCGCGACACCGCCTCGTTGCAGAACGTGCTCCTGCTCCAGCGCTACCTCGAGGCGTACAAGCTCTCCAGCGGAGATCTCCCCGGGTCGCTGAGCCCGGCCACTCTCGCAGGCTACAGCTGGCCCGAGAATCCCTGGACCGGGTCCGACATGGTCGCCGGCGACTCCGTCGGGGAGTTCTCGTACTCCCGCCTGAGCTCGTCGGACTTCACGCTGAAGGTCAAGCTCTCCAACGGGAAGTGGAGCTCCGCCTTCGGGCCCGTCTCCGCCCTCAGCCGCCTGACCGCCACGCCGGGCGGCTGAGGGCGGCTCACCGCGGTTGACCGCCGTCGCGCCGCCCCCCTACGATGGTCTGAAGACCCGGGAGTGGCCGGCGACGGCCGGGGGACGCGTCTCCGCGGCAGCGCGGGGACGCCGGCGAGGAGGAGCCGTGAAGAAGGGGGCGGGCAAGCTGCGCGTTCACCTGCTTGACGTCTTCCTCGCGGGCCCCCTCCTGCTCGCCGCCGTATGCATCCTCTCCGCGCTCGCCCCCGCGGCGTCGGCCGCCGCAGCGGACGCCGCCGCCCCCACCGCCGAGCCGCCGGCCTCCCTGTCGGCGCCCTCCGTCGCGCGCGGGGCGCGCGGGCTTGCCGGCGACTGGGGGCACGTCTGTCAGGTGGCCGGCTGGCTGCGCTACCGCAAGCCGCCCCGGCGCGTGGTGTATGTCCTGGGCGGCTCGTCCTCCCGTGAGTGCGTGACCGCCGAGTCCACCTGGAGCCGTGACCTGCGCCGCCGGCTCGGCGGCAAGCCCGCGGCCGGGTACGTCATGTCGTCGAGTTGTCAGACGTTCATCGAGGACGCCAGGATCATCAAGGCGCTGCCGCGTGGTCGCGGAGTGGCCGTGATCATGGTCGGCCTGACTCGCTTCTACACCGTGCACGTCAACGCGACCATCTCCACGGCGGTGCGGACGAGTCCCCCCAAGCCGTGGTACCAGCACCACTACGACACGAGAAGCCCCCTGCCGCTCCGCGACAAGCGCACACTGGTGGCGAACTGGCGCCCCCGGCATCTGGACGGCTTCACGCACTACTACCCTCAGACCCTGCAAGACCTGGACGCCGTAGTCCAGGCCTGCATCGACAAGGGCATCCGCCCGGTGCTCGTCGAGATGCCGGCGAACCTCGCGGCCATCCGCAAGGACTTCGACGACGTCCGGGCGATCTACCAGGACGGGTGCCGCACGCTGGCGAAGGAGCACGGCATCGCCTACCTGGACTTCAACGACTCGCTCGGACTGCGCGCCCGCGACTTCTTCGACCTGTGGCACCTGCTGCCGGCCGGTAGAGCGATGTGGCAGAACAGGCTCTCGCGCCAACTCGTCAACAAGCACCTGCTCTAGGCAGCGGGCCGGCGCGGCGGCGTGGGGCTCACGCCTTGGGCGCGCGCTCCCTGTCCGCCTTGTCGACGATGCCCCGGACCTGCTTGAGCACGTCGTCCGGCAGCGGCTCCGGCTGGTGGTTGGCCAGCAGGTCCCTGGCCTTCTCCATGCCGCGTGCGTACATGTCGGTGCCCCCGCGCCGCTCCCAGTCCTCCCGGACGCGGCGGTCGATGAGCTCCGGCTGCGACGTGTCACGCATGTGGCGCATGGTCGCGTCGAGACTGAGGAAGTCGCCGAACGACCCCACGGCGGCGATGTCGTCCACCGCCAGCGACTCGTCGTCGACGCGCACTCCGCCGACGACCTGCTTGATCATCCTCGCCATCTCGTTGTCGATGACGAGCTGCGCGTAATCGAAGGTGACGCCCGACTCGATCATTCCCAGGCCGTAGATCAGGTTGGTCCCTGCCAACGCTGCCATGAGGGCCGTGAGGGTCTTCTCGTGACCGGTCTGCACGTCACCGAGCTTCGAGTCTGCCTACGCACCGGCGATGTAGCTCGGCAGGCGGTACTGCCGGGCGAGCTGTGCCGCGCCGGCGCTGATGAGCGCGCACTCGGGCGTTCCCACCGACGCCGCCACGAGCCGCAGGTCCATGGCGGTGGTCGACGAGCCGTAGAGCTGCTTGCTGCCGCGCTCGGTGAGCTGCCCGAGCACGATGCCGGCGAGCACCTCGGCATTGTGGGTCACCAGCGTGCCGGCGAGCGTCACCGGGCTGGAGCCGCCGGCCATCGCCATGCTGAGCACGCAGCTCGGCAGACCCACCCGCGCCGACTCGATGACGATCTCGCAGAAGTCCTTGACCAGCTTGAGCGGGCTGACGGGACAGGTGCCCATGACCATCATCGGGCGACGGCGCACCTCGTCCTTGCCGCCCTGGACGGCGGCGAGCATGTCCACCGTGCGGTGGACGGCGTCGCCGTCCTGCGCACCGCCGGAGATCGGCTTGGTCTGGTTGACGATCGCCGCCTCGTGGTTGTGCAGGCTGAACGACTCCGGCGGCTTGTCGCTGCTGACGACGGCCATCTCGAAGACGTCCACCTCGGGCAGCGCGTCGACGAGCCGCGCGATGTTGCCGAGGTCCTCCTTGGTGGAGGGCCGCAACTGGCCGTCGGTGGGGTCGATGACCTTGATGCCCTCGCCGAAGTTGCTGAAGCCCACGCGGCCGGGCTCGAGGCAGATGTCGTTCCTCGGGTCGCGGCCGCAGAGCACCACCTTGGGCGGCGCGCTGGCGACCGCGTCCTCCACGACATGCGGAGGGATGCGCACGATGTGCGTCTCGCGGTCGACCACGCAGCCGCCGTCGCTGTAGATGTCGAGCGCCTCGTCGAGTTCGACCCAGATGCCGGTGCGCTCGAGCACCTCGAGGGTCGCCAGATGGATGTCCTGGATCTCGTCTTCCGTGAAGACGTCTAACTTGAGGCCGCCGCTTCGGCGGCGGCCGGCGAAGAGGTTCCGCTTCACAACCGTGCTCCTGGTCGCCTGATGGATGAGCGGCGCTAGCCAATCACAGCCGGCAGGCATGGCGCCACCGGTGACGGCGCTTCCACGGCGACCGCCCGTCACCCCGCCGAGCGCCCGGTCGTCCGGACTTCATCCTGTGGCCGGCTTGCGCCGAGGTCGTGGCACAGGGCACCCTAGAGCCATGTCCTCCCGCTTCTGGATGACCCTGCTCGTCGCCGTGCTCGTCGCGGCGCTGACGTACGTGGTCTCGCGGCGCCTGTTCGGCGTCGGGCTCCTCCTGCTGCCGCTGTTCTTCCTGGGACGCAGCGGCTCCGGCAAACGATGACGCCGCGCGCCGCTGCGCCGGCGCGCCGCCGGACGGAGGGCCCGGTGCGCGTCACCGTGCTCGTCGACGACCGCACCGCCTCCGGAAGCCTCGCTCACGAGCACGGCCTCTCCCTGTGGGTCGAGGCCGGCCAGAGCAGGGTGCTCATCGACACGGGCGAGACCGACGCGTTCCTGGACAATGCGCAGGCGCTCGGCATCGACGTCGGCGAGGCGCAGGCCATCGGTCTCAGCCACGGCCACTACGACCACAGCGGCGGCCTGCCCGCGGCGCTGCGCGCTGCGCCGGGAGCGAGCCTCTACCTGCATCCGGCCGCGCTGCAGCCGCGCTACGCGCGCCGCCGGCGCGGCAGGCCGCAGGCCATCGGCATGCCGGCGGCCTCACGGGACGCCGCACTCGCGGCGGCGGACAGGATCGTGTGGACGGACGAGCCGGCCGAACTCGCGCCCGGGGTCTGGTGCACCGGCCCTGTGCCGCGCGACGAGGCACGCGAGCCGGGAGACGCGGACTTCTTCTTCGACCCCGGCTGCACCATGCCGGACCCGGTACCGGACGACCAGTCGTTCTGGATCGACACGCCGGAGGGGCTGTGGGTCGTCCTGGGCTGCGCACACTCCGGCATACTGGCGACGCTCGAGCACATCGACACCCTCACCGGGGGGCGGCCGCTCTCCAGGCTCATCGGCGGCACCCACCTCATGGTGGCGACCAGCGATCGCGTGGCCCTGGTAGCCGCCGACCTCGAGCGACGGGCGCCCGCCGTCCTGGCTCCCTGCCACTGCACGGGGCGGCTGGCCCACGCCCGCCTCCAGCGGACGTTCCGCGACGCCATCCTCCCCGTCGGCAGCGGCGCCGTGGTGGAGTGACCGTGCAGACGACGCCCCAGGAACGGGTCAGTCGTCAGGTCCGCTCGGGACGGATCAACCGCCGTCCGCCGAGCTTCGTCGCGGTCCTCATCGCCCTCGCCGTCATCTTCGCCCTCGCGTGGATGTTCTTCGTGCGCTCGGGCTCGAGCGTACCGGCACCGGAGGCGACCGGCGTCAAAGGGACGTACTCGTGGCAGCCGGCCGGAGGCGCTGCGAGCGAGAAAGGCACGTTCAGCGCCGTGAGCGGCGGCAACGCGGGCGGGTCGGCGCAGGCGGCGACCAGTCTCAGTGCGGTCCCACCCAGGTCGGCATACGAGGCGGCGACGCGGACTGAGACCACCTACACAGGCAAGGGAGCCGGGAGACTCGAGCGCGTCGTCGGCGCCTGGCCGCCGGTCTGGCTGGTCGCCACGCGCAGCCCGCTCGAGTACCAGGGCTATGCCGCGATCGTGAGGGCGGCCGTCGAGGACGGCGACCATTCGGTGGGCATCAAGCCGCTGAAGCAGGGCGACCGCACCGTCTGGCGGGCGGCCATGCGCATGGACGGCAAGGTGATCGACGTCGTCGTGGACCAGCAGACGGGCATCGTCACCTGGTACAGCGACGGCAAGGACACGTTCACGGCGACCGTGGACTGGGCGTCGCCGCCGCCGGCCGGCACGACCTACTCCGTCGACGCGCCGGCCGGGACGCCGGTGAAGACCGAGACGTCGGACGGGTACACGTACGCTGGGTCGCCGGGGCAGGCGGGCAAGACGGCCGGCTACGAGCCGCTGGTCTCGGACCTGGCTCCCGACGGCTACGGTCTCAAGGCGGTAGCGACGATCACCGACGGCTACCGCCCCTTGGACTGGCTCCACGTCGGACCCAGCGCCCCTCCGACGATGAGCCCGCTGCGCGTCGTCCTCCAGCTGTACACACGCGGCCTCAGCTGGTTCACCGTCGAGCAGGTCCAGTCGAAGGCGATGAAGACGCTCGCCCCCGGCCTCGACCAGCTGCTCGCGAACGTCAAGGACACGCAGCTCTCGTACCAGGAGACGACGCTGCAGTACGGCGCCCTCAAGGGCAGGACGGCCTCGACCTGGTATCAGGACTCGGGGCCGTCGCTGTACGTGACGGCGGGGCGCCGGGCCGTGTTCGTCACCGGCGCGCTGACGCGCCAGGAGCTGGTCGCTTACGCCGAGGGCCTGAAGCCGGCGCCGGCGGCGAAGTAAGCGGGGAGGCCCGTCAGCCCAGCAGCCCGTCGATGATGAGGTCGGTCGCCGCGTCCTCGTCGAGCCCGCGGCTCATCAGCGTCTGCAGCTGCTTGCTGTCCACGCTGCCGATGGCGGCCTCGTGCGTCACGTGCGCCAGCGGATGGTTCACCTCGACCACCGGCACCGCCTTGGCCACCGCGTTGCCCTGCACCACTTCCTTGCAGTCCACGTGGCCGCGCGCGTGCGGCGCGCTCGCGGTGAGGGTGTTGTAGATCTCCGCGCGAGCGTCGTCACGCAGCGCCAGATGCGACTGCAGCACGGCCGTGGCGCTCTCTCCGTTGAGGTGACCCGTCTCGTTGATGCGTATCTGGTCGTGCCCGCGGCCGATGATGCGCGTGATCATGTCGAGGGTGCTGTGCGCGTCGCAGTCGGCCTCGTAGTCGAAGTCGATGACGCCGGCCATGCCCTTGATGAGCTCGAACTCGGTCTTGAACCGGCCGCCCTCCTTGATGTGCACCTTCGTCTTCGGCACCACGATCACGCCGCCCTCGGCGCCGTGCAGGTGCCGCTCGAAGTACTCGTAGGTGGCGCCGGGGCCGACGACGATGTCGGCGTCCATCTTGTGGGTGATGTCGACGGCGTTGGGGAAGGTGCAGTGCGCCTGCACGCTGGCGAAGCTGTCCTCCTCCGCCTCCACGTGCATGACGATCTTCTGCAGGCCCTCCGTGGGCAGCATGCCGAAGCACATGTGCACCGGCTTGGCCAGGCGCGCGCCCTTGTCCAGGTGGATCCAGGCCTCGATGCCGTCGTCGAGCTCGTCGACGTCCACCTGCAGGCCGGGCACCAGATGCGCGCCGACCACCTCGTTGCCGTGGATCTCGAGGTGGGCGATGTCGTCGCCCTTGATGTGCCCGCCGAGGTCGCCCAGGCTGGCGAGCAGCTCACGGGCGGTCTCGACCTGCTCCTTGGTCGGGGCCCCGCTCATCGGTCCACCGCGACCATCTCGTCCGCCGTCGGGAGGTTGGTGTGGTCGCAGCAGACGCACTTGTCGCCGAAGTAGTCGTCGATGTGGCCCACGGTGCCCTTGTCGATGATGCGCCCGTCGCAGAGCAGGAACGCGTGCTCGGCGTGCTTGAGCACCTCCTGGCTGTGGGTGATCATGATGACCGTGGTGCCGCGCTCCTTGAAGTCGGCGAGCGCGTCGAAGATGCGCGTGAGCGCCTCCACGTCGATGCCCGAGTCCGGCTCGTCCATGAGCACCACGCGAGGCTCCATGGCCAGGATGCTGGCGAGCTCGACACGCTTGCGCTCGCCGCCCGAGAGGGTCTTGTCGACGGCGCGCGCCGCGTACTTGTCAGGGTCGAGCCCGACGCGGCGCAGCACCCGCTCCACGGTGGCGCGGCTCTTGTCCTTCGCCCCCGCCAGGATGAACTTGTCGACGCGCAGGCCCTCGAACCGCGCCGGTTCCTGCCAGGCGAGCGTGATGCCCCGGCGGGCGCGCTCGTCCACCGGCAGGTCCTGGATGAGCTCGCCGTCCAGCAGGATCTCGCCCTGCAGGTGACGGTAGTCGGGCAGGCCCATGATGGCGCCGGCCAGTGTGGACTTGCCGGCGCCGTTCGGACCGATCAGCGCGTGGACGTGGCCCTCCCAGAAGTCGACGGTCAGGCCGTTCAGGATGCGGCGGCCGCCGAGTTCCAGCGTGACGTCGCGGAGCTCGAGGATACCCATGCTAGTCCTCGAGCGCCTCGAACTCGTCCTTCTCCACGCCGCACTCCGGGCAGACCCAGTCGTCGGGGAGGTCCTCGAAGGCGGTGCCGGGCTCGACACCGTTGTCGGGGTCGCCGACCTCGGGGTCGTAGACGTAGTCACACACGCTGCAGATGTACTTGGTCATCCTCGGCCTCCTCAGCTGATCCGGTCGGGAGCGCAGACTCTTCGGCGCGGGCTCCAGTGTATCGCGCCGGGCGGCCTGCACGCCGCCCGCGGACATGGTGCCCAGCCCGCGCCGCCTGAAACCACTGTCGCAGAGAGACGAGCCACGGACCGCGCTGGTGATCTACCTCAAGGCCACCGGCGTGGTCTGAGCCGGCCCGTCACGCCGAGAGAGGGTCTCAGCTCCCCGGGATCGGGGCGTCCTCCGGATAGCCGTTGGACTCCCAGTAGCCGCGCACACGCTCGGCGCTGAGCTCGATACGCTCCACCCACTTGACGTTCTTGTAGCCGAGCTGCCTGGGCACGACAAGCCGGAGCGGCCCGCCGTGCTTCGGCGGCAGCGGGCCGCCGTTGAGCTGGTCGGCCAGCATCGTCTGCGGGTCGCGCATGAGGTCCAGCGGCAGGCTGCTCAGGTACTCTCCGCCGTAGGCGTGCACGACGGCGTACTTGGCCTCCGGCTTCACGCCGGCCTGTTCGAAGAGGACGGACGGGGCTACGCCGCCCCAGCGCACGTCGTCCACGCTCCAGCCCTCCACGCAGTGGAAGTCGACCGTCTCCTTCACGCGCTGGAGGCTCAGCCACGCCTCGTGGTCGACGGTGAGCGGCGAGTCCACGAGGCCGTCGACCTTGACGACCCACTGCTCCGGCGGGACGCCGGGTACCGGGTCGACGCTGCGCACGGGGAAGGAGCCGAACTGGTCGCCGATCACGCCGCCGACCTTGTCGGCGGCCGAACCGCCAAAGGCCTTGAGGCCGGCGATGACGGCCACCAGCCCGGCCACGAACGCGCCGCCGAGCACCAGCACGCGGCGGCGCGTGTACCGCACGCTGCCGTGCGCCGGGCCCTCGTCGCCGCCCGCCGCATCCGGTTCTCTCGCGTCGTCGTCAGCCATCTCGAGCCTCGCGATCGTCGCCATCCTGCAAGCCGGACAGCTGTCGTCCGCTCCAATCTTCTATCCGGGAGAGTTCCCACGCCGAAACCGGCGTGCAGTGAAAGCGAGAGGGTTCGCGAGGAAACACGCGTCGCATCCAGGTTGTGGCCTTGACTTGAGCGATTTGTGTATACAAGCCGGAAGACGACGAACGTACTAGGTTCGACGCGCTATTGCTTTGGTCCTGCTAGCGGTAGTACGTTGTGGGTCCTCGCTAGCAGCGAGGGTGGAGGGGGATCTACCGTTGTCGCGGGCAAACGGTTTCGGTAATTTCCTCGAGTAGCGTCATGGAAGGTGCAGCAGCGGGGCGCACCGTCCATGTCTGCATTCGCGTTCCAGAATGCAGGACCTCTCATCTCCTCTGAAGACGGCTTTGGGGCCGCCGCGACTGAGGGAGGATGCACATGGATGACCACGGAGTCCCCGAAGGATCCATGAGGGTCGCTGAGGTTCCTCTGGGACGAAAGCCAGACGTTCCGACCATCTGGCGGGCCAAGACCAAGACGCTCAATTTATTGAAGCCGGCTCGACAACGAAGACGCCGCAAGTAAGCGTCGTCATCCCGCCCTCAACGAAGCCAAGAATCTCAGCATGTGCTGCCCGAGCTGCCAGATGGGCTCCATGAAGTCATCGTCGTCGATGGCGGATCGGTGGATGGAACGGTTGAGACCGCGCGAGCGTCTTCGACCCGATGTGCTCATCGTCTCGACAAACGCGGAGCGGCAAAGGCAACGCGCTGGCGTGTGGATTCGCGGCGTGCCAGCGGTGACATCATCGTCATGCTTGATGCAGACGGGTCTGCAGACCCAGCCGAGATACGCTCGCTTCATCGACGCGTTCGTCAAGGGCGCAGATTTCGCGAAGGGCAGCCGCTTTCTCGACGGCGGAGGCAGCGCTGATATCACTCGCATACGTCATTCGGCAATCGGTGTCTGGCCGCACTAGTGAATCCATCTTTCCGGCAGCAACTACACTGATCTCTGCTACGGATACAACGCATTCTGGGCAGCATCGTGTCTGCCCGACTTCGATTTGGAGTGGGATGCGCCGGCACCGGAGGGAGACGGTCGTCTGTGGGGCGATGGATTTGAGATTGAAACTCTGCTCAATATCCGTGTTGCGCATTCCCAACTCAACGTCGTCGAAGTGCCGAGCTACGAGCGTTCGCGGCTGCACGGCGCAAGCAACTTGCACGCGTTCGCCGACGGGGTTCGGGTACTCCGCACAATTCTGACCGAAAGACGCAGGGCAGGCGCGCGGCAGCAACACGATGACCCACATGCTGCGACGGTGGGCGCCTGCTAGCAATGCAAGTCCTGGTGTGGAGTCAGGCATTCGAGCAGTGGCCCACGACGAGGTAGACTCAGCACTCTCGGCCCTGAGCGCTACAGCAACCGCGAGCCGTCGACATCGGGAGAAGCCTTCGGTGAGAAACAAAGCGACTGATGGAGACGGGCCCGGCGATCCAACTGCGGGACCACTCAACGACTCCGACCTTCGATCCGACGTTTCAGTCGTGGTGTGCGCGTACACTCAAGACCGATGGGATGACGTCGTGGCCGCTGTGCAGTCCATCGAAGCGCAAACTCTCACTCCCGCCGACATCATCCTCGTTATTGACCACAACGATGATCTGTTCGAGCGGGCCCAATCTCTCAGAGGCGTCACTGCAGTCAGAAACACCAGAACACCCGGCGCCTCAGGGTCCAGAAATTCGGGAGTCGAAGCGGCTCGCGGATCCATCGTGGCATTCCTGGATGACGATGCCATCGCCAGTCCCGATTGGCTAGAGTTGTTGGCAAAGGCCTACGAGCAGCCCAATGTCGCAGGGGTAGGCGGGAGCATCGAGCCCGGGTGGCCGGCCGAAGCACCAGGATGGTTTCCAGAGGAATTCAATTGGGTGGTAGGGGCGACATATGTCGGTTGGCGCACTACTCCTGGTCCGGTCCGAAACCTCATTGGAGCCAACATGTCCGTTCGACGTGATGTATGGGAGCGCATCGGAGGCTTCAAGGAAGGGTTTGGTCTCGTCGCAAATGCATCCAAGGCAACCGGCAACCGGGGCCAAAGGTCTTCCTGGGGCGAAGAAAACGAGTTCTGCATCCGCGTGACCCAAGCGAATCCTCAGTTTCAATGGATTTACGAGCCCCGCGCACATGTGCGACATCGCGTTCAAGACAATCGCTGCACGTGGCGGTACTTTGTCTCGAGGGCTCGCGAAGAAGGCATCGCCAAAGCCGACCTTGCTTCGGCGGTGGGCAGAGACCGAGCGTTAGGAACTGAACGGTCCTACGCGACTAAGACGCTTCCAGCTGGAGTATTCAAGGGAGTACGCGACGCCATTGAGAATCGTAACGTCGATGGGCTCAAGCGGGCAGGAGCGATCGTTGTCGGCTTCTCGATGACCACCTTTGGGTTCCTTGAGGGCCAATCAAGGCTTTCCAAATGGCTACGGCGATAATCATAGGTGCGGGGCCCGCGGCTGCTGGCGCGGCGCTCGCACTCACGAAAGACAGCGAGACCGAGGTGACCGTTATCGACATCGGGCTAACGCTTGAGAGTGCTCGGCGCGAAACGGTAGACCTCATCGGCGGTCAGGCCTGGGAAGAGCGGGACAACGGAATCGTGCAGCTCATCTCCGCACAGCCTGTCCACTCGAACGTCCGAGGCCTGCCCGAAAAGCGTGTGTTCGGCTCGGACTTTCCATTTCGCGATGCCGGACAGCTTCAGAGTGTGACGGTCGATGCAGTCAATCCTTCGCTTGTTTCGGGTGCCTACGGCGGGTTCAGCAATGTATGGGGCTCCCAAGTCATGCCGTTCAACTCGACTGCTTTTCGCACCTGGCCTTTCGCCGCACACCATATGCGGCGCCATTATCGCGAAATCCTGGACGCGATCCCCTACGCAGCCGAGGATGATGATCTGGCGACAGTTTCGCCGCTTATCGGCGAGGGTGAAGCATTGCCACCTCTATCAGAACGCACCATTCGCACTCTGTCGAGATACGGGCGGCAGCGAAATCGAGTCCGGAATCTGGGGATTCTGGTCGGACGAGCGCGTTTGGCACTCTCAGCATCGCTGTGTGTCCTCTGCGGGCTCTGCATGAGCGGTTGCCCATATTCACTCATCTACTCTGCCGCTCAGACCTTCGACGACTTGCGGGCGCGCCGCTTGGTGAAGTATGAGTCCGGCTACATGGCCGTCGCGGTAGGAGAGGACGGAGGGAAGGCCTGGGTCCAGGCGAAGGACCTCAAGACAGGCCGCTTGCGGAGGTTCGAGGCAGACCGTGTATTCGTCGCGTGCGGGGCGTTTGGAACCACGCGCTTGGTACTGAGTTCCCTCAGAGCATTTTCGAGACAAGTTGCCCTCCAGGAATCGGTCCAGTTCAGCCTGCCCTTCTGGTCTCGAACCCCTACGCCGGATCCGCGTGACGTGAGACAGTTCACCCTAAACCAGTTCAACATGGCCATCGGCTGTGATGATGGCGGGCATCGCGATGTGTCGCAGCTTCATTTCTACACCTATGACCCGGCATTCCTGAACGCCCTTCCGGGACCACTGCGCTCACCGGTGGGGCAGCCCCTCGCAGGGAGCCTCCTTCGCCACCTCTCAGTCGCCTTGGGATACCTTCCGTCTTGGCATTCACCCGGACTGCGGGTGAGCATCCGGCCAACCGCCGGGGGTGATGGCCTCCCCCAGATGACGGTCTCACGGGATACCTTCGACTGGCGACAGGATTCGATGTTGCGGCACGTGTTGAGCAGCCTGATTAGGGCGGCGCCGCTCCTAGATCTGTGGCCCGTCCTACCCAAGCTCATGTTCGCTGCGGGGGGGAAGAGCTACCACTGGGGATCGAGTTTCCCCCATGCTCAATCAGGCGCCGGCGAGTTCTCCAGCGATCTCCTCGGGCGAACCGGTCCGTGGCGACGAATCCACATGGTGGATGCTGCGGTCTTCCCCAACGTGCCCGCCATGACCTTCACACTGACCGTGATGGCCAACGCGCATCGCATCGCAAGTGAGGTCCTGCGTGAACAATGGTAGCAAGACCGCGCGCGCGGTCGCGATCACTGGCGCCTACGGATACGTTGGCAGTCTACTAAGCAGACGGTTCGAGGCGGCAGGATGGTCGGTGCGTGCTCTGGTGCGGTCTCCGGGAGCCGGTGATGGTCGTGCGCGACCATACGAGCTCGGTCGCCCGCTCGCGGATGGCGTGCTCGACTCCGTCGATTGCCTAGTGCACTGCGCCTACGACCTGAGCGTCGTCCGCCGCCAAGACGTGTGGCGAGTCAACGTTGAGGGAACCCGCGAGCTGCTGCGAACGGCATCCCGGGCGGCCGTGCCGCGAATCATCGTCTTGTCCAGCATGTCCGCCTATGAGGGCACGAGGCAACTCTACGGCCAAGCGAAGCTGGCGATTGAAGAAGCGACCTTGGCCGTCGGAGGCTGCCCGGTGCGCCCGGGACTGGTGTACGGCGATGACCCCGGGGGGATGGCCGGTGCCTTGCGCAAGATCACCAAATTGCCGCTCGTGCCGGCTATCGCAGGTGACAGTCGCCAGTTTCCCGTGCACGAGGACGACCTAGCGTCGGCCGTATTGGCCTTGGCAACCGCGAACGACCCGCCGCACGTGCCGCTGGGCGTCGCCCAGCCAAAGCCGCTCTCGTTCCGATCGTTGCTGAGGGCCTTGGCGGGTAACGAGAGGCTCATCTTCGTGCCGCTGCCGTGGCAGCTCCCCTACTGGGCGCTGCGTGGCGGCGAGCTGCTTGGGGCCAACTTGCCGTTCCGTTCTGATTCTTTGCTAGGCCTGGTGCACGCAGCGCTAGATGTCCCCAATGCAGGACTGCTGGCTCCGCTCGGAGTGGTTCCGCGAACGCTCGACGCCTGAGACGACATGCGAACCTATTCTTCGAACGATAGCCCCCATGTGCCGTGTCCGCGTGCCCCTGCCAGTGGGAAGCTGGCCCTCCAGCCCCGATTCCAAATAGACATCGTCCGGGTGCAGTGCTAGCCCGGCCGGCTACCGACCCACCAGCGCCATCAGATATTCGCGCCTGACACTTGTCCCGACGGATTCGCCCGGGTCTTCGATGTTGACGCGATGCCAGACCAGGGCGTCTTCGCGTCTGAGCCCGTGCACATCGAAGAACAAGCCCACGCTGCTGTTCTCAGCCCTAATCTCAGCGAGCCAGTCTCGGCGCACGCCGTCGCCGAAGTGCGGGAAGGCAAAGGGTACGCGTGCTCGACCGGTCAACTCGGCTGCCGTGTCGCAGGAAGTTACGATCTCGAACTCCAGCTCGTCGTGGCTGAGACCCTGGAGACGACGGTGGACCGTGGCGTGACCTCCGAACGACCAGCTGCCTCCGCTCATCTCCTTGACTTGCTGCGACGTCAGGTAGGGAGCGGTCGCGCGCAAAAAGGACGCCTCGTCGAGGGCGAGCTGGCGCCAGAGCGTCTGCGCGACCGCAACATTGGACCGGAGGTACAAGAACAACTCAGACCCTGCGTCTTCCGAGCGCTTGCCCAAAAAGTCGGGCAAGTTCAGCGCCTTGATAATGGAACGTTGATCGATGCCGTCGAGCCGCAAGAGATTGTTCACGCACAACGACGCTTTGCAGTCCGCAGACAGTGCGGCGTTGTCGATCTGGGAACTGGTCAGAAAGGCAAGTGCAGGAATGCCCAGCCTGCGCAGAAGCGGCCAAACGACGGAGTGCAGTTCAGCGTACCCATCATCGAACGTCAGCAAAGCGGCATTCTTGGGCAATGGGCGCATCTCGGTGAGAGCCGCGTCGACATCCTCGTAGCTCACGAACTGATAGCGCCGCAGAAGCCAGTTGAGGTCCGTCTCGTAACGAGCAGCCGTCTTGCATCGGAACAACCACTCGAGGTGCGCTGGGGAGCGGTCCACGACGACGGCATGTGACAAGAAGACCACACACCCAGTGTCGGCGAGGCGATGCAGCAATATCTGGGGAATTGGAATCCGGGCGGCGGCCTCGCCAAATGCGCGAAGGACGGGGAGGTGACAACCGGTCGCCCTCAACGATCGAGATTGCCAGCGGTGCTCGGCGCTAGCCACGCCCTTCCGAAAGCTCATCTTGACGCAACTCCAGGCGGACACAGAGCGTGACGGTGGGGGCCGGGTGCCATAACGACCAGTTTACGCAGGCGTGACGACTCGCAGCAAGAGCATGTGCGGCATATTAGGGGGAATGAGTCGTCGCTTCCAGCACAGCTAGATTTCATGCGCCATGTTAGCGCGCGAGCCGCTCTCGCGCGAGAGCCGATGGTCATCATGGAGCCACGTGTGCGTTCCCGGGCCTTCTGCTGCTGGCACGCAGGTGAATTGCGGCTAGCCCAGCGGCCAAGAGGCCCGCGGCAAGGTTGCCAAGGAGCCACGCGACCGCCACCCACTGCAGACCATGCTTCGCGCCCAACAGGGCCAGCCCCACGGTGACTACTGCGTACACAACACTCGCAACCACGACAGCGCGGAGTTGTCTCGTGATCCGCAGCACAGTGAACGCCGTCGAGGACAAGGCCACCACGGGGGCTGACAAAGCAAGCACGACTAGAGTCGAGGTTCCGTTTGTGCTGTACGCGTGACCGAACATGAGGAGAAGCCAGTGGCCTGTCGCGGCGACGAGGATACTGCTGGGTACGGAGACAACCGCTATGAGTCTCATTGCTCGGCGCAGGAGAGAGGGAAGATGTGCACCCACTTGCGAACCCTCTGAGAACACCGATAGCGATATGGCCCAGCCCGCTGAAAAGAGAAGGTTGGCCAGTTGGTATGCGATGTAATAGTAGCCTGCATCACTAGATCCTCGAGCGCCCAGCACGATCAGGGGGATTAGGAGCAACGGGGATAGGGTGAGGAGGTTCGCCGCGTAGTTTGCGGCCGAGTAATCCCAAGTTCGCCGGAGAACGCTCAGCGACAACGACAGCTTGGGTCTATAGCCCACGGTTCGCATCATGAAGACGATGCTTGCCACCACTGCCGTCGCAGCAGCGAGCCCTGATGCCATGAATATCCCGTAGGCCCCCAAGCCGATCATGAGGGCGGGCAGGGTTAGCTTCACTACACCCTGGATGAGCCCGTCGCACAATACGTTGTACTGCGCTTTGCGGAAAGCGATGAAGACGCTGTCGGTGACAAGATTAACCGACCAGAAGGCTGTCAGCACGATGAATCCAGCTGCGAAGCCGAACGATCCGCGAACCAGCGCCAGTCTGGGTACTACCTGCGGAACAACCAGCACGTACAGAGTTGCGACGATCAGCCCTGTGGCGAGCACGATTATCAGCCCAGTGTTTATCTCTTCGTCTCGCTGTCGAGAGTCAGGCAAGAACCGAATGAAGGTGCTGTTGAAACCGAACAGGCTGACGAGGGAGATGAGGGTCGCGCCGGAAATCAGCGTCGTGGCCGTCCCGATTTGCCCGGCCGTAAAGAGGCGCGAATTCAGGAGCCAGAACAGGAAGCCGACTGCGGCCTGTGCTCCGGTATTTAACGTCAGGTAGAAGGAGTTACGAAGCAGGGAGTCAGCGACGAGACGATGAAGGGCGGACTCTGCCCACAAATGAATCGTCGATTTCAGCCGCAGCGCACTCAAGCGAGCATGTCTGGTGCTGAGAAGCCAAGTGAGGGTGTCAGGACACGGCCCCCGGAGTTCCCCGACGAGCCTTGCGCCGTTGGTGGCGCAAGAGAAGCCTCTGCGATTCTCTGAGCGATCATGCTGGCTGACCTCACGGTATTGAGTGAACCGTCCCGGGTTCAGTGGAGGCTCTCTTGTTTGAGTCTCTCCTCTGCTTCCGTGGCAGCAGCGTGAGCATAGTACGTATGCTCAAACTCCGCCGGTGGGACGTGGCCGATTGGCTCAAGCAGGCGCACGTTGTTGAACCAGTCGAGCCATTCGAGCGTCGCGAACTCGACCTCCTCGAGGCTTTTCGAGGGCCCTTGTGGCGGATGACCTCGGTCTTGTAGAGGCCGATCACGCTCTCAGCCATGGCGTTGTCGCTCGCGTCGCCGCTGCCGAATCGAGGCCTCGACGCCGGCCTCCTCGAGTGGTTCGGTGTAGCGGATGGAGAGATACTGCACACCGCGGTCTGAGTGGTGGACGAGGCCGGTGACGTCGCTCCAGCGTCGCCAGAGGGCCATCTCCAAGGCGTCCAGGGCGAGGTCGATCCTGAGCTGGCTCGCGACCTGCCAGCCGACGATGAAGCGGGCGTAGACGTTGAAGACGAAGGCGATGTAGACGAAGCCCGCCCAGGTGCGCGCGTACGTCAGTTCGGCCAACCAGAGACGGTTCGGGCGCTCGCCGTGAAGTCGCATTCGACCAGGCCGTCGGGACGCGGCGCGGTCTCGTCGCTCCGCGTGGTGAACACCTTGCCGCGCACGACGCCGCGCAGGCCTTCGGCGCGCATCAGACGCTCGACCGTGCAGCGCGCGAGGGCGTAGCCCTCTCGCCGCAGCTGCCGCCAGACCTTGCCCGGCCCATAGCGGCGGCGACTGGCCTCGCCGCCCATTGGGACTTGCACTCGCGCTCGAACACGAGACGCACGGCCCGCTCCCTGACTTCTCCAGGGTACCCGTCTGTCTGTCCATGGCTCCATCCTCTCAAGGACCGGAGCCTCCAACAAAGCCGGGGCGGTTCACCTCGCTCGAGGTGGAGATGACTCTCCTCACGTGAGTCGCGTTTCTGGGCCGTGTGGCCACTTCCCATTCTTTGTGCGACACGGAGTCCGCCTGGCTCTGTTCGTTTGCGAGAAAGACACCTCGAGCGGCGCAATGCATCACGGCTTTCTTGCGCCGCCTACTAAGGGGGCGGTATTCTCGTCCAGTGAATCTTCCGTTGGGCTGCTTCGATTCCTGCGAGTTTCGGCACATCCTGGGGCCGTGTGGCCGAGCCAACGCCTTGGGCTCTCTCTGGCGCCCACTCGATGCGCCGGGGCGGGATGGGCCACGTGCTACCCGCACTTGCGGACGAGATCATCTGGCTGTTCGCTTCTAACGCGTGGTGAGCGTCGACCACCTGAGTTCTTCTGTGAATGCGGTCGTCAATTGCGACGTTGCTGCGGAGCTCCCTGCAATTGCGGAGGTCCGAGATGGCAGTGCACAGGCGCAGGTGCTGGTCCGTGTGTTCAGCGAGCCAATCGGGCTTCTGAATGGGCCACTTTCGCCTAAGGGCGTCGCGCCGCACCAGCTGGCAGAGACAATCGTACGCCAATTTGAGCCGCAACTGCGCGAGCGCATGGAGGACTGCGGACTAACTTGGAGCGGGGAACTACCTGCGCGTGGCCTGCACCCGCCGCGCGTCCCGCGCTTCCTCGAAAGCCGGGCGCGCGTCCTGAGCGAGGGTCCCCGGATGACGGTCGCCATCTGCACTCGCGACCGCCCAGAGGGTCTGAGGCTGCTTCTGGACAGTCTTAGCGTGCAAGAGTACGGACGAATGCGCATTCTCGTGGTGGACAACGCTCCGTCGGACCAAAGCACCCAGCGCCTCGTCATGACGCTCTCGCGAGAGCGTGACATTGACTATGTGACGGAGCCGCGCCCGGGGCTCTCGTGGGCGCGCAACCGTGCGATTGAGGCCTCGGACGGCGAAGTTGTCGCTTGGGCTGACGACGACGCGGTCTGTGACCGTTGGTGGGTGGCCGAGCTAGCGCGCGGCTTCGTCGAGATCCCACATGCCGAAGCGGTGACGGGCATCGTCATTCCCGGCGAGCTCGAAACGCAGAGCCAAGTGTGGTTTGAAGAGTACTGCGGTGTCTCCAGGGGTCGCGGCTTCGAGCGGGCGATCTTCTCTCGTGCGACCGCCCACTTCCAGAGCCCTTTGTACCCGTTGCCGCCGTTCGGCTCTGGCAACAACATGGCCTTCCGGCGCGAGGCGCTGGAGCGCATCGCCGGCTTTGATTGCGCGCTCGGCGCCGGCACGGCAACAATGGGCGGCGAGGATACGGCGGCACTGAGTGCGCTCCTATGGACGGGAGGAACGGTCGTGTACCAACCGACGGCGATCATGTACCATCGACATCGGCGCGACTACGCCGCCCTGCGCCGTCAGATGCAGGGCTACGGTCGGGGATTGAGCGCGTACTACGTGAGCATGCTCGTCCACTATCCAGGCTGCGCTCTCGAACTGCTTCGCCTCCACCGTCGGGCACTTCGCGATCAGTTCTCGCGACAAGGCGCGCGACTGGGTCAGCTGAACGACGATTTCCCGAGGGACCTGCTGCGGGCCAACCGCATTGGTCTTCTGCAGGGGCCGTTCATGTATGCGAAGGCACGACTCAAAGCGCGGCGAGTGTAGCGCTGACAGGCAACCGAAGCCAGCCAGAGCGGCGCGGCTCGGTTCTGGGTGCAGGGGGTCACTGATGAAGAGGGCTGTATGACCAGCGACGGTCCGATGCGAGTAACGAGCATCGACATCGCGTTTCCGCTGGACGACCTCGACTGCGCGCGCGATTCCGCGCCACCGTATGCGGGTGCCTGGATTCTCGTGTCCCGATCCGGTCTTCTGCTGGGCATTGTCGAGATCCCACTCCAGGATGCGCAGACCATCATCACCGCAACAGAGCTTGAGCGAGAGTTGCGTCGGCAGCTCGGCGAAGCGCAGCAGCGAGACTCTCCGGGCACTGCGGCAACTCTCCCGCGAGCGACCGTCGTGGTTCCTACCAACCTTGCTCGGCCCGCTGAACTCCGACGGTGCCTCGAGCGGCTCCAGATGCTCGACTACCCGGACTACGAAGTGATTGTTGTCGACAATCGTCCAGCGGACGCCGAGGTTGTAGATCTCACCGGCGCTCGCGTCATCCGGGAGCCCCGTCCAGGTGCATCGGCGGCGCGGAACCGCGGATTTGCGGAGGCCACGGGAGACATCGTTGCCTTCACTGACGACGACGCTGAGGTCGAACGTGGATGGTTGCGGGCACTTGCCGAGCGTTTCGTCCAAGACCCGGGTGTCGCAGCTGTCACGGGGCTCGTCGTGCCGCGCGAACTCGAGACTCCTGCTCAGCTCTGGTTCGAACAATCTGGCCGCATCCCCAACCGGAGTGCCATGCCGGTCACGTTCGAACGTTTCAGGGGGTTCCGCGTCGTCCGCCGAGGAATCGAGGACGACAGTGAGAGCGTCCGGTCGATCTACGCCACCGGCGAGCTTGCTCTCGGCGGAAATATGGCTGTGCGCGCGACGGTGCTGAGGGCGACGGGCGGATTCGATGAGGCGCTCGGTCCTGGCACCCCGACCTGTGCGGGAGAGGATCCTGCTCTGATCTTGCAGTTGCTCACCAGAGGATACCGTTTGGCGTATGAGCCCAGCGCGATTGTCCGCCATCCCCATCGCGCCACCCTCAAGGAGCTCGAACGCCAGATCCACGATTATGGCGTCGGCTTCACAGCAATGCTGACGTCGACCGTGCTCGGTGACCCGCGCCACCTCCTAGGGCTAACGGCAGCGGCGTCGCAGTGGCTGCGCTCGCGCCGAAACCGGAGGTCGCTGATGCACGCGAGCCGAGATTCGGACTACCGGCGCGTGCTCGCGCGGGCTGAGGTTCTCGGGATGCTTGCCGGGCCATTGGCATATCTCCGCTCGCGTTGGATGCAGCGGCAGTGGGCGCAGTGACGCAGACGACAGCCCGAGGCGACGGCGAAGTCCATGCCGTTGTCAGCAATCGAAGGGGCTCTGGGGTGGACGCGTTTCGTCCCCGATTCACTGCGTATGTGGGCCTTGTCGGGGGCGTGCTTGCACTTCTTCTCGTCCTCCTCGCCCCGTGGGATGGATTCGCTCTGGCGGGGGCACTCCTTCTGGCTTCGGTGCCTGCCGGGGCCGCAATCATGTGCTGGATCGACAGCGGTGACGGTCTCGCCCAGGCTGGGCTTACCTTGGTGCTCAGCGCAGCCGCGTTCGCGCTCGGGAGCGCGATGATGATCTGGGCCGACGCGTGGCATCCTCGGGCACTCCTCGTGCTTGCCGGGGCTGCCATCGTCTCGTGTCTCGCGCGGCTTATGACAGGAACGCAACGATGACGCGGCGCCTCATCGCAGCACCTGCACTGCTGGCGTTCGGCCTGGCCGCTTGGGCGTACGGTGTCGCCCAGCTGCAAGCGTCGACAATCAACTCTTACGGGCTGCTCACGAGCGTGGACCCTTGGTTTCTCCTCGGTCTGCTCGCGCTGCTCGTCGGATTCCTCACGGAGTTGCTGGGCGCCGAGCCTCGGACATGGCTCCTCGTGCTGTATCTCGCCGGGCTAGTCCTTGCGATCCATACCACGGTGCCGATCATCTACGGTGGGACTCCCGAATACGCGTGGGTCTACAAACACATCGGCGTTGCGCAGGCATTCGGCCGGTACGGGCATGTCACTGACACCGCGAGCATCTACCAGCAGTGGCCGGGACTCTTCGCCGCGACGGCTGCTCTGAGCGCCCTCGCGCATGTGAGCCCGCAATCCTTTGCGGCATGGGCTCCGACAGCCTTCGAGCTGGCCGACGGCCTGCTCCTGCTGGGCATCTTCTTCGTGCTGGCGCAAGAGCGCCGCGTCGCCTTCCTTGCCGCCCTGCTGTTCACCTTCCTGGTGAGCTGGGTCGGCCAAGATTACCTATCGCCACAGGCATTCTCGTACCTCCTGTGGCTAGGCATCGTGCTGATCTTGGTCCGCTGGCTCCGCTCATCCGTCCCTCTCCCGGAACCGCGCGGAAGACTCGGACGCCTGCGCGCGCACCTGGTCACCGGCCTTCAGGCCCCACCGGATGCAGCACCGGGGCAGCGCACTTTGGCGGCGGCGCTAACCACGCTACTCTTTTTCGCCATCATCATGTCGCATCAACTCACGCCGTATCTAGCTCTGGTGGGAATCGGAGCGCTCACGCTGGTCGGCGTCGTACGTCCGCGCTGGCTGTTGCCGATGTTGGCGGCCATCACGCTCGGCTATCTCGCGTCGCGGTATAGCCTGATTACCCAGCAGTTCGGCGGGCTGTTCGGCGGAGGGAACCCCCTGCAGAACGCGTCGGGAGTCACCGCCGCCTACCATCCCGGCCCCGAGGCCGTGACGGCATGGATCGTTCGCGCGCTGGCCGGTTGCATGTGGCTGCTAGCAGCAGTGGCGATTGTGCGGCAGCGTGGGACGCTTGGACACGTAATCGTCCCTGCACTTCTCGCCTTCAGCCCTTTCGTCATCTTGGTGGCGCAGAACTACGGCGGCGAGGCCATCTATCGAATCTACCTGTTTTCCGCACCTTGGTGCGCCCTGCTCCTTGCGTCGACTCTTTTTGAGCTAAGAAGGCCGGTTCGACGCTGGCTGTCAATCTCGGTGGTCTGCGCTGCCGCGCTCCTGGCCGGCATGCAAGGTCTCTACGGCCCGGTGCTCGTTCACGCTTTCACGCCCGCAGAGCTCAATGCTAGCCTCTGGCTGTACCGGAACATCCCCAGGGGCTCTCTGATCGTCTTGCCTGTTGAGGACTTTCCCGTCAAAGAAACGGCAGACTATGAGGCCTACGACGTCGTGGACATCCCGGCTGATCCGCTGGTAGGGGCAGCGTGGTTGGACGAGGCAAACCTCGGCGAGGTCGAGCGATGGTTGGCCGGTTTCGATCACGGCAACGCTTACGTGGTGGTGAGCCGAGGCATGCGCGCCTATGCCGACTACTTCGGGGCACCGCGTGGCTATCCGCAGTTCCTGAAGAAGATTTCCTCGGCGCAGCGCTGGCCCGTCGTCTATCAGAACACGGACGTGACTATCTACCGCCTCGATTTGGGTTGATAGCGCACCCCTGAGCTTCACCGCACGTCCGAATGCAGCGGCATCGCCGCATTGACGAGTTCGGCGGGCATGTGACCACCATATCGACGCAGAGGTTCACGCATGACGAGTTGCCGAGTCCGTTCCTCTTTCCCATGTCGACGTATCGGCAGCCCAAGCCTGAGTCTGGTCAAAATCACCACGGGGTTTGTGGGTCCGTGATAGCTTAACCAGAAGACGCAATGGGCTACCATCACACTCAGTTGAGGGTGCCCTGTGAGCGCTGATGGCGAGCGCCACAGGGTTTTCCACCCCGGGCCGACACACCGTCCCTCTGTGGATTGGCGCGATTGTGCGCGTTTTGCCGTCGGTCTCGACCCGCTGAAGGTGCTGCAGTCTCGAGCAAGGCTGGGGAACTTCGCTCTCCTGCCTTGCTGGAACACACATCTCAGCTTGGGGAGAGGGTGCAGAGTGAACGGGCCTGGCAGACTTGCTCTTGGGGTGGTGTCGCCGTTCTGTCGGCGATGGCCGTCTCAAATGGCGTTGAGTTCTGGCGCGAGAATAGCGGTCGCGGGCGACTTCCTAATGTACTCAGGACACACGGTTTATGTTGGTGAGAACGCTGTTCTCAGACTTGGCAGCGGTTACACCAACTGGGGCCTAAATCTTGCCTGCTTCGAGCGAATTGAGATTGGGGAGGACGTGGCGATCGCGGAGAACGTCGCGATTCGTGACAGCGACAACCATTCAGTTGGTACGGGCGAAGTCACACAGCCAGTGAAGATTGGCAACCATGTATGGATCGGAATGAATTCAGTCGTGCTCAAGGGAGTTTCAATCGGCGACGGCGCGGTTGTCGCGGCGGGTTCTGTCGTCGTCGAGGACGTGCCGGCGAGGACCCTGGTGGCTGGCGTTCCCGCCCTGGTTAGGCGAGCTGACGTGAACTGGTCTTGACCGAGCACGAGAAGTAGTCTGAACTACTACACTGATCCGCACTCGAAGTCCCAGGCCAAAAGCAGCCGGATGGTCGCGTCTCGCCAAGTGGTGTACGGCATGAGAATGGGCCCAGAGCCCCTGTGGCAAGTGGCGCCCACGCCGTAGGATGACGTGTGTTACGGGACAGAGTGAACCGTCCCGGGTTCAGTGGAGGCTCTCTTGTTTGAGTCTCTCCTCTGCTTCCGTGGCAGCAGCGTGAGCATAGTACGTATGCTCAAACTCCGCCGGTGGGACGTGGCCGATTGGCTCAAGCAGGCGCACGTTGTTGAACCAGTCGAGCCATTCGAGCGTCGCGAACTCGACCTCCTCGAGGCTTTTCGAGGGCCCTTGTGGCGGATGACCTCGGTCTTGTAGAGGCCGATCACGCTCTCAGCCATGGCGTTGTCGCTCGCGTCGCCGCTGCCGAATCGAGGCCTCGACGCCGGCCTCCTCGAGTGGTTCGGTGTAGCGGATGGAGAGATACTGCACACCGCGGTCTGAGTGGTGGACGAGGCCGGTGACGTCGCTCCAGCGTCGCCAGAGGGCCATCTCCAAGGCGTCCAGGGCGAGGTCGATCCTGAGCTGGCTCGCGACCTGCCAGCCGACGATGAAGCGGGCGTAGACGTTGAAGACGAAGGCGATGTAGACGAAGCCCGCCCAGGTGCGCGCGTACGTCAGTTCGGCCAACCAGAGACGGTTCGGGCGCTCGCCGTGAAGTCGCATTCGACCAGGCCGTCGGGACGCGGCGCGGTCTCGTCGCTCCGCGTGGTGAACACCTTGCCGCGCACGACGCCGCGCAGGCCTTCGGCGCGCATCAGACGCTCGACCGTGCAGCGCGCGAGGGCGTAGCCCTCTCGCCGCAGCTGCCGCCAGACCTTGCCCGGCCCATAGCGGCGGCGACTGGCCTCGCCGCCCATTGGGACTTGCACTCGCGCTCGAACACGAGACGCACGGCCCGCTCCCTGACTTCTCCAGGGTACCCGTCTGTCTGTCCATGGCTCCATCCTCTCAAGGACCGGAGCCTCCAACAAAGCCGGGGCGGTTCACTGCGTGTTGTGTGGGAGCCTGACTTCCGAGCCCTAAGCACGGTCCCCAAGAGTATGCTAGACGCTCGATGAACACTCGACTCGGAGCCATGATTGGAGCCGGTTGATGCAGGGAGACAGGCCGGTCGCGGCTGAGGAATCGGAGTCTGGAATCGAACTGCCGACGCGGCATCGGCGTCTCGCCAGGCTGGTCAGTCGGGCCGCCAGCATCAGATACCCCCTCGCCGCTCCACTGCGGACGTTCAGTCGCGAAGGGCAAAGCTTGGCGGCGTTGTCGTTGGGGGGGCCGCGCGCTGCATACATCGGCTGGCTTGGTCACCAAAACCTAGGGGACGAGATTCTGTTCCAAGCCCACAAGGTTCTCTTCCCCGACGTCAATCTCATTCCGTACAATAGTGTCGTCCTCGAACCGCTTTGTCGGCTGAGTCGTCAACGACCGTACCAGTTCGGAATCCTAGGCGGCGGCACGCTCATCGCGCAGCATCACACGTGGCTAACAGCGGTGAAGCACCTTCAGGACCGTGGCATTCCAATGATCTGCCTTGGCACAGGCGTCGCCTCGCCGGCATTCTGGAGTCAAGGCGACCAGACTCGCTCGCAGCTCAAACACCAGCCGGCAGAGCTGCTCGATTGGGTCGAGGCGCTCAGCCATTTCGAGTACGTCGGGGTGCGCGGGCCACACTCGCAGCGGATTCTTGCCGACGCGGGCGTCCAAACCGCTACGATCGTCGGCGACACGGCCTTGACTCTAGCCTCCGACTCTATGGAAGCAGACCGGGGTGTGAAGCCGGGCGTGGTGGGCGTGAACGTCGGCTACGTCCGCTGGGACCCCATGTGGGGCGTGCCTGATAGGTTCCTCGATGAAGTCGTCAAACTCATCCAAGTGCTTTGCGACTCCGGCCGCCACGTCCGTCTGCTCCCGGTGTGGACCTTGGACGTTCCTAGCAACCAAGAGATTGTGAGACGAGTAGACAGAGACCGATGCACCCTGACATGCGCTTTCGACAACTACACCGATTACTCAAATGCAGTCAGCGAATGTGAGGTCTTCATGGGCCAGCGGCTCCACTCGACGGTGATAGCCTGCATGAATCGTATTCCGTCCCTGATGGTTGAATACCGGCCAAAGTGCCGCGACTTCATGGCGAGCCTCGGACTCGAAAAGTACGTCCTCAGGACGGATACATTTGCCGCCAACTCTGCCAAAACG
Source organism: uncultured Thermoleophilia bacterium (assembly GCA_963775255.1). GTDB lineage: Bacteria > Actinomycetota > Thermoleophilia > UBA2241 > UBA2241 > CAIXSE01. The sequence goes on along the minus strand of CAVZIA010000010.1, from coordinate 33,768 downwards.
TTACTCGATGACCTGTTCGCTCAAGCCGCCGCAGTAGCCGCGACGATGGACCAGCGAATCAGACGCTTCAAGACCGTTCAGGCAGCCGCGGCCACTAGGCTGGCTGCCCAATTGCTCGATTCGACGGCTTGACGTCGTCCCAGATTCGGCAGAACTTCAGCGGCTATCGAACTGGGAGTCTAGGTTGAAGTCGGCAGGTAACCAGTCTGCGTCGTCAAACGTTGCTCGAGCGCGACTTAGCCTGTGTTTGGTTGCGACCGGCCGAGTGCTCCCCAAATGCCTCGCCCAGGGTGGGCTGTAGCATTAGGAGGGCGCGTACACAACCACCCAATCGACGTAGAGATTCACGTGCGCCGGCGTGGTTGCATCCGTGCCTCGCTCCCAAGTGGACGTTCCTGCTGCCCACGCCTGTGTCTGGATGTCGAGAACCATGGGCACGGCCGGTACGTCGGGGCTCGTGACCGTCGCCCATACGCTGCCGTCGAGCGTGTAGACGAGGCGCCCTGGTGTCCATTCAACTCCGAGAGTGTGCCACAGCGTTAGGTTGACCGCAGTCTGGCGCTGCACCTGCGTATCGGATGTCCCATAGTGCAGAGCGGCGTATGTCGTCTGTTTGTCCCCGCCGTTGTCCTCGCTGAAGTCAATCTCTGGCGGCCAACTGTTGTCGGCTGGCCAGAGCAGAATCGCGTGCGCGATGCCAACGCCGGCGTCAAAGCGGAAACGTACGAGGTACTTCCCGTAAGCCTGGATCAGTCCGGGCTGGCTGGACACACCACCAGTGACCCACTTGCCGCCATCGACGGGGTCCTGATACCCGCTGATCACAAGCTCGCCGTTAGAGACCGACACGTGGCTTGAGTCAAACCAGCCCCCTGGATCACCGCCAGGCTGGCCGTCGTAGGTGAACCACTTGTCGAGATTGAGTTTCGAGCCTGTGAAGTCGTCCGAGAACACCTCTCGCCAACCCGGGACCGGAGCGATCGGAATCGGCGTCGCCGTGGGTGTCGGAGCGGGGGTCGGAGTTGGAGCTTGCGTTGGGGCTGGCACAGGGGTTGGCAGGGGAGTCGTGGCTGGCGTCGGGGTCGTCAGCGGCGAGGGCGTTGGGGTCGGAGCCGGTGAGCTATCTGAGGGCTGGGGCTTATTGGTTCTGAGAAGGTACACGGTCTTTCGAGTCCGGCGTGTCACCGTGAACGTTACGCTCTTGTCGCCTAGGAGGTGTGCCAGTCTCTTCCTCACTACTGCACGGATTGCGCGGCGCTGCGCTACGATGTAGTGCGGTGTGCGCTTGACGATGTGATAGCGCAAGGCCTTGGGACTTGCTGCTGGTGTGCTCGTCGCAAGCGCGCCGGACCAGAGTGCAAACAAGCCCGCCATGACGAGCCCGATCACCAAGAGACGGAAGATCTTTCGCCGATGCATGGCTTCGATATCGGCGAAACTGAGCGGCCGGGCCAACGACATGCGTTGCCTTGGCGGGCAACTTGCTGCGTCCACTGCGCCGCAGGCTTCTGCTGACCACTCGTGCAACTCGCACTAACCCCGAGTCGGTCCTGCATGCGGCTGCCGCGAACGGAGCGGGCGTTTCAGCTAACCAGAAGATATCGGCGCAGAGGCATATGCCATGCAGGTGACGATAAGATGATGAGCCGTCTTGCCTGTCTGATGACGGTGCGTGGCGGGCTAGGTGCGTCAACACTCGAGACATGTGGGCGAGCGGGTCCCATATCGGCCAAGCGATAGTCAGGGAGCGGATGGCGTGTGCGCAATACATTCGACGAAGGACCATCGCAACGTCCCGCGTGGCACCTGATGAGCGTTCGTGACATCACATGGGCGTGCTCGCATTGCGGGGCTACGTTCTCGACGCGCGAAGCGCTTACATCTCATGTCGTTGTCGATCATGGGGGCCACCTGTCCCGCGGCACCCCAAGCAGGGGTCCCGTAACACCGAGCGTTACGGCGGTGCAACGTGAGTCGTCCGCGAAGGAGAACCGGCTGCCGGATGTCGGTCAGATACGCTTATCCGGGCCGGACTCAACGGCCGGCGCCTTCGTTGCGCTCTCAACTGTTGTTCCGCCCGACCCCGACCTCGGCGATCGGCCGCCCGCCATCACATCATGCGACGATCCCAGGAAGCCAAGCATCCGCGAGTCGGACGGGAAGCCGACCGCTGGCCCCTCTCATCCGCTCGAAGACCGGAATGCCACCGCGGCGCGACGGACGTTGAGCTGGGTCGCGGCGGTCGCCATCTGTGTCGCCGCAGTCGGCTTGGTCGTGGCCTTTCATCGCCCGATCGGGGATCACATCGCTCTGTTTGCGACCAGACAGCCCACGTCATTCACGGAGCTGTACTTCAACGCTCCCAGCGGTCTGCCGCAATCGCTCAGTCTCTCGAGTCCGAACTTATTTGGATTCACGGTCGTCAACCACGAAGGGCACGCCACCGTGTATTCATACGTAGTCACGTTGGCCACTTCATACGGCAACTCGACCATAGCCCAGGGGCGCGTTAGCGTTAGGAGAGACAGGGGGGCCACCACAGTGATCAACGTCAGTCCGACGCGGCGCGCCACAGAGTACTTGGTAACCGTCAAGCTCGTGGGGAGGAGTGAGAGCATCTGGTTCAGAGGGCTTTCGCAATGAGCGTCGAGGCGCAGCACTCTGCGTCCAGAGCCTTCTCACGCCAGGTCATCGCGCCAAACCACCTGTCGCTGAACTCAAGGTGCCTCTGCCACGGGGTGCGTGCGTCGCCGCCGCGCAAGATCCTCGAGCGCGGCTGGCGCCACGCGGCCGGCTGTGCCTTCGACGTCCGTGCGCGGCGCACACGTGAGTAGCTCCGGCAGGACGCTGCCTAGCGCGCCTCCCGGCGAACGGCCTCCGCTGGTGCGCCGGCCTTCGACTCGGCGACGGCTTGAGGATGGTTCTCGCACGCCGCCACGCCACTTGCGCTCAGCCCGGTCGAGGTCGCTCTGGTACGCTTCTGAGTTCAGGCGGATCGCCGCGCCACAGTCGGGGATCCGACATCTTGGCCAGCCGGGCACAGTAGGCGGACGCGGTCTGCTTGCCGTGGCACGCCAGGCAGCTGGCCTCGATCCAGACTTCGTGTCACATCCCCATGGCCCCTCCACAGTCTTGCTGCCGGCGCGGGGATTCTCGCCGCCTTACGGCGCAGTAGATCGCAACGAAGGTGGCAGAAATGGTCGGTCGCGGCCAGCGAGGTCGAGGTATGAGCGGCAGAGGATTGCACCACGGCCCCACCCCCCCATAGCGGGCAGGGCCTCCGAGCGATTCCGGCCGACAGGGCCGCGAGGGAAGATACCGGGCCAGCACGAAACGTCGAGGCGTTCGTGCGGAACTCGTGACCAGACACGCAGCTTGGCAGCCATACTCCATTTGTACTTCCGCCGTGAACCGACGCCGCCGAAAGGACGCCGCGGGCCGAGTGGACGGGTAAGCGAACCAAGGAGAGTCCTGCGTGCAGCCAAGAACAGTCGCGGCAGGCGGGGCGGGAGCGCCGCGCCGTGAAGATCAGCCCGCTGTCGCTTGTGATGACCGGCGTCGGGCGTTCGGGACGCAGGTTGCCGAAGCGATGCAAGCAGGCTTCTTCGAGGGCGCGCTCCGCCTACCGAGCACGGCCCCGGAGAGTGAATTCGGAAGCCGACGATCTCGCCGTCGTGGCAGTCGATGATCGCCGCCAGGCGGCCCCAGCCGTCGGCGCGCAGTAGACGTTCGCGAGGTCGATCGCCCGCACATGTCCGCGCATGTCGGACACCGGGGCGACGCTGCGCCGCCTGCACGCGGAGTCGGGGGCGTGACGCTGCGCTGGTGCACGAACCAGCGCTTGACGCTAAGGATGCGGTAGACGGCCTTGCGGTTGACGAGCAGGCCCTCGCCGTACCTGAGCAGGGTCCAGACCTTGCGGCAGCCGAAGGTGGGATGGTCCTTGATGAGCTCGGCGGGTGCGCTCGACCGGGACCTCGTCCAGCGAGCGCCGCGGGCGCCTCAGCGCCGGCGCGATGCGCAGGCTTGAGCGGGCACGTCCAGCAGCCAACAGACGCGCCGCTCGGAGGCGCGGGGCCTGCGCCTTGTTGGAGTTTCTGGAGAGCAGGCGATGGAGGTCGACGTAGCTAAGACTGGACGCATGCCACAGACGGTACGCTTGGCCTTGGCCAAGGCAATCAAGTCCAATGGACTCCACGAGAGGGTGAAGGTGTCGCTCTTTGGTGATGAAGTGATCTTACTGCTTCGCGAGTGGCGGCCGCGAAACTGAACACCAAGCGGCGAATGCTGGCACCCTAGTCCCGCACTTGAGCAGTCAGAACTTGTCGGGTCTTGCGTCGTGGACCGAAGATCCCGGCAGGACGAGGCGCTGATGTTCACAATCATCTCCCCTTTAATGCGACGTACACACTTTGCGGCGCTGTCGATGCAACGGCAGCCAACGAAGCCTGTACCGTACGCGACGACGGCGGCCTTGTCGGCCGCCGCCCCCGCACCTCCGTCCCACCGCCCCGACGGGCGGCTTGCCGCTGGTCAGAACATCAGAGAGTGAGGCCCCCCTTTCCCTCGTCGTCTCGTGCGGTCATCTCGCTGACGGCGCCGGGCAGGACCTTCCCTGCCTCGCCGGCGGCCATCGCTTCCATCGCCTCGGCCTCGGCCGGGGACTCGTCGATCTCGTGGATGGTCACGCTGAGGTCGACGCCTCGAGCGCGCTGGATGGCGTACACGATCCCGCCGGCGATGAGCACGACCACCAGTGAGACGATCACCAGGTAGTTGTCGTACCACGCGGCGTCGGGCGTCCGCGGCCACGCCAGGTTGATGATCATGAACACGCCGTAGACGAACGCGATGATGTTGACCGGCCAGCCCCACTTGCCCAGGTTGAAGTACGCCCTCTCCTTGGGCCATCCCTTGGCCCGGGCCATGAGCCCGGCGAAGACGACCATCTGGTAGGCGATGTAGGTGCCGGCCGTCGCCCACGCGGTCACGCGCGCGATGGCGATGAACGGGTCGCTGCCGCCGAGGTTCACGTACAGGAGCACGCACACCGCCGCGACGGCCACGAAGATGGCCGAGAGGAGCGGGGTCTTGGTGCTCGGGTGCACGTAGCCGAAGAACTTGGAGGCGGGGATCATCTTGTCGCGCCCGTAGGCGAACAGCAGCCGCGTGCAGGCCGCCTGGATGGCGAGGCAGCACACGAAGATCGCCACGCACACCGAGATCAGGAAGACGTTGGTCACCCACGACGGGAAGTGCGCGTTGAAGATGTAGGCGATCGCCTCGGTGCCCTGCGCCTGGGTCTTCTTGACGTCCGGGATGGCCAGCACCATGGAGACCAGCCAGAACGCGCTGAGCACGGCGGTGATGCCGATCGCGAACAGCATGGCGCGCGGTACCGCGCGTGTGGGGTTGATCGTCTCCTCGGCGAGGCCGCCGGCCGTGTCGAAGCCGTACATCACCCAGGCGCCGGTGAGCATGGCCGCGAGGAAGATGCTGCCGTAGCCCAGCAGCGCGCCGTGCCCGGCGCCCGGCGTGGTGTCGAACAGCACCCCGAGGCCCTGGTGCGGCCCGTGGCCGATGATCACCACCACGTACAGCGCGATGGCGATCACCACGAGCCCGATGATCTCGGTCACCGTGCCGATGTTGTTGAAGAACGCCGTGACCTTGACGCTGAGCACGTTGAGGATCATGGGGCCCACGGCGAAGCAGACCGCGATCCAGAGCAGCGTCGTCGAGTTGCTCGCGTCCCAGCCCATCAGCGAGCACACGATGGGCGCCACGCCGAAGGCGACCGCCGCGACCGTCACCAGCAGCGCGGCGGCGAACACCCAGGCCACGAACCAGCCGTAGCTGCCGCCCATGAAGCGTTTGGCCCACTGGTACACGCCGCCGGCCAGCGGGTAGTGCGAGGCCGCCTCGGCGAACACGAGCGCGACCATGAACTGGCCGAACACGATGATCGGCCACTGCCAGATGAGGCCGGCCGGGCCGCCGGTGTCGAGGCCGAAGTAGAAGAGCGCGTAGAACCCGTTGGTCGCCGAGATGAAGCTGAAGGCGATGGCGAACGTGGAGAAGATGCCCAGCGAGCGCCGCAGGTCCTGGTTGTAGCCGAACTTGGCCAGCTGCTCCATGTCGCGCTTGTGCTGCGCGTCCATCTCGTCGTGGAACAGGTGGTGATGCTGCTGCTCAGGCGACACGGCTCACCTCCAGTGCGGGTACGTGACGTAGAAGAAGCGGCCGTAAGTCGTGGTACTCCAGAAGACCACGAGACCCTTCTTCTGCGGGATGTAGACGACGTCGCCGGGGAGGAACGGCCGCGAGGCCCCGTTCTCGGTCAGCGTGATCTCCCCCTCGATCATGTAGCAGGCCGCGGCGTCGTCGTCGTAGTCGAAGTCCACGGGGGCGCCGGGATACACCTCGCAGATCCCGGCGCAGAACGGCGCGCCCTGCACCCGGTCGAACACGTCGACGAGACTGAGCTTGCTGTCGTCGCCGACGTCGAGCGGCTCCGTGGCGATGTCGGCCGCCGCCACACGGTTGAACTCCATCTCTACCTCCCTCGATCGGTCAGGACGATCGTGCGACTGCAGTGCACCCGCGCACTCGGCGGTGAGGTAGGGCCGGCAGGAGAAGCCGGCCGCGGACGGTGTTCCAGTCGCCCCCCCTTTGTCGCGACTCGAACCTTGACTCGCACCGACTCTAGCGACAGAATGCGGCCGAGCAAGACGAGGAGAATGCGAGGCTATTGACAGGTTATGCCTAGCTTCAGGATCCCTCCCCCGCTCCGCCACATCCTGCCCGCCCGGGGCGCCGACGCCTCGGCCGTGTCGCCCGGCCATGCCGGCACGCAGCCCCAGCCTCCCATCACCTCCCGCGACAAGCGCCTGCAGGCGTTCCTCGACGTCACGTTCGACGTCCTCTACGACTGGAACATCGAGACCGGGGCGATCGCCTTCGCCGACCGCATAGACGAGATGCTCGGTCTGCCCCCGGGCGGGTTTCCCCGGAGCATCGAGGGCTGGCTCGACCACATCCACCTCGACGACCACGACTCGACCATGGAGGCGCTCTCGCACAGCATCCTCGAGGGCGGGCCGTTCAGCTGCGAGTATCGCCTGCGGCGCGGCGACGGCTCCTGGGCGCTGGTGACCGACCAGGGCGTCCTGCTGACCGGGAGGGGCGGCCGCCCGACGAACATGATCGGCGCCATCCGCGACGTCACGCGCGAACGCGCGGCGCAGGCCGTGCGCCGCGAGGCCGACGAGCTGCGCCGCGTCCTCTTCGGCCTGCCCAGCCCGGCCATGCAGGTGGACGAGCACGGCGCCTACGTGGACGCCGACGACCACGCCCTGGCCTTCTTCCAGCGGACGCGGGAGGAGATGCTGGCGAGGAACGTGGGCGACGACTTCCCGGAGGTCGTCTCCCGGGCCGTCGCGAGTGGCGACGGGGCCGAGGTCGACGAGATGGAGGTCTCGTGCGAGGTCGCCGGGACCGTGCGCCACCTGCTGCTCAGCATCGTGCCCACGCGCATCGCCGACGGGCACGGCTACTTCCTCCTCGGCGCGGACATCACCGAGCAGAAGGCGATGCAGGAGGCGCTGTCACGCTCCGAGCGGACGCTGCGCCGCCAGGCGACGATCCTCGACGAGCGCAACGCGGCGCTCAAGGTGCTGCTCGAGCAGCGGGAGCAGGACCACCGGGAGCTCGAGCAGCGCATCGTCTCCAACGTCGACCAGCTCATCGAGCCCACCCTGGAGCGCCTGAGCCGCTCCTTTCGGCACCGCCCGGAGCGGCTCGAGATCGACGCGCTCCGCGCGAACCTGCGGGAGATCGTCGGCCCGTTCGGGCAGCGCCTCGTCGAGGGGGGCGCCACGGGCGTCGCGCTCACCCGCCGCGAGCGGGAGGTGGCCGACCTCGTGCGCCGCGGGCGGACCAGCGCGGAGATCGCCGAGGTGCTGCACGTGAGCACGGCGGCCGTCGCGTTCCACCGCGCCAACCTGCGGCGCAAGCTGGGGATCCCCAAGCGCGGTCCGCGGCTGGCGACCTACCTCGAGTCGCTCAGCCGCGAGTAGGGCGCGCGGCTCCTACTGGTTCGCCAGCAGCTCGTCCTCGTACACGTCGCGCACGACGCGCGCCGGCACGCCCATGAGCACCTTGCCGGCCGGCGCGTCCTTGGTGACCACCGCGCCGGCGGCGATGAACGCCTCTTCGCCGATCTCGACGGCCGGGCAGAGCACCACGCCGCCGCCGACGCGAGCGCCGCGGCGGATGGTCGCGCCCTTGATCAGCTTGTGGCGCTTCTCGGTGCGGCCCATGAAGTTGTCGTTGGTGGTCTGCACGCACGGCGCGATGAAGCAGCGGTCCTCGATGGTCATGTACGCGGTGATGTACACGTTGGTCTGGATCTTGGTGAAGTCGCCGATCACCGTGTCGTTCTCCACGACGCTGCTGCGCCCGACTACGACCTTCTCGCCCAGCGTGCAGCGCTCGCGCACGCCGGCGTAGTCGCCGAGGATGCAGCCCGGGCCCAGGGTGGTGCCGCGGTAGGCCACGGCCCCGGTGCTGACCACGCAGCCGGGGCCGAGCGTGAGCGGCGCGAGCTCGCCGCGCTTGGCCGTGCTGGTCGGCGAGAGGCTCGGCACCTTGCCGAGCACCGCGCCGTCCTGGATGAAGCAGCCGTCGCCGATGACGGTGTCCTCGTACACCACGACGTTGGCGCCGAAGGCGACGTCCTTGCCGACGACGACGCCGTCGCCGAGCAGCAGGTTGTGGCCCAGGTCGCTGGCGTGCAGGGCCATGGTCACAGCTCCGAGGTCTTCACCGGGCGGCCGCCCTCGCGCAGGCTGACCTCCATGGCGTCCAGCACCTTGACGACGTTGAGCGCGTCGCGGCCGTCGCTGCGCGGCGTCTCGTCGTTCACGATGCAGTCGATGAAGTGCTGGGTCTCGAGGCGCAGCGGCTCGTCGTTGCCGATCTTCGGGATGTGGATGTCGCCGAAGTGCAGGGTGACGAACTCGCCGTACGTCTCGAACTTGGTGCGCGTCGTGGTGGCGCCCTTGTCGTACACGGTGATCTTGCGCTCCGACTCCATGTCGTCGAAGACGACCATCTTCTTCTCGCCGACCACGGTGATCTTGCGGCTCTTGTGCGGGTCGAGCCAGCTCACGTGCAGGTGACCGACGACGCCGCTCTTGTACTTGATGTAGCCGAAGACGACGTCCTCGACGCCGTCCTGCAGGTAGCACTCGCCGCGCGCGCTGACCTCGACCGGCTCGTCGCCGGTGAGGTAGTTGAGCACCGAGATGTCGTGCGGGCCGAAGCTCCAGAGCGCGTTCTCGTCGACGCGCACCTTGCCCAGGTTGAGGCGGTTGGCGTAGGCGTAGAAGACCTTGCCGAGCTCGCCGGAGTCGACGAGCTCCTTCATCTTGGCCACGGCCGGGTGGTACTCCAGAAGGTGACCGACCATGAGCTTGACGCCGTACTCCTCGGCCGCGTCGAGCAGGTCCTGCGCGTCGGCCGCCTTGAGGGCGATGGGCTTCTCGATGAAGGTGTGCTTGCCGGCCTCGATGGCCAGCTTGCCCAGCTTGTAGTGGGTGGGCACCGAGGTGGCGACGACGATGGCGTCGAGCGCGTCGTCGGCGAGCAGCTGCGCATAGTCGTCGGTGATGGCGGTGCCCGGATACAGGCTGCGCGCCTTGTCCAGGTTGGCCGGGTCGAGGTCGCAGCAGTAGGCGAGCTCGGCGCCGGGCAGACGGTCGAAGTTGCGCGCGAGGTTGGGGCCCCAGTAGCCGAGCCCGACCACGCCGACGCGGACCTTGTCAGCAGTCACGGGTGTCTCTCCCTCTCAGAGTTTCCAGACGTTGCCGGCGCTCGGGATGCCGGCCGTGGCGTTGCGGAAGTCGACCACCAGGTCGGCCTCGTGCACGATCGTGCGGTAGTCCAGCGCCGAGTGCGCCGTGACGATGAGCACCGCGTCGTACCCGGCGATGCGCCGGTACTCCTCGAGGTCGACCGACTCCAGGCCGAACTCCGGGAGCGAGGCGCAGTACGGGTCGTGGTAGTCCACATCGGCGCCGTGCTCGCGCAACAGGCGGAGGACCTTGAGCGCCGGACTCTCGCGCAGGTCGTCGATGTCCGCCTTGTAGGCGACACCGAGGACGAGGATCTTGGCCCCGTTGAGGCTCTTGCCGCGAGTGTTGAGCGCGCGGTGGAGCTTCTCGACGCAGAAGTACGGCATGTTCTCGTTGACCTTGCCGGCCAGCTCGATGAACTCCGTCCAGAAGTCGAACTCGCGAGCCTTCCAGCTCAGGTAGAACGGGTCGATGGGGATGCAGTGACCGCCGAGGCCCGGGCCCGGCTGGAACTTCATGAACCCGAAGGGTTTGGTCGCGGCCGCGTCGATGACCTCCCACACGTCGATCTTCATGCGGTCGCAGAGCATGGCGAGCTCGTTCATCAGGGCGATGTTGACGCTGCGGAAGATGTTCTCCAGCAGCTTGGTCATCTCGGCGACCTCGGGCGTGCTGACCGGGACGACGTTGTCGAGCGCCGGCCCATACACCTGAAGCGCCCGCGCGGTGCACGCCGGCGTGAGGCCGCCGACTACCTTGGGCGTGCTCTTGGTGGTGTAGTCGGTGCGGCCGGGGTCGACGCGCTCGGGCGAGAACGCGAGGTGGAAGTCCACGCCGGCGGTGAGCCCGGACCCGGCCTCGAGGATCGGCGCCAGCTCGTCGCGCGTGGTGCCGGGATAGGTGGTGCTCTCGAGGGTGACGAGCTGGCCGCGCCGCAGGTGGCCGGCCAGTTTGACCGTGGCGTCCTTGACCAGCGTGAGGTCCGGCTCGCGGTTCGCGTTCAGCGGCGTCGGCAGACAGATGATGTCGGCGTCGCAGTCCTCGGTGGCCGCGTAGTCGGTGGTGGCGTGGATGAGGCCCTTGTCCACCAGCGCCTTGAGCGCGTCGCTGGGGACGTCCTGGATGTAGCTGCGGCCGGCGTTGACCTCGTCGCACCTCTTGGCCACGGCCTCGACGCCGACGACCTCAATGCCGGCCTCGGCGAACACCATCGCCAGCGGTAGACCCACGTAGCCGAGACCGATGATCGCGATCTTCACGGGAGCTCCTGTGTGTCAGGTTGACGCGGCCGGTGGGGCCGCCTCGCCAAGTCGGGGATTCTATCGCACTCGGCCCCCGCCGGCCCCGCCGAGCCCCCCTCAGGCTCGGGCTCCACTTCACGGACGCGGCTGCCGATGACAGGGGTGACGGGTAGAATCGGAGTATGGGCTTGAGAGAGCGACCTGACGTCGAGAGCATCCCGGGCGACCTCGACAGGTTCCTGGGCAACTTCTTCAGCCGCCGCGGCTGGCGCAGCGAGATCCAGTACGATCCCGACGAGGATCGGCTGTATCTGGACGTGCGGCTCGCCAACACCCGGCTGTCCGGCGACGACCGCTTCTTCTCGCTCGTCGAGTACTACGCGCGTGCCCAGGACTCCGTCCTGCGGCGGCGCGTCGGCCTCCCGTTGCAGTGCCGCGTGTACTCGGCGGACGGTCGCGACCTCACCGGCACCCTGCACTCGCGCGGCTCCAGCTACCTGGACGACGACTCGCGCGGCAGCGGCATGCGCCGCCGGCTGCTGCTCCTGAGCTTCCGGCGGCGCTTCATCTGGCGCGTCCTGCCGAGCGCCCTGCTCTGGGCGTTCGTCTTCGTCTTCCTGGTCGGCGTCCTGGGCATGTCGATCGACCTCGTGCTGATCGTCTCCTTCGGCGCGCTCGCCGCACAGGCGCTGCTGCTCTGGTTCGCGGCGGGAAGGCGCGGTTGACCGCGCCCGGCCTGGACCGCGATCCCCTCGCGACGCTCGCCGACGTCGCCGAACGCCTGCAGCGCCGTCTCCTGCCCGGACCGCCGCCGGACCTCGCCGGCCTCGACGTGGCCTTCACCTACCGCTCCGCCAGCGCGGGCGTGCTCAGCGGCGGGGACTTCGTCGACTACTACACGCGCCCGCCGTCCGGCACCCTCGCCTTCGCCATCGGCGACGTAGCCGGCAAAGGCGTCGACGCCATGGCCACGACGTTCGTCACCAAGTTCATGCTGCGCGCCGCCGTCCACGGCGGCCAGCTCTCCTGGCCGACGCGCCCCGGCGAAGCTCTCCAGGAGTTGCGCAACGGCTTGCTCGAGCAACCCGACTTCGGAGAGGAGACCGAACGTTTCGTCACCGTGCTGTTCGGCCAGCTGACCCCGCGCACGGGTCTGCTGCAGCTGACGTCGGCCGGCCACCCGACCCCGTTCCTCGTACGCGCGGCCTCGGTCGAACGCCCGCTGCTGGTCACCGAGGCGGCCATCGGCGTGGAGCTCGACGCAGCCTTGGCGGCGTACCCCACCGAGATCCTGCAGCTCAGCCGGGGAGACCTCGTCGTGGCCTTCACCGACGGGATCACCGAGCTGCGCGACGCGGACGGCCGCTTCTTCGAGTCGCGCATGGGCGACGTGCTGGCCGGGTGCCACGACCGGCCGGCCGCCGAGGTCGTCGGCGAGCTCGTGGCGGCCGGCGAACGGTTCTCGGCGCGCGAGCCCTCGGACGATCTGGCCGTCCTCTGCATCCGGCTCGTCGGCCCGCCGGAGTAAACTGTTCGCACTCCCCGCCGATAAGGGGGGTATCGGCAAAAGCGGACCAAGGGGGATCGGTGACGACAAGCTCGCGTCTGCGCAGCCAGGACGGCTTCATCCGGGAGGTCGTCTGGATCGTCGTCATCCTCGGCGTCATCGCCGTGGTCATCCTCGACGGCATGGCGATCTTCAACGCCTACCAGTCGGCCGGCAATTCGTCCGCCGACGCCGCGCAGGCGGCGCTCACTGACTACGCGCAATACCAGGACCCCTCCGCCGCCAAGGTCGTCGCTGAGGAGCGCCTGACCAAGCAGGGACTCGAGCTGGTCCACTTCAAGTTCTCGCAGACGATGGAGGGCAACACCTTGATCACGGTGACGGCGAAAGACCACGCCGACACGTACGCCTTCCACCTCCTCGGCGCCGTCCCGCCGCTCAAAGACTGGGTGGAGCGCACCACCAATCCGGTACGCTCAGGCTCGGCCGAGTAGCTCGGGGAGAAGCGGCGCGCCGGGCGCGGCGCTCAGCGCGCCATCTTGAGGCGCGCGAGGCTCTCGTGGCGCTCGAGCCCGAGCCGCACGATCTCCTCGATCAGCGCCGGGCCGTCCACTCCCGACGCCGCCCACAGCCGCGGGAAGCCGCTCATGGCCGTCATCCCGGGGATCGTGTTGATCTCGTTGAGGATGACCTGGTCCGTGGCCGTCTCGATGAAGAAGTCGCAGCGGGAGAACCCGCTGGCGTCGATGGCCTTGAACGCCGCGACCGCCAGCTGCCGCACCCTCTCCAGATGCCGCTCGGGCACGTCGGCGGGGATCGTGAAGGCCATCTTGCCCTCGGTGTACTTGGACTCGAAGTCGTAGAACTCGTTGGCCGGGATGACCTCTCCCGGCACCGAAGCCTTCACGTCGGAGTTGCCGAGGAGGCTGCACTCGAGCTCGCGGCCGTCACAGGACTTCTCCACGATCGTCTTGCGGTCGTAGGAAGCGGCGAGCTCGAGCGCCGGCCGCAGCTCGGCGCGGTCGTGGGCCTTGGTCATGCCCACGCTTGACCCGAGATTGGCCGGCTTGACGAACACCGGGTAGCCCAAGCTGGCCTCGACGGCGGCGACGGCGGCGGGGCCGGTGGCCTCGCCGTCCCGCAGCGCGATGTAGTCCATCTGCGGCAGTCCGGCGTCGGCGAACACCGCCTTCATGAGCTCCTTGTCCATGCCCACCGAGCTGCCCAAAACGCCCGAGCCGGCGTAGGCCACGCCGGCCATCTCGAGGAGGCCCTGGATGGTGCCGTCCTCGGCGAACGTGCCATGCATGATGGGGAAGGCGAAGTCGAGCGGCAAGAACGTGCCGTCGCCCAGCTGGAGACCGGGCCGCGTGGGGTCCGCGACGAGGTGCACCGGCTGCGAGGCGACGGCGTCGAGACCCCTCAGGGTGGCGGCGTCGAAGTCGTCCGGCGCCACCCAGCGACCTGCCGGAGTGATCCCGACCGGGACGACGTCGTACTTGTCGCGGTCGAGCATGGAGGAGACGAAGCGAGCCGAGGCGAGGGAGATCTCGTGCTCGGCGGAGCGGCCGCCGAAGATGAGCGCCAGCCTCAGCATGCGGGCACACTACTGCCGCCCTCGGACGGGCGCAACCCGGCCCGGCGCACCGTGAGCGGGCCGGTCTTCAGGAGGCGGCTCCCGGCGCCGCCGCCGTCTCGAGCACCGCGACGACGAGCCGGTCGATGAAGACGCCGACGGCCTTGTACTGCTCGAGCGTCTCCGCGAACGACGGGAGCTCGTTGAGCACTATGGCGTCGAGCAACACGTCGATGGCTGCTCCGCGGAGAGCCTGCAGCGCCCCGGCCACGTCGAGAGCCGTGAACCCCAGCGTGAGGCGGTGGGCCGCGTCCGCGGCGATACGCTCGCACGCGACGCGCAGCACACCGGGAGCCTGGTACTCCTCCGCCTCGCTCCAGGCGATCAGGTCTTCGAGGAAGGCGCGCACGTAGCGCTCGCCGAGAGGGCTGCCCATGATCTCGCGGTAATCCGCCGGGACCTCGTCGCCCATCGCGTCGGCCCAGCGCCGCCACAGTTGCTCGCGGTGGTCGCGCAGGATGAAGGGGACGGTGGTCATCCCGCGGCGGCGCGGGCGATGAGCGCCGCCGTGGCGCCCGCGCCGATGCCGTTGTCGATGTTCACCACGGCCAGTCCCGGGCTGCAGCTCTGCAGCATGCCCATGAGCGCCGCCTCGCCGCGCCCGCCGAACCCGTAGCCGGAAGAGGTCGGAAGGCCGATGACCGGCACCTCCACGAGGCCCGAGACCACTGAGGGCAGCGCGCCCTCCATGCCGGCGGCCACCACGAGGGCGCCCACGCCGGCCTCGCGCATGTCCGCGAGAGGTCTTGAGAGCCGGTGCAGACCGGCGACGCCGACGTCGAAGGCGGAGACGACGAGCACGTCCATGGCCCGGATCATCGCCACGGCCTCGGACGCGACCCCGACGTCGCTGGTGCCGGCGGCCAGCACGCCGACGGCGCCGCGCTGCTCGCGCGGCTCGGCCCCGGCGCGGCGCGCCACCACGACCCGGCTGCGCGGGTCGTGCTCCACCGTGCCGGCCACCTCGGCGGACAGGGCGGCCGCCTGGTCGTCAGTCACGCGACTGCAGAGCACGACCGGGTCGTGCTCGAGGAACCGGCGCGTGATGGACACGACCTGCTCCACCGTCTTGCCCTCGGCATAGACGACCTCGGGCACGCCCTTGCGCGCCGCCCGCGAGACGTCGAGCAGTGCGAAGTCGCCGACGGACGAGTAGCCCAGCCGCCGCATGCGCTCCGCGCCTTCGGCGGCGGTGAGCCGTCCGGCGGCGACGTCGGCAAGAAGATCGTCAAGAGACTGGTCCATGCGCCGACGATAGATGGACGTTCGTCCCATGGCAACGCCTGAGAACAACAGAGAGGATTGACGGCGTTGCGGTATAATGCGGAGCAGAATCGTCCAAGAAGGGGCCTGTGCCGGACGCGTCCTACCATGTCTATAAGAGCGGACACGCACGTCGCCGCCGTCGCTGGCCTTACGTAGTCATCGCGGCGGTTTGTCTGTTCGCGGCCGTCGTCGCCTGGCAATTCTACGGGGTGCCACGCGTCTCGGCCGTCACACCGGGTCCCGGCGCCTTCGTCAAGAACCCGTCCACCGCGCTCGTCCTCAAGGTCAAAGGCCTGAGCAAGCTGCAGGGTGTCGCCGTCACCCTCGACGGCAAGGACGTCACCGGCGTCGCCAAGCAGCACGGCGACACGCTCACGATCTCCACGCAGGGACTGACCGACGGCCGGCACGCGGTGCACTTCGGCGCCACGAGCTCCAACGTCTTCCGCCACGACGTCAGCAAAGACTGGCACTTCAACGTCGACACGAGCATCCCCGAGCTGGCGTTCAACGCCAGCCTGCAAGAGGGCCAGATCAACACCGATCCGGCCACCTTCAGCGGCAAGACCGAGCCCTACGCCACCGTCACCGTCGTCGACGGCGCCGTCAAGGCGAGCGGCGTGGCCGACGCCTCCGGCAAGTACGTCGTCAGGGCCGACCTGCCCGGCGGCCGGTCGCAGGTCGTCGTCACCACCACCGACCGCGCCGGCAACAAGCGCTCCAAACGCCTCAGCGTGTACGTGGACGCGCAGCCGCCGACGCTCAAGGTCACCAAGCTCGACAAGACCCTGAAGAAGGCCGGTGTCTCGGTGCGCGTCAAGGCCACCGACCAGCTCGGCGTCCCCAGCGTCAAGTTCACGCTCGACGGCCAGGAGCGTGAGCTCAAGGGGCCGGCGTCCAAGGCCAAGTTCATGGCCACGGGGCTCGCCCAGGGCAAGCACGTCATGGTGGTCACCGCGGCCGACAAGGGCGGCAACCAGGTCACCAACAAGCAGGTGTTCGTCGTCGACAGCACCGAGCACTTCGGCAGCTCCACCATGTGGAAGGGCGCGCGCGGCAAGGACGTCAAGGCTCTGCAGAACAAGCTCGCCGACGCCGGCGTCTACTCGGGCAAGTTCAACGGCTACTACGACGACGCCACCGAGAAGGCCGTGCGCAAGCTGCAGGCCAAGTATGGTCTCGAGGTCGACGGCGTCGTCGGCGGCAACGTCCTCAACGCCCTCAGCGGCCAGATCGTCGTCGACATCGGCGACCTCCGTCTGTACCTGTATCGCGACGGCAAGCTCATCAAGTCGTACACCGTCGCCACCGGCCAGCCGGCCTACCCCACACCGACGGGCACGTACTCCGTCGTCACCATGACCAAGGACCCCACGTGGCTGCCGCCCAACTCGGACTGGGCCAAGGACGCACAGCCCATCCCACCGGGCATGGAGAACCCGCTCGGCACCCGCTGGATGGGCACGAGCGCCTCGGGCGTCGGCATCCACGGCGTGCCGCCGAGCGAAGACGGCTCCATCGGCACCTACGCGTCGCACGGCTGCATCCGCATGCACAACTGGGACGCGGTCGACCTCTTCGACCGCATCGTCATCGGTATGCCGGTGATCATCCGCCAGTAAGAGCCGCGCTCGGCGCCCCGCTATACTTGTCGCACGACTGACCGCGGGGCCGGCGCGCCGCCTCCGCCGCTCCCGGGAGAACGATGGCCGACATCTCCGCCTTCAGAGGCATCCGCTACCGCGAGGACATCGCGCTCGACGCCGTGGTCGCGCCGCCCTACGACGTGCTCTCGGCGGCGCAGGCGGCCGAGCTCAGAGCGCGCAGCCCGTACAACGCGGTGCACGTAGACCTGCCGGTGCCGCCCGGGGCGGCGTCCGATGAAGAGGCGTACCTGCGCGCCGCCGAGACCTTCCGCGCCTGGCGCGAAGAGGGTGCGCTCGTGCGCGACGAGCTCCCCGGCATCGTCGTCGTCGACCAGACATACGCCGGGCCGGATGGCGTCGAGCGCACCCGCCGCGGCTTCGTCGCTCGGCTGCGCATCGCCGCCCTGGACGAGCGGGTGGTCCTGCCCCACGAGCGCACGCACGCCGGGCCCAAGGTCGACCGGCTGCGCCTGTACCGGGCAGCCCACGCCGACCTCAGCCAGATCTTCCTGCTCTTCCCCGACGACGACGGGTCCGCCGGCGCGGTGCTGAAGGCCGCAGCCGCCGAGCTGCCCGCCGGCGCCTGGCGCGAGGCGCACGACGACGACGGCAACACACATCGCTGCGCCGCCCTCGCGGGCTCCGCGGCCGAGCACGTCGCCGAGGCCCTGCGCGGCCGCCCGGTCTACATCGCCGACGGCCACCACCGCTACGAGACCGCCCTCGCCTACCGAGACGAGCGGCGGGCGGCGGGAGACTCGAGCGCCGACACGCTCATGGTCTACCTGTGCAGCCTGAGCGACCCGGGGCTCACCGTGTTCCCGACCCACCGGCTGGTGCACTCCATCCCGCAGCTCTCCCTCGGGCGGCTGCGGGAGCTGGTCGCACCGTTCTTCGACGAGGTCGGCGCGCCGGCCACGGGAGAGCAGGCCTGCCGGGCGACGCTCGAGGCGCTGCCGGAGCAGGCCGACGCCGAGAGGGTCTTCGGCCTGTACCTGCCGCGCGAGGCCGCTTGCCTGACGGTGAAGGCGCGCGAGCCGGAGGCGTCCGCGAAGCTCGCGGCCGGCGGCTTCTCTCCCGCCGCCGCCGGCCTCTCGGTGACCCTTCTGCACGAGCTGCTCCTCAGCGAGGCGCTCGGCCTGGGCCACGACGACGCCGAGCGCCACGTGGACTACGCCAAGAGCGTGCCGGAGGCCCTGGCGCAGCTCGCGACCGGCAGCTACGAGCTCGGCGCGTTCCTCAACGCCACCCGTATCGACCAGGTGCGCGCCATCGCCGACCAGGGCGAGGTCATGCCGCAGAAGTCCACGTATTTCTACCCGAAGCTGCTGACCGGCCTCGTGTACGACGCGCTCGGGGACTAATTCCCGTAGGCGCCGAAGGCGCCGTAGTGCTATTGAGCGGGCGCCGGCCCGAAGGGCCCCACGGCGCACGGACTAATTCCCGTAGGCGCCGAAGGCGCCGTAGTGCTATTGAGCGGGCGCCGGCCCGAAGGGCCCCACGGCGCACGGACTAATTCCCGTAGGCGCCGAAGGCGCCGTAGTGCTATTGAGCGGGCGCCGGCCCGAAGGGCCCCACGGCGCACGGACTGATGCCTGTAGGCGCCGAAGGCGCCGTAGCGTCAGTCGACCGCCGGCTCCGGGACCGGAGCAAGCGGCGCGGCGCCTTCGAACGCGCCGCCTGCGGAGGCCTCGGCATCCAGCGCCTTCTGGCCGCCGTAGATCGCCTTGAAGATGAAGTAGGCCGGCGGCCCGGTCAGGGCCGCGACCGTGCCCCAGATGAAGTAGTCCCAGCCGTTGCCCCACGGCGACATGGCGAACACCGCCACCGTGATCGGTACGACGCACATGGCGATGAACGCCGGCGTCCTCAGCCCGACCTTGAAGGGGCGCTCCAGCTCGGGCTCGTTGACCCGCAGCCTGATGGCCGAGATGTAGATCGTGATGTGCGCCAGCATGAGCAGGAAGACGTCGATGACGATGAGCGTCTGGAACCCGTTGCGCACGAGGACGACGTCGACGACTGCCATCAGGAGGATGGCCGCATAGGGCGTGCCGTACTTGGGGTGCGTCTTGCCGAGGAACTTCGGCAGCAGCTTGTCCTTGGACAGCACGTAGGACGGCCGTGCCCCGGCGGCGAGGAACGCCAGGAAGAGGGCGAAGTTGCCCGCGAGCATCGACGCCAGGAACAGGTAGCGCAGTACCTGGCCGCCCACCTCGCGGCCGACGCCCATGAAGTCGAGGGCGCCCTCGGTGCCCCACTTACTGAACTGGCCCACGTCGGCGAGGCCGCCGAGGGTCGAGAGCACGTAGAAGCAGATGACGATCGGCAGGGTGATCATGAGAGCCTTGGGAATCACCTTCTGGGGCTTCTCGATCTCCCCGGCCATCGTCGAGAGCGACTCGAACCCCGAGTACATCCAGATGCCGACGCTAAGTGCGACACCCACCCCTCCGAGCAGCGAGTTGCCCGGCAGGAGAATGGTGCCGAATGGATTGTGGTGCCAGTTGGCGAGACCGATGACCGCGAGCAGCGCGAACGGGATGAAGACCACGACCTGCAGCACGACGAGCACCGAGGCCGCCAGCTTGATGCCGCGGATGTTGATGTAGGCGAAGACCGCGATGAGCGCGACGGCGATGCCCCAGCGCACCCAGTCGTTGAAGCCGAACCAGTTCTGCATGTAGTCCGAGGTCAGGGCGATGTAGACGGCGGAGTCGACGAAGATCGAGAGCACCCACCACCAGCCCGTCTGGAAGCCCATGAACTGGCCGTTGGCCCGGCGGGACCAGCGATAGAGACCGCCGTCCTCGGGCAGCGCCGAGCCGAGCTCGGAGCAGACCAGCGCCTGCGGCAGGCCCCACACGAACGGCAGGATCAGGAGCAGGAGGAGCGCGAATCCGGGCCCGGAGCCGGACACCATGTCCTCGATCCCAAACCCGCCCGAACACACGAACGAGAACACCATGAAGACGGCCACCCACACGCGCATCGGCACGCGTCTCAGGTCTCCGGTCACCTCAGTCATCTGCCACCCCTCGACTCGACTCACGCGGACCGTGGGCGCGCGACGCACGCCGGGTCCCCACAGTGCGCACACGATACTCCACGCGATGGGCTCGAAACGACGATAATCGCGTATTCATGGCGAAAGAAGACTGCTCTTCGTGGACGAGATGGACAAATCATGCGAATACCACCCACGAAGAGCAGGCGCTTTCGGACGGTCGTCCGAACGTGGAAGGTCTTAGGGATCAGGTGGCGGCGTCGGCGCGGCGCTGCAGCGCCGCGAGAGCCGCCGCCTGGTCATCGCTGTACGGCAGCGAGACCTGCTCCGCGAGGATGCTCCGGACGCGCTCCGTGGCGGCGGCCACCGTGGTCGGCGACCCCGCCGCCCGCCACGCGTCCCAGCTGCCCTGCACGCCGAAGTCACTGAGCCGCCATTCGTCGCCGCGCACACCCGTGCGCGTGGACCGCTCGCCGATGAAGGAGCCGCACGGGCCGACCGCGTCGAGGACCTCGTCCAGCCAGAGGTCGTCGCGCACCGGCACGCCGTCCACGGCGCGGCGGGCGCGGCGGATGACCTCGACGTCGAGCACGATCTGCTCGAGGCACAGGATCGTCGCCCCGCCGAGCAGGCCGGGGCCGACGAGCACATCCGGGCCGGCGAGCGTCACCAGCAGTCCGCCGTCGGACTTCTCCCAGGCGGTCTGCAGGCCGGGCTCGTAGGTCTGGGTGCACAGGCCCGAGGACTCGGCCGGCAGGCCGTAGTAGCGGGCCATCTCGGTGCCGGCGACGGACAGCACCGCGTGTTCCACGGCGCCGGCGGAGTACAGCCCCGTGCGCGGGTCCATCGTCGCGACCACCGGCGAGTAGAGGACCGGCGTGCCCGGCGCAGCCGCCTGCACCAGGCACAGCGTGCCGATGGTCTCGC
Source organism: uncultured Thermoleophilia bacterium (assembly GCA_963775255.1). Taxonomy (GTDB): domain Bacteria; phylum Actinomycetota; class Thermoleophilia; order UBA2241; family UBA2241; genus CAIXSE01. The sequence goes on along the minus strand of CAVZIA010000010.1, from coordinate 12,681 downwards.
AGTTGGCGGTCAGCAGCGTTCCGAGGCGGCTGCCGGGAGAGGTCGCGCCCTGCAGCGGCATCGGCATGACGGCGACCGGCAGGCCGTAGTCGCGCAGCGCCAGCCATGTCTGCGTGTAGTCGTGCTCGATCGTCAGCGGCGACGCCGGCGTGATCAGGAACGACGCGGGCAGAAGCTCCCGCACGCGCTCCGGGCCGCCGAACACGATGTCCAGGATCTCCTTGAGCCACGGCGCCAGCTCCGGCGTGCCGAACGAGTCCTGCACGTGCTTGCCGAAGGTGGCGAAGACGTCGGTGAAGTAGCGGACGAAGCCCGACGGCTGCTCGTAGTCGGGGGTGTACTCGGTGGGGCACCAGTACAGGCCCACGTCGTCGAGCGCGTCGAGCAGCCTGGTGGCCGCCCGCCAGTCGTCGCGCGTGCTCGGGCGGCGCAGCCCGGTGGCGACGTCGAAGGTGCTCGTGGCGCCGCCGTCGGCCAGCAGGGTGAAGTCGCCGGCGCCCGCAGCAAAGCTCCAGCCGGGCCGGCGACCGTGCAGTGTGAACGTGGGAGGCGCCTCCGCCAGGAGGCTCTCGACGAGGCCGGCCGGGAAGCGCACCCGGCGCGTGGCCTCATCGACGTCGGCTCCGGCCGCGGCCAGGATCCGGCGCCCCTCTTCCGTGTCGCAGCGCATGCCGACGGTACCCAGCACCTTGAGCGTGCGCTCGTGGACCTGCGCCTTCTCGTCCTCGCTGAGGACCTGGATCCGCGTCTCCATCAGCTGCTCCGTTCGCGCATCAGACCGCGTCCTCCGCCGCCTCGGCCGCGGCGAGCGCGATGGCGTCGTCGCCGGCCTCGTGACGAGGCCGTGCCCGGCCCACCATAGAGGGCCCGGAAGACGTAGTACAGCAGCGGGCCCGAGAACAGCGCCGCGAACCCCGCGATGCCGTACCAGCCCACGTCGACGTTCAGAAGACGGAACCCGGTCGTGCCCAGCAGTTCCGTGCTCCGGTCCGTCGCGTTCACATAGATCGTGAAGAAGACGATGGCGATGGGCGGGACGACCATGGCGACCATGCCCCAGGTGGGGAGAGGCACGCGGAACGGCCGTTTCAGGCTCGGCTCTGTGACACGCAGCCGGGCCGCCGAGATGAAGATGAGCACGTAGGCCGAGATGAACAGGATCACGTCGATGACGACCAGGTTCTGGAACGGCCCGATGATGAGCACCGCGTTGAGCACGGCCATCAGCAGGATCGCGACCACGGGCGTGCCGAACCGGCCGCTCACCCGCGACACGGACTTGGGGAACAGACCGTCCGCCGCGATGGCGAAGAGCGGCCGCGCTCCCGAGGCCAGGTAGTCCAGGTAGAGCGCGAGGTTGCCCAGCAGCGCCGACGCGAGCAGCGCCGCCCCGAGCGCCGAGCCTCCCAGCTTGCGGCCGATCTCGACGAACGAGAGGTAGCCGTCTCCGGCCACGGTCGCCCACGAGTCCCAGTGGCCGTAGGCGGCCAGGCCGGCCACCGTGGGCAGCACGTACATGACGATGATGAACGGCACCGCGAGCATCAGCGCCCGCGGGATGACCCGCTGCGGCTCCCTGATCTCGCCCGACAGCGTGGACATGGACTCGTAGCCCGAGTACATCCACACGCCGATGGCCAGACCCAGCCCGAGCGCGCCGCTGCTCGGCGACAAGACCGACGTGCCGGGCGGCGTGAACGGCGTCAGCGGGTCGAACTGCCACTTGACGATACCGACGACGATCAGCGCCACGAACGGCGCGATGATGAGCACCGAGAACAGCGTGGAGCCGAGCGCGACCAGCTGCACGCCGAGGATGTTGACCACCGTGAACGCGGCGATGACCGCCCAGCAGATGACGTAGAACCAGAGCTGGCCGAAGTGCAGCCAGTTCTGCAGGTAGCCGACGGCGAGCACGACGTACACCGACGAGTCGACGAAGATCGAGAGCGACCACCACCAGGCCGTCTGGAACCCCCAGAAGTCGCCGAGGGCGCGACGCGCCCACACGTAGAACCCGCCCTCGCCGGGCAGCGCCGAGCCGAGCTCGCTGGCGACGAGCGCCATGGGCATGCTCCAGAAGATGGGCAGCAGGACGAGGAGCAGGATGGTGAGGCCGGGCCCCGAGGACGAGACCATGTCCTCGATGCCGAACGAGCCGCCGGACACGAGGATGTAGATCATGAAGAAGACGGTGACGACGCGGACCTGCGCCCTCTTGAGGCTGCGGGTCGTGGATGCCGCGTCTTGGCTCATGAGTCCCCCTGCTCCGTGCCGGTGTGACGGACAAACGCGGACCCACCTCCCGGCAGAGTCCGCGACCTTGCGTCAAGTATGGGCAGCCGCGCGGCGCGGCGCTACGGCCGATTCCTCGGCAAAGCTGACACCCCGGCCTCGGCAAACCTGAGGGCCGGGGCGGCGGAAGCAGGCTCGGCGCCGTCGTCGGGGCCGGAGAGGAGCCGGGCGCGCAGCGCCCGCCGGTCGCCGGCCCCCAGCTTGCGCAGCACCGCCCGGCAGTGCGTGCGCGCGGTGCTGCGGGCGACGCCGAGACGGTCCCCGATGGCCGGCGTCGTGAGGCCGCGCAGCAGCAGGACCAGCACGTCCGCCTCGCGCGGCGAGAGCCCGGCCGCGGACACGGCGTCGAGCGCCGGCGGGTAGGCGAAGCGGGGCCCGCCGGCGCAGGCCGCGAGCCGGACCACCTGGTCGGCGCAGCCGTGCGCCCTATGGGCGGCGAGCAGCGCCGGCGGGCCGGCGCCGTAGGCGACGACGAACGGCTCGGGGGCCGCCAGCCGCCGCGCGACTTCGGCGGTTCGCCGGCAGTCGCCCCCGCCGGCCAGCGGCACGAAGACGGCGGAAGGTGCGAATCCCTTGAGGGGTCCCGCGGGCGCGCCGTCGCGCGCGCCGGCCCGTCCGCCCACCCCGGTGACGCACGCGCCCCAGACCACCGCGAACCCCAGCGCCGCGACGGCCGGCTCTACCAGCAAGCGCGTGAGCGGATCGGGCTCGAGCACCAGGGCGAGCGGAGCGGAGACCCGGCCGGCGGCCCGCCGGAGCGGGCCGCCGGCCCCCCTGGGGAGGTCGGGGGTGGGGGGATCAGCGCTCACGTGGACGTGACGGCCGGCCGAGGGAGGCGGGTGCAGACGGACGCGTCGCGGAGCGGCCGGCGCACATGTGAGGACGCCACGTCCGCATCACCTCCCCCGGGACCTCCGGGCCGCTGACCGAGCCGGCCCTGATCGCCGCCTGCGGCCAGCGCGGTGGGCAGGTGATCGTGGCGCCCCGAGTGTAGAGCCTGTCGCGCCGGCCGTCCCGGTCCGAGCTGCCTCGTGCGAGTGGACGTTGCCCCGAGTGACCCGATGACGTTCGTGCGCGCGCCCGCCGCGCGCTAGACTGGGCCGCGCCGGGTCCGCCTGCGGCGACCCGGCCGTCAGGGGCACGAGCGCTGGAGGGCTATCCGTGAACACCCCGCTCATCGAACTGCTGGCAGTGACGCCGGCCGTGGGACAGGACTACCGCCCGTTCGCACTCTCGCCGAGCGGCGACGCCGTGGCTTTCGAGTGGTACGAGGGCGGCGACTGGCAGATCTTCGTCAAGGACCTGCCCGACGGCAAGCCCGTTCGGGTCGGCGACCTGCACGACCGCTGCGGTTGCCCGCAGTTCTCGCCGGACGGCCGCTTTCTCTACTTCACCTGCGACGACCGCGGGTCGGAGTGCTACGACGTGTACCGCTACGACCTCGGGTCCGGCAAGCTCGTCAACCTGCTACCGGACACACCGGACCTGGCGCCGCTGCCCGACCCCGACCTCTCGCCCGACGGCACGCGCCTGGCCATGACGGTGGCGCACGGCGCCGGCTACGCAGTCGCCATCATGCCGGCCGAGCCCACGCCGGGCGGCGAAGGCCTGCGCTACCTCACGGAGCATCCGTACACCGAGGAGTCTCCGCGGTGGTCGCCGGACGGCACGCGCCTGGCCGTCACCATCGGCACGCGCGGCCAGGACACGGCCGTCGTCATCATCGATGTGGAGACGGGCGAGACCAGCCTGGTCGGCGGATCGGACACCTTCTTCGCCGGTCGTCAGGCCTGGTCGCCCGACGGCCGCCGCCTGGCGTTCTCGGGCGGCCCCGGCGATCACCCGGCCATCGGCGTCTACGAGCTCGCCACCGGCTCGGTCACCTGGGCGTGGGAGGACCATCACGCCGACGCGCACCACCCGGCCTGGGCGCCGGACGGCGCCGCGCTCGCGTTCCTCGTCGAGGCCGGGGGCGAGACCGCCCTCTGTCACGTCGACCTGCGCGTCGGCGTCTTCACCGAGTACAGCATCGACGCGGGCAACCACTACGCGCCGTGCTTCACGCCCGACGGCGCGGCGCTGGTCTGCGTGCTCAGCCGGCCCGACTCACCCGCTGACCTCTACCGCGTCGAGCTGGACGGCGGCGAGGTCACCGCCCTCACGCGGTCGCTGCCCGAGCACCTGCGAGACGTGCCGTTCGTTTCCGGCAGCCCCGTCTGGTTCCGGAGCTGGGACCACCTCGCCGAGGTGCCCGGCATCCTCGTCGAGCCGGATGAACCCAACGGGGCCGCCGTCGTCATCGTCCACGGCGGCCCGACCTGGCACCACTCCAACGAGTGGGACCCGCTGCGCCAGGCGTTCGTCAATGCCGGCCTGACCGTGCTGCACCCCAACTATCGCGGCAGCGACGGGTACGGGCGACGCTGGCAGCTGGCCAACCGCTGGCTGATGGGTCAGGGCGAGATCCTCGACGTGGCGGCCGCGCACGAGTTCCTCGTCGGCTTGGGCTGCGACCCCGGGCGCGTCGCCATCACGGGGCGCAGCTGGGGCGGGTTCCACACCATGGCCGCCGTCACCCAGTTCCCGGAGCTGTGGGCGTGTGGCGTGGCCGGCGTGCCCTTCTTCGACTTCATCGACGCGCAGCTCGACCCGAGCATCCGCGAGGACCTGCGCTGGTGGGACCGCGAGAACACGGGGAGCATCGAGAGCGACCGGGCGAAGCTGGAGTACTACTCGCCCATCACCCACCTCGGCCGCGTGCAGGCGCCGCTCCTGCTCCTCGGCGGCGCCCTTGACCCGCGCTGCCCGCCGCGGCAGATCGCCGAGGTCGCGGAGGCGCTGCGGGCGCGAGGCAACGTGTGCGACTACTACGTGTACCCCGACGAGGGTCACGAGATCAGCGGGCTGGTGCACCACATGGACTACGACCGGCGCACCGTCGAGTTCATCCTGGAGCACACCGGCAGCGCCTGAGTCCCGGCACGGGGCCGCCGTCTGCAACGGGCGGCCCCGGGAGTCCCGGCTTCAGCGCTGCGAGATCAGGTAGTCGAACGCCGCCAGGGCCGCCTTGGCGCCCTCGCCGGCGGCGATGACGATCTGCTTCTCCTTGGTCGCGGTGACGTCGCCGGCGGCGAACACGCCGCGCACACCGGTGTCGCCCCACTCGTCGACGACGAGCTCGCCCCGCTGATTGGTGCGGGTCAGGTCGAGCGCGTAGTCCGAATTCGGCTCCAGGCCGACCTCGATGAACACGCCGTCCACCTTGAGCTTTCGAGCCTTGCCGCCGTTGCCCATCTTCCTGATGACGAACTCCTCGACCACCTCGTCGCCGGTGATCTCGACCGGCTCGTAGCCGGTCAGCGCCTTCACGCCCGGCGAGGCGGCGGCCTTGTCCTTGAGCCACTCGTCGCCGCTCCACTCGCCGCGGCTCACGACGTATACCTTCTTGGCGATGCCGCTCATCTCGACGGCAGCCTCGAGCGCCGAGTTGCCGCCCCCGACGATGGCGATGACCTTGTCCCGGTAGAAGGGGCCGTCGCAGGTGGAGCAGTACACGACGCCGCGACCGGCGTACTCGCTCTCGCCGGGGATCTCGAGGCGCCGCTTGTTGGCGCCGCTGGCGAGGATCACGGAGCGGGCCTTGACCTGCTTGCCCGAGAAGAGCTCGAGCACCTTCGCGCGACCGTCTACGCGGACGTCTTTGACGCGCTCGCCGATGAGCCGCTCCAGCCCGTACATGTACGCCTGCTCGAACATGAGGCGGACGAGCTCGGGACCCTCCACCACCGGCAGGCCGGGGTAGTTGGTCACGAGGTGGGTGATGCCCACCTGACCGCCGAGGTCCAGGGTGATGAGGATCGTCGAGAGGTTCTTGCGGGCGGCGTACATGGCGGCCGTCAGGCCGGCCGGTCCGCCGCCCACCACCGCCACGTCCCACACCTTCTCGAGGTCCACTGTCGACTCGATGCCGAACAGCTGGTCGAGCGTGCCGGTCGCGTTGAGATACGCGAGGTTGTCGTAGCCTCCGACGTACTGCCCGTCGATGAAGAACTGGGGCACGCCGCGCTGGCCGGTGCGCTGGATCATCTCTACGGCCTTGGCCTCGTCGTCGGTCACGTCGACTTCGTCGTACTCGATGCCCTTGGCGCCCAGCAGCGCCTTGGCCTTGGCGCAGTACGGACACCATTCCATCGAGTACATCTCTACTCGTGCCATCGGCACCTCCTCGCCGTACGCGGGTGAACATCCTGAAGGCTTGATGCCCATGTCCAAACACGTTTCTCTTGTACCCGCTGCGCGAGAACGGTTTTACCCCCCCTGCCCCGGGAAGTCGTTGGGAGTGCATCCGCACACTTGTTGTTACCTACAGCGGAGGTCGGCCATGAGCCGGTCAGAGACAGAGCGGGACATCGTCGAGACTCTCGGGCAGGTGCCCAGCTTCTTCCGGGAGATGCCGGACGACACGCTCGAGCGCGAGTGGACGGAGTGGAAGTCGTTCCAGATGGAGGACAGCGCTCTCACCGCACGCGAGAAGCACCTCATCGGGCTCGGCGTGGCGGCCGCCACGCACTGCCCGTACTGCACGTACTTCCATCGCCAGGCGGCGAGCATGATGGGGGCCACAGACGCGCAGATCGAGGAGGCGTCGCGGTTCGCCTCCGACACGACCAAGTACAGCACCTACCTGCACGGCCTCCAGGTGCCGCTCGAGGAGTTCAAGCGGCAAGCCGACGAGATGGGCGAGTACCTCGCCTCGCACCAGCCGGCGACGGAGGAGCGCGCCGCCTGAGCGGTGCGCCGCGCGGCCGGGGCGGGGCACGGAAAGGCGCCCCGCCCCGGCCGCATCTGCGATAGACTCGGAGGGTCCCCAGACCATCAACTCTCCGGGCAGGTGAGCGATGAACGTGCGCGTCTACGTCGTCCCCAAACAGGGCATCCTCGACCCCCAGGGAGCAGCCGTCGAGCGGTCGCTCCCCAACCTCGGCTTCGAGGGCGTGAGCGGCGTCCGCATCGGCAAGATCATCGATCTCACCATCGACGGCGCGGGCTCCGAAGAGGCCGCCCGCGCCCAGGTCGACGACATGTGCCGCAAGCTGCTCTCCAACCCGATCATCGAGGACTACACCTTCGAGATCACAGAGGGGTGACGCCGCGATGACCGCTGCTTCTCCCCTGCGCATCGGCGTGGTCGTCTTCCCCGGCATCAACACCGACGGCGACACGCACCACGCGCTCGAGACCTTCCCCGGCGTCACCGCCGAGTACCTCTGGCACAAGGACACCGACCTCAAGGGCGTGGACGGCATCGTCATCCCCGGCGGGTTCAGTTACGGTGACTACCTGCGCTGCGGCGCCATCGCGCGCTTCAGCCCCATCATGCAGACCATCGCCGACTTCGCCGCCGGCGGCGGCCTGGTGATGGGCATCTGCAACGGGTTCCAGATCCTCATCGAGGCCGGCCTCCTGCCCGGCGGCCTCATCCGGAACACGGGGCTCAAGTTCGTCTGCCGCTACGTCAACCTGCGCGTGGAGACGTCGGACACGCCGTTCACGAGCGCCTGCAAGCAGGGCGACGTCCTGCGCATCGTCGTCAAGCACAACGAGGGCAACTACACGGTGGACCCGGCGACCTTCGAGAAGCTGAAGGCCAACGACCAGATCGTGGTGCGTTACGTGAACGCCGCCGGCGAGCGGGCCGAGGGCGCCAACCCCAACGGCGCCCTCGACGACATCGCCGGCGTCTGCAACGAGACCCGCAACGTGTTCGGCATGATGCCGCACCCGGAGAACTCGGTCGAGGCCGAGCTCGCCGGCGGGGCCGACGGCCGCATGTTCTTCGGCTCCATGATCGACGCCCTGCGCGGCGCGGAGGTGACGGCATGAGTGAGCGCCCGCAGTACGTGAACCGCACCGCCGACCTCGCCGCGGCCGTCAAGCTCGGCCTCACCGAGGACGAGTACGAGCACATCAAGCGCATCCAGGACCGCGAGCCCACGTACGTCGAGCTCGCCATCTACTCGCTCATGTGGAGCGAGCACTGCAGCTACAAGCACTCGCGGCCGGTCCTCGGGCGCTTCCCCACCAGCGGACCGCGCATCCTGCAGGGCCCCGGCGAGAACGCCGGCATCATCGACGTCGGCGACGGCTGGGCCGTGGCCATGAAGGTCGAGAGTCACAACCACCCGTCGGCCGTGGAGCCCTTCCAGGGCGCGGCCACCGGCGTCGGCGGCATCGTGCGCGACATCTTCACCATGGGCGCGCGCCCGTGCGTGAGCATGGACTCGCTGCGCTTCGGCGAGCTCACCGAGCCGCGCCAGCGGTTCCTGCTCGACGGCGTCGTGGGCGGCATCGCTCACTACGGCAACTGCCTCGGCATCCCCACCGTGGGCGGCGAGATCTACTTCGAGCCCAGCTACGAGGGCAACTGCCTCGTCAACGCGTTCAGCGCCGGACTCATCCGCACCGACGGCATCGTGCGCGCCATCGCCAGCGGCGTCGGCAACCACGTGGTGCTCATCGGCTCCAAGACCGGCCGCGACGGCATCGGCGGCGCCAGCGTGCTCGCCAGCCAGGAGTTCGACGAGACGCTCGAGGAGAAGCGCCCGAGCGTCCAGGTCGGCGACCCCTTCACCGAGAAGAAGCTCATCGAGGCCTGTCTCGAGCTCATCCACCGCAAGCTCGTGGTCAGCATGCAGGACCTCGGCGCAGCCGGCCTCACCAGCTCCAGCTCGGAGATGTCGAGCAAGGGCCACGTGGGCCTCGACATCCACGCAGACCGCGTGCCCCTGCGCGAGGCCGACATGGAGCCGTGGGAGGTCATGATCAGCGAGAGCCAGGAGCGCATGCTGGCGATCGTCACGGACGAGCAGATCGCCGACGTGCGTGAGGTCTGCGCGCGCTGGGACCTCGACTGCACCGTCATCGGCGAGGTCACCGACAGCAAGATGCTGCGCATCTACTGGCACGGCGAGCGCGTGGCCGACATCCCCGCCCGCCGTCTGGCCGACGAGAGCCCGGTCATCCGCACGCCTTCCGTCAAGCCCGACTATGTCGTCGACGAGCCCGTGGCCGTGACCGACGCGGCGTACCCGCCGGCGAAGGACCACGGCGCGGCCCTGCTGCAGCTCATGGCCGCACCCAACATCGCCAGCAAGCGCTGGGCCTGGGAGCAGTACGACTACATCGTCCAGGCCAACACCGTGCAGATCCCCGGGTCCGACGCCGCGGTGCTGCGCATCAAAGGCACCGACCGCGGCTTCGCCTTCAGCAACGACTGCAACGGCCGCCACTGCTACCTCGACCCGTACCGCGGCGCCAAGGCCGCGACCGCCGAGGCGGCGCGCAACCTCGCGTGCACCGGCGCGCTGCCGGTGGCCGTCACCGACTGCCTCAACTTCGGCAACCCGGAGAAGGGCGAGATCTACTGGCAGTTCGAGCAGGCCATCGAGGGCATGGCCGAGGCCTGCGAGGCGCTCGACACGCCGGTCGTGAGCGGCAACGTGAGCTTCTACAACGAGAGCTTCGGCCAGGCCATCTACCCGACGCCCATGGTCGGCATGCTCGGCATCTTCGACGACGTGAGCGTGCACATCGACGGCGCCTTCAAGGACGAGGGCGACGTCGATGCTGCGATAGACTCGGAGGGTCCCCAGACCATCAACTCTCCGGGCAGGTGAGCGCATGAACATCCACGTGTACGTCACTCCTAAGGCCGGCATCCTCGATCCGCAGGGAGCCACCGTGGAGCGGGCGCTTCCGGCCCTCGGTTTCAGCGGGGTGAGCGGCGTGCGTATCGGCAAGTACATCGAGCTCAGCTGCAACCGGCCGGGCGCAGATCCCGCCGCCCGCGACCAGATCGACGACATGTGTCGCCGGCTGCTCTCCAATCCGATCATCGAGGACTACCGCTTCGAGATCACAGAGGTGACCCGCGCTGACCCGCCTCTCCGCTGCGCTTCGGCGTGGTCGTCTTCCCCGGCATCAACACAGACGGCGACTCGCACCACGCACTCGGCACCTTCCCCGGCGTCACCGCCGAGTACCTCTGGCACAAGGACACCGACCTCAAGGGCGTCGACGGCATCGTCCTCCCCGGCGGGTTCAGCTACGGCGACTACCTGCGCTGCGGCGCCATCGCCCGCTTCAGCCCCATCATGCAGTCCATCGCCGACTTCGCCGCCCAGGGCGGGCTGGTCATGGGCATCTGCAACGGCTTCCAGATCCTCTTCGAGGCCGGCCTCCTGCCCGGCGGCCTCATCCGCAACACCGGCCTCAAGTTCGTCTGCCGCTATGTCAACCTGCGGGTGGAGACGCCGGCCACGCCGTTTACGTGCGCCTGCAGCAGGGCGACGTGCTGCGCATCGTCGTCAAGCACAACGAGGGCAACTACACGGTGGACCCGGCGACCTTCGAGAAGATGAAGGCCAACGACCAGATCGTCGTGCGCTACGTGAACGCCGCCGGCGAGCGGGCCGAGGGCGCCAACCCCAACGGCGCCCTCGACGACATCGCCGGCGTCTGCAACCAGACCCGCAACGTGTTCGGCATGATGCCGCACCCGGAGAACTCGGTCGAGGCCGAGCTCGCCGGGGGAACCGACGGCCGCCTGTTCTTCGGCTCCATGATCGACGCCCTGCGCGGCGCGGAGTGACGTCATGAGTAGCTCATACTGAACCGCACCGCCGACCTCGCCGCGGCCGTCAAGCTCGGCCTCACCGAGGACGAGTACGAGCACATCAAGCGCATCCAGGACCGCGAGCCCACGTACGTCGAGCTCGCCATCTACTCGCTCATGTGGAGCGAGCACTGCAGCTACAAGCACTCGCGGCCCATCCTCGGCCGCTTCCCCACCAGCGGGCCGCGCATCCTGCAGGGCCCCGGCGAGAACGCCGGCATCATCGACGTCGGCGACGGCTGGGCCGTGGCCATGAAGGTCGAGAGCCACAACCACCCGTCGGCCGTGGAGCCCTTCCAGGGCGCGGCCACCGGCGTCGGCGGCATCATCCGCGACATCTTCACCATGGGCGCGCGCCCATCGTGAGCATGGACTCGCTGCGCTTCGGCGAGCTCACCGAGCCGCGCCAGCGCTTCCTGTTCGACGGCGTCGTCGGCGGCATCGCTCCTACGGCAACTGCCTCGGCATCCCCACTGTGGGCGGCGAGATCTACTTCGAGCCCAGCTATGAGGGCAACTGCCTGGTCAACGCCTTCAGCGCCGGGCTGATCCGCACCGACAGATCGTGCGCGCCATCGCCACCGGCGTCGGCAACCACGTAGTGCTCATCGGCTCCAAGACCGGCCGCGACGGCATCGGCGGCGCCAGCGTGCTCGCCAGCCAGGAGTTCGACGAGACGCTCGAGGAGAAGCGCCCGAGCGTCCAGGTCGGCGACCCGTTCACCGAGAAGAAGCTCATCGAGGCCTGCCTCGAGCTGTTCCACCGCAAGCTCGTGGTCAGCATGCAGGACCTCGGCGCGGCCGGCCTCACCAGCTCCAGCTCGGAGATGTCCAGCAAGGGCCACGTGGGCCTCGACATCCACGCCGACCGCGTGCCCCTGCGCGAGGCCGACATGGAGCCGTGGGAGATCATGATCAGCGAGAGCCAGGAGCGCATGCTGGCATCGTCGGACGCGCAGATCGCCGACGTGCATGAGGTCTGCGCCCGCTGGGACCTCGACTCCACCGTCATCGGTGAGGTCACCGACAGCAAGATGCTGCGCATCTACTGGCACGGCGAGCGCGTGGCCGACATCCCCGCCCGCCGCCTGGCCGACGAGAGCCCGTCATCCGCACCCCTTCCATCAAGCCCGACTATGTCGTCGACGAGCCCGTGGCCGTGACCGACGCGGCGTACCCGCAGCCGGAGGACCACGGCGCGGCCCTGCTGCAGCTCATGGCCGCGCCCAACATCGCCAGCAAGCGCTGGGCCTGGGAGCAGTACGACTACATCGTCCAGGCCAACACCGTGCAGATCCCCGGCTCCGACGCCGCGGTGCTGCGCATCAAAGATACGCCGCGCGGCATCGCCTTCGTCAACGATTGCAATGGCCGTCAGTGCTACCTGGACCCGTTCCGCGGCGCCAAAGCGGCCGTCGCCGAGGCGGCGCGCAACCTCGCGTGCACCGGCGCGCTGCCGGTGGCCGTCACCGACTGCCTCAACTTCGGCAACCCGGAGAAGGGCGAGATCTACTGGCAGTTCGAGCGGGCCATCGAGGGCATGGCCGAGGCCTGCGAGGCGCTCGACACGCCGGTCGTGAGCGGCAACGTGCAGACCTTCAACAACGAGAGCTTCGGCCAGGCCATCTACCCGACGCCCATGGTCGGCATGCTCGGCATCTTCGACGACGTGAGCGTGCACATCGACGGCGCCTTCAAGGACGAGGGCGACGTC
>CAVZIA010000009.1:0-109028 GCA_963775255.1 uncultured Thermoleophilia bacterium | reverse complement strand
AAACAGCCTCGCGACTGAACGCGTGGGCGGCCCCGCCACACCGCAGCACGCGCCCATCGGCGATCTCGAGCTCTCCTTCCGGGGGAGAGCCGTCGTCCGGCCGCTCTATCTCGCCCAGACCGAGGCCGACCTGTTCCGCCGATGGCTTGCAGTCCTGCGCCGGACCGGCGTCCCCTTCGCGCTCGGCGGCGCCTACGCGCAGTACGGGTTCACGGGCGTCTGGCGCGACAGCAAGGACCTCGACGCCTTCGTTCGGCCTGAGGACGTGCGCGCCGTGCTGGACGCGTTCGAGGCAGACGGATTCGAGACCGAGCTGCGAGACACGCGCTGGCTCGCCAAGGTGCACAGCGCTCCGCACCTGCTGGACATCCTCTTCGCCGTACGCCACATGACACGGCTGCGCATCGGCGACGAGTGGCTGCGCACCGCTGTGGCGGCTCGGTTCCTCCAGGTCCCGACGCGCCTGCTCCGACCCGAGGAGATCATCGCCACCAAGGTCTACGTCGCCAACCGGGACCGGTTCGACGGCGCGGACATCCTGCACATGATCCGCGCGCTGCAGGGCGAGGTGGACTGGCAGCGGGTCGTCGACCTGCTCGAGGGGGACGAGGAGATCGTGTTCTGGCACCTCGTCCTGTTCGCCTTCGCGTATCCGATGCACCGTGAGTGGCTGCCGCGCGAGCTCATGCAGCGGGCGTTCGAGCGCATCGGGGGTGCGCCCGAAGGGCTCGAGGCTCGGGCTTTCCACGGGATGGTGCTCGATCCCGTGAGCTTCCGCATCGACGTGACCGAGTGGGGCTACCGCGATGCCGGATCGACGCCGCCGATCCTGGACCGCGACGGGAGGCCGCTGTGAGGGTGGCGGCCATGGCCGATCTGCACTGCGGCGCCGGCGGGAGCGCCGAGGTCCGCGGCATGCTGGGCCGGGTCAAGGATGAGGCCGACGTACTGGTGGTCGGCGGCGACCTCACCAATCTGGGCCTGCCCGAGGAGGGCGAGGCCCTGCTCGGCGCGCTCGGCGCCGCGCGCATCCCGGTGGTGGCCGTCTTGGGCAACCACGATCACGAGAGTGGACAGGCGAAGCAGCTCGCCCGCCTCCTGACGGACGGCGGCGTGCATCTGCTGGACGGCTCCGCCTGGGAGTATCGCGGCGTGGGCTTCGCCGGAGTCAAGGGCTTCGGCGCCGGGTTCGCGCCACACAGGCTGACGGCGTTCGGCGAGGACGCCGTCAAGGCATTCGTGGATGTCGCGGTCGGGGAGGCGGCCCGCCTCGACCACGCGCTGGCCGGCCTCCAGACGCCGCACCGCGTCGTCGTGCTGCACTACTCGCCGGTCGCGGCGACGCTCGCGGGCGAGCCGCCTGAGATCTTCCCCTTCCTCGGCGACTCGCTGCTCGAGGAGGTGCTCGACAGGCGAGGCGCGGACGTCGCCGTGCACGGGCATGCGCACGCCGGCGTGCTCGAAGGCTTCACCGGCGGCGGAATCCGCGTGCTCAACGTGTCGCGCGCCGTGCTGCTAAGGCAACCAGGTGCGCCCTCCTATGTCACGTTCGACGTCCCCGATGACGGCTGAGGCCGGGGCAGTCTGCGCCGCCATCCCGCACCCGTCAGGCCGCCGGGACGCACTCCAGCGGCGGGTCCTGCCGGCGCGCCGGATCCAGTACGCGCCGCGCCGAGCGGGCGATCTCGAGGTCCCCGCCTATCTCGAGGTCCCCGCCTGTGTTCCCGGGTGTCGCCGCACCGTAGTCGGACTCCGCGGACGACGCACCAGACCCTTGACGCACGTCAATGAGCCGCGCCGTTGCCGTCCTGTACCTTGACACTACCGAACAAGTGAAAACCGCGCGAAAGCGAGCAGTGCATGGCAGTCCGCAGCATAGTGAAGATCGACGAAGACCTCTGTACCGGGTGCGGCCTCTGCGTCACCCCGTGCGCCGAAGGCGCGATCGAGATCATCGACGGCAAGGCCAAGGTCATGAAGGAGGAGCTGTGCGACGGCGCCGGCTTCTGCCTCGCCGTCTGCCCCGAAGGAGCCCTCACCGTGGAGAAGCGTGACGCCCCCGAGTTCGACGAAGACGCCGCCGCCGAGAAGTTGGCAGAGAAGCTGGCCGCCAGCGTCAGGATCGAGCAGAAGTGCATGAACTGCGGGCGCAGCGAGGACGACGCCGTCCTGTTCCCCGCCCGCTACAAGGGCGACAGCACCTGGGTCTGCGTCAAGTGCCTGCCGCAGCTCATCCATGGGTGAGCCCGAGCTGAGACACCATTCCAACCATCCCCGGGAGGGATCCATGGCAGACAGCTACCACGAGTCCGTACGCACGATGCTCAAGGAGTCCAGAGAGGCCGGCGAGGGCACCTCGTTCGACCGCATGGACGACATGGGCAAGCGCTGCTCGTTCTGCGAACAGGGCATCCGCTGTTCGCTCTGCTCGCAGGGTCCGTGCCGCATCACCGCGAAGGCGCCGCGCGGCGTCTGCGGCATCGACGCCGACGGCATGGCGATGCGCAACTTCCTGCTGCAGAACACGATGGGCACCGCCACCTACACCTACCACGCCGTCCGAGGTCATGAAGACCCTCGCGCAGGCCACGCCGGGCGGCACCTACCAGGTCAAGGACTGGAGCAAGCTCGAGGTGCTCGCCGGCGTCGTCGGCGAGGCCGTCGAGCCGCGCGACACGCTGCCCAAGCGGGTCGCCGACGCGATCCACGCGGAGTTCAACCGCGACCACCAGAGCCCGTCGCCGTTCGTCGAGAAGATGGCGCCGGCCAAGCGCGTGGCCAAGTGGAAGGAGCTCGGCATCATGCCGGGCGGCGTGCTCCACGAGAACATGTACGCCACCTCCAGCTGCCTCACCAACGTCGACGGCAGCTACGTGAGCCTCGCCCTCAAGGGCCTTCGCCTCGGCATCGCCACCGCCTACGGCGCACAGATCCCGCTCGAGCTCGCCCAGGACGCGCTCTGGGGCACGCCCGCGCCGCACGCGATCAAGGTCGACCTCGGCATCATCGACCCCGCCTACGTCAACATCGCCGTCAATGGCCACGAGCCGATGATCGGCGCTGCGCTCATCGACGCCGCGCATGAAGCCGCCGCCCAGGAGAAGGCAAAGGCCGCCGGCGCCAAGGGCCTGCGCATCGTCGGTTCCATCGAGACCGGCCAGGAGCTCGTCCAGCGCTTCGAGGTCGACGACGTGTTCGTCGGGCTCACCGGCAACTGGCTGACGGAGGAGCTCGCGGTCGCGACCGGCGGCCTCGATGTCTTCGCCGCCGACATGAACTGCGTCGTGCCGACCCTCGGCGCTACCTGCGCCGCCCACGGCACGCTGCTCGTGCCCGTCAGCGACCTCGTCGGCGTCGACGGCGCCGAGACGCCGATCGTCTTCGACGCGGCCACCGCCGGCGACCAGGCTCAAGCAGATCATCGACCTCGCCGTCGCCAACTACCCCAAGCGCAAGGCGCTCGGCCGGCCACGCCACAACTGCGCACCGGCGACGCCGTCGCCGGCTTCAGCACCGAGAGCATCCTCGGCGCGCTCGGTGGCAGCCTCGACCCGCTGCTCGACGTGATCAAGAACGGCACGCTCAAGGGCGTCTGCGGCCTCGTGAGCTGCACCACCCTGCGCGACTCAGACCAGGACAGCCACACAGTGGCCATCGCCAAGAGCTCATCAAGAACGATGTGCTCGTGCTGGCCATGGGCTGCGGCAACGCCGGCCTCCAGGTCGCCGGTCTCGAGACCGCGAGGCCAAGAAGTACGCCGGCCCCGGCCTCACCGCCGTCTGCGAGCTGCTCGGCATCCCGCCGGTGCTCAGCTTCGGCACCTGCACCGACACCGGCCGCATCCTGCTGCTGGTCGGCGCCATCGCCGACGCCCTCGGCGTGGACACCTGCGACCTGCCGGTCGTGGCCACCGCCCCCGAGTACATAGAGCAGAAGGCCACTATCGACGCGATGGCCGCGCTGGCCTTCGGTCTCTCACGCACGTGAACCCGGTGCCGTTCGTGACCGGCGCTCCGAACCTAGTCAAGCTCGTGACCGAGGATCTGCCGGCGTCACCGGCGGCAAGCTGCGGTCGAGACCGATGCCAAGGAAGCGGTCGCGCCATGCTCGAGTGGATCCAGCAGAAGCGCGCGGCTCGGCTCTGAGCGCGAAACATCCCCGGGAGGGATCCATGGCAGACAGCTACCACGAGTCCGTACGCACGATGCTCAAGGAGTCCAGAGAGGCCGGCGAGGGCACCTCGTTCGACCGCATGGACGACATGGGCAAGCGCTGCTCGTTCTGCGAACAGGGCATCCGCTGTTCGCTCTGCTCGCAGGGTCCGTGCCGCATCACCGCGAAGGCGCCGCGCGGCGTCTGCGGCATCGACGCCGACGGCATGGCGATGCGCAACTTCCTGCTGCAGAACACGATGGGCACCGCCACCTACACCTACCACGCCTCCGAGGTCATGAAGACCCTCGCGCAGGCCACGCCGGGCGGCACCTACCAGGTCAAGGACTGGAGCAAGCTCGAGGTGCTCGCCGGCGTCGTCGGCGAGGCCGTCGAGCCGCGCGACACGCTGCCCAAGCGGGTCGCCGACGCGATCCACGCGGAGTTCAACCGCGACCACCAGAGCCCGTCGCCGTTCGTCGAGAAGATGGCGCCGGCCAAGCGCGTGGCCAAGTGGAAGGAGCTCGGCATCATGCCGGGCGGCGTGCTCCACGAGAACATGTACGCCACCTCCAGCTGCCTCACCAACGTCGACGGCAGCTACGTGAGCCTCGCCCTCAAGGGCCTTCGCCTCGGCATCGCCACCGCCTACGGCGCACAGATCCCGCTCGAGCTCGCCCAGGACGCGCTCTGGGGCACGCCAGCGCCGCACGCGATCAAGGTCGACCTCGGCATCATCGACCCCGCCTACGTCAACATTGCCGTCAATGGCCACGAGCCGATGATCGGCGCTGCGCTCATCGACGCCGCGCATGAAGCCGCCGCCCAGGACAAGGCAAAGGCCGCCGGCGCCAAGGGCCTGCGCATCGTCGGTTCCATCGAGACCGGCCAGGAGCTCGTCCAGCGCTTCGAGGTCGACGACGTGTTCGTCGGGCTCACCGGCAACTGGCTGACGGAGGAGCTCGCGGTCGCGACCGGCGGCCTCGATGTCTTCGCCGCCGACATGAACTGCGTCGTGCCGACCCTCGGCGCTACCTGCGCCGCCCACGGCACGCTGCTCGTGCCCGTCAGCGACCTCGTCGGCGTCGACGGCGCCGAGACGCCGATCGTCTTCGACGCGGCCACCGCCGGCGACCAGGCCAAGCAGATCATCGACCTCGCCGTCGCCAACTACCCCAAGCGCAAGGCGCTCGGCCGGGCCACGCCACAACTCCGCACCGGCGACGCCGTCGCCGGCTTCAGCACCGAGAGCATCCTCGGCGCGCTCGGTGGCAGCCTCGACCCGCTGCTCGACGTTATCAAGAACGGCACGCTGAAGGGCGTCTGCGGCCTCGTGAGCTGCACCACCCTGCGCGACTCAGACCAGGACAGCCACACGGTGGCCATCGCCAAGGAGCTCATCAAGAATGATGTGCTCGTGCTGGCCATGGGCTGTGGCAACGCCGGCCTCCAGGTCGCCGGTCTCGAGACCGCTGAGGCCAAGAAGTACGCCGGCCCCGGCCTCACCGCCGTCTGCGAGCTGCTCGGCATCCCGCCGGTGCTCAGCTTCGGCACCTGCACCGACACGGGCCGCATCCTGCTGCTCGTCGGCGCCATCGCCGACGCCCTCGGCGTGGACACCTGCGACCTGCCGGTCGTGGCCACCGCCCCCGAGTACATGGAGCAGAAGGCCACCATCGACGCCATGGCCGCACTGGCCTTCGGTCTGTACACACACGTGAACCCGGTGCCGTTCGTGACCGGCGCGCCGAACCTCGTCAAGCTCGTGACCGAGGACCTGCCGAGCGTGACCGGCGGCAAGCTCGCCGTCGAGACGGACGCCAAGGAGGCGGTCGCCGCCATGCTGGAGTGGATCCAGCAGAAGCGCGACGGGCTCGGCATCTGAGTCGCTGCCGACGGGACGGACGGACGTCTGACCCGAGCGCGGGGCGAGGCAAGCCGGCCAGCTGGCCCTAGCCCGGCGCGACGAGGGCGGGGAGTGCTCAATGACTCCCCGCCCTCACTCGCCGGCAGCCCGTGCAGCGCTACGACCGCGCGCCCGCCCGCTCGCTCGGAGTGACGTATGCCGTCCGGGGGTCGGTGCCTTCGATAGCACCCCGAACGGCACCATCCAAGGCTCCATCGAAGGCTTCACTGAAGGCTCACACCCTGGGAGCCCATGCTCCCCGCCGAGCGAGACGCGGCCGGCGCTGGGTCAGCGCACGTTCCAGACCGGCGTACCGAGCGGCGCATGGTCGTACAGCCAGATCGCGTTGGCGTTCGCGAGCCGCGTGCAGCCGTGGGAGAAGTTGCGCGGGAACTTCTTCAACAGCCAAGGCTCGTTGGTCCCGTGGATGGCGCACGGCGGGTGGTACGACATGATCCGCGCGCCGTACGGCCCGCCCGGCCACATACCCCTGGCGTAGATCTTGAAGTGGCCGATCGGCGTCGGGAGCGACGGCCTCCCCGTCACGCAGGGGAACGACCTGATCTCCACGCCGCGCGAGAAGAAGTGCATGCGGTACTGCGAGATGTCCACGACGATCAAGGCCTTCGCGGCGATGGGCACGTGGTAGGGGTTGGGCTTGATCACGAGGACGCGTCGCACCACGGACCGCCCCTCGACATGCTCGGCGTCCGCCGCCGTCACCGCGCGGAGCGAGTAGAGGCCGACGGCGTCGGTGAGCCACGTGAAGTGGCCGCGGGAGTCGGCGTCTAGCCTGACGGCGCGCCAATCGGCCCAGGCGCCATCCTGCCGGAGTTGCAGCGTGACGGCGCCGCCCGGGTGGGCGGGACGGGCGGAGACCGTGAGCCGGGTGCGGTCGCCACGGAATACCCGGCTGGTCGCCGCCAGAATGACACGCGGACGCACCGATACGGCGACCTCCGCGGTCGCCGGCAGCCACTGCTGGTCGTCACCGGGGTACTCGACCCGGTACGTCGTTGCGACCGGCGGCCGCACGCCGTACCTTGCCGTGCCTCCGGACCCGGTGACGAGAGTCACCAGCGAGACCGGCGCGGGATCGCCGACTCGCTGACGAGTCAGACGTACCGTCGCTCCGGGGATGCCGAGGTGAACGACGAGCGACGCGCGGTCGCCGACGGTGACGGTGGCGGGAGACGCGGTCAGCGTGAGCGTCGGTGTGGCTGTGGCGGCCACCGCAGCCAGGTTCGCGGGCTGGGTCTCCGGCGAGGCGGCGGGGCCGGCCGCGGCCACACCGGCCGCGGTGAGCGCAACGGCGAGGGCCGCGAGGGCCAGGGTGACCGCAAAGGTCCGCACATCTCGCATCATGGCTCCTCCGGGTCCGCTCGGGCGAATCTCTCACAGGGTTCGCGACGCCGGCGACGGCGCCTCCGTCAACGGACCACCACCCGGGTACTGGTGGCGAGTGAGGCGTGGCCGGCGACGTCCCAGGCGCGGGCGACGACCTTGTAGGTCCCGCGCCGCTTGGGGGCGGGGAAGCGCCAGACGTCCCCCTCGTTGACGCTCGCCCCGGGAATGCGGAGCGTGCGCAACGTAGTCCCGCTCGCGCTCACGAGGCGCAGCTTGACGACGCCGCTGCCGCTCGAAAACGCCGGATCGGTGAGTGAGAAGCGGACGCGCGTGCCCGCTCCGGGAGAGGCGGTCGCCGGCTGCAGGCGTACACGTGGAGAGGCCTCGTCGCCCGCGCCCGGCGAGTCCACGAACGCCTTGAGGCACACGTCGGACGAGGCGAAGCCGTGGCGGGATCGAAGGTCCGTCCAGGTGCTGCCGTCGCGGCTGACGAACGAACGCCCGACGGCCGGTCGAGGAGCCAGCAGCCTCGTCGGGTACTCGACGGGGATCGGCGTCCGCGAGCCCGGCGTCGTGAGGCGGACGACGACGACGAAGTCGCTCCCGTCCGTCACAGGGGCCGGCGTCGCGAGCTTCACGGTATGGTAGCCGCCGACCGCGATCGTGCCCTGGGCGGCGAGCGGAGCCGCGGCGACTTCGCCGAGTGAGGGCGCGACCCTGACCTCGTAGGTCGCGCCCGGCCCGGGCGTGTAGAAGCTCGTGGCGGTGACGCTACCGTCGCCGCCGCTCGTGTACCGGGCGGCGAACCACGCCGAGGTGGTCCCGAAGCCGATGCTCCGCGACCAGCCCAGGGCGTCGTGCTGGTAGATGGCGTCGTGGTTCCCCGCGCCCGCGACGCCCTCGAACACCGCCAGCGTCGTCCCGAAAGCGCGGTCGTAGTAGGAGACCCAGAAGAAGCCGCCCTGCCCGTACGACCTCCCCCAGCTGTTCTTGATGAGGAAGGCGCCGGGGCCGGGCGGCCGCCGCAGGAACCGGCCCGCCGGGTACGCGTCGTCCCAGCCGACGATGCAGACGTGGTGGTCGAGGTCTGTCCCGCGCGAGTAATACGCGCTGGTCGCGAGGGAGAAAGCCGATGACTCGTACGCCATGGACGCATCCACGGCGCCGTACTTCGTCACCGCCCACTTGATGGCCGCGTTGGCCCGAGGGCTCGTGTGCGGCGGCAGGAACAGTACCTCCTGCACGTGACGCGCGGCACGCAGACCCTCCCGGGATGCTCCGGGATGCGGATAGGGGTCACGGGCCTCGAGCACCGGGCCCTCCCAGCGCGCGAAGTAGGCCGTGGAGATCGTGCTCGGGGCGCGCCCCCCGAAGCGCAGGCGGGACCCGCTCAGGTCGGCGAGGTGGTTCTCGGAGAAGTCGAGGCGCGTGCCCGGCAGCAGGCAGGACTCCAGCGAGCCGATGCCGGCGAAGACCCAGCAGGTGCCGTAGTGGTCCTGCAGGCCCACGTGAGAGACCCGGTGGAGCGTGCGAAGGTCGTACCGGACCGGGAAGTGCTTTCCGGTCCAGGGTGCGGCCGCAGCCGGCTGCGGCCGCGTCGCCGACCCGCCGAACAGGCAGGCCGCGAGCAGCAGGGCGGCAAGCGCTGGCAGGACCGCCCCGCATGGACGGGGCGTCCCGCGCCGCCTGCCGCTCATCCGGTCCCGGTGTGCACCTAGCATGCCCGGAAGGATACACGGGCGGGTGGACCGGCGGGGACGACAACGGCCCGCCGGCCCGGAAAGGCGCCCCGGACGATAAAGGATAGAAAAGGGATTGCATCAGTCGACAAAACGAGTACAATCCTCCGAATCGTCGGCCCAGCCGGCGATGCCGAGGTTTCTCGGACGCGGCGACGGACCCGGCCCCATAGGTCGGCGCCGGACACCGACTCCGAGCGCGCGAGCCGGGGCGGGGTCCCAGATCCCGCCCCGGCTTCTTCGTTCTTGCCGCCCGCCGGCGCGAGTCGCTCCCGACGCGTCGTGCCTCAGACCGCCAGCAACTCGAACCCGCTCGCAGGGTCGACGCGCCGCGTCGCCTCGTTGCCCGTCAGCTCTATGACGATCGCCTCGGCCACGACCCACGTGGTCACCCCGTTGCGGATGCAGCCGGCCGTGACCCGGTCGTCGCGGCCGAACGCGGCGTGCACGTGCAGCACGGGCCGGCCGGCCTCGTCCGGGAACAGGGTGCCGGCGGCCGCCATCTCGTGCACGTCGTGCAGGACGCGCTCCATGGGCGTCACCGGTCGTGCGCTACCGTCCTCCGGGCCCACGACCACGCGACTGCCACCGGCGGCGCCGCCCACCAGGATGACGGCGGCGCGCGCGACGCCTTCGGCGCGCGCCGCCTCCTCGATGCACTCGTGCACGACGTCCCCGTCCTCCAGGCGGATCACGAGCACGCGGCCGAGCTGTGCTGTGCTGTACTTCATGACGGACCTCCTCTCGAGGTCCATCCTACCGGGGCGCCGCGCGGCTCAGGAGATGATCAGCCGCGCGGACCACGCCGCAGGGAACGTCCGTTCAGTCCGTCAACCTTGCTACACTCGAGCGCGTGACTCCGGCTCCCACCCCCACCAGTCCCGCGGCCGCGCCGCGGTCGGCTCGCGACCTGCTGCGCGAGGTCTTCGGCTTCGCCGAGTACCGCGCGCACCAGCAGGAGATCGTCGACCACCTGGTCGACGGCGGCGACGCCTTCGTGGTCATGCCCACGGGCGGCGGCAAGTCGCTGTGCTACCAGTTGCCGGCCATGGTACGCCCGGGCACCGGCGTCGTCGTTTCGCCGCTCATCTCGTTGATGAAGGACCAGGTCGACGCGCTGCGGGCGGCCGGCGTCGGCGCCGCAGCCTACAACTCGTCGCTCGAGGCGGATGAGGCGCGCGGCGTGCTGCGCTCGCTCCACTCCGGCGAGCTCGAGCTGCTCTACGTGGCCCCCGAAACGCTCATGACCGACGGCTTCCTCGAGCGGCTGAGCGGCCTGGGCGAAGACGGCGCCCCCGGCCTCGCCCTGTTCGCCATCGACGAGGCGCACTGCGTCAGCCAGTGGGGCCACGACTTCCGACCCGAGTACGTGCAGCTCGGCCGCCTGCGCGGCCTCTTCCCCGGCGTGCCCATCATGGCCTGCACTGCCACCGCCGACCCCGAAACGCGCGACGACGTGCGCCTGCGACTCGGGCTCGACGACGCAGCCGTCTACGTCACCGGCTTCGACCGGCCTAACATCCGCTACACAGTGGTCGAGAAGCGCGAGCCGCTACACCAGCTCACCCAGTTCCTGGCTGGGCACGAAGGCGAGGCGGGCATCGTGTACTGCCTCTCGCGCAAGCGTACGGAGGACGTCGCGCAGAAGCTCCGCGCCCACGGCGTCAACGCTGCCGCATACCACGCCGGCCTCACCGCGGACGAGCGGCGGCGCGTGCAGGACGCCTTCGCACGCGACGAGATCCACGTCGTGGTGGCCACGGTCGCGTTCGGCATGGGCATCGACAAGAGCAACGTGCGCTTCGTCGTCCACCACGACCTCCCCAAGACGGTCGAGAGCTATTACCAGGAGACGGGGCGCTCGGGGCGCGACGGCCTGGCCGCCGAGGCCCTGCTGCTGTTCGGCCTCGGCGACGCCGCCGTCGTGCGCAGCCTCATAGAGGGCGGCGGTCGCGGCCAGAACGGCGCCGAGGAGTACGAGCGCGACCCGGAGCGCGTGCGCATCGAGCTCCACAAGCTCAACTCCATGATCGGCTACGCCGATGGGCTCAGCTGCCGCCGCGAGGCGCTGCTCGGCTACTTCGGCGAACCCTACCCGGCGCCGTGCGGCAACTGCGACATCTGTCTCGAGCCGCCGGAGACCTTCGACGCCACCGAGCAGGCGCGCATGGCGCTCAGCTGCGTCTACCGCCTCTGGGAGCGCGACGGGTTCGGTTACGGTGTCGGCTACGTCATCGACGTCCTCCGCGGCTCTGAGAACGAGAAGATCGTCAGCCGCGGTCACGACGCCCTCAGCACCTACGGCATCGGCGTCGAGTACAGCCGCGACCACTGGCAGAGCCTCATCCGCCAGCTCATCCACCGCGGCTACCTCGTCCAGGACATCACGCGGTTCTCGGCGCTACGGCTCACTGAGTCGGCGCGGCCGCTCCTGCGCGGCGATCATGCGCTGCTCATGGCCAAGCCGCGTGTGCGCGTGCCGACCAAGAAGCAGCGCGTCCGCGCCGCGCGCTCCGGCCGGGCGGCGGAGCTCGCCGGGCTGGCCGTCGACGAAGAGCTCTACGAGGCGCTGCGCGGGGTGCGCAAGCGGCTGGCCGACGAGCAGAACGTCCCGGCCTATGTGGTCTTCAGCGACGCGACTCTCGCGGAGATGGCGGCACGCAAGCCGGCCACGGCCGACGAGCTGCTCGAGGTCAACGGCGTCGGCCAGACCAAGCTGGAGCGGTACGGCGACGCGTTTCTGGCTGTCATCGCCGGGCGGGGCTCCGGCGGCCCGGCGCCCGGCGCTCTGCTCTGACGGCGCTCGGCGCCGGCGCCCTTAGCGCAGACCGGCGGCGTGGAACATCTCGGGCAAGCTGGCGCATTTGTAGCCGCGCGCCTTGAGGCCGCGCAGGATGGCCGGCAGCGCGGCGGCGGTCTGCGGGCGCAGGTGCATGCACACGATCGCGCCGGGATGGACGTGCGAGAGCACCCGCGAGGCGATGACGCTCGAGCCCGGCTCGGTCCAGTCCCGCGGGTCCACGTCCCACAGGATGACGCGGTAGAAGCCGATTGCCGCCGAGGCGGACGTCACCGACGAACTCATGTCGCCGTAGGGCGGCCGGCAGTAAGGCACGGGCGAGTAGCCCGTCTTGCTCCACCACACGTTGGTCGCCCGCGTCCACTCGCTCTGGATCGCGCTCGAGCTCTGACGCGACATCATCGTGTGCGTCCAGCCGTGCGTGCCAATCGCGTTGCCCTCGGCGACGCAGCGCCGCGCCAGCGCAGGGCTGGCCTGCACGTAGGGGCCGAGCGGGAAGAAGGTCGCGTGCATCTTGTAGCGCTTCAGCGTGTTCAGCATGCTCTGCCACGCGGCGGCGCCGCCGTCGTCGAACGTCAGGCCGACGAGCTTGCCGGCACGGGGCACGCGGTGCCACACGCCGCCGCTCACAGGACGGTAGTCCCGGAACGAGCGGCGGTTCGCCACCGTGATGTTGCCGGCCTCGTCTTTGACGGTGATCTGAACGCGGTACACGCCGGGCACGAAGCCCTTGCCGTTCTTGTAGCGCGTCGGGATGCCGAGCGAGCGGGCGCCGGCAGCCCGCTCCAGGCCGCCCTTGCTCGCCGCAGGGTAGCCGTACTGGTCGGTGATCTTGTACGACAGCGTCACCGGCCCGCTGCGCTCGTCGACCGTGAACTTGCACCTCACCGGCTGAACGCGGCGGATGGTCCCGGGTGAGAGGCTGGTCCAGGCGAAGTGGGGCGGCCGTGTGTCGATCTTGACCGTGACCGTCTGGGGCGCCTCGGTGTTGAGTGCGTTGTCCACGGAGTAGAACTCCACCGCGTGTTCGCCGTCGTTGGAGTGGTCCTTGGGCGCCTTGACCAGGACCTGGTCACCAAAGCGCCAAGCTCCGCCGTCCACGCGGAAGACGGTCGCGGCGACGCCGGAGGCGTCGTCGGTCGCCGAGAACTCCACCGTGGCGGTGTCGTTGCGCCAGCGCGAGCCCATGCCCTTGGCGGTCGTGACCGGCGGCGTGGAGTCGCCGGGTGACGGAGAGGCGGTGGGCGTGACACTGGGCAGCGCGACCGGAGCGGCCGGCGGCAGGGATCCGGGCGGAGAAGCGGGGGCCTCGGAGACGGCGGCCGACACACTGACGATGCCGGGCAGCGCAAGCCCGAACGCGGCGATCAGGATGAGGAGATGACGGTACATCCGTGCCTCCACTGGCCCCCGGCGCGGCGCGGGGAGGCCCGCGGAGCGCAGAAAACGGTCTGCGTACTACCTCGACGATTCTAGGCGCTCGCTTGAGCACCTGCATCCGACGCGGCGACGGGCGACGCAGCAGCTCCGACGGGAGGTGACGCGAACGGGTCTCACCCGGGCACGTGGTAGCCTTGCGGGGTGACCGACCTCTCCCTCTTCGCGACCGTGCCTCGGGGCCTCGAATCTCTGCTTGCCGGCGAGCTGCGCGGGCTCGGCGCGGAGCACGTCAAGCAGGTCCGCGCCGGCGTGTCCTTCACCGGCGCCCTGGAGACGGCGTACCGCGCCTGCCTCTGGTCGCGGCTCGCCGGCCGCGTGCTGCTGCCGCTGGCGACCGGCGCGGGCGGCGACGGCGACGAGCTGTACGCCACCACGCAGACTGTGGACTGGGGCGAGCACCTCGGCCCGGACGACACGCTCGCCGTCGATTTCGCCGGCACCAACCAGCGTATCCGCGACACGCGCTTCGGCGCCGTTCGCGTCAAGGACGCCGTGGTCGACCAGCTGCGCGAGGAGACCGGCCGGCGGCCCTCGGTCGACCCGCGCGCGCCCGATGTGCGCATCAACGTCCACCTCGCCGGCGGGCGCGTCACGATCTCGCTCGACCTGAGCGGCCAGAGCCTGCACCGGCGCGGCTACCGTGCCGACAAGCTCCAGGTGGAGGCGCCGCTCAAGGAGAACCTCGCCGCCGGGCTGCTGCTGTACGCGGCGTGGCCGAAGCAGGCCGCCGCCGGAGGCAGCCTGCTGGACCCGCTTTGCGGGTCGGGCACGCTGCCCATCGAGGCGGCCCTCATGGCGGCCGACATCGCCCCCGGCCTGCTGCGCGCCGAGGCACCGCCGGTCGCCCAGCAGACTCGGACCGACCATGCCGCGCGGGCCCGCTTCGGGGACCGCAAGGCCTCGCCCGGTGGCCGCTCCGCGGACGACCGCTCCGCGCCGGCCTTCGGCTTCCTGCGCTGGCACGGCCACGATGCACGTGTGTGGCAGGCCCTGGTCGCAGAGGCCCGCACCCGGCGCACGGCCGGTCTGGAGAGGCTCAAGGCCGCCGGTCCGGACATGACCATCCGGGGCAGCGACCGTGACGCAAGCGCGGTCAAGCTCGCGCGCGCCTGCGCCGGTCGCGCCGGCCTCGGCGACCTGCTCGCGTTCGACCGGGCGGATCTGGACCACGTGGAGCCCGCGGCGGCGCGCGGCCTCGTCGCCGCCAACGCTCCCTACGGCGAGCGGCTCGACGCAGGCGAGGCCGAGGCCGTCTACCGGCAGCTCGGCGAGAGACTCCGCACGGCCTTCTCGGACTGGAATGCCGTCGTGCTGGCCGGCGACGACCACCAGGTGAAGGCCCTCGGGCTGACGCCCGGCCGCTCGACGCCGCTGCGCAACGGCCCGCTGGACTGCGTGCTCTCGTACTTCGCGCCCGGCGCCGCGCCGACGGGATCGGCCGCGCCGCGCACCGCCCGCGCGGCCGTGCGCTCCGCGGCGCCGAAGCCGGAGCGCGCCGCCCGTCCCTCGGTGCCCGCCCAGCCCGAGGCGCCCGCCCAGCCGGCCGCCGCGGCGGCTCCTGCCGCGCTGCCGCACACGCTCCGCGGCGGCGCCGAGTACCTGGCCAACCGGCTGCGCAAGAACCAGCGCCGGCTCACGCGGCGCCTCCAGCGCGAGGACATCACCTGCTACCGGCTCTACGACGCCGACCTCCCCGAGTACAACCTCGTCGTCGACGTGTACGGCGACTGGGTGCACGTGCAGGAGTACGCGGCTCCGCCCGAGATCGACCCGGACAAGGCCAGGCGCCGGCTCGCCGACGCCGTCGAGGTGATCGGCGCCGTCGTCGAGGTCCCCGCGGGCCACGTGGTGCTCAAGGAGCGCCGCCGCCAGCGGGGAGCGGCGCAGTACGAGCGCCGCCGCGACACCGGGCAGCAGGTCGACATCACCGAGGACGACCTCACTTACTCCATCGACCTGGGCACGTACCTGGACACCGGCTTCTTCATCGACCAGCGCCTCACGAGGCGCCTGGTCCGGCGGCTGGCCGGCGGGCGCCGCTTCCTCAACCTGTTCGCCTACACCGGCTCGATGACGGTCAACGCGCTGGCCGGCGGTTCTCCGTCGTCGACCACCGTGGACCTCTCGGCCAACTACCTCGAGTGGGCCGGGCGCAATCTGGCGGCCAACGGCTTCGAGTTCACGCAGCAGGTGTGGCCGGCCTCGGGGCCGGCCGCCGGGGGCGCGGGCGCGGGCGGCGCGAACGCCTCCGCCCCGCCGCCGCATGCTCTCGTCCAGGCCGACTGCCTGCGCTGGGTGGCCCAGGCCGGCGGCCAGTACGACCTCATCTGGCTCGACCCGCCGACCTTCAGCAACTCGAAAAGGATGGGTCGCGCCACCTTCGACGTACAGCGGGACCACGCCGACCTGATCCGGCTGGTCGCGCGCCGGCTGCTCGCGCCGGGCGGCGTGCTGCTGTTCGCCACCAACCTGCGGAACTTCCGCCTCGAGCGCTCCGAGCTCGGCGGGCTCGAGGTCAAAGACCTCTCGCGCGCCACCCTGGCGTTCGACTGCGAGCGGAGCGCCAACCGGCACAACGTCTTCCGCGTCGAACGTCGCTGACGGCGCCGCACGCGCACGGGCCTTCACCTGGCACTGCACCCCGGCGCGGGCGTCGACGATTGTCGGCATGTACCCCGGGGTAGCTAGCGGCTAGCGAAGCGGCGGGTCCGGACCCGCCGCGCACTGTACCCTGACGAAGGACCCCGCATGACTGACACACGCACTCCCACCGTCGCTCCCTACGGCTCCTGGCGCTCCCCGGTGACGGCGAAGATCATCGCCGAAGGCGGCGTCGGCACACAGTGGCCGCAGAGCGTGGGCGAGAGCCTGTACTGGGTCGAGTTGCGGCCTACTGAGAACGGCCGCTACGTGGTGGTGCGGCGCGCGCCCGGCGGCGAGATCGCCGACGTGACGCCGCCGGGCGTGAGCGCCCGGACGCTGGTGCACGAATACGGCGGCGGCATGTACGCCGCCTTCCGCAACAGGCGCGGCGGCGAGAGCGTGATCTTCAGCGACCAGGCCGACCAGCGGCTGTACCGGCAGGATCTCGAGGAGGCCGGCGGGGGCGAGCCGGCGCGCTGGAGCACGCCGGCCCCGATCACGCCGGCCCCGCCGTCCGCCCGCACCCACCGGTACGCGGACGGGCGCGTCACCGCGGACGGCCGCACGCTCGTGAGCGTGCGCGAGCGGCACGAGGACGACGGCGGCGTGGTCAACGAGCTCGTCAGCCTGCCGGCGGACGGGTCCGCCGGGCCGCGGGTCATCGCCGCCGGCCACGATTTTTACGCCGCGCCGCGCCTCGACGCGGACGGCCGCCGTGTGGCGTGGCTCAGCTGGGACCACCCGCGCATGCCGTGGGACGGCACCGAACTGTGGACGGCGGAGCTCGCCGGCGACGGCGGCGTCTCCGGCGAGCGGCTCGTCGCCGGCGGCGCGCACGAGTCGATCCTGCAACCGCTCTGGAGCCCGGCCGGCGAGCTCTGGTTCGCGAGCGACCGGACCGGCTGGTACAACCTCTACGCCGTCTCGGTCGACAGGTCGCAGCCCTGCCCGCTCGAGACCCGCGAGGCCGAGTTCGCCGCCGTGCCGTGGGTGTTCGGCCTTCAGCAGTACGTGTTCCTGGCCGACGGCCGCCTCGTGGTGTGCTACACCGAGGACGGCGGGGACCGACTGGCGGTGCTGGACGGGCCCGCGGACGGCGACTCGATCGGCGTGGACGATCCGGCCGACGCCCATGAGGCGACCCCGCTCCGCGACCTCGGGTCTCCCTACAGCGCCGTGAACTCGCTCACGCCGCTGGGGACCCGCCTTGGCCTGATCGGCGCGACCCACACGGAGGGCTCGCAGGTGGCCGTCGTCGATCCGGACACCGCGGCGTGCGACGTCGTCCGCCGCGGCCGCGCCGTCCCCATCGACCCCGCGTACGTGAGCCGGCCGGAGGCGATCGTCTTCCCCACGGAGGGCGGCCTCACGGCGCACGCCAACTACTACCCGCCGACGAACCCGGACTTCGTCGCTCCGGAGGGCGAGTCGCCGCCGCTGCTGGTCGTCGTCCACGGCGGCCCCACGTCCGCCCACGAGGCCAGGCTCGACCTCGACGTCCAGTACTGGACCTCGCGCGGCGTCGCCGTGGTCGACGTCAACTACGGCGGCTCGACCGGCTACGGCCGCGAGTACCGTGAGCGGCTCAAGGGCGAGTGGGGCGTGGTCGATACGGTCGACTGCATCAACGCCGCGAAGTACCTGATAGGGCGCGGCGACGCCGACCCGGCGCGCGTCGGCATCCGCGGCGGCAGCGCCGGCGGCTACACCACGCTCAACGCGCTGGCACGGCACGACTTCTTCACCGCCGGCGCCAGCCTGTTCGGCCTCGCCGACCTCGAGGCGTTCGCCACCGGCGGCACGCACAAGTTCGAGTCGCAGTACCTCGACAGCCTCGTCGGGCCGTACCCGGAGCGGCGCGACGTGTACCAAGAGCGGTCGCCCATCAACCACGTCGACGAGATCGACTGCCCGGTGATCCTGCTCCAAGGGCTGGAGGACCAGATCGTCCCGCACGCTCAGGCCGACATCATCGTAGAGGCCTTGCGCCGCAAGGGCCTGCCGTTCGCCTACCTGCCGTTCGAGGGCGAGCAGCACGGGTTCCGCAAAGCGGAGAGCATCGTCCGCGCCGAGGAGGCCGAGCTGTACTTCTACGGCCGGGTCTGGGGCTTCACGCCGGCCGACGAGATCGAGCCGGTCCCGATCGAGAATCTGGGCTGACGGGCGGCGGGCGGCGTCTCGCCGCCCGCCGCGCTCGCCTTCACACGGACTTGGGGTTGAGCACCGTCTCCCAGCCGTAGCCCGCGGCCGAGGCGACCTGCTGCAACCCGGTCCGCACCGCGGCGTAGTCCCACTGATAGTCGAAGTCCTTGCCGAAGTAGTTCGACGCCTCCTCGATCGACCCCGACCGCTCCCTGCCACCGGTCTTGTAGGTCCCGGCCGAGAAGCCGATGCCGGGACCCACGTCGTCCATGCCGCTCGACATACCCGAGCCTTTCTCGACAAGCATCTCCCAGAAGCGGACCGTCCGCGCGGCGTCGTCCACGCGCGCCTTGCAGGCGTACGTGAGCTTCTTCTTGCTCAGGAACGCCTTGCGCTCGGCCAGCACCGCCTCGCCTTTGAGGCTTCCGTCTTTCTGCGGCGTGAGCCGCACGGGCAGCGTCGCGCTCGTTGCCGCGAGATCGTCGGTGAGTGACATCTCCCTCTCCTTTCCCCGTCTCACCGCCGACATCGGCAGCTGTCGGCGGCGACTGAAGGCTCAGGACAGGCGAAGCCGGTCGTTTGAGGCCGGGAACAAGTCGTGCAAAGGGCGGATCACCCGCACCGACCTCCGGTCGGCAGGTCCGCCCGGAACGACTCACGGAGTACCCACATGACCGGACACGCACGAACCATCGCCGACGGACTCGTCGTCGTGGACGACGCGGGGACCCGCCTCGAGCAGCCGGGCGACACCCGAGCGTCCGGGGGCGGGACGGCTGTTGACGAGAGCGGCGTCGAGGCCAGCCTGGCCGACGCCGCGGGCGCGGCCGAGGACGGCGCGTTGCTCGACGCGTACTCGCGCGCCGTCATCCGCGCGGCCGAGCTCGTCGGGCCATCGGTCGTCAACATCGACGTGAGCCGCCGTCCGGCGGCTCAGCAGAGCCGGCGGCGGCGCGGCCGTCCCGGACGTCCCGACGCCGGACCGGCCCCGGGCGGGTCGCCCGAGCCGGGCTACGCAGGCTCGGGCTCCGGCTTCGTCATCACCAGCGACGGCTTCATCCTCACCAACAGCCACGTCGCACACGGCGCCGACGCGTTGCGCGTGACGTTGAACGACGGTCGCCAGATGTCGGCGCAGCTCGTCGGCGACGACCCGGAGACCGACCTCGCCGTCCTCCGCGTGGATGCGCCCGAGCTGGTCTCCGCCCGGCTCGGCGACTCGAGGACTCTGCGCGTCGGCCAGCTCGTGGTCGCCATCGGCAACCCCTTCGGCTTCCAGACGACGGTGACCGCGGGCGTGGTCAGCGCGCTCGGCCGCTCGCTGCGCGCGGACGGCGGCCAGCTCATCGACAACCTCATCCAGACGGACGCGGCCCTCAACCCAGGCAACTCCGGAGGGCCGCTCGTCACCTCGCACGGCGACGTCATCGGCGTGAACACGGCGATCATCAGGCCGGCGCAGGGGCTGTGCTTCGCCATCGCCATCAGCACGGCGATCTACGTCGCCGGCCGGCTCATCCGCGACGGGCACATCACGCGCGGGCGGATCGGCGTGGCCGGGCAGACGACGCCGATACGGCGGCGAGTCGTCCGTTACTTCGACCTGCCGCTCGAGACCGGCGTGCTGGTCGCCGGGGTCGAGCCCGGCAGCCCGGCCCAGCGGGCCGGGCTCCTGCCCGGCGACCTCATCGTCGCCGTCGACGGCGAGTCGCTGCCCGACGTCGACACCCTGCATCGCACACTCACGGAGGCGACCATCGGCCGCCCGCTCACCCTGGAGATCGTCCGCCTCACGAGCCTGCGCGAGGTGGCCGTCACGCCGGAGCGCGCGGCGGCGTAGAGCCTGCCCGCCAAACCCGGGCAACGCCAACGGCGCGGCTCCGGAGGTAAG
Source organism: uncultured Thermoleophilia bacterium (assembly GCA_963775255.1). Lineage (GTDB taxonomy): Bacteria > Actinomycetota > Thermoleophilia > UBA2241 > UBA2241 > CAIXSE01. The sequence goes on along the minus strand of CAVZIA010000009.1, from coordinate 88,968 downwards.
CGCGCCATGAGCGTCGTATACTCGGACGCCATGCGAGTCCGCACCATCAGCTTGGTCGCGATCGCCGTGGCGGCCCTTCTCGCCGCCATCGCTATCGTCGTGGCGCCGGCGTTCGCCGCCGGGTCCGCGGCCACTCACGGCACCGCCAGTCGCTCCGCGTCGGTCGCCAAGCCGCGGGTCGTCAAGAAGTTCATCGCCTACGGCGCCGGCCGTAAGGCGCAGATGACCCAGTACAGCCGTCGCCACTACGGCGCCAAGCAGGCCACGTATCTCCTCAAGAAGCCGCGGGCCGTCGTCCTGCACCACACCGACGGCGCCGACTGGCAGAGCGCCTGGAACACCTTCAACGCCAACACCGCCTACGTCATCAACGGTGTCAAGGAGAAGCCCGGCGTCTCCGCCCAGTTCATCATCGCGAAGAACGGCACCATCTATCAGCTCATGCCGCTCAACTACCGAGCCCGCCACGCCATCGGCATGAACTACATCGCCTTCGGCATCGAGTTCTGTCAGGAGAGCGCCGGCCACAGCGGCCACTGGATGGACAGGCAGATCCTGAGCCGGACCAAGCAGGTCAACGCCGGGCTCAAGCTGGTGCGCTGGCTGCAGGCGCACTACGGCATCAAGACCGGCGACGTCGTCGGTCACGCCACAGCCAACGGCTCGCGCTTCTTCATGGACAAGACCGGCATCAAGAACGGCGCCGGCGACTGGTTCGCCCCCGAGCTCAAGAAGTTCAAGGCCCGGCTCTAGGCACTGCGCGGTTCCGGCCACCCGGACCCTCCCCCGGGACGTCTGGGGGAGGGATGTGCGTTCGCCCTGCGTACGCTGCAGCGTACGTCTTCCGACCGGATGCGTACGTGCGAGCGTACGCAGCCCTCGTGCGACATGCTCCCAGGCCGCCGGTCGCGACAGCCCAGACGCGCCGGCCGCAGCATGTGGACGGTTCACTTCCGCGCGCGCATGGCCCGGGCGTAGACTGTGGCCATGCCCGTCCGTCTTGAAGGCATCCACTTCCTGGTCACGTATCGCTGCACCTACGCCTGCGACCACTGCTTCGTCTGGGGCTCGCCGGACGCGGAGGGCACGATGACGCTGTCGCAGCTCGCGAGCGTCATCGACCAGGCGGCCGAGATCGGCGTCACCGACGTCTACTTCGAGGGCGGCGAACCCACGCTGGCGTATCCCATCGTGCTCGCGGCGGCGCAGCGCGCCCGCGAGCGCGGCCTGGACGCCGGCATCGTCAGCAACTGCTTCTGGGCGACGTCACTCGAGGACGCCAAGGTGTGGCTGGCCCCGTTCGCCGAGCTGGGCATCGCCGACCTCTCGCTCTCTTCCTATGCGTACTTCGTCGAGGACGCGAACGAGGAGCATCTGCGCAATGCGGTCCTGGCGGCACAGGAACTCGGCATCCCGGTCAGCGTGCTCGAAGTAGGGGCGCCGGCGGACATCGGCGTACCCGGCGCCTGCTCCGGCGACGTCGGCGAGATCATGCACAAGGGGCGGGCGGCCGTCGCGCTCGCGCCGGCGCGAGCCACCCGGCCGCCCGAGTCGCTCGTCACCTGCCCCTTCGAGGATCTCGCCGACCCGGGCCGCGCTCACGTCGGCCCGGACGGCGAGCTGCAGGTCTGCCAGGGCATCAGCGCCGGGAATGTCTTCGCCGGAGGCGACGGCCCGCCGCCGCCCGAGCGCCTGGCCGCGCCGCTCGTCGGCGGCTTGCAGCGCGTGCTCGACGCCTACGACCCGCACGCGCGCCCGGTCATCCGCGAGATCCTCGCCGGCGGCCCCTGGGCCCTTGCTCAGGCAGCCGGCCACACGCCAGCGCGCTCGCACTACGCTGACGAATGTCACCTGTGCTACGAAGTCCGCGCAGCCCTGCGCGCCGCCGGTCGCCACCCCGAGGTGGTCGCCCCCGGCCAGTGCTACGCCGAGAACGAGACGGGCGGGAGCGCCGCCGCCGACCCGCCCGCCGCCACCCCCTGAGGAGGGAGACCATGCCATCTGAGTGCCAGCAGTTCTGGGATGCCGGCAGCTACGTCGTCGTCGGCCGCCAGGCCAGCAAGAAGCCCTACCCCAAGATCACCTACGGCGCGCTCAAGGAGCGCGGCGTGACCGTCTACCCTGTGGACCCCGACGGCGGCACCGTCGAGGGCGACAAGGCGTACACCGACTTCGGCGAGCTGCCCGGTCCCGTCGAAGCAGCCGTCCTGGAGTTGCCCAAGGAGGAGACGGCCGCGTGGGTCGCCAAGGCAGCCGACGCGGGCGTGCAGCGCGTCTGGATCCACCAGATGACCGACACGCCCGAGGCGCTCGCCGAAGCCGAGAAGCGCGACCTCAAGGTCATCACCAACCACTGCGCCGTCATGTACAACAAGCCCGGCTTCAGCGGACACGCCATCCACCGCGGCATCTGGAAGCTGCTCGGCAAGTACTGACCCGGCCCCGCGTCAGGCCATGGTCTCGGGCGGAGTCGGCCGCTGCTTGGGCGGGAGGATCGCCACGACGATGAGCCCGATGATCGGGAAGAAGATCGTGAGGATGATCCAGCCCGCACGGTTCAGGTCCTTGCGGCCCACCATGCGCCACACCAGCCACAGGCAGACCACCCAGATGATGAACCAGGCGGTTCCGTAGACCCACCAACTCATGTGCCCCTCCTCGGTCTGCCGCCGGGGCGGCATGGTCGCTCAGAGTGGGTGTACCCCGCCGGGGGGCGGAACCCTGCGCGGGGGCGGGGACACAGGGTGTATGCGCCCAGCCTACCCCGCGGTCCGGCACATTGGGGACGGTCCGGCGAGCGGGAACGAGACACCCGGGCAACCGCGGCGCCCGGTAGTTCTAGTCCTCGACGCCGTCTATGCCGGGCACGTCAGCCGGCTGCGGGGGGACCTCGTCCTCGGGGAGCCCGCGGACGTGCTCGAGGGCGCGCTCCGCGGCGGCCGCGCCCTCGCGCAGGCAGTCGCCGATGCCGATGCCGTGGTAGGCGCCGCCGGCGAGCTCGACGCCGGGGACGCGCGCCACCGCGGCCTCGATGTGGGCCACCAGGTCCACGTGGCCGACACGGTACTGCGGCATGCCGCGCGGCCAGCGGAAGATCTCGATGAACTCCGGCTCCGCGCTGATGCCCATGATCTCGCGGAGCTCCGCGCGGACCACCTTGCCCATCTCGTCGTCGTCGAGCTGCGCGGCTGCCTCACGGCCGGCCCGACCGAGGAAGCTGCGCAGCAGCACGTGGCCGTCGGGCGAGCGCCCGTCGAACTTGCTCGAGCTCCAGGTGGTGGCCATCACCGGGCGATCCTCGGCACGGGGCACGACGAAGCCGAAACCCTTGAGGTCGTGCTTCACCTGGTCGCGGCGGAACGCCACCGACGCGGTGGCCGTGCTGACGTACTCGATGGAAGACAGGTCGTTGGCGGCGAGCGGCGCGACCGGGCGCAGCAGGTCGCCGCTCGCCCAGGCCGGCGTGGCGAGCACGACGGCATCGGCCACCACGCGCTCGCCGGTGCTGAGCTGCAACTCGTAGGCGCCGGAGCCGGTGTTCGCGCCGCCGGCGTGGGACACGGCCATGGTCTGCACGCCGGTGCCGGCGTGCAGGCGGTCGGCCGGCAGGGAGGCAACCACGGCGTCGCTCAGGTCCTGGAGTCCCGTGCGGAACGAGTAGAAGTACGACTTGGGGCCTGAGCGGCTTGGCGCGCTTTGGCCGAAGGCGCCCGCGGCGCCGGAGCCGGGTGCGCCCGCGCCGCCGCGCGCGGCGGCTGCCTTCTGGCGCGCCTTGCGCCGCTTGAGCATCGCGACGATCAGGCTGCGGTGCTCGAGCTCCATGTCGAGGAACATCGGGAACGTCGCGCGCACGCTCATGTTCTCGGGGTCGCCGGCGTGGATGCCGGCGACGATGGGCTCGGCGATGCGCGCCAGCGCCTCTCTGCCGAGTCGCCGGCGGACGAAGTCGCCGAGACTCTCGTCAAGGGCCGAGCCGGCTGCGCCCCCTGGCCCCGGCGTCGCCGCGCCCCCGCGCGGCAGCAGCAGGTCCATGCCCATGCGGACCTTGCCGGGCCAGCTGATCAGGCCGCTGAGCGCGAACGGCACCATCCGCGTCGGGACCATCAGGATGATGCCCTCGGGCAGCTCGTGCAGGCGCCCGCGCGTGAAGACGAAGCTCTTGCGGATGTCCTCGTTGCAGTCGAGGAACCTGTCGCCGATGCCGACCTCGCGGGCGGCCGTGATGGGCCACGGCTTCTCGATGATGGCCGAGTCCGGACCGCCCTCGACGACGAATCCGTCCCGGCGTACGGTCCGCACCTTGCCGCCGAACCGCGGGTCCTGCTCGTAGAGCTGCCAGTCGACGGAGGGATCCTGCGCGCGCGCTGCTTCGAGCACGCGCGCCGCTCCCAGGCCGGCCATGCCGCCGCCGACGACGGCGATGCGGAGTTGCCGGGCCTCGCCGGATGTACCGCTCGCCTGGATGCCAGCGCTCACGTCGCCCGGCCTCAGGAGTGTGGGTGCGGCTCGCCGGGCGCGTGCAAAGCACGCTCGACGGGCCGCTTCGCGAGGTAGTCGATCACGACGTCGGCCAAGGCTTGGATGAACAGCGGCGAGTCGTTGGGCGCGTGCGTGCGCCGGTACTCGATGCCGAGGTTCTCGATCTGGCCGCGCAGGACGATGTCGAGGTCGTAGAGCGTCTCGACGTTGTCGCTGACGAACCCGATGGGGATGACGAGGATCTTCTTCCAGCCCTCCTCCGCGAGGACGCGGACCGCGTCGTCGGCCTCGGGCTCCATCCACTCGCCGCCGCCGCGGCCCTTGCTCTGGAAGCCGAACCGCCAGTCGCCGGGGACGATCAGCGGGACCAGCTGGGAGATGGTCTGCTGCAACTGGTCCACATAGGGGTCGCCCTCCGCGATGGTCTCCACCGGCACGCTGTGCGCGGTGAAGAGGACGGCCCACTCGTTGACGTCGCAGCCGTCCAGCGCCTCCGCGACCCGGCGGCTGAGCGCTCGCACGAAGCCCTGGCTGGAGTACCAGTCCTCGAGCAGCGGGATGTCGCGGCCGGCGCCGCTGGTGGTGGGGTCTTCGGCGGCGGCGATCTGCGTCTTGTACTTGCCGCTCGTGAGCCGCGACGAGAACGGGCTCATCGGCAGGGCGACGACCTCGTGGGCGTCGAGCGAGCGGACGCAGTCCGCGACGCTGGGCTCGGCGTAGAGGAACCCGTGCCGCACGCGGATGGGGAAGGCGAGCTCCTGGATCAGCTTGGCCTGAAGCGCCAGCGCCTGGCGCGCGGTGATGGCCGGGAGCGGCGAAGCGCCGCCGATGAGCGCATAGCGCTCCTGCACGGCGGCGACCGTGCCCGGCTCCGGCGTGCGCCCCATCAGGCGCTCGAGGAACGGCACGACCTCGTCCGGGCTCTGCGGCCCGCCGTAGGCGAGCAGGGCGACGTCGACGAGGCTCTCGGTCATGCCGACCTCCTGAGCTGGCTCAGATCGGGGCGGCCGAAAGCCGATGCACGGCGTCGACCACGTACTTGACGTTGTCCGGCGGGACCTGCGGGATGAGGCCGTGGCCGAGGTTGAAGATGTGCCCGGGCCGGCCGCCGACGCGGCGGATGACGTCCGCGACGCGCTCCTCGATGGCCTTCGGCGGCCCGAGGAGCGTGATGGGGTCGAGGTTGCCCTGCACGGCGACGTCGCCGAGCTGGTGCCAGGCGCGGTCGAGCTGGATGCGCCAGTCCACGCCGTAGACATCCGCGCCTGCCTTGGCCACGAGGTGCAGCATCCCGGAGGCGCCGTTGCCAAAGTAGATCACCGGCGCCCCCAGCCCTCGCACCGCGTCCATGACGTAGCGCACGTGCGGCAGCACCAACAGTTCGTAGTCATAGGGGCTCACCCAGCCGACCCAAGAGTCGAACACCTGCACGACCTGGGCGCCGGCGGCGATCTGCGCCCTGAGATAGTCCACCACGACCTCGGAGATCAGCCCCATAAGCCGGTTGAACGTCACGGGGTCGTCGTACATGAGCTTCTTGACGTGCGCGTAGTTGCGCGAGTGACCGCCCTCGACGATGTAGCTGGCTAGGGTGAACGGCGCGCCGCTGAAGCCGATGAGCGCGGTCTGTGGCTCTAGCTCGTGGCGCACCAGCTTGAGGGTGTCCATGACGTACTCGAGGTCCGACGCCGCGTCGATGCCGTGCACGCCCTGGAGGTCGCGGGCGCCACGGATGGGCCGCTCGATGACGGGCCCGTCGTCCTTGGTGAAGTGGAAGCCGATCCCCATCGGCTCCAGCGGAAGCAGGATGTCGGCGAAGACGATGGCGGCGTCGAGGTCGAAGCGGCGAAGCGGCTGGAGGGTCACCTCCGCCGCGATGTCCGGCCGGCGGCACATCTCGACGAAGCTCATCTTCTCGCGGATGGCACGGTACTCGGGCAGGTAACGCCCGGCCTGACGCATGAGCCACACGGGCGTGGCATCGACGGGCTTCTTGGCGCAGGCATCGAGGAGGCGCATGGGCATCACCGTAGGAGGGTGGTCGGGGTCGCAGGGAGGCCGATTGTAGCAAACGGGAGCCCGCGGGCTCCCGTCGACAGGTGGAGCACAGGCCGGCGGCAGTTCACTCGGCCGGCCTGTACCCTTCGCCCAGCGCGGCCTTGTGGCATGTGTGGCATACCGTGATCATCTCGCACGCCTGCGGCGAGACCACGCGGTACCGCAACGACTTGGCGCTGAGCTTGGCGCCGCAGAGGGCGCAGTGCCCGCTGTCGATGGAGCGGACCGTCGCCGGCGGATTGGTCACGGACCCAACATGCCCGTCCGACTGAGTCGGCAGAGGGTGGACCTGGCCCATTGCGTCCTCCCGTCACGTGTACTGCGGCTTCCGGGGCAGGAACCGGCAAGCGCAAACAGCGTATGGGAATCCTGCCCCGAAACCGCGACCGGGTAACGCCCTGGACGCGTCGTCACCGTGAAGCGACCTCGACAAACGTCACGGAGCCCTTTCGGCGCAAGATACTATTGCCGCAGGGCACGCGGGCCGAACGGCCCGTGTGCGATTCGAGGGGGTCATTCATGCGACGTCTGTTCGTAGCGGCGGCCCTGTGCGCCGCATTTCTTCTGCTCGCCGGTCCGGCCTTCGCCGACCTGACACGGCAGGCCGGTCATGGCAGGGTGACGCCGGCGCCGCACGTCCCGCGCAAGGCCACACCGTCCCTCCGGTCGTTCACGCCGCTGGGCGCCCGAATGGCAGCGGCCGTGAGCGTCACCGGCACGGTGTACGACTCCTCACACTCCGCCCTTGGCAACGTGCAGATGGAGTGGTGGTCGCGATCCGACGCCGATCAGAAGTGGAACAGCGGCACCATGGCGAGCCAGTACGACGGCTCCTACACGGCCTCGCCACAGGCCACCACCAGTGGTGAGATCTGGGCCTACCTGGACGACGCCTGGTGGGGCCGTCTCGATCAGACCTGGACGGCAGGCAACACGTATCCGGTGGACCTGTACCCCGGCAGGGTCAACGTGGCGGCCACCCGAGGCGGCCCATGGAAGACGTTCCAGACCATCGCCGTCGACCTCCAGGGCGACAACGCCTTCTCCCACGGCGCCGCGAGCACAACGGATACCGTCACCAGCCCCACGACCGTGCAAGTGGACGCGCTGGACGGCGCCTACACCAAGGGCAGTGTCAACTTCTGGCAGGACGAAGGCGTGGAGTTCTCCTCCGCGCTCACCGTGACGTCCGGCCTATCTCCGGGTAGGACCATCGACGTCGGCGAGTCGGGGGCGCAGCGCGTCCAGTTCTCCGGGTACAAGTACTCCGGCAAGCCGGGAACCACCGTCAAGGTGAAGCGCGAGAACTTCCCCGCGGGCTGGCGCAACTACGTGACCGGCAGCAGCGACCCCGGCGGCACAGCTTACAGCGACTACGGCGCCAAGCTCTCGCGAGGCGGCGCCAATGAAGCGTTGAGCGTCAAGGTGCCGAGCACCGCCAAGCCGGGATACGCGTACTGGATCGGATTCCAGCACATCGATGCGAGCGGCGAACTTCAGCCCCTGTACATCGAGACGGCGTATCAGGTCTGCACGATGAAGCCCAGCAAGACCAGCGTGACCAAGCGCACGCGCATCCGCGTCTCGGGCATCGTCCCGACCGAGGGCCACTGGGGGTCCCGGGCCGGCAATCGCAAGGCCGTCGTGCTCTGGTGGCACAACGGCACGGCCCCGGTGCCGGCCACATGGTATCCAAAGAAGAAGGGCTGGGTGGTGGTCGGCAGCATGAGGACCACCGGCACCGGCTCCTACAGGACGCCTTACTTCAAGGTGCCCCGTACCGGCACCCTCGTCGTGCAGTACGCCGGCGACGACTGGTACTTCGGCGGCTTCACCTCGACCGCCAGGGTCGCGGTGAGGTGACGCCGCCCTGGTGCACGCGGACATCGCGCGCCGGAGGCGCGGACCGGCTGAGGAACGCCAAGATCCCGGATCGCCACCCCGCCGCTTATCCGGCTCCGGCCTCACATAAGTTCTTCTTATTTGCAGGAATAGTGTTGCTTATGGACAATGGGTGAGTCGTCAGCTATCACCGCGAGGTGTCCATGGGCCATCGGTACACACCCACCCCCGACGTACCGCGCATCCACGGGGGAGTCACCATCTTCCGCAGCTGTCTGGTCGGGGCCGAGTTCCCCGGCGTCGAGTCTTCCACCAAGTGGCTCTTCGAGCGCTTCGGCATCGAGTACACCGTCAATCCGGACCAGACCTGCTGTACCGGCCTCGGCTACTACGCCGACCTCATGCCGATCGAGACCACGGTCGGCGTAGCCGCGCGCAACGCCTGCGTCGTCGTCGACGACGGACACCCGGTGATGAGCTACCTCTGCTCCACCTGCTACGCCATCAACAAGAAGGCGCGCAACATCCTCGACGTCCGGGACTACCGCGCCGGGACAAACGAGGTGCTCTCCCAGATCGGCCGTGAGTACGACGACCGGGTCGCCTCGACCATCCAGCACAAGCACACTCTGGACATCCTATGGGGCGCCCACGACAGCATCCCCGGGCTCGTCCGGCGGCGGCTCGACGGTGTCAAGGTCGCAACGCACCCGGCTTGCCACTACTGCAAGGTCTTCCCGGACGAGACGCTCGGCAACAACGAGAACTTCATGGTCCCGGAGGAGATGCTCGTCCCCGCCGGAGTCATCACGACCGGCGCCTACAACGAGAAGCAGACGCATTGCGGGGCCGGCTTCCGCCAGCGCTTCGTCAACCCGTCGATCTCCGTGGGGGTGACGCAGAAGAAACTGCACCGGCTGCACGAGGAGAACGTCGACGTTCTCGTCCACATGTGCCCCAACTGCCACATCCAATTCGACCGCTACAGCGACGTCATCTCCCGGGGCACCGGCGAGGAATTCCCCTTCATCCACCTGCACGTGCAGCAACTCCTCGCGCTCGCGCTCGGCGCCGACCCCGAGAAAGTGGTCGGCATCCAGACGCACTCCCAGGATGTCGAGCCGTTCCTCGAGCGCATCGGCGCGCGGCAGCCCGTGGCCGCCGGAGCTTCGCGATGAGAGCCGGCGTCTTCCTCTGCCAGTGCGGTGGCAACATCAGCGGCGTCGTCGACCTGGAGCCGCTGGCCGACCACGCGCGAGAGCTCGACGGGGTCGTCGAGGTCGACATCAACCAGTTCATGTGCGGCACCGAGGGCCGGGCGATGATCGAGAAGGCCGTAGAAGAGCGCGGTCTCGACCACTTCGCCATCGCCTCGTGCTCGCCGCGCTTCCAGGGGCCGACCTTCGAGCGCATCGCCCGCGAGCTCAAGCTGGGCGAGAACGCCGTGGCCTTCGGCAACATCCGCGAGGGCTGCTCCTACGTCCACGCGACGAGCCGGAGCGCGCGCAGGTCAAGGCCAGGAAGATCGTCGAGGGCGCCGTAGCCCGCCTGCGGCACATGAGCGACCTGCCGCGCCGGCGCACCTTCCTCAACCGCTCGGTGATGGTGGTCGGCGGCGGCATCGCCGGCATCTCCGCCGCCGAGGAGCTGGCCGCCGCCGGGATCGAGGTCCACCTCGTGGAGCGCCAGCAGAGCATCGGCGGCTACATGTCCCGGCTCAGCAAGACCTTCCCGACCGAGGACTGCGCCATGTGCAGCCTCGCGCCCCGGCTGACCGGCGCCGCCACCAACAGCCGCATCCACATCCACGCGCTCTCGGACGTGACCTCCAGTCACCGGACCGCCCGGAGAGTTCAACGTGACGGTCCGCCACCGCGCGCGGTATGTGAACGAGAAGTGCGTCGGCTGCGGCGAGTGCGCCGCCGTGTGCCCGGTGACGTACCCCGACGAGTACGACTTCGGCGTCAGCGAGCGGACGGCGATCTCGCGGCCGTTCGCCAACGCCGTCCCGGCGACCTTCGCCGTCGACCGCAAGGGCTGGAGCCCGTGCAAGACGGCCTGCCCCGTGCACACGTCCGCGCAGGGGTACGTGGCGCTGGTCGCCCAGGGTCGCTTCGAAGAGGCCTACAAGGTCGCCGGCGAGCGGAACCCCTTCCCGAGCGTCTGCGGGCGCATCTGCACGCACCTGTGCGAGACCGAGTGCACGCGCGGCGAGGTCGACGAACCTGTCGCGGTCGCCGCCCTCAAGCGCTTCGTCGCCGACACCGTCGGCCCGCTCCAGGCGATCTCCGCCGGTGCCGGTGGTCTACGACGACCGCGTCGCCGTGATCGGCGCCGGGCCGGCCGGCATGACCTGCGCCCGCGACCTCGCCGACATGGGGTACGGCGTGGTCGTGTACGAGGCGCAGCAGGTGGCGGGCGGCATGCTGCGCCTCGGCATCCCGGATTACCGGCTGCCGCACGACGTCCTCACGCGGGAGATCGACCAGATCCTCGCCAGGGGAGTCGAGCTCAGGCTGGGGCAGCGCGCCGGGATCGACTTCACCGTGGACCAGCTGTTCGAGCAGGGCTACCGTGCCGTCTACCTCGCGACGGGCCTGCAGGCGAGCGCGAGCGCGAGCGCTGCCCGGCGACGACCTCACCGGAGTGACGGGAGCCGTGGAGCTCCTGCGCGAGGTCAACACCGGCGGCACGCCGCAGGTCGGCGCCAGGACCGTGGTCATCGGCGGCGGAGACGTGGCGCTGGACGCGGCGCGTTCGATCATCCGCCTGCAGACGCAGGCGGGCCTCGAGCCGGACGTCACCCTCGCCTACCGGCGCAGCGAGGTCGAGATGCCGGCCAGCGCAGGCGAGCTCCAGGAGGCGCGCGACGAGGGCCTCAAGCTCGAGCTCCTCGCGCAGCCGGACGAGATCCTCGGCGCCGGGCGGCAAGGTCACCGGCCTGAGGCTGCGCCGCTGCGAGCTGGGCGACCCCGACGCGTCCGGTCGCCGCCTGTCGGTGCCGGTCCCCGGGTCCGAGTTCGAGCTGGAGGCCGACACCGTGGTGCTGGCGGTCGGCCAGGCCCTCGTCGACGACTTCGCCCGGGGCTGCACGGGCCTCGAGTTGTGCGACGGCCAGATCCGCGTGGACCGTGAGACGATGATGACCACCCGCGAGGGCGTGTTCGCCGGCGGGGACGCGGCCGCGACGAGCTACTTCACCGCCATCGAGGCCGTGGCAGCCGGCCGCAGGGGCGCCGCCGCGATCCACAACCACCTCCGCGGCGAGCGGCTCCTGCCGGTGTGGGACGAGATCGCCGACCTCGCGCGGCCCTCGGACGAAGAGCTTGCGAGGGTCGACATCGGCGAGCGCGTCCCCATGAAGCTGCTCGACGGTCTCTCGCGGCGCGGGCATTGGGACGAGGTCTGCGCTGGGTACTCGGCGGAGGAGGCGATGGCCGAGGCCGGGCGCTGCCTCGACTGCGCCGTGTGCTCCGACTGCAAGTCGTGCGTCACGGCGTGCCCCGCGGACGCGATCGACTTCGACGAGAAGCCCTGGGACGAGGACCTCACGGTCGGCGCCATCATCCTGGCCACCGGGCATCAGGAGTTCGACGCCACGCGCAAGCTCCCGCTGGGCTACGGGCGCTTCAAGAACGTGCTCACGCAGAGCCAGCTCGCCCGGCTTCTGTCGGCCTCCGGGCCGACCGCGGGCGAGCTCCAGCGCCCCTCCGACGGCGAGGCGCCCAAGCGCATCTTCATGCTCCAGTGCGTCGGCTCGCGCGACTGCACCAGCAGCGGCAACGAGCACTGCTCGGCCATCTGCTGCCTCTTCGCCACACTGCACAGCTCCCTCATCAAGCAGCACTACCCCGACGCGGAGATCACCATCGGCTACACCGACATGCGCACGCCGGGCAAGGCGCACGAGGAGTACTACCGCCTCGTGCAGGAGCGCGGCGTGCGCTACGTCCGCGGCCGCGTCGGCGAGATCCTCGAGGAGCTCGACGGCAGCCTCACGGTGCGCATGGAGAACACGATGACCGGCCGCAAGAGCGAGGAGCAGTACGACCTCGTGGTGCTCTCCGCCGGCCTCGAGGGCTCCGAGGGCACCCAGGACATCGCCCGCGTCGCCGGCGTGCAGACCGCGGCGGCCGGCTTCATCCGCGAGTTCCACCCCAAGCTGGCTCCAGTAGACACGCAGCGGACGGGCATGTTCCTCTGCGGCACCGCCCAGGGACCCAAGACGATCCCCGAGTCCATCGCCCAGGCGAAGGCCGCGGCGGCCCGTGCCGTCAGCATGCTGAGCACGGGCTTCGCGATGACGCCGGCCCAGGTCGCCTCCAGCGACGTGGACGTGTGCGTCGCCTGCGGCGTGTGCGAGACCGCTTGCCCGCAGACGGCGATCACCATCACCGTCGGAGCCGACGCCCATTCGTCCGTCGACCCCAACATCTGCCGCGGATGCGGCATCTGCGCCGCCGAGTGCCCCACAGGGGCGATGCAGCTCGGCGGCTTCAGCGACGCCGAGGTGCTGGCGGAGGCGACGGTCTGATGGGCGGGGACCGCAGCATCGTCGCCTTCTGCTGCCGCGAGTGCGCGTACGCGGCGGCCGACGCGAGCGCCAACGCGCGCACGCCGCTGCCGCCGACGGTGCGCCTCGTCCTCGTGCCCTGCACCGGCCGCGTCAGCCCGCTGCACCTGCTCAAGGCGCTCGCCGAGGGCGCCGACGGCGTCATGGTCGCCGGTTGCCTGCTCGGCCAGTGCCATTACCGCGAGGGCAACTTCAACGCCGTCGACCGCGTGGCGTTCGTCCAGCGTCTGCTCGAGAGCGTCGGCGTGGAGCCTGAGCGCTGCCGCATGTTCACCATGAGCGCCGGCGAGCCGCCCAAGTTCGTGGCCGCCGTGCGCGAGATGGACCGCGTCATCAGCGGCCTGCCGCCGCTGCCGCGGTCCGACGCCGGGCCCCCGGGAGAACTGGCCGACGCCGCGAGGGGGGCCGCCTGATGCCGCTGACCCACCGCGGCCGCGAGATCCTGGACCGCGTTCCCGGTGGCTCGCTGCAGAGCACCGTCGGCGTCGGCTGCGAGATCGTGCGTCACGAGGAACTCTGCGTCGGCTGCGGGACCTGCGCGAAGAACTGCCCCACCGGGGCCTCCGAGCGCGGCGCCTACTTCGACGTGAACCAGCTGCTGGATGCGCCGGAGGGCAGCCGCCGCGGCGAGCTCGGGAGCGGCACTGCGCAAGCTGATGCAGCACGCTCCCGACGGTCCGGTCGAGGTACCCGAGCGCGTCACCGTCTACCGCACCATCATCCACGACGACGAGAAGTGCCTCGGCTGCGGCACCTGCGCCCGCGGGTGCCCGGCCGGCGCGATCGAGGCGCGGCCGCCGAAGGCGGATGCCGCGCCGTCCAGGCAGGCCACAGACGGGGCGCCGTATGAGCGCCGCCGGCACCAGGGCAGGCTCGCCCGCTCGTACTCCTCTGCGAGTGCGCCGGCACGCTCGCCAACATCGACTTCGACAGGCTCGAGCAGCACGCGGGCCTGCACGCCGACGTGATCCGCGGCACCCACTGGTGCAGCCGCGTCGGCCAGGCGCAGATGTTCGAGCTCATGGAAGGCGAAGCCGAAGAGCGCACGCCAGCTCGTCTTCGCCGGCTGCTCCGTGGACTTCGCCGCGCGCCGCTTCCAGAAGCTCGCGGCGCGCGGCCTGCAGCTCGAGATCGCCGACATCCGCGAGGGCTGCAGCTGGGTGCACGGCGGCGACGTCACGGCCGTCACCGACAAAGCCATCCGCATCCTCGATTCGTCGATCGCCTATCCGGACGCGCCCGCCGACACCATGAGCTACGCCGAGCGTCACGACACCGTCGTGGTCGTCGGCGGCGGTGTGGCCGGCACGCAGGCCGCCGCCGAGCTTGCACAGATGGGCCACCACGTCGAGCTCGTCGAGCGGCGGCCGTTCCTCGGCGGCCGCGCCGCCCGCATCGGCACCGTGTTCCCCACCAACGACTGCGGCCAGTGCCTGCCGACCACGGACGCACAGGCCGGCACACGCAAGTGCTTCCACCGCAACGTCGCCATCGACCACCCGGACCTGAGCATCCATCGACGGTCCACGGTGGAGTCGGTGACCGGCCACCCCGGCGACTTCCAGGTGAGCATCCGCACGCTGCCCAACATCGTCACCGACGCGTGCATCAACTGCGGCACCTGCGAGACCGTCTGCGAGGTCGAGGCCTCGGAGCCCGGCAAGAAGGCCATCTTCACCGAGTTCTACGACGGCCGCGTGATCCGCACCGTCGACCTCGAGACCTGCACCTTCTGCGGCAAGTGCGCCGGCGAGTGCCCGGTGGAGGCGATCGACTTCGCCCAGTCGCCGCGGCGCACGACGGTGCACGCGGGCGCGATCCTGACGGCCACGGGGTGCGAGCCAGCGCCGAGGAGGTACTTCGACTACCTGGGCTACGACGGCGAGAAGGTCGTCACCCAGGTGGAGCTGACCGACATGCTCGACGACTGGGCGGCCCAGGCGTCGCTCGGCCGCATGCCGGTCGAGGAACTGGTCATGATCCAGTGCGCCGGCTCGCGCGACCAGCGCCACCTGCCGCACTGCTCGCGGCTCTGCTGCATGATCGCCCTCAAGCACGCCCTCCGGCTCAAGACGCTGTTCCCGCAGATGAAGGTGACGATCTGCTACCTGGAGATGCGGACGGCCGGCGTGGGCTACGAGAACTGGTTCCTGGACGCGCGACGCGCCGGCGTGGAGTTCCTGCGCGGCACGCCGCCCGAGGTCCAGTTCGACGCAGCCGGCCGGCCGGTGATCGAGGTCGAGGACGTCACCGCCGCACGCAAGCGCGTGCTGCGGCCGGACCTCGTGGTGCTCAGCACCGGCATGGTGCCGGCCGACGGCACCGACGAGCTCACGCAGACGCTCGGCGTGGACCGCGACAAGGACGGCTTCGTCGAGATCCTCGACCGCAAGAACCGCGCCACCGAGACGAGCGGCGAGGGGATCTTCGTCTGCGGTTCCGCCGCCGGGCCCAAGGCCCTGATCGAGGTCAACACCGAGGCGTCCGCAGTGGCCAGCGAGATCCACAACTTCCTGACGTCTGCCGGACGTCGCGGTACGTCGGCGTCGCGCGTCGACGCGTCTCAGTGCGTGGGCTGCGACACCTGCTCGACGATGTGCCCCTTCAGCGCGATTACCCTGGTCGACCGGCCGGAGTGGGAAGCGCGGCCGGACGAGGTGAAGGATGACGGCAAGCTCGCCGTCATCGACCCCGAGAGCTGCCGCGCCTGCGGCATCTGCGCCGCCAACTGCCCCGAGGTGGCCATCGCGCACAACCTGAGCGACGACGCCCTGTTCGGTCGCGTCGCGACAATGACGCACGGCGTCGAGAAGCCGGTTGTCGGCTTCTACTGTCGCGAGTGCGCCGGCGCCGCCATCGGACTCGCCGGCCAGCGGCGCGACAAGTACCCGGAGGGGGTGCGGCTCATCGAGCTGCCCTGCCTGGGACGCGTGAGCGCGCTGCATATCGTCGAGGCGGCCCGTCTGGGCGCCGCCGGCGTCTTCCTCGCCGGCTGCGCGGAGGGCCGTTGCCAGTACCGCACCGGCGACACCAGCGCACTGGAGCAGATGACGATCGCGGAGGAGGTGCTGGCTGACGGCGGGACGCCGCTCCCGCTCGAGCTGTGGCACCTCTGCGCCGCCGACCGCATGAGCGTCGGACGGCGCATCCGCCTGTTCCACGCGCGGGCGCTCGGCGAGGAGTCCGGCGAGGCCTTCTTCGCCCACGAGATGGAGCTGATCGGCGCCACCGCTACGGCGGGCGCCCCCTGCGCCGGAGGTGAGAGCTGTGGCTTCGGTCACTGAGACGGGGTATCCCCAGGAGGTGCTCGACGCGTTCGAAGCCCTCAAAGCCGAGTGCGCCATCTGCTACCAGTGCGGGACCTGCACCTCGAGCTGCCCGAGCGGCCGCGAGCTGTACCGCGGACCGCGGCGCATCGTTCGGCTCATCCTCGCCGGCGAGATCGACGCGGTGCTCAAGAGCGACGACCTGTGGCGTTGCACCGAATGCGGCACATGCACCGAGGTCTGCCGCATGGACATCGACGTCGCCGGTGTGCTGCACAAGCTGCGCCGGCTGGAGCGCGAGCACGGCGGCATCCACTGCGCCGAGCGCCACGCGGCCGACGTGGCGACCGCCCACCTCAGGAAGCGGCCGCGCATCGGCAACGTGCGGTTCGGCGCGGCAATGGTGTCCAAGGGGTACGTCCCCAGAGACAAGGTCGGCACGGCCGAGCTGGGGATGAAGCTCGCGAAGCAGCTGCTGCCGGGCGGCGGGAAGAGGCCGGCCGGCGCAGCGCTGCCGGCCGGCGCCGTCGCGCTGCCGTTCTACGCCGGCTGCGCGATCCCTCAAGACCACGAGTTGTACGCGACCGTCCACGAGGTGGCCGCCGGGTTCGGCGTCCGCCTCGACGAGGCGCAGGACGCCGGCTGCTGCGGCCACCCGAGCCGCGGCGCCGTCGCGAGCATGTATGAGACCGCGGAACGCGTCACCACGGCCTGCCCAGCCTGTGACGCGAGTCTCGCCGAGAGTGGCATCGTGACCGTGCCGCTCTGGGACGCCCTCACCGAGCGCGCCGGCCGCACGGCAGGCATCTCCATGCGGGCGGCCGGCGGCCGGTTCGTCCCGTACGTCGGCTGCCTCGCCGACCGCGACGCGTCCTTGACCGCGCTCGGCGACGCCGCCGAGCAGGCAGGCGCCGCCATGCTGGTCGACTACCCCACCCTGCACAACGGCTGCTGCGGCGCCCTCGGCGGGATGTACCGCGGCGCCACCAAGAGCAGCGCGCGGCTCCTGGAGTTCGCCGCGCGGCAGCAGGCGCCCATCGTCACGACGTGCGTGCTCTGCCGCGACAACCTCCGCTCAGCCGCGCGCGAACTGAAGGCCGGCGTCCACGTCCACTTCTGGCCCGAGTTCTTCCGGGCCGCCCCCAGCGACCCCGAGGAGCGCACCGATGACTGAGCCGAAGGACGACCCGTACGCGCACATCGCGGACGATGCGTTCGCGGCCGCACCCCGGCGCGATCCCGAGCTTGTCCGGCGCATCCTCGAGGACCCGCGCATGCACGACCACAGGGACGGCTTCCAGAGCTGCATCCAGTGTGGGGTGTGTACCTCCGGCTGCCCCGCCGCCCGGTTCACCGAGTACTCGCCGCGCGAGACCGCCCGCCGCGCGCTCGACGGCGACCCCGCCCTGCTCGAAGACGACACGATCTGGTATTGCTTCTACTGCTACACGTGCCAGAGCCGCTGCCCGCGCCACAACAGCGTCGCGGTGATCAACCAGGTGGTCCGCGGCATGCAGGTCGAGAACGGCCGCGGCAAGCGCCACGTGGAGATGTTCGCCGAGTGGTGCAACAACTTCTACGAGAAGGGCATGGGCGGCGACCCGCACCTCATGTTCCCCGCCATCGTCGAGGCCTGGGGCTCGAAGTGGGCGGACTACATGGACCGCCTGCTGGAGGTCCGCGCTGAGCTCGGTCTGGGCGACCTCTTTCCGCCGGAAGAGGTGGTCGGCGAGGTGCAGACGATCTTCGAGGCGACGGGCTTCAAGAAGCGTCTGGCCGCCGTGCGCGGCGAGGGCGTCGCCGGCGAAGACGACTGAGCGGCCGGAGTGGGAAGCGCGACCAGACGAGGTGAAGGATGACGGCAAGCTCGCCGTCATCGACCCCGAGAGCTGCCGCGCCTGCGGCATCTGCGCCGCCAACTGCCCCGAGGTGGCCATCGCGCACAACCTGAGCGACGACGCCCTGTTCGGTCGCGTCGCGACAATGACGCACGGCGTCGAGAAGCCGGTTGTCGGCTTCTACTGTCGCGAGTGCGCCGGCGCCGCCATCGGACTCGCCGGCCAGCGGCGCGACAAGTACCCGGAGGGGGTGCGGCTCATCGAGCTGCCCTGCCTGGGACGCGTGAGCGCGCTGCATATCGTCGAGGCGGCCCGTCTGGGCGCCGCCGGCGTCTTCCTCGCCGGCTGCGCGGAGGGCCGTTGCCAGTACCGCACCGGCGACACCAGCGCACTGGAGCAGATGACGATCGCGGAGGAGGTGCTGGCTGACGGCGGGACGCCGCTCCCGCTCGAGCTGTGGCACCTCTGCGCCGCCGACCGCATGAGCGTCGGACGGCGCATCCGCCTGTTCCACGCGCGGGCGCTCGGCGAGGAGTCCGGCGAGGCCTTCTTCGCCCACGAGATGGAGCTGATCGGCGCCACCGCTACGGCGGGCGCCCCCTGCGCCGGAGGTGAGAGCTGTGGCTTCGGTCACTGAGACGGGGTATCCCCAGGAGGTGCTCGACGCGTTCGAAGCCCTCAAAGCCGAGTGCGCCATCTGCTACCAGTGCGGGACCTGCACCTCGAGCTGCCCGAGCGGCCGCGAGCTGTACCGCGGACCGCGGCGCATCGTTCGGCTCATCCTCGCCGGCGAGATCGACGCGGTGCTCAAGAGCGACGACCTGTGGCGTTGCACCGAATGCGGCACATGCACCGAGGTCTGCCGCATGGACATCGACGTCGCCGGTGTGCTGCACAAGCTGCGCCGGCTGGAGCGCGAGCACGGCGGCATCCACTGCGCCGAGCGCCACGCGGCCGACGTGGCGACCGCCCACCTCAGGAAGCGGCCGCGCATCGGCAACGTGCGGTTCGGCGCGGCAATGGTGTCCAAGGGGTACGTCCCCAGAGACAAGGTCGGCACGGCCGAGCTGGGGATGAAGCTCGCGAAGCAGCTGCTGCCGGGCGGCGGGAAGAGGCCGGCCGGCGCAGCGCTGCCGGCCGGCGCCGTCGCGCTGCCGTTCTACGCCGGCTGCGCGATCCCTCAAGACCACGAGTTGTACGCGACCGTCCACGAGGTGGCCGCCGGGTTCGGCGTCCGCCTCGACGAGGCGCAGGACGCCGGCTGCTGCGGCCACCCGAGCCGCGGCGCCGTCGCGAGCATGTATGAGACCGCGGAACGCGTCACCACGGCCTGCCCAGCCTGTGACGCGAGTCTCGCCGAGAGTGGCATCGTGACCGTGCCGCTCTGGGACGCCCTCACCGAGCGCGCCGGCCGCACGGCAGGCATCTCCATGCGGGCGGCCGGCGGCCGGTTCGTCCCGTACGTCGGCTGCCTCGCCGACCGCGACGCGTCCTTGACCGCGCTCGGCGACGCCGCCGAGCAGGCAGGCGCCGCCATGCTGGTCGACTACCCCACCCTGCACAACGGCTGCTGCGGCGCCCTCGGCGGGATGTACCGCGGCGCCACCAAGAGCAGCGCGCGGCTCCTGGAGTTCGCCGCGCGGCAGCAGGCGCCCATCGTCACGACGTGCGTGCTCTGCCGCGACAACCTCCGCTCAGCCGCGCGCGAACTGAAGGCCGGCGTCCACGTCCACTTCTGGCCCGAGTTCTTCCGGGCCGCCCCCAGCGACCCCGAGGAGCGCACCGATGACTGAGCCGAAGGACGACCCGTACGCGCACATCGCGGACGATGCGTTCGCGGCCGCACCCCGGCGCGATCCCGAGCTTGTCCGGCGCATCCTCGAGGACCCGCGCATGCGCGACCACAGGGACGGCTTCCAGAGCTGCATCCAGTGTGGGGTGTGTACCTCCGGCTGCCCCGCCGCCCGGTTCACCGAGTACTCGCCGCGCGAGACCGCCCGCCGCGCGCTCGACGGCGACCCCGCCCTGCTCGAAGACGACACGATCTGGTATTGCTTCTACTGCTACACGTGCCAGAGCCGCTGCCCGCGCCACAACAGCGTCGCGGTGATCAACCAGGTGGTCCGCGGCATGCAGGTCGAGAACGGCCGCGGCAAGCGCCACGTGGAGATGTTCGCCGAGTGGTGCAACAACTTCTACGAGAAGGGCATGGGCGGCGACCCGCACCTCATGTTCCCCGCCATCGTCGAGGCCTGGGGCTCGAAGTGGGCGGACTACATGGACCGCCTGCTGGAGGTCCGCGCTGAGCTCGGTCTGGGCGACCTCTTTCCGCCGGAAGAGGTGGTCGGCGAGGTGCAGACGATCTTCGAGGCGACGGGCTTCAAGAAGCGTCTGGCCGCCGTGCGCGGCGAGGGCGCCGCCGGCGAAGACGACTGAGGATGTGACAGAGGGCCGGCCGGGAGCACGCTCCCGGCCGGCCCTCTCGCGTACGGCGCGCCGCCGTGCCGCAGGCTCAGGCCGCGGCGACGTCTGACGGCGGATCCATGAACCCGGCGATGATACGCAACACGCCGAGCACGATGAGGTAGATGCCGGCCACCCACAGTAGCGCGACGATGCCGCTGACTGGGTGGACGAAGAAGACGACGCCCACCGCGATGCCCAGCAGGCCGATGATCACGAGCCAGACTCGCTTACCGCTGGAGAGCCCGCTCATGAAGGCGTGCGCGATATCGGCGAGGCCGCTGATCAGCGCCCACGCGGCGAAAACGTACAGGATAGCCAGGCTGGTCGCTCCCGGCCACGCGAAGACGACTATCCCGAAGACGACGGCCAGCACACCGACGGCCACCGACCAGCCGCGACTCTCGGTGCGGCCCATGATGCCGGCGACGAGCATCGCGACGCCGTAGACGATGACGAAGATGCCCAGCAGCAGGATGATGCTGGCAAGGCTCAGGCCGGGCTCGGCGATGAACAAGCCGCCGAGGACGATCATCAGGAGGCCGGTGATCACAGACACCGCGATGTAGGCGCCTCTGCTCTGCATGTGTACTCCCTGTCTTTCGGCTGAATTACCTGCGGGACTCTACCACCGCGGCGCTGGGGCCCAAACGGTCAGAGCGAGAAGCGGACCCCAGTCAGATACCACCGGCTCCTGGTTGAAGGTCGAACTGCGCACGCCGCACGGCGACCCGCTTGGCGGGCGCCGACGGCACATACGTGGGGAGCGCCGTCACTCCCAGCAGGGCGGCGGCCGGTGCGACGACGGCGACAGCGGCCCTCCCGCGCAAGGCCACGCCTATGCGCCTGAGAGGACATCTCAGGCAGAAGGAACAGAGGGCCCGGTTCCCGTGCCTGGCGGCGCAGTGGCGTCGACCGGAAGACCCGCGACCGCGGCCGTCGCGGCGGCGAGTACCTCGGCCTCCGCGGCCCGTTGCTCGCGGACGATGTCCCGCGCGTCGATGATGAGTCGCGCCAGCGGCGCGGTCGCCGCTGCGCCAAAGAGTCCCGCCACCGCGGCGCCGCCGGTGGTGAGCACGAAGACCGCCGTCACCGGCATGCGCAGCGCACCGCCGATGAAGAACGCACCTATGTGCGAGCCGGCGAAGAACCCGATGAGGATCGCGACGAGCACCGCAAGCGCCGGCCCGAGCCCCAGATCGCCCAGGGTAAGCAGCACGGCGAGCACGCCGGCCACGAGGCCACCGATGTACGGGATGTAGTTGCCGATGAAGATCGCCAGAGCGATGAGCGGCCACGCGCCTTCGCCGACCACAGCGGCCGTGGCGCCGACGAGGATCGCCTCCATAGCGCCGATGGCGGAGAGGCCGGCCACGTACCGCCGCGTCGTGCGTACGAGACTGGCGGTGATGCGCATCCCTACCTCCTGCGGCAGCATCACATGACCCGAGATCCAGCGCCTCACCATCGGACCTTCCCAGAGGAAGAAGAAGCTGAAGCCGCCGGCCAGGAACACCGCGACGACGAGGTCGTAGAGCTGGCGCACGCCCTGGATGGCCACAGGCAGCACGCCGGCGGCGGCGCCGCTGCGCAGCCCGCTGACCAACCTCTGCAGCCTGTCCAGCGTGTCCGTCGCGGTCCCGTTGCCGCCGATCCAGCGGTCGATCCGCGTGGCAGCCTCGGTGAGCGTGTGCCAGATCTGCGTGCTCTGGTCGAGCACGATCACGACCAGGGCCCACGCCAGGAGCACGAGCAGCAGGACGATCACCACGCTGACGATCACGGCGCCGAGGAGGCGGGGGACGCGGCGCCGCTCCATCCACCCCACGAGCGGGCTGAGGGTCGTGGCGAGCACGATGCCGATGAGCGACGGGATGATGAAGCTGCCGAACCGCTGCAGCAGGTAGAGGGCGACACCGAGCAGCACGATGACCCCGAGCGCCCACCACGCGCCCTTGCCCGTCCGCTCCAGTCGCTGGTACGTGTCCACCACACCCTCGTTCCCTGTCGCCACTACGGCTCCTGCCCGTGGCGTCACCTCGCGAGGGTCACACCCGCGCCGGGGACCGGACACTCACGCGGTCCCCGGCGTGGGGTAGGCTGAGCCGACCGGCGGCGAGGAGGAGGCGTGGAGGACACCCCGAAGCGCGGCACGAGCATCGGCGCAGAGCTGCGGACGCTCGTCGGCCGCGTGCTGGTCCACGACCTGCCGCAGCTCGCTGCTGCGCTCACCTACTACACGGTGCTCTCCCTGCTGCCGGCGCTGCTGGTCGTCGTCTCGCTGCTCGGGCTGGTGGGGCTCTCGTCCGACACGGTGCGCTCGCTGCTCGACTCCCTGGGCAAGTTGGGCGCGCCGTGGGCCGCCCAGGCGGTCTCGGACATGCTGGACTCGGTGCTGCGGTCGTCGAGCTCCGGCGCCGTGCTCACGGTCGGCGTCGTCATCGCCCTGTGGGCGGCCTCAGGCTACGTCGGGTCGTTCATGGCCGCCTCGGACCGGATCTACGAGATCGTCCACCGGCGGCCATTCTGGAAGGGGATGCCGCTGCGCGTCGGCCTCGCGCTGCTGCTGCTCGTCCTGCTCTCGCTCACCGCCGCCGTGGTCGGGTTCGTC
The DNA here is from genome assembly GCA_963775255.1 of uncultured Thermoleophilia bacterium. GTDB lineage: Bacteria > Actinomycetota > Thermoleophilia > UBA2241 > UBA2241 > CAIXSE01. The sequence continues at coordinate 65,838 of CAVZIA010000009.1, read as the reverse complement.
GGGCCGTTCGGGAAGTGGGTCGCCGACGCGACCGGGATCGGGAACGGGAACGGGCCACTTCACCTGTGGACCTGGATCAAGTGGCCCGTGCTCATCGTGCTCGGACTTCTGCTGTTCACGCTCCTCTACCAGTTCACGCCGAGCCGTCGGCAGCCGGCGCCCTGGTGGCTCGTCCCCGGCGCCGCGATGGGCGTCGTCCTCTGGTTCGTCGCCTCCGCGCTGTTCAGCCTGTACCTCGCCAACTTCGCCAACTACAACCGGGTGTACGGCACGCTCGGGGCAGCGGTCGCGTTCCTCATCTGGGCCTGGCTGCTGAATCTGGCTCTGCTCGTCGGCGCCGAGGTGAACCGCGAGATCGAGATCCGCCGGGCCCTGCGCGGCGGCGACCCGGACGCCGAGCGCCCCGCAGAGCACGCCAGCGTATAATCGTGGTTCACGCCAACCGACGGGACCCGCGACCCGTCAACGACTGCCGGTGACCCCATGCCAGACTTCGCCGCCCTCCAGCAGGAGCTCCGCCGCCTCGCCGCCGAGCGCGACGTCGTGATCCTGGCCCACAACTACCAGCGCCCCGAGGTGCAGGACGCAGCGGACTACACCGGCGACTCTCTCGAGCTGTCGCGGATCGCTGCCAAGGACCCGCACAGTGTCATCCTGTTCTGCGGCGTGCACTTCATGGCCGAGACGGCCTACATCCTCTCACCCCAGAAGACCGTCCTCATGCCCGACAAGCGCGCCGGCTGCCCCATGGCAGACATGGTCACCGTGGCCGGTCTGCGCAAGCTCAAGGCCGAGCACCCGGACGCCGTGGTGGTCGCCTACGTCAACACCTCGGCCGACATCAAGGCGGAGACCGACGTCTGCTGCACCAGCGCCAACGCCGTGCAGATCGTCGACCGGTTCCCCAAGGACCAGAAGATCATCTTCGTCCCCGACAGGAACCTCGGCGACTACGTCGCCCGCCAGACCGGCCGCGAGGAGACCATGATCCTGTGGCAGGGCTGGTGCCACGTGCACGACGACTTCCGCGCCGCCGAGATCGAGCAGATCCGCGCCGCCAACCCAGGCAGCGTGCTCATGGCCCACCCGGAGAGCCGGCGCGAGGTGTTGGACATCTCCGACGTCGTCGCCAGCACCTCCGGCATGCTGCGCTACCCGGAGACCAGCGACGCGAAGACCTTCGTGGTCGCCACCGAGACAGGGCTGCTGCACAAGCTCGGCAAGCTCTACCCGGACAGGAACTTCATCCCCGCGTCCAACCGGGCGGTCTGCCCCAACATGAAGCGCATCACCCTCGAGAAGGCCTTGGCGACGCTGGGCGAGGAGTGGGACGACGTGCTCGATCACGAGGTCGTCGTCCCCGAGCCCGTCCGCGTCAAGGCGCTCGCCGCCGTCGAGCGGATGCTGGTCTGAGGCCGTGGACGACGTGAACACCTCAGCAGTCACACAGGCCGGCTGGACTCCAGACTCCTGGCGCTTCCTGCCGGCCGACCAGCAACCGGATTGGCCCGACCCCGCGGCGGTGGATGCGATCGCCGCCAAGATCAGGGCCATGCCGCCGCTCGTGTTCGCCGGCGAGGCGCGGCAGTTGCGCCGCGCGCTCGGCGAGGTCGCCGCGGGGCGCGGCTTCCTGCTGCACTCGGGCGACTGCGCGGAGAGCTTCCGCGACCTCTCGGCCCCGCGCATCCGCGACAACCTCAAGATCATGCTGCAGATGGCGACGGTGCTCACCTACGGCGCCGCCCTGCCGGTGGTGAAGCTGGCGCGCGCGGCCGGGCAGTTCGCCAAGCCGCGCTCCAGCCCCACAGAGGTCGTGGACGGCGTCGAATTGCCGTCGTTTCGCGGCCACATGGTCAACGACGACATCCCCGACGCCGCCGCACGCGTGCCCGACCCGGCGCGCATGCTGGAGGCTTATCACCAGTCCACAGCGAGGCTCAACCTCCTGCGCGCCTTCACCAAGGGCGGGTTCGCCGATCTCACGCAGGCCCACGTCTGGAACCAGGAGTTCGTCGCCCGCTCCGCCGAAGGTCGCCGCTACGAGAAGATCGCCCGGGGCATCGACGACGCCCTGCGCTTCATGGCCGCCTGCGGCATCGACCTCGAGCGCGAGCACCAGCTGCACGAGGTGGACCTCTACACCAGCCACGAGGGCCTCATCCTCCCCTACGAGGCGGCGCTCAGCCGCCGGGACAGCCTCACGGGGCAGTGGTACGACTGCTCGGCGCACCTGCTGTGGATCGGCGAGCGCACGCGCGACCCGCAGCACGCGCACGTGGAGTTCTTCGCCGGCGTCCAGAACCCGATCGCCTGCAAGGTCGGTCCCAAGACGCGGCCCGAGGACCTGGTCGAGCTCTGCGCCCGGCTCGACCCGGACCGAGACCCCGGCCGCCTCACACTGATCGTGCGCCTGGGCGCCGACCGTGTGGAGCAGACGCTCCCGCCGCTCATCCGTGCCGTCACCGCCGCCGGCCACCCGGTGGTCTGGGCCAGCGACCCTATGCACGGCAACGGCCTCGTCACCTCCGGCGGCATAAAGACGCGGCGCTTCGACGACATCATGCGCGAGCTCACCTCGTTCTTCGCCGTCTGCCGCACCGAGGGCGCGTGGCCCGGCGGCATGCACCTGGAGTTCACAGGCGACAACGTGACCGAATGCGTCGGCGGCGTGGAGCCGGTGGCCGAGGACGACCTGGGCATCCATTACTCATCGCTGGTCGACCCGCGCCTCAACGCCCGGCAATCACTCGACGTCGCGTTCCAGGTCGCAGAACTGCTGCGGCCAAGGGGCGTACGGAGCTGAGACACGCCCCGGCTGGCGACATGGACCCCTCGGCGGCATACGTGATCCGCAAGGCCGTCCCGGACGACGCGACGGGAGCCGCCGCCTGCGTCAAGGCGGCCTACGAACACTACGTGCGGCGCAACGGCAAGTTCCCTGCGCCGATGCGCGACGACTACCGGCAGGTCATAGGCGAGTGCGACGTACACGTGGCTGAGCGTGACGGAGTCATCGTCGGCGTGCTCGTGCTGCGGGAAGCCTCCGAAGGGTACCTCCTCGACAACATCGCCGTGAGTCCTGGACATCAGGGGACGGGCCTCGGCCGTCGGCTTCTCGAACTCGCGGAACACTCGGCTCTGGAGGCCGGCCACGACTCCATCTACCTCTACACGCAGGAGATCATGGTCGAGAACCGCGCGCTCTACGAGCGGATCGGCTACGAGGAGTACGCGCGGCGCCACGAGCTCGGCCTCGACCGCATCTACATGCGCAAGCGCCTCACCTCGGATGCCTGAAGCGCTGGTTCCCTGCAGGGGCCGGCGCCGCCGCTCAGGGAGTCGCCGCCTCCGGCTCTTGCTCGGCGAAGAGCACCGTGGAGAGGTAGCGCTCGCCAGTGTCGCACAGAATGGTGACGACGAGCTTGCCCTTGTTCTCGGGGCGACCGGCGACGATCTCCGCCGCCCTCGCGTTGGCGCCGGCAGAGATGCCTGCAAGGACACCCTCGGAGGCGAGCTCGCGGGCTGACTCGAACGCCTCCTCGTTGCTCACCTGGACGACCTCGTCGTAGGCCTGCGTATTCAGCACCTTGGGCACGAACCCGGCGCCCATGCCCTGGATCTTGTGCGGGCCCGGCCGCCCTCCGCTGAGCACCGGCGAGTCGGTCGGCTCGACGGCGACGATCCGGACGCCGGGCTTGCGCTCCTTGAGCACCTCGCCGACGCCGGTCACCGTGCCTCCGGTGCCCACGCCGGCCACGAACACGTCTACGCTGCCGTCGGTGTCGCTCCAGACCTCTTCCGCCGTCGTGCGCCGGTGCGCCTCAGGGTTGGCCGGGTTCTCGAACTGCTGCGGGATGAACGAGTCGGGGGTCTCCCCGGCGATCTCTTCCGCCCGGGCGATAGCGCCCTTCATACCCTGTGCGCCGGGGGTGAGGACGAGCTCGGCGCCGTACGCCCGTAGCAAGTTGCGGCGCTCCACGCTCATCGTCTCCGGCATCGTCAGCAGCACCCGGTACCCGCGCGCGGCCGCGACCATGGACAGCGCGATGCCGGTGTTGCCGCTGGTCGGCTCGATGATGACGGTCTTGCCGGGCGAGATGAGCCCGGCCTCCTCGGCCGCGTCGATCATCGAGAGCCCGATGCGGTCCTTGACGCTGCCGCCGGGGTTGAAGGACTCGAGCTTGCCGACGACCGTCGCGCCGGTCCGCTCAGAGATGCCACGCAGCTTGACCAGCGGGGTCCCCCCGATCAGGGCGGTGATGTCGCCTGCGATCTTCATGTGAGTGCTCCTGTGTCTTGTGGCGGTCAGATTTGGTACAAGGGCCCGCCCGCGTCCTGCTGCAGCTCCCGCTCGGCGAGGTCCGTGATGGTGGTGCGGGCGAGCACGCCCTCGTAGGCTGAGCCGGCGGCCAGCCACACGGCGCCGGCGCCGGCGCTCTCCTCGAGGCTGCAGTCTCCCGGGGTGCAGACGGCGAGCTCGTAGACGCCGTCAAGAGCGTGCACCACGTCGAGGACGGTCAGCTGGTCGGGCCGGCGCGCGAAGGTGAAGCCGCCGCCGACGCCGCGGCGCCCGGTGATGAGACCGGCGCGCCGCAGGGCGGCGAAGAGCTGTTCGAGGAACTGCTCCGGGATGCCGCGCTCGCGCGCGAGGTCGGTGAGCCGCACAGGTCGACCGCTGCCGCGCGTGCGCAGGTCGAGTTCGACCAGTGCAAGCAGCGCGTACCGGCTCTTGGACGAGACCTTCATCTCGCGTGACTCTCTTTCGGAGCTCGCTGGAAAATTCCTTATTCCCGATAAGTTTTATCTAGAATCATGCCGCCGTGTACATGGCGGGGCGTCGGTGACTGGGATGACGGGTGCGCGATCGCGACAGACGGAGCCGGGAACATGCATGGCATAATCCGTCGCAACGCCACCGACCGCCAGGAGAAGACGTGCCCGCCATCACTGTCGGCTTGCCGACTTCGCTCACCGCACCGGCTCCTGCCCAGGACTACGCCTTGGAGGCCGCGACCGTGGACGAGGCGCTGCGCACGGTCGTGGACCGGGCGCCACAGTACGCACAGCGCGTCTTCTATCGTGACCGTCTGCTGGTGGTCGTCATGCTGAACGGCAGCCAGCTGCCACCAGGCCGGGCCAGGGAGACCCAGCTCTCCACCGGCGACCGGCTGGACATCCTGATGCCGGTCGCCGGCGGCTGAGGCCGGAGGCGACGCGGCTGGGGCGCCCCCGGCTCCCGCGGCTCCTGAGCCGGCCGCGCAATGCACGGGCGTGGCGCGTCGCCGCGCCACTGCCCGGGTAGGCTGCGTGTGGCGACCAAGGAGGCCGGCATGAGGCTGTGGGCTACGCGGGAGACGCGCACCGAACTGCTCATGACGTTTCTGCGCGTCGTCATGGGCGCGATCTTCCTCTCGGTCTGGTCGTACAACCTCAGCAAGGGGTACTACTCGGCGCACGGGTGGGCGCACTTCGTGCAGCACTACGCCGACACGACCAAGGTAGGGCTCTACGCCGACTTCCTCAACAAGGTGATGATCCCGCGCGCGGCCATACTGGGCCCCGGCCAGTTCACGGTCGAGTTCGTGGTGTTCGGGCTCTTCCTGGTGTTCGGCGTGTTCACTCCGGTCTCGGCGCTGCTCGCCGCTCTCTTCCAGCTGAACCTGCTGGTCGCGACTTCGGGCACGACGGACTGGCCGGGCACCTACATCGTCATGGCAGCGCTGCTGCTCGCGGTGAGCCTCTCGCAGGCCGGACGCACGCTCGGGATCGACGCGCTGCTGGCGCGGAGGAACCCGCACCCGCGCCTGCCTGTCTACTGACCGGCGTGGGGCGAGAACCCGAAGAGGCCGAGTCGTAACAGGCACCAGAAGATGTCACGCACGGCTGCGGCCGAGCCCGCCCACGTGCCGGCTATCTTGGACGACCCCACCCGGGTGCGATACCTGACGTCGCGGATGAAGATGCGCGCACCGGCCAGGCGCGCCTTCACCGCCATCTCGGTGGGGAAGGCGAAGGCGCGCTCCTCGAGACGCAGGGACTCGAGCAGGTCCAAGCGTACCGCACGGAACGGGCCGTCGTCGCTCAGGCGCAGGCCGAAGAACAGCCGCAGGTTGAGCGCCAACCAGTCGTTGCCGAGGCGCTGGTGGAGCGGCATGCGGCCGGGGGCGGCGCCGCGCACCGCGCGGCGCCGCAAACCGATCACGAGGTCGGCGACGCCGGCCATCACCGGAGCGACGAGGTAGCGGCACTGGGACGGGTCGTCGGTGCCGTCGGCCTCCATGAAGACGACGGCGCGGGCGCCCGCGGCCGCGGCTGCACGGGCGCCCGTCATACAGGGGTAGCCGTAGCCGCGGCGCGGCTCTCGCAGCAACACCGCGCCGGCCGCGCGCACCAGCTCGTCGCTCCCGTCCGAGGACCCGTTGTCGACGAACAGGGCGCGGTCCAGCAGGCCGAGGCCCCCGAGCTCCTGCAGGAGCGCCGGCAGAGCCTCGGCCTCGTCGAGCACCGGCACCACGATGCGGTAGTCTGGCGCCGATGAAGCTGAAGTCTGCAAGGTTCCGCGCCTACCTCGGTCTTGGGGTCATCGCCGCGGGCCTCGTCGGACTCACCGTCTCCTGCGACCTCCTCGTGCACGCGGCGCGCTTCACCGTATTCTACGCACCCGCCGGCGCCGGCTTCGCCCTGCCGGCCGCGGGGACGAGCCTGTCTCTGGACGCTCCCGGGTGCGCTCTACGGTCGCGCGCGACTCCGCCACGATCCTGTTGTCACCTCCGATGGCGCTGGGCATACTGGGGCGATGAATCCGGGGGCCACATCGTGAGCGCGCGGACCGTCGTCGTCATGGCCCGGCCGCTGGTACGTGGCGCCGTCAAGACGCGCCTGGCGGCCGCGCTCGGCGACGCCGGCGCCCTGGAGGTCTACACGCGCCTGCTCCTGGGGACGATGGACACCGCGGAGCACGTGACGGGCGCGCGTCTGGTGCTGGCCGAGGCGCCGGCCGCGGAGGGTCCCGCGGACGACCCGCTGACCGGACGCGACGGCCGCTGGCGGCGGATGCCGCAGCGCGGAGACGGGCTCGGCGAGCGGCTGGCCGGCGTGCTCGCCGCGTCCTTTGCCGACGGAACGGGAGCCACCGTGATCGTCGGCAGCGACAGCCCCGCGCTCCCGCCGGAGTACCTGGAGCAGGCGTTCACGGAGCTGGACGCCGGCGGACACACCGAGGGCGACGAGCCCGGAGGCTCCGACCTGGTCCTGGGACCGGCGGCCGACGGCGGTTATTACCTCATCGGCGCCGGCCGGCGAACGTGGGAAGCCGGCGCCGGGGTCCTCGCGGGGCTGCTCGCATCCTCCCCGATGAGCAGCCCTGATCTGCTGCACCACACACTACGTGCGGCGCAGGCCGCGGGCCTTCGGGTCGCGCAGCTCCCGCTCTGGGTGGACGTCGACGAGCCGGCCGATCTCGGTGTACTCGACCGGCTCGAGGGCCGCGCGCCACTTCGCGGAGAACCGCTCGGCGGCTTGCGCGAGGTCTACCTGCACGTGACGCACCGGTGCGGCCGCTCCTGCAGGCACTGCTACGACCGCGCGGCCTCGGCCGCCGGAGAGCTGACGACGGCCGAGTGGCGCGACGCGATCGACCAGTGCGTCGCCCTTGGGGCGAGCAGCTTCGTGTTCATCGGCGGCGACCCGCTGGTGCGGAACGACTTCGTCGATCTGCTGGGCCACATCACCGGCACGCACCAGGCCAGGGCGCGGTTCTTCTTCAATTGCCTGATCGACCAGTCGCTGGCCAAGCAGCTTGCGAAGGCCGGTCGCGGGGCCTTGACGCCGCTGGTAAGCGTCGATGGGCCGCGCGAGATGAACGACGCCCTGCGCGGCCCCGGCAGCTACGACGACGTGATGGCGTCCGTGGACAACCTCCTGGCGGCCGGGCTCTCACCGGTCGCCAACACCGTGCTCGTCCGGCCGGCGCTGCCCGGGCTCGAGCAGCTCGCGCACGAGCTGCACGCCGCCGGGGTGGACCGGCTGCACCTCATCCTCCCGCACCAGCGCGGGATGTCACCCGAGGAGGCGGACGACCTCGTGCCGTCCAACGAGGAACTGCTCTCCGCCGTACGCGGGCTGCTCGGGGTGGCCGGCAAGATAGGGCTCGTCGTGGACAACCTCTCGAGCTGGCGACGCCGGACCGGCAGGCGCAACGACCTGTGCGCGGCCGGCTGTCGCGACCTCTCAATCGACCCTGCCGGCCTGGTGCACGCCTGTGTCATCACGGCCGGTGACCCCTCGTTCGTCGCCGGCTCGCTGCGCGAGCAGCCGCTGGCGGAGATCTGGCGCACGTCGAGCAGCCTTCGGCTGCTCCGCGCGGCGCGTGCCCGCGACCGGGCCGAGTGTCTCGCCTGCCCGGTCGCCGACGCCTGCGGCGGTGAGTGCTGGGTGCAGTCGCACTACGCGGCACGGACCCGCGGCGAGGCCGCCGGCTATGCCGCGCCGTTCCCCTACTGCGGCCTCGTCCGGCCGCTGCTCGAGAAACTGGCTGCCGAAGTGACCGCAGCGCCGGGTCCACGGCTCGGCGGCGAGGCCGGTGCAGCCGGCGGCGACTGCGTGGCCAACGGCGCCTGCGGCGGCCAGTCGGCGGCCGGCTCCGACGACTACGCCCTCTTCGACTGCATCTGAGGTTACTGACGGGCGCGGGCGTGCCCCGCGCGAGCCTCAGACGAGCCCGAGCAGGAGGTCCAGCTCGCCGGCGCGGTCGAGCCGGGCGAGGTCGTCGTAGCCGCCGACGTTGCGGTCGTCTATGAAGATCTGGGGCACCGTCCGCCGCCCCGAGCGCTTCTCCATGTCCTGACGGAGCGAAGCGTCGTGGGTGACGTCGATCTCGCGCCAGGACACGCCCTTCTTCCTCAGCAGCGCCCCGGCCATGTTGCAGAACGGGCACACCAAGGTCTTGTACATTACGACGTCGGCCACAGGGTCCTCCTCGATCTCGGTCATCCGTCGCGCGCATGCAAGGCTAGACAACGCGACTCGAGGACCGCAACCGCACGCATTCGCGCCGACGCCGAGCGGCGTGGTGGTTCAGCCGGCGGCGACGCGCAGAACGGCCGACCCGCGCACCCGATCTTCCTTGAGGTCGAGCAGCGCCTCGTTGGCCTGCTCGAGCTCATACTCCTGCACGCGGCTCACGATGGGGATGGCGGCCGCGTCGCGCAGCAGCTCGCGGGCGTCCCGGCGGGTAGAGTTGGCGACGCTGCGCACGACTCGCTCGTGATAGATCCACGGGTACTCGATGGACGGGATGGGCGAGGAGTAGATCCCGCCCAGCGCCACGACGCCGCCCTTGTCCAGCCGGCGGAGGGCGTCGACGGCGAGCTCGCCGGCTGGCGCAAAGACGATCGCCGCGTCGTAGAGGACGCCGGGGTCGTCGCTGCTCTCGCCGGCCCAGACCGCGCCGAGCTCCCGCGCCATGGCGCGATGCTCCTCGTCGCGGGCGATGCCGTACACCTCCCAGCCGCGCCAGATGGCGACCTGGGTGCAGAGCGACGCGGCCGAGCCAAAGCCGTAGATGGCGAGGCGCTTCCGCGCGGGCGCCTCGGAGGCGGTGTCGTCCTCCGGCCAGTCGGGCCAGCGGCCCGGCTCCTCGGCGGCGGCCGGGGCGACCGCCGCGGCGGTGACGCCCGGCAGCCCGACATCGTCGCCGACGATGCCGACCAGGCGCAGACAGCGGTAGCCGATGATGCCGGCGCAGAGCAGCGGAGCTGCCGCCATGGCGGTCATGCCAGCCGGGAGACGGTAGACGAACCCGGCCGGCGCCACCGTGTACTCGGCGAAGCCGCCGTCCACGTCCCAGCCGGTGAACAATGCATGTTCACAGAGGTTCTCCCGCCCGCTCCTGCAGAACCGGCAGGTCTCATCGGTCTGGTGGAGCCACGGCACTCCGACGCGGTCGCCGAGGACGAGAGGCGGCGCGCCCGGCTCGCCACCGGGGGGGATGTCCGCCGCGCCCGCACCGAAGGCCACGACCTTGCCGACGATCTGGTGCCCGGGCACGACGGGCGAGCGGTGCGCCGGCAGCTCGCCCTCCAAAATATGCAGGTCGGTGCGGCATACGCCGCAGGTCTGCACCCGCAGCAGGACCTGGCCGGGGCCCGGGTCGGGCACCGGGAGCTCGACGAGCCGAAGCGGCGCCTCCTCCGCGGGAGCGGGCGCCGCCAGTTGCATCGCACGCATCGTCGTCGGGATGGACTCAGGCATCGTCTTCCTCCTGGTTGAGAGGGCTCGGCCTCGCCCGGCCTACGACAGCACGTCCTTGCGTCGAAAGACCAGATACGCAGCGAACGTCAGCACGCCGCTCCACAGCGCGAAGACCCCGAGCCCCTTCAGGACCGGCCGCCAGTAGATGGGGTCGCGGAAGAAGTTCAGGAAGTCGGTGAGGTACTGCGGGAACACCCACGGGCGCAGCCAGTCGAAGTAGTTGAACTGGATGAGCACCGTGATGACGATGTAGATGACGATCGTCGCGATCAGCGCCGTCAGGCTCGAGTCGGTGATCGTGCTGAACAGCAGTGCCATGGAGACGATGCACGACATGGCCGCCAGCGCGTACAGGCAGCTGAGCAGGATGAGCAGCAGGCCGTGCCACACGCCGACCGTGCTCCCGGACAGCGTGACGATCGGGTGCAGCCCGAAGAAGATGCCGCCGAACAGCAGGCCGCCCGCGATCATGAGGGCGAAGCCCACGGCCAGGTAGACCATGGCCATCGACCATTTGGCGAGCAGGAACGCGCCGCGCCTGGTAGGACGGAGCAGCACGATGCGCAGCGTCCCCAACTCCGCCTCGCCAGCGATCATGTAGCCGGCCACCATGGCCGCCGCCATCGGCAGCAGGAACGGGATGAGCAGCGTCAGCGCGGCGAGCGTGACGAACATGCCGTTCGACGTGATGCGCTCGATGAAGATGGGGCCTCCACCACCGCTGTCCGGGTTGTTGCGCGTGAGGTAGAACGCGAGCGCTATGAGGAACGGGATGACGAACGCGCCACCCCAGATGAGGTAGCTGCGGCGCTGGAACAGCAGCTTGATCCACTCGCGGCGGAGCGCGCCCCAGCGATGGCCGCGCATGCCGGCGCCGGTGCTGCCGTGCGCGTGCTCGGGCGCCGCGGGCGGAGCGCCTTGCGGCGCTTGGGCGGCGTCCTGCGGCGTGGCCGCGCCGGGCACGGCGCTCACCGCCGGCCTCCCGGCAGGATACGGGCGAGGCCGCGGCGCTTCTTGCCGGGCGGCTCGCCGACGTCGTACGTCAGTTCGAGGAAGAAGTCCTCGAGCCCCTGCTCGCTCGCCGGCACCACGGCGCGGACGGCGACGCCGTCCTCCACCAGCCGGCGGACCATCTCGGGCACGGCGTCCTCGTCGGCCTCGACGATGAGGAACTCCTCGTCCTCCTTCACGCCGGCGGCGCCGAACTGGCCGCGCAGCACCTCGGCCGCGCGGCCCTGGTCGCCGGTCAGCACCTTGATCGCGTCGTTCTGGGGGCGGAGCTCGCTGACCGGGCCCTGCACCACGACGTGGCCCTTGTTGATGATCACCGCGCGCGTGCACACCTGCTCCACCTCGTGCAGCAGGTGCGAGCTGAGGAACACCGTGGTCCCGGCCGCGCCGAGCTCGCGGATCAGCTCACGCACGTCCTTCATGCCTCGCGGGTCCAGGCCACTGGTGGGCTCATCGAGCACGATGAGCTCGGGTCGGTGGAGCAGCGCCTGGGCGATGCCGAGGCGCTGCTTCATGCCGTGGCTGAAGCCGCCGACGCGGTCCTCGGCGCGGTCGTCGAGCGCGACGATCTCGAGCACCTCGTCGATGCGCTCTTCGCTCACCGGCCCGGTCATGCTGCCCAGCAGGCGCAGGTTCCGGCGCGCGCTCATGAGCGGGTAGAACGTCGGGTCGTCGACGAAGCCGCCGACGTGGCGAAGCGCCCCCTGCAGCTCGCCGGGCACGCGGTGACCGCAGACCTCAACGTAGCCGCTGGTGGGGTGTATGAGGCCGAGCGCCAGCCGGATGACCGTCGTCTTGCCGGCGCCGTTCGGCCCGAGGAACCCGAACACGTCACCGGCGCACACCTGCATATCGAGGCCGTCGACCGCCCGCAGGCTGCCGAATTGCTTGCTGAGGGCCTGGGTCGTCAAGATGGGGGCGCGGCCGCCGCAGCTCTGCTGCCCGGGCCGCGCCCCCTCCGGTTCACCCCGCTTCTGCGCTTCAGCGACGTCTTGCGTCACGCTACTGTCCACGTCAACGAACGGAACTTGCGAACGCCTCCAAGTCGTTCATCGGCACCATACCCCCAGCGAGGAGCGTGGTACCGCCCTGCTGCCACACGATCACGCCGCCCAGCGGCGTCCCGATCTCGACGGCCTTGGCGCCGTTCACCGTGGTCGAGCCGAGGATCTGCGAGGCCTGCTGGGCCTGCTTCAGCTGCTTCTGCAGCGCCGGAGTCGTCTGGGTCTGAGCCAGGGCGATGGTGCCCAGGCCCTGGCCGTACAGCAGCACGCTGCTCGGCCCGGCGGGAGCGGTCTGCATCTTGCCGATCTTGCTGCCTTGATCGACGCCCGTGCCGGGCGCGAACTGCATGCCCGTCATCGCGCCCAGCGCCTGCATCATCGGCGTGCCGGAGCCGGTGAGCGGGCCGTTCTGCCCGAGCACCGCGCCCCACTGGTACGGCCGCGCAGTGTAGTCGCGGGCGAACGCGAGCTCGTACGGCACGAGCTTGGCGACCTGGCCGCGCGTCAGCAGCGCGCCCTGGACGAGTTGCTGTGCCTTGGCCTTCTGGGCGGCGGTGGGCTCGGCCTTGCCGGCGCGCTGCGCCTCGGCCTTCTGCATCTGGGCACGCACCTGGTCGCCGTCGATGGTCTTCGCCGTCACCTTGGCGCCGGCGGGCGGAGTGAAGACGAAGGTGGACGCATCGATGGAGTCGTAGCTCACGCTGGTGAAACCGAACTTGATGACCGGCGTCGTGCCGCCCTTGGCATACACCTCGAACTGCAGCGGCAGCATGGTCTGGCCGTCTACGGCCGCCTGCACGTAGCCGACGGCGGTGTCCTTGGCGGTCGGCGTGAAGCGCAGCTGGTAGGTGTCGCGGCCGGCGACCTTGGTCTGGCCCGCCACCTCGACGGTCGCTTGGCCGGAGAGCCGCTGCAGGTACAGACTGATCATCTCGGGCGTGAGCATCGCGGCGGACGGCGCCGGAGACGGAGTCTGCGCCGGCGCCGACCCGGTCACCGTGACCTTCTTGACCGTGTTCTGCGCGTAGTCGTAGACCCACGCGGTGCGGGACGCCTTGTCCACGACGACCACCTGGTCGCCGCCTGAGCCCTGCGACTCGACCCTGACGCCGGCGTCACTCACCCAGATTCGGCCGGACCCGCTGCTGGTGAGTGGCGACTGCGCCGGCAGGTGCGCCATGCCGCTCGCCTGCGAAAGGTCGCCGAACAGCCCGTTGTGCCAGGCGACGTCGCCGCTGACGGCGCTCACGTTCTTGGTCTGGGCCATCTTCGCTAGAAGCTCGGGCGCCGTGATCGACGGAAGAGGATCGGACTGGCCCGCTCCCGCGACAGCGACCCCGACGACCAGGGCCACCGCGGCGAGGACGAGGAGCGAGATGAGGATCACGAGTCTGGAGCGCATGGACGTCTCCTTGGTCGGGAGCGCTGCTTCCTAGGGTGTACCCCTCGACGGCCGAGGCCGCAACCTTACGCCGGTGCGCCCGCCCCTGTCGCCTGCAGTGGCGACGCCGCTTCCGGATCTGAGGATTCCGTGGCTCCGGGCCACGTCACGGCAGCGTCCGCGCGTAGGACTCCCAGCCCGAGCGCAGCTCGGCCCAGCTCACGCCCAGGCTCTGCTGCGCCGCGGCGTCGAGCCCTTTGCCGCTCAGGTCGGAGTCGCTGACGGCGCGCACAAACTCCTTGAGCCGGAGCAGGTCCCAGTGGTCGAGCACGTAGAGGACCAGCGAGGCGCCCTCGAGATACGCCAGCCGCACCTTGGCGGTGGCATTGCCCCTCCACAGGCTCTCCGCCCGCAGGGCCTTCTCGAGCGGGAAGGCCGATGCCGCAGCGGCCAGGTCGTCGCGGAGCGGCTGGAACGAGCGGCCGCCCTCCACCGCCGTGGCAAGCCCCTCCGCGAGCAGCGTCGGCGCGTGCTTCGCGTCCGCAAACCAGCTCGTCGTGTACGCATGCGTGAGCTCGTGGGCCAGCATCTGCGGCGCCCACGACTCGTTGCCGGCCAGTGCCGGACCGAGCACACCGACGTCACGCGTCCACGTCTGCGCGTGGTCGAGGTGGACCGGCGGGTGCGAGAAGAAGCGCACGCGGGACTCGCCGCCGGGGTCGTCGCCGAGCGAGCGCAGCATCTCGCCTCGTGAAGCGTAGTAGTAGACGACGACCGGCTTGCGTGAGGTGAGCCCCAGTAGCTTCAGACGCTGGCGGGCAGGGCCGCCGGCGCGCGCCAGTTCCTCGGCGGCGACCTGCTCGGCCTTGTCGGCGATGACCACCAGCCCGTTGCGACGGATCACGACCGGCTTCTCGAACGCCATCACCTGCTGGCCTCGGAGGTCCTTGGGCGTGACGTCGGCACGCAGGGCCGGGTGGCCGTCGCGTGCCACGATGTCGTACACGCGACGTGCCATGATGCGATCCGGCGGGTCCGTGCCGGCGAGCTCACCGACGGCGCCGATGTAGAACCGGCCGGGGTGCGCGTCGACCGGCTCAGCGAGGATGCGGACGTTGGTCCACGGAAGCCGGACGAGGTGCCGGTAGAGGCTCTCTGCCGACCGCCGCGCGCGGCCGGCGGCCGGCAGCGCAGCTGCCCAGGCGGCCGCGTCGCGCGCGCGGAGAGCCTGCGTCGCCAGCCGGGCAGCCGCCAGCATCTCGCGCGCGGTGACGGCACGCTCGTGCGTCGGCCGCGCGACCGCGGGCGCCTCGTCGCCGGCCGTGAGCGGCAGCACCGTACCGACCACGACGAGCACCACGACGGCCGCGGCGAGCACCGCGGCGCCGAGGATGAGGAGCGGACGAGTCCTTGCGGAGACCTGGGCCATGACGTCAGTGTAGCGCCCGCGTCGCGGACGGGCCGTCGGGCACGCCCTGCCACTCGGCCGGCGCGGCTCAGTCTCCGCGCAGCACGTAGTGGCGCCAGCCGGCGTAGAACCGCCGCCAGTCCACGCCGAGCGCCTTGCCAAGCGCGGCGTCCATGCCCGCCTCCGTGGGCTCGGCCGCCACGACCGCCTGCACGAACGGTCGCAGACGCGCTGATCCCCAGCGCCAGACGACGTACTCGATGATCGATCCGCCCACGTCGTACCCGAGACTCACGGCTTCGCCGTCCGCCCCGTCCCACACGTCACTGGACCCGAACGACTCGGGCAGCGGCCAGAGCTGATCGCCCGACGCCACCTCCTCGCGCAGCGCCGGCGTGATGAAGGCGCCCTCGGCCGCCTCGGCGATCCCCTCCGCCAGCAGAGCCCTGGGCCGCTCGCTGTCGCCGAACCAGCGCATCGTGTACGCGTGCGCCAGCTCGTGAGTCAGCACCGCGTCCGTAGACACGCCCGGGTCGCGCAGCCACGGACCCATGACACCGACGTCCCAGACATCCCAGCTCTTCTTCGCCACGCGAAGCGGCGGATACGAGAAGTAGACGAGCCGGGGGGTGGCGGCCTTCACTGCCAGGGCGTCGCGCACGTCCTCGGCCGAGCCGTAGACCGTGATCACCACCGTCGGGCTGGTGTCTACACCCAGCAGCACGAGGCGCGGCCGCGCGCGGGCGGCGGCGGCGAGCACGGTCCGCGCGCGACCGCGTGCCCGGCGGTCGGCGAGGACGATGATGCCGGGGCGCTGCAGCACGACGGGCTCGTGCAGCGCCATCAGGTACCGGCGCCGGAGGTCCTCCGGCGTACGGTCGCCGACCACCACCGCGCCGTCGGCGGCGTCCGAGAGCGCCAGGTACCGCACCACCGCCAGCCGGTCCGCCGGACCCGCGCCGCCGAGCTGGCCGCTCCCGACGACACGGTAGAGGCCGGAGGTCTGGTCGAGCGGCGTGACGGAAAAGGTGAACGCCCGCCACGGCAGCACCGAGAGCGTGTCGTAGATTTGGGTGAGACCACGCCTGGCCGCAGTCGACCCTGCCGTTCCGTCGCCGGGGAGCCACTGGAGGAAGCCGGCGCGGTCGCGGGCGCGCAGCGCCTCCGCGGCCTTTGCGAACTCGTGGCGCGAGAGCTCCAGGGTGCGCTCCCGAGCCGCAGCCTCGGCGGTGCGGTCCGAGCCGCCCGGCAGACCGCAGGACCCAAGCAGGCACGAGAGCAGGAGACACGCCGCAAGGGCGGCGACGAGCACTCCGACGCGGCGTCCGGCGCCCAGCCTGGTCGCGCTCCCCCTGACCACCTCCGCGTGCATGTACCCCCACCCTGCCGACGCGGCCATCATATCGCCGTCACGCGCCGGATCCAGGCGGCGCATGTACCATGGGGAACCTATGACCCTCGTCATCTGCCCTAACCTCGCGATCGACCGGATGCTCGCCACCGACAGGGTGCGACTCGGCGGGATGAGCCGCTGTCGAGAGTTGCGCACGCAGGCCGGCGGCAAGGGCGCCAATGTGCTGCGGGCGACCTTAGCGCTCGGCGGCGAAGGCTTGCTGACGGGCTTCGCCGCCGGACGCGCGGGAGAGCTGATCGTCGAGCTCGCGCGCGACGAGCGGCTCGAGCTCGAGGTGGTGGTGACCGCCGGGGAGGCGCGCGTCTCGACCGTCGTCCTCGAGGACGACGGGTCCGTCACGCGCCTGTACGAGGCAGGGCCTGCCGTCGACGCGGGCGCCGAACGCGCGCTCGTGGACCTCGTCGGCCGGCGCCCGGCCGCTCCCGGCGAGTGGGCCGTCGTCACAGGCGCAGCTCCGCCTGGCGCGACGTCCGGCTTCTACGCAGCGCTCCTCCTGTCCGCCCGCGCCGCCGGCTACAAGGTGCTCGTCGACGCGACCGGCGAGCAGCTGGCAGGCACCCTTGCGGCGCGGCCGGACCTCGTCAAGGTCAACGTCGCCGAGGCCTGCAGCGCCGTCGGCGCGACCGGCACGCACTGCGCGGACGAGAGCGCGGCCCCGCCCGACGAGCTGGCGGCCGAAGGTCTCGAGCTGGCACGGCGGCTGTGCGCTGCCGGAGCCGCCGCGGCCATGCTCACCCTGGGGGCCGCCGGGGCCGCCGGCGTGCTCGGCGGCGAGGAGTGGCAGGTCGCCACGCCGCCGGTCCGCGCCGTGAACCCCGTCGGGTCGGGTGACTGCTTCTCGGCCGGGCTCACCTTGGCGCTGCAGCGCGGCGAGAGTGTGGCCTCGGCGCTGCGCGTGGCCGCGGCGGCCGGCGCCGCGAACGCCGTATCCCCCTACAACGGCTACGTGGACCCAGCGCTCGCGGAGGAGCTGGCGGCCGGCGCCGCCGCCGGCCCGCCCGCGTTCAGGTGGCCACCCGCCGGGAACACTCCTACACTGGCGTGACCCAATGCGACCCATCCTCTTTCAGATAGGGAACTTCCGCTTCTACAGCTTCGGCCTCATGGCCGCGCTGGCGCTCATCGTGCCCGGTCTCACCATCGTGCGACCGCTGGTGCGCCGCCGCGGCGTACCTGACGAGTTCGCCTACGAGCTCATCGTCGCGGCGGGCGTGGGCGGCTTCGTCGTGGCCCGCATCTACTACCTCATCGAGAACTACGCCTTGATCAAGGCGGACTTCTGGCACGTCGCCTTCAGCGGCGCCGGGTTCGTCTGGTACGGCGGGCTGATCGGCGGCTTCGTCGGGGTGGTCGGCTGGACGCTGATCCGCCGCTACCCGCTCGACATCATCGCCAACGCCATGGCCCCGGCCACGGCGATGGGCTACGCCATCGGCCGCATCGGCTGCCAGCTCTCCGGCGACGGCGACTACGGTAAGGTCAGCACGCTGCCCTGGGCCATGGGCTACCCGAACGGCACCGTGCCCACCCCGCCCGGCGTGCGCGTCCAGCCCACGCCCATCTACGAGATCGCCGCGATGCTGTTCGTCACGTGGATCCTGTGGCGACTGGCGACCCGCTACGACAAGTCCGGCTGGTGGACGTTCGGCTGGTTCCTGATCCTCTCGGGTGTCGAGCGCCTGCTGGTGGAGTTCGTGCGCCGCAACCCCATCTGGTTCTGGCACCTCACGCAGCCGCAGTGGGTGAGCATCGTCAGCATGGTCATCGGCGTCACGCTGATCATGCGGTATGGCAAGAAGCCCGCCGTGGTGGTGAACGATGCGCCGCAGCCGGCTCAACCGGAGACGCGGCGAGAGGCCCAAGAGGCTTGACGGCCCTGCCGCCGGCTCTCTCATGGGCTCGCCGCCGTCATCCCCTCCACGTAGTCCTCGTCCGTGGCGAAGTCCCACCCGGACCCGCCGTCCTTGGAGATGAGCACCATGCGATGTGTGAAGCGATGGGCGGCGCGTTCACGAGGTGGCCGGTCGACCGGGCTGAAGTAGCTGAGTGAGAGGTAGAGCCGTCCGAGCCGGTCCACGGTGAGCTTCTGGTGGTAGTTCGCGTACCCGGAGCGGTCGGCGCAGCAGACGATGCGCTCGGCATCGCTCCACTCGCCCTCCGGCGACCGGCGTTGGCAGCACAACGCGTCGTACTGTGCGCCGCCGAAGTCGAGGTCGACGCCGCAACGCGTCTGGCGGAACACGGCGACCAGGCTGTCGTCGGGGAGACAGGCGAGCGACACGTACGCCTGCTCCGTCGTACCCGGCAGCTCGACTCCAGCCGGTGCATAGCCTCCCGTCAGGATCTGTTCTGGAGCAGACCATGCAGTGGCGTCGAGCGGCCTCAGACTGCGCACGTACAGGAAGGGCGCGTGGTGTGCGCCGGTCAGCACGTGCAGGTAACCGTCGCCGTCGCGCACGATCCCGGGGTCGTCGTGATCGTCATTGCGCGGGGTGGCCAGGGCCAGCAGCACATGCTTGCCGACTCTCCGCGACACGTGGTCGAACGAGCACGCATACGTCGGCGTACCGTGCTGCCCGCTGCGGGCCACCTCAGGCCAGACGATGTAGGACGTGTGTGCCGTAGAGACGGCGAACGACGAGCCGCCGGCGCCGTACGTCTGGCCCAGGAAGCGGCGGCTCACCAGCGCCGGCTTGGGCAGCCGCAGGCGCTTCCGGCTGAAGTACGGCTTGATCACGTACAGGAGGTTGCGGGAAGCACGCGAGCCGGGCCAGTCCGAAACGGGCCGCCAGACAGCCACGAGCGGCGGCCCCTGCCCTATGTTCCACCCCGCGTACTGCTCCATCTCGGCAGTACCGTTGTCGCGGCCGTCAAAGACCCTGCGCCGGCCGCCGAACGGCAACTGGACAAGCCTCCAGGTGCGGCAGCCGTCCAGCGAGTACAGAAGGACGTTGTAGTAGCGGCCGCCCCGCACCCTGATCTCGACCAGCGTGTACGCCCTGCCATGGGAGTCGATCTCGACGCGCTCGCTGACGTAGCCGCCGGCATTGACGGTGCTCGTGAAGGTGGGAAACACGGCGCGGACGGCCTTCAGCAGCGACGCCGCGACCCAGCGTCCATCGTCGCCGAGGTCCAGCACAGATCGCGTGACGTGCTGCGAAGCGGTCCGGCTGCGGACGTACGGCCGATTGTGCGCGTCGAACGACGGGATGTTGAGCGGGTAGCCGGGAGCGTACCCGAACTGCCGAGCCAGCGTCGACGCCGTGTCGATCCGGATCGGGAGATCGGCGGCGACGGCGGGGCCGGCAACGAGGGAGACAAGGGCGAGAACGGCGACCACCACCAGCCCGCCGGTGGCGAGCGCGCCCTTCACGATCCCCGCCGCCGAGCAGCCCATTCCGGCAGTCTTTCAACGGGCGACGAGCGAAGTCAAACCGGATGCGGCAAACGGACCTCACCGTCGTCGATCATGGAGATGCGCTTCAACTGACCCGGGGCTGGGTCAGCCGGCCTGCAGCGGGTCGCTGGGGACGAGGAGGATCGGGCACGGCGCCGTGACGAGGAGTTCCTTGATCACGGCGCCGTGCCCGCTCTCGAAGCTCCCGTTCCACGACAGCACGAGGAGCTCCGCGCCGTTCTTCTCGGTTTCCTCGGCGATCACGGCTGCAGGCTCGCCCACCCTGACCGCCACCCGGTGCCGCCCTCCCTCGGGGCAAGTGGAGAAGCGCATGGTGAACTCGTCCTGCCACGCGGTCCACTCGTAGTGCTCCTGGTCCGTCATGCGCGGCGCCGGCATGCTGCCTATCTCCGTGGGCGTGTCGCCGGTGACCACGTGCAGCATCACGATCTCGCGGCCCCGGGCGCAGAGTGCGTCGTCCGCGGCGCGCATGGCGGACGAGACCGAGGGGCTGCCCTCGAGGGGGACGACCAGTCGCTTGAGGCCGGCCACGGAGCGCATGCCGGGGCGAACCAGTAGTACCGGCGCCACATGGCCGTTGAGCAGAGCCTGTGCCACGTGACCCATGTCGGACTCTGTCTGCCGCTCACCGCACGAGCAGTTCAGGCCGAAGGCTATGGCATCCACGGCCGTCCCGGCGACCAGCCGGCTCAGCGCCTCGACCGGGTCCCCCTCGATGGCAGTGAGGTCGAGACCTTCGAGGTCGGCGCTGCCGGGTTCAGGCAGGCCGGGCTCCCGCACGTGCACCGCGCGCACGTCCCAGCGGGCGGCCGCGGCGAGCGCGCGGGCACTCGCCACGACCTCCCGGTCGGCCTCGGCGTCGGCAACGGCTACGAGCAGCGTCATCCTTCGTCCACCTGCCAGCGTGCTCCGTCCTTGCGGCGCAGGTTGTGCGTACCGATCCGGAGCTCGCGGTCCACGCCGTCGAGCTGCATCGTCACCGGCGCCTCCTCGACGGTTATACCCACGTCGACTCCATCCCTCCGCGCGCGGATGTCGAGAGCGAGTCGCGCGCCGCGGAAGCGCAGGGGCATGCGGACCCGCTTCCAGGCCTTCGGCAGTTGCGGGTCGAAGCGCAGCGCCTCGCCGCGGCGCTGGACGCCGCAGAACCCCATCACGGCCGCCTGCCACAGGCCACCCATGGTGGCCATGTGCAGACCGGCGGCCGCGTTGCCCATGTTGTCGGCGAGGTCGATCGCCGCGGCCATCTTGAAGTAGGTCGTCGCCTCGGCGACGTCGTGCAGCCGCGCCGCCACGGCCGCGTGGATCCCCGGGCTCAGCGAGCTGCCGTGGCAGGTGATGGGCTCGTAGTAGTCGTAGTTGGCGCGTGTCGTCACTTCGTCGATCTCGTCGGCCAGCACGTGGCAGAGCATCACGACGTCCGCCTGCTTCACCACCTTGCTCATGAGCGTCACGTCGCGGCCCAGCAGCAGGTCGGCGGCCATCGGCCGCGGACGGATCTTCTCGACGGGCACGTCGGCCATGTCGTAGAACCCGGCGAACTGCTCGAAGAGCAGCGTCTCCGGGTCGAACCCCGTCGCGTAGCCGTCCATGACCGCGCGCCAGCCGAACAGCTCCGTGACGGAGAGCTCCAGGCGCTCCGTGAGCGTTTCCGCGTACTCCGCGTCGACCTCCTTGAGCCAGGACAGCGCCTCGAGCGCGCGCTTGATGTTCCAGCGCGCCAGCACGTTGGTGTACGCGTTGTCGTCGACGCCCTCGTGGTACTCGTCGGGGCCGACGACGACGTTCACGTGGTATATGCCCTCGTCGTCGCGCGCGGCCCGCGAGACCCAGAACCGCGCCGTCTCCAGCAGGATCTCCACACCCATCGAGGCCATGAATCCGTCGTCGGCGGTCGCCTTCCAGTACTCCCAGACCGCCCAAGCCACGTCCGCTGAGATGTGATGTTCCATCAGGCCGGAGAGGATGGGGACTTTCTCGCCGTCTGGGCCGTAGCCGTAGGGCGGCGTGGTCTCGACGCCCTTGTCCGCCGACTCCCACGGGTACAGCGCTCCCTTGAACCCCATGCGCGCAGCCTTCTCGCGCGCGCCGGGGAGGTTGCGGTAGCGGTACTTGAGCATGGTACGCGCGGTCTCCGGCTGCGTGTAGATGAAGAACGGCAGCACGAAGATCTCGGTGTCCCAGAACACGTGCAGGAAGTAGGACATGCCGCCCAAGCCGCGGGCGCCGATGGAGACGGTCTCCTTGCCCGGATGTGCCGTGCTGATCATGTGGTAGATGGCGAAGCGCAGGGCGTGCTGGTCGTCGGCGTCGCCGTCCACGCGCAGGTCGGCGGCGTCCCAGGCGGCCTCCCAAGCCGCCTGGTGCCGCCGCAGCAGCTCGTCGTAGCCGGCATCGCGCGCCCGCTCGAGGGCCCGGCGCGCGACCTCCGGCGACGGCACCTTGGTGCGCGCCGAGACGATGGCGGCGAGCCGGTCGACCGTGGCCGGGTCGCCCGGTTCCAGGCGCCCGCCGATCACGTCACGCGCCTGCTGCGGGGTGCGCGCGACGGGCGAGCCGGGCGCAGGGTTGGTCGTCACCGCGAGCGCGTGCCCTCCACCGTTGCGCCCGCGTGTGCTCGCGACGAGCCCCGGCGGATCGGCGATGACCTCGAACTCCGTCTCCCTGGTCGGTCCGCCGGCGTGGCTCACGCCGATCGCGCTCTGCCAGACCAGCGACCCGGAGAAATCCTCGGGCACCGCCTCGGCCCGGGCCGCCATGATCTGGCGGTCGGCCAGCGAGGCGAAGCGCGCCGTGCGCACGCGGACCGTGCGCCCGCTACGCAGCCGCTGCCGCCACGTGCGGAACACCACGCCGTGGCGCAGGTCCAGCACGCGCTCGTGGTCGAGGATCTCACCATTGGAGAGGGTGAGCGCACTGCCGGCGACCATGAGGCGCAGCCCGGTCCAGTCGGGCGCCGGCACCGGCTGGCGGAAGGAGGGATCGCCGGTGCCGTCGCCGTACACGCCGGCGACGAAGGTGGCCGGCGTGGAGATGGCAGAGCCCTCCTCGAGAGCCCCCCGCGTACCGGTCTCGCCGTTGGCGACGGTGAGCCACGTCTCGGCTTCGCGCTCGCGGAACGGGTCGAACCCCTTGACCTCGAACCGCCACGCAGGGTCCGTGGTCGGCTGGGGAAAGCTCTGGACCGCGACGATCTCGCGCATCGCAAGCTGGTCGTGAAGGATGTCGAGGAAGGCGACGGGGCCGCCGCCGTGGTGCAGCACTTGGGACGGCGCGCCCTCCGGCTCAGGGCCGACGCTGACGTACACTGCCCGGCGCAGCTCCGGGATGAGCATGGTCGAGTCAGTACCTTGTCCGTCGGCAACCGCGCCGAAGGTGTCGCCGAGCACGAGCAGATCCTGCGGCCGCCGGTTACGGCCCAGCACCAGGCCGCGCAGAACGGCGCGCATGGCGTCACTCTTGCCGGTGAGGCCGATGTCCACATGGCGCACGTCACTACGGACCGCGGGGCGGGTGAGACCCGCGTCCCCGGCCAGCTCGCGGGCCAGCTCGATCACCCCGTGCAGCCCGTCGAACCCGGCGGCGCGCAGCCGCTCATCGACGCGCCGCTGCAGCTCCGGCACGTCGGTTCCCGGGGGCTCGGTCCAATCCGGGAGCAGGTCAACGGACCGCCTGTTGAGGTGACCCGGCACGAGCCGCGCATCGAGCCCGGCCGCCGTGAGACGCTCGAGCAGGGCCTCGGCCGAGACGGCCAGGTGTTCCTCCTCGAGCGGGGTCGCGGTGCGCCGCTCGAGCAGCCGCGGGCCGGCCGGCCCGACCACGTACACCTCGGAACCCCGGGAGAGGTACAGGAACAGCCGGCCCTCGACGCCCGGCCGGGCGCGCAGCTGTTCGTCCACCTCGCGCACATGCGCGCTGCTGATGACGGCGATGTCGACGCCAAGCGCCGTCAGGCGCTCCAGGCGGCTGCGCACGGCGGACGCGTCGTCGCCACGGCTCGAGACCGCCGTCCCGTCCCAGGCGAAGCAGATGACCGGGAACTCGCGTTCCAGCATCCGCTCGAGCGCCTGGTCGCGATTCCCGACGGCTCGCCCGGTACTTCCGCTCACTGCACTGTCTTCGCCGCTCGGCATCGTCCCTCAATCCTCCCCTATGTGCGCCCTTCCTGCACGGGACGGTACACTTGGGTCCCTGACACCATCGGCCTGAGGTGAGCCATGTCCCCGTTCGACGTCGCCTACGTGCGCAGCCAGTTCCCCGCGCTCAAGCGGATGGTGGACGGCCTCCCGGCCGCTTACCTTGACGGTCCGGGCGGTACGCAGACGCCGCAGCGGGTCATCGACGCCGTCGCCGACTACCTGGCGAACCACAACTGCAACATCCACGGCGCGTTCGCCACCTCCGAGGAGACGGACGCGACCATACAGGCCGCCCAGGAGGCAGGCGCCGACCTCCTCGGCTGCGACTGGGACGAAGTCGGTTACGGCGCCAACATGACGACCCTCGCCTTCATGCTCAGCGATACGATCGCCCGCGACATCCGCCCGGGCGACGAAGTGGTGATCACCCAGCTGGACCACGAGGCGAACCGCGGGCCATGGAAGCGCCTGGCAGAACGCGGCGCAGTCGTCCGCGAGGTGCCGGTGGACCTCGAGACCTGCACCCTCGACTGGGACGCCTTCGAGAAGCTGGTCGAGCCGGGCAAGACCAGGGTCGTCGCCGTCGGCTACGCGTCGAACGCCGTTGGTACCGTGAACGACGTCGCGCGCGCGGCGGCCTTGGCGCGCGGGGCCGGAGCGCTCTCTGTGGTCGACGCCGTCCACTACGCGCTGCATGGGCCGATCGACGTCCGTGCCGTCGACTGCGACTTCCTCTTGTGCTCGGCCTACAAATTCTTCGGCCCGCACGTCGGGCTCATGTACGCGCGCCGCGAAGCCACGCAGCTGCTCGACCCAGTCAGGCTGTGCACGCAGGAGCCCGACCCGCCGTTCGTGTGGCAGACGGGGACACTGAACCACGAGGGCATGGCCGGCACCACCGCGGCGGTCGACTTCATCGCCGATCTCGGCGAGCGGCACCTCGACGCGGTGGCGGACCGCCTCCCCTCCGGCCTGAAGGGCCGGAGGCGCGCGGTCGTCGCCGGCATGCTCGCCGGAGAGGCCTACGAGCAGCCGCTGGCGAAGAGCCTTCGCGAACAACTCGAGCGCATCCCCGGCGTGATGCTGTACGGGCCACCGGAAGGCAGCCCGCGGACGTCGACCGTGTCGTTCACCCTCGATGGCTTTCAGGCCGGTCAGGTGTGCCGCGCACTGGGCGCACGCGGCCTCTTCACCTGGGACGGCGACTTCTACGCCCAGCGGCTGGTCGAGTTGCTCGGCCTGGAGCCGCGCGGGGGCCTCGTGCGCGTGGGGCTCGCCCCGTACACGACGCAGGTCGAGCTGGAGCGCCTGGTGACAGCAGTTGGCGACCTCTCCCGGTCGGTGCGGTGAACGGCGCTCCGGCCGGCCCGGGGCGCCGGACGGCGCCGGCGGCCGGCGCCCCACGCGCGGTGAGTCTCTCAATGGCCGGCTTCAGCGAGAAGCCGGAGCCCGTGGGACCGAGGACCGTCAAGCTCTGCCTGCTCGGATTCGGCAGTGTCGCCAGAGCGCTCTGCGAGCTGCTGGCGACGCAGGAGCACGTGCTCGAGGAGCGCCACGGACTGCGCGTGCTGATCGCCGCGGCCGGCACGCGCCGCGGCAGCCTGGTCGAGCCGGCCGGCCTCACGGCGGCGGAGATGCTGGCCGCCGCCGGCGAGGGGCCGGTCCTGCCGCAGCCGCCCCGGTCTGCCGCCGACCTCATGGCCGCCTCCCCGGCGGACGTGCTCGTCGAGCTCACGGTGATGGGCGACCTCTCCGGCGTCGCCGCCGGAGAGACCTCCCACCGGCCGGCGGCCACGGGTCACATCCTGGAGGCGTTCGACCTCGGCATGGACGTGGTCACGGCCAACAAAGGTCCCATCGCCTGGACCTGGTCCGAGGTCGCGGAGGCGGCGGCGCGGACCGGCCACCGCATCCGCTTCGAGAGCACCGTGATGGACGGCCTCCCCGTCTTCAGCCTCCTGGAGTACACGCTGCCCGACTGCACCGTGCTGGGCTTCGAGGCCGTCTTCAACGCGACGACCAACTTCATCGTCGACGCCATGGGCACCGGACGCAGGTACGAGGACGCGCTGGCGGAGGTGCAAGCCGCGGGCTACGCGGAGGCCGACCCGAGCAACGACGTGGACGGCTGGGACGCGGCGAGCAAGGCGTGCGCGCTGGCCAACGTCGCCATGGGAGCGGACATCACCCCGGCGGACGTCGAGCGCGAGAGCCTCCGCGACGTCCCGATCGACCGCATCACCCGGGCGCGCGAGGAGGGCAAGCGACTGCGGCTGGTCTCGTCGGTGTGGCGGGAGTGGGGAGCGGCCGGAGCGGCTTCGCCGGCCGGCCCCGTCCGCGCCCGGCTGCGCGCCGAGGAGCTCGACATCGACCACCCGCTGGCCGCGGTGGGCGGCGAGTCGCTCGGCGCGCTGCTCCACACGGACCTGATGGCCGACGTGCTGGTCAGCGAGCGCGGCGCACTCGTGCCGCAGACGGCCTACGGCGTGTACGCAGACCTCCTCCACCTGTGCCGGACGAGCTGATTCCGCCGGCGCCCGCCCCGGCAGCCGCCGTCCAAGGCACGCCGCCGGCGCCGCCGCCGGTCGCGGACGGTACGGCCACGACGGGCGGCGACCGCCCGGCCCGCCGACCGTCGTGGCTGCGGGCGGCGATCTGGTCTCTGGTCATCCTCGCCGCCGGCACGGCGCTGGGCGGCGCCGGCTACCTGCTCGAGCGCTCGTACCTGATCGAGCTTCCGCAGGCAAAGCGGACGGCCGACGGCTGGCGCCTCGTCGCGCGATCCGGACATGAGCTCAGCGGCCTGGACCTGGATGGCTCCCGTCTCATCTGGCAGGACGGCGCATCCATCGAGTACATGGACACCGCCGACGGCCACCTCATCCTGCTCGGCCCCGGCGCCGGCATGCGTGTGACCTGGGACCCCGCGATCAGCGACCGCTACGCCGTCTGGTTCGAGGCCGAGCGCCAGGCGAGCGTCGCCGCCCGGCTGGTCGTGTACGACACGGTCACCGGCCGGCGCTGGACGAATGGGGACGTCGGGTCCGTGCGCTCGTACCCCGCGCTCTCCGGCTCTCTGGCGGTGTGGTGCTCGGCCGTCAAGCTGGGGCAGCCGAGCATCCTGGGTTCCTACGTCGCCGGAGGCGAGCGGTTCGTCGCCATCGCCGATGGTGACGGAGCGCCGGTCGTCTCGGGCGGTCTCGTCGTCTGGGCTCAGAGCTGGGCCGGGCCGTTCGTGGCGCGCGAGATCGCCGGCGGGTCAACGCGGCCAGTCTCGGCGTCGCTGACCAGCGGCAAGTTCACCGGCCTCGCACTCTCCGGCCGCACGCTCGTCTGGGGACAGCGGAGCGACGCAAGCGGCTCCGGCGTTGTGGCCGCCGTGGACGTCGACGGCGGCGGCCAGCAAACCGTCGCCTCCGGCATCGCCGGCCTCACCGGTCCGTCCTACGACGGCAACACCGTCGTGTGGGCCGAGACCACGGCCGCCGGCAGCCGCGTGATAGCGCGCCGTCCGGGCTCCGGCGACGCGTTCGTCGTCGCCGCCGTCGACGGCGCGATCACGGAGGTCGCCGTCAGCGGCGACAAGGCCGCCTGGATCCAGCACGCCGCCGGCTCCTACGCGATCGTCCTGAAGAGGCTGCCGCGATGAGCCCCGCCTTCCGCGTGCGCCACACTCCGCGCCGCCCCAGCGAGGCCCGCGACCGCCTCCTGCTGCTCCTGTTGCTCGAACTGCTGATCTTGAACGTCATGGACCTCGCGCTCACCCGCTACGCCATGTGGCTCGGGTTCGCGACCGAGTCCAACGGCGTCATGGACTACTTTCTGCGCGCCGGGACGCTGCCTGCGCTGCTCTTCAAGGTCGGCGTCGTCAGCCTCGGCGCGATCCTGCTCTGGCGGCTGCGCGTGTACGTGGTGGCCACCGTGGCGGCGGCGCTGCTGGCCTTCGTCTTCGCCGCCGTCGTCGCCTATCAGGTCTTCTGGGTGCTCAGCCTGCGCTGACGGCGCCGTACGCGGGACGGGGCAGGCGCGGCCTTGCAGCCCCGCCTGCCCCGTCCCGACTCCGGAACTCAGAGACCGGCGGGGATCGTGCTCAGCCGCTCCTTCACGATCTTCGTGCCCTCGGCGATCACCTCGAGGCTGCGGTCGACCTCGGTCTTGGTGTGCGCGGTGCTTGCGAAGAACCGCTCGAAGTTGAAGTTGTGGAAGTACACGCCGCGCTCTTGGCACTCGGCCTGCAACTGCTCGAAGAACCGCGTGTCGCTGGCGCGCGCCTGACGGTACTTCGTCACCGGCTCCTCGTGGCCGAAGAACACCTGCCACATCGGCCCGACCTGGCTGATGTAGGCGGGCACGCCGTTGTCGGCGAAGATCTGGCGCATGCCGCCCACCATGGCGTTGGCGATGGTGTTGAGGTGCCCGTACACGCGCTCCCGGTCGTTGATGAGGATGTCGAGCGAGGCGTTCATGCCGGCCAGCGTCATCGGGTTGCCCGAGTACGTGCCGCCGTGCAGCACCGTGCCGTCGGCCTCGAGCTCCATGAGCTCCTTCTTGCCGCCGAAGGCCGCCGCGCCTGGCGTGCCGCCGCCGACCGCCTTGGCAACGCAGGTGAGGTCCGGCGTGACGCCGTACAGCTCTTGGGCGCCACCGAGCGAGACGCGGAAGCCGGTGATGATCTCGTCGAAGATCAGCACCACGTCGTTCTCGTCGCAGATGCGACGCAGGCCCTCGAGGAACCCGGGCACCGGCGGGATGATGCCGGCGTCGGCAAGGATCGGCTCGGCGATCACGCAGGCCAGTTCGTCGCGGTGGCGCTTGATCAGCACCTCGACGGCGTCGATGTCGTTGAACGGGGCGACGACCACGGTCTCGGCCATGGCCTTGGGGATGCCCGCGCCGGACGGCAGAGTGCGCGGGAACTTCTCCGTGCCGGCCGCCCCAAGGGCCGGCACGTGCGAGTAGGCATGGCAGTCCAAGAAGCCGTTGTAGCTTCCCTCCCACTTCATCACCTTGTCTTTGCCCGTGTAGCCGCGCGCGAGGCGGATGGCCGCCTGCGTTGCCTCGGAGCCGGAATTGGCGAAGCGCAGCTGCTCGATACCCGGCACCGCCTGGACGATCTTGCGCCCGACCTCGTAATCGAGCTCGTGCGGGAACGTGTACAGCATGCCGCCTTCGGTGATCTGGGCGACGATGGAGTCAAGAATGGGCTTGGGGCGGTGACCGAAGATCATCGGCCCGTAGCCGATGCACCAGTCGATGTACGAGTTGCCGTCGACGTCGAAGAAGTAGGCGCCCTCACCCCGCTCCATGACTATCGGGCGGGTGCCGATGAGGCGTGCATAGCTGGACTCGCCGCCGGCGATGACCTCCTTGCACTTCTCGAACATCTCGCGGGTCTTGTGCAGATGACTGTCGTCGATGAGGTTGGCTGCCATCGGGCTCGGTCTCCTTGGAACGGCCGGGCGCGGCGCGGATCCCCGCGGGTGCGGGGCCGGGTCCCCGGCAAGTCCTTGCAGTCTACCGGAACACGACGCGGCGGAGAATGGCGGGCGGTCGCCGGTCAGACGACCGCTGCCAGCAGCGTCACCCCGACGATGGTGCACACGATGCCGACCCACTGGTTGGGCCTCGGGCGCTCGCGCAGCAGCACGAAGCCGAGGATCACGGCGAACGTGCCGACTTGCGTGGTCGTGACGCCGGCGACGGCCGGCGGCCCCAGCGCGAAGGTGATCGTGAGCATCACGAGGCCGCCGAGCTCCAGCGCGCCGGCGCCGACCGCACGCACGCGGAGTGCCTTGGGCACGCCGATGCCACCCGAGAGCAGGGCGACCGGCAGGGTGACGAGGAGCGACGTGGTGCGCGAGATCGCCGCCTGCCGAAGCCAGTCGATGTCGCCGTAGACGTAGCAGAGCATCACACCTGCGAACAAGAGCCCGGCCGCGAAGGCCCAGGCCGCTCCCCGCGTCGACCTGGCGTGCCCTTCGAACGACGTCAGTACCGCGCCCACCACGCTGAGAGCGAGGGCGACCGCCAGCAGCGGCGTCACCGGCTCACCGAGCAGGATGACGACGATGGCAAGGTAAGCACCTTGCAGCGAGACGAGCGCGGAGACCAGGCCGAGGTCGCCTGTGGTCAGGCCACGCAGCAGGCAGAACAGGGCGCCGAAGTAGAGGGCGCCGGCAAGCGCAGCAAGTCCGGCGCCCGCCCACTCACCGCCCTGCGGCAGGCCGCGCACGATCAGCGCCACGGGCAGGATGATGACGACTCCGGTCGCGAGCACCCAGACCATCTGCGTGAGCACCCGGGTCTCCCGCGTCACGCGTTGCGAGAACATGTCGCTGGTCGCGTAGGACACGGCGGAGAGCAGGCCTGAGAGGATGGTCAGCACGCGCCCAGTGTATCCGAGCGAGGTTGCCCGGCCGTCGTGCCGCCGGGAAGGATGGTCGTATGAGCAACGCCCCGCAACTCCCGGTCGCCGCCGACTGGTTCGGCCTCACCTGGGTCACGGCGCGAACAGCCGTCATCACCGAGCCGCACGTGGACGATCTGCTCCGCGCCGGCATCTGGTACCTGCGCGGCCGTGACCGCGACCTGCTGGTCGACACGGGCAACGGCGCCGGCGAGCTGAGGCCATATCTCGCACGCCTCGCGCGCGGCGGCCGACGGCGCGACATCGTCTGCGTGTGCACACACGCCCATGTCGACCACATCGGCGGCTTCCACGAGTTCGAACGGCGGCTCCTGCACCCGGCCGAGCAGGAACTGGCCGCGTCGGTGCGCACCGGCGCGCCGCTGGCGCCGGCGGTCTGGTCGCCCGAGATCCTGGCTCAGCTGGAGGAGAGCGGATTCGTGCCGCCGCCGGTACTCGTGGACGCGATCCCCCACCCGGGCTTCGACCCCTACACGTTCAAGCCCGGGCTCGCCGCCCCCACCCACCTCGTCCGGGGCGGCGACGAGATCGAGCTCGGCGACCGCCGCTTCAGCATCATCGACCTGCCGGGGCACACGCCGGGGAGCATCGGGCTCATCGACCACGAGGAACGCGCGCTCATCGCTGGCGACGCCGTGTACGACGGCGGTCTCATAGACTCGCTGCCGGAGTCCGACATCGAAACGTACTTGCGCACCATGGACGCGCTGCGTCGGCTGGACGTCGACGTGGTCTACCCGGGTCACGGCCGGCCGTTCGATCGGGCCAGGCTGAGCGAGATCACGGAGCGCTACATCCGCGAGAAGGGCGGCTGAGCCGGCGCCGGCGCCGCCCTCCGCGGGCGCGCTTTCCGGCCCGCCTCTCCGCGGCCCTCTCGTGCAGCGGTCAGCTCACGGCGAACAGCGTGCAGGCGACGATGGTGCAGACCACACCCACGTACTGCACGTGCGAGAGACGCTCCCGCAGCGCGAGGTAGCCGAGTATGACCGCCATGGTGCCGCCCTGCGAGATGACCACGGACGCCACGGCCAGCGGGCCGATGACGATCGCCGCCGTGAACAACATGAACCCGGCGGCGTCGCCCACCCCCGCCAGCGCGCAGCGGCGCGCGTAGACGCGCGGCAGGCGCAGCCCGGCCAGCAGCAGCGCCACCGGGACCAGCACGATCATTGTGCCGATGCGACCGCACGCTGCGATGGTCACCGACGGCAGCGCCGTGGCCTGATCCAGCAGCAGGATGACCACCGCGAACAGGCCCGACGAGAGGAGCGCCCATCCGGCGCCGGCCGTGCCGCGGCGGCGACGGGGTCGCGCGACGGGCACGGCCGGGGCGGCGGCCCCGGGATCGGCGGCCGCGGGACCGATGGCCGCGGGATCAGCGGCCGCGGAAACCCCCGGCGCTTCACCCTCGAGTCCGAAGACCTCCTCGGCCGGCGCCCTCTCGATCGAAGCAAGCAGCCCACCGGCGACGGCCAGCGGCAGGCCGATCATGGCCGGCGTAGAGAGCGACTCGCCACCTGCCACGGCGATCAGGGCGACCATCCCGCCGGCCAGCGACGCCAGCGGTGTGACGATCGAGAGGTTGCCGGTGACAAGACCGCGGAGCAGACAGGCCAGCGCCGCGGCCTCGCAGAGCCCGCCTGCCATGGCATAGGCAACGGCGTGCCACTGGGCGGAGCCGCTCGGCAGCCCGTGCAGGATGAGCGCGAGCGGCACGAGGATCAGCATGCCCACGCCCATCGACCAGCCCATCGCCGTCCATACGGCCACGGCGCGAACGACCTTGACCATCAAGTAGTCGTGCAACACGTAGCCGAGCGCGGAACCCAGACCCAGGATGACCGTGAGCATGCCGATACTCTACGACGCCGCCGGGCGGACCCTCCGTCGCGGCTATCCTGCCGCCCGAGAAGTCCGCGCGCGCGAGGGGCGCCCGGCCGGATCGCTGGGCGCCCCTCATCAGCCTCACGACGGCAGGCGGCGCGCGGGGCGCCGGCGGGGCGCGCCGCTCAGACGAAGTCCGTGCCGCACACCGTGAGGTCGGCGAAGTTCCGCGGCGCCAGGTCCTTGTGTTTCTCGGCGATGGTGTCGGCGAGGGCGTCGAGCCGTGCGTAGTCCTCGTCACGCGGCATGCCCTTGGCGAGCACCGGCTCGAGGAACTCGACCTTGAGCTTGTTCATCTGGCCGACCAGAGTCTCCACCGTCTTGCCGGCCCAGCCGTAGGAGCCGATGACCGTGGCGTACTTGGCGCGTGGCCGCAGCGCGTTGGCGAGCACGGCCGCGTACATCGCCAGCGGGTGCGGTCCGGTGAGCACGGTCGGGGTCCCGAGCACGACCGTGCCGGCGTGCACCAGCGAGCTGGCAAGCTCGCCGGCGTCCAGCGTCGTGAGATCGAAGCGCTCGACTGCGACGCCGCGATCGGTCAGGGCCGCCGTCAGGTGGTCCACCATCTTGAGCGTGCTCTCGTGCATACTCACGAACGGCAGGCACACCGTGTTCTGCGGCTCGCCGCCCGCCCAGTCCTTGTAGGCCTCGATGATGAACGCCGGGTCGTCGTACACCGGTCCGTGGCTGGGTCCGATGAGCTCGATCGGGAGTTTCGTGACCTTGTCGATGTTCTTCAGCACCTGGCCGCCGAACGGCATCATGATCTCGGCGTAGTAGCGCTTGGCGCCGTCGTACACCTCGTGCTTGTCAGCGAAAGCGTCGCTGGTGGCGTAGTGCGAGCCGAAGAAGTCGCAGCTGAAGAGGACCTTGTCCTCCTCCAGCCAGGTGCTCATGGTCTCCGGCCAGTGCACCCACGGCGTGAAGAGGAACTTGAGCGTCTTGTCGCCGAGGCCGAGGGTCTCGCCGTCGGCTACGACCTGGAAGCGCGCATCGTCCACGTGCAGGTGGTCGATCAGCATCGCCCGCGCCTTCTCATTGCAGACGATGGTCAGGCCGGGGTAGCGCTCGAGCAGGAGAGGGGCGCAGCCGGAGTGGTCCTGCTCCACGTGGTTGATGACCAGGTAGTCCGGCGCCGGCAGCTCGTCGAGCTGCTCCATGAGCGCGCTGGATTTCGCCGGGTCGACGGTGTCGATGAGCACGTTCTTCTCGCTGCCCTTGACGAAGTAGCAGTTGTAGCTCGTGCCGTGGGGGAGCGGGATGAGCGCGTCGAACAGGCGGCGGTCCCAGTCGACGGCGCCGAGGAGGTAGACGTTCTCGCGGATGGGGCGTGGCTTCATGGTCACCTCGGGTGAGGTCGTGACGGTGGGATTCTCGTTGGTCCGAGTATACCGACGCGCCGGTCGCGGACCGTTGCGGGAGATGTCGAAACGGCGGCGGCGCGCCTGAGCATGCCGGTGATCCCGTCCGCCGCCGCGAGCTAACGAGTCAGCTCGTCTGCCAGCTGCTCGACGAAGAGGCCGACGTCGGTGACGATGCCGATGGCCTGGAACGAGCCGCGGTCGGCAAGCTTGGTGACGACCGCGGGGTTGATGTCGGCGCACACGGTGCGCACGCTGGCCGGCAGCATGTTGCCCACCGCGATGCTGTGCAGCATGGTGCTGAGCATGAGGCACGCGCCGGCATCCTGGGCGTACCGGCGCATCTCGCGCTGCGCGACCATCACGTCCGTGATCACCTCGGGCATGGGCCCGTCATCGCGGATGCTGCCGCAGAGCACGTACGGCGTACGCGTCTCCGTGAGCGTGTACATCAGGCCGGAGGTGAGGATGCCCTGGTCGACCGCGGCCGTGATGCCGCCCGCGCGCCGGATGGTGTTGATGGCGCGCAGATGGTGCTCGTGGCCTCCGGGGACCGGGGTTCCGGACTCAAGGTTGATGCCGAGCGACGTGCCGTAGAGGTTGCTCTCGATGTCGTGAGTGGCGACGGCGTTGCCGCCGAACACGCAGCCCACGTAGCCGGCCTCGATGAGACGGGCCAGCTCCGGCGCCGCCCCCGTGTGCACCACGGCAGGGCCGACGACGGCGATGGTCAGCCGGCCCTCCTCCTTGACCTGGCGGAGGATGTGGGCGACCTCGTGGACGATCTGCGCCTTGGGCTTCTCCGAGCTGACGGTGCTGGCCATGAACTCGAACGGCTGGCTCTCGCGCGAGCGCTCGAGCGGCAGCACGCGGATGCCGCGGTGGCCGGTGACGAAGAGGTCGCCGGCCTGCACGTCGTTCATCGCCAGGGTCGTGGCCGAGAACTCCTCGGGGTCGACGCGGATGCCGCAGTCCATCTCGGGGTGCGCGACCCGGACCCACTCGCCGCCGATGCGCACGAACGTCTCGAGGTTGGTGGTCGAGTAGAAGGCGTCGGGGAAGACGCCGTCCATGTCCGCCGCTTCGAGGGCGGCGTCCTGCGGCTTGACGGCCACGACGCCGAACTCGGTGATGGCCGTCATGATCTCGTCCAGGTGCGCGGCGTCGCGCCCGAAGATGCGCATGACTGCGTGCGACGGGTCGTCCTTCATTCGCCCGACCTCGAAGGTGAGCATCTCGAACTCGCCGGCGAGGTCCATCACCTCGTCCATGATGTGGGGCATCATGAGCGAGTCGATGAGGTGGCCCTCGATCTCGACGTCTTCGTAGGGCAGGTCGGGCATGGCCGTAGTCTACCAGCGTCCGGTCGCGCCCCCGTGCGGTGCGCCTTGACCTTGACCCGCCGCGTCCCTATGGTCGCGGGACACGGCGACGGCGCAGGGCGATGCCGTTGCGTCTGGCACCAGGGGGAATGAAGCATGGCAACACGTTCGCGGCCTTCCGGCCTGCTCCTGAAGTTGACGATGGTCGTGGTGGTGCTGCTTCTTGCGGCGGCGGCGGTAGGCGCCGCCCGCGCCGCCGCCTCCTCCGCCTCCAGCCCCGCCCCCACCGACAAGGTCGTCCTGCACATCGGCATGGTGCAGGAGCCGGACAACCTGAACCCGTTCATCGGCATCCAGGGCATCGACTACATGTTCTGGCACATGAACTACGACTTCCTCGTCGGGTTCAGCTCCAAGGACCTCGAGCCCCGACCGGAGCTCGCGACTTCCTGGGACGTCTCGCCGGACGGCAAGGAGTGGACGTTCACCATCCGCAGCGACGCCAAGTGGCAGGACGGCGTCCCCGTCACCGCCCGCGACGTGGCGTTCACGTTCAACTACATCGTAGACAACAAGCTTCTCAACCTCTCCACCTACACCAACGGCATCACCGGCGCCAAGGCGATCGACGATACGCACGTCAAGATCACGACCGACGCGCCCAAGGCGAACATGCTGCGGATGGTCGTCCCGATCTTGCCGGAGCACATCTGGAGCAAGGTGAGCGGCAAGGCGGCGGCTTCCAGCTACCAGAACAAGCCGGCGATCGTCGGCGACGGCCCGTTCCAGCTGATGGAGTGGCAGAAGGGCAAGTTCGTGCGCTTCGAGGCCAACCCGACCTACTGGGCCGGCAAGCCCAAGGTGGACGAGGTCATCTTCGAGCTCTACACCAACCCCGACACGATGGCCCAGGACCTCAAGCTCGGCGAGATCGACGGCGCCGTGGACATCCCGCCGGCGCAGTTCAAGCCGCTGAGCGGAGAGGCCGGCCTCACCACCAGCCAGTCCACCTCGTGGAACTTCATCGAACTGGCGATGAACTGCTACGACAGCCCCGACTCCAAGGGCAACCCCGTCCTCAAAGACCAGCAGTTCCGCACGGCGGTCAATTGGGCCGTGGACAGGCAGAAGGTCGTCGACGTCGCCTACCAGAAGTACGCCACGCTCGGCTCCTCGCTGATCGTCCCGTACTCCAAGTACCACTGGGAGCCGCCGGCCGGTGAAGCTTTCACCTACGACCCCGCGAAAGCCAATCAGATCCTCGACGCCGCCGGCTACAAGGATGTCGACGGCGACGGCTTCCGCGAGACCAAAGACGGCAAGAAGCTCACGCTGCGCTTCTACGCCACCACCGACTCAACGCAGAACCAGACGGCCGCCAAGCTCATCGTCGGCTGGCTCAAGGACGTCGGCATCAGGACCAACCTGCAGGTCATCGATGCGGGCACGCTGATCAACTACCAGTACTCCTACACCGGCGACACCTACACGCCGGACTGGGACATGTTCATCTGGTACTGGGTGCAGGACGTGGACCCCAACTTCATCGTAGACATCTACACGCCCCAGCAGATCGAAGGCTGGAACGATTGCCTGTGGACCGACCCCCTGTACACCAAGCTGAACGGCGAGCAGATCACCACCATCGACGAGGCGAAGCGCATCCCGATCATCCAGCAGATGCAGCAGATCTTCTACAAGGGCGCCGCCTACGCGATCATGGCGTACCCGTACCAGCTCGAGGCCTTCAACACCGACAAGTGGCAGGGCTGGGTGCACACGCCAAGCCAGGCGCCCGGTGGGCAGCAGGGCTCGGTCATCTACAGCTACAACAACATCGACACGTACCGGTTCGTCGCGCCCAAGGTCGCGGCGGCGGCGCCGAAGAAGCCGCTCGTCGACTGGAAGTGGCTGGGCATCGGGCTGGGCGGCGTGGTCGTCCTCGTCGTCATCATGTTCCTCCTCACGCGCGTGTTCGGAAAGGCGCGCCGGGAAGAAGAGTAGCCGCCGGGCTCAGCCGTCCTCTTCCGGACTGAACGGGCCGCTGCAGCCGTCAAGGGTGAGCAGCGGCCCGTACAGCTCCGGACGGCGATCGCGGAAGAACGTCCAGTCTTCGCGCTGGTACCGGACGGCGTCGAGGTCAACCGTAGCGGTGATCACTTCTTCGCGGTCGCGTGACGCTGATAGCCGCCCGAGTCGGGAACGTGGCTCTTGCGGTAGACGCCGAGGCAGGCGCCGTCGGCGGCAGGTCCGTCCGCGGGACTGGTCCGCGGCCGGCGCCCGGTCCGCGACTGTGGGTCGCGTCGTCGCTCACGGCGCCCTCCCCTCCTCCGCCTCGATCTCGTCCACGATCTGCTTGCTCCCCGGCAGCAGCTCGACGATGAACACGCCGGTGAGCATCAGCGAGCCGCCGACCAGCAGTCGCCACGTCACCGAGTCCATGCCGGCGATGATGCCGGCAAGGGCCGCGAACACGCTCTCGAAGCCTAGCAGGATGGCCGCGTGCGTGGAGGTCGTGTACCGCTGCGCCCAGCTCTGGATGAAGAACGCGTAGATGGTCCCGCTCAGCGCCGTCCACACCACCGCGGCCCAGACCTGCCACGGCAGGTCGAACGTTATGTGCACGATGAACGGCGTCACGACGACCAGGATCAGCGTGGAGACGGCCATCTGGGTGAGCGCGAGCGTCGTGGGTTTCACCTTCGGCGCGAAGAAGCCCGTGGTCATGATGTGCAGCGCGTAGAACAGCGTGCCGAGCAGCGTGATGGCGTCGCCCCACCGGATGGAGAAGTCGCCCTGCAGGCTGAGCGCGCCGAGGCCGGCGGTCGCGACGACGGCGCCGACGATCTGCCAGCGCCCGGGCGAGCGGCGCGCGACCAGCCAGTACAGGAAGGGGACCATGGCGACGCTCATCCCGGTGATGAACCCGCTCACGCCGGGCGAGGTGCGCTGCAGACCGATGGTCTGGAGGATGAGGGCGGTCAGGTAGAAGACGCCAAGCAGACCGCCTCGCGCCCAGTCGCCGCGCGACGAGCCGAGCCAGCTGCGCGGCTGCAGCGCGGCGAAGATGCCCGTGGCGACCGCGTAACGCAACACGAGGTAGAGCATGGTGCCGGCGACGATGCTGCCGGCGGCCAGCCCGGTGGTGCGTGCGACGACGTCCTTGATGAAGACGAAGTTGCTGCCCCAGAAGACGGCGACGGTGAAGAGCAGCACGTCGGCGACCAGCGCCCTGCGGCGCGAGGTGTGCGTGCTGCCGGTCGGCGTCGCCATCGCCGCCATCCTATCTGACCGCCGTGCGCGATCGAAGACAGGCCAGGTCCGGCGATGGGCTGCCGGGCGCGGCGCCGGGGCGGCGGGGTGCGCCTACTGAGCGGCCGGCGCGACCAGCGCGTCGGCGGCCACCAGCGTCCGCCGCGGCGTCACGGCGGCGGACAGCCAGGTCGCGCCGCCGTCGTCGGACACGCGCATCGGCAGCGCGCTCCCCGCAGTGGCCACGACGTGCCCGGCGTCGGCCGCGGCGATGGCCAACGGCTCCGCGCCGATCTGCTGCAGCTCCCACGTCCGGCCGCCGTCCGTGCTCGCGAAGGCGCCGGACTTGATGGTCACCCACACGTCGTTGGGACCGAAGCAGGTGATGCCCCGCGGCTGGATGTCGCCGGTCTCCCCAGGCGCCTCGAGCTTGTGCCGCGACCAGGTGCGGCCCCCGTCGGACGTCCCGAAGACGAGACACTCGCCCTTCTGCGTGCCCCACCCCGCGACCCAGGCGTGCCGAGAGTCGCCGGTCGCCACGCGCTCGAGCACCGTCATGGGGACGCTGCGCCTGAGGACCCAGGTGCTCCCGCCGTCACGGGTCGTCCAGATCCGATCCAGCGCCACCAGTACGCCGTGTGTCGCGTCGGCAAAGCTCACGTCCGAGAGCTGGGCCTCGCCGAAGTCCGTGCTCCGCCACGTCGCGCCGCCGTCCGAAGTGCGGGACACGCAGGCGCCGGCGGTCTCGCCCGCCGCGCCGGTCGCATCGCAGACGACCCAGGCATGGTCCGCGTCTCCGGCGGCCAGCGCCCTGACCCGCTCCGAGAACACCTTGGCCACCTTCCAGTGCCTGCCTCCGTCCGGGCTGCGCAGGATCGTGCCCGCATCGGTGGCCAGCCAGCCCGTGACCGGGTCGGAGAAGTCGATGTCGACCCCACTCTCGTGGAGGAAGAAGGACCAGCGGGTCCACTGAGCTCCGCCGTCTCGCGTGCCGAGGACGTCGCCCTCTTCCCCCGCCGCCCAGGCGAGGACACCGGGGGCGGGTGACGGGGGAGGTCCGGACTGCGCCGTCCGAGAGTCCCTCGGACTGCTGCCGCCGCAGCCGGCGAGGAGCATCAGCGCGACGAGCGCGGTCGCGAGCGACAGCGCCGCCGGCAGCGTCGTCAGCCTCACCGTCGCCCCGCGGCCGCCAGAGGACCTCGGTTGGTGAAGAGCGCGCCGACGATCATCGCCGAGCTGCCGGCCCCGGCGTCGCCGCACCCGCGCACCACGAGTACGACGATGACGACGACGATCGCGAGGAGGATCGCCAGTGCGACCAGTCTCCGCCGCCGGATCTGCTTGCGGCGGCGCACCCGCGCCGCGCGGTCCCGCGGCGGCCGTGGCCGCCGGTCCTCCGCCGGCTCCGGACCCGCGGAGTGCGCGGCAGGCGCACCGGCGCGCGCCGCAGTCGCCGCCGTCCCGCGGCGCACCGTCTCGATGGCTCCCGGGCTGGGTCGCTCGAGATCTCGGCGAGGGGATGGCGAGCCGCCAGGCGGCACAGCTCCGGCGTCCGGAGGCATCTTGATGACCTGCGTGCGCTCGTCGTCTTCGGGCGCCGACCGGTCGAAGTGCTCAATGGCGTCGGCGAACGTGGGGGAGTCGGAGGCATCGCCCGGCGACGGTCCTTCCGATGGCCGCCGGTCGTCGCGCGGCGCGCCACCCGGCGCGTCTTGTGGCGGTTCGTCATCCCAGTCCCAGTCCACGCGGTCTCCGACCCTCGTGTGGTCCAGCCTCTGAACGCCAAGCGTACCCGCCGGGCCGCCGAAGGGAAAGAGCCCCACCGCGGCGCGGCCGCCGGTCGTCAATCGGCGCGAGGGAGGACGTCGGCTGGGTTGGGCGCACCGCGCCGGCCCGGCAGCGTCTCGATCACGATCACCCCCGCGAGGATCAGCACGGCGCCGGCGGCGAACCGCCAGTTCAGCACGTCCATGCCGAAGATCAGACCGAATGCGGCCGCGAACAACCCCTCGAGACCGAGGATGACCGCCGCCCGCGTGGACGTCGTCGACTTCTGCGCCCACGCCTGTACCATGAAGCCGAACACGGTGCCCGAGAGGGCTGTCCATACGATGGCGGCCCAGCCCTGCCAGCCGAAGTGCCAGGTCACGTGCTCGGTGAACGGCGTGACGACGATGAACAGCACCGCGGCCGCGACGATCTGCGTGAGCGCCAGCACGGCAGGCTTGGTCTTCGGCGCGAAGAAGCCCGTGGCCGCGATCTGCGCGGCGAACCCGAGTGCGCCGATCAGGGTCAGGATGTCGCCCTTGGACATGCCGAAGCCGCCGCGGAAGCTGAGCAGGCCCAGGCCGACGGTGGCGAGCACCGCGCCGCCTACCTGGGTCCAGCCGGGCGAGCGGCGCGCGACGATCCAGTACAAGAACGGCACCATGACGATGTACAGGCTGGTGATGAAGCCGCTCTTGCCGGGCGTGGTCCACTGCAACCCGATGGTCTGGGTGACGAAGGCGATGAAGAGGAAGAGGCCGAGGACCGAACCGTAGAGCCAGTCGCGGCGCGTCGTCTGGCGGACCGTCCGCGGCATGACCACGGCGAGCATGACCGCCGCGGCGATGTGCCGCCACAGCAGGTAGGTCATGGGCCCGGTGTCGGCGATCGCGTCCTTGATGACGACGAAGTTCAGGCCCCAGATGATGGCGACGCTGAGGAGCGCCGAGTCGGCCAACAGGCCGCGGCGCTTGTCCGGCGCAGTAGAAACGGTCACGTGGCCGATTCCTTGACGCCGAGGCCCTGCGCACAGGCCTCATCGAGCAAGAGCGTCACCTTGTCGACGAGAACCTCCACCCGGACCCCGCTCAGTCGGCCGTCGGACCCCTTGTCTATCAGACGCGACCCGGTCGACGCGAGCCGGGCCTTCGCGCGTCGCGACGAGGATCGCGCGGAAGTCGTTGACGTTCGTGTACGTCGGGCCGGTCACGACCAGGTCGCCGAGAAGCTCGAAGAAGGTCCCGGCGTCGTTGTCGTCGAGCATCGCTCGCGCGTCGAGGCCGAGGGCGTCAGCGCGCGCCAGGGTGTCGGGCGCCACCACGGCGCCGGCGTTGGCGCACGCTCCGTCGACGCCGTCGGTGTCGGCGGCGAGCGCCCACACGCCGGACAGGCCGTCGAGCTCGATGGCGAGCGCGAGCAGATACTCCCCGTTGCGTCCGCCCCGTCCCCGGCCGCGGACCGTGACCGTCGTCTCGCCGCCGGACAGCACGACGGCCGGGCCGGAGTCCCGGGCGGCAAGGCGCCGCATGAGGCGCGCGTGGCCTGCGGCGACCTCGCGCGCCTCCCCCTCCACGGCCCCGCCAAGTTGGACGACCTCGTAGCCGCGCTTCCGCGCGAGGTCTGCGGCAGCGGCCAGCGCCGTATCCGCCGTCGCCAGCACCACCGGGGGCGCGGCGGGCAGCCGTGGGTCGCCCGGCTTGGGCGTCTCCGCCGCAGGCGAGCGCAGGCGGGCAAGCGCGCACGGAGGCGGCACCACATCGTAGCGCTCAAGGACCGCCAGAGCGTCCCTCGTCGTGGTCGGGTCACCGACCGTAGGTCCAGAGGCGACAACCGAAGGGTCGTCGCCGGGCACGTCGGAGACGATAGCCGTCCAGACGTCTGCCGGGAACGCCGCCGTCGCAAGGCGACCGCCTTTGATACGCGAGAGGTGCTTGCGGACGACGTTGATCTCGGCAATGGAAGCGCCGCACCGCAGCAGCTCACGAGAGAGCGCCCGTGTCTCCGCCAACGGCACGCCAGGCGCCGGCAGCGCGAGCAATGAGGAGCCGCCGCCGGACAGCAGCGCAACCAGCAAGTCGTCTGGGCCGAGGCCGGCGGCGAGACCGAGCATCCGCTCCCCCGCCGCCTCACCCGCGGCGTCGGGCAGCGGGTGCGACGCCTCCACCACTTCGACTCGCTCGCACGCCCGCCCGTAGCCGTAGGGCACCGCGACGAATCCCTCGAGCGCACCCGGCCACTCGCGCTCGAAGCCGCGTGCCATGGCGGCGGCGGCCTTGCCGGCGCCCAGCACGACCGTCCGCCCCGCCGGCGTCGCCGGCGAAGCGCCGGCGATCAGTCGCTCCGCGTCGCAAGCGCCGACCCCGGCATCGAACAGCTCGCGGAGAAGGGCCGCCGGTGCGGCCGGCCTTCTCAGGGAACGCCGCACCAGCGCAGCACGGTGAGAGCGATGGCGGCGCTGAAGTCGACGAGCCCCGCGACCGGCACCCTCTCGTCGACAGCATGCGCCGTCTCGATGCCGGGCGGGCCGAAACTGAAGGTCGGCGTGCCGCCCCGCGTGAACGTGGCGGCGTCGTGCCAGCTGTTGAGGCCGGCCGGCCGGCCCCTGTGGCCGAGCGCGGCGGCCGCGCCGAGCGCGGTGGTCACCAGCGGGTGCCCGGCCGGGATCTCCGCCGGCACGACGTCGTCCGACCACACGAACTGAAGCGGGTGCTCGGCGAACCACGGGTCTCCGGCCACTGCCCGCGTGAGGCGGTCGATGATCTCCGCCTCGACCGCCCTACCCGAGCCCGCGGCGTCCACATGCCCGGGCAGATAGGTGCAGTCGGCCGTGACGGAGCACGACGCGGGGATGGTGACCATCCAGGTCCCACCGTGGACGACCGTCGGCACGATGTCGCCGGGGGCGAGCAGGGGGTGGACGTGGTCGGGGCGCCCCCTCCACTCCTCGCGGAGGGCGCTCATCCCGTTGATCACGGTGACGAGCTTCTCGATAGCGTTGACGGCGCCGCCCTCGCGCCAGTCCGGCTGCGGCATCTCGGCGTGGCCGGCGCGGCCGGCCACGGTGATCGTCGGCGTCACGGTGCCTCGGCAGCTCACCCAGGCGTCGAAGGCGGTGGCCTCGGCGGCGATACCCGCGTCGGCCTTGACCCCGTGCTCCACGCATCGGAACCCGCCGGCGCCCGACGACTCCTCGTCAGTGTTCGTGCAAAGCACGACGTCGCCGGCCAGACGGACGCCCTGGCGGTGCAGCGCCTCCAGGGCGATGACCAGGCCGGCGATCCCGCCCTTCATGTCGTTGGAGCCGCGACCGTACAGGTAGCCGTCGCGCTCGGCGAGGACGAAGGGGTCGCTCGTCCACCCGTCGCGCGGCTCGACGTCCACGGCGTCGATGTGACCGTTGAGCAGGATGCTGGAGCCGCCGCCGGCGCCGTGCAGGACGGCGGCGAGCTGGGGCCTGCCGGTGAAGTCCAGGCCGGCCGGCAAGAACCGGGTGCCCTCACCGGTCGGCTCCGGCTCCCACAGGTCCGCCTCGGCGCCCAAGGCCTCGAGACGCGCGGCGAGCAGCCGCTGCAGTTTCTCCTCGTCGCGCGCGGGGTCGCCGGGGCGCCGCGCTGTGGTGTCCAGGGCGACGAGCTCAGCGCTGAGGCCCACGAGCTCGTCCCTCGAGTCGCGCACCGACTGGACGATGCGCTCCTCGAGCGCGGATTGCAGTTCCACCACCGGCCTCCTCCGTCGACGGACAGCCGCGGCGCCGCGGGGTATACGAT
Organism: uncultured Thermoleophilia bacterium; assembly: GCA_963775255.1. Lineage (GTDB taxonomy): Bacteria > Actinomycetota > Thermoleophilia > UBA2241 > UBA2241 > CAIXSE01. Next base: position 22,032 of record CAVZIA010000009.1, on the reverse strand, counting down.
GGCGGCGCGCCGACCGACGCCGCGATTGAGCAGCGCAGCTGGCTCAACTGCCGGTGCCCCGCAGGCGCACCGGCTATTCTATGACGCCGCAGACCTCCAGGGAGGACGCATGGGCGACTTGAGCGACAGCAAGATCCGCGTCATCAAGGCCGACAAGATGATCTGGGAAGAGGCAATGACCAACCCGGGCGAGACCGATCCTCCCGGTCAGGAGTGCAACGCGGCCATGTCGGTGGACGACAAGTTCAGCTTCGGGCTCTGGAGGCGAGACGTGCAGAGCCGGCACTTCGAGCGCCCCTACCACGAGGTCGCGTACATCATCGAAGGCCAGGTGGAGGTGACCGACGACGAGGGCGAAATCCACGTGGCCGGACCGGGCGACATCCTCATCACGCCCAAGGGCAGCAAGGGCTACTGGAAGAACCTTTCGCCCGTGAAGAAGGTGTGGGGCATCTACGAAGAGGCCGGTTCGGGCCTCAACGCGTACATCGGACCTGGCGCGTTCTGAGGGCGGAGCGGGCGATGAGGACACGCCGCCGCACACACACCGTCACCCCACCGCCATCAGCGCTGTGTCCACCCTCAGCGCCGTCACCCTGTCCTCCTCAGCGCACCGCCACCACAAAGCGGTCGATGCCGCGGCCGCCGTCGTCGTCCGTCACGCACAGCGTGACGGTGCAGCGGCGGCCGCGAGACCCTGCGAACCGGTGCGAGAGCCTGAAGCTCTTGTCGGCGCGGAGGCGCAGCGCCCGTCGCGCCGTCCCGTCACCGTACTTAACCCAGCCCCTCCAGGTGTCCGCGCCGGGGTCCCGGAACCGGCACGTCCGCGCGAACCTCGCGCCGGCGCGGACTCTCACGTTGGTTCCACCGAAGACCTTGGGCGCGACGTTGCGCACCGTCACCTTCAGCGTCGCCGTCGCCGCGCGCACGAACTCGTTCGTCACCGTTACCCGCACAGCGCGACGCCCGTTGTCCGGCCACGTATGGCCAAGGGTGAACGCATGGCTCTGGCCCTGCGCCCCGGCCGCCAGGCCGAGCGCCTCCGGGCCGGTTCCGGCGGCGTAGTCCACCGTCGCCGTCCAGATCGCGCCGGACCCGTCAAAGAACCCGCCGGCGCGATGCCAGGCCGTGCCCTCACGCACACTCGCCGTGGCAGGCAGGCTCACGTAGAACGCGCCGGGCAGCAGCGCGCGCGAGTCGACCACCTCGAAGTCGCCGCCGGTCACGCCGTCCAGCGCGTGCAGTGCATCATCGTTCCAGCGCGAATCCGGCGCGCCGCCCACATACCAGTCGGCGCCGTTGTCGGCGACGATCATCCCGTACTTCTTCAGCCCGCGGAGGATGGTCTGCACCACCGGCGGGAACCCGCTGATGTCGAACTCCGCCTTGAGTCGCACCCTCAGACCCATAGGGGGATCCCTCGGGTCGTCCGTATGGCCGGCGTCGTGCGTCGCCGGATACACGTGAGCGCGCTGCGTCGTCGACAGCGTGAACCGCAGCGCGTGGTCGAGCACACCCTCGCCGGCGATCTCGTCGTACCGGGCGAGACCCGGCAGGATCGGCAGCCCGGCGGCGTCGGCGGACGTCCAGCCGTCGGGCCGCAACGCGTTGGACTCGAGGTCGAAGACGGCTCCTGAGTCTGCGTTCCAGGAGCCGTCCGGCTGCTCGTAGGCGCGGTACAGCTCGTAGAGCACCTTGTTGTCGGCGTCCAGCACCAGGACGTGGCGGTCACCGTCCGCGTAGGGCCCGCCGGCGCCCTCGACCGGTGCATCGGGAGGAACGGGATACGGACCCGAATCGCTCTCGCGGCCGTAGGCCGTGAAGTGGATCGGCACCTTGGGCTGCGTGCCGCGCACCACCACATACGGGATGCCGATCGCAGCTCCCTCCCACCGGGTGCCGAAATCCGGGTGCAACCCGGTCGACGGACTCATGTGGGCGATGTACTCCGCCGACCCGGGGTCGAGCGGCAGCGCGTCGACCGCCGTGTTCCAGGGGTTGTCGGCCGGCAGGAGCAGAAACGGGATGGCCGCGCCGGCGCCGTAGGCCTGCGCCCCCGCCGGCGCGACCGCGATCCCGGCGCCCACGCCACCGGCTAGCAGGACGACGACGAACGTGACGACGCGCAAGACCACAGCGCTCGGTATGCGGCGGACCTCCATGCCACCAGTATCGGCCGCGCGCCGGTGCGGGTGAGCGACACGCGTCGCCCGCCCCGGCCACATGACCTCCGAGGAGCGACGCAATGCCCTCCGGCGGCCTTCGTCACCCCAGGCCGGCAGTCGTCATCCTTGCCGGGGGGAGTGCCTGCGCGCAGCCTTTCTGTGTGAACACATCCCGCACCCGGTTGGTGTACATCGACACGGCGGTCGACGCGCGCGTGTTCACGGCAGGGACCTGGTTGTCATTCGGGCGGCCCAAGGCGAGCGCGAGGGACTGCGCGAGCTGCTCAGGAGCGGCAGGGCCAGGTAGTCCGGACACGGCCTGCCCGACAGGCGCGACTTGCGCGAAGGGCGCGCGTGAGCAGCCGGCCGGCATGATCTTGTACGTCGATGCCGGCTGCCTGATCAGCGCTACGTCCCCGAGGAGGCCTCGACGGACGTGGATGCGTGGATCAGCCACGCGGATTTCGTCGCCACGGCGTCCATCAGCCTCGCGGAGGTGGCCGCGGAACTCGCGAGACGGCCGGCGTGGATCAAGCCGTCGCGCAAGACGCGCAGCCATGCACTCGAGAAGCTCATCGAGGAGTGGGGCAACTACATCGTGGTCGAGACGGACGAGCGCCGGGCGGCGGCGGTCGCGTGGCGGCGGCGGCTCTGTGGTCCGGCAGCGGTACACCTCGCGGCCGCCCTGATGATCGCCGACACGGCGGCGCCCACGACGGTGCTGTTCTCGTCGTTCGATCCGGAGCTCAGCCGGGCCGCCCGCGAGGAGGGCCTCTGCGTCATCCAGTCACCCCGCTAGGCCCCTTGGGGGGCTGATGCCGGGTCGAGGACTGCCTGCGACCGGGCGGCGCGGCGCCGAGCTTGCCGAAGCGCCGGGAGACGGCATCCCAGTCGGTCTGTACGTCTTTGCTCTCGCAGGCCGGGCAGCCGGGCTGGTAGTCGTCGGTCAGAAGCGAACCGGCGCCGACTTCAAAGGACGCGCCGCACTCGCCGCAGCGATAGTCGATCGGGGACACGGGAATCTCCGTAGGACGACGTTGATGGGCACCCCGTATGTACTGCTCATCTGCTAGGGATCCGTCAGGATCACGCTTTCGCACCGCGAGGAAGGGTAGTCTTTCGACCATGTCAGACTCGCGCCCCACTGGCTGGCTCGCTCGCCTCAGGACGCTCGACCCGAACGTGCGCCGGCTCGGGCTCGTCAGCATGCTCACCGATCTGAGCTCGGAGATCGTCTACCCTCTGTTCCCGATCTTCGTGACTGTGGTGCTCGGCGCCCCGGTGGCGCTGCTGGGACTCATCGAGGGCATCGCCGAGGCGACGGCGAGCATCACCAAGTACCCGTTCGGGCAGGCGGCCGACTACAGCGGCCGCCGCAAGCCTTTCGTCCTCGGTGGCTACACCCTCGGAGCTCTCGGGAAGCTCGTCATCGCGCTGGCGCCCGGGTGGGGCGCCGCCCTCGCCGGGCGCGCCACCGACCGGCTGGGAAAAGGCATGCGCACAGCGCCGCGCGACGACCTCATCGCGGCCAACACGAAGTCCGGACAGCAGGGCCTCGCCTTTGGACTGCACCGCAGCATGGACACACTCGGCGCCGTCCTTGGGCCTCTGGCGGCGATCGTGCTGCTCGAGTTCCACGTGCCGCTGCGCTGGATCTTCGCGCTCGCCGTCATCCCCGGACTGCTCAGCGTCCTCGTCATCGTGCTGCTCGTCCGCGAGCACCGCGAGGCGCCCCGCAAACAGGCGTTCCGGCTGTCGCTGCCCAGGTCGTCCGCCTTCCGCTGGCTGTTCGCCGGCTCGCTGGTCTTCGCAGTGGGCAACTCGAGCGACACCTTCTTGCTGCTCAGGGCCAAGGACCTCGTCGGAGGCTCGGTCTCCCACGCCGCGATTGGCGCGACCCTGCTCTACGTGCTGTACAACATCGTTTACGCCGCCGGCTCGCTGCCTCTCGGCGGCCTCAGCGACCGCGTGGGGCAGTACCCGCTGGTCATCGCCGGCTACGCGGTGTTCGCCCTCGTGTATCTCGGGTTCGCGGCCGCGGGGTCCGTTTTCGCGCTCGCGGGGCTCTTCGCCGTGTACGGCCTGTACATCGCCGCCACGGAGGGGACCAGCAAGGCGCTGATCGGGCGCGCTATACCAACCGGCCAGCGCGCCTCTGCCCTGGGCTTGTACTACACAGCCACAGGCCTCGCGGCGTTCGCGGCGAGCACCCTCGGCGGCCTCCTCTGGAGCGCCTATGGCTCGTGGGCGACCTTCGTGTTCGGAGCCGTGCTGGCGGTCGTCGCGGCCGCGCTCATGCTCGCGGGCAGCGGCCGCGTACGCCGGGCGCTGGAGCCCACGAGTGATCTCGCCGAAGCCGACGCGGCGGACGCCTCGGGCGACGCGGCGTAGGTTTAGGCCGGCGGGCAGCATCGATACGGCGATGCCCCTGTCGCCCGGGCCGCTGACCCGGTAGCATTCATCGAACGGCCGACGTCTCGGAGGGGGGAATGGCCAGAACATGCGGAGCCTGCGGGCGCGCCAACGACGACGACGCGAGCTTCTGCCAGCAGTGCGGAGCTCCGCTCGTGCCTCCACCTCCTCCGGTAACGCCGTCCGCGACCGGCGAGTCGCTCGCGGCCGGTCCGCAACCCACCGGGACGCTCCCGGTCGGTCCACCCGCAGCAGGGCCGCCCGGACCGCCCCCGGGGCCGCCGCGAAAGGGCAAACCGGCGCCGCGCTGGCTCGCCGCGCTCGTGATCGTCGCCGTCGCCGCCTTGGTCGCCGTCATGGCGTTCGCGTTCGTTCCGAGAGGCGGAAGCGGTGACGACGACACGCAGTCGCCGACGCCAGTCGCCGACGCGACCGTCGAAGCCTCACCGTCGCCCGGGCTGGGCGAGTACCTGGCCGGCGCCGTCGGCGTCAAGTCCGACGGCCTGGCGGCGATCCTGAGCGACGGCACCGTGCTGCCGGTCACCCGGTTCGCCAGACAGCAGATCTGGCGCATCGCCTACTCACCGAACGGCAAGTGGCTCGCCTGCGTGGCCGGGACCTACCGCAACAGCGACCTGTGGCTGTTCGACACCGAGACGGGAGACGCCAGGGAGGCGACGGCGAACACCCCCGAAATCGTCGCCGTCGACAGCATCGCGTGGCTCTCCCCGGCGGAGCTCCTCGTGGCCGGGTACACGGAGACGCCCAGGTCCACCGGCCAGAACGCCGACTTTCTCGTCTACGACACCGTGAGCGGCAAGTTCTCCCCGCTCGCCGGTTCCGGCGGCGTCCCGCTGCGCGGCGTGTCGGTGAGCGCGTCGCGCAACGGCGGCAAGATCGCCTTCGTCACCTACACCGACCAGAAGACGGACAAGTACGGGATGGCAAGCGCGCTCGAACGGCTGCAGGTGCTCGACCGCCCCTCGGGCCAGGCGACCACGCTCGCCAAGAACACGGCCCTGTTCGACGTCAACGCGCGGGCCTTCGACGACCCGCTGATCTCGCCGAGCGGAGAGGCGATCATCTACCGGCGCGCCGGCAGCGACGTAGGTACCAGCTACACCGTCATCGGGACCGACGGCCGCGTGCTCATGCCCGAGAAGGAGGCGATGATGCCGGCCGGCTACGCCTGGGATCCGGAGGGGACCAAGGTGGTGTTCACCGGGCAGCCGGTCTCGTCATCCGGCAACCAGCCCGTCAGCTTCTGGCTGTTCGACATGGAGTCCGGCGACGACCCGACCGTCATCGCCCGGTATGCACACACGTCGGTCCAGGACTTGGCGTGGTCGCCGGACGGCTCGACTATCGCCTGGGCCGAGTACGACCAGAAGCAGTACGAGACAGGCACCATCTTCCTCATGCCGGCCACGGGCGGCGAATCGGATCCGCTGGCGAAGAACGCGCTGTCTCCGACGTGGGCTCCGGCCGCCAAAGAACCGCTGCACACGTCGCCGAGCCCCTGAGGACCGCGTCGCTCACGATCCCGTCGGCTAGTCGAGGACGATCAGTCCGGTGCGGATGGCGTACTTGACCACCTGTGTCACGTCATGCAGATCCAGCTTGCGCATGGCGTTCGCGCGATGGCTGTCCACCGTCTTGCGGCTCACTCCGAGCTGCTCGGCGATGTCCTGGTTGGAGTTGCCGTTGGCGATCAGCTTGAGCACCTCCCGCTCCCTGGCGGTGAGCGCCTCGCCGGGCGCGCCATTCTCTCCCTGCCCGCCGCGCGTCACGCGCAGGTAGTCGCCGATGAGCTTGGTGGCGATGGGCGGGTAGAGGAACGACTCGCCGGAGTGCACGGCGTGGATCGCACGCACGAGATCCTCGGCCACGACCCGTTTGAGCACGTAGCCGGAGGCCCCGGCCTGGATGATCTGCACGACGTACTCGTGGTCGTCGTACATGCTCAGGATGAGCACGCGCGCGTCGGGATGGCGCTCACGGATGAGCCTGGTCGCCTCGAGCCCGTTCATGTGCGGCATGACGATGTCCATGATGACCACGTCCGGCCGCAGGCGCGGGACCAGGTCCAGCGCCTCCTGGCCGTCCCCCGCCTCACCGACGACCTCGATGTCCGGCTCACGCGAGAGCAGCGCGTGGACCCCCTCGCGCAGGATCGCGTGGTCGTCGACCAGCAGCACCCTGATCCGTTCCCGTCCCTTGACCGCGTTCATCACTGCTCCTCACCGCGCCGTTCGCTGTCCAGCGGGATCACGACGTAGAGCCGGGTACCCCGGCCGACCGCCGACTCCACGTTGATCGTTCCTCCCACAAGTTCCACCCGCTCCTTGATGGAGAGCAGGCCGACGCCGGCTTGCTCCCCGCCGTGCAGGACGGCGCCGGCGTCGAACCCGCGCCCGTTGTCGATGACCGCCAGACTCACGTAGCCCGGCTTGGTCACGAGACGCACGTGCACCTTGGTCGCGGACGAGTGCCGTACAGCGTTCGCCAGCGCCTCCTGCGTGATGCGGTACAGCGCGGTCTCCACATCGCCCGGGAGGCGAAGACCGGCCTCCTCGAAGTCGGTGACGATCTCCGGTCCCGCACCCTGCAGGTGAGACTTGATGTACCAGCGCAGGGTCGGCACCAGGCCGAAGTCGTCGAGCATGACCGGGCGCAGGTCGTACACGAGCAGCTTGATCTCCTCCATGGTGTGCGAGATGAGGCCCTTGCAGTCGAGGATGTGGCCGTGTGCGCCGGCCAGGTCCCGGTCCTGGACCGCCCGGTCGCACAGATCGAGCCGGACGAGAGTGGCGGCCAGGGTCTGGCTCGTCTCATCGTGCAGCTCGCGTCCGATCCGCCGCCGCTCCTCCTCGACACCGCCGAGTTGTCTCTCCGCGTACTGCAGCGACTCGACGCCGAGACGTGAGCACATGCGGTTGAACGAGGCCGCGAGCCGCCGCAGCCCCGCGTCGAGCCGGGGCTCGTCCACATGGCAGTCCAGCTCTCCTTTGTGCATCGTCTCCATGGCGCGCGTCATGTCGAGGAGCAATCTGCTTGCGGGGCCGATAGTCAGGACATTGGCGGCCACGCCCACGGCAGTCCCGAGGAGGACCACGGCCACAAGCACGGCCGCCCCGGCGCCCCCACGGGCCGCAACGACGGCCACGGTCGCCGTGCCCGCGGCCACCAGGGAGTTCACGACGATCATCCGGACCACCAGCGGAGCCCTCGGGGACGCCTCGGCGGCCCTCTCCTGGACGGCCGTCATCGCGCGCTCGTCTCCAGGGGTTGCGTGAGCTCGAAGTCGAACTCCGCCCATTGCCCGGGCTCCGAGCGCGCCCTGATCCTCCCGTTGTGCAACTGCATGATGCGCCACGACGTATACAGGCCGACGCCCGTGCCGCGCTTGTTCGCGCCGCCGGAGGACCGAAGCCGGGAGAAGCGCTGGAACAGCCGGCCCCGCTCTTCCGACCGGAAGCCCTCGCCCTCGTTCCAGACCGAGACCTCGAGCCGCTCCGGCTCGCGGACCACGCGCAACCGGATCTCCCCGCCACGGCGTCCGTACTTGACGGCGTTGCCCAAGAGGTTCACCAGCACGATCCGGAGGAGCGTCGGGTCGCAGTCCGCGGCGACGGCGCCCGACGGGAGGTCGAGCTGGAGCCGCATGCGGGCTTCGTCGATCTGCGCCCGCACGAGGTCGATGGACGGCACGACGATCTCCTCGATGACGTCGACCCCGGAACACAACGAGAGCTCAAGTCCTCCTCCGTCGATGCGCGCCAGGTCAAGGTAGTCCTGGACGAGGCCCAGCAGATACTTGCCCTTGGTTATGACCCGCTCGAGCTTGTCCACCTGCTGTGGCTCGAGCGGGCCGAGGTACCCATCCGCGAGCAGCCGGGTGTCCGTCACCAGAGAGGCGATCGGGTTCTTGATCTCATGGCTGACGAAGGCAAGCATCTCGAGGTAGGCGTGGTTGGCGTTGGTCAGTTGCTCGATCCGCCATGCCTTCTCGACGGCCTGGCTCAGACGCTCCGAGATGGCCATCTCCAGCTGCACGTGGTGGGAGTCGAAGGCACGCGGCCGGCATGAGTCCCGGAACAGGAAGCCCACGACGCGCCCCTCCACCACCAGCGGGCAGGTGAGACTGGAGCGCACGCCCTCGCGGACGAGCAGCCGCGACGCATGACTGCTGGGGCGCTCCGCGGCGTACGCCTCGAGATCGTCTATGATGCGCGGCTCCCCGCTGCGGATGACATGCTCCAGCGAGCCGCCCCGGAGGTCGCCGGCGTAGCCCTTCGTCAGGAGCAGCGGTTGATACTCGGCGCGTGCGTAGTGAGAGAAGAGGCGCCTGCCGCTCTCATCGACGAACGCCAGCCCGATGCGGTCGCAGGGTATCAGTGACCGCGTCCCCTCGAACAAGAAGTCGGCGAGGTCGTTGAGCGACTGCTGGGCCGCGACCTTCTGGTTGATCATGCGTAACGTCGCGCGCTCCGACTCGCTGATGCGCCGGCGCGACGCGCGCCCGCGAAACGGGTCGAGGTAGCGAAGTGTCGACTGCAGACTCACGACCGCCCCTCCAGCGGATTGCCACAGGACCACATCTGCCGAAGCATCACTAGGATGACTACCCTAGCCCACCTCGCAGATGGTCCACGGCCCACGATAGCGCCGGTACGGCTCTGCGGCAATGTCTTGCAGGCTCGCGCAGGCCCCGGATACGGGACCCTCCGTACTGACAGGCGGCGCGACGCTCATGCGCCAGTCACGATGCTGAGAGGTTTCTAGGGTGATTACCCCATTTGTGCTCATATTCACTTGATTCCAAATGGGGTGGTACTACTATCGGTCCAACGGCATGACGCCCCGGCAGACGTGCGTCCGGAGCGTCGCGCTCGGCAGCCATGGGGACGGAGGGTGCGATGAGGATCGGCGTCTACATCTGCAGGGTCGGTAACGAGATGGACGGCGGCGCCAACCTGGAGTCGGTGGGCCACTACGTGGCGAATCTGCCGCAGGTGCAGGTGGTGCGGTCTCTCGGCCTGCTGCCCAAGCTCGACCCGGAGGCGCTCGCCGACGAGATCGCGGCCGACGAGCTCGACAGGATCGTGATCGCCGGAGACTCCCCGGGCTTCTTCAAACCGGCGTTCACACGCGCCATGGGCCTCGCGGGACGCGAGCCCGACGAAGTGCGGCTCGCGTCGTTCCGTGAGCATGGCGTGAGCGGCGACGGCGCGACGGAGCGCGCCAAGGCGATCGCCGCGTGCGCCGTGTACGGCGTCCCCTTCACGCTTGCGGCGCGGCCGAGCGACGCGAAGTGGACCTCGGCCACGCTCGTCATAGGCGGCGGCATCGCCGGCATCCAGGCCGCGCTCGAGATAGCCGACGGCGGCAAGAAAGTGTATCTCGTCGAGCGCACCGGCACGATCGGCGGCCACATGGCGATGTTCGACAAGACCTTCCCCACCCTCGACTGCGCGGCCTGCATCCTGACGCCCAAGATGGTCGCCGTCGGGCAGCACCCGATGATCGACATGCTCACCTACTCCGAAGTCGAGTCCATCAGCGGCGTGCCCGGCTCGTTCCGCGTCACGGTGCTCCGCCATGCGCGGCGCGTCGACGAGAACGCCTGCGTAGCCTGCAGCATCTGCAGCGACGCGTGCCCGGTCAGGGTCCCGAGTGAGTTCGACGCCGGGATCGCGGAGCGCAAGGCGATCTACATCCCCTTCCCGCAGGCGGTGCCCAACGCATACCTCGTCGACGAGGCGTCGTGCACGTACGTGCAGACCAACGGGCAGAAGTGCGGGGTCTGCGCCAAGAAGTGCCCCAAGGAGTGCATCGACCTCGACGCCCGCGGCGACGTCCAGCAACTCGACGTCGGCAGCGTCATCATCGCTACCGGCTACGAGACGCTCGACGCCTCGCGGCTCGAACGCTACGGCTACGGCGTACAGCCCAACGTGCTGACCGCTCTCGAGTTCGAGCGGCTGACCAACGCATCGGGGCCCACAGGCGGGCAGATCGTCACCAAATCCTTGCGCCACAACAAGCGCAAGAAGATCGACGAGTGGGTGTTCGACCCCGCAGGTGAGTCGCCGCGCAGCGTCGCGATCATCCACTGCGTAGGCTCGCGGGACTCGAACTACAACGCCTACTGCTCGCGCGTGTGCTGCATGTACTCACTGAAGTTCGCGCATCTGGTGCGTGAGAAGCTGCCGGACGCCGCCTGCTACGAGTTCTACATCGACATGCGCGCGTTCGGTAAGGGCTACGAGGCCTTCTTCGAGCGTATCCGGGAGGAGGGGACGTTCATCGTCCGCGGGCGCTCGGCGTCGGTGACCGACCATGACGGTCAGATGGTCGTGAAGGGCGAAGACATGCTCAGCGACAGCATCGTGGAGTTCCCGGTCGACATGGTCCTGCTCGCAGTCGGGCTGGTGCCCGCGGACCGCTCGGACGAGCTGGCGCGCATGCTCGGCGTGCCGCGGGATGAGTACGGGTGGTTCACCGAGGCCGACTACAACGGGGATCCCACCGGGACAGAGCGCGGGGGCGTGTACGTCGCCGGCGTGTGCCAGGGCCCAAAGGACATCCCCGACACGGTGGCGCAGGCGTCCGCGGTGGCAGCACGGGCACTAGAGGGCGCCATGACCGGACGCGGGCTCCAGAGTCTGGCGAGCTTGAGTCTCTCCGACATCGAGGCCCGCGCAAAGAGCCTCGTCCCGGCGCCCTAGGAGGTGGCGATGGCGATCAGGGCCAACCCCAAACTGATCGAGGAGCTCGAGCCGTACGGGGCCGAGGACGTGATGAAGTGCTATCACTGCGGCAACTGCTCCGCGGTGTGTCCCTTCTCCGCGGATCCCTACGTCTTCCCTCGCAAGCCGATGCGCTATCTTCAGATGGGCCTGGAGGAGAAGCTCGAGGGCCAGCTCGACCCCTGGCTCTGCTACTACTGCGGCGAGTGCTCCGACCAATGTCCTCGAGACGCTGAGCCGGGCGAGACGATGATGAGCCTGCGCCGATGGCTGACGTCTCGTTACGACTGGACGGGGATCTCGCGCCTCTTCTACCGCTCATGGCGCTGGGAGCTGGGGGCGATCGTGCTCGTGGCCATCCTGACGGCGATCGGCTTCACGCTGTTCGGGCTCTCGCACGGGAGCGTCACCCGGTACGATGGCCCAAACGCCTTTCTCCCCGCCTCGAGCATCCACATCTTCGACTGGGCGCTCGCCATGGTCCTTCTCGCGTTCCTGCTCAGCAACGCCGTCCGCATGTGGTGGTTCACCATGGGTCGCGACCGGACCTTGCACACGAACGTGGGCAGCTACCTCAGCAGTCTCTGGATGCTGCCCGCCCACTTCATCACCCAGGCCCGCTACAGCCAGTGCGAGCGCAAGTCCCCGTGGCTGACCCACCTGGTCCTCATGCTGAGCTACCTGACCATGCTTGTGCTGATCATGTTCTTCCTCGCCGAGATGGCCGGCGGGCCTCGCATCGACTGGAGGGTGCACGCGCTGGGCTACCTTGCCACCGCCGGCCTCGTCGTCGCCTCGATCATCTTCCTGCGCAATCGCGTAAAGAAGTCGGCGCCGCAGTACCGGCACTCGCACGAATCCGACTGGATCTTCCTCGTCCTGATCCTGGTCGTAGCGCTGACGGGGATCCTCCAGCACATCCTGCACCGCAGCGGCCTCGACGCAGCCGCCAACGTCACCTACATCGTGCATCTCTCGCTGGTCGTCCCGATGCTGGCGCTGGAGGTGCCCTTCAGCAAGTGGTCACACCTCGCATACCGCCCGCTGGGCATCTACCTCGCGAAGGTCAGGGCGACCGCCCTGGCCCGCGAGCACGAGGGCGAAGCGGCGCAGCACGGCGCCGAACCGGCCACGCCGCTTCGAGCGGCCTGAGGAGGTGGGCGCCATGGCTGAGCCGCGAACGGGCGTGTTCATCTGCAACTGCGGCACCAATATCGCCAAGGTGATCGACTGCGACGCCGTCGCGGAAGCCGCGTCGTCCATGCCCGGCGTCGTGGTGTCGCGCTCGTACAAGTACATGTGCTCCAACCCGGGGCAGGAGATGATCGCCCAGGACATCGCCGACCACGAGCTCGAGCGCGTGGTGGTCGCCGCCTGCAGCCCCCGCATGCACGAGCCTACGTTCCGTCGCGCCGCGGAGACGGCGGGTCTCAACCCCTATCTCGTCGAGATGGCCAACATCCGCGAGCAGTGCAGCTGGGTGCACGACGACGCGGTCGCGGCCACGGAGAAGGCGGAGGACCTGGTGCGCGCGGCCGTGCTGCGCGTCGCGCGCCACGAGCCGCTGGAGCGCCTCTCCGTCGACATGTGCCCCAACACGCTGGTCATCGGCGGCGGCATCGCCGGCACCACGGCCGCACTCGAGCTGGCCGACGCCGGCAAGCTCGTCTACCTCGTCGAGCGCCAGCCGGGTCTCGGCGGCAACGTCGCCCGCGTCGACCTCACGGCGCCCTACCTGGACTCGGCGCGCGACATGCTCACCGACCGGATCACCCGGGTCGTCGAACACCCGGACATCGACGTGATGGTGAACAGCGAGCTCAAGCGCCTGGACGGCTTCGTCGGCAACTTCAAGGCCACGATCGCCGTGCACGGACCGGATGACACCGAGGAGGAGCGGCAAGTCGACGTCGGCAGCGTCATCGTCTGCACCGGGTACCGCGAGTTCGACGCCGCGCGCGCGACGCACCTCGGATACGGCAAGCTGCCCAACGTCATCACGTCGTTCGAGTTCGAGCGCATGCTCCGTCTGGGCCGGATCGAGACCAAGGAAGGCAAGCTACCCCAGTACGTGGCAGTCATCCATTGCGTGGGCAGCCGCAGCGAAGAGTTCAATCAGTACTGCTCTCGCGTCTGTTGCATGACCGCCCTCAAGTACGCCCACGAGGTCAAGTCCGCCCTGCCCGCCAGCTACGTCTCGGACGTCTACGTGGACATGCACGCCTTCGGCAAGGGATGCGAGGACTTCTACCGTCGCAGCGCCGAGGTCAAGACGCTGTTCCTCATGTACGGCAAGGGCGAGCACCCGGTGGTCAGACGAGCCGACGCCGGCGACGACTGCGAGATGCTCATCACGGTCGACGAGCAGCTCTCCGGAGAGACCATCGAACTGCCCGCCGACCTCATCATCCTCATGGTCGGCATGGAGCCGCGCGACGACGCCGAGTCGGTCGCGCATCTCGTCAATATCAGCCAGGACAAGGATGGCTGGTTCATCGAGAGCCACCCCAAGCTGGACCCGGTGGCGACCACGACCGACGGCGTCTATATAGCCGGCGCCTGCCAGTCACCGAAGGACATCCCGGACTCGGTCGCGCAGGCTCGCGCCGCGGCGGGCCGGATCCTCGGCAAGATCTCCAAAGGCAAGCTCGAGATCGACGCCATGTTCGCCGAGGTCGACGAGGACCGCTGCTCGGGCTGCCGCGTGTGTAACGAGATCTGTCCGTACTCCGCCATCGAGTTCGACGCGGTCGAGCGCCGCAGTCACGTGATCAGCGCGTTGTGCAAAGCGTGCGGCGCCTGCGTAGCCACCTGTCCGTCGGCGGCGATCAAAGCCAGGCACTTCACCGATGAACAGATCTTCGCCGAGATATCGGGGGTGCTGGGATGACATTCGAACCCAAGATCGTCGGCTTTCTCTGCAACTGGTGCTCCTACTCCGGAGCCGACCTCGCGGGGACCAGCCGCATCCACTACGCACCCAACGTCCGCGTCATCCGCGTGATGTGCTCGGCGCGCATCGACCCCACCTTCGTCATCAAGGCGCTCGCCGAAGGAGCGGACGGAGTCCTCGTGTGCGGCTGCCATCCCGGCGACTGCCACTACTCCGAGGGCAACTACAAGACCATGCGGCGCATGCCGCTGCTCAAGCGCATGCTCGCCGACTTCGGAATCGAGGACGAGCGTGTGCGGCTCGAGTGGGTGAGCGCCAGCGAGGGCAAGCGTTTCGCGGACATCGTCGACGACATGACCGAGCGTCTCCGCGAGCTGGGCCCCAGCCCGGTGAAGATGGCCCTGGCCGGCGACGCAGGGGAGAGGTGACCCGTGGCCAGTGACAAACTGCAGATCGCCCTGTATTGGGGCTCCGCCTGCGGCGGCTGCGACGTCGCCGTCCTCGACACCGACGAGTTCATCCTGGACGTGGGCGCGGCGGCGGACATCCGCCTGTGGCCGATCGCCGTCGACGGCAAGTACGCCGACATCGAGGCGATGGAGGATGGCGAGCTCGACCTCGCCATCTACAACGGAGCGGTGCGCAACTCCGAGAACGAGCACATCGCGAAACTGCTGCGCGCCAAGAGCAAGCTCCTCGTGGCCTTCGGGTCGTGCGCCCACATCGGCGGCATCCCCGGGCTCGCCAACCTCGCGTCGCGCGACGAGATCCTGAGCACGGCCTACCTCCACAACCCGAGCCTCGAGAAGGGCAGCAAGACGCTGCCGCTGCCGGAGAGCGACGTCGACGGCACGACGCTGACGATCCCCTCCTTCTACAAACGCGTCTACAAGCTCGACGACATCGTACCGGTCGACTACTACGTGCCCGGCTGTCCGCCCGCGTTCGACCAGGTCAAGGCGGTGCTCCTGGCGGTCGTGACTGGGAATCTGCCGGCAGTCGGCTCGATCGTCGGGGCCTCCGACCGGGCGCTCTGCGAAGACTGTACGCGCGTCAAGAGCGAGAAGCGGATCAAGCACTTCTACCGGCCCTGGCAGATCATGATCGACCCTGAAGCCTGCCTGCTCGAGCAGGGTATCCTCTGCGCCGGCCCGGTCACGAGATCCGGCTGCGGAGCACGCTGCCCGTCCAGCGGCATCCCCTGCCGCGGGTGCTACGGACCGCTGGACGACGTCGTCGATCAGGGCGCGAAGCTGCTCTCGGCCATCACTTCTGTGATCGACAGCACCGACCCGGACGAGATTGACCGGATCGTCGATGGACTTCCGGACTTCGCCGGCTTCGCCTACCGCTTCACCATGCCGTCGTCACTGCTGCAAAGGAGCGTCGGGTCATGAGCAGGAAGATCAGCATCGACCCCATCACGCGCCTCGAAGGCCACGGCAAGATCGAGATCTTCCTCGACGACGAAGGCGCGGTCGAGGACTGTTACTTCCAGATCCCGGAACTACGTGGCTTTGAGCGCTTCGTGGTAGGGCGGCCGATTGAAGAGCTCCCGCGCCTCGTCACGCGCATCTGCGGCGTCTGCCCCGCCAGCCACCATATGGCCAGCGCGAAGGCCGTGGACGGCTGCTTCGGCGGCGAGGTGGCGCCGCTGGCCGTGAAGCTGCGGCGCATGTACTACAACGCGCACTACATCCACAGCCACGTGGCGCACTTCTACGCGCTCGCGGCTCCGGACTTCGTGCTCGGGCCCGACGCCGACCCCGCCGTGCGCAACGTGCTCGGCGTGGTCGCCAAAGTCGGCCTCGAGATCGGCGGCGCGGTCATCGCCTCGCGCTCCAAGGCGCAGGAGATCCAGCGCATCATCGGCGGTCGCTCGACACAGGACATCTGGTGCATCCCCGGAGGTGTCGCGAAGGGTCTGAAGCCGGACGAGCTCGACCAGATCCGGCCGATGGTGGCGGACCTGCTGGAGTTCACACAGTTCTCACTGCAGCTCTTCCGTGATGTCGTGCTCGCGAACCCGACGTATCTGGACATCATCGCCAACGGGCCCTACACGCTCGATGTCCACAACATGGGCGTCGTGGACGAGAACAACGCGCCCGACTTCTACGACGGCCAGGTGCGGGTCGTCGACTTCGAGGGCAAGGAGATTTGTCGCTACGAGGCGAGAGACTACGCCGAGTACGTCGCCGAGCACGTCGAGCCTTGGACATATCTCAAGTTCCCTTACCTGAGACAGCGTGGCTGGAAGGGGTTCAAGGAGGGAATCGACACCTCGATCTACTGTGCAACGCCTCTGGCCCGCCTCAACGTGGCCGACAGGATGGCTACGCCGAAGGCCCAGGAGGCGTTCGAGGAGATGTTCGCGACGATCGGCGGACACCCCAGTCGCCTGCTGCTGGCGCAGCACTGGGCGCGGCTGGTGGAGATGGTCCAGAACGCCGAGACGCTGCAGATGTACTGCGACGACCCGGAGATCACCGGCGACCAGTTCCGCGTGATCCCCCAGCACGTGACCGGAGAGGGTTTCGGCATCGTCGAGGCCATGCGTGGGACCCTCACGCACCACTACACCTGCGACGCGAACGCCATCTGCACCAGCGCGAACCTGATCGTCGGCACGACCAACAACAACGCTCCCATCCACATGGTGACGAGGAAGGTCGCCGAGGCGCTCATCCAGCCCGGCAAAGACCCGGACCAGGGGATCCTCAACATGATCGAGATGGCGTTCCGGGCGTTCGACCCCTGCTACAGCTGCGCCACGCACAGTCTGCCGGGGCAGATGCCGCTGCAGGTGAGCGTGCACCGTGGCGGCGAGGTGACGCATGAATTCCGCCGCGGCTGCTGACCGCGGCATTCCGGGGCCGGCGCCGTTCCCCGCACGACCGGCGCCGCCCCGGACCCTGCTGCTCGGCATGGGCAACCCGATCCTCTGCGACGACGCGATCGGGCACGAATTGGCGCGCCGCATCGGAGCGCGCGTGGCCGATGCGTCCGGGCTGGTAGTGGAGCCCGAATGCACGGTGGGCGGCCTTAACCTCCTGGATCTCGTCGCCGGGTTCGATCGCCTGATCGTGATCGACTCGATCAAGACCACGGACGGGCGACCCGGCGAGTGGTATCGCTTCGACGGTGCCGCCCTGCGCGAAACGATGAACCTCAGCAACGTCCACGACGCGAACTTCGCGACCGCGATGGAGCTCGGACGTCGCCTGGGCATGCAGGTCCCAGCGGACGACGCAATCCACGTGTTCGCGGTGGAGGTGCGCGAGAACCTCACCTTCGGCGAGAGCCTTGGTCCCGAGCTCGAAGACGCCCTGCCGGAGATCTGTGAGGAGATGCTGGCCGAGATAGAGCCGCTGCTCGCGCTCCGGGACCCGCCCCGCCCGGCCCCACAGCAGCGCCGGGCGGGGGAAGAAGTCCAGAGGAGGGGATGAAGATGACGCGCCGGTACGTGGAGATCCGCTACACGGACGCGGTCGAGCGAGTGCCCCTGCCGGACCTCGACGAGCTGCCGCAGATCCTGGCCGACCGCGGTTCTTACGTCAGCTACGCGGTCCGTTCAAGCTGGAGGTACGGTCTCGTCCCGCACGGCAAGGGCAAGACGATGTACGACGCGGAGGTCTCACGGCGCACAGGTACACGACACTGAGCGTTCTCGAGTCGCCGGTCAGGCCCGAAGGTCGTGCTCTGTACACAATCAGGACTCGGCTTGCCCGTATTCTCTTGTGCTCCTATACTCAAGCGGCGGTGTTTAGCAGCATCTATACTCACCCCTCCAGCACGATGGGCTGCGGCTGGTGACTCGCCCGGGCCACCTGCTTCCGCCGGAAGGACCGACTGCCACGATGACGAGCAGCACCCCCAACCTCGCCACCGAGATCGAGGCTGCGACGGGCGTCAATCCCGCGACCTGTTACCAGTGCGGCAAGTGCTCCGCCGGTTGCCCCATGGCCTCGGAATCCGACCTGCGCCCCCATCAGGTGATGCGCCGGGTCGTGTACGGCTCGCGCGAACGGGCCCTCCAGGACGAGTCGATCTGGCTGTGCCTCACCTGCGAGACCTGCAGCGCCCGCTGCCCCAACGGCTGCGACCCGGCACGCGTCATCGACGCAGTCCGCGAGATCGCCTTCGAGTCGGGGCAGGCGCGCATGCCGCGCAACATCGGCGCCTTCCACAAGGCCTTCCTGGAGCAGATCCGCACCAACGGGCGGCTGCATGAGATGGGCCTCGTCATGGACTACAAGCTCAAGACCGGCGACCTGATGAAGGACGTCACCAGCGCTCCGGGCATGTTCGCGCGCGGCAAGCTCAATCTTCGCGCCGACAAGATCGAGGGCGTCAAGGAGATCAAGCGCATCTTCGAGCAGTGCGGGGTGACGCCATGAGCGTGCTCGAGGACACCGCGCCCGCCGGGACCGAGGAGGCCGCGCGGGCGAAGACCGCTCGCGGCGTCGCCTACTACCCCGGCTGCTCGCTGCACGGCACCTCTCCCGAGTACGACGAGAGCCTCCGGGCGGTCGTCCAGGCGCTCGGCGTCCCGGTCGCCGAGATCCCGGACTGGAACTGCTGCGGCGCGAGCAGCGGCCACACCACCGACCATCTGCTGGGTGTGGCCCTGCCGGCGCGCAACCTGGCTCTCGCGGAGGCGCAGGGGTTCGACCGCATACTGGCTCCCTGCGCCGCCTGCTACAACCGACTCGCCTCGGCCCGCCTCGCGGTCGCCGAGGAGGAGGGCCTCGCCGAGCGCATGCCCGAGATCCTCGGACGCCCGTTCAGCAACACCGTCGAAGTGTTCAATGCCGTCCAGCTGCTCCATGAGTATGGGCCGCTGATCGAGGAGAAGGTCGCGGCGTCACTGGCCGAGCCCAACCCGTTGAAGGGCGTCAAGCTGGCCGCCTACTACGGCTGCCTGCTCCTCAGGCCGCCGGAAGTCGCCGGCGGGGACGACCCCGAGCAGCCCGTGCAGATGGACGACATCATCAACGCCTGCGGCGCCGACGACGTCGACTGGAACATGAAGGTCGAGTGCTGCGGCGGCGCCTTCAGCGTCAGCCGCACCAGGTCCGTCGTGCGGCTGGGCCGCTCCATCATCGAAGACGCGCGGAACAGCGGCGCGGAGGCCATCGTTGTGGCCTGCCCGCTCTGCCACAGCAACCTGGACCTGCGCCAGAAGGCCATGAACGACCGCGGCCAGGAGCCGCTGCCGATCCTCTACATCACGCAGGTGGTGGGTCTCGCCATCGGCCTGCCGGCCGACAAGCTCGGCCTGGGCCGGCACTTCGTCGCCACCGACAAGTTCCTCGCCGACCTAGTCACGCGCGCCGCCGCGCGCGTCGAAGAGGAGAAGCGCCTGAAGGCAGAGGCCGAGGCCAAGGCGGCCGCCCGCGCCGCCAAACGCGCCGAGGCCGAGGCGGCCGGCGGCGCAGCCGCTCCGGCCGCCGGCGCGCCCGGCGCCACCCCCGACGCGGGAGGTGACGCATGAGCCGCATCGGCGTCTTCGTCTGTCACTGCGGCGAGAACATCGCCCGCACCGTCGACTGTGCCAAGGTCGCCGAGACGCTCAAGGACCACCCGGGCGTCGCCCACGCCGAGGACTACAAGTACATGTGCTCGGATCCCGGCCAGTCGCTGGTCAAGAAGGCGATCGAGGAGCACCACCTCACCGGAGTGGTCATCGCCGCCTGCTCCCCGCACATGCACGAGAAGACCTTCCGCCGCGCCGCCGACCAGGCCGGCCTCAACAAGTTCATGTGCGAGATGGCCAACATCCGCGAGCACTGCTCCTGGATCCACGAGGACAGGGACGAGGCTACCGCCAAGGCCATCGACATCGGCCGCACGATCATCGAGAAGGTCAAGCACAACAAGCCGCTCGAGGTCATCAAGATCCCCGTCACCAAACGCGCCATGGTCATCGGCGGCGGCATCGCCGGCATCCAGGCGGCGCTCGACATCGCCGACGGCGGCCACGAGGTCGTGCTCATCGAGAAAGAGGCGTCCATCGGCGGCCACATGAGCCAGCTGAGCGAGACGTTCCCCACCCTCGACTGCTCGCAGTGCATCCTCACCCCGCGCATGGTGGAGGCGTACCAGCACCCCAACATCAAGCTCCACACGTGGAGCGAGGTGGAGAAGGTCGACGGCTACATCGGCAACTTCGAGGTCACCGTGCGCAAGAAGGCGCGGAGCGTGGACCTGGACGTGTGCAACGGCTGCGGCGACTGCATGGCGGTGTGCCCCTCCAAGAAGATCCCCAGCGAGTTCGAGGCCGGCCTCGGCAAGCGCACGGCCATCTACGTGCCGTTCCCGCAGGCCGTGCCCAACCAGCCGGTGCTCGACCGCGAGAACTGCACGCTCTTCAAGGGTCGCCGCAAGGGCCTCGCCAAGGACGCCTGCGGCAAGTGCAGAGAGGCGTGCCTCAAGGGCGCGATCGACTACGACACCGAGGACGAGTTCGTGACCGAGGAGGTCGGGGCGATCGTCATCGCGACCGGCTTCAAGCTGTACGACATCGGCAAGGACCAGCCCGAGGGCCTCAAGGGCTACGGCGAGTACGGCTACGGCGAGGTGCCGGACGTCATCGACGGCCTGCAGTTCGAGCGCCTGGCCTCGGCCAGCGGGCCGACCGCGGGCGCGATCCTCAGGCCGTCCGACGGCAAGGAGCCGAAGACGGTGGTCTTCGTCCACTGCGTCGGCTCCCGCGACCCCGAGAAGGGCATGAGCTACTGCAGCAAGATCTGCTGCATGTACAACGCCAAGCACGCGATGCTCTACAAGCACAAGGTGCACGACGGCCGGGCCGTCGCGTTCTACATGGACATCCGCGCCGCCGGCAAGGGTTACGACGAGTTCAGCCGCCGCGCCATCGAAGAGGACCACGCGGAATACATCCGCGGCCGCGTCAGCCGCATCTTCCGCGACGGCGACAAGGTCAAGGTGTGGGGCTTCGACACACTGAGCGGGGAGCAGGTCGTGATCGACGCCGACATGGTGGTGCTGGCCACGGCCGTGCGCCCCAACGACGGCGTCAAGGAGCTGGCCCAGAAGCTGAGCGTGAGCGTCGATACCGACGGGTTCATCAACGAGGCGCACCCCAAGCTGCGCCCCGTGGAGACCAACACCGCCGGTGTGTTCGTCGCCGGCGCCTGCCAGTCACCGCGCGACATCCCCGACGCGGTGGCCATGGCGAGCGCGACCAGCGCCAAGGTGCTCGGCCTCTTCAGCTCGGACGAGCTGGAGCGCGAGCCGGCCGTGGCGGTCGTGAACGAGCAGACCTGCATCGGCTGCATGCGCTGCGAGCTGGTGTGCCCCTACGGGGCCATCGAGCAGCGCGAGGTCTGCACCGTGGACGGCCACGTCTGCGGCCACACGGCCTACGTGAACCCCGGCGTCTGCCAGGGCTGCGGCACCTGCCAGGCCGTGTGCCTGAGCAAGAGCGTCGAGCTCCAGACGTTCACCGACGAGCAGATCTTCAGCGAGATCAACGCGCTCTGCGCGTGGGAGTGAGAACACCGTGACCGACGCACACACCGAGTTCGAACCGCGCATCACCGCCTTTGTCTGCAACTGGTGCACGTACACCGGCGCCGACCTCGCCGGGACCAGCCGCCTGCACATGGCGAGCAACGTGCGCATCATCCGCCTGCCCTGTACGGGCCGCATCGACCCGCTGTTCATCGTCAAGGCGTTCGAACGCGGGGCCGACGGCGTCATCGTCAGCGGCTGCCACCCGGCCGACTGCCACTACACCTCGGGCAACTACCACGCCCGGCGGCGGTTCGCCGTGTTCCACGAC
>CAVZIA010000008.1:0-198355 GCA_963775255.1 uncultured Thermoleophilia bacterium | reverse complement strand
TCTCTCTATGGTGTGACGGTGAGCATCCCCAGAAGATGGGCCGCGCGGGAGGCGACGATGTCCTGCTCGGAAGGTGAAGAGAGCCCACGCCGCGCCGCCTCCGCGATCTGTCGAACCTGCGCCGCGAGCTGCGCACGTCGTTGCGCGTCGGGCACGCGCTTCTCGAGCCTCTCCAGTACGTCCAGCATCCTCAGGAGAGCGGAGACCTGGGCAGCGCCGTTCTCGCGTATCTGGTCGAAGGCCAGACCCAGCAGGTCCTCAAAGCTGCGCTGCGGGGCCACGACTCTCGGCTCGCCGTCCTCGTCGCTCCACACGTCGTGCGACCTGTCGTGATCGCAGGCGACCAGCAGCACCGCTCCCAGGTAGTCGATGCAGGTGAGCGCGGTCGTCACGTCGTTGATCCCGGGGGAGAGCGCCTTCAGTGCGATGTCGACGAGCTGGCGCACGCCGAAACCCGGATCGGCATGGATCTCTCCCACCGGCGACTGCCGCACGGCGCTCAGAAGCCGCCGTTCGTCGTCCGCGTCGAGCTCGGAGGGTCCGCCGGCGTCGTCCGCCACGCACAGCATGTCGTCGCCCTCCGCGGCGAAGCGCCCGACGACCGTCAGGAGCCGGATCCTCCGGCCACGCTCGGCGGCGAGCTCGCCGAGACTGCGCAGATCCACCTCGCGCACGTAGCCGCTCTCGTGAGCCTGTACGACGCTGGCGCAGGTCTCACACCGCGGCCGCAAGGCGTCGGGGATCGGCTTCTCGCCGCTGCGATCGCCCTGCGCGAGCACCTGCATGGTCTCGACGGCGATGCGAGAGATGATCGTCGAGGCCTGGATCGAATTGGCCACGTGATCTATGAAGTAGATCAGGAAGCCGACGCCGACGAAGGCCAACCCGATGCCGACGAGCACGGCAAGTTGCGGCGCGTACCCGGGGCCTTTGGAGGGCGAGCTCACGAAGCGCAGCACTACGAGGCAATAGGCGAAGACGCCGAGGAACACCCCGAGGACGAGCTGGTTGCCACGGTCGCGCACGAAGGTGCGCAGGACGCGTGAGGTGAACTGCTGCGACGTCAGCGACAGGGTGGCGATGGTGATCGAGAAGACGACTCCGGCGACGCTGAGCATGCTGGTGGCGATGGCGGTGAGCACCCCGCGAGCGCTGTCGGGACTGACCGTGAAGATGCGCGGGGCCGACTGCAGGGCCGAGAGGCCTGGGTCCACGAAGGCGAGCACTACAGCGAGTGCGACGCCGGCGAGGACCACCAGCGCCGGGAGCACCCAGAGACTGCGCCGCCAGGCGCTCGCGAGTCGAAAGCCCGCAGTCCGCAGCGCGGACATCATTCCTCCGCTCGCGTCGGAGCCGCGTGGCGGCCCAGCCATCTGGTGAGAGGAGCGAGAAATGCCATGGCGAGCGGGAGTCCGAGCGCGAGGTAGATGACCACGCCCCCCGTGAGCCACATGAGCGGCAGCACGACGCCGATGAGCAGCACCAGCGCTCGCCAGTGACGGATGACGTCCCAGCGCGGCAACTTCAGAGCGCTCCCGAACAGACCCGCTGCCAGGGCGAGACTGGAGAGTCCGTAGAGGACCGATGACTGCAGGCGCCCGGGGAGCTGCGAGATGTCCAGCACCAGTCCGAGGGCGGCCCCGACGAGGAGCGCCACCGAAGGAAGCGACCCGGCGCGGCTCCGGATCTGGGGCGCCAGCGCGCCCAGGATCATGAGGAGAGCCGCGACCATGAGCGCGGTCTCGTCGAAGAGCGATGCAGATGGTCTCACGTGGCAATGCGTACCCCCCGGTCGTGGGGGTTCACCGTTGGCGACAACGGGAGTCCGTTATCCGGAGGCCCGGCAAGGCAACACATGCGCCATCATTCCGGCAACCCGAGAGGAGGCGTCCTCATGTGGCTCTGGATACTGCTCCTGATCCTGATCGCGATCATCTTCGGGCTCGGCTTCGTCGTGAAGTGGCTCTTCTACATCGCGATCCTGCTGTTCATCATCTGGGTGATCATGATCCTCGTCGGTGGTCTGCGCGGCCGCGACTGAGCCGGCCCCGGGAGGACCAGCGTCCGCAATGCCCCGAGGGTGCGGCCGCCGTCGCCTCGCGCCGCAACGCGGGGCGGTCCCCCGTAGCCCCGGCCGGGAAGGACGATGAGAGATGGTCATCGTCCCAAGGGCACCCGTGCTTCGACTCTTCCTCATCCTGACGGTCGTCGTGGCCACCGCCGTCGCGGTGGTCGAGATGCTCACGGCGGTGCCCGGCGTCGGCCTGCGGCGCGACAGGCGCGTGACCGGGGCGCCTGGGACTGAGGCGTCATGACCGTCTGGGGCGTCGACGGGCGCGACTGGCCCTACGCGTTACGCGACGTGGGGCTGCAGACGCTTCGTGACAAGGTCTTCGGCCTCGCTGCCGCACTCACGTACTTCACCGTCATCGCCCTGTTCCCGGCGATCGTGGCCTTCGTGTCTCTCCTCGCCTTCCTGCTCTGGGTATGGATGCTCGACATCGCAGTGCTCGGCGGCGTTGAACTGAACCTTCAACTGGACGGGCGGCGGCGCGACGCGACCGTCGCGGACGCGGATGATCACCACGCCGGCGAGAAGGCCGCCTGATCCATGTCGGTGTCCTTCGTGGCGAGCGTCCTGGGCGGCCTCCTCCACTGGCTCGAGTCGCTGTACGCCGCGCACGGCTACCTGATCATGGCGGTGCTGATCAGCGGCGAGAGCGCCGGGCTGCCGTTGCCGGGAGAGACCAGTCTGCTGGCCGGCGCAGTGGAGGCTCAGCGCGGAGCTCTCGTCCTCTTCTGGGTCGTGGTCGTCGGCGCCGCCGCCGCGGTGGCCGGCGACAACGCGGGCTATCTCGTCGGCCGTCATGCAGGTCGCGGGCTGCTTCTCAGGTACGGCCGCTTCATCCACGTCCGCGAGAAGGAGATGAAGGTGCTGGACTACTACTTTTCCCGTCACGGGGCGGCGACGGTGTTCTTTGGGCGGTGGGTGCTGATCCTGCGCGCCGGGGCCGCGCTCTTCGCGGGGGCCTCGCGGATGCCTTGGCCCCGGTTCTTCCTGTGGAACGCGCTGGGGGCGTTGGCGTGGGCGACCGGCGTGTCACTGGTCGGGTACTTCTTCGCGGCGAGCGTCGGCACTATCAAGACGTACTTCGGCTACGCCGGCGTCGCTGCGCTCGTGCTGGCCGTGATCGGCGGCTACCTGTTTGTGAGACGTACCGAGAAGCGCCTGTTCGAACGGGTGGAAGATGGCGAGGCGGGTGGAGACCAGCCCGGGGCAGGATCCTCCGGTGGCGCTTGCCGACGAGAAGACCTGGCCAGTAGTGGTGACGGCGACAGGGACGAGGGACCGCCCTCGAAGCGGGTCGCTTGAGCCCGCCGGGAGAGGGCGCGGCGCCTGGGACACGCGACCATGCGCCGGCGCTGCGCGGCGAGCACGAGAGCGGCCAGGCGACCCGGCGAGGTGCATGAGCGCAGCGGCCGCGCGGTCACTCTCAGGCCGGCGATGCGTCGACGATTGGCCTGCGGGAAGGCCGGGAAGGCGACCCGTATGGCGACGAGGCGACCATCCGCAGCGCGCGCGAAGCAGGAGCCCCGGCCTGGGGACCAGGCACAGTCACGGGACCGCAACCTTCGTCCCGTGGAGAGCAGCCCGGACCAGGGGCCCCACCGAGCTTGGTCTCACGGCCTGGCCCGGCATCGCCGTCAGCGCCGTCCGGGCAGGTCTCTCCGACGGCCTCATGAATCATTCCGCTTCGCTCACCTACTACGCGCTCCTGTCGCTGTTCCCCGCCCTCATCGTCGTGGTCGCTCTGCTCGCGCTGATCGGTCAAGCGGGTACTACGCGGGTGCTCGTGGACATCGCCCAGCAGGTCGCGCCGGCATCGGCGGTCGATACCGTGCGCGGACCGATCGAGAATGTGATCGCGAGCCGCGGCGCGTCGCAGACGCTGCTCAGTCTGGGCATCGTCGTCGCGATCTTCTCCGCGTCCGGTTTCGTCGGCGCATTCATGTGGGCCGCCAACCAGATCCACGGCGTACCGGGGAGGCCGTTCCTCAAGAAACTGCCCCGACAGATCGTCCTGGCCCTCGGCCTGCTCGTGGCCATGGGTCTGATCGCGATCGTCGTCGTGCTCACGGGACCGATCGCACGCACCATCGGCAGCGGCGTCGGCCTGGCCGACCAGGCGGTCCTGATCTACAGCGTCGCGCGCTGGCCGCTGCTCTTCGTACTCGCCACGCTGCTCTTCAGCGTCCTCTACCACTTCGCGCCCAACGTGGAGCAGGGCCGGTTCCGCTGGATCAGCGCCGGCGGGTTCTTCGGCGTCGCGATCGGCCTCGTCGCCACCTTCGGTTTCACGATGTACGTGACCACCCTCGGCACCTACAACGCGACCTACGGTGCGTTGGCGGGCGTCGTCGTGTTCCTCGTCTGGCTGTGGATCTTCAACCTGGCGCTGCTGCTGGGACTGGAGTTCAACGTGGAGGTACTGCGCCGGCGGCGACGCCGAGATGAGATGCAAGGAGGTAGTTGATGCCCGGCAAGAAGGAGCTTCCAGACACCCTGAAGCGCTCCAGCAGAGCGCCCAGCACATGTGGGTCAAGGTCCACGACAACGCGGTGGACGAGTACGGTGAGGGCGAGAAGGCGCAGCGCACAGCATGGGCGGCGCTGAAGAAGGATTTCAAGAAGGACGGCGACCGCTGGGTAGCCAGGTCGGGCCACGGCAGTGACAAGAAGTGACCCTGGCGGCGAGAGCCGGGGCTTCTCTCACGCTCAGATGAGCTTCTCTCAGAGCGATGACGGCGGAGCATCGGCTCTCGCCGGCGCCGGGAAGCATTGAGAGGTCGGAAATCCCCGAGGAGGTCGGACTCATGCCAAGGGTAGACCTGCCCGAGCCGTGAAGCACGAGACCGTCGATTCGGCCGCGCGCACGGGTGCTTGACCGTAGTTCCGCCGTCGTGTCCGTGCTGGAGAGCAGGGAGAGTCCGAGTGCCCGTTCGGACCGGATCTCCGGTGGCGGCAGAACGGAGGCCGTGATGACTGAAGGCCCCCGGAAGAAGGCGCCGGTGGCGGTCAGAGAACAGTGCGCAGCCGAGCGCGCCGCCTGCGGCCGGCGCAAGGGTGTGCCCGAGCGGCCGGTGAGCTGCTGGTGCCCGCAGTGACTCCGCGGCGTTCGGTGTGGAGCAAGCACATCCGGTCATGGCTCGGCCACGGCGTCCACGGCGCCGGCAATGCGCTGACCGAGCGGCTTGGCGGACCAGCTCGTCGCAAAGTCATCCTGCTGCTGGGTCTCGTCCTCGCGCTGAACGCAGCCGACGGCAG
This sequence comes from uncultured Thermoleophilia bacterium, assembly GCA_963775255.1. GTDB lineage: Bacteria > Actinomycetota > Thermoleophilia > UBA2241 > UBA2241 > CAIXSE01. The sequence goes on along the minus strand of CAVZIA010000008.1, from coordinate 193,030 downwards.
TTCCATCGGCGCGATCGCCGCGCAACTGCAGGCGGGCCTCGGCATCGGCACTGCCGAGCTCGGCCTGCTGGCCACGGCGTCCTCGCTCGTGGGCGCCGTTGCCGCGATCCCGTTCGGTCTGCTCGTCGACAAGACGAGGCGAGTCGATGTGCTGACCGTCAGTGTCCTGCTCTGGGGCGTCGCCGAAGGCGCGAGCGCGTTCGCCCCCTCGTTCGGTGCGCTGCTGCTGACCCGGCTCTTTCTCGGCGCCGTGACGGCGACCGCCGGCCCGGCGATCGCCTCGCTCACCGGCGATTTCTTTCCAGCTGCCGAACGCGGCCGCATCTACGGCTACATCGTCGCCGGCGAGGTCGTCGGCGCCGGATTCGGCATCGCGGCATCGTCGCTCGTGTCTGCCGCCTTGGGCTGGCGCGCTGCCTTCCTGGTGCTCGCGATCCCCAGCATCGCTCTGGCGTGGGCCCTCTGGAGGCGTTTGCCGGAGCCGGCCCGGGGAGGCCAGAGCAGGCTGGGACCGGGGGCGACGCGGATCGTGACCATCGAGGAGGCCGGCCCGCCGCCCGCCGTCGACGACGGTGGCGATCCCGAGCGGCAGGACGATACCGTCCTGCTCGGAGCGAGGCAGCGGGGCGTGGAACCGGACGAGGAGCTCGTCGTCGAGGAGGACCCGAAGAAGATGAGCCTGTGGCGGGTGGTGGTCTACGTTCTGCGCGTGCGGACCAACCTGTACCTCATCGTCGCGTCCTCGCTCGGGTATCTGTTTCTCGCCGGAGTGAGGACCTTCGCCGTGATCTTCGCCCGAGGGCACTTCGACGTCGGTCAGGCTACGGCGACCCTGCTGCTCGCGCTGGTGGGGACAGGGTCTCTTCTCGGCCTTCTCACGTCCGGCCATCTGGCGGATTGGCTCATCGGCCGCGGCCACATCGATGCGCGGATCGTGGTCGCGGGCGTCTCGTTCATCGTCGCGGCGGTGCTGCTCGTCCCGGCGCTGCTCAGCACACGCCTCATCGTGGCGGCCCCCCTGCTGTTTGTGGCTCTGGCGGCTCTGTCGGCGCCCAACCCGCCGCTGGACGCGGCTCAGCTCGACGTGGTCCCGGCGCCGCTTTGGGGACGCGCGCAGGGGGTGCGCACCGCACTGCGCAGCTTCCTCGAGGCGCTCGGCCCGCTCCTGTTCGGCCTGGTCGCCAGCATCTTCATCCCCGGCTCCGCACGACCCCAAGGCTCCGCCGGCTCGGAGATCCTGCCGGGGCAGACCCACGGCCTGCTCATCACCTTCATGATCACGCTCGTCCCGCTCGCCGGGGCCGGCGTCCTGTTGCTGGCCACGCGCAGACACTACCTCGTGGACGTCACGTCGGCGGGGGAGTCCGAGCGCCGCGGCAGAGTGTAGTTCATCCGCGCTGGGATCCCTGGTCGTCAGGCGTGGTACGGAGCCGCTCCCGCGCCTCTCGAATGCTCGCCTCCGCCACCGCCCGGCCGTGCCAGCCGTGGAGCTGTGAATGCCTGTTCGGGTCTAGCTCCTCGCAGGTGGCGAAGAACTGGGCGATCTCGTCGCGCAACTGCTTGGGAATGTCCGTCATGTCCTCGACGGTGTTCCAGCCGGGGCGTCTCTCCCGGGATGTACGACTGCGTACTTCGCTCCCTCGCGGCAGGTGAGGAAGCGCCGAACGAGTGCTGCGACCCATCCGCAGAGACGATGCTCGTGTCGGAACCCTTCTGGCGATCACGTCGTTCTGGCGATCACGTCGCTCTCCATGAGGCCGGCGCCGGTCGTCGGCCGGCTGGCTCACATGCGTGGGCATCAGAAGAGGCTGTGGCTCTTAACGTCTGGCATGTCCTTCGATGTATCGAGCTTTGCATCATGCAAGGTGTAGACTCAGCATGTCCTGAAATTGGAGTGGCGACCTAAGACTTCGACTGGAGGTACAGACATGCCCCGCAGCGCGAAGGCGTACCGGCTCGTTCCGGCGGAGATCCCGTCGCAGGCCGGCCGGGGAGGACACAGCCTCTACCGCGACATCGTCGCCGACTTCGTGGCGTCCGATCTCGACGCGGCGCTGGTGGAAGTGCCGGGGCGCAAGCCGAACTCGCTCAACGTCGGCTTGCGTAAGGCGGTCTCGGTGTCCGGTGCGGCCGTGAAGGTCAAGATGCGCTCCGGCCAGGTGTACCTGCAGAGGTCCTGAAGCCCGCGCCGGCCCAGCCGACCGCCGACCGCCGGCGTGTCGGGAGGCGTACGCGAGGCGGGCGGCCCGCCGCCGCTCCACAGGAGCGGCGGGCCGCCCGCCTCGTTTCGCTCGTACTGATGGTCGGGCATGTGGCCCTTGATGGCGATGGGACGTGTGTCTAGAGGCGACAGGTATGAATAGCCAGACGTCGGGACGGCTGGGGTGCGGACCGGAGGGTAGACTCACTGGATGACCGCCAGTCCTCCCGCGCCCGCTCGCGGCGTCGTCGCGCGCACGTTCCGCTCGCTCCGCTCATACAACTACCGGCTGTACTTCTTCAGCCAGATCGTGTCCATGAGCGGCACCTGGATGGCGTCGGTGGCCCAGAACTGGCTGGTCCTCAGCCTCACCGGCAGCGGCGTCGACGTGGGCATAACCGTCGGCCTCCAGTTCGGGCCGGTCCTCCTGCTCGGTGCGTGGGGCGGCGCGCTCGCGGATCGCGTCGACAAGCGCAGACTGATCGTCCTGACCCAGTTGGCGGCCGCGTTCTTGGCACTGGCGCTGGGCACCCTCGTGGCCACCGACGTCGTGACGGTGTGGATGATCTGGGTGCTCGCCGGCTTCACGGGAGCGAGCACGGCTCTGGGCATCCCGGCCCTCCAGAGCTTCCTCTACGAGATGGTCGGGCCCGACGACGTCGCCAACGCAGTCGGGCTCAACTCGGTCGTCATCAACACGTCGCGCGTCATCGGCCCGGTGGTCGGCGCCGTGGTCATCCCGACGCTAGGGGTCGCGCCGTGCTTCTTCCTCAACGCCGCGTCGTTCGTGGCCGTCATCGCGGCGCTGCTGCTGATGCGCGCGGGAGACCTGCGGCGCGCCAAGCCGGTCGCGCGCGAGCGCGGCCAGGTACGCGCGGGCCTCTCCTACGTGTGGCGCACGCCGTCGCTGCGCGTGCCGCTCATCATGCTCGCGGTGATCAGCACGCTGGCTTACAACTACTCGGTTGTGCTGCCGCTGATGACCAAGAGCGTGTTCGGCAGGGGCGCCGGCTCCTACGGGGTGTTCACCTCGGCCATGGGCGTCGGGGCGCTCGCCGGCGCCCTGCTCCTCGCGAGCAGAGCACGTCCCTCGCGCCGCCTGCTCGTAGGCGGCGCCTTCGCCTTCGGCGCCGTCACCGTCGCGCTGGCGCTCGCCCCCGGCTACTACGCCGGGCTCGCGCTCATCGTGCTCATCGGCGCCGCGGCCGTGCTCTTCACCAGCACCACCAACGCGCTGCTGCAGCTCAATGCCGCCGACGCCATGCGCGGCCGGGTGATGGCGCTGTGGTCCGTCGTCTTCCTCGGCAGCACCCCGTTCGGCGGGCTGATCACCGGCTTCCTGGCGCACGGCATAGGCGTGCGCTGGACGGTCGCCGTCGGCGGCATCGTCACGCTGGCCACTGCGGTGGCGGCCGGCGCCGCCCTTCGGCATCGCAAGGTGCTCGAGGGCTGCTGCGAGGCGCCGGTGTGCCTGCCGGACGGGCCCGCCGCCGGCGACGCCCTGGGGGAGGCCGTTGAGGTCGGAGCTCCGGCAGGAGGCAGTCGCTGAGGACCCACGCCGGCGGGCTCCGCCGGTCTCAAGTCGGCGACGGCGTTGCCGATGTAGGTTACGGGTGGTCGTGCGACGCCTGCTGCCGGCGAGCCGCACGGCCGCCGGACCGACGAAAGGAGGACGGTGCTTCTCCAGGGCAACCTGCAGGAGTTCAGTCTCCCCAACATCTTCCAGCTCGTGAAGATGAGCGCCAAGAGCGGCGCCCTCACCATCCGGAGAGCGGGCGACTCCGGCAAGGTGTTCTTCCGCGACGGCGTGATCACCTACGCCTACTCCCAGCCGCAGTTGCTGCCGCTCGGCGAGCGGCTCGTCAAGGCCGGGTCGATCAGCTCGGCGCAGCTCAAGCAGGCCCTCGCGGCGCAGAAGAAGACGGGCGGCGCCTCACGTCTCGGGGGCATCCTGCTCGAGCAGGGGCACATCGACCGCGAGACGCTGGAGCAGGCGGTGCGGGAGCAGATCCAGGACACCGCCTTCACCTTCTTCAGCTGGACCGACGGCGAGTTCGAGTTCGCCGCCGAGGACACGCCCCCGGAGGAGGACGTCCTCGTCGGGATCAGCGTCGAGACGGTGATCATGGAGGGCTGCCGCCGCATCGATGAGTGGGCGCTCATCTTCGAGCAGCTCGGCTCCTTGGAGCGCGTGCCGCACCTCGCCTACGGCGAGCACGTGGACGACGAGGGCAGTCTGACGCTCACCGCGGAGGAGTGGCGTGTGGTCGTCCACATCGACGGGCGCGCCGATATCAACACCATCCTCCGCGACTGCGGTCTCGACCGGTTCCACGGCGCCAAGGTCATGTACAGCCTGTACTCCAGCGGGCTCATCAACGTCAGCGAGCCTGTCATCGAGAGCATCGGCAAGGGCACCAGCGTAGCCGTCCGGGGGGCCATCGACATCTACAACGAGGTCTTCCTCAACACGCTCACCGACTCCAACGTGGTCAAGCAGTTGCGCGTGGAGCTCATCGACGAGAAGGAAGTGGAGATCCCAGTGGTGGCCGGGCAGTTCCCGGTCGGCTGGAACGGCAACGGCAATGGCCGGGAAGCGGAGGAGGGCGCCGCCGAGGACGTCCTTGTCTTCACGGCCGCCGCCTCGTGCCCGGAGCAGGCGTGGAAGCGGCTCGCCGGCGAGAGCTCCGCGTGGGTGCTGCTCGCCAACGCCAACGACGTGGACAGCCTCCGCTCCACGCACGCCGACCTGCAGTTCCTCAAGGACCTCGGCGGCGTGCCCTACGTGGTCGCCACCTACATGTCCATGTCCGGCGAGGAGCTGAGCGCCAAGCAGATCTCCAAGGCGCTCGGGCTGGACGCCGGCACGCCGGTGCTGCAGTGCCAGCTGCGGGACCGCGAGTCCGTCGCGGACGTGGTGCGCGCGGCCCTCGATCTGGCCGCCGCGCGCTCAGCGCGGTAGCGCCGGCCCCGCTCCGGCCGCCGGCGCCGGGCCAACACCGTCTCCCGCTTGTCATAGCCGCCCGCGCACGCCATCATCTTGAGCGCAGGCGGCCCGCTCCCCAGGGCCGCGCGAAGAAAGGACACCACCGCATGTACTACCCCAGCTACCGCATGAGGCGCCTGCGCCGCACCCCCGCCATCCGGGACCTGGTGCGCGAGACCAGGCTGCAGATCGACGACCTCGTGTACCCGCTCTTCGTCATGGCCGGCGAGAACATCAAGAACCCCATCTCGTCCATGCCCGGCGTGTTCCAGCTCTCCATCGGCAACCTCCTGCCCGAGGTCCGCGAGGTCGTCGCGCTCGGCATCAAGGCCGTGCTGCTGTTCGGCATCCCGGCCCACAAGGACGCCGCCGCTACCGGCGCCTACGACCACGAGGGCATCGTGCAGATGGCCGTCCGCGCCATCAAGGACGAGTTCCCGGACCTGGTCGTCGTCACCGACGTCTGCCTCTGCGAGTACACCGACCACGGGCACTGCGGTGTGGTGCAGGAGGGTGAGGTCCTCAACGACGTCACCCTCGAACTGCTCTCCAAGATGGCCGTCACGCACGCCGAGAGCGGCGCCGACATCGTCGCCCCCAGCGACATGATGGACGGCCGGGTGGCGGCCATCCGCAACGCGCTTGACGACGAGGGCCTCACCGACACCATCCTCATGTCGTACTCGAGCAAGTTCGCTTCGGCGTTCTACGGCCCGTTCCGTGAAGCCGCCGAGTCCGCTCCGGCGTTCGGCGACCGCAAGACGTACCAGATGGACCCGGCCAATGGGGAAGAGGCCGTGCGCGAGGCGCTGCTCGACATCGAGGAGGGCGCCGACATGATCATGGTCAAGCCGGCGATCCCGTTCCTCGACGTCATCCACGCCGTCAAGCAGGAGACGAAGTTCCCGCTGGCCGCGTACAACGTCAGCGGCGAGTACGCGATGATCAAGGCGGCGGCGGCCAACGGCTGGCTCGACGAACAGCGCGCCGTGCTCGAGGCCGTCACCGGCATCAAGCGCGCCGGCGCCGACCTCATCATCACCTATCACGCCAAGGACCTAGCGACCTGGCTCGGTTGAGCGTAGCCAGCCGGGGGACTCGCCGACGGGCGACCCGGCCGAGGCGCTCGGAGCACCTGGAAGCGCCGAGGCGGCCGCGCCGCCTCGGCCCTTCGCTGTCCAGTTTCGTTCCCGCCTCAGCCGGGCGCTTGGCGTTCAGCTCCGGGGGTGTCTGACCGGCCGCCGTCAGACGGCCACCATCACGTCGGTCGCCTTGACGATCGCGAGCGCCGGCGAACCCTCGGCGAGGCCGAGCTCGTCGATCGCCTCGTTGGTGACCGAGGACGTCAGCGTGCCGCCGCCGCCCAGCTTGAGCGAGACGTGCCCGTTGACGGCGCCCCTGGTCACCTTCGCGACCGTGCCGGCGAGCTGGTTGCGCGCGGAGAGCCCGGCGAGCCGCTCGCTGCCGGTCGCGAGAAGGACGTTGGTCGCCTTGACGACCACGGTCGCCTCCTTGCCGGTCTCGAGCCCCAGGTCCTTGATGGCCTCCATCGTGATGTCGGCCGTGATGGTGTCCTCGCCTACCTTGACGGCGACGACGCCATTGACGGCGCCCTCGGTCACGGTCTGTACGGTGCCCTTGAGCTGATTGCGTGCGGAGAGCTTCATCGGCGGTCCCCTTCTTCGGTGCGGTGTCCAGTACTTCAGCAGCGGATCGTGGCGACCGCGCTGAACGTACGGGGAAGATAGCCGCCTCGCCCACGAGTGGCGAGAGACCCGCGCTTTTCGTCCTGTTTCATACCATCACACCCTGTTTCGTGGCATAGTGGCGACAAGGCCAAGGCAAAGGAAGGCAGGTCGGAGTGGCGGGCACTCCGAGGATAGAAGTGCTGACGGCGCAGGACGTAGCCGCCATCCTCCAAGTCAACAGGAACACCGTGTATGGCCTGGCCAAGGGGGGCGCACTGCCGTCGTACAACGTCGGCCGCAAGCTGCGCTTCAGCCTCGACGACGTGCAAGCGTACATCGAGGCTGCGAAGCGCGCCCGGCGGGAGGGCTCCGCCGCGCCGGCCGCCGCGGCCCGTGACCACGGTCCCGTCCCGCACGGCGCGTTCGTCATCGGCGGCCGCGACCTCGTCCTCGACATCCTCGCGAACTACCTCTCCAACGCCGGCGTCCGTGTGCTCCGCTCCTATGAGAGCGGCTACCGCGAGCTGGTCTCTCTGTACTCGGGAGAGGTCCAGGCCGCGGCCGTCCACCTCTGGGACAGCTCCAGCGGCAGGTACAACCTGCCCTACGTGAAGCGGCTCGTGCCGGGTACTCCCGTCGTGGTCTTGCACCTCGCGACCCGCACGCAGGGCCTGCTGGTCCGGCGCGACAATCCGCTCGGCCTGCGCGGCTGGGCGGACCTCGTGCGCACGCCGCTCGTACTGGCGAACCGCGAGCGAGGCTCCGGGTCCCGCGTGCTCCTCGACGAGAAGCTGCGTCTGCTCGAGGCGGACCCCTTCGCCATCGAGGGCTACGAGCGCGAGATCGTCTCCGACCTCGTGCAGGGCACGCTGATCGCCAACGGCGGCGCGGATGCCGGAGTCGGCACCGAGCGGGTCTGTCACCAGATCGCCGGCCTCGACTACTTGCCTCTCCAGACAGAGCGGCTCGACCTGGTGATCGCGAAGACGCCGTCCACCGCCCGCGTCATCCGCGCGGTGCGGGGCTTCCTGGGCAGCGAGATGTTCCGCAACGAGCTGGTCGCGCTGCCCGGCTACGACTTCTCCCACCTGGGCGCGAAGCTCTACGAGACGTAGGCGCTCCCAGGAATTGCACGGCCCGCCCGCCTCTGGCACACTGGAGCAGCTTTGCACCACCCTCACGCTGAAAACCCTCACGGCCACCCGCGCGGCCTGGGCGCTCCGGCTCCAGCCGACGGCCCCGCGCCCCCGCGCGTCATCGCCTGGGAGGTCACGCGCAGCTGTAACCTCGCCTGCGTGCACTGCCGGGCCTCTGCGGTCCACGGTCCGTATGAGGGCGAGCTGAGCACCGCCGAGGCGTTCACCCTGGTCGACCAGATCGCCTCGTTCGCGAACCCCATCCTCATCCTCACCGGCGGCGACCCGCTCATGCGCGCCGACATCTTCGACATCGCCGAGTACGCCATCGGCAAGGGCCTGCGCACGGTCATGTCGCCCAACGGCACGCTGGTCACGCCCGAGGTCGCGCAGCGCATGCACGACGTGGGCATCGCGCGCGTGAGCATCTCCATCGACTTCCCGAGCGCCGCGGAGCACGACGAGTTCCGCGGCGTCCCCGGCGCCTTCGACGGCGCCGTGCGCGGCATCCAGAACTGCCTGGCCGCCGGCGTCGAGGTGCAGATCAACAGCACCATCACCAAGCTCAACGCGCACTACCTGCCGGACCTGCTCAAGCTCGCCACCGACCTGGGGGCCGTCTCGTTCCACCCGTTCATGCTGGTCCCCACGGGGCGCGGCAAGGAACTGGAGGAGCAGGAACTCCCGCCGGACGAGTACGAGAGGGCGCTCGAGTGGATGTACGACGCGCAGCAGGAGAGCGACCTGTTCATGAAGCCCACCGACGTGCCGCACTACTGGCGCGTCATGCGCCAGCGCGCCAAGGCGCAGGGTCGCAAGATCGAGGTGCACCCGCACAGCCACGGAGGCATGAACACCCTCAGCCGCGGCTGCCTCGCCGGCATCGGCTTCTGCTTCATCAGTCACGTCGGCGAGGTCCAGGGCTGCGGCTACTTCGACAAGGTGGCCGGCGACGTGCGCAAGCAGACGTTCCCCGAGGTGTGGCGCGACTCGCCACTGTTCAACGAGCTCCGCGACTTCGACGGACTCAAGGGCAAGTGCGGCGTCTGCGAGTTCAAGAAGGTCTGCGGCGGCTGCCGCGCGCGGGCCTACGAGGCCACCGGCGACTACATGGCCGAGGAGCCCTACTGCGCCTACGTGCCCAAGGGCTGGTGCATCCCGGCCGCAGGCGTCTGACCCGCGACCCGGACGGCCTCCCGCCCCGTACCCTCTACCTGAGCCTTAGAGTTCTGGTCAGGTCTCGTTCCAGCGCCCCAGCGCCTCGCGCATCGACGCGCTGAGCGGCGCGACAAGGTCGGCGTTATACGCGCCGCTCGGCGCGTAGCCCTGGTCGTTGCCGAAGAGCAGCTGGGCCGCGACCCCGTAGGTGCGTGACATCGCGGCCGCCGATCCCTCCTCCACCACCGGGTCCACGTCGACGGCTCTGATGGTCACGGAGTCGTCTTCGTTGCGCAGGATGTCGAAGGTGCGCAGCTGCTGCGGGAAGTCGCGCAGCGAGGCGGTCTCCACCTCCCAGAAGCCGAGCTCGGGCCTGTCCTCGTCGGGCGAGGGAAACGCGGTGACCGCATTGCGGTGGCGGTGGCCGGCGATCCACAGGATGAGGTTCGGGCAGGCGTGCAGCTTCGCCAGCACGTCCTCCTCGGTGCCGAAGGCGCTGGAGCTCCAGGACATCGGGTGCGGCGGCTTCTCCACGCCGATGGGGCAGTGGGCGGCGACGATCATGAGTACGCCGTCGGCCTGGCCACGGTCCAGCTCCTTGAAGAGCCAGTCGTGACGCTCCTGGTCCAGCGAGATGTGCCCGTAGCCGTTGTCATACGGGTCGTCGTCGCGCTGCGTGTCGTCGAGCACGAGCACCCGCAGCGGCACATCGGGCTTCGGCTCGAACGTGTAGCAGGCGAAGCCCGACTCGACTGCGGACTCGTCGAAGCCGTGGCCCCTGGGGGTCGACGAGGTCTCGAAGAACTCGCGCATCCAGTCGCCCTTCGTCAGGGAGCGCCGGTCCGGGTCGGCGGCAAGGACCTTGGGCGGCGTCGCGAAGTCCGCCACCGGGCCGAGGCCGAAGATGTCGCCGTAGGGCTTTCGGCCGTCCAAGCAGCCCATGTAGAACCCGCGGCTGTCCGGCCCGCGCGGATCCTCGAAGACGTTCCCCAGGTCGAGGATCGTCTCGCCCGTGTACGTCGCGCGCAGGTAGTCGTCCACGCGCAGGAACCCGGTCCAGAAGTGGTCGTGGTTGCCGCGCACCTGATACCAGGGTATCGCGCCGCTGAGCCCGGCCGGCTCATAGGCGTCGAGGAAGGCGGCGCGCGGCTCGTCGTCTCCGGCGCGACGCACACCCGAGTCGGGGTCGATGCGCTTGCCGTCCAGGACGTCGATGTACCAGCGCAGCTCGTTGTACTGCGTGTTGTTGCACGTGTCGCCGAGCGAGATCCCGAAGTCGATCGGGTCCGCGGCGTGGAGGGCGTTGACCGTGCGCACGGCGGCGTCGAGCACGTGGTGCGTGTAGAGCATGACGCCTGAGTACGCCGACGAGAGGAAGCCCTTGTAGCCGAAGAGGATCGCCTGAGCGGGCGATTGCACGTCGGTGATGTGGATGTCGCTGATGGCGAAGAAGCGCAGGAGCCTGGCGGCGGGGTCCGCCACTTCGTCGTGCTCTACGGGCAGCAGGTCGAGCCGGCGCTCGGGGGCCAGACCCGGGCCGTAGCTCCAGCGGCCGTAGCCGTTCTCCGCGTACTTGCTGAGCTCGCATGGGAGGATCTTCTTCGCCCCGGCCGGAGGCGGGTCCGGCACGATGACCCGCTCGGTCGTCGTGGCGACCGGCGCGGTGGTAGCTTCCTGCTGCTGCGATGGATCCATCAGTTCGTCTCCGGGCTTGGTAGCGGGCCGAGTGGGACTGCGTGTGCTCCCGTACAGATACTCGGCAGCGGGAGCCGCGAGCTGAACGTGCGCCGTCGGACGAGTCTCTCGGGGCGACGGTCGTCCCGGTGCGGGCGATCAGATCAGGTCGAGTCGCATCGTAACGCTGTCGCCCTCGGTCCTCACCACGACGAAGCCCGCCCGCTCGTAGAGCCTGCACGCTCGCAGATTGCGCTCGGAAACGCTCAGTCCGAGCGCACGGACCGCCTGCCGGCGCGCCTCGTCGGCGACCGCCGTCAGCAGGCTCCGGCCTCTGCCGCGCCCCCGGCACGCCGGGACGACGCCGATGGAGAGTCCCGGGACGTCCTCTGCGATGAAGCCGTAGCCGCGCTGCTGTGAGGTGAAGCGGCGACACCAGCAGGCTCCGACGGGTGCGCCGGCTTCCTCCGCGACCACGCCGAAGTCGCCGGGCCTGCCCCAGCCCTCTATGTAGCCGGCGATCTCGGGAACGCCCAGCAGGTCGACGAGCGGGTGAGGGGGCTCGCCCGGCTCGCGCTCCCAGCTCGCCGCCTCGGTCAGCATGGCGGTGAGAAACGGGCGGTCTTCGACGGTGGCCGGTCGCAGTGTCACGCCGGCCTCCGGCTCAACTCTCGAAGTGCTTCTCGAGCAGCAGCGAGGTCTCGGTGAGCCCGGCCTCGCGGTACACGTGCTGTGCCGGGTCGTTGGTCTCACCGGTGCTCACCGAAGCCTCGGCGCAGCCGGTCTCCTCGAACAGCCGAAGCGCCGTGTCGACGAGCCGGCGGCCGATGCCCTCGCCGCGGCGAGAGCCGGTCACGATCAGGAGCTCGATGAGCCCGGAGTCGGCGGCGTGGAAGAGGCCGGGCGTCATGCAGTAGCTCAGCAGGCCGGCGGTCTCGCCGCCGTCCTCGGCCAGGAGTGCGCCGCCGGCCGGCGACGCCAGAAAGTGGCGCACGTAGTGCTCGTCGACGGGCGAGGCCCAGCCCTCGCCCTCGGCCATCTCGCGCACGAGGCGTACGATCGCCGCTTCGTCCCCCGGGCCGGCTTCTCGGATGGTCACAGGCATCGGCGTCCTCCCTCCGTACGCCTCGTTGCGGCCTCGATGCTTGGATTGCGCCGCAAGCAGGGTACTTGTGTCAACAGGCACATGTCGTCCAGGCGGCGCGTAGTATAGTGCACGTTCCTGATCGACCATCGCACTCGCACGGAGGATCCGGGTGAACACCGAGACGTCCGCACGCCTCTTTCAGGAGGCGCTTCAGTACATCCCCGGCGGGGTCAACTCGCCCGTCCGCGCCATGAAAGGCGTGGGCATGCCCCATCCGCTCTTCATCTCGCACGCGGAACGCTCGCACATCTGGGACGCCGACGGCAACGAGTTCGTCGACTTCGTCTCGTCGTGGGGGCCCATGATCCTCGGCTGGGGACATCCCGAGGTGGTCGGCCGGCTCAAGGAACAGGTCGACAAGGGCACCAGCTACGGCGCGCCCACGGAACTCGAGGTCGAGTTGGCGCGCCTCGTCTGCGGGGCCGTCCCGTCCGTCGAGATGGTCCGCATGGTCAACTCGGGCACCGAGGCGACGATGAGCGCCGTGCGCGTGGCCCGGGGCTTCACCGGGCGCGAGAAGATCGTCAAGTTCATCGGCTGCTACCACGGCCACTCGGACGGGTTCCTGGCCGCGGCCGGCAGCGGTGTGCTCACTCTCGCGCTGCCGGACAGCCCGGGCGTGACCAAAAGCACCACGGCCGACACCCTGCTGGTCGAGTACAACGACGTGCAGACGCTCACCGAGCTGTTCGCCGTCGAGGGCGAGAAGATCGCGGCGCTCATCGTGGAGCCGGTGGCCGGCAACATGGGCGTGGTGCCGCCGCAGCCGGGCTTCCTCGAGGCCTGCCGCGCCTTGTGCACCAAGTACGGCGCCATGCTGATCTTCGACGAGGTCATCACCGGCTTCCGCGTGGGATGGGGCGGGGCGCAGGAACGCTTCGGCGTCATGCCCGACCTCACCACGCTCGGCAAGATCATCGGCGGCGGCCTGCCCGTGGGCGCCTTCGGGGGCCGCCGCGAGATCATGGAGACTGTGGCGCCGCTCGGGTCCACCTACCAGGCCGGCACTCTCTCCGGGAACCCGCTGGCGATGGCCGCCGGCGCGGCCACCCTGCGCGTGCTCGCCGAGCCGGGCACTTACGAGCGTCTCGAGGCGCTCGGCGCCCGCGTGGAGGAGAGTCTGAGCGCGGCGGCTGCCACGGCCGGCCGCGCCGTCACCATCAACCGGGTCGGGCCCATGCTCACGATGTTCTTCTGCGAGGGCCCCATCCACAGCTTCGCCGACGCCAAGGCCGCGGACACACAGATCTACGCGGCCTACTGGCGCCACATGCTGGAGCGCGGCATCTACCTGGCGCCCTCACAGTTCGAGGCGGCGATGATCTCGCTTGCGCTCACCGACGCCGACCTCGACGCGGCGGCCGCGGCCGCCGCCGACTGGTTCGCCGGGGCGGAGGTCTGACGTGCGCGGCATCGACAAGAACGACGTCCCCAGCGTGACCGTCCCGCGGCTCGCGCTCTACCTGCGTAAGCTGCGCGAGCTCCGCGCCCGCGGCGTCGACCGCGTCTCGTCCAAGGACCTCGCCGAGATGATCGACCTGAACGCGGCGCAGATCCGCAAGGACTTCTCGTACTTCGGAGAGTTCGGCACTCGCGGCGTGGGGTACGAGGTGCCGGTGCTGGTCGACGAGATCACCCGCTGCCTGGGCCTGGACCACACGTGGAACGTCATCATCGTCGGCGCCGGCCTTCTGGGCACGGCGCTCGCCCGCTACCGCGGGTTCGGGGAGCAGGGCTTCCGGCTGGTCGCCATGTTCGACAGCTCCGCCACTGTGATCGGGGCCAGATACGGCACCAACGACGAGGACCGCGTGCGCAGCGTGCACGAGCTGGACGACTACTGCCGCAAGGAGCGGGTCGACATCGCCATGGTCACCGTGCCGGCCGGCGAGGCCGAGAGCACGGTGCAGCGCCTGGGCGCCGCCGGGGTCCAAGCCATCCTGAACTTCGCGCCGGTCAAGGTCCACGCTCCCGAGGGCGTGCTGTGCCGCCAGGTCGACCTCTCCAGCGAGCTCATGTCTCTGTCCTTCTACCTGGACAAGGAGAAGGGCTGACCATGACACTCGCCGCCGGCGTGGCCGCGGCGCTCGTGGCGGCCGGAGAGGCTTTCGGCCCCGCCCCGGCCGCCGCGCCGGAGCTACGCTGGGGGGCGCTGTACGAGGAGCTCGACGGGGCCGCCGGCGGGCCCTGCGCGACCGACATCGAGCTCATTTACGAGGGCTACCTGCTGCACTACCGGGTGAGCCGTGCCGTGGCTCTCGCGGCGGACGACCTCGAGACCCGGCTGCTCGCCGGCGACTGCTTCTACGCGCTCGGTCTGCGCGGCATCGCCGCGCGGGGGGACGCCGAGGCGGTCGGCCTGCTGTCGCGGCTCATGGCCTCATGTTCCTACCTGCGCAGCATCGGCGCGCCGTTCGCCGCCGACGACGCCCTTTGGGCATACACGACGGCGGGGCTCGTCGCGTTGCACAGCGGCGCCGAGCCGGCTTCCGTCGGCGCCCTGTTCGACCACGTCGAGGCGGGCTTCCGCACGCCGGCCATCGACGTCCCCGCCGCCGTCCGAGCCGCGGCGGGCCGTCTGGACCTGTCCGACGCCGCGCCGCTGCGGCGCGAGCTCGACGCCGTCGCCGGGAGGTGACCGTGGACCTGCGAGCCTTCATCGGCCTGCTGGAGCGCGAGGGAGAACTCGCCCGCGTGCGTCCGGAGGTGGACCCGTATCTCGAGATCGCCGAGATCGCCGACCGCGCCAGCAAGGCGCACGGGCCGGCCGTCCTCTTCGAGCAGCCCAAGCGACCGGCAGGGCGGCCCGCCGTGCCGGTCCTCATGAACCAGCTCGGCTCGTACCGCCGTCTCGAGCTGGCCCTGGGCGCGCCGCTCGACGACATCGCCAAGCGCATCGGGGGCCTGCTCGAGCTCCAGGTCCCGAGCGGCCTCGTCGGCAAGGTCAAGGCGCTCGGCCAGCTCAAGGAGCTGGCCTCGTACGGCCCGAGGTACGGCAAGAAGGCCGCCTGGCGCGAGGTCGTCGTCGACCCGCCGGACCTCGGCCGGCTGCCGGTGCTCACCACCTGGCCGGACGACGGCGGGCCGTTCATCACGCTGCCGGTCGTGGTGACCAAGGACCGGCAGGGTCGCCAGAACGCCGGCATGTACCGCCTGCAGGTGTACGACGGCCGGACGACCGGCATGCACATCCACATCCACCACGACGGCGCGGCCAACTTCCGCGAGGCGGGCGACCGCATGGAGGTGGCGGTCGCCCTCGGCACCGACCCGGCGGTCACGTACGCGGCCACGGCGCCGCTCCCGCCGGGCGTCAGCGAGTTCATGTTCGCCGGCTTCCTCCGCGGCGAGCCGGTCGACATGGCGCCGTGCGCGACCGTCGACCTGCAGGTGCCGGCCGACGCGGAGATCGTCCTTGAGGGCTACGTCGAGAAGGGCGACACGCGGCTCGAGGGGCCGTTCGGCGACCACACCGGTTACTACTCCCTGGCGGATCAGTACCCGGTGTTCCACCTCACGGCCATGAGCCACCGCCGCGACCCGATCTATCCGGCGACCATCGTCGGCAAGCCGCCGATGGAGGACGCCTACCTGGGCAAGGCCACGGAGCGCCTCTTCCTGCCGCTGCTGCAGCTGGTGCAGCCCGAGATCGTCGACATGGACCTGCCCATCGAAGGCGTGTTCCACGACTGCGCCATCATCAGCATTCGCAAGGAGTACCCGGGCCACGCGCGCAAGCTCATGAGCGCGGTGTGGGGGATGGGCCAGATGATGTTCACCAAGTTCGTGGTCGTGGTGGACGAGCACGTGGACGTGCACGACTACAGCGAGGTCGCCTGGCGCGTGTTCAACAACGTCGACCCGGAACGCGACACCGTGGTCCAGCGCGGCCCTCTCGACGTGCTCGACCACTCGAGCCCCTTCGCGCGCTACGGTGCCAAGATGGGCATCGACGCGACGAAGACGTGGCCGGACGAAGGACACGGCCGCGAGTGGCCGGACGAGCTGGCGATGGATCCGGCCGTCGTGCGTCGCGTCGACGAGCGCTGGAAGGAATTCGGGCTGCCGTTCTCCTGATCTGCCTACAGGTATCGGCCTCTCCGGGCGACCGGCGGGCTCACCCCCGGGGGTATCACGGCGGGGTTTTGAGTCGTGTGGCACGCGCAAGTGCAGGATGGTACAATCCGCGCCGACTCGGGCGGCTCTGGCTGAGGGGCTGGCCGTCCCGGCATGAGTAGGAGCCTACGGGGAGTAGCTCGTCTTGACCGAGCGTCAGTATCGCCACAATCCCGCCCCACGCCCCTGGTACCGCAGGGCATGGTTCACCTGGGTAGTGGTCATCGTCATAGCGGCCATCGCCATCGGCGTCCTCGTGTGGCCGGTGGCGGCCATGAACAACACCTCGTACTGCACTTCCTGCAAGGCCATGCAGCCTGCGGCGAAGACCCTGGCCCAGTCCGCTCACAAGGGCATCGACTGCACCGAGTGCCATATCCCGCCGGGCCTCGTGTCCGCCGCCAAGTGGCGCGTCGGCGAGGCCAAGAACGTCTGGGCCGACTACCTCAACATGCCGACGAGCGCGCAGAAGGGCAGCGTGCCCACCAACGCCAACTGCGAGCGCTGTCACCCCGTCTCCGCCATCCCCAACGAGTCCAACGGCGTGCGCATGAACCACGAGCAGCATCTCAAGCTGCGCAACCTGCACTGCATCGACTGCCACGACACCGTGTCGCACACGCTGCCCGGCCAGAAGAGCGGCGTCAGCATGCTCACCTGCGAGATGTGCCACCGGCAGGAGGGCACGGCGCCGAGCGATTGCGGCTTCTGCCACCCGGTGCCTCCCAAGTCGGAACACGCACCGGACTTCATGAAGGACCACGGCAAGGAAGCGCTCGCCAATCCGCAAGAGTGTCTGCGCTGTCACCACGACAAGCAGTTCTGCGACGCCTGTCATGACTACCCGCCGCCGTCGCACTACTCCGGCGACTGGCGGTACACGCACGGCAAGGCCGCGACGGCCGACCCGGCCAACTGCGAGGCGTGCCACGACAAGTCCTTCTGCGAGCAGTGCCACCAGGTGGATCACCCGAGTGACTGGGTCCAGACCCACGGCGCCATCGCCGCCAAGGGCCAGAGCGCCTGCCTCGTATGCCATCCGCAGAGCATGTGCGACGCGTGCCACGAGAAGGACGGGGTGGTGGTGCCCAAGTGACCCTTCGTCGCGCCGCGCTTCTCGCCCTGACCGCCTTCGCCGCTCTGCTCTCTTTCGCCCTGCTCGCCGGGGGCGCGCTCGCGTCGTCCAACAACGCCGCCGACACCAGCCCCACCGGCACCGGCGGCTCGGCACTGAGCCCCAGCGGCAACGAGGACTGCTTCAAGTGTCACGGCGTCAAGCCCGTCGACGGCAAGGTCACCGTCGACGGCACGACCTACCCCGCGGCCATCGACGTCAACGGTCAGACGAAGAGCATGTACGTCGATCGCAAGATCCAGTCCAACTCCCGCCACGGCCAGCTCGCCTGCATCAGTTGCCACATCGGCTTCAACGCCGGCGAGCATCCGGCAGACGTCACCCAGGGCTGGCTCAGGACCGCCAAGCTCGTCGCCTGCGGCAACTGTCACGGCGACGAGATGAAGATGTACGACCAGTCGTTCCACGGGAACCTGATCCTCACCAGAGACTCCGACAAGGCGCCGCTCTGCGGCGACTGCCACGACGCGCACGACATCATCCCGCCGGGCACCAAGGCCTTCCGCGCCCAGCAGATGGTGATGTGCGGCCGTTGCCACGAGGACGCCCAGAAGACGTACCTCGACAGCTACCACGGCAAGGCCTACCTGCTCGGCTCGGATAAGACGGCCGTCTGCAGCCAGTGCCACGGCGGCCACAAGATCCTGCCGGCCAGCAACCCGGAGAGCACGGTCTCGCGCCAGAACGTCGTCGCCACCTGCGCCCAGTGCCACCCCGGCGCCAACCAGAACTTCGCCGACTTCCGCTCGCACGTGAACCCGCAGGACCCGCGCTCGTCCTGGCAGATCTGGATCTTCTGGATCGCTTACGTGCTGCTCATCGCCGTGGTGTTCAGCTTCGCCGCGGTGCACACCAGCCTGTACATCTACCGCGGCGCAAAGGAAGGCCTGTACTCACGCAAGAAGCGCCACCGCGACAAGATCGGCGACACACGCATCGAGTACCGGCGGTTCAACGTCTTCCACCGCTGGATGCACTTCCTGGTCATCGTCAGCTTCACCGTGCTTGTGTTCACCGGCATGCCCCTCAAGTACAAGGACACGCCGTGGGCGCAGTGGTTCATGGATCTCTTCGGCGGGGTCACGGCCGCCGGCGTCTACCACCGCATGGCGGCGATCGTCACGGTCGTGTACTGGACCTGCGAGATGATCTTCATGATCGCCATGGTCATCCGCGCCCGCGGCAAGAACGTCCGCGGTCCGGGCTCCATGATGTTCAACGGCAAGGACCTGCAGGACCTGGTCGGCATGTTCGCCTGGTTCTTCGGCAGAGGTCCCAAGCCGCAGTTCGACCGCTACGCCTACTGGGAGAAGTTCGACTACATCTCTCTCGGCATCGGCACCGTCATCATCGGCGCCACCGGGTTCATGATGTGGTTCCCGCTCAAGACCACGCAGCTGGTGCCGGGCATCTTCCTCAACATCGCTCTGGTCATCCACTCCAACGAGGCCCTGCTGGCCATGGGTGTCATCTTCATCTTCGTGCACTTCTTCAGCGCGCACCTCAAGCCGGAGTCGTTCCCCATCGACAAGGTCATCTTTACGGGCTCCCTGCCGGTGGACCACTATCGCGAGGAGCGCCCTCTGGAGTACGCTCGCCGCGTTCGCGAGGGCACGCTCGACGACGTGCTGGTGGAGCGTAAGATCACGTGGCGAACGTTGTTCGGCGACGCCATCTGGTGGACCATCACCGTGGTGATGGGGTTCGCGGCGCTGCTCATGACCGCGTTCATCATCTGGGCTATCTTGACCTGAGGTTGAGCGATGGCTGACAAGCCGGCACCCGAAGAGAAGAAGACTCCCGCGGCGCAGCCCGTGAAGCCGGAGGCTGCTGAGCCCAAGAAGGCCGCGGAGCCGCCGGCCACGGAGCCCAAAGCCGCGGAGCCCGCGCCCGGGAAGCAAGCGGCCGAAGAGCCTGCCGCCGCGAAGCCGCCGGCCGCCGCAGGGCCGCCCGCGGCGCCGAAACCGGCTGCGCCGATGCCGGCCGAGTCGAAACCCGCCGAGTCGAAGCCGACCCAGCCAAGGGCTGCCGGGCCGGCCGCGGCAGAGCCGGCCGCCGAGGTCGCCGCGGACGGTGAGGACCGCGACGCCCTGCTCGCGCAGTGGGCCGACGAGGCGCAGCGCACCATCGCCGCGCATGACAAGAGGGTACGCCGGTTCCTGTTGCGTCTCTCGCTGGCCAACTGGGGCATCGCAGTCATCGCCTGGACCGTCAGCGCGTTCCTGGGCATCACGTCGCCGGCCAGCATCATCGTATACTCGGTGCTGTTCGTCATCGGCCTCGTCGCGGCGATCCTCGCCATCCTCCTGTATCTGCTCGAGAAGTTCGGGCACGAGCCGCAGCCCATCGGAGCCATCAGCGCCGACGAGGGCGACGACGAGGGCGACGGCGACGCGGCTGCCGCCAAGGACGAAACCGCGGCGCCCGCCGCGACCTGACGGAGCGCTCCGGCGTGTCCGGGAGCGGCTCCGCCTCCAAGCCCGCACTCTTCGCCCGGCTCATCAAGATCGAGCACAGCGTCTACGCGCTGCCGTTCGCGTATGCCGGCGCCTTCCTCGCCGCGGACGGACTGCCCACCTGGTCGCAATTGCTGTGGATCACGGTGGCCATGATAGGGGCGCGCAGCGCGGCCATGGCCCTCAACCGGCTCATCGACGCGGAGATCGACGCGCACAACCCGCGGACGGCCAAACGCGAACTGCCGGCCGGCCGGCTCGGGCGACGCGAGGTCTGGCTGTTCACCGTCGTGTCGATCGCCCTGCTCGTGCTGGCCGCGTTTCAGCTCTCCGAGCCGTGCCGCTACCTGTGGCCGGTACCTCTGGCGGCGTTCGTGCTCTATCCCTACGCCAAGCGCTTCACCTGGTTCTGCCACTACGCGTTGGGCCTGACGCTGGGGCTGGCTCCGGCGGCCGCGTGGCTCGCCGTCAGCGGGCGCCTGGGCGTGGTGCCGTGGCTGCTCTTCTTCGCCGTGGGGCTCTGGGTGGGCGGCTTCGACGTCATGTATGCCATCTTCGACCTGGACTTCGACCGCGAGGCGGGCCTGCACTCGGTGCCGGTGGCGGTGGGGGAGCGCGGCGCCCTGGTCGTGGCCGCACTCTCGCACGTGGCCACGGTCGCCCTGCTCGTGGCGGTAGGGGCACTCTGCGATCTGACCGTCGTCTACTGGGTGGGCCTGGCGCTCGTGGCCGCGCTCCTCGCCTGGCCGCACATCGACATCGCGCGACGTGGGCTGGGCAGGGTGGGGATGAGCTTCATGGGCGTCAACGGCGTCGTCGGACTGCTCTACGGTCTGGTGGTCGTCCTGGCCACGGTCCTGCCCCGCTGAGCAGGTGATTCGCGCCTCTGGAGGGGGGTCGGCAGATACCCCGTGTGGTACAATGCTGCGCGCCGGGCGTCTAAACCCACCGTTCTCGCGGTCTCGGACGCGCGGTCACCATCACGTCACAGTTCTGAGGGGGACGCTTCGTGAGTGACGGCGAACGCCAGGAGCCAAAGCCACAGTCGCGGCCGGAGCCGGAGTCTGCACCTGCTCCGGCGCCGGAGCCACCATCCGAGCCGCAGCCGCAGGTGGTCGTCACCGGCGAGCCGAAGCGGCGCTCGCGGTGGTTCGTCCTCGCCGGCCTCGCCATCGTCGCCGTCGCCGTCGCCGTGTTGCTGCTGATCCCCATGATCGCGACGTCGTCCTCGTCGTACTGCGGCAGTTGCCACTCCATGGAGCAGGCGTACGCGAGCTGGAAGCGCAGCGCACACTCGTCCGTGGGGTGCGCCCAGTGTCACATACCGCCGGGCTCGGTGGCCGCGGTCAAGTGGCGCACCACCGAGACGCGCAACATCTGGCTCACCTACCTGAACATGAAGCCGGCCAAAGACAGCCAGCCGGTCCCGGCCACCGACAACTGCCTCAAGTGCCACCCGATGAAGGGCCTCATGGGGCTCCCCGGCGAGATCCGCATGCCCCACGCCCAGCATGTCAATCAGAACAACCTCGAGTGCGTGGACTGCCACGACCACACCGCGCACGCGGCGCCGGGTCAGAGCGACCAGGTCAGCATGGCGGTCTGCACCATGTGCCACAAGCAGACCAGCGACCCCACGCAGTGCGACTTCTGTCACTACAAGCCGCCGGTCACCGGCAAGTCGCACCCGACGGACTTCATCGCCGAGCACGGCAAACTGGCCCTGAACAACGAGCGTGACTGCCTGCGCTGCCACCACAACAAGGCGCAGTTCTGCGACGGCTGTCACAAGAAGCCCACGCCCGGCCACTACTCCGGCGACTGGCCCTACGTGCACGGCCAGCAGGCGAAGAAGGACCCCGGACGCTGTCTGGGCTGCCATACCAGAAAGCAGCTGTGTGACCAGTGCCACACCGTCGATCATCCGGCCGACTGGGCCACCTCGCACGCGCAGGTGGCGCTCAAGGGCACGCGCTCGTGCCTGGTGTGCCATCCCACCCAGATGTGCATCGACTGCCACGCCGACAAGGGCGTGAGCGTGAACATCGAGACGCCGCAGTGAGTGCTCGCAGCGTCGTCCTCGTCGCGCTCGCCGCGGCGCTGCTGCTCCTGTCCGCGGCGGCCTCGGCGTCCGCCATCACCTTCACCATCCCCACCGGGAAGACCGACCGCTGCCTCCAGTGTCACGGCAAGCCGGGGCTCGG
The DNA here is from genome assembly GCA_963775255.1 of uncultured Thermoleophilia bacterium. Lineage (GTDB taxonomy): Bacteria > Actinomycetota > Thermoleophilia > UBA2241 > UBA2241 > CAIXSE01. The sequence goes on along the minus strand of CAVZIA010000008.1, from coordinate 171,130 downwards.
CACGATCGATGTCAACGGCGTCGAGAAGAGCCTCACCATCGACACCGACGCGTGGCATCAGTCCATGCACTCGCGCATGGACTGCACCGCCTGCCACGCGGGCTTCGAGGCGCGCGATCACACCGCCGAGGAGACCAAGGGTTGGTACAAGCAGGCCAAGCTCACCGCGTGCAGCGACTGCCACTCCTCCGAGTTCAAGATGTACGACCAGTCCTTCCACGGGAACCTGGTCATGAGCGAGGGGTCCACCAAGGCGCCCGCCTGCGGTGACTGCCACGGCTCGCACGGCATCATCGATCCCACGAGCCGTGAGTTCCGCCAGACTATCCCCGAGGTGTGCGGCCGCTGCCACGGCGACAAGGAATCGACTTACCTGGACACCTACCACGGCAAGTCCTGGCAGCTCGGTGACCTCTCGCGCGCGGTCTGCACCGACTGCCACGGTTACCACAAGATCCTGCCGCAGTCGGACCCGGCGAGCACCATCTCCAAGCAGAACGTCGTCAACACCTGCGGCAGGTGTCACCCCAACGCCAACGGCCGCTTTGCCAGCTTCCTGGTGCACGTCGACCGCAGCAGCCCCAGATCCTCATTCTGGGTATGGCTCATGGAGATGAACCACGCCTTGCTCATCGGCGTGCTGTTCACGCTCGGCGGCCTGCACTGCGTCCTGTACTTCTATCGAGGCCTCAGGGAGGGAATGTATCGCCGTGGCAAGCATTGACACCCCCATCCGTGACGGCGAAGTCGCCGTCGAGTCCAAATCCAGGCCGGCCATCGTCGTCACGGGCGCACGCACCCACTTCCGCCGCTTCACCCCGTTCCAGCGCTGGGTGCACTTCTTCATCATGATCAGCTTCTCCACACTGGTGCTCACCGGCATGCCGCTCAAGTACAGCGACAAGGCCTGGGCGCAGAGCTGGATGGGCGTCATCGGAGGCGTGGAGAACGCCGGCATGATCCACCGCTTCGCGGCGATGGTCATGGTCCTGTGCGGCTTCTGCATGGTCGGCCTCTTCCTGAAGATCCTCATCCAGTACAAGGGCCGCTACTGGGGCCCGGGCACCATGGTCCCCACGTGGCAGGACTACCGCGACCTCAAGGCGATGGTCAGCTGGTTCATCGGTCGCAGCCCGCGGCCGCACCTGCAACTCGACCGGTACGCGTACTACGAGAAGGGCGAGTTCTGGGCGGCCACAGGAGGCTGCAGCATCATGATCGTCACCGGCGCCATCCTGTGGTACCCGCAGGAGGCGGCGCGCTTTCTGCCCGGCATCGTGATCAACTTCGCTCTCGTCAACCACTCGGGCGGCGCGCTCCTCGCCATGGGCTTCGTGGTCGTGTTCTGGCACTTCTTCCACGCCCACCTGCGCCCCGAGTCGTTCCCGATGGACAAGGCCATGTACGCCGGCGGCCTCCCGCTCGAGGAGTACGCACACGAGCGGCCAGTCGAGTACGAGCGTCTCATCAAGCAGGGCAAGCTCGACGGCATGCTCATCGCGCCGTTGAGCGAGAGGGGCCTGAAGTACCAGAACCTGCTCTGGTGGGTCATCACCGGATGCGCCCTGCTCCTGTGGGCGGTGTTCTGCATCTTCGTGGTCTGGGTCGCGTTCAACTGGATCATGGGCTTTTGAGGGTGAACAGCTTCACAAGGACTGGTACACTCATCGTCCAAGAAGACACACCGAACGAGCCACGGTGAGTCGCCGCCCTCCGCGGAGGGCCTGTGTCACAGGGGTGTGACCGGTTTTCACAGCACGAACGTGACCGCCGGTCCGGGGAAAGGAGTCGACGTGAGGTCCATGCGCCGTTGGGCGACGGTCGCGGCAGCTGCCGCGGTCCTTCTCGCAGCAGTGGTCGTGGCGCTCGCGTTCACAGCCACGCCTGCCTCCGCATACAGCACCTGGGCGCACAACGGCGCCCAGGGCTGCGTCTGCCACGATCAGGGCACGCCCACCGACGCCTCCTGCACCGCTTCCCGATGTCATGCCGGCTACCAGAGTTACCCCGGCCAGACGTGCTGGTCGTGCCACGAGCCCGGCAAATCCACCTCCGCTCTGTCCACGCCGAGCTCGGCCTGCAGCCAGGAATGCCATCTCTGGAACTCCATCCAGAAGCAGTACATCACCCCGTTCACGCACGGCACCGACCCGCACCTCGGGTCCACCCCGGAGTGCCTCGACTGCCACTCCACCAGCGCCGGCATCGCCGATCCGGGCTCCAGTCCGCACCACAGCGGCCAGGCCACGGGGTTCACCCAGTGCGGCACTTGTCACTCGTCAGAGCAGAAGCACGCCGGAAAGGTCGCCTGCACGCAGTGCCACACCAGCGCCCAGGCGTTCCATCTCAATCAGGCCAAGAGCCCGGGCTACAAGAAGTGCGGCAGTTGCCACACCATGCGCCATGCGGGCAAGCGGATCGCGCAGAGCAAGTGCGCGGCCTGCCATAAGGGCACCTCAGGCCGCGCCGCCCAGCACTCCAAGACCGTCACCAAGAAGTTCGTCTGCGGCGGCTGCCACAGGAAGGCCCTGCACGCCTCGAAGGTCAGCAGGGCTGTCTCCAGTTGTCGCACCTGCCACGGCGGCAGGTACCACGCGAAGCAGAAGACGCCGTCGCGCAACGTCTGCACCCGCTGCCACTCGCGCGCGCTGCACCATGCCAACGGGTACCAGTGCACGCTGTGTCATCGTAGGGCCGTTCACAACTCAAGGCCCAGCGCCATCAACTGACGCAGTTGAACTTTCGCCTCACCAAACGCGGCGTCACCGCAGCAGCGATCCTCATCACCGCGGTGGTGGTCTTCGTCGGAGTGGCTCTGGCGGCCACCTCCTCTCCACGCTTCTGCGCCACCTGCAAGAGCCACGTGCCTTATGTCGACGAGTACAAGAAGTCCGCACACCGTGACGTCAACTGCGAGCAGTGCCACACCAAGCCGGGACCCTTCTTCTTCCTGACCTCCAAGCTCGAGGCGCTGCAGCAGCCCATTGCGCAGCTCACCGGCGACTACGAGAAGCCCATCCTGGGTTACGTGCTCAACCAGTCCTGTCGTCGCTGCCACACCAACGAGCAACTGTTCAAGACCATCAGCGCCAACGGCATCAACGTGAACCACGAGCACCTCATCGAGGCCGGGTTCCTCTGCCAGCGCTGCCATTCCACGGTGGCGCACGGCAACGCCGTCCCGGAGGGCTCGCGCACGTACCCGGTCATGGAGCAGTGCCTCATCTGCCACAACAACCATTACAAGGCGGCCGACGGCACGGTGGCCACCGCACGCTGCGACCTCTGCCACAAGAAGCCGGGTTACGCCGCCCAGCCGGAGTCGCACAAGCAGTCCGACTGGTCAACGCGTCACGGCGCCGTGGGTGTGCTCTCCACCTGCAGCGCTTGCCACGTCAAGAAGGATGCGTGCTCAGAGTGCCACAACGGCATCCTCATGCCGCACCCCGAGGCGTGGCTGTACGCGCACGGCAAGACCGCCGAGGCCAAGGGCCGCCAGGCGTGCGCGCAGTGCCACAACGTCAAGGAGTACTGCAGTACCTGCCACAAGCTGCCCATGCCGCACCCGGAGAATTTCGTCGCCAGCCACCCCCAGGCGGCGGCCCAGTACGGCACTCCGACCTGCTTCAACTGCCATGTGCTCGACAACTGTCAAGCCTGTCATGAACAGCACGCCTCGGGCGATCCGCGCGCACACAGCCTCTTCAAGGGCATCGATTACTCGCCGCGTCCGCGGGTCAAGGGCACCCTCACTGCCAGCCCGGCGGTGATCCAGTGAGCAAGAAGAAGCTCCCCAAGAGCCGCGTGCTACTCGACGTCAAGGTCCCGCGGGGCTGGCTGCTCGGCGTGCTGGTGGCGCTGGTGGTCGTGGTCATCGCCGCCGTCGCCGCGTTCTCGGCCGTCAACCGCATCGGCACCTGCGACGTCTGTCACATTGTCCAGCCCGAGGTCGCCACGTACGAACAGTCGGCGCACTATCGCGCCGGCGTGGGTTGCCAGCAGTGCCACACCAAGCCGGGCGTGTTCAACTACCTCATCCGCAACCTCCAGGGCATGACCAACCTCATGCTCTACGTGACGAACACATACGAGCGCCCGCTCACCACCGCGGTCGGCACAGCCAACTGTGTCCAGTGCCATCCCAAGTCGCAGATCGAGCGCGACCAGGTCTACAACAACATCCGCGTGAACCACACGGGGCTGCGCGAGGCCGGCTACCAGTGCACCGCCTGCCACGCCAACATCAGCCACCCCGGCACCCAGCTCGCGGTGGCGCGCGTCGCGCAGAACAAGATGCCCATCTGCGCCCGCTGTCACGACGGCAAGCGGTTGCCGGACGACTGCAGCATCTGCCACGTCGGTGGGGCTCCGCCGGCGGAGATCAACGTCCCGATCACCGGCAAGGTCACGCCGGAGCAGTGCAAGGGCTGCCACAACAAGAAGAAGGGCACGGACATCTGCACCGACTGCCACAACGGTCTTGCGATGCCGCATCCCAAGGACTGGAAGTCGCACCACGGCCAGGTCGTCCTCGACCGCGGAAAGAGCATCTGCGCGGGCTGCCACACCAAGGACGACCCCAAGTTCTGCATCGACTGCCACGGCCTCGAGATGCCGCACCCGAGCAGCTGGCTGACCGGCCACGGTGCCTATACGCAGCAGAGCCAGAAGAACCAGCAGAAGTGCGTCAAGTGCCACGGGGAGAACAGCTGTATCAAGTGCCACGGCCTGCAGATGCCGCATCCGTCCGGTTGGCTCTCGCAGCACACGAGCGTGGCGAGCAGCAACCCGAACCTCTGCAACAAGTGCCACACCAGCTCGTTCTGCTTCGCCTGCCACGGCGTGGAACTGCCGCACAGCTCGGCCTTCATCGCCGACCACCCCAACCACGTGTACAGCCAGGGCAGTGTCTGCGTGAAGTGCCACGGCAACATGGGCACGGGCCCGAAGGGCTGCTACGGCGGTCAGTGCCACGCGGGTTCGATCAACTAGAGTCCGGGTACCCCCGTGGGGGACGTGACCATGGCTGCGAATCCACCACACACCGTGTTCGTCGGCGTGAGCGGCGCCAGCGGAGCGCCGTACGCCGTGCGTCTGGTCAAGGCGCTGGCCGCGGCCGGCTGCGCTCTCCAGTTGAGCATCTCTGAGAGCGGCATCCTCGTGCTCCAGCACGAGCTCCAGCTGCCCTCCGGCACGCGCGCGTCGGTCACCGCGGAGTTCCTGGAGAAGGCCGGCGCCACGGCGCAGGTCTTCATGCCGAACGACCTGGGGGCGCTGCCGGCGAGCGGCAGCAGCGCTCCGGACGCTGTGGTCGTCTGCCCCTGTTCCATGTCCACGGCGGCGCACATCGCGCTGGGGACGACCAGCACCCTCATGCAGCGCGCCGCCGACGTGGCGCTCAAGGAGCGGCGGCGTCTCGTGGTCGTCCCGCGCGAGACGCCGCTCACGCAGATCCACCTGCGCCGGCTGCTCGAGCTCTCGCAGGCCGGCGCCGTGGTGCTCCCGGCCATGCCGGGCTTCTACTCGCGGCCGCAGACGCTGCAGGACGCCGTGGACCACGTGGCCGGGAAGGTCATGAGCGCCCTCGGCTTCGCGCAGGACCTGTTCCCCGCGTGGGACGGGGGCCAGCGCTGATGGCCGAGGGCCGACCCGCACGCGGGCCCGGCGACCTCCCCCTCGACCGCGACCCTTCCCACATCGAGGCCATGTTCGGCGACATCGCCGGACGCTACGACCTGATGAACTGGCTCATGACCGCCGGCATGGACGCCGGCTGGCGCCGCGCCGCGGCCGCCGAGGCCCGTCTCTCACCGGGCGACGAGGCGCTCGACGCCTGCTGCGGCACCGGCGACCTCACCTTCACGCTCGCCGAGTGCTGCCCGGCCTGCGACGTCGTCGGCCTCGACTTCACAGCGGAGATGCTGGTGCGGGCGCGGCAGAAGGCCGAGGCGCGCGCCCGGCGGGGCCGTCCCGTGCCGCGGGAGTTCGTCCAGGGTGACCTCCTTGCGCTGCCGTTCAACGACGGCCGCTTCGCCGCCGTCACCGTCGGCTGGGGTGTGCGCAACGTCCCCGACGTCCCGTGCGCGTTTGGCGAAATGGCGCGCGTCGTGAGGCCCGGCGGGCTCGTGGTCTGCCTGGAGTCCACACAGGTGCCCGACGGCGTCGGCAAGCGCTTCCATGCCGTGTGGCAGGGCCGCGTGGTGCCCGTGATGGGCCGCGTGGTGACCGGCGACCCGTCCGCGTACTCGTACCTGCCCGCGTCCGTGGCTGCGTTCCCGCGCGTGGACGAGCTGGCCGCGATCATGGCCGGCGCCGGCCTGGTCAACGTCCGCTACCGCCGGTTCGGTTTTGGCGCCGTCGCCCTGCACGTCGGCGAGACTCCAGCGTGAGCGGTCGCGCACCGCTCCGCCGCCCGTCCTTCAGCTGGACGTCTCCGGCGCAGAAGCGCCGGGTGGCGCGCGGCATGGAGCTCGTCGAAGAGCGCCTGGCGACGGTCGCCGGCGAGTACCCCGGCGCACTCGGCGAGGCGTGCCGTGCCACGCTCAGCGCCGGCGGAAAGCGCGTGCGCCCGCTGCTCACGCTGCTGTGCGCGCGCCGCGGAGAGGCCGCCGGCGAGAAGGTCCTGCGGGCGGCGGCCTCCGTCGAGCTCCTGCACATGGCTACCCTGGTGCACGACGACGTGCTCGACCGGGCCGAGCTGCGGCGCGGCAAGCCCACCGTGGCTCATCGGTACGGCCCGGGCACGGCCGTCTCGGTCGGCAACTACCTGCTGGCCCGGTCGTTCTCGGAGCTCGTCGGCGCGGGCTGTCCGGAGGCGGTCGACCTGCTCAGCGCCACCGCCGTGGGTCTCAGCGAGGGAGAGGTGCTGCAGCGGGCCGAGGCGCACGACGTGCGCGTCGTCGAAGACAACTACGTCCGTCGCTGCGAGCGCAAGACGGCGGACCTCTTCGCCGCCGCCTGCGGCCTCGGCGCCCTGCTCTCCGGCGCCGGTGACGAGACCGTCGGCGCCGTGGGCAGGTTCGGGCGCCTCATCGGGCTGGCCTTCCAGGTGCTCGACGACATCCTGGACTGCAGTGGCGACGAGGCGACGACCGGCAAGCGGCCGGGTACCGACGTGCGCGACGGGACCATCACCCTGCCGATGATCTACGCGCTGGAGGCCCGGCCGGAGCTGGCGGAGATCCTCCGCCGGCCGGCCCCCTCCGACGCCGACGTCGACCTCATCCTGCGTGCGGTCGAGGACACAGGCGCGCTGGCGCGAGCACGCGAGAGCGCTTTGCGGTACATTGGGGACGCGCGCGCGGTCCTTGCCGCGTGCCCCGAGACCGTGGAACGCGGCCTGCTCGTCCAGGTAGCCGAGCAGGTCGTCGACCGTTACAGCTGACGACCCCGGAGCCCACCCCGTGAACCCAACCGAGATCTCCGCGCTTGCCGCGCGCTCCGGCCTCGCCGCCATCTGGCGCAAGGTCGAGGCCGCGGAACGCCTCAGCGGCGACGACGCGACCCAGCTTCTCTCGTCCGGCGACCTCCTGGCGCTGGGCGCCATGGCCGACTTCGCCCGGGCTCGCATAGCCGGCGACGAGGTCTACTTCATCTCCAACCGGCACATCAACCACACCAACGTGTGCCGCAACCGCTGCCTGTTCTGCGCGTTCAGCCACGACGAGGGCGACGAGGATGCGTACACGCTCTCGGTGGACGAGGTCGTCGAGAAGGCCCGCGAGACGCTGGCCATCGGCGGCATCAGCGAGATCCACATCGTCGGGGGCGAGCACCCGGACCTGCCGTTCAGCTACTACCTGGACATGATGCGCGCACTGCGCGAACTCGCCCCGAACGTGCACATCCAGGCATTCACCGCCAGCGAGATCAGCCACTTCGCGCGCATCAGCGACCAGTCGGTCACCGAGGTGCTGCAGCAGCTCAAGGATGCCGGCCTCGGCTCGCTGCCGGGCGGCGGCGCCGAGGTGTTCAGCGGCCGCGTGCGCGACATGATCTGCGAGCGCAAGATCAGCGGTCAGACTTGGCTGGACGTGCATCGCGCCGCGCATGGCGTCGGCATGGTGTCCAACGCGACCATGCTGTATGGCCACGTCGAAGAGCCGGCCGAGCTCGCGGATCACATGGTCCAGCTCCGCGAGCTTCAAGACGACACCCACGGATTCAACGCCTTCATCCCGCTTTCGTTCCAGCCGGCCAATACCGGCCTCAGCGAGCTGCCGGGCCCCACCGGTTTCGACGACCTCAAGATGCTCGCCGTCGGCCGCCTCGTGCTCGACAACTTCAAGCACGTCAAAGCCTTCTGGATCAACGTCGGGCTCAAGCTGGCCCAGGTCTCTCTGGCGTTCGGCGTCAACGACCTCGACGGCACCGTGGTGGAGGAGAAGATCAGTCACGCGGCCGGCGTCGACACGGGCCAGCAGCTCAGCAAGGCCGAGCTGGTGCACGTGATCAAGGCCGCCGGCCGCGTCCCGGTGGAGCGCGACACCCTGTACAACGTCGTGCGGCGGTACGATGGCGCAGCCTGACACGGGCACTCCGGGCGCGCACGCCGCGTCGGCAGCCGCGCCCGTGCGCGTCGGGCGTATCGAGTTCGTCAACTGCTTCCCGCTGTTCCACCACTTCGAGCGTGCACTGGCCGCACGGGGAGTGGAGGCGGCGCTCGTCGAGGGCTATCCCTCGGCGCTCAACGAGATGCTGGTGGACGGGGCGATCGACGTCACCGTCTCGTCCTCGATCGCCTTCGCGCGCAACGCCGACGAGCAGACCCTGCTGCCACAGGTGTCCATCAGCTCGTTCGGCGCCGTCGACTCCATCCAGCTGTTCGCGCGCACGCCGCTCGCGCAGATCCGCAAGGTCGCGCTGACGGAGAAGAGCGCGACCTCTATCTGCCTGCTCAAGGTCCTGTGCAGGGAGTGGGGCATCGAGCCGCAGTTCGCGCCCAGGGTCGGCCCGCTCTCCGAGGTGCTCGAGGACTTCGACGCCCTGCTGCTCATCGGCGACGAGGCCCTGCACCTGCTGCGCGTGCAGGCCTACCCGCACCACTTCGACCTCGGCGCCGAGTGGAAGGGCGTCACGGGGCTGCCCATGGTGTACGCCGTGTGCGCCGCGCGGCGCGACTTCGCCGACGCGCGCCCGGAGGCCGCCGCGGCGGTCGGAGCCGCGCTGCTCGCGTCCCGCGACGCCTGCGCCGCGGACCCGGCGGGCACCGCCGCCGACGCGGCGCAGGTCTACGACTTCAGCCAGGCTTACCTGATGGAGTACTTCGACAAGCTGCAGTTCGGGTTCACGCCCGAGTACCAGGCCGGCCTGCAGGAGTTCTACCGGCGGGCGGCCGCGATCGGCGAGCTCGAGCGCGTGCCCGACCTCGAGACCTGCATGACGGGCGCCTGCTGAGGCCGGCGGTGAGCTGTACGAGCCTCATCTTCCGCCGGCCCATCCCGGACGACCACGAGCGCGTCATCGCCGTCCTCCCGTCCTGGTGGGACGGCCGTGACCTGCGCGCCCTGCTCCCCAAGGTCTTCTTCGAGCACTTTCGCGGCTCGTCGCTGCTGGTAGAGCACGAAGAGCGGCTCGTCGGTTTCCTCGTCGGGTTCCTGTGTGCGGACCATGTCGACGAGGCGTATATCCACTTCGTCGGCGTCGACCCCTCGTGGCGCCGGTCCGGGCTCGGCGCGGACCTCTACCGGCGCTTCTTCGCCTTCGCGCGCACCAACGGCCGCTCGGTCGTGCGCGCCGTCACAGCACCGGTCAACACCGGTTCGATCGCCTTCCATACGGCGCTCGGCTTCTCCCTGCTGCCCGGGGACGACGAGATCGACGGCGTGCCCGTCATCACCGACCGCGGGCCGCACGGCGACCACCTGGTGCGCTTCCAGCTGTTCCTCGACCCGGAGCCCGCCCAATGAACGCCGCAGGTCCCGCGTCGTCCGCCGGCCGCATCACCGACGCGGAGGCCCTGGCGCTGCTGGAGGGCGGCGACCTGCTGGGCGTCGGCGCGCGCGCCGACGCCGTCCGTCGCCGCCTCCACCCCGGTGACGAGGTCACCTTCGTCGTCGACCGCAACATCAACTACACCGACTACTGCCTCTCCGGCTGCCGCTTCTGCGCCTTCTACAAGAAGCCGGGGAGCGGGGAGGGGTACCTCCTCGCTGAGGACGAGATCCACCGCAAGATCGAGGAGACGCTGGAGCTCGGCGGCACGGCCATCATGATGCAGGGCGGCCTGCACCCGGACCTCGACATCTGCTGGTTCGAAGAGGTCTTCAGCGGCATCAAGGCCAGGTACCCGATCCATATCCACTCGCTGTCGCCGCCCGAGATCGTGCACATCGCCAAGCAGAGCGGGCTGAGCGTGGAGGAGACGCTGACGCGGCTCCACGCCGCCGGCCTCGACAGCCTGCCAGGCGGCGGCGCCGAGGTGCTGGTAGACCGCGTGCGCACGGCCATCAGTCCCCATAAGATCCCCACCGCCACCTGGCTCGAGGTCATGCGCGTCGCCCAGGGCCTCGGCATGAAGACCACGGCGACGATGATGTTCGGTTCGCTCGACACGCCTGCGGAGCGCGTGGAGCACCTGCGCCGCCTCCGCGACCTGCAGGACGAGACCGGCGGCTTCACCGCCTTCATCCCATGGACCTTCCAGGCCGGCAACACCGACCTGCAGGCCGGCCACGTGCCCGCCACCGGTATCGACTACCTGCTGATGCTGTCCGTCTCGCGCATCTATCTCGACAACTTCCCCAGTGTCCAGGCATCCTGGGTCACGCAAGGATTGCGCATGGGGCAGGTCGCGCTGGCCTTCGGCGCCAACGACATGGGCTCGACAATGATCGAGGAGAACGTCGTCGCCGCCGCCGGAGTGCGAAATCAGTGCGACGTCGACGAGATGGTGCGGCTCATTCGCGCGGCCGGCCGCACACCCGTCCAGCGCGACACGCTGTACGGCGAGGTGCGCCGCTACTAGATTCGTACTGACGGCGATCCGCCGCACGGGTTAACCCATCGTAAACAGCCGACCCTCCTCTTCACCGTTTCGCGGGGAAGCACTCTCTTAGCTACGCCGGTATCAGTCCGCGTGGATTTGATGCGAGATTCGTAGCGGAGAGCGCCCTCGCGCTTGCCGCTCTGATTCAGGAGGGATCATGCAAGGCTCCTCTGCAGCCGTGCCGCTTCCCGAGGGAGAACCGCGGCCGGTGAAGCTCGAGGTGGTGGATGTCGAGGGTGACAAGGGACTCAAGTCGGGCGCTCTCGGGCTCGTCTCGAGTATCGTCATCGGGGTCGCGTCCACGGCGCCGGCGTACTCGCTGGCCGCCACTCTGGGCTTCATCGTCGCCGTAGGCGGCATCGGTCTCAAGTCACCGGCGATCATGATCGTGTCGTTCATCCCGATGCTGCTGATCGCGGGGTCCTACTACTACCTCAACCGGGTCGACCCTGACTGCGGCACCACGTTCACCTGGGTGACGCGTGCGTTCGGCCCCCGCACCGGCTGGGTCACCGGGTGGATCATGGTGGCCGCCGACATCATCGTCATGGCGAGTCTGGCGCAGATCGCCGGCAGCTACTTCTTCCTGCTGTTCGGGCTGGATGGTTACGCCGCCTCAACGTTCTGGACGACCCTGGCGGGCACCGTGTTCATCGTCGGCATGACGGTCATCGCCGCGCTGGGCATCGAGATCTCGGCCCGTATCCAGTGGTTCCTGCTGGCAGCCGAGGTCGCCATTCTCGTCGCATTCTCGATCACGGCGCTGATCAAGGTCTACGGCAGCGCCGCCCCGGCCACTTCCGTCAAGCCCGCGGCGTCCTGGTTCGTGCCCAACATGAGTCTCGGCGCCCTGGCGGGCGGCGTGTTGCTGGCGCTCTTCATTTACTGGGGCTGGGACACAGCCGTCTCCGTCAACGAGGAGACGGAGCGTAAGGCCGTGGTCCCCGGCATCGGCGCCGTGGTCAGCACCATCGCGCTGGTCGCGATCTACGTGCTGACGACCACCGCCGCGCAGGCCTTCAGGGGGCCGGACTTCCTCGCCAACAACGCGAACGATGTGCTGAGCCCGCTTGGTACGGCCGTGTTCGGCAGTTCCACACTGGACAAGCTGCTGATCCTGGCCGTGCTCAGCTCCGCGGTCGCCTCGACGCTGACGACCATCCTTCCGGGAACGCGCACGACGCTCTCCATGGCCGTGCACGGCGCCATCCCCAAGGCGTTCGGCAAGGTGAGCCCGCGCTACCAGACGCCGCTGATCGGTACCGTGATCTACGGCATCGCCTCCGTGGTCTGGTACGTCGGCCTCACCGCCGCGAGCCAGAACGTGCTGTACGACAGTATCGCCGCCCTGGGCCTGATGATCGCCTTCTACTACGGGATCACCGGCTATGCGGTTCCGATCTTCTACCGGCACCAGATCTTCCACGGCGTCAAGAAGTTCCTTCTGCTCGGGCTGTTCCCGCTGCTCGGCGGCCTGGCGCTGACCTGGGTCCTGATCGCCTCGCTCGACAGCCTCTGGTATCCCGCCAACTCGGAGTCCGGCACGTCGTGGTTCGGCGTCGGACCGCCGTTCATCCTCGGCGTCGGCTTCATCGTCGTCGGGATCGTCCTCATGCTGGTTTCGACCGGCTACTACAAGGCGTTCTTCTCGCGCCGCCGTGAAACGGTGGAGACGATGACCGAGACGCCGCGCGCGACGATGATCGATCCGGAGTCGGCGCGCATCGAGCCACCGACCGCCGCTTGAACCGAGTACCAGATGCGCTAGGCGGGGTGTCGCGGTGGGCTCCAGCCCACCGCGACACCCCGCCGTCTGCGCTCACTCCGGCCCGTGCGGCGGCTCCGCCGCGTAGGCGGGCCTCTGCTCGTCCGCCAATCGCTCCAGCTCCGCCTGCGGCAGCGCGCCGCCACCGGCGACCAGTTGCTTCCACGCCCGGTGCAGCACCGGGGACACGGCCATGAGTCCGGCGAACGTGAAGACGCCGGCGAGCGTCAGCACATGCCCGGAGATCCGCTCGTAGAGCAGCGGCGCCAGCAGCGAGCCGACGAGCCCGCCGAGTTGCATGGAGGTCGCCTCCACGCCGGTCACCGTGCCGATCCACCGCCGTGGGCTCACCTGGATGAGGAACGCCTGCTTGGCGGGGTAGGAAAACGCGATGGCTACGCCCTCCATGACGCTGACGACGACGAGCGCGGTGAGGTTGGTCGAGATCCCGTAGAACATCCACGCGAAGCTCGAGAGCGCGTAGCCGACGAAGAACAGCCAGAAGCGGCTGTACTTGTCGGCCACGACGCCGCCGAACACACTCAGGAGCATGGGTACGCTGAAGGCCACCCACGTGAAGCTGATGAAGGTCATGGATGCGCCCAGGCTACGCAGGTAGAGGCTCCAGACGACGTCCCAGGCGCCCATGGCGAAGTGGCTGGTGAAGGCGATGACAACGAACGCGATGATCGGACCGGTGAGGACGGCGCGGTAGGGCGGGCGGGTCGATTTGCGTCCGCCGCCCGCCTGCTGCTCGCGGCGGGTCTGCGCCCGCCGCGTCTTGAGCGCGGCCGGCTCTCGGATGAAGAGTACCAGCGCCACGAGCGCGCACGCCGAGAGCACGGCGCCGAAGTAGAAGATGGCGTAGAACCCGGTCTTGTGGCCGCCGCCCAGCGCGTACAGCGGCGCCGCCACCGCCGGCCCGACGATGAGCCCGCCGAATTGCGCCGTGGTGAGGAACCCGTACGCACGGCTCCGGTTCTCCGTGGTGGTGATGTCGGCGATGAAGGCCTGCGCGGCGGGTCCGAACGCGGCGGCGCCGATTCCCTCAAGGAGCCGGAAGAGGATGAACCAGTACGGGTCCGTCGTGGTGGTGAACAGCAGCAGCGCGACGGTGTATATGACCGCCCCGGCCACCATGACCGGTTTGCGCCCGATGATGTCGCTGAGCCAGCCGAGCGGCGACGAGAAGAGCAGCGTCCCGGCGTAGTACGTCGCGGCGATCACCGCCCACAGGGCCATGGACGTGTGCGCCTGCTCCTTCAGGAACACGGGGAGGTAGGGGAGGATCGCGCCGAATCCCGCCCACACCACGAACTCGGACGTGCTGACCACGCCGAGCTGCAGCCAACTGGTACGCGGCGTACCCTCCGGCGTTTGCGGCGTCTGTGAGGTCGGTGCGGTGGTCATGGCTCCCCAAGTCGTCCGTAGACTTAGACGGCCGGCTCCACTCCGGCCGTCGCCCCCGCTACGGCTCCGGCCTCAAGGCTATCACCCGGCGGCGAAACGCCGCCTCAGGAGGAGCGGACCTCGCGAGACAGGAGGCCGACCAGGCCGGACGCGGCCACGATGGCGCCGGCGACGACGAAGAGCAAGCGCACGTCCACCACGCCGGCCAGCGCGCCGCCTGCCAGTACGGAGACGGCGTACGTGCCCTGCGTGAGCATGAACCGGGTGCTGAACACGCGCCCGCGCATGCCGTCCGGCACCGTCTGCTGCAAGAACGTATCCACCGCGATCAGTACCAGGGCATTGGCGAGCCCGAACAGCGCGAAGGGGACGGCCGCCACCCACAGCGAGCCGGTGAGGGAGACCAGCGCAAGGCAGACTCCCATCACGAAGAGCCCGCCGATCATGACGCGGCCTTTGCGCACGCGCGTAGCGAGCGCGACCAGCGCCAGGGAGCCGATCAGAAAGCCGATGCTGCTCACTGCCTCCAGCGCGCCGAACGCGCCTGCCCCACGACCCAGCACGTCCACCGCGAAGAGGAACGTGAGTGGGTAGACCGCGCCCATGCCGGCCACGCAGACGATGATCATCACCGTGTTGATGCGAAGTGCCCGGTCAGCACGCAAGAAGGTGAACCCTTCCTTGAGTTCCTTCCTGAACGCGCCGGCTGCCTTCTCTGCGGCGTCGCGCACCGGCGCCCTGTAGCGCATGAGCGCGAGCGCTACGGCAGAGACCGCGAACGTTGCGGCGTCGAGCCGGAACGCCGCCGTGGTGCTCACCGCGGCGAGGAGCAGGCCGGCGAGCGCCCAGCCGAGGATCTCGGTGAGGTTCTCGCCCGTGGAAAGCAGCGAGTTGGCGCGCATCAGCCGGTCCCCCGTCACGATCTCAGGCACGATCGCCAGCTTGGCCGGATCGAAGAACACGCCCAGGCTGGCGATGACGAAGGCCAGCACGAACACGGACGACAGCGAGCGAGTGGCGAGGAAGGGCACCGCGAGCACCAGCAGCGCACGCAGTATGTCCATGGCGACCATGAGCCGGCGCTTGTCGACCCTGTCGACGATGACGCCGGAGAACGCGCCGAAGACCACCCAAGGCAGCGTATAGAGGGCGAAGACGGCGCCCGTGCCGAGCGCGGACCCCGTCGCCTTGTAGACGAGCCAGGGGAACGCGAGCGCGGCGAGGCGGTCGCCCATCTGCGAGACGAACTGTCCTGCCCACAGCAGGCCGAAGCTGGCGTTGCGGTGGAGAGGTACTGTGGAAACCTCCGCGGAGGCGGCGTTGGCCTCTATCGTCTTCCCCCTGAAGTGCGACGGCGACCGAGTGGTGATCAGTGCGGTCCGCCTGCGGCGACCGCACCGGAAGGTTACATCAAGAGGGTGACGATTTCTGCGGCCGCTCGGTGATCTCCTGCACCTTCGTTAATCCGTTGTCCAGTTTGGCAACTCTGTACCCCGCACCTTGCACATTTTGTCCTACTCGCCGGGGTGGCCGAGGCCGGACTGGCCTCCGTAGAGTCGCAGCACACGATCGTCAACCACACGTTATCGGCACGTGGTTGCGAAACCTTTAGTGACTTGGAGGGGACTATGCGCTTCTGCGGCAAAATGCACCTCGACACCTGTGGCAAGATGCACCTCGACACCTGCGGCAAGATGCACCTCGATACTTGCGGAAAGATGCACTGACGTCCTCCGACTGATCACGGGGTCATCTTATGAGCAAGAAGATCGAGAAGACGCTAGCATCCCTGTTGTTCGCCATCGTGACGAGCGGCGGCAGCAGCAAGATGCACTGAGGCCTAAAGCTACTTCGGCTCGGTGCCGATAGCGGGGGCACGACAAGCCCCTACGAGGTCCAGTGACGACACCTGCTGAGCGGAACTACGGCGTCCTGACGGCAGTCCTGGCGGCATGCGCCGGGCTGTTCGTCACGTACGCGGCCGGCTTTCCCGGCCCCATTCCTATCTCTACGTCGGTCGTCCGTGACGCGCTCGTGTTCGCGGTACTGGCGATTGTCGCGGACGAGATGTCCGTGGAGGTCTCCGACCGCGTCACTCTGAACGCGGGCAACCTGCCCGTCCTCCTGGCGATCATGTTCACCGGCCGCCTACCCGCCATTGGCCTTGCGGTCATCATGGGGCTCTGGGGAGCTTGGCGAGAAAGCTCGCGGGCAGTGGTCGTCTACAACACTGCGAACTTCATCATCGCCGTCTTCCTGTCGTCACTGGTGTTCGATGCTCTGTTGGGCCCGCTGGGCGTGCAACTCGACCAAGTCACCGTGGGCCTGCTGCTTGCGGCCGCCGCCGCCGCGGTAGTCTTCGAAGCCGCCAACCTGGTCCTGCTGAGCGTGGGGATGAGGGTGAAGTACCACCGTCCATTCCGCGCGTTCTGGCGAGAAGAGATGCCGCCGTTCCTTCGGTCTCTCAGCGTCCTTCTGGCGCTGGGCCTGGCGATCGCCGCTTTGTACGCCGCGGCGGGCATCATCGCCGTCACGCTCCTCTTCGTCCCGCTGTTCGCCGCTCAGTACATGTTCAAGCTCCTCGTGCGCGAGAAGGAGCACGTCGCTCGGCAGACTGAGTTGAGCGACCAGTACCTCGAGATGAACATCGGCCTGGCAGCGGCCATGGTCGTGCTTCTGGACAGCAAGGACGAGTACACGGCGCAGCACTCTGCCGCGGTGGCGATGTACTGCCGGGACATGGCGACCGCGCTCGGACTTCCGGAGGAAGAAGCAGAGGCACTCCACTTCGCCGGCCTGCTTCACGATCTGGGCAAGGTGGGCGTGCCGGACGCGGTCTTGCGCAAGACCCAGACCCTCGACGAAGAGGAGTGGGAGTTCATCCGCCAGCATCCCGAGAAGGGAGCGGAGGTCCTCTCACATCTGGCTGCCTACCAGGAGGTCGCGGATATCGTTCGCTTCCACCACGAGCGCCTCGACGGAAGTGGTTATCCCTTGGGTATCCGCGCCGACGCGATCCCGGAGCTCAGCAAGGTGCTCGCCGTGGCGGACAGCTACCACGCGATGACATCCGACCGGCCCTATCGCGGCGCGCGCAGCTCGTTCGAGGCGTTGAAGGAGCTCCGCCTCATGGCGGGGACGACGCTCGAGGCGACTTATGTGGAGATCCTTGCCAAGGTGCTGCGCGACAAGGACCTCGCCTACCGCGACGGCAGCTCCACGGACTTCATGGGTGAGTACGAGCGCGGCCGCATCAACCTGCGCCTGCGCGGTCACGCCCTCGCCGACGTCAGCGGACTCTCCTCGACGCAGCAGGAAGACCCAGCGGCAGGCTGACCAGGGCCCTGGCGGTAAACGCCGCCGCGATCGACTTCACGATGTCCACCCAGATGAACGGCGCCACGCCACTCGTCACGGCTGCCCCCGGCGTTAGGCGGAGCTGCAGTGCCAGCCAAGCCGCTCCCAGCACGTAGATCGGCGCGAGGCCCACGAGGCCCGCAGTCAGGAGCCGCGGCAGCCCGGCGTCTGGGCTACCGGCGATGAGCCCAGTCACGACGACCGCGGCGATGAATCCGAACAGGTAACCGCCTGTCGGTCCCAGAAGCACGCCGAGGCCCGACGTCCCGCCCGAGTAGACCGGCGCCGCGAGCCCGAGCAGCAGGTAGGCGACGACGCTGAGGGCTCCAAGCCTTGGTCCCAGGACCATGCCGGCGAGCAGCACCACGTACACCTGCAGTGTGAAGGGCACCGATCCCACCGGGAGGGCGATGTAGGCGGAGACCGAGAGAAGTGCCGAGAAGAGAGCGGCCACGGCAAGTTCTCGAGTCGTCAGACGGGACAATTGTCAACCCTTCGAACGTAGGAAGAGGTGACAATGTAGCGGCCCTCCGGACGGGCGTCAAGCCGCTCCGAAGGGCCGCGACGGCTCCCGGGTCAGCTGTGGAGGGTCACGTCACCAGAGTGGAAACTGCGCACCCGTCGATGAGGCAGTTCCACGAGCAAGGCTCCGCGGTCGTCGATGCCGGCGGCCGCTCCGATCACCGGTCCCTGGCGTGTCTCGACGCTGATGGTGCGAGACAACAAGTAGTCGCGCTCACGGAAGGCCGTCAGTGCCTTGTCGAAGCCACCGCGCAGGGCGGCCTTGTAGTGCGTCTCGAGGCACAGCAAGAGCGTCGCCAGGATGTCGCTCCGGTCGACGATCTCGCCCCCCGCGATCTTGAGCGAGGTGGCCGTGCGACGAAGGGCCACCGGAAGCTCGCTGAACTCTGTGTTGACGTTGAGACCCATGCCCAGGACCACCCAGTCCACGTCGTCCTGCTCACCGGAGACCTCCATGAGGATACCGCCGACCTTGCGGTCGCCGATGAAGAGGTCGTTGGGCCACTTGATGGACACACGGGCCGGCACGTGCTTCTCGATTGCTTCGGCGGCGGCCGTCGCTGCGACGATGGTCAGCATGTGCGCCTCGCTCATTGGCAGCCGCGGCCGGAGGATCACAGAGAAGAGCAGGCCTTTGCCGGCGGGGGAGGTCCAGCGGCGACCGAGCCTGCCGCGTCCTGCGCTCTGCGCCTCGGCGACGACCACGGTGCCCTCCGGCGCGCCCTTGAGGGCGAGGGTCTTGGCCTCGACATTCGTGGACTCGATCTCGTCGTGGTACCGGAACGAGTGACCGAACATGCTGTGCGCGGTGCGCTGGGTGACGTGGCCCATGGAGAGGCGGGCCGGCTCGTCCTCGAGCCGGTAGCCGCGGCGCGAGACGCCGATGATGCGATAGCCACGCTTGCGCAGCGACTTGACGTGCTTGTGCACCGCATTGCGGGAGATGCCGAGGACGTCGCTGATGGCCTCGCCGGAGACGAAGTCGTGGTTATCTCTCAGGATGTCGATGACGGTCTTCTTGCGCTGGCTCATCGCGGCAGACTCGATGTACGTGACTGAAACGGACGATTCCATTGCTCTCTCCCATCTGCTGACGTTGCACTGGGAGGAGGCTAGTCGCGGCGCGTCCCTGTGAAATCATACTTGGGGTGGATTCTGCCTCACTGTCTGGGTGGAGATATCGGCCCAAGTCGGCCAGGCATGTCATTTTCGCCAACGGGTCTAGTGAACCTTTGGTACTGGAGAACAGCTCCGATTCTGTTCGCCTGCTGGAGCTTGCTGAGGATGTGATTGACATGAGTCTTCACCGTCGACACTGCAACGAATAGCTCATCAGCTATGTCAGCATTGGAGTGGTTCGCAGCCATCAATCTCAGCACTGCCAGTTCCCGGGGTGTTAGGTCGTCCAGTGGTGATGGTGCGCGAAGGTCCTTCCGTTCACCACAGCGTTGAAGAGGTGGTTCCTCTTCCCGATGCCCGTCGGGTGACGCCGACCCAACGATACTCTTTACGAACCGTCCGACTTGTGAAGGGGAGCCGTCGCACAGCACCTGGGAGGCGCGAGAATAGTCCCAATGGTGGCTGAGCGCGCACACCAGCGGCCGCACTATAGCTTCCTGGCTTCGATCCCTCAGAACCAGAGCTGCGATGTGTGGTCTGGCACCTAGCTCCTGGGTAACCAAGTTGACGTGTCCAAGCTCGAGTTGTTTCGGCAGGCACACCCTTAACAGGTCAATCGCGGACGGCTTATCGTCGGCGTTGGCCGCCAGAACGGCTGTGTAGAGCACGGCCTTGAGTTTGACGAAGTGCACTCCGGCGCGGTCGGCGCTCTCGGATATTCGTTTCAGCTGTCCCATTCGCTCTGCGCCGAGCAGGCCTTCGGCAAATGCTAGGTTGGCTCGAGCATTGAGGGCGAAATACGGATCGCGTTCTTCGAGCAGCAAGTCGACAGCCTTCTGCGCGGGCTCCAACGAGTCGCGGATTGCTCCCTCGCGCCGCAAGATGGTACCCATGTGAGTCAATACAGAGCAGTGAAGAGCCGGATCGAGTTCCTGAGCACGAGACTGAAGGCGGAAAAGGCGCTCTCGCGCGCTCAGGAACTCCCCGACGGACGCATCCAGAAGCGCGGTGTTGTCTTCTATCAACGACGACGCCATGACGTGTCCGTAGCTGTCAGCTGCTTCGGAAGCCCTGAGGAATCGACGGCGTGCCTTAGCGAACTCGCCGAGGGTGAGTTCGATCATGCCAAATGTGTTGAGGGTGCTGAGTTGCTGAGCGCTCGTCTGATCCTCTTCTTGGCACGTGTCAATGAGTCTGTGAGCAGTTCGAATATCGCCGCGATAGAAGGCAGCGTGCGCCCGGAGTCCTTGAGCGCGAACCCTCTCCTCCTTGCTTGCCCGCGGCAGGAGTTCGGCGGCCTTGGCCGATGCTGCTTCCACCTCGTCCCATCTGCGCATGTCCAAGGCCGCTGACGAAAGGCTAAGCAGGGTGTGCAGCCGTTCTGCGTCTGTGGCCGCGAGTTCTAAAGCACGGGAGCTAGTAGCCATGCTCGCCGCGCAGTCACCAGACCAGAATTCGGCCCACTCCTTAATGGACAGTGTCTGGTAGAGGCCGCGGTCGTCACGGGCGCGTCTAAGCGCCGCACTCGCGAGTTCCAGATAGTCGAGAGCGGAGCTGAATTGGCTGTCCCTTGTCGCGACGACGGCACGAACGACTAGGGCCCATGGCTCTTCAGACTCAGCGCACGGCTGTATGCGCTCTGCCCACGTCTTCAGCCTTTCAGCCGGGCAGCGCTCGAGTTCTGCTTCGCCGCCCCTGGCTATCACACCGAGGGCCAGTTCAAGCTCGTTCGCGCTGAGGAGCAACTCGATGGCGCCCGGCCGGTCGCCACAGTCTTCCAAGGCGATTGCCGTCCGTCGCTGAAGCTCCCGGAACGCAGCCTCGCCTTCGTCCTGTACGAAGCGCTGAACCAGGAAGTCACGAAGAAGATTGTGATAGCGAAACGCACCTCGTCGCTCGGTATCGAACGTGAAGACGTGGTTCTTGGCGAGGAACGCAAGGTGACGGGAGGCGCGGGCGGAGCCCGTGAGCGCCTCCGCCAGTTCCACCGTGACGTGCTCGAGACAGCAGGTGCCGAGCAGGAAGAGTTGCACTTCCTCCGTCTGGCGTTGGAAGACCTGCTCGGCGAGATACGAGAAGACGTCACCCCGCAGTCGTGGGTCGCTCAGTGCATCTTGGAGAGAGGCGACGTCGAGCCACGTCAGCGCCATTCCGGCGAGCACCACGCTCGCCGGCCAGCCCTCGGTCAGCTCAAGAACGCGTTGAACATGGGTGGGGTCGTAGCTCCGTCCAGATCTGCGTGCGAGCACTTCGGCGACCTGCCCCGCGTCGAACACGAGCAGGTCGCGTTGCAGGCGAGCGACCTCTCCCGACAGATGCAGCTTCTCCAGGCGGAAGGCCGGCTCGTAGCGCGTGAGGACGACGAAGTGGAGAGTCGCCGGACAATTCTCGAGGACGTAGCCGAGCACGTTGTTCATGCCGGCGGAATCCATCGCCTCGTGGTAATCGTCCAGGACCAGATGAAGCTCAGTGACAAGTCTCCGATCGCACTCGGAGCAGAACCGGGCTGCGAATACTTCGACGGGGACGTCCACGACAGGATTCGCCTCGAGTTCGCGGAGAAGTTCCGCGCCGAACTCGGGATGTACGCGCTTCAAGGCCCGGGTCATGGAGGCGAGGAATGCGATCGGGTCGTGGTCGAGGATGTCGAGCTTGTACCAGGCCACCGTCTTGCCGAAGTGGTCGAGTGCGGCGGCGGTCATGGTGGTCTTGCCGTAGCCGGCTGGAGCGCAGACCACAAACAGCCGGCGGTCGAACGCCGTGCCGAACGCCCCGAGCGAGTCAGAGCGCAGGCTGGCGTGGTCGAAGCTGGGCCGCAGGTGCTTGGCCTCGATCGCCACGGGTTTTGCCGATTCTTTGGGCATGTGCGTCCCTCGTGAAGCAATGCCTCATCAAGGACGGCTACTATAGCAACGATACCGTGGTCGGTGCACTGGGTCGGCGGGGTTCCGGGTGGACAATCGTCCGCGTACGCGACGCGGGGCCGGGAGCCGCCGGACATCTCAGGGGACGCGGCTCCCGGCCCCCGCTGTCAGTTCCGCCGGGGGGACGGCTTTGGCGCGGTGGGCCGTGTCAGACGGCCACCGGCATGCACTCTGCGACGACGTCGTCCTGGTCGGCCTCGCCGGTGACCGGCGGGACGGTGATGAAAAGGACCCCGTTGGTGTACTCGGTCTCGCTCGTGCTCAGGGCCACCGGCGCCGGCATGCCGACGTCGCAGGCCAGGTGCATGGTGCGGTCGGCGCGGCCGCGGATCTGCACGACGTGGCCGCTGACGCAGAGGTCCACGTCGCCGGACTCGAGGCCGTCGATCTTGACGGTCAGCATGATGCCTTCAGGAGTCAGGTGCGCGTCGACCGGCTGGTTGCCGTGGGCCGAGGTGGTGGGGCGGAACTTCCACATGCGGCCGGTCTGGTCGAAGGTGAGATTCAGGTCATTCTCGGTAGTCAGGGTCTGCGTGTTCACTGGTATTCTCCCTCTGTGACGCTGCCGGCAGGTGTTCGCCGGAGTTCATTCCTCGTTCGTTGCAGTGATAATCTACCCCCACCCGCAGGGTAAGTATGGCACCCCGGCGCACACTCTTTGGCTTGGAGGTGGTCAGGTGCACACCATGATCTACATGCGCGTGAGTAGGCCGTGAGCGCCGTTCAGGACGAGCAGACCGGGGCTCTCACCGTCCGCGAGTTGCTGTACCACTCGGGGCTGGGCCTGGACAGCGTGACCGGCGAGGTGGGGCTGGGCCGGGTCATCAAGGGGGTCCACTTCTCAGACGCCGATGACCCGACCCTGTATCTCACCAGCGAGAGCGTGCTCATCAACTCCGCGCGCACGTGGTACGAGGATCCGGACCAGGGCGTGTGGCTGGTGGACCGGCTGGCGACCATCAACACGGCGGCCCTGATCGTCTCGCTCGGGCACTTCTTGGACGAGGTGCCCGCGCCCGTAGCGGAGCGGGCGTTGGGGCACAAGCTGCCGGTGCTGACGCTGCCGGCCGGCGGCAAGGCACGCGAGGTGCTCGCCTATGTCTATCACGCGCTCTCCTCCGCCGACCTGCATCGGCTGCGCCGCACAGTGGCCATGCAGAACGACCTGCTTGACCTGCTGCTGGCCGAGGCCGGCGCGGACGAGCTGATCGACAAGGTCTCATCCCTGCTCGGGATGCCCATGATGCTGTTGGACGGCGCCGGCAACGTCGCCTACACGCGCGGCTGCAAGGACCCTCAGCGGCGGGCGATGCAGATCTGGGAGGTGTGGGGCGAGCTGACCGACGCCAACGCGCTCGGCATCATCGAGATCGGAGACTCCCGCTACCTGTGTCGCGAGGTGCTGCTGTACGGCAAGGTGGAGCGGCTCATCGTGGCGCAGGCGTCGCCTGCGGAGAGTTCGGTGTTCGCTGAAATGGCGCTGAGCTTCCTGCAGCGGCTCATCTCGCTGGACCTGCTCAAGCGCCGCGACGAGATCGTCGCCACGCGTCGCCTGCGCCGCCGGCTGCTCCGCGACCTGCTCACCGGCGCCGCGGCGCCGGAGGAGCTCACGGGCCTCGTCGCGGAGCACGGCGTGCACCTCGACAGGCCCTGGCGCGTGGCCATCTGCGAGTTCGGCGCGGGACGGAGCGGCGGCCGCAGCGCCGATGAGCTCGAGGACGTCATGGTCGAGGCGGTCGACACGTACTGCGGAGACCGCCTCATAGCGTTCCTCAGCCGGCCGCAGGGCACGGATATCGCCGTGCTGCTGCCGGACGGCTACCCATCCGTCGGCGACGGCAGCGCACGCGACCTGCTGCTCGGCCTCAAGAACTTCTGCGCCGCCGAGCCCTTCCGCGTCCGGCTCGCCATCGGGTCGTCGGCCGCCCACGGCGAGGCCGGCGCCGGGCCCAAGGCGATCCAGGAGGCCCGCGACGCTGTGCAGCTCGCCGTGCGCGGCGCCGACGCCGAGGGCTTGGTCCTCTTCGAGGGGCTCAGCGCCAGGTTCCGCCTGCTCCAGGGTCAGAGCCCCGACGCGCTGGTCGACATCGCCGGGCGCACGGTCGTCCCGCTGCTCGAGTACGACGCGCGCAGGCACACGCACCTCATGGAGACCCTCCGTACGCTGCTCGACAACCACTTCGCGGTGCAGCCAACGGCCGAGGCGCTGTTCATCCACCGCAACACGCTGCAAAAACGACTGCACCGTATCGAGTCCCTGCTGGGCGTGGACCTCACGGACATCGACGACATGATGGAGCTGTACCTCGGGCTGCGCGCGCTGCAGCTGATCGGCGAGGCCAAGGCGCTGGGTACGGCGCCCGGGCGGCCGTCGCGGAGCGCCGTCAGGCCGGAGGAGTGAGGGCGAGCTCGACTGCCTCGGCGGGCGTGGCCGCCCGCCAGACCCCGTCGAGCTGGCCGCCGTCCGGCGGCGATATCTCCCACGTGTCCAGCAGGATCACGGGCCTGCCGACGTTGCGCGCCAGCGCGATCTCGCTGAGCGTGCCCCAGGCGCCGCCCACGGCGATGACGACGTCGCCGCTGGCCACCACGCTCAGATTGCGCGCATGGCCCATCGCGCTGCAGACGGTGTAGGTGAGGTCGGGGGCGGCGCGGCGGCGGTCGGCCTCCGGCAGGATGCCGATCGAGACGCCGCCTATCCTCTTCACGCCGCGGGCCACGGCGTCCATGACGCCGTCGCGGCCGCCACAGACCACCACCAGGCCGTGCTGCGCGAGGAGCTCGCCGAGCTCCTCGGCCTTCGCGGCCAGCTCGTCGCTCGCCCGGCTGGCGCCTATGACGCTCACGTAGCGCTTCTCGCTCATCGTCCCTCCTAACGGCGGGCGGCTGGATCCGCTGTCGCGCGTTCCCGCCCGGCGGCGCGAGCCGGGCGTCCCCTGGCGACAGCGTACCTCACGCGTTCGCGGCGGGCGGCTCTCGCGCTCATCGGCGGCGCGGCCGGTCCGCCTTGCGGAAGTCTGCGACCTTGGGGGTATGCTGTTCGCAAGGGGTCACGTCTT
The DNA here is from genome assembly GCA_963775255.1 of uncultured Thermoleophilia bacterium. Lineage (GTDB taxonomy): Bacteria > Actinomycetota > Thermoleophilia > UBA2241 > UBA2241 > CAIXSE01. The sequence goes on along the minus strand of CAVZIA010000008.1, from coordinate 145,987 downwards.
CGGAGGGGGATGTCATGACTACCGTTCGGCGCTTCCGCGTTTGGGTCGCCGCATTCGCCGGCTGCCTGCTCGTCCTTTCGCTGGCCGCGGGAGCGGCTGCGGCCAAGACCGACTACCGGTCTCTCTCGTTCGTCGATCGCAGTCACGGCTGGGCCGCCGCGTTCGCCGGCGACTCCGACTCCAACGTCCGGCGTACCAGCGACGGAGGCAAGACCTGGGGTCCCATCGACTCGAGGCCCCTGGCCGGCGCGGGCGTGGCGTGGGTCACGTTCGTCACTCAGGACGTCGGGGTCTGGGATCACGGGGCGCTCGAGTACACCACCGACGGCGGAGACACATGGAACCCCGCGGCCACCGTGGGCGGCATCTACAACGACGCGGCCTTCGCGACCACGGCGGTGGGCTGGGCCGCCTGGTCCAACGGCACGTCCGAATCCGGCGGCGGGATCGCCAAGACAGACGACGGCGGAGCGACCTGGACCGTCCAATTCAAGAAGACGCAGCCGGACGGCTCCGGTGGCTTCTCGCGCGTGAGCGCGCCCACGACCAGGCGCTGCTACGTCCTCAAATGGGGACGCGCGGGGGGCATCTACGCCACGGCCGACGGGGGCGCCAAATGGGCTCGGCGCACGCTGCCCAGGTATGCCGACAGGTATCGGTACTACCTGGACATCGACTTTCCCGCTGCCAAGGTCGGATGGGCCGTGGGCGACTCGGGGCGTATCGTCCGGACCGGCAACGCCGGAGCCACTTGGAGCAAGCAGCGTTCAGCAAGCTCGGCAAGGCTGACCGCGGTCGACTTCGTCGACACCAAGGTCGGCTACGTGGTGGGCAAGGGCGGCCGCGTCCTGAGGACCAGTGACGGCGGCCGGCACTGGACGCGGCTCGCGACCGGGACGAGCAAGGGGCTCAACGCAGTGTGCTTCGTCGACCGCACTCATGGTTGGGTGGCCGGCAGCAGCGGGGCGCTCCTGCGCACCTCGAACGGCGGCAAGACCTGGTACGGGCAGCACTGAGGCGCTGGGTGGTCAGGTCTTCGCCTCCGACTCCGGTCGTCTTGCGTACATGAGGTGGACGAAGGGAACGAAGCCGCGGCGCTCGTAGAACCGCCGCGCCGCTTCGTTGCCGTCCATGTAGCCGAGCAGCAGATCGTCGACGCCCAGGTGGGCGAGCCGCTCCATCGCCGCGTCGAACAGCCGGCCGCCGACCCCCGCGTTGCGCTCCCCGGCGGCCACCACGAGCGTGTGGATCTCGGCCACGCGGTCGCCCGTCGCGTAGGTCTCGTCGCCCTCGCCGATCCCGACGAGGACGTAGCCCACGGCGTTCTCGCCCCGGCGGGCGATGAGGGCGAAGGACCCTTCGTTGGCGAGCCAGCCCTCGTACTGCCGCCGCCGCCGCTTCCAGGTCTCGGCGGCTGGGCGTTCGGGCAGCACCGTCCAGACCTCCGCGTGCCGCACGAGCAGGGCTCCCCAGAGGGGGCTGAGCTCGTCCAGCGACGTGACGCCGACGGGCTCGATGACGAGCGGGACGGATGCGCTCATGAGCCGCTCGCGTCCGAGCCGGGCGGGGCGAAGCGGCCGCGCCCGGCCCGCCGGTCCTCCTCCGCGCGTCGCAGGCAGGCCCACGGCTTGCGGCCGGGCGAGCCGTAGAAGATGTGGAAGTCCGGCCGGTAGCCGCGGCTCGCGTACAGGTGGGCCGCGACCTGGTTGCCGGTGTCCACGCCGATCGTGACGTCCTCGATGCCGCGCCGCTCGAGTTCGGCGTCGACGGCGTCCATGAGCGCGGAGCCGACTCCGCCGCCGCGCTCCGCCTCGTCCACGCACAGGGTCGCCAACAGCGCGTGCCTGTCGCCGGTGTACCAGACGGGGTCCGGCCGTGCCTCGACGCAGACGAACGCGTATCCCACGACCCCCTCGTCCCTTCTTGCCGACAGCACGAACGACTCGCCGGCCAGCTCCTCCAGCATCTCCGCGCGCTCGAGCTGCCACGACTCCTCCGACGGCCGTACCGGCACCAGTGAGTCCGGCAGTGCGGCGATGTGGTCCATGAGCTGCTTCCAGAGGGGAGCAACCAGCTCGATGTCGGCGGGATCCAGGGGTTCTATGCGCAGGTCGTCGGCCATGTGGTCTCCAGTCGGCGTGTGCGCTGAGCCTATCGTATGAGCCTGGGCTCGGGTCTCTACCGGGCGGAGCAGGCGTCAGCCGAGCAGCGTCGCGAGCAGGCGTACGGCGCCCGGCTTGCTCAGCGGCTCGTTGAGGTTGCCGCACTTGGGGCTCTGCACGCAGCTGGGGCAGCCGCTCTCGCACGGGCACTCGGCGACGAGCGTGCGTGCGGCGGCTGCCAGGCCCTCGAACGCTTCGTAGCCTCGGCGCGACAGACCGATGCCGCCGGGGTACCCGTCGTAAACGAAGATGCTCGCCGTATCGGTCTGCCAGTGCCACGGCGTGCTGAGGCCGCCTATGTCCCAGCGATCGCACATGGCGTAGAGCGGCAGGAGGGCGATGAGTGCGTGCTCGGCGGCGTGGAGGGCGCCGGGCGCCGTCAGATCGTCGGTCTCGGTGAGGCCGGTGAGGGCGGCGTCCAGTACCGGCTGGGGCACGGCCAACCAAAACGCCTGCGTGGTGAACGTCTGCTCCGGCAGGTCCAAGGTGGTTGTGTCGATGATGTGTCCGTCTGTCATGTCGCGCCGCTGGTAGGCGATCACCTGCTCGGTGACCTCCAGGTCGCCGGAGAACAGTGCGGCGCCGGGCAGCTCGCGCGTGTCCGCCTGCCCGGCGATCAGCACGTTCTTGTCGGTCTTGGTCTGCGTGTAGTAGCTGCCGTCGAAGTCGTCGACCAGCACGGTGTGAGTTTGGAGGTCGAGATGCTGGACGAGGTAGCTGCTCCCCAGGTGCAGGTACACCGCACCCGGGTGGCAGAAGCGGAACACGCGCTCGCGCTCGACGGTGCCGATGACCTCGCCCTGGCGGCTCTCCACGATGGCGAACTGTTCGGTGCTCGCGGTGCGCAAGCCGATGCGCGCGGCGGGAGAGTAGGGGTGCGACCAGACCAGGCCGTCCTTGCGCCGCCGCAGCCGTCCGCCTTGCGCGAGGCGCTCCGCCTGGAGCATGCCGGCCTCGCTGAAGTAGGTCTCGTCGGCCGGCGTCAGCGGACGCTCATAGGCGGCTGCCTCGAGGTGCGGGCCGCTGATGTGCGGGTTATGCAGATCGATGATCGCCTCCTCGACGCCGCGTCCCAGGAGGCGATCTGGCTCGCGCATGAAGTACTGGTCGAGGGCGTCCTGGCCGGCCACCAGCACGGCGTAGCCATGTCCGGACCGGCCGGCCCGCCCCCACCGCTGCCGCAGGCTGGTCACCGTGCCGGGGAACCCGGTGACCAGCGCTACGTCGAGGCTGCCGACGTCGATGCCGAGCTCGAGCGCCTGAGTGGCGATCACGGCATCGAGCTCGTGGTCGAACAACCGCCGTTCGATGTCGCGCCGCTGCTCCGGCGTGTAGCCGGCGCGGTAGGGCTGGACCCTGCCCGCCTCGCCGCGCCGACCGCGGTCTTCAAGCCGGCGGCGTACGTGACCGAACACCAGCTCCGCCGCCTTGCGCGTGGGTGCGAAGGCGATCACCCTTGCGCCGGCGAGCACGCTCTCGGCCGTGATGTAGCTGGCCTCCGCGAGCGCGCTCCTGCGCACACCCGAGACGGGATCCTCCAGTGGCGGGTTCCACAGGACCACCGTCCGTTCCGGCCGCGGCGCCTGATCCTCGTCCACCACCTCGAACGGTGTGCCGACCAGGCGCTCCGCGAACGTCTCCGGGTTGGCGATGGTGGCCGAGGTCAGCACGAAGCGGGGGTCCGCGCCGTACTGTGCGCAGAGCCTCCGCAGGCGGCGGACGACCTGGGCGACGTGGCTGCCGAAGACGCCCCGGTACACGTGTGCCTCGTCGAGGACCACATAGCGGAGCTGGTGCAGGAACTCGGCCCAGCGCTCGTGGCCCGGGAGGATCCCGATGTGCAGCATGTCCGGGTTGGTGAGGAGGATGGTCGCGGTGCGCCGCAGCAGCGGGCGCTGGTCCTGCGGCGTGTCGCCGTCGTAGATGGCCGGGATGACTCCGGGGACGCGCAAGCGCGTGAGCTTGCGCGCCTGGTCCTGCGCGAGCGCCTTAGTGGGGAAGAGGAAGAGGGCGCGCGCCTGCGGATCGCGGGCGAAGGCCTCGAGCACGGGGAGCTGGTAGCAGAGGCTCTTGCCGCTCGCCGTCCCGGTGCTCACGACGACATCGTGTCCGGCCGCCAGGAGGTCGCGCGCGGCGGCCTGGTGCCCGTACAGCGAGGTGACGCCTGCCGCGTAGAGCGCTTCGCGCAGCGCAGCCGGCAGGTCCTGCGGGAGCCCGGCGGCGCGGCCTCGCCGCGCCGCCTCGTGCGCCACGGCGACCACCTGCTCGTGTCCGCCGCCCGTGAAGAGAGCCTGCAGAGCGCGGGCGGCGGCGGGGGTCATGCCGGCGTCGTGATCCACCCTTCCATCCTACTCCGACGCCCGGCGGACCCCTCGACAACAGAAGGGGCGCTGTCGCGCCCCTTCTGCATGACCCTCTCGTGTGCCTCCGGTGCTACCGCGCGCGCCGCCCTACGTCCATGGTGAACACCCAGACGACGCCGTCCACGCCTTGGAACCCGGAGTCGGTCTTGAACGCGCCGACCCCGAGATCGCGGAAGTTCTTGGTCAGGATGACGGCCCGGTGGGCGGGGCAGTGCATCCACGAGTCAATGCAGGCTACGGGGCTCGAATACAGCTGCGAGCCCCAGTAGATGTTCTCGCCGGCCCTCCAGTAGCTGTAGCCTCGGCGCACGTACCCATAGCGGACGATGCGCGAGGACCAGCGCTCTCCCCGCGGGTCTCGGGACCCGTGGGCGAAGTATTTCAACCGACCCATCTCTGTGGAGTGGCCGCGAGCGGAGCCGACGAGCCTGGCGTTCACGCGCAGTACGTGCATGCCGCGCTTGGTACGTTCCTTGTTGATCAGGCAAACGAGTTGCCTCTCGTATTTGTTCAGATGCGTAGACGCGAGAGCCGGCGCCGCGAGGAAGAGAGTGCAGACCACGACGACCAGGATGACCAGGATGCCTTTCGGCGACTTCATCTTCGACTCACCCCCGAGCCGTGCCGGTTCTTCCTCTCTCACGGTGGATCGCTCGCGATCCCCCTACGTCACGTCTATCGACCAGAGGGGGGAGGAGTTGAGGTCCTGGGCACCGGTTCTGTTGTCGCGGAGGACAACACGCGTTCAGGCACGAAGCGCGATCAAGACGGGGGTGTGGTCTAGGCCATACGCCTACGAGACTGGGCAAGTGCCCAAGGCGACCCGAAGGAGGTGGAGTGGGGGTGTGCGGCGGGTGGCGATCCCGCCGGGGCGTACAGGGTTCGCCAGAGGAGGGGTTGAGCGGTGGTCAGCCGCCTTTACCGGGCTTGTCCGGCTTGTCCGGTTTGTCCGGCTTGTCCGAGCCGCCGCCGGACCGTCCGCCGTTGTTGCCGTTGCCGTTCGCGTTCCCGTTGCCGTTGCCGTTCGCGTTCCCGTTGCCGTTGCCGTTCGCGTTCCCGTTGCCGTTGCCGTTCGCGTTCCCGTTGCTGCTCTTTTCCGCCTTCGCCGCGGCTTTATCCGCCTTCACCGCAGCCCTTGCCGCGGCCTTGTCCGCCTTCGCCGCAGCTCTCGCCGACGCCTTGTCCGCCTTCGCCGCAGCTCTCGCCGACGCCTTGTCCGCCTTCGCCGCGCCCTTCTCTGCCTTCGCGCCGCTCTTGCCGGGCTTTCCCTTGTCGCCCTTCTCGTTATCGTGCGCGGCCTTCTTCGCGGCGGCTTTGGCGTGCGCGGCCGCGCTGACGACCGCACCCGGCGCTTGCGCCGAGTTCCCACGCCCGGCCGCGGCGCCCTGGCCGTCGGCGAGTGACGAGTCGCCCGTGCGGGCGTTCGTCTGCGCCGCCTGCGCCGCGTTCGGTGGCACTCGGTGGTGCAGCCCGGGCAGCGCGCCGGTCTCGTAGGCGGCCGCGGCGCCGCCGCCGGCCGCGACCGTCGCCGCGATGGCCACGGCCGCGATCTTGGCTGCGGCCACACCGCCGACCTTGGCCAGAAGACCCCCCGCGGCCAGCGACGTGCCGGTCGAGGCTCCTCCGGCTCCTGCGGCCGCGCTCCCGGCGGTGCCTGCCGCAGCGCCTGTGCCGGCGCCCGAAGCCGCCGTACCGGCGCCTGATGCAGCGGCGCCGGCTCCGCCGGCCCCGGTGGCTCCAAACGGGAATCCGCCCTGCAGCGCCGCCGGCAGTGGGATCTCGTGGAGGAAGACGCCGAGACCGATGCCCGCGGCGCTCCACTTCTCGACGTTGTGCGAGCCGGGCTGGCCCTGGGTGAGCTCGAGGTACTTGACGCGGAACGCGTCCCTTGCGCGGAAGAGCAGGGTCTCGGCGGCGTTCCGCGAGATGCCGAGGATCTCGGCGATCTCGTCGTGGCGCAGGCCGTGGATGTCTTTGAGTACAAGTACGGTGCGGTGCCGCTCTGACAGGCCTGCCAGCGTCTGCTCCACACGCCGGCCCATCTCCGCCTGCTCGAACAGGTCCACGCGGGCGGCGCGGGAGTCGGCGCCCAGGTCGTCGATGTCCCGATGCATCCTGCGTGCGCGTAAGTGGTCATAGCTGGCGTTGACGGCCACGCGGTAGAGCCACGGAGTGAGATGCTGGTCGGTCACCGGTGAGTCGGGCAGTTTGCGGAAGGCCTTGATGAAGACCTCCTGGGTGATGTCGCAGGCGTCTTCGGGCGACTGCACGATGCGCAGCGTGAGGTTGTAGATCTGCCCGCGATACTGCTCGTACAGGTGCTCGAACGCGTCACGGCTGCCGGCGCGCAGGCCGCTGACCAGCGCCGCGTCGCCGCCGCCTCCCCCCGGGCTCCCGGCGTATCTGTCTGAGACGAGCGTCGCCATACGTCCATTGTATCGGCATTGGCGAAGATTGCTGCAGTTCGAGAACAGTCGGAATCGCAACGGCCGCTCATGGAACGCGCCGCGGCTTGCGGCGTGCGGGCTCTCCGTGTAGCTTCAGTCACGACATGCACACAAGCCCGGCCAATCAGCGTCGGCGGGAGATAGCCCGCAAGCGCACCCAGATTGCCCGCCGGCGTGTGGTCGCGCTGGTCGTCGTCGTGACCCTCATCTCCGTAGCCGTGTGGGTCGCGTACGCCATCCCCGGCCAGACGCCGGCGCAGGTACCCGCCGCCGCGGCGCAGCCTACATTCGGCAGCGCCATGACCAGCGACCAGCAGGTCGTCGTGGCGCACGTCGAGGACGTCGACGTGCTGCTGCCGGTGGCGCAGCAGGTGACCACCGCTGTCGCCTTCCACCCCGTAGACAACACCGACGCCGTCTCGTTCACTCCCGTCGGCGACCGCCTCAGCGGCGGCGGCCTCGGCCAGAAGCTGGCCGACATCTTCGCCGGCGGCGGTGGCGTCAAGTTCTACCTCATGGGCGGCGAGGGCGGCGAGAAGTCGCCGTCCACGGCCGGGCTCGATGTCGGCGCCGTCCCCGGGTCCCCGGTCCTCTCACCGGTCGACGGCAAGGTCACGGCGATCAAGTCATACAAGATCCTCGGTCGGTACGGTGACGTCGAGATCGACATACGGCTCGCCGGCGACCCGTCTCTTCTGCTGATCATCACCCACGTCGCCAAGCCCAAGGTCGAGATCGGCGACGTGGTGCAGCGCGGTGTGACTGCGCTGGGAGAGGTGCGTGGCTTCCCGGCCGCCCTCGGCCAGTCGCTGAGCCAGTACACCTCGGACAACGGCGATCACCTGCAGCTCGTCGTGCTGCGCGTGTCCGCGCAGCTCAGCGGCCTGTGACCGCCCTCACCGACGTCCCCGCCGCTACGCGCGCCGTCATCGGCGGTTCGGGGTCCCACGCGTCCGACTTCCCCGGGAGTCTGCATGCCGGGGTGCGCGTGCTCGAGGCCGATCTGGTGTTCGAGACGCCGTGGGGAGACAGCCCGCCGTTCACCCTCTTCGAGCTCGGCGGGCAGCGTGCCTTGCATTGTAGGATGCACGGCTGGCGAAAGGGTGTCTCACGCGGGCGCGCCTCGCGCCAGGTCTTCAGCGTGTTCCGCAGCGCCGGCGTCAGGAGGATCCTCTCGGACGCCGGCGTCGGCAGCCTCAATCACCTGCTCGACCCCGGCGACCTCGTCGTGGTCGACGACTTCGTGGACATGACCACCGACCGCGACCGCTACGGCGTCGTGGCCGGCGACCACCTGCTCATCATGCGCGACGCGGTCTGCGCCACCGGGCGCGAGGCCCTCGTCTCGGCCGCGCGCCTGCAGGCGCCGGAGCGGCGCGTGTTCACGCGCGGGACCTACGTAGTGACCGAGGGCCCGCGCTTCGAGTCGCCCGCCGAGATCCGGTTCTTGCAGACGCTCGGCGACGTGGTGGGTCAGAGCTTCTGTCCCGAGGTGTGGCTGGCTCGCGACATCGGCGCCTGCTATGCGGGCGTCTACCTCATCGTCAACTACGGCGAGGGCGTGGTGCGCGAATGGGAGCACGAGGTGCTCGCGCAGATCTTCCACGAGGACGCAGGTCTCATGGGCCGCATCCTGCTGGACGCCCTTGCGGCCCTCCCGCCGGACGACGACTGCCTCTGCCGGGAGCTCCGCAAACCCACCCTGCTCACCTGACACGGGCGGCGGACGGGGAGCCTGTCCTCAGTCGCCCGCCCGCTCTTCACTTGGACGTCAGTGCCCACGCGAGCACGGCGATGGCATTGAAGAGCGCGTGCATCGTGATGTTGGTCCACAACGACCCGGTACGCTGGTACGCCCAGGCGAGGATGAACCCCAGCGCGGCCAGCGGCAGGAACACGTCGAGTTGCAGATGGGCTCCGCCGAAGACCGCCGCCGAGATCAGGGCTCCCCACACCCAGCCGAACGAATTGGCGAGTCCACGAAAGAGGAACCCACGAAAGAGGATCTCCTCGAAGACGGGCGCCATGACCACCGCCACGAGAACGAACATGACCACGCCCACGGCGCTGTGCGGGAACTCGCTGACGATGGCCTGCTGGTGCGGGTGGACGAGGGCGTCGTGGGCGATGCTGATCGCGTAGACGGCGCCGAGGCCGGCCGGGACGACCCAGAAGTAGGCGCGGGTAGGGCGCCGGAAGCCCCAAAGCACCAGCGAGCGGCCCGCGTTGCGGAGCGAGAAGAGCCACGCGGCGAACGCCTGCCAGCCGTAGAGCACCAGCGAGACGAGGGCGAGGAAGATCGCGCTGGCGGCCGTGACCTTCTGCGAACTCGTCGATGTACCGCCGGAGAACAGCGAGGCCACATCGAGTAACGCCTGCGGGGCTGCGCCGACGAGCAGCCCGGCGACGGCGGCCGGCCAGCGCCAGTCGGCCTGTGGCAGGTAGAAGGGCCGACCGGGGGCGGCCGCCTTCGGCGGCTTCCGGGCCTCCGGCTCGCCGTGCCCCGGCACTTCGGGCGGCGGGACCTGCCGCCGGCCGTCCGCCGGCTGCCGGGCGGGCCGCATTCCCTGGTTCGTCTCGTCGTGTGCGTCGATGGCCTGGATCCTCCGGTTCGTTCTCAGCCTACCGGGAAGCACGTAAGAATGGGATTCCCGGCCGGCTGCCCGAGGCCACAGGAGTGGCGTGGTGCGTGCTCCCGACGACGCCCGGTTTTGCTCGGGCCCTCCCGGCCTGTTATACTGCGCCGCCGTGGCTGCGCCCGGCCTGGCTGCAGCGTGGGGTCGGGGCAGGGAGCTGCGTTGACCCTCCAGCGGAGCGCTTGGTATCCTTACGTGCTTCTGGTTGAAAGGAAGACGACGTGCGTCAACTCGTCACGCTCGCTTGCCAGGAATGCAAGCGTCGCAACTACCACACAAACAAGAACAAGAAGAACGACCCTGACCGCATCGAGCTCAAGAAGTACTGTCGCTGGTGCGGAACGCACACCGTGCACAAGGAGACGCGTTAGCGGCGTCCCTTCGTTTCTTGCGTAGGGCTGTAGCTCAATTGGTAGAGCACCGGTCTCCAAAACCGGGGGTCGGGGGTTCGAGTCCCTCCAGCCCTGCCAGACCTCATCGGAGCGGTTGAGTGGCGAAGACTGCGAACAACAAAAAGGGCGATTCGGGCAAGGCCCGCCAGAGCGGCAAGCCGGCCCAGTCCAAGAAGGCGGTGGCGAAGCGCGCCGACACCAAGCCTGCGCGCAACCGGTCGGCACAGAAGCCCAAGGCGAACAAGCCGGCCGAGAAGAAGGGCTTCATGAAGTTCCTCCGCGACGTCCGCGTGGAGATGGGCAAGGTCACATGGCCTACGCGCAAGGACCTCGCACAGTCCACGTTGGTGGTGCTGGTCGCGGTCGCCATCGCCACCGCGTACACAGGCGCTCTCGACTTCGTGTTCGAGAAGGCACTCGCCTTCGTCGTCAACCTCCTCACCTGATCGGGCCCGCCCATGTATAGCTGGTACGTCGTCAACACATATTCGGGTCACGAGAACAAGGTGAAGGCCAACCTGGAACATCGCCGTTCGTCGATGCACCAGGAAGAGCGCATCCACCAGATCGTCGTGCCCACCGAGCAGGTCGTCGAGACCAAGGACGGCGAGAAGGTCACGAGCGAGCGCCGCGTGTTTCCGGGCTATGTGCTCGTGCAGATGGAACTCACCGACGATACGTGGTCGCTGGTGAAGAACACCCCCGGCGTCACCGGGTTCGTCGGCGCCCAGAACAAGCCGGTCGCACTCTCTCGCGCGGAGGTCGACCGCATCATGCACACCGCCTCGGTCGAGCGTCCCAAGCAGAAGGCCGAGTTCATGGTGGGCGAGGACGTGCGCGTCACGTCCGGCCCGCTGAGCGATTTCTCCGGCGAGGTGGTCGAGGTCAACCTCGATCAGAGTCGGCTCAAGGTCATGGTGTCGATCTTCGGCCGCGAGACGCCGGTCGAGCTCGCCTTCGACCAGGTCAAGAAGACGTCCTAACCAGGAAGTAAGCGAGGCAACCAGTGGCCAAGAAGGTCCTCACCAAGATCAAGCTGCAGATCCCCGCCGGCCAGGCGAGCCCGGCGCCGCCGGTCGGTCCCGCACTGGGCCAGCACGGCGTGAACATCATGGAGTTCTGCAAGTCGTTCAACGCCCAGACGCAGGCGTCGGGCAGCACCATCGTGCCGGTGGAGATCACCGTGTACGAGGACCGCTCGTTCACCTTCATCACCAAGACGCCCCCGGCCGCCGTGCTCCTGCGCGAGGCCCTCGGCATCGACAAGGGTTCGGGCGAGCCCAATCGCAACAAGGTCGGCACGGTCACGCGCGACCAGGTCCGCGCCATCGCCGAGACCAAGATGCCCGACCTCAACGCCAACGACGTCGACGCCGCGATGAAGATCATCGAGGGCACCGCCCGCAGCATGGGCGTCGAGGTCGCTGACTGACCCCCGTAGGCGGGTCAGCGTCGCAAGTGCCGAAGGCGCTGCGACTGTAAGCTCAAGGTTGACAAAGGCCGGTCCGGCACGCGCCGCCCGGCCGCCGAAGTGGGAGGCGACCAGGGTCGCCGCTTGCACCACAGGAGGTTGCACATGGCCAAGAAGGGCCGCACCTACACCGCCGCCAGGCGCACCATCGAACCCGACCGCCTCTATACCCCGCTCGAGGGCGTGCGCCTGCTCAAGTCGCTCGAGGGCGCCAAGTTCGACGAGACCGTCGAAGCTCACTTCCGCCTCGGCGTCGACGTGCGCCACGCCGACCAGATCGTGCGCGGCACCACCGTGCTCCCGCACGGCACCGGCAAGGAGATGCGCGTCGCCGTGTTCGCCGAGGGCGACAAGGCGCGCGAGGCCGAGGAGGCCGGCGCCGACATCGTCGGCACGGACGACCTCGCCAAGCAGATCCAGGAAGGCGTCTTCGACTTCGACATCGCCATCGCGACGCCGGACATGATGGGCACCGTCGGCAAGCTCGGCCGCATCCTCGGTCCGCGCGGTCTCATGCCGAACCCCAAGTCCGGCACCGTCACGTTCGACGTCGGCAAGGCCGTCGCCGACGCCAAGGGCGGCAAGGTCGAGTACCGTACCGACCGCTCCGGCATCATCCACCTCAGCATCGGCAAGAAGTCGTTCACCGAGGAGATGCTGGTGGAGAACTACGGCGCCGTGCTCGACGAGATCGTCCGCGCCAAGCCGGCGGCCGCCAAGGGCAAGTACATCAAGAGCATCACCATCGCCGCGACGATGAGCCCGGGCATCGAGCTCGATCCGGCGCGCGTGAGGGATCTGTTCGAAGGCTGAGTAGTCGGGGGCGCCGGCGGCCGCGGCAGTTGCCGGCGCCCCCTCGCTGTTCTATACTGCCGCCTCGCGGCGCCTCGTGCGCCGCGGCCGATGACGGTCGGTGCTCCTCCGGGAGCTCAATGGATCCAGACGGGTCCGCCACCCGAGGCGAGAACGAGCCAAGGCTGTGAGCCTGTGCCCGCTTCCGCTTCGGGAGCGGGTTTTTTGTTGCGACTGCGAGGTCGAGATGCTGAGAAACGAGAAAGACGCCGTGATCGCCGAGGTGGAGCAGCTGCTCGCGAACACGGAGAACCTGTTCGTGAGCGACTACCGCGGCCTCACGGTGGCGGAGCTCGCAGAGCTTCGCGGCAAGCTGCGCGAGAGCGGCGCGCGGTTCAAGATCGTCAAGAATACCCTGGGCGGCATCGCCGCCGACAAGGCCGGCCGCGAACCGGTCAAGGAGTTCCTCTCCGGCCCCACCGGGGTCACCTTCTGCGGTGACGACCCCGTCGGCGCCGCCAAGGCTCTGTCGGACTTCGCCAAGACGCACCCGCAGCTCGCGGTGCGCGGAGGTCTGCTCGACACGAGCGTCATCGACGCCGACGGCGTCAAGGTCCTGGCCAGCCTCCCTCCGCGCGACGTGCTCATCGCGCAGGTGATCGGCACCATGGCCGCTCCGATGACGGGTCTCGTCACTGTTCTTCAGGGCACGATCAGCGGCTTCGTCCGTGCCCTCGATCAGGTGGCGCAGCAGCGCGCCGCCGCCGGCGAGGCGTGAGCCGCAGCCGCACCATCCTGTCCAGTAAGGCGTTCCAGCCCCACGTAGAGGTGAAGTGACAATGGCAGACAAAGCTCTCACCAAAGACCAGCTCATCGAGGCCATCAAGGGTATGACCGTGCTCGAGCTGAGCGAGATGGTCAAGGCGCTCGAGGAAGAGTTCGGCGTAAGCGCCGCGGCCCCCATGGCTGTGGCCGCGGCTCCCGCCGCCGGCGCCGACGCCGCCGCGCCGGCCGAGGAGCAGACCCAGTTCGACGTCGTCCTGGCCTCCTTCGGCGACCAGAAGATCCAGGTCATCAAGGTCGTCCGCGCGCTGACCGGCCTCGGCCTCAAGGAGGCCAAGGACGTCGTCGAGGGCGCCCCGAACGCGATCAAGGAAGGCGTCACGAAGGACGAGGCCGAAGACGCCAAGAAGCAGCTCGAGGACGCCGGCGCCACCGTCGAGATCAAGTAGTCGGTGACCCAAGAAGACCCGAAGGGCCGGGGCGCCGTCAGGCGCTCCGGCCCTTCGTCGTTCCCGGGTCCCCGCACACGCTGCCGCGCCCGGGGCCCGGCACGCTGTCGCGCCTGTTTCGACTGGCGCGCGGGGAAGAGAGCAGAGATGCCATGTGCCGCCGGGCGACGATGCCCCTTGCATCGTGCTTGGCGTTGTGATACATTACTCGGCCGTGCGTCACCCGCGGCCATACCTCGATTCCTCTGGTATGGTGTGCTCTTTTTTCCAGTCACCGCGTAGACAGAGGAGACTCGCTTGAACGAGCCCCAGGCGCCTCGCGTGCGTACGTCTTTCGCCAAGCTCGACCAGCCGCTTCCGCTTCCGAACCTCATCGACATCCAGAAGCGGTCGTGGGAGTGGTTCCTGAAGGATGGCCTCGCCGAGACCATCGCCGACATCAATCCCATCAAAGACTATTCCGAGAAGCTTCTCGTCCAGTTTGGCGGGCACGAGTTCCAGGAGCCGACCAAGTCGTTGGCCGAGTGCCGCAACAAGGACATGACCTTCTCCGCCCCGCTCACGATGAAGGTCGCCTTCATCAACGAGGAGACGGGCGAGATCCGCGAACAGACGGTGTTCATGGGCGACTTCCCCATGATGACCGACCGCGGCACCTTCATCATCCACGGCACCGAACGCGTGGTCGTCACGCAGCTGGTGCGTTCGCCGGGCGCCTACATCATGGAGCCCAAGCAGGCCGAGCGCGAAAAGCAGGTCCTTGTCGCCAACCTGATGCCCCAGCGTGGCTCGTGGCTCGAGCTGGAGATCGACAAGAAGGGCATCGTCAACGTGCGCATCGACCGGAAGCGCAAGTTCCCGGTCACCGTGCTTCTTCGCGCCATGGGGTACGGCGCCAACGACGAGCTCCTCGCGCTGTTCGACGACTCCGTCTACATCCGCAACACCGTCGAGAAGGACACGACCAGCTCGCAGGAAGAAGCGCTGGTCGAGCTCTTTCGCAAGCAGCGCCCCGGCGAGCCGCCGACTCTCGACGGCGCCACGGCCATGCTCAAAGGCCTCTTCTTCGACCCCAAGCGGTACGACCTTTCACGCGTGGGCCGGCACAAGCTCAACGTCCGCCTGCACAACCACATCAAGCCCGCGGACCGGCCCGACGCCGACGTCCGTGTGCTGGTCAATGAAGACATCATCGAGCTCATCAAGCGGCTCATCTCCCTGCCCGCCAAGCTCGGCGTGCCGGACGATGCCAAGGACTACGCGGCCGAGGCCGGCCAGTTCCTGGCCACACGCCGTGAGGAGATCGCCCACGAGATCGACGAGTACGAGCACTTCGGCAACCGGCGCCTGCGTACCGTCGGCGAGCTGGTGCAGGACGCGTTCCGCATCGGCCTCGCGCGCATGGAGCGCGTCATCCGCGAGCGGCTCACCACCGAGGACCCCGACACCATCGTGCCGGCGACCCTGGTCAACATCCGCCCCGTGGTCGCGGCGCTCAAGGAGTTCTTCGGCTCCTCGCAGCTCTCGCAGTTCATGGACCAGACCAACTCGCTGTCCGGCCTCACCCATCGCCGCCGTTTGAGTGCGCTGGGCGCCGGCGGCCTCACGCGCGAGCGCGCCCCGATCGAGGTCCGCGACGTACACCCGACCCACTACGGCCGCATGTGCCCGATCGAGACGCCTGAAGGCCCGAACATCGGCCTCATCGGCTCGCTCGCCTCCATGGCAACGGTGGACGAGTTCGGCTTCATCCGCGCGCCCTATCGCCGGGTGGTCAAGGGCAAGGTCACGGACGAGATCGTCTACCTCGACGCCTCCGAGGAGGAAGAGGAGATCCTCGACCCTAAGACCGGCGAGATCGTCCGCTACGTCACGATCGCCCAGGCGAACGCGCCGTTCGACCCCAAGACCGGCAAGTTCCTGCATGAGCTGATCCTTGCGCGCACGCGCGCCGGGGCGGACATCGTCCAGGTGCCGCCGGCCGACGTCGACTACATGGACGTCAGCCCGACCCAGCTGGTCTCGGTCGCGACCGCACTCATCCCATTCCTCGAGCACGACGACGCCAACCGCGCTCTCATGGGCTCGAACATGCAGCGCCAGGCCGTGCCGCTCCTGCACGCCGAGGCTCCCTACGTGGGCACCGGCATGGAGTATCGCGCGGCCGTCGACACCGGCGACGTGGTCGTCGCCGAGCGTGGCGGCAA
Organism: uncultured Thermoleophilia bacterium; assembly: GCA_963775255.1. Classification (GTDB taxonomy): domain Bacteria; phylum Actinomycetota; class Thermoleophilia; order UBA2241; family UBA2241; genus CAIXSE01. The sequence continues at coordinate 130,285 of CAVZIA010000008.1, read as the reverse complement.
GATCTCCTACGTCGACGCCGACCACATCGAGGTCGATGCCGGCAAGGGCGAGGTCGACACCTACGACCTGGTCAAGTTCATGCGTTCCAACCAGGGCACGCTCATCCACCAGAAGCCCATCGTGTTCCCGGGCGACAAGGTGGAGAACGGCGCCGTCCTGGCCGACGGCTCATCCACCGACAGCGGCGAGCTGGCGCTCGGTCGCAATCTCCTGGTCGCGTTCATGAGCTGGGAGGGTTTCAACTTCGAGGACGCAATCATCCTCAGCGAGAAGGTCGTGAAGAACGACCTCCTCTCCTCCATCCATATCGAGGAATACGAGGTCGACGCCCGCACCACCAAGCTCGGCGACGAGGAGATCACGCGCGACATCCCCAACCGCTCGGAAGAGTCGCTCAAGGACCTCGACGAGCGCGGCATCGTGCGCATCGGCGCCGAGGTCAACTCCGGCGACCTGCTGGTCGGCAAGGTCACCCCGAAGGGCGAGACCGAGCTCACTGCCGAGGAGAAGCTCATCCGCGCCATCTTCAAGGAGAAGGCGCGCGAGGTGCGCGACACCAGCCTCAAGGTGCCTCACGGCGAGGGCGGCAAGGTCATCGACGTCAAGATCTTCTCGCGCGAGAACAACGACGAGCTGCCGCCGAGCGTCAATGAGCTCGTGCGCGTGTACGTCGCCAAGAAGCGCAAGATCGCCGAGGGCGACAAGCTCGCCGGCCGTCACGGCAACAAGGGCGTCATCTCCAAGATCGTGCCCGAAGAGGACATGCCACACCTCGAGGACGGCACGCCGGTCGAGATCATCCTCAACCCGCTGGGCGTGCCGAGCCGCATGAACATCGGCCAGGTGCTGGAGACGCACCTCGGCTGGGCTGCGCACTCCGGCTTCCAGGCCGACGGCGACCGTAGCAAGCTGCCGGCCCGGGTGGCCTCGCCGGTGTTCGACGGCGCCACCATCGCCGAGATCGACGAGTTGCTCATCCGCAGCAGTGAAGAGACCCCGGAGAACCCGGTGGACTTCAAGATCGACCGCAGCCAGCCGCTCGGTCGCCAGTGCTCGGGCAAGGTGTGGCTGTACGACGGCCGCACGGGCGAGCGCTTCGACAACAAAGTCACAATCGGTTACATGTACATCCTCAAGCTGCTGCATCTCGTGGATGACAAGATCCACGCGCGCAGCACCGGGCCGTACTCTCTCGTCACGCAGCAGCCCCTGGGCGGCAAGGCCCAGTTCGGCGGCCAGCGCTTCGGCGAGATGGAGGTCTGGGCGCTCGAGGCGTACGGAGCCGCGTACGTGCTCCAGGAGATGCTCACCATCAAGTCGGACGACACCGTCGGTCGCGTCAAGGCCTACGAGGCGATCGTCAAGGGTGAGAACATCGCCAAGCCCAACATCCCCGAGTCGTTCAAGGTCCTCATGAAGGAGATCCAGAGCTTGGCTCTCGACATGAGCGTCCAGAGCGCCGAGGGCGACGTGCTCGAGGTCCGCGAGGAGGACGACGATCTCCTCCGCGCCGCCGAGGAGCTGGGCATCGACCTCAGCGCCGGTCTGCGCCGCCAGCAGGCCGAGGCCGGCGAGCTCGAGCAGGCCGGCGTGGCCTCGTCGGCCTTGCAGGACGTCATCGGCGCCGGCACGGCGCCGGCGGACGAGGTCGAATCCCTGGTGGTCGAAGGCAAAGAGGACGATTCGGCCGCGGCCGTGGCCGATCTGTTGGACGTGGCCGCGTCGCTCTCCCGCGAGGCCGAAACGGCCGCCGCCGAGGGCGGCGAGCTGCCGGACCTCGACGACATCCTCGAGCTCGACGTCGCGGACATCGAGTCCGCCGACGCCGACGCCGACTCCGACGAAGACTGACCCCGCCTAGGCAGAGGGAGCAATAGTGATCGATATCAACAACTTCGACTCGATCCGGATCGGGCTCGCATCGCCCAAGCAGATCGAGACGTGGTCCAAGGGCGAGGTCACCAAGCCCGAGACGATCAACTACCGCACGCTCAAGCCCGAGCGTGACGGACTGTTCTGCGAACGCATCTTCGGTCCCACCAAGGACTGGGAGTGCTACTGCGGCAAGTACAAGCGCGTGCGCTACAAGGGCATCATCTGCGAGCGCTGCGGCGTCGAGGTCACTCGCGCCAAGGTGCGCCGCGAGCGCATGGGCCACATCCGGCTCGCCGCGCCGGTCAGCCACATCTGGTTCTTCAAGGGCGTGCCCTCGCGCATGGGTTACCTGCTCGACATCGCCCCCAAGGAACTGGAGAAGGTCCTCTACTTCGGCGGCAGCTACGTCATCATCTCGGTGGACGCCGAACGCAGGGACAACGACCTGCTGATGCTCCAGGAGAAGATCGACGAGATCAAGGCGCGCTACGACCTCTATGCCGAGGCGCGCCGCGGCGCCATCGAGGCAATGCACGACGAAGTCGTGGCCATCCTCGACGGCGAGCGAGAGGCCGACGCCTTCCATGTCGACTCGGACCCCGAGGACGAGTTCGGGTACTTCAACTACTTCGACATCTTCGAGTCCTACCGCCGCGTCGCGGTCAACGCCGCGACACTCGGTCCGGACGAGATGAAGCTCCAGCGCACCAAGGTCGACAAGCTGCGCGACGACTACGTCGACCGCGGCTTCAAGAACGTCGAGCACGCCAAGGAGCAGATCGACAAGGCCTGGGAGCAGTTCAAGACCATCGCCTCGCGCGATGTCATCGGCGACGAGGCTCTCTACCAGCAGATGGAGCGCATGTTCGGCCGCGATTCCGGCTACGAGCCGGAGAGCTTCGGCGTGTACTTCAAGGGCGGGACCGGCGCGGAGGCCGTGCGCGAGTTGCTCAAGGGCGTCGACCTCGAGGCCGAGGCTGCCGAGCTGCGCGAGACCATCCACACCGCCAAGGGCCAGCGTCAGGCCCGCGCGGTCAAGCGCCTCAAGGTCGTCTCGGCCTTCCTGCGCAGTGGCAACCACCCCGAGTGGATGGTCCTCGACGTGGTCCCGGTCATCCCGCCTGAGCTGCGCCCGATGGTGCAGCTGGACGGCGGCCGGTTCGCGACCAGCGACCTCAACGACCTCTACCGGCGTGTCATCAACAGGAACAACCGCCTCAAGCGGCTGCTCGACCTGCAGGCGCCGGACATCATCGTCAACAACGAGAAGCGCATGCTGCAGGAGGCCGTCGACGCACTGTTCGACAACGGTCGCCGCGGCCGCGCCGTGACGGGCCCCGGCAACCGCCCGCTCAAGTCGCTCAGCGACATGCTCAAGGGCAAGCAGGGCCGGTTCCGCCAGAACCTCCTCGGTAAGCGCGTGGACTACTCGGGCCGCTCCGTCATCGTGGCCGGGCCGCACCTCAAGATGCACCAGTGCGGCCTGCCGAAGATGATGGCCCTCGAGCTCTTCAAGCCGTTCATCATGAGCCGCCTCGTGGGCCGTAAGATGGTTCAGAACATCAAGGCGGCCAAGAAGATGGTCGAGTCCATGGTGCCCGAGGTCTGGGACATCCTCGAAGAGGTCATCACCGAGCACCCGGTGATGCTGAACCGTGCTCCTACGCTGCACCGGCTCGGCATCCAGGCGTTTGAGCCGCTGCTCGTCGAGGGCAAGGCCATCCAGATCCACCCGCTCGTCTGCGCGGCGTTCAACGCCGACTTCGACGGCGACCAGATGGCCGTCCACCTGCCGCTGAGCTGGGAGGCGCAGGCCGAGGCCCGCGTGCTCATGCTCAGCACCAACAACATCCTCTCGCCGGCGCACGGCAAGCCCATCGCCGTGCCCAGCCAGGACATGGTCATCGGCGTGTACTACCTCACGTACCACTCCGAGGACGACCTGAGCGAGGCGCAGCCGGACCACTTCGGCAAGGAGCTGCACGCGTACAGCGGCTACGAAGAGGTCCAGCGGGCCTGGGAGCAGCGCATCCTCGACCAGCGCGAGGTGCCGACCAAGCGTGAAGAGGGCATCTCGCAGTTCACGCGCAGCCCGATCCTGCTCCGCCTGCCAGCCGGCGACCGCGTCGTCACCACCGTCGGCCGGGCGCTCTTCAACATGGAGGTCGAAGAGGGCCTGCGTGAGGTCCTCGGTGAGGGCTATGCCGGCGACTACACCTTCATCAACTACACCATGACCAAGAAGGGCCTCGCCAGCTTCATCAACAAGCTGGTCGCCCTCTACGGCGCCAACAAGGTGGCCCGCATCCTCGACGTCTTCAAGGAGGTCGGCTTCCACTTCGCCACGCGCGCGGCGGTCACGGTCTCCAAGAACGACGTCGTCGTGCCGGCCAAGGAGAAGGCCGAGATCCTCCGCACGCATGAGGCCATGGTCGATCAGCTCCGCGAGGAGTACAACAACGGCTTCCTCTCCGAGGAGGAGCGTCGCGGCAAGGTCCAGGAGATCTGGCGTGAAGCCGACGTCCAGATCACGGCCGCCACGAGGGCGAACTTCAACCCTCTCAACCCGATCTACATGATGGCGACCTCCGGCGCCCGCGGCGACATCAAGCAGATCCGGCAGCTCGCCGGGTGGCGCGGTCAGATGGCCAACCCGAAGGGCGAGATCGTCGAGCAGCCGGTGAAGTCGAGCTTCATCGAAGGCCTCTCCGTGCTCGAGTTCTTCATCTCCACCCACGGCGCCCGCAAGGGCCTCGCCGACACCGCCCTGCGCACCGCCGACTCCGGGTACCTCACCCGCCGTCTGGTGGACGTGTGCCAGGACGTCACCGTCAGCGATGTCGACTGCGGCACCAAAGAGTGGGTGCCCATGTCGCCGTGGTCGCGCCGCCGTGAGGAGAATCCCGAACTCGAGGGTACGGTGCTCGCCGAGGACGTCAGGCGGCCGCGCAGCGACCGTGTCGTCCTCAAGAAGGGCGAGAAGATCGGCCCCGCGCAGATCGGCCTCCTTCGCGAAGTCTACTCGACGCTGCCGAACGCCAAGGTCAAGGTCAAGAAGGGCAAGGCGGCCGCGTCCAACATGGCCGTGTGGACGCACGAGCCCAACGAGAACCTGCTGGGCAGGCACCTCGGCGACGCCATCATCGAAGAGGAGACGGGCGAGGTCGTGTTCGAGCGCGACACGCACATCGGCACGGAGACCCGCGCCCAGATCCTCGACATCCTCGCGCGCAGCTCGCAGACCGACCCCATGGTGCCGGTCCGCAGTGTGCTCAAGTGCGACGCCGAGATCGGCGTGTGCCAGAAGTGCTACGGCTACGCGCTCGCCAACAACACCTCGGCCGAGATCGGCGACGCCGTCGGCCACATCGCGGCGCAGTCCATCGGCGAGCCCGGTACGCAGCTCACCATGCGCACCTTCCACACCGGCGGTATCGCCGGCGCAGACATCACCCACGGCCTTCCGCGTGTCGTCGAGCTCTTCGAGGCGCGCAAGCCGAAGGGCGTCGCCAAGCTCGCCGAGGTCTCGGGCCGCGTGGCCATCGAGGACACCGAGCGCGGCTGCAAGGTGACGATCACGCCGGACGAGGGTGCGGCCAAGGAGTATGCGTTCTCCTCTCGCCGCACCCACGTGCTCGTCGAGGACGGCGACTGGGTCGAGGAGGGCACGCAGCTCTCGCCCGGCTCGCTGTACCCGGCGGAGGTGCTCAAGCACGCCGGTGCGACCGCGACCGAGAAGTACCTCGTCAACGAGGTGCAGGAGGTCTACAGGTCGCAGGGCGTGGAGATCAACGACAAGCACATCGAGCTCATCGTGCGCCGCATGATGCGCAAGGTCCGCGTCGTGACCGCCGGGGACACGACCTTCCTGCCCGGCCAGCTCGTCGACCGCTACCAGCTCACGGCGGAGAACGAGCGCATCGTGGGCGAGGGCGGCGAAGCGGCCGAGGCCGAGGAGATCATCCTCGGCATCACCAAGGCGTCGCTGGCCACGGAGAGCTTCCTCAGCGCGGCCTCCTTCCAGGAGACCACCAAGGTGCTCACCGACGCGGCCATCGAGGGCAAGGTCGACAACCTCGCCGGCCTCAAGGAGAACATCATCATCGGCAAGCTCATCCCTGCCGGTACGGGCCTGCGCCGCTACCGCGATGTGGAGATCCACGCGGCCGGCCGCGCCGAGGCGCTTGCCGAGGCCGACCGGCTCATGACCGGCGACGCGGCGTGGAGCTTCGGCGACGGCGAGGGCGACGTGTTCGACGGCGAGATCGGCTGAAAAGCCAGCGGGGCTGTGGCCGCCGGCACGGCGTGCTTGCGGCCACTGCCCCGTTTAGCTAGACTACATGGCCGTTGTCCTCAGCGGCAGACAGTAGATACCAGAGAGGTCAGATGACAACCATCAGCCAGCTCGTCCGCAAAGGGCGTGAGAGCAAGACCAAGCGTTCGAAGACTCCGGCGCTCAAGGGGTCACCCCAGAAGCGCGGCGTTTGCACGCGCGTCTACACCGTGACGCCCAAGAAGCCGAACTCCGCTCTGCGCAAGGTCGCCCGCGTGCGGCTGGTCAACGGCATGGAGGTCACGACCTACATCCCCGGCATCGGCCACAACCTGCAGGAGCACTCCGTCGTGCTTGTACGCGGCGGCCGTGTCAAGGACCTGCCGGGCGTCCGCTACAAGGTCATCCGGGGTTCACTCGACGCCTCGGGCGTGGCCGACCGCAAGAAGGCGCGGTCGCGCTACGGTTCCAAGGCGAAGGGGTGAGATAGAGCATGCCGCGCAGAGGCACCATCACGCGCCGGGAAGTCCTCCCGGACCCCGTGTACAACAGCAAGCTTGTCACGCAGGTCATCAACAAGGTCCTGCTGGACGGCAAGAAGAGCACGGCCGAGCAGATCGTCTACGGCGCGCTCGAGATCGTGCGCGAGAAGACCGGCCGCGACCCGGTCGAGGTCATGCAGGACGCCATCCAGGCGCTCACGCCGCACCTCGAGGTCCGCAGCCGGCGCGTCGGCGGCGCTACGTACCAGGTGCCCGTCGAGGTGCCCGGCCGTCGCGCCCGCACGCTCGCCATCCGCTGGCTGGTGGCTTTTTCCCGCGATCGCCGCGAGAAGGTCATGGCCGAGCGCCTGGCCGCCGAGATGCTCGACGCACTGGCCGGTCAGGGCGGAGCGTTCAAGAAGAAGGACGACATCTTCCGCATGGCGCAGGCCAACAAGGCATTCGCACACTATCGCTGGTAATCCGCCGAGGGCCCCTCACTGACCTTCGTCGGTGAGGGGCTTTCGCATGGAAGGAACACGACACTCCACATGAGGCAGTTCTCGCTCGACAACACGCGCAACATCGGGATCATGGCGCACATCGACGCCGGTAAGACCACGACGACCGAGCGCATCCTGTACTACACCGGGAAGACGCACAAGATCGGCGAGGTCCACGAGGGCGCTGCAGTCATGGACTGGATGGCCCAGGAGCAGGAGCGCGGCATCACCATCACGTCGGCCGCGACCACCGTCTCGTGGCGCGACACGCAGATCAACATCATCGACACGCCCGGGCACGTGGACTTCACCATGGAGGTCGAGCGCAGCCTTCGCGTCCTCGACGGCGCCATCGCGCTGTTCTGCTCTGTCGGCGGGGTCGAGCCGCAGTCCGAGACCGTGTGGCGGCAGGCCGACAAGTACGGCATCCCGCGCATCGCGTTCGTCAACAAGATGGACCGCATAGGCGCGGACTTCTTCCGCGGCCTCGAGATGATGGTCGACCGCCTGGGGGCCAACCCCGTGGCGCTGCAGGTGCCCATCGGCCGCGAGTCCGACTTCCGCGGCATCATCGACCTCATCGAGATGAACGCGATCGTCTACCTCGACGAGCTCGGCACCGACTGGGAGATCACCGACATCCCCGAGGACCACAGGGAGCTCGCCGACGAGTACCGGCTCAAGCTCATCGAGTCCATCGCCGATCACGACGACCATCTGCTCGAGGCCTACCTCGAGGGCCAGGAGATCACTGCTGCGCATATGCGCGAGGTCATTCGGCAGGCCACACTCGACATCAGCATCACCCCCGTGATGTGCGGCTCCGCCTTCAAGAACAAAGGCGTACAGCCGCTCATGGACGCCATCGTCGACTTCCTGCCGTCGCCGCTCGACGTCCCCGCCGTCACCGGTCTCAAGCCCGGCGGGGAAGAGGTCACGCGGCAGACGGCCGACGACGCCCCCTTCTCGGCTCTCGCCTTCAAGGTCGCCGTCGACCCCTATGTCGGCAAGCTCACCTACTTCCGCGTCTACTCCGGCACGCTGAAGGCCGGGTCCTACGTCAGCAACTCGAGCAAGGACAAGCGCGAGCGCATCAGCCGCATCCTGCAGATGCATGCCAACCACCGCGAGGACCGCGACGAGATCTACGCGGGCGAGCTCGCCGCGGCTGTAGGCCTCAAGAACACCGGGACCGGCGACACGCTCTGCGACCAGTCCAAGCCGGTGATCCTGGAGTCGATGGAGTTCCCCGAGCCGGTCATCATGGTCGCCATCGAGCCCAAGACCAAGGCCGACGAGGAGAAGCTCGGCAACTCGCTGCAGCGCCTCGCCGAGGAGGACCCTACCTTCCGCGTCTTCACCGACGAGGAGACAGGCCAGACCATCATCCAGGGCATGGGCGAGCTGCACCTCGAGATCATCGTCGACCGCCTCGTGCGCGAGTTCGGCGTCGACGCGAACGTCGGCAAGCCACAGGTCGCCTATCGCGAGACCATCACGCAGACGGTGAACAAGGTCGAGGGCAAGTTCGTGCGCCAGACCGGCGGCCGCGGCCAGTACGGCCATGTGGTCATCGAGATGCAGCCGAACGAGCCGGGCGCCGGTTATGAGTTCGAGAGCCGCATCATGGGCGGCGTCGTGCCGCGGGACTACATCCCCTCCGTCGATGACGGCATCCAGGAGGCCATGAGCACCGGCGTCATCGCCGGCTACCCCATGGTCGACATCAAGGTCGCGCTCATCGACGGCAGCTACCACGATGTCGACTCGTCGGACATGGCGTTCAAGATCGCCGGCTCCATGGCGTTCAAGAACGCCGCGCAGAAGGCCAAGCCGGCGCTGCTCGAGCCCATGATGGCCGTCGAGGTCGTCACGCCCAGCGACTTCATGGGCGACGTGATGGGCGATCTCAACTCCCGGCGTGGCCACATCGACGGCATGGAGCCGCGCGGGAACGCCCAGGTCATCAACGCCACGGTGCCGCTGTCCACCATGTTCGGGTACGCCACCGACCTCCGGTCGACCACCCAGGGGCGCGCCACCTACACCATGCAGTTCAAGCACTACGCGCGGGTTCCGGCGAGCATCGCCGCGGAGATCGTCGCCAAGGTCCGCGGCTAGTGACCGCCGTGAACGTCCGCGTGTTTGCCCCAGTCCATCCGGTCGGTGTATACTGCCGACCTTTGGTGCGGCAGGCTGCCGCACCGATTTTTGTGTGACCTCAACCTCCGGGTTTCGGGAAAAGGAGTAGCAGAGATGGCCAAGCAGAAGTTTGACCGCAGCAAGCCGCACATGAATGTGGGCACCATCGGTCACGTCGATCACGGCAAGACCACCCTCACCGCTGCGATCACGCTGGTGCTGCACAACCGCGGTGGCAATACCGAGTTCACCGCCTTCGACATGATCGACAAGGCGCCGGAAGAGCGTGAGCGCGGCATCACCATCGCCACCGCGCACGTCGAGTACGAGACGGAGAATCGTCATTACGCGCACGTCGACTGCCCGGGCCATGCCGACTACATCAAGAACATGATCACCGGCGCCGCCCAGATGGACGCCGCGATCCTGGTCGTAGGCGCCGACGACGGCCCCATGCCGCAGACTCGTGAGCACATTCTGCTCGCCCACCAGGTCAACGTGCCGAACATCATCGTGTACATGAACAAGACCGACCTCGTCGACGACCCCGAGCTCATCGAGCTGGTCGAGATGGAAGTCCGCGAGCTGCTCAGCGAGTACGAGTTCCCGGGCGACGACCTGCCCGTCATCAAGGGTTCGGCGCTCAAGGCGCTCGAGTGCGGCTGCGGCAAGGAAGACTGCGAGTGGTGCGGCAGCATCATCGAGCTCACCAAGGCGCTCGACGAGTATCTGCCGGAGCCCGAGCGGGACGTCGACAAGCCGTTCCTGATGCCCGTCGAAGACGTGTTCACCATCACCGGCCGCGGCACCGTCGCCACCGGCCGCGTCGAGCGCGGCATCGTCAAGGTCGGCGAAGAGGTCGAGATCGTCGGCATGCGGGACAAGCCGATGAAGACCACCGTCACCGGCGTCGAGATGTTCCGCAAACTGCTCGACGAAGGTCGTGCCGGCGACAACATCGGCCTGCTCCTCCGCGGCGTCAAGCGCGAAGAGGTCGAGCGCGGCATGGTCTGCTCTAAGCCGGGCAGCATCACCGGGCACACGCACTTCCTCACCCAGGTCTACGTCCTCTCCAAGGACGAAGGCGGCCGTCATACGCCGTTCTTCAACGGCTATCGTCCGCAGTTCTACTTCCGCACGACGGACGTGACCGGCGTCATCACCCTCGAAGAGGGCGTTGAGATGGTCATGCCGGGCGACAACACGGTGATGGAAGTCAAGCTCATCACCCCGATCGCCATGGACGAAGGCCTCCGGTTCGCCATCCGCGAGGGCGGCCGCACCGTGGGCGCCGGCGCTATCACCAAGATCCTCGAGTAGAAGCCAGTCAGATCGGGCCGGGCGTGCTCTTGCACGCTCGCAAGCGCGACACGCCCGGCCACGTGAACAGGACAGAGAAGGCGAGAGTGGCACAGCAGAAGATCCGCATAAGGTTGAAGTCTTACGATCACGAGCTGATCGAGCGTAGCGCGCAGTCCATCGTGGAAACCGCGCAGCGCAGTGGCGCGACCATCTCCGGCCCCGTGCCGCTCCCCACGGAGAAGAACGTGTATTGCGTGATCAAGAGCCCGTTCAAGGACAAGGACTCACGCGAGCACTTCGAGATCCGCACTCACAAGAGGCTCATCGACATCCATCAGCCGACGCCCAAGACGGTCGACCAGCTGATGCGTCTCGATCTGCCGGCCGGTGTCCACATCGAGATCAAGCTGTAGAGCAATGACTGGCATCATCGGGAAGAAGATGGGCATGACCCAGCTGTTCGACGACGACGGCAACGTGATCGCCGTAACCGTCGTCCAGGCCGGTCCTTGTCCCGTCACTCAGGTACGCACCCTCGACAACGACGGCTATGAGGCCGTGCAGCTCGCGTTCGAGGAGTGCAAGGACAAACACATCAGCAAGCCCGAGCTCGGCCACCTCAAGAAGGCCGGCCTCAAGCATGGCATGCGGCACCTCGTCGAGTTCGGCGACCTCGGCGACCTCAAGGTCGGCGACACCGTCACCGTCGAGTCGTTCGAGGACGGCCAGCCGGTCACCGCTACGGGCATCAGCAAGGGCAAGGGGTTCCAGGGCACCATCAAACGGCACAACTTCGGCCGCGGTCCCGAGACTCACGGTTCTCACAACGTGAGGGCTCCGGGATCCATCGGCGCGAGCGCGTATCCCGCGCGTGTGTTCAAGGGCATGCGTATGAGCGGCCATATGGGGTCGCAGCGCGTGACGCAGCAGGGCCTCAAGATCGTCCGCAGGGACGTGGAGAACAACCTGTTGCTCATCAAGGGCTCCGTGCCGGGCGCCAAGAACTCCGTCGTCGTCATAAAGGGTAGGTAGTCGTGAGCGCCGACGAGATCAAGAACACTCCTGACGTCGAGGCCGCCGCCGAGCCGGAGAAGCCCGACGCCGCCACGGCAGACGCCGCCACGGAGGCCGCCAAGAAACCGGCCGCCAAGAAGCCTGCGGCCAAGAAGACCGCGGCCGCCAAGGCCGAGGGCGACGAGGTGAAGGCCGAGAAGAAGGCCCCGGCCAAGAAGCCGGCCGCCAGGAAGGCCGCGGCCGCCAAGGCCGAGGGCGACGAGGTGAAGGCCGAGAAGAAGGCCCCGGCCAAGAAGCCGGCCGCCAAGAAGGCCGCTCCGGCCAAGGCCGAGAAGGCCGCGCCGAAGAAGGCAGCCGCAAAGCCGGCCGCCAAGGCGGCGGCCCCAGAGCTCAAGGCCGAGCGCCCGCCGAAGCAGAAGGCACCGGTCAAGGCTGCGGCGGAGGCTCGCAAGGGCGCCGCCGGCACGGCCACCTTCATCGACGCTTCCGGCAAGGAAATCGAGACGCGAAAGCTGGCCGACGCCCGCTTCGCTGTCGCGGCCGACGTCAACACGCTGCACCTGGTCGTGCGCGCCGAGCAGGCCGCGCGCCGCTCCGGCACCGCCTCGACCAAGACGCGCGGCGAGGTCAGCGGCTCCACCGCCAAGCTGTACCGTCAGAAGGGCACGGGCCGCGCCCGGGCCGGCAGTGTGAAGTCGCCGATCCGCACCGGCGGCGGAGTCGCCTTCGGTCCGCATCCGCGCAGCTTCGACATCAAGATCAACAAGAAGGTCATCCGCAAGGCGCTTTCCATGGCGCTGAGCGACCGGGCCGCCAACGGCCGCGTCTTCGTGGCCGCCGGCCTTGAGCTTGCCGAGCCAAGCACGCACGCGCTCGAGGAGTTCCTCGTGAACCTCGACTGCGCGGCGCCGGTGCTCTTCGTCACACACGACGAGCCGGTGGTGCTCAAGTCGGTCCGCAACCTCCCGTACGCCGAGGCGTCGGAGGTGGCCGCCCTGTCCACCGAGCAGGTGCTCCGCGCTCGCTCGCTGGTCCTCACCGAGAAGGCGTTCGCCGCCCTGAACGAGGCGTGACCATGGTTGAAGCAGAGAAAATCATCATCCGGCCGATCATCAGCGAGAAGAGTTACGCGCAGATCGACCACAGCAGGTACACCTTCGAGGTGCACCCCGACGCGCACAAGACCATGATCGCCCAGGCGGTCCAGCAGTTGTTCGACGTGACCGTCGTCGGTGTCAGCACCGCGAACGTGCGCCCCAAGCCTAAGCGCCGCGGCATGACCAAAGGGCGCACCTCGGCGTGGAAGAAGGCCGTTGTGCAGCTTGCGCCCGGCGACAAGATCGAATTCTTCGAGGGCAGGTAATGGGCATCAAGCGATTCAAGCCGACCTCGCCCGGCCGCCGGTTCATGACGGTCGATACGTTCGAGGACATCACGCGCAGTGAGCCGGAGCGCTCGCTGGTGGCGCCGCTCAAGAAGAACGGCGGCCGCAACAGCTACGGGCGCATCACCACGCGCCACAAGGGCGGCGGTCACAAGCGGCGCTATCGCATCATCGACTTCAAGCGGGACAAGGATGCAGTGCCGGCCACGGTCGCGCACATCGAGTACGACCCGAACCGCTCGGCGCGCATCGCTCTTCTGCACTACGCAGACGGCGAGAAGCGCTACATCCTGGCGCCCAAGAACCTTGCAGTAGGCGACACGGTCGAGTCTGGGCCGGCCGCGGACATCAAGGCCGGTAACGCCCTGCCCCTCGAGAACATCCCGTCGGGCACGACGATCCACAACATCGAACTCCAGCCGGGCCGCGGCGGCCAGCTGGTGCGGAGTGCCGGCGTCAGCGCCCAGCTGCAGGCCAAGGAGAAGGGGTACGGCGTCGTCCGGCTTCCTTCCGGCGAGCTGCGGCGCATCCGGCTCGCCTGCCGCGCCACCGTGGGCGAGCTCAGTAACTCCGACCACTCCAACCTCTCCGGCGGCAAGGCCGGTCGTACCCGCTGGCGCGGTGTGCGTCCGACCGTTCGCGGCACCGCCATGAACCCTGTCGACCACCCGCACGGCGGCGGCGAGGGCAAGACCACTGCCGGTCGTCATCCGGTGACGCCTTGGGGCGTGCCGACGCTCGGCTATCGCACACGCGCCAACCACAAGGCGTCCGACAAGTTCATCATCCGCGGCCGCAAACGCGGCAAGCGCGGATAAGGCAGGAGGCCTCTTTTGAGCAGATCAGCTAAGAAGGGTCCGTTCGTCGACGAGCGCCTCTTGAAGCGCATCGAGCAGATGAACGCCGCCGGCCAGAAGAAGATGATCAAGACCTGGTCGCGGGCCTCCACCATCTTCCCCGACATGGTCGGTCACACCATCGCGGTGCACGACGGGCGTAAGCACGTACCCGTCTTCATCAGCGAGTCCATGGTCGGTCACAAGCTGGGCGAGTTCGCACTCACCCGTACGTTCCGCGGTCACATCAAGGGTGACCGCTCGGCGAGAAGGTAAGCAGGGATGGCAGTCAAAGCAACGGCAAAGTACGTGCGTGTCGCACCGCGCAAGGCGCGAGAGGCGGCCGACCTCATCCGCGGCAAGTCCGTGGCCGAGGCGCGCAGCGTGCTGTACTTCGCCAACCGCAACTCAGCTCGGGTCGTCGCGGCGGTGCTCGATTCCGCGGTCGCCAACGCCGAGCACAACAACGCCCTCTCCGCCGACGACCTGTTCGTCACCGAAGCGCGCGTCGACGAGGGTCCCACCCTCAAGCGGTGGAAGTTCCGGGCCATGGGTCGCGTGAACCGCATCCGCAAGCGCAGCAGTCACATCACCGTCGCCGTCGACCAAAGGGAGGGCCGTTCCTGATGGGCCAGAAAGTGCATCCCGGCGGCTTCCGCGTCGGCGTTATCCACGACTGGAAGTCGCACTGGTACACGGAGAAGGAATTCAAGCAGTTCCTGGCCGAGGACGAGCGCATCCGCCTGCACATCCTGCGCAAGCTCTCCCACGCCGGTCTGTCTCGGATCATCATCCGCAAGGACCAGAACAACATCACCATCGACATCCACACCGCCCGCCCCGGCATCGTGATCGGCAAGAGCGGCTCTGAGGTCGACGCGCTCCGCAAAGAGATCCACGCGATGACCAAGAAGAACGTCCAGGTGAACATCATCGAGGTGAAGCGACCGGAGCTCGATGCCGTGCTGGTGGCCCAGTCCATCGCCGAACAGCTCGAGAACCGCGTCAGCTTCCGTCGCGCCATGAAGCGTGCCCTCACCAGCGCCATGCGCTCCGGCGCCGCCGGCATGCGCGTGCGCTGCGGCGGCCGCCTGGGTGGCGCCGAGATGGCCCGCAACGAGCACTACAGCGAGGGGCGCGTGCCCCTGCACACGTTGCGCGCGGACATCGACTACGGTTTCCGCGAGGCCCGTACGACCTTCGGTCGCATCGGCGTGAAGGTCTGGATCAACAAGGGCGAGATCCTGCCCGAGGGGTATCCGATGGACGAGGCCAAGGCGCGCATGGAGCGTGATGAGCAGCGTCGCGACGACCGTGGTGGTCGCGACCGCCGTCCGCGCCGTGACGGCGCTCCGGGCGGTCGTGGTCCCGGCGGTCCCGGTCGCGGTCCCGGTGGTGCGAGTCGTGGTCCCGGTGGGCCCGGTCGCGGTCCCGGTGGTCCCGGTCGCGGTCCCGGTGGGCCCGGTCGTGGTCCCGGCGGTCCCGGTCGTGGTCCCGGCGGTCAGCGGCCATCCGTGGGCCCCAAGGCTCCTATGGGTCGCCAGGCTCCGAACCGCTCGGCCAAGCCGGCCGATGCGCCCAAGCCAGAGACCAAGCCCGACGCGCCCAAGACAGAGCAGAGCTGACGGGAGAGGACGTAGACGATGCTCCTGCCGAAGAGAGTCAAGCACAGGAAACAGCACCGCGGCCGTATGGCCGGTACAGCCCAAGGCGGCACCACTGTCGAGTTCGGGCAGTTCGGCCTGAAAGCCATGGAACGCGGCTGGATCACCAACCGCCAGATCGAAGCCGCCCGTATCGCCATGACGCGGTACATCAAGCGTGGCGGCAAGGTGTGGATCAACGTGTTCCCGCACAAGCCGGTGACGCGCAAGGCCGCGGAGACCCGCATGGGTGGCGGCAAGGGCTCACCAGAGGGATGGGTGGCCGTGGTCAAGCCGGGCAGAGTCATGTTCGAGCTGGCCGGCGTCAGTGAGCCGGTGGCTCGCGAGGCCATGCGTCTCGCGGCTCACAAGCTGCCCATCAAGTGCAAGTTCGTGACCAGGGAGGGCAGTGTCTTTGAAGGCTAGCAAGCTACGCGAGCTCTCCGATGACGAGCTCATCGTGCGCCTGAAGGACACGCGCAAGGAGCTCTTCAACCTGCGCTTCCAGCACGCCACCGGTCAGCTCGACAA
The DNA here is from genome assembly GCA_963775255.1 of uncultured Thermoleophilia bacterium. Taxonomy (GTDB): domain Bacteria; phylum Actinomycetota; class Thermoleophilia; order UBA2241; family UBA2241; genus CAIXSE01. The sequence continues at coordinate 114,299 of CAVZIA010000008.1, read as the reverse complement.
CCCGATGAAGTTGAACGCGACCCGGCGCGAGATCGCCCGCCTGCTCACTCTGCAGGACGAGCGCGAGCGCACGGCAGCCGGTGGTGAAGCCTGATGGCTACAGCGAAGAAGACAGACAGCGGCAAGCCCGCTCCCAAGCAGTCGGCGGCGCGCAAGCCCGCCGCCAAGAAGGCGGCGGCCAAGAAGGCCGCCCCCGCCAAGAAGCCGGCCGCCAAGAAGGCCGTCGCTCCCGAGGCCAAGGCCGTCAAGAAGGTCTCGGCCGCGCGCAGCAAGGCCAAGGCCGAGCGCAAGGCGCCTGAGAAGGTGCCCGGGCGCAAGGAGCGCCGTGGGGTCGTCGTGAGTGACGCCATGGACAAGACCATCGTGGTGCGCATCGACGTGGCGCAGAAGCACGAGCGGTACGGCAAGGTCGTCCGCCGCTCGAGCAAGCTGCACGCCCACGACGAGCACAACGCGGCCGGCGTCGGCGATCTCGTGCGTGTCGTCGAGACCCGTCCGCTCAGCGCGTCCAAGCACTGGCGCCTCCTCGAGGTCCTCGAGAAAGCCAAGTAAGAATCCGGTCAGAGGAAGCACATGATCCAGGTTGAGTCCAGACTACGAGTCGCCGACAACACGGGCGCACGCGAGATCCTCTGTATTCGGATCCGCGGAGGCTCGAAGCGGCGCTACGGTACGGTGGGCGACATCATCGTCGGCACCGTCAAGGTCGCCACGCCCGGCGGCAGCGTGAAGAAGGGCGACGTGGTGCGCGCGGTCATCGTGCGTACCAAGAAGGAATACGGTCGTAAGGACGGCACGTACATCGCGTTCGACGAGAACGCCGCCGTCATCATCGACAACCAGAACAACCCGCGCGGGACCCGCATCTTCGGTCCCGTCGCCCGCGAGTTGCGCGAGAAGAACTTCATGAAGATCGTCTCGCTCGCTCCCGAGGTGCTGTGATGAGCAACATGAAGATAAAGAAGGGCGACCAGGTGCGCGTGGTCAGCGGCAAGGAGACGGGCAAGACCGCCAAGGTGCTGCGCGTCGACCGCGAGAAGCATCGTGTGGTCCTCGAGCGGCTCAACATCGTCAAGAAGCACACCAAGCCCAACCCGAAGACGAATCCTCAGGGCGGGGTCATCGAGCGCGAAGCTGCACTCGATGTTTCCAACGTCATGCTCGTGTGCCCGTCTTGCGGCCAGCCCACGCGTGTCGGGTACCGGCTGATCGACGGCGGTGGCAAGGTGCGCGTGTGCCGTCGCGAGTCCTGTGGCAAAGACATCGACAAGGCGTAGGCAGATGGCCAGGCTCAAAGAGAAGTACTTCAAAGAGATCGTGCCCGAGCTCAAGGATGAGTTCGGCTACCGCAACGTGATGGAAGTCCCTCGCGTCACCAAGGTCACGCTCAACATGGGTGTCGGTGAGGCGAAGACGAACGCGAAGCTGCTCGACGATGCCGTCGAGGAGTTGGCGCTGATCAGCGGCCAGCGGCCGGCGATCACCAAAGCGCGCAAGTCTATCGCCGGCTTCAAGCTCCGCGAGGGCATGTCCATCGGTTGCCGCGTCACCCTCCGCGGTGAGCGCATGTACGAGATGATCGACCGGCTCGTGTCGATCGCCCTCCCGCGCATCCGCGACTTCCGCGGGATCGACCCGAAGCAGTTCGACGGGCGCGGCAACTTCGCGATGGGCGTCCGCGAGCAGACCATCTTCCCCGAGATCGACTACGACTCGGTGGAGACGTTCCGCGGTCTCAACATCGTCATCACGACGACCGCCAAGACGGACGAGGAAGGGCGCGCCCTGCTTACCAGGCTCGGCATGCCGTTCCGTTCCAACTAGGAGCATCTGAAGCATGGCCAAGACATCCCTCGTGGTGAAGGCGGGACGGAAGCAGCGCTACAAGACGCGGGAGTACAACCGCTGCCAGCGCTGTGGCCGGCCCCGCGCCTACTACCGCAAGTTCGGGCTCTGTCGCATCTGCCTGCGCGAAGTCGCGCACCAGGGCGTCATCCCCGGTCTGACCAAGTCGAGCTGGTGAGGAGGCGAGGACCATGTCAATGACAGACCCCATCGCCGACATGCTCACCCGCGTCCGCAACGGCAGCACTGCACGGCACAGCACGGTCGAGATCCCGGCCAGCAAGATGAAGGCGGAGATCGCGCGTCTGATGCTCGAGCAGGGCTACATCGCCGGCTGGGACAAGAAGCAGGGCGAGCACGGCGACGTCATCATCGTCGAGCTCAAGTACGGCAAGAACCGTGAGCGCGTCATCTCCGGCATCAAGCGGGTCTCCAAACCCGGGCGTCGCATCTACGCCAAGAAGGAGACTCTCCCCAAGGTGCTCGGCGGGCTCGGTACGGCGATCATCTCGACGTCGAAAGGCCTCGTGACGAGCGCGGAAGCGCAGAAGCTCGGCCTCGGCGGCGAGGTCATCTGCTTCATCTGGTAAGGACGGGACATGTCGAGGATCGGAAGAGCACCCATCCCGCTGCCCGACAGCGTGGAGTTCAACTACGACAACGCCGTCGTCACCGTGAAGGGCCCAAAGGGTGAGCTCACCCAGCGGGTTCCTCGCGAGATGATGGTCGAGGTCGGCGACGGCGTCATCCAGGTCAAGCGGCCCACCGACAGCGGGCAGCATCGCTCGCTCCATGGGCTGACCCGCACGCTCATCGCCAACATGGTGACCGGCGTCACGGACGGGTTCGAGAAGCGTCTCGAGATCGTCGGCGTCGGGTACCGGGCCAGCGTCAAGGGCAGCGACCTCGAGCTCCTGGTCGGCTACAGCCACCCGGTGGTCATTGCGCCGCCGGAGCACATCACGTTCGAGTGCCCGCAGCAGACTGTCGTGATCGTCAGGGGCATCGACAAGCAGGTCGTCGGCGAGGTCGCCGCCAAGGTGCGCTCCATCCGGCCGCCCGAGCCCTACAAGGGCAAGGGCATCCGGTACGCCGGCGAGTACGTCCAGCGCAAGGTCGGCAAGCGCGCGTAAGCCGCTGCCTGAGAGAAGAGGAACGACCACAAGATGAGCGCAACCAGCATCAGAGAGGCCCGGGCCCGGCGCAAGCGCCGCATCCGCGGCCGCATCAGCGGCACCGCCGCGCGTCCGCGCGTCTCGGTGTTCCGCTCGAACAAGGCGATCTACGCCCAGCTCGTCGACGACGCCACCGCGGCCACCATCGCGTCGGCGCGCTCGGCCGAGGTCGATACGGCGGGCCTCAAGAAGGCCGAGGTCGCCAGGAAGGTCGGCGAGTTGCTCGCGCAGCGCGCCAAGGACAAGGGTATCGAGAGCGTCGTGTTCGACCGGTCGGGCTATCTGTATCACGGCCGAGTGAAGGCTCTCGCCGAGGGCGCCCGCGAGGGCGGCCTGGCTTTCTGACAAGGAGATTAGGACCCCGTGGCTAGAGGATCATTCAGCGAAGGCAACGAGCTCAAAGAGCGCGTCGTCGATATCAACCGCGTCGCCAAGGTCGTCAAGGGCGGCCGGCGGTTCTCCTTCACAGCCCTGGTCGTCGTCGGTGACGAGAATGGGCATGTGGGCGCCGGGTACGGCAAGGCGCGCGAGGTGCCGCTGGCGATCCAGAAGGCGATCGAGGACGCAAAGAAGAACCTGTTCACCGTGCCGCGCTACAACGGCACGACCACGACGCACCAGGTGATCGGCCGCTACGGCGCCGCCCGGGTGCTCCTGAAGCCGGCCGCGCCCGGCACCGGCGTCATCGCCGCCGGCGGCGTGCGTGCCGTGCTCGAGCTGGCCGGCGTCCGCGACATCCTCACGAAGTCGCTGGGCACCACCAACCCGATCAACCTGGTGCGCGCCACCGTCGCGGGCCTGCAGTCCCTGAAGACGCCGGAGGGCCAGGCGCGTCTGCGCGGCATCTCGGTCGCCAAGGTGCTCGGCCTCGACCTGCGCGAGCCTGAGGCCGCCGAGGCCTCCGCCAAGGAGGCGTGACCCGAATGAGCCAGATCGAGATCACGCAGGTCAAGAGCGCGATCGGACGCAAGCCCGAACATCGTGGCACGCTGCGCGCGCTCGGCCTCAAGCGTATCCGTCACACCGTGGTCCACGAAGACAACCCCGTGATCCGCGGCATGGTCAAGAAAGTAGCGTTCCTCGTCGAGGTGCGCCCGGCAGCGAAGAAGTCGTGACATGACTGAGGAACTGGGACTTCACAACCTGCGCCCCAACCCCGGCTCGACCAAGGCCACCAAGCGCCTCGGCCGCGGCAAGGGCTCGGGCCAGGGCAAGACGGCCGGCAAAGGCCACAAGGGCTACAACGCCCGCTCCGGCGGCGGCGTGCGCCCGGGCTATGAGGGTGGCCAGATGCCGCTCTACATGCGCCTGGGCAAGCTTCGCGGCCCGCACATGAAGAAGAGCATGCCCATCGGGCCGTTCCGCACCTACGCGGTGCCGGTCAACGTCGGCCGTCTCGCCAACGCCTTCCAGGCGGGCGAAGAGGTCACCCCGGAGGCGCTGGTCGCCAAGGGCATCGTCAAGAACACCCGCACGCCGATCAAGGTGCTCGGCGGCGGAGAGCTCACGGTGGCGCTCACCGTGCGCGTGCACATGTACTCCCGCAGTGCCGTTGAGAAGATCGAGGCGGCCGGCGGCAAGGCCGAGCTCCTCTGACCGGCGCCGGGGGGTAGTCGTGAACAACAAGCTCTGGCAGTCGCTCGCCAACGCCTGGAAGATTCCGGACCTTCGCACGAAGCTCCTGTTCACGGCGGGCATGCTGGCGATCTACCGGTTCGGCGCTTACGTTCCGGTGCCCGGCGTGGATCTGGCCGCGCTCCAGAAGTTCTTCGACTCGGGCGCGGCCGGTGTGGCCGGGTTCCTCGACCTGTTCTCAGGCGGCGCGCTCAGGCGTGTCGCCGTCTTCGCGCTCGGCATCATGCCGTACATCACGGCCTCGATCATCATGCAGCTCCTCACCGTGGTCATCCCCAAGCTGGAGGAGCTGGCCAAAGAGGGCGAGCAGGGCCAGAAGCAGATCACCAAGTACACCCGCTGGCTCACCGTCGGCCTCTCGCTGGTGCAGTCGGCGGGCTACATCGTCCTGTTCCGCCAGTACGACGCGCTGCCCGACCTCAACTGGTGGCGCGCGGCGCTGATCATGGGCAGCCTCACCACCGGCGCGGTCATCGTGATGTGGCTCGGCGAGCTCATCACCGCGCGCGGTATCGGCAACGGCATGTCGATCATCATCTTCATCAGCATCGTCTCCCGCGTCCCGTCGGGCGCGGCCCAGCTGTTCACCCTGAACCTGCTGCCCATCGTGCTCTTCATGGTCATCGCGCTCGCCGTCGTGGTGGGTGTCATCTGGATCACCACCGGTGAGCGCCGCGTCCCGGTGCAGTACGCCAAACGAGTGGTGGGACGGCGGATGATGGGCGGCCAGAGTACGTTCATCCCGCTCAAGGTGAACATGGCCGGCGTCATCCCGGTCATCTTCGCCTCGTCGGTCATGATGATCATCCCGACGTTCGCCCAGTTCTTCGGCGCCTCGGGCTTCGGTGGGTGGATCAACCGGACGTTCGGGCCGAGCACGTTCCTCTACATCATCGGCGAGGCCGTCCTCATCATCATCTTCACCTACTTCTACACGGCGGTGACGTTCAACCCCATCGACCAGGCGGACAACCTGAAGAAGTATGGCGGGTTCATCCCCGGCGTACGCCCCGGCCGGCCGACGGCCGAGTATCTCGACCGCATCCTCACAAGGCTCACGTTCCCCGGCGCGCTGTTCCTGGCCGCGCTGGCCGTGCTGCCGTGGCTCCTCTCGCGGCCGCCGATCAACGTCCCGTTCTACTTCGGCGGCACTTCCCTGCTGATCGTCGTCGGCGTCGCGCTCGACACGATGCGCCAGATGGAGGCGCAGTTGCTCATGCGGCACTACGAAGGCTTCCTCAAGTAGGAGATGACGGTGACTGAACGCAATGTGATCCTTCTCGGCGGTCCCGGGGCCGGCAAAGGCACCCAGGCCGAACGCATCGTGGCGGACTTCAAGCTGCCGCACGTCTCCACCGGTGAGATGCTGCGCGCCGCGGTCGCCAAGGGCACCGAGATGGGCCGCGAGGCGCAGAACTACATGGAGAGCGGCCGGCTGGTCCCGGACGAGGTCGTCATCGGCGTCGTCCGCGACCGCCTGGGCGAGCCCGACGCCGCCAAGGGGTTCCTCCTGGACGGTTTCCCGCGCACCGTCCCGCAGGCGGAGGCGCTCGACGCCATGCTTGCTGACTCGGGCCGCGAGATCACCCACGTGGTGCTCATCGACGTCCCGGCCGACGAACTCGTGCAGCGCATCGCGGGACGGCGCTCGTGCGCCACGTGCGGCAAGATCTACAACATCGCGTTCGACCCGCCCAAGGCCGATGGCGTCTGCGACATCGACGGCGGTGAGCTCATCCAGCGAGCCGACGACAACGAGGAGACGGTGCGTAACCGGATCGCCGTCTACGAGAAGCAGACGGCGCCGCTCATCGGGTATTACGAACAGAAGGGCGTGCTCAAGAGCGCGTTCGGCGGCGGTAAGGCCCCGAACGAGGTCTACGAGCAGGTCGGCCAGATCCTCGAATCGACGCTGAGTGATCGTACGTAAGTCAGCAGGAGAAGTCGCCAAGATCGCAGCCGCCGGGGCAATCCTCGCGGACTGCCTCGACGCGCTCACAGAGGCGGCCGCACCCGGCGTCACCACGGCCGAGCTCGACCGCATGGCGGAGAAGTTCATCCGCCAGCACAAGGGCGTGCCGACGTTCCTCGGCTACCGGGGCTTCCCGGCGTCGATCTGCGCTTCGCCCAACGACATGGTCGTCCACGGCATCCCGGGCAAGTACAGGGTGGCCGAGGGTGACCTGCTCAGCCTCGACGTCGGCGTCACTCTGGACGGCTATGTGGCCGACTCCGCCGTGACGCTGGGCATGGGGGCCGTCGAGCCGGAGGCCCAGCGCCTCATGGACGTCACGGCCGAGTCGCTCGAGGCCGGCCTTGCCGAGTGTCGCGAAGGCAGGCGCTTGGGAGACATCTCCCACGCCGTCCAGGAGGTCGTCGAGGCCGCCGGTTTCAGCGTGGTGCGCTCCCTGGTCGGCCACGGCGTCGGCAAGGAGATGCACGAAGATCCACAGATCCCTAATTACGGTGACCCCGGTCGTGGTCCGCGGCTGGAAGAGGGAATGGTGTTCGCCATCGAGCCGATGGTGGACGCCGGAGCCTACGACGTCGTCGTCGCCGACGACGGGTGGGCGATCCACACGACAGACGGGTCACTGTCGGCACACTTCGAGCACACCGTCGCGGTGGGCAAGAAGGGGCCGCGCGTGCTCACGCGCCGGCGCTCGGAGAGGAGCGGCGCGGGAGCGTGAGCAACCACCACCCGGCGCGGGCCACGGCCGCCGCGCCTCCATGGACGGCGAGGTTTGTCACCCTTGCCGTTTGTGGTAGTATGTCAGGCCGCTGTCTGTCGACGAGTGGGGAGTATGGCGAACAAAGAAGAAGCCATCGAGATCGAGGGCGAGGTTGTCGAAGCTCTGCCGAACACGATGTTCCGTGTTCACCTCGACAACAACCACGAAGTGCTCGCTCACATCTCGGGCAAGATGCGCATGAACTACATCCGTATCCTGCCCGGCGACAGGGTCAAGGTCGAACTGTCGCCCTACGACCTCAGCAGAGGCAGGATCACGTACCGGTTCAAGTAGCGGCCCGCTAGAAGAGGTCGCCCGGAGGCGGTGTGCGAGGGCCGAAAGGCCCTTTGCGCGCGTCCAGCGAGGATCACCGATGAAGGTAAGAGCATCAGTAAAGCCGATGTGTGAGAAGTGCAAGATCATCCGCCGTCACGGCACAGTGCAGGTGATCTGCTCGAATCCGCGGCATCGTCAGAGGCAGGGGTAAGTCCGCATGGCACGTATCGCAGGCGTCAACATCCCGCCGCAGAAGCGGGTCGAGATCGGGCTCACGTACATCTACGGCGTCGGCCGCTCGACCTCGCAGAAGGTCCTCGCCATCGTGGGCATCGATCCGAACACCAAAGTCCGCGATCTGACCGAGGAAGAGGTCATCAAGCTGCGCGACGCCATCGATCGTGAAGTCACGGTCGAGGGCGACCTGCGCCGCGAGCGCTCCCAGAACATCAAGCGTCTCATGGACATCGGCTGCTATCGGGGCATCCGCCACCGTCGCGGCATGCCCGTGAACGGGCAGCGCACACGCACCAACGCGCGCTCCCGTAAGGGTCCGAAGCGGACGATCAGCGGCAAGCGCAAGAAGTGACCGCAGGATAGCGGAGGAGTAAAGCAGAGTGGCTAAGCCCCAGAGAGCTAAAGGTCGTCAGCGCCGCAAGGTCCGCAAGAACATCGCCGTCGGCCAGGCGCACATCAAGACGTCGTTCAACAACACGCTCGTCACCCTTACCGACAAGGAAGGGAACGTGATTGCGTGGGAGAGTGCCGGGTCCGTGGGCTTCAAGGGGTCGCGCAAGAGCACCCCGTTCGCGGCCCAGGTGACTGCCGAGTCCTGCGCCAAGAAGGGCATGGAGCACGGCCTGCAGAAGGTCGAGGTCTTCGTCCGCGGGCCGGGATCGGGTCGCGAGACCGCCGTGCGTTCGCTTCAGGCGGCTGGCCTCGAGATCATCAGTGTCAAAGACGTGACGCCGGTGCCGCACAACGGTTGCCGCCCGCGTAAGCGTCGCCGGGTCTAGGGAAGGTCCAAGTGGCGAGAGATACGTCAGCACAGTGCAAGGAGTGCCGCCGGGAGGGCGTCAAGCTCTTCCTCAAGGGCGAGCGCTGCCTCACCGACAAGTGCGCCGTTGAACGGCGCGCATATCCGCCGGGCGAGCACGGCCGTGGCCGCATCAAGCAGAGCGAGTACCTGCTCCAGTTGCGCGAGAAGCAGAAGGCGCGCCGCTATTACCAGGTGCTCGAGAAGCAGTTCCACCACTATTACGTGGCCGCCAGTCGCAAGGACGGCATCACGGGTGAGAACCTGCTCAGGCTGCTCGAGATGCGCCTCGACAACGTCGTGTACCGTCTCGGCTTCGGCGCTTCGCGCCGTCAGGCCCGCCAGCTCGTGCGCCATGCGCACTTCACGGTGAACGGCAAGAAGGTCGACATCCCGTCGTACCAGGTCCGCCCGGACGACGTGGTGGCGGTGCGCTCGAACAGCAAGGCTGTGGAGACCGTGCGTGCTGCCACCGACCTCACTTCGTCGGTGTCGCCCTGGCTCCTGGCCGATCACGACAACCTCACCGGCAAGGTCTTGCGCTCTCCTGAGCGCGACGAGATCGACGCGCCGGTGCAGGAGCAGCTCATCGTCGAGCTGTACTCCAAGTAATCCGCTGCAGCAACGTACTCGCGGCGAAGAGGCTATAGGAGGCCAGTTGCTACAGTTTCAGATGCCCAACATCACGCGCGAGCAGCTCGCCGCTAATCGGGCGCGCTTTGAGGTAGAACCGCTCGATCGCGGCTTCGGGCATACATTCGGTAACGCGCTGCGCCGGGTCCTGCTCTCGTCGCTCGAGGGCGCAGCGGTCAGTTCCGTCAAGATCGAGGGCGTGGCTCACGAGTTCACGACCATCAAGGGCATGAAGGAAGATGTCACGGACGTCATCCTGAACCTCAAGGAACTCGTGTGCAGACTGCACGGTGAGCTCGACGAGGTCCAGGTGCGGCTCTACAAGGACAAGCCCGGCAAGGTCGTGGCGGCCGACATCGACATCCCGGCCGAGCTCGAGATCCTCAACCCGGACCACCACATCGCTACGCTGTCCGACGGCGGTGCCATCGAGATGATGCTCACCATCCGTCGCGGCACGGGCTACGTGGCGGCAGAGGGCAACAAGACGCCGGAGACGGTCATCGGGGTCATCCCCATCGACTCCATCTTCAGCCCCATCAAGCGCGTCTCGTACCACGTGGAGAGCGCACGTGTGGGCCAGCGCACCGACTACGACAAGCTCGTTCTCGACATCACGACGAACGGCGCCCTCATGCCCGAAGAGGCGCTTCGCGAGGCTGCCGAGATCCTCGTCGACCGGATGTCGATCTTCACCGACCCCGACCGCACACGCGCGAGCGAGGAGTTCCCGATCGAGGGCCTCGCGACCACGCCGGTCGGCGGCGGCATGGACGACGTGCTCATCGAAGAACTCGAGCTCGGCGTCCGTTCGTACAACTGCCTCAAGCGCGAAGGTATCCAGACCGTCGGCGACCTGGTCTCCAAGACAGAGGCCGAGCTGCTCAACATCCCCAACTTCGGTAAGAAGAGCATCGACGAGGTCAAGGACAAGCTCACCGAGCGCGGGCTCTCTCTTCGGGGTGACGAGTAATGCGCCATCAGAACTCAGGCCGCAAGTTCAACATGGCTCCGAGCCAGCGGCGTTCGCTGCTGTCGGGTCTGGCCTGCCAAGTGCTCGAGCACGAGAAGATCAAGACCGGCGTGGCGCGCGCCAAAGAGGTGCGCCCGATGGTCGAAGAGGCCATCACGCTCGGCAAGCGCGGCGATATCCACGCGCGTCGCCAGGCGATCGCCATGCTGCGCAACAAGAAGATCGTCTACAAGCTGTTCAACGATGTCGCGCCGCGTTATGCGGACCGCAACGGCGGGTACACGCGCATCATCAAGCTCGGGCCGCGCCCCGGCGACGGCAGCGAGCAGGCGTACATCGAGCTGGTCTGACGGCCGGCGGCAGATGATGCGACCAAGGGCGGGCGGCCGTAGGGCCTCCCGCCCTTGGTCGTTCACGGACCCGGGTCCGGCGGAGCCGGCGGCCGCTTGCGGTAGGCTTCCATGGCCATGACGACTCCAGGACCACACTTGTCCGCGCAGGACGGTGCGCCGACGCCTGATGGCGCGCGAGCGCCGCTCATCGACGTCCGCCGCCTGCGCTACCGGTATCCCGGCGCCGGCACGGAGGCTCTGGCCGGCCTCAACCTGGCGGTCTTCGCCGGAGAGTTCGTCGCCGTGGTCGGCGCCAACGGCTCCGGCAAGTCAACGCTGGCCAGGCTGCTCGGCGGCCTGGAGAAGCCGACCGCCGCAGGTCGAGCCACTGCATGCGGCCACGACCTGCTCGACAACGAGGGCCGGATGGCCGCGCGCCGCGACGTCGGCGTGCTCTTCCAGAACCCGGAGAACCAGCTGGTGGCCGAGTGCGTGGAGGACGACGTCGCATTCGGCCTGGAGAACCTCGGCTGGGCGTCTGCCGACATGCGCGTGCGCGTGGACGAGATGCTCGAACGGTTCGGGCTCCCTGAGCTGCGCCGGCGCGAGCCCCACCTGCTCTCCGGCGGGCAGAAGCAGCGCACCGCGCTGGCCGGCGTGCTGGCCGTGCCTCGCCGGGTGCTCGTACTCGATGAGCCCACCGCGATGCTCGACCCGGCCGGGCGCGCGGAGGTACTGCAGGCGGTGCGCGAGCTGCGCGAAGAAGGGCTCGCGATCGTCTACATCACCCAGGAGATGGACGAAGTCGTCGGGGTCGACCGGGTGGTCGCGCTCGAGGTCGGGCAGGCGGTGTACGAAGGACAGGTACAAGGCCTGTTCGGCGACGCCGCCCTTGTGCGCAGGCTCGGGCTCGGGCTGCCGGCGGCCGGGGAGCTCGCGCTCGAGCTGGCCGCGCGTGGGCGCGCCATGACGCCGCTGCCGCTCACCGTTGAAGGCCTGCTGGCTGCGCTGGGGCGGGGGACATGAGCGGGGAGGCGCGGGGCATGTCCCTGGCGTGCCGCGCCGTCACCTTCAGCTACCAGGAGGCACGGGCGCCGATCCCGGCCCTTCGCGAGGTGAGCTTCGAGCTGGGCGCGGGACGGTCGCTGGCGCTCCTGGGCGCCTCTGGTTCGGGCAAGTCGACGCTGCTGCAGGTGATCAAGGGTCTGGACGCGCCGGAGACGGGCGCCGTGCTTCTGGACGGGGCCGGCACGGGCGATGCTGCGTACGCCGGCCGACAGAGGCAGGTCGGGTTGGTGTTCCAGACGCCCGAGCTGCAGTTGTTCGCGACATCGGCGCGGGAGGACGTGGCGTTCGGCCCGCGCCGTCTCGGCTGGGCGGAGGACGAGGTCATTGCGGCCGTGCACGAAGCGCTTGAGCTGGTCGACCTGCCGCCGAACAGCTTCGGCGACCGGCACCCTTACGCGCTCTCGGGAGGCGAGCAGCGGCGGCTGGCGCTCGCCGGCGTGCTGGCCATGCGCCCGCGCCTGCTCCTGCTGGACGAGCCGTTCGTCAGTCTCGACCCGGCGACGCGCCGCGAGCTGGTGGCGATCCTCTCGCGGCTGCGCGCCGACGGGGTGACGCTGGTGCTGGCCACGCACGACGTCGACCTCGCCTGGGCGCTCTGCGACGAGCTGCTCCTGCTCGGCGACGGCCGGGTGGCCGCGGCCGGCGCCTGGGACCTCGGCGACGCCGGCCGTGCGTTGCTCGCCGTCAGCCGGCTGCGCGAGCCGTTCCTCGTCGAGCTGTGGCGGCGCCTCGGGCGTGATCCGCGGGAGGCGCCGCGCACGTCCGCTGAGGCCGCGGAGGCGCTGGCGTGAGGGCGGCGATTGCGCAGTACTACCCGGGCGACTCGCCGGTCCACCGCCTCGACGCGCGCGCGAAGTTCGTCGCCGTGACGGCCTTGGCGATAGCCCTGTTCGTGCGCGACTCCTTCGCCGGCCTCGCCGTGTTCGCCGCGGCCGGCGTGGTGGCCTACGTGCTCAGCGGGGTGCCGGCCGCCTGGTTCTGGCGTGCCTTCCGCCCGCTTCTGTGGCTGGTCGCGCTCACGTTCGTCGCTCAGATCCTCTTCGCCCCCAGCGACCAGGCCTTCGCGAGTTGGTGGATCTTCCACTTCTCGTGGCAGGGCCTCGAGTTCGCCGCGTTCCTCAGCCTCCGGCTGCTGGTGCTGGTGCTGGTAGGGTCGGTGCTGACGCTCACCACGCAGCCGCTGGCGCTCACCGACGGGCTGGCGTGGCTCGGGCGGCCCCTGAGGAGGCTGCACGTGCCGACGGACGAGCTGGCGCTGATGGTGACCATCGCGCTGCGGTTCATCCCGACGCTCCTGGTGGAGGTAGACCAGATCATGCGCGCGCAGCGGGCGCGCGGTGCCGACTTCGGCAGCGGAGGGCCCATCAAGAGGGCCAAGGCGCTGGTACCGGTGCTGACGCCACTGTTCGTGCTGAGCTTCCGGCGCGCCGATGAGCTGGCGCTCGCCATGGAGGCGCGCTGCTACCGTCCGGGCATCGTCCGTACCCGGCTGCACCCGCTGAAGGCCGGGATCGGGGACGCGGTGCTACTGGTGGTCACCGCGGCGGTCATCGTGGCAGGGTTGCTCATATAGGATGCCGGACGTGGACGCGAAGCCCGACGAACAGGCGCCGGTGACCTGGCGGCTCGATGTGGCCTACGAGGGCACGGCCTACCGCGGCTGGGCGAAGCAGCCCGGGCACGTCAGCGTGGAGGGGCTGCTCGAGGACGCCGTAGCCACGGTGCTGCGCGAGCGCGTTCGGCTTAGCGTGGCCGGGCGCACGGACGCCGGCGTGCACGCGTGGGCGCAGGTCGTCTCCTTCACCTGCGCCCACGGCGATCCGGCGCCGGAGAGGCTGCGCCTCTCACTGAACGCGCTGCTCCCGCCGGACATCGCCGTGCTGCGCGCGGTGCCGGCGCCGGCCGGTTTCGTGGCCCGCCGGGCAGCCTCGCGGAGCTATCGCTACGACCTGTGGGAGACGGTGGTCAAGCCCGTGCGCGAGCGTGGCTTCGTCTGGGTGGTGCGCGGCGCTCTCGACGGGGCGGCGATGCAGGCGGCTGCTGCTCTGTTGCCCGGCCGCCGCGACTTCGCCGCGCTCACGCCGTCGGCGCGTCTCTATCACCACTGCGTGCGCGAGGTGACGCAGGCTGAGTGGACCGACGACGGCCCGACGCCGGATGGCGAAGGGCGGCGGTGGCGCTTCGAGGTCACCGCCGGGAGCTTCCTCCACAACATGGTCCGCGTCTCGGTCGGCTCGATGGTGGACGTGGCCCAAGGCCGGATGACGCTGGAGGAGTTCGAGGCAGCGCTGGCCTCCGGCGAGCGCGGCCGCATGGGCCAGACGGCTCCGGCCCGCGGCCTTGCGCTGGTCGCGGTCCGCTACGCCTGAGTCACTCCCCGAGGAACTTCTTGATCATGTACTGCTTGGCGCCGTTGCTCGGCGGCAGGACGACGGACTGCTGTTCGTACCAGCCGGGCGTGCCCTTCATCACCTGCTTGGATCCGCCGTTGGAGCGCCACTTGAGGTAGGCGAGCTCCAGGATCTGGTTGGTGGTGAGGTCGGTGGCCACGCCGCTCATGAAGTGCCTGCCGATCTCCGGCAGCTTGAAGACGTTGCCGGGCTGGACGAGCTTCTTCTCGATCGCCTGGACGAATGCCTGCTGGCGTTGCGCGCGTGTGAAGTCGCCCTCCGCGTAGGCGTGGCGGATGCGTACGTAGAGCATCGCGTTCTTGCCGTCGAAGTGGTGCATGCCCTTCTTGAACGTGACGGTGCGCTGGGTAGAGCCCGCAACGCCGGGACCCGCTCCGGTGGTGACCGTCTGCGGCACGTACATGTCGATGCCGCCGACCGAGTTCACGAGGCGCGGGAACCCCTGGAAGCTCACCGTCATGATGTGGTTGATGGGGATGCCTGCGTACTGCTTGACGGCCTTGAGCGCGAGAGAGGGGCCGCCGTACCACATGGCTTCCGTGATCTTGGCCTGGCCGTAGCCGGGCACGTCGACCAGCGTGTCGCGGGGGATGGAGAGCTGGTTGATCTTGTGCTTCTTCGCGTCGAAGTGCATGAGCATGATCGTGTCCGAGTGTGCGGGGAGGCCCCCGGAGTCGAGTCCGAAGAGCACGATGGTGGTGCCGTTGCGCCAGATCCAGCCACTGTCGGAGCTGAGCTGGGCACCGGTCTTCTTGTCGACGCGTTTGTTGGCCTTGTCGACGGCCCGGTCGAACTTCTGGTACCCGGGCCACGCGAGAACGGTGAGCACGACGCCGGCGATGACGAGGAGCGCCAGGACGGTGACCGGTATGTACCACCAGCGGAAGCGGCGCCGGCCGGCTTGCCTGGCAGCCTTTTTGGCCTGCTTCTTGGCGGCCTTGCTGCCCGGCGCCGGCCCATATGTGCGGTACGCCTTGTCGCTGCGCTCCGGGTAGACGGGGGCCGCGTCGGCGCGGGAGGAGGGCCGGCTGGGAGGCCGGGCCCCGGCCAGCTCGTCGTCGAGCGAGGTCCGCTTGGCGCGGCCCGTGGCCTTGTACGTCTTGTAGGGCTTGGCCCCTTGCCTGTCGTCGTTCTGCGTAGCCATACGTGTGGCGCCTCCGGCCCGCGCGCACGCGGCGTCGGTGTGCGTGGCTGGTGGGGGCGAGGCGCCGAGTGCTTCTCCAGACTACGCCCGTGAGCGGGCGTTTCCTCTAGCCTCGATTTTACACCATGGTAAGCTCGGGGGCGGAATGGCGCCTGAACGCTTCGTCATCGGTGTCGATATCGGCGGCACCAAAGTGGCCGCCGCGTTGGTGCGCGGGCGTTTGCCCGCGGCCGGTGCACATGCGTCCGACGAGGTTGAGACGCCGGAGATCGTCGACCGGTTCACAGTGCTCACGGACGCGAGCTCGCCCGAGGCGTGCGTGGCGGGGGTCGCGTCTTGCATCGCCGATCTCCAGCACGGCTCCGGCAAGGTCGAGGGTATCGGGATCGGCGTCGCCTCCATGGTCGACTTCGCCGCCGGCCGCATCGTCGAGTCTGTGAACCTGCCGCTCGCCGACGTACCCCTGCGCGATCTGCTCCAGGAGAAGTTCGACGTTCCGGTAGCGATCGACAACGACGCCACTGCGGCGGGCATCGGGGAGTGGGTGTACGGCGCCGGCGCGGGCACGAGCGACATGATCATGCTCACCTTGGGCACCGGGGTGGGCGGCGGCATCATCAGCGGGGGCCGGCCGCTCCGCGGCTTCAGCGGCGCCGCCGGCGAGCTCGGCCACATCATCGTCGACGTGGATGGCCCCAAGTGCCCCGCCAACTGCCCCAACTGGGGCTGCCTCGAGGCCTACGCGGCGGGACCCGCCATGGGCGCCGCCGCGTTCGTGGCCGCAGAGCTCGAACCCGAGTCGGCGCTGGGGCGGGCGCTCGCCGCCGGCCAGCCCGTCCACAGCAGGCTGCTGACGAAGCTGGCGCTCGAGGGCGACAGCGCGTCCATCGCCGTCCTCGAGCGCACGGGGGAGTATCTGGGCGCCGGGCTCGTGACGCTCAGCAACATCTTCGACCCGGAGCTGTTCGTCATCGGCGGCGGCGCCGCAGCGGCGGGCGACCTGCTGTTCGAGCCCGCCCGCCGTGTCCTCGCCGCCCGTGCGCTGCCTCCGGCGCGCGACCGCGTACGCGTCATCCCGGCCGCGCTGGGACTTGACGCCGGCTTCATCGGCGCCACCGCCCTGGCGCTCACCGAGCTCTTCCCGGAGGACCGGGCGACCTGACGGCGGGTCTCCGCCGCTCCGCGGGAGCTTGCTCCGCGCCGGTGCGGCCAAGCTTTCTCGCCGCTCGCCTCGACGTCGGGCATCCCTCGCCGGACGCTTGCACGCCGCTTCTCTCGCGCTCGCACATCTTGGTTTGACTTCGCCCGCGCCATGCACGTAAATGGGCTCTGGAATCCCGCGCGTTCTGCGTTGCGCAGCGCGCCTACAGGAGGTGACACCACCACATGGCTCACAAGATCACCGACGAGTGCCTAGCATGCGGCGCCTGCATCGACGAGTGCCCCAATGAGGCCATCTCCGAGGGCGACGACATCTACGTCATCGACCCCGAGAAGTGCGACGACTGCGGTACCTGCGTCGACGCATGCCCGAGCGAGGCGATCGTCCCCGAGTGATCTCACTCGTTCACCTGTGAAGTCCACGGGGCCGGCTCCTTCAGGAGCCGGCCCCGTCGCTTTGTGGGCACCGGCGGATGAGCGTCAGGCGCCACGTCTCCACGGGGGAGGTATGTCGTCTGGCGGTCGGGCTCTGGACGGCGCCATCGAAAGCGCCGGCCTCCGGACGCATGCAGCTGCCCGGCCGGCGTGGCCGCGCAGAGCTTCGCGCGCGGTGGCGTCAGGCGCCGGAGGGGCCGGCGCCGTCCAGGACCTCCGGCCCGTCCCACGCGAGCCGCCGGCGCATGACGCGCACGGCTTCGGGGTTCTCGTCCACCAGCAGGTAGCCGCGGCCCAGCCGCGCGGCCGCCTCGCCCGTCGTGCCGCTCCCCGCGAACGGGTCGATCACGAGGTCTCCGGGGTCTGAGTGCACGCGCACGATGCGTTCGAGGATCTTGACCGGCTTCTGCGTCGGGTAGCCGGTCTTCTCCCCTCCGGTGGGGCTCACTATGGTCTGCCACCACACATCGGTCGGGGTCTTGCCGCGGGCGGCCTTTTCGGGCCCTGCGAGGCCCGGCGCCAGGTAGGGCACGCGGTCGATGTCGTCGTAGCGGAACACGTAGTGCGCCGGGTCGCGCGCGTACCACAGGATGACGTCGTGCTTTGCCGGCCAGCGCGACTTAGCGCGCGCGCCGAAGTCGTAAGCCCACACGATCTCGTTCATGAACGACGCGCGTCCGAAGAGCTCGTCGAGCAGCACCTTGCAGTAATGGGACTCGCGGGGGTCGATGTGGAAGAACAGCGATCCGTCCGGGGAGAGCACGCGCCGCGCCTGCTCCAGCCGCGGCGCGAGGAACCCCAGATAGTCGTCGAAGGCGTCGTTCCAGGCGCTGCTGCCGAGGACCTCCGTGCGGTATCGCTTGCCGCTGAAGCCGACGCGGCCGGCATCGTCGTCGCGCACGGCCCGCGTATGGGTGCGCTGTTGCACCTTGCCGGTGTTGAACGGCGGATCGAGGTAGACGAGGCGGGCGCAGGCGTCGCCGAGGCCGCCGAGGACGTCGAGGCAGTCGCCGTGAACGACGCGCTTCACAGCGGATAGTCGTAGACGCGCTGGTCTTTGACCACGCTGCACCCGACTGCCATGTAGAAGTCGTGGGGGCCGACGCGCGCGAGGTTGGCGCGGATCCAGAGACGCCGGAGCCCGCGGTCGCGGGACCACGCCGCGGCCGCCTCGAGCAGCGCGGCGCCGAGTCCCGTTCCCCGGTGGGCGGCGGCGACCACCAAGCCCCCGACCTCGCCGTAGGGGTCGGCCTCGATCGTCCTCTGTACGTGCACGTCGATGAAGCCTGCCAGACCCGCCGGGCCGTCGGCGACCAGCAGGTCCCGCTCCGGGTCGTCGAGCAGCGCGATGCGCTCGCGCACCTGGTCCTGCGTCGTGGGGTAGCCAAGCTGCGTGCTGAGCTCGGCCAGCGCGGCGGCGTCTTCGTCGTCTCGTGCGGCTCGGATGCAATGGCTCCAGTCGGTCATGGGAGCAGTCTATCGCCTCGCCCTCGGCCCCGACTCCTGAAAGAATGGTGCTGACCATCGAGGAGGGGCCGTGACCGACCACGTATGGCGTGAGTTCTTCGACAACTTCGCGCCGAAGTACATGGACGAGGTGTTCACCACCGACAGCGTGCACGAAGTCGAGTTCCTCACCGGGCTGCTGGAGTTGCCCGGCGGCGCAGCGGTGCTGGACATCGGCTGCGGCACCGGCCGGCACGCCGTCGAGATGGCCAGAGCGGGGTTCGCCGTCACCGGGATCGACATCTCCACCGGCATGCTGCGCGAGGCGCGGGCGGCGGCGGAGCGGGCAGGGGTCGAGCTGGAGCTGGTCGAGGCCGACGCCACCTCGTTCGACCTCGGCCGCGTCTTCGACGCGGCGGTGTGTCTCTGCGAAGGCTCCCTCGGCCTGCTCGGCAACGAAGACCCTTACGAGCACGACGCCGCCGTGCTGCGGCGCGCCTTCGCCGCTCTGCGGCCGGGCGCGCCCTTCGTACTCACGCTGCTCAACGGTCTGCGCATGATCCGCGACGCGACGTCCGAGCAGGTGGAGCGCGGAGCGTTCGACCCGGCCACGCTCACCGAGTCTTTCGAGATGGAGGTGGAGACCGCGACCGGACCGCGCGGTCTGCCGATCCGTCAGCGCGGTTACGTGCCCAGCGAACTGGTACTGCTCTGCCGCGCCGCCGGCTTCACCGTCGAGCATCTCTGGGGCGGAACGGCGGGCAACTGGGGCCGCCGGCCCGTCGAGCTCGACGAGATGGAGATCATGGCCGTGCTGCGGAGGCCCCCGGCGTGAGCGCCGCGGCCGAAGTCGTCGTCCGCAAGGCGACGCCGGACGACGCGGCGGGCGTCGCCGCCGTGCTCAACGGCGCCATCCTCGGCGGCAGCCCCACACTGCTCGACACGCCGTTCTCCGTGGAGGACGAGCGCGCCTACATCGCGGCGTTGCCGGCGCGCGGGTTCATCCACGTCGCCGAGAAGCCCGAGTATGGCATCGTCGGCTTCCAGACGGTGGTCCCGTGGAGCGAGTTCGTCACCACCGCGCACGATCACGTCGCCACCATGGGCACCTACGTGGACACCGCCCGGCGCCGTCGGGGAGTGGGGTCGGCGCTCGCGCGGGCCAGCTTCGCCGCCGCGCTCGACCTCGGCTACGAGAAGATCTTCACCGACCTGCGAGCCGACAACCTGGCGTCGCTGGCCTACCATCTCGCGCTCGGCTTCATCGTGGCCGGCGCCGCGAGAGGCCAGGCCCGCACCGCCGCCGGCGACGTCGACGTCCTGTTCGTCGAGTTGTTCCTGAAGGAGGGGTGACATGCTGTACGTCTGCGCCACACCGATCGGCAACCTCGGAGACGTGTCACCCCGAGTCCTCGACGCACTGCGCGAGGCGGAACTCGTGGCGGCCGAGGACACGCGCCGCACGCGCAAGCTCCTCAGCCACTTCGACATCCATACGCACCTGACGAGCTTCTTTCAGCACAACGAACTGCAGAAGACCGACGAGGTGCTGCGGCTGCTCCGCGACGGGTCCATCGTCGCCTTGGTCACCGACGCCGGCATGCCCGGGGTGCAGGATCCAGGCATGCTGCTGGTGCAGAAGGTCGTCGGCGAAGGCCTCGACATGACCGTGCTGCCCGGGCCGTCTGCCGTGCTCACGGCACTGGTGGCCTCGGGCATGGGCGGCGAGGGCTTCCGCTTCGTCGGGTACCTGCCGCGGCGCGCGCGCGAGCTGGAGTCGACGCTCAACGGGTGGCGCCGCTGCGGCGGCCTCATCGTCGCCTTCGACACCGGCCAACGGCTGCCGAGGAGCCTGGCCGTGCTGGCCGCCCAGCTGCCGGAGGCCAAGGCGGCCGTCTGCCGCGAGCTCACCAAGGTGCACGAGGAGGTCGTCCGCGGCACCGTGCTCGAGCTCAGCGAGCGGTTCCCGGTGCCGAGCCCGGATGCCGGCCCCACTGCCTCGGTGCGCGGCGAGATCTCGCTCGTCATCGACTTGGGCCTTGCGCTCGACGCGGACGCTGCCCGCCGTCCGGGGGCGGCCGCGGCCGCCGTGAAGTTGCTCGGCCGCGGCCTCTCGCGCCGCGACGTCGCCGCGGCGCTGCACGTGTGCTTCGGAATGCCGCGCCGCGAAGCCGACCAGCTGACCCGGGACGTCGCGGCGCACTGACGCGCCGCGGCCGTCTGTTAGACTCCGTCCATGGACCTCATCACCCTCATCGCCGAGCGCCCGTTGCTGCTGGACGGCGGCCTCGGCCGCGCGCTCATGGAGCGCGGGTTCACCGCCGGCGAGTGCCCGGAGGAGTGGAACGTCTCGCATCCTGCCGAGGTGGAGGACATCCACCGCAGCTTCTACGCCGCCGGGTCGGACATCGTGAACACCAACACCTTCGGCGGTACCGGCATGCGCCTCGCAGCACACGGGCTCTCTGCGCGCGCCGTGGAGCTCAACGAGGCCGGCGCACGCCTCGCCGCGGGCGTCCGCGACCGCGAGTTCCCCGGCCGCTGGGTGGCCGGCGACATCGGCCCCTGCGGCGCGATGGTCGCGCCGATGGGCACCGCCGAGCCGGACGCGCTCCGCGCCACGTTCTTCGAACAGGCGCAGGCGCTCGTGGCCGGCGGAGTCGACCTCCTCAACATCGAGACCATGTTCGACCTCACCGAGGCGACCATCGCTGTCGAGGAGGCCGTGCGAGCGGCGGGGGGACGGCCGGTGCTGGCCAGCATGGCCTACAAGCCGGCCGCCAGGGGATTTCGCACGATGATGGGCGTCGACCCGCAGAAGGCCGCGCGCGCCCTCAAGGAGGCCGGCGCGACCCTGGTCGGTGCCAACTGCGAGGTCACCTGCGAGGTCATGAGCGAACTCGTCCCTGTCCTCGCCCAGGTTGGCGGCGGCATCACCTACGTGCAGCCCAACGCCGGCCAGCCTCGTCTGGTGGACGGCGAGACCGTGTATGACGAGACGCCGGAGCACTTCGCCGCCGTTGTCGCCGAGTACCCGGCCATGGGCGCGGGCATCGTCGGCGGGTGCTGCGGCACGCCGCCCGCCTCCATCGCCGCGCTCGCCGCGGCCCTGGGCCGCTAGCGCGGCAACTTCCGTCGCGCCTCGAGGTCATTGCAGAGACCTCAGCGTGCGTCAGGCCTCGAAATCCGGGCGTGTGATCGCGTGGAGCACCGGCACGACGACCAGAGCGTAGCCGACGTTGGCCTCGGACATACGAGGACGCCGACTTCGCCTTCGGACTCGACCTCATCCTGGATGGGCTGGAGAGGCTTCTGGAGCGGCTAGGGCTGCCTCAGTCCGTCGCGCCGGCGCCGCGTTCAGGCAAAACGCAGGAACAGCTGGAACGCCAGGAACGCGACCGCAGTGGCGATGACCAGCAGCGCGATGATGGACGCGGCGCGTGCCCGGCGCCGTCGCCGGCTCTCCGCGTGGAACTGCCGCCCGGCCTCGTCGTCCCGACGCCCGGGCGGCAGCTGGCCGCGGCTTCCCGGCGGTCCCCAGCCCCACATCACGCAGCTCCACTTCCGTCCTGGGGCCGCCCAGCGCTCTCGAATCCCGCGGCCCAGGCGTGGCTGCGATGGAAGAAGCGTCCGGCGTCGTCCGCCGTGGCCCAGAAGAGCTCGTGCTCCCCGTGGCCGTGCGGCTCGCCGGTGAATTCCGCGTCGAGAAACGCGGCCTGCATGCGGAAGTACCGGCCGTCGACGGCGAAGTGCTGGAGTGCTTCGCGGGTCGAGCCCGTGAAGCGCACGTCGCGAGCGAGCTCCTCGAGGCACTCACGCCGGGCGGTCTGCTCTGGCGTCTCGCCGGGCTCGGCGCCGCCGCCGGGCAGGAAGAGGCCGAGGCGGGTGCTGACGGCGGCGACGGAGCCGCGTGGCCCGGCGACCACCGCATAGGCCGCCCGGCGCGGGGTGACGTGGACGCCCTCCGCCGCTGCGCCGAAGACGGCTTCGCTTCTGGCGGGCGCCGTCTGCGCCGCGTCCTGTGGCATGCCCTCCGGCACCGCCCCTCCTCCGTCGCTCATGCTCAGTCGGGCCGTACGACGACCACGACGTTGCCGAGCTTCCGCCCCGTCTCGACGTAGCGGTAGGCCTCGACGATGTCGTCCAGCGGGTACCGCCGGTCGATGAGCGGCCTGAACGTCCCCGACTCCATAAGCTGGGCTAGTCGCTGCACCATCGCCTGGTCGATGCCGGGGAAGGGGAAGACGACCTTCGTGCGGTCGGTGAACCGCCCCGCGAGCGGCGTCACGAGCGACAGGAAAGCGTTCTGGAACAGGGGGCCGAGCTCCGAGGAGACATAGGCTCCGCCCGGCTTCAGCAGGCGCCTGCAGCGCCCGAACGTGCTCTTGCCCACGGCGTCGAAGACGATGTCGTACCGCCGGTCGTCCTGCGTGAAGTCCTCGACCATGTAGTCGACGACCTTGCCGGCGCCGAGCCCCATGACCAGGTCGACGCCGGCCGTGTCGCAGACCGCGGTGACGTGGATCCCAAGAGCGGCGAGCAGCTGGACTGCCGCGGAACCGATGCCTCCCGACGCGCCGTTGACGAGCACGTCCTGCCCTGTCCGTACCTTTGCGCGGAGCAGCGACGAGAGCGCGTAGTGTGCACCCTCCGTCGCGGGAGCGGCCTCCTCACACGTCAGGTCCACGGGTATGGCCGCGAGCGAGCCGTCCTCGGGGATCGTCAGGTACTGGGCATGAGCCCCGAAGGAGCCCTCCACGTAGCCAAAGACCCTGTCGCCGGGCGAGAAGGAGGTCACGTCCCGTCCAGTCGCCTCGACCTCGCCGGCGAACTCGGTGCCGAGGATGGGCCTCTTCGTTGGTCTCAGGAGGCCCGTCCAGAATCTCAGGACGAACTGTCTGGCGCTGCGGTAGGCGCAGTCTGTGCGGTTGACCGTCGTCGCGTGGATCTTGACCAGGAGCTCGTTGTCGCCGGGCGCCGGCTTCTCGACCTCCCTGATGCTGACCACGTCCGGCGGACCGTACCTGTCGAAGATCGCGGCCTTCATGACGCGCCTTTCTCGTCGAGTCACATGTCAGCGGGCCTTCAGGGGATACTCCGCCGCGTCGCACACCGGGCGATAGCCGATCGCCTGGTAGATCTTGTTCGACGTCGGATTGGAGAGGTCCGTGTAGAGGCAGCACCGGGCGAATCCCTCGTCGAGCAGTCGCTGGGTGAGGGACGCGACGCAGGCGGAGGCGTAGCCGCGTCCGCGGTGCTCCGGAGGCGTGTAGACGAAGTTGACACGCACGCTGCGACCCGTGCGACCCGCCCAGGCTGCCAAGGACAGTGGCCGCGCGTCCTCCCAGAGGAAGAGGCTGCGCTCGCGGATCCGCTCACGCGCGACGTCTGCCGGGTCGGACGGGTCGTCGAGGCCGGCCTCTTCGGTGAACGCCGCCGTCCATCGGGCCACCGTGGGCAGGTCGGCTTCGGTGGCCACCCGGAATCCGCCGGCCGGTATGCGCGGCTGGACCACGCGGCGCGCCTCGAACACGCGCATGCGTGTGGCCGGCTGTGCCGCCACTCCTGTAAGCGCGGACCACAGCCCCGCGAAGACGCCGGCGGCGGGCTCGGGGCCGGCGACGGCTGGGAGAGCCCGATACTTGTCGGCGAGATCGGCCGCGAACAACTCGAGTGCCCGGCGATCCGCTCGCGTGAGGAGGGCGCTGTGCGGCGGAGTGCGGAGGGCGCAGGCCACCACGGCTCCATCCTCCTCGACCGCGGCGAGATAGCAGGAATCGTCAAAGTGCGCCGACTCGCAGACGCCCAGCATGAGCACGTTCTCGGCCTCCTCGGCGCGGAGGAACGACTCCGCACGAGCGAGAAAGGCCTTCGGCTCGCTGAAACGATGGACGCTTCGCATCGTCAGCCCGGCCAGCGCACTGCGCCTGAGCAGACGCGGCCGGCGGCGCTCGGGGCCCGGGGATATCCGGGCGGCGTAGGGCCGGGTCGCTCGATCACGTAGTGAACCTCAGCGAGCATGGCCCTGATGATACTCGCCGGCTGGAAGCGGGTCACGGCTGGCGGGGAAAGGACCGCGCTTCGCCGCCGGTCCTTCAAGGGCGCTTGACACTCTCGAACTACTGTGAATAGAATCACAGCATCAGGAACCGTGGGAGGATCCTTGAGCACCACCGAACAGACAGGTCCGGAGGGTCGGGCGGCAAGCGAGAAGCGCGCCGAGAAGCGAGTCTCTCTGCAGACCGTGCAGCGCCTGAGCGTGTACCGCAAGGTGCTCGAGGAACTGGACCACGACGGCACCGAGTACATCCACTCCCACGAGCTCGCGGCGCTGGCAGGCGTTTCTCCCGCTCAACTGCGCCGCGACCTCGCCAGCTTCGGCACCTTCGGCAACATCTCCCGCGGCTACAACGTGTACGAGATGAGCCGCACCATCAGCCGCATCCTGGGCACTGACGAGACCCAGAGCGTCGCGCTGTTCGGCGTCGGTGACCTGGGCCGCGCCCTCCTGTCCTATCGAGGCTTCGAGGAGCGTGGCTTCCACATCGGCGTGGCCTTCGACGTCGACAGCGAGAAGGCCGGGCGCGTGTTCGCGGGCCGCCGCTGCTACCACGTCGACCACCTCGAGGAGGTGCTGCGAGAGTTCGACGTTCACATGGCGATCCTGGCTACACGCCCTGAGGGGCTGCAGACGCTGGTCGATCGTCTGTGCGCGGCCGGCGTGCACGGGATCCTCAACTTCGTCCCCAAGCGCGTCACCGTGCCGGAGAGCTGCTACGTCGAGGAGATCGACATCACCTCGCAGCTGGAGTTGCTCTCGTTCCAGGCGCGGAGCGAGGCGCAAGAGGCCGCTGCGGCGGCGGACGATCAGTCGTCGCCCGAGCCGGGCGAGCCGGCGGGAGAGGAGGCGACGGCCTGAGGGACCGGGTCCTCGAATGAGAAAGGAATGAGTTTTTTTCGAGGCTACTGTGAACTATTTCACTGTGAAGACAGTAACTAAGCAGCCGGTACTGGAGAGACTCGAGTACGCGGCGGAACAGAGGAGGAGAGTGTCATGAAGGCCAAGCGCATCCTGCTGGTGGACGACGACCGCGACCTGGTGGCCGGCGTCAAGGCGTTCCTCGAGGCCCGCGACTACGAGGTGGACACCGCGTACAGCGGCATCGAGGCGCGCGAGCGGCTCGCCGCGAAGCGGCCGGACCTCGTGGTCCTCGACATCATGATGGATTACGACACCGACGGCTTCAACGTGGCCTACAAGCTGCGCGACGAGCCCGAGACCGAGCGCATCCCGGTCATCATCATGAGCGGCTTCACCAAGGAACTCGAGACCAAGACCCACATCTTCGAGCCGATGATGTACCGCGAGTGGCCGGCCGCCAAGTTCTTCGAGAAGCCGGTCAAGCTGGCCGATCTGGCCGCGGCCATCGGCGAACTGCTGGCGGCCGAGGACGAGGACGCCGTCGTGAAGGGCGCGTGACCCCGTGACCACCGCCGAAGCCATCATCGCCGGGCGCGGAGACCAGTTGACGCGCGAGCAGATGATCCCGCTGCTCCAGGAGATCCAGGCGGGGGAGGGATTCATCTCCCCCGAGGCGATGACCCTGGTGGCCGAGGCTCTGGCGACGCCGGTCAGCCGCATCTACGGCGTCGCGACCTTCTACAACCAGTTCCGCTTCGCCCCGCTGGGCGAGCACGTGGTCGAGGTCTGTCGGGGCACCGCGTGCCACGTCAAGCAGAGCCTCGCGCTCGCCCAGCACCTGAAGCGGCGGCTGAAGCTGCGGGACGACGGCAACTCGGCCGACGGCCGCTACACGGTCATCGAGGTCGCCTGCCTCGGCGCCTGCTCGATCGCCCCCGTGATCAAGCTGGACGGCGAGTTCTACGGCCACCTCACCACGGAGAAGCTGGACGCGCTCCTGGACGCGGCGGACGCCCGCGCGGCGGAGGACGCCGCGGAGCATGACGAGGCGGCCTGAGCCCTCCCGCGAGCCATGGACACAGAGAAACGAGACGAGCGATGAACCACAGCGAGCTCCTGACACCTTGCTGCCCGCGCTGCACCCACACCGCTGCCGCGCCGTGCCCCGACGCGATCGCGTGTGTCGTGTCCGGACCCATCTGCCACGAGGACCCGGTGTGCGAGGAGACCCGGGCGGCGCGCCTGGAGCGCGCTCGCCGCGGCGGCGACGGCACGCTCATCTACGTCGGCGCCGGCACCTGCGGTCGCGCCAACGGCGCGCTGGCCGTCATCGCGATGATCGAGGCCTACTTCGAGCTCCGCGGGTTGCACGTACCGGTCATCGAGACCGGCTGCGTCGGTTACTGCCAGCGCGAGGTCTTCGTGGACCTGATGACCGCCGACGGCGTTCGCCTCAGCTACTGCGACCTCGGGCCGGAGACCACTGACGATTGGCTGCAGACCGTCTTCGGCGAAGGCCAGTTGATCAACCGGTTCCTGCTGGGCAAGTACGAGGACCCCGACGACCTGTACCGCGGCGTGCGGCCAGTTGGCGAGACGCCGTTCTTCGCGCGACAGACCAAGGTCGTGCTGGAGAACTGCGGCGTCGTGGACCCCGCCAGCCTGGACGCCGCGCTGGCGGCCGGCGGCTTCCGCGCCGCAGCCCGGGCGCTGGCCAAGATGACCCCGGCTGAAGTCTGCGAGGAGGTCATCGCCGGAGGCCTGCGCGGCCGCGGCGGCGCCGGTTTCCCCACGGGCCGCAAGTGGAAGGTCGCGCACGACCAGCCGAAGGCGCAGAAGTACCTCATCTGCAACGCCGACGAGGGCGACCCCGGCGCGTTCATGGACCGGGCCGTGCTCGAGAGCGACCCCTTCCGCGTCGTCGAGGGCATGCTGATCGCCGCCTACGCGATCGGCGCGACCAAAGGCTACGTGTATTGTCGCGCCGAGTACCCGCTGGCCATCGAGCGGCTCGGCGAGGCCATCCGCCAGTGCCGCGCCGCCGGCCTGCTCGGCAAGAACATCCTCGGCACGTTCACCGACTTCGACGTCACCATCAAGATGGGGGCCGGCGCCTTCGTCTGCGGCGAGGAGACGGCGATCCTGGCGAGCATCGAGGGCGGGCGCGGCATGCCCCGTCCCCGCCCGCCCTACCCCGCGGTCAGCGGCCTCCACGGCTGCCCCACGGTGCTGAACAACGTCGAGACCCTGGCCAACGTGCCGGCCGTCATAGGCCGCGGCGCGCAGTGGTTCCAGGACCTCGGGTACGGGGACGCGGCCGGCACCAAGGTCTTCGCCCTCTCCGGCCGCGTGCAGAACACCGGCCTCGTGGAGGTTCCCGTCGGCATCCCGCTGCGCGAGGTCGTCTACGACATCGGCGGCGGCGCCCCGGCCGGCCACCGCATCAAGGCCGTGCAGATCGGCGGCCCGAGCGGCGGCTGCATCCCGGACGAGTACCTCGACGTGCCCACCGACTACGGCACGCTGCAGGAGCTCGGCGCCATGATGGGCTCCGGCGGCATGGTCGTCATGGACGAGCGCTCCTGCATGGTCGACGTCGCCAAGTTCTTCATGGAGTTCATCCGCGGCGAGAGCTGCGGCAAGTGCACGCCTTGTCGCGAGGGCACCACGCGCATGTACGAGATCCTGAGCGAGCTCACCGAGCGGCCGGTCGGCGACGACAGGCGCCGCCTGGAGCGGTTCCGCGGCATCCTGCACCTGGAGGAGCTGGCCGAGACCGTCAAGGAGACGAGCCTCTGCGGCCTCGGCCAGTCCGCGGCGAACCCCGTGCTCAGCACCCTGCGGTTCTTCCGCGACGAGTACGAGGCCCACGTCATGGAGCAGACCTGCCCGGCCGGCGCCTGCACTGGGCTGCGCGTGTTCGACATCGACCCCGAGCTCTGCACCGGCTGCGCCCTGTGTGCCAAGAACTGCCCGAGTGGCGCGGTGATCGGCAAGCGCAAGTTCGCCCACTCCATCATCGTCGACCGCTGCACCGGCTGCGGCGCCTGCGCCGACGCCTGCCCCAAACAGGCCGTGCTGGCCGTCGCCTGAGAGGAACGACCATGAAGCTCACTATCAACGGCGCCGAGATCGAGGCCACCAGGGGCGAGACCGTCCTCAAGGCCGCCGGGCGCGCCGGCATCGACATCCCGCACCTGTGCTCCCTTGACTGGGCCCCGAGCCCCGCCGCCTCCTGCCGCCTCTGCGTGGTGGAGGTCGAGGGGAGCCCGCGGCTGCTCACCAGCTGCACGCTCGAGGTCACCGAGGGCATGCAGGTGCACACGCACACGCCGCGGGTGCTCATGGCGCGCCGCGCGATCATGGAGCTGCTCATCGCCAGCCACCCGCAGGACTGCCTGAGCTGCGTGCGCGGCGGCGACTGCGAGCTCGCCACGCTCGCCGGCGACCTGGGCGTGCGCAAGGCGCGCTACGTGGGCGCGGTCAAGCAGCATCCGGTGGACATCAGCTCGCCGGCGTTGTGGCGCGACCCCAACAAGTGCGTGCTCTGCGGCCGCTGCGTCACCGTGTGCCACGAGGTCCAGGGCATCGGCGCGATCGACTTCGTGGGCCGGGGGTTCAAGACCAGGGTGGCCCCCGGCTTCAGCATCGGCCTCAACGTGAGCGACTGCGTGTACTGCGGCCAGTGCGCCCGCGTGTGCCCCACGGGCGCCATCGTCGAGCGCGACCAGGTGGACGAGGTCGTCAGCGCCCTCGCCGACCCCGACACCGTGGTGGTCGTGCAGGTCGCTCCGGCCGTGCCGGCCACGCTGCTCGAGGGCCACAGCAAGACCGAGGGCGTGCGCGTCATGCTCGAGCGGCTGTCGGCGGCGCTCAAGCGCGTCGGGTTCGACGCCGTGTTCGACACGGGCTTCGCCGCCGACCTCACCATCATGGAGGAGGGCTCCGAGCTCCTCGACCGCATCCGGAACGGCGGAGTGCTGCCGATGTTCACCAGCTGCTCCCCGGCCTGGGTGAACTACGTCGAGACGCACCGCCCCGACCTGATCCCGCACCTCAGTACCTGCAAGAGCCCGCAGCAGATGGCCGGCGCGCTGATCCGCGAGATCTACCCGCGGCACGCCGACCTCGAGGGCAAGCGCCTCGTGGTCGTGAGCGTCATGCCGTGCACGGCCAAGAAGTTCGAGGCGCAGGACCAGACCGGCGTGGACTTCGTGCTCACCACGCGCGAGCTCGAGCATCTGTGGGGCAGGTTCGGCCTGGACTTCGCGCAGGCCCGCGAGCAGGCGCCACTCGACGCGCCGTTCGCGGAGGCCACCGGCGCGGGCCGGCTCTTCGCCGGCAGCGGGGGCGTGATGGAGGCTGCCGTGCGCACCGCGTACCTGCTGGTCGCCGGCCGGGAGCTGGAGGGCGGCCCGAGGGTGACCGAGGCGCGCGGCAAAGAGGGCGTGCGTCGCTTCATCGTCACGGCCGGCGACGCGCGGCTGAACCTCGCCGTGGTCAACGGCCTCGGTCGGCTCGCCGAATGCATGGACGGGCTGCTCGACCCCGCCGAGGGCGTGCATTTCGTCGAGGTCATGAGCTGCCCGGGCGGCTGCGTCGGCGGTGGCGGGCAGCCCTACGACACCGACGCCGAGGTGGTCAGGGAGCGGCTGGAGCGCCTCTACGAAGTGGACAGGCGCTCGCGCCGTCGCCGCTCCGACGAGAACGCCGGCGTACAGGCGCTCTACGAGGAACTGCTCGGCCGGCCCCTCGGCGAAGTGAGCCATCGCCTGCTGCACCGTACCTACACCGACCGCAGCGCCAAAGCCGCGACAGTCTGAGGAGTGGCATGAGCGGGACCATCATCACGACCATCAAGCAGAACTGCCGCCGCTGCTACACCTGCGTGCGGGACTGCCCGGCGGAGGCGATCCGCATCGAGGACGGTCAGGCCTTTGTGGTCGACGATCGCTGCATCGCCTGCGGCAATTGCACCCTGGTCTGCTCCCAGAACGCCAAGGCGTACCTGAGCGGTCTGGAGCGGGCGACCTGGCTGCTCGAGGAGGACGGCCCGGTTGCCGCGCTCCTGGCGCCGTCCTTCCCGGCGGGCTTCGATGCGCCCGCCGGGCAGGTGGTCGGCGCCTTCCGGGCGGCCGGGTTCGACTACGTGGTGGAGGTCGCACAGGGCGCCGACCTGGTGAGCGCGGCCTACGCGGAGTACCTCCAGGCCAATCCCGAGGGCGTGCACATCGCCACGGCTTGTCCGGCTGTGGCCGAGTACGTGCGCAAGTACCATCCGGAGCTGGTCGACAGGCTGGTGCCGATCGTCAGCCCGATGGTCGCCACGGCCATGGCCGTGAAGGAACTGTACGGGGAAGACGTGGCCTGTGTGTTCGTCGGGCCGTGCGTGGCCAAGAAGGCCGAGGCGCGTGACCCGCTTCTCCCGCCGGTCATCGACGAGGTCCTGACCCTGCAGGAGGCGCACCGGCTGCTGGCCGGCCGCGGAGCCGACCCGGCCACCGCGGCGGAGGCCGGCTGGGACGAGCCGGCCGCCGGGAGGGCGCGGGTGTTCCCACTGCCCGGCGGCCTGCTCGAGAGCGCCGGCCTGGACCGCGGCATGCTCGACCCGGACGTCCTCGTCGTGAGCGGCCACGACGAGACGGTCGAAGTGCTGGGTAGCCTCGAGGCGGCCGACACGGGCCAGACCCTGCTCGTGGAGGCCCTCATGTGCAAGGGCTGCTACTGCGGACCGGGCATCAGCTCCTCCGAGCCCGGCCTCCTCCGCAAGCGCCGCGTCGGCGAGTACGTGGCCGAGTGCCGCCGCAAGGAGGCGGAGGCGGCGGCTCTCCGCCCGGCCGGCCAGGACGAGCCGCTCGCCGCCGCCTTCCCCGGCCTCGACCTCAGCCGCGTCTACACTCCGCACGACCAGCGACTCCCCGAGCCGTCCGCCGAGGAGATCCGCGAGATCCTCGCGCGGACCAATAAGTTCTTCCCTGAGGACGAGCTCAACTGCGGCGCCTGCGGCTATCCGACCTGCCGCGACAAGGCCATCGCCGTCTACTCAGGCATGGCAGAGGACGCCATGTGCCTGCCGTTCATGATCGACCAGGCCGAGCGCGTCTGCATGGAGCTGAACGTGCCCTGGAGCGAGATGCGCGACGTCCACCGGCACATCATCAACACCGAGAAGCTGGCCAGCATGGGCCAGATGGCGGCCGGCGTGGCTCACGAGCTCAACAACCCGCTCAGCACGATCCTGCTTTACACCCACATCCTCGGGAAGAAGCTCAAGGACCGCGACGACCTGGACCACGACCTCAAGCTCGTCGCCGAGGAGAGCGAGCGCTGCAAGAAGATCGTCGGCAACCTGCTCGACTTCGCGCGGCAGAG
The DNA here is from genome assembly GCA_963775255.1 of uncultured Thermoleophilia bacterium. Lineage (GTDB taxonomy): Bacteria > Actinomycetota > Thermoleophilia > UBA2241 > UBA2241 > CAIXSE01. The sequence goes on along the minus strand of CAVZIA010000008.1, from coordinate 82,703 downwards.
CCGCGTGCACGTGGAGAGCGTGGACGTGCGCGACGTGATCCAGCAGGCGGTCGACTCCGCCGCCGCCACGCAGCAGCCCAGCCGCCACGAGGTCGACCTGGTCGTCGACGTGGCTCCGGACCTGCGCGCCGACCTCGACCGCGACCAGATGACCCAGGTACTCGTGAACCTGGTCAAGAACGGCATCGAGGCCATGGAGGGCCGCGACGGCACCGTGCTCGTCACGGCCAAGGAAGTCGAGGGCGGCGGGCGCGTCCACATCGCCGTCACCGACGAGGGCGCCGGCATCCCGGTCAGCGCACGAGACAAAGTGTTCCAGCCCTTCTTCACCACCAAGAGCATCGGCAAGGGCACGGGTCTTGGCCTGCCGATCAGCTACGGCATCGTCAAGATGCACAACGGGACCATCTGGTTCGACACGGAGACCGACCGAGGTACGACCTTCCACGTGGAGCTGCCCAGCACCCACGTGGGCGGGGCCGTACTGATCGACGACAAGGGAGCGACGACATGATCACCCCGACGACGGTCCTGTTCGTGGACGACGACCGGGACTTTCTGGAGAGCAAACGGGTCTACCTGGAGGCGCGCGGCTACCGTGTACTCACGGCGGAGAGCCCGGACGAGGCGCTGCGTCTGCTCGAGGACGAGACCCCCGCGATCGTCTTCCTCGACCTGATGATGGAGCACGTGGACGACGGGTTCCGGCTCGGCTACCTGATCGGCAAGGACGAGCGGCTGGGCCACATCCCGCTCGTCATGCTCAGCGGCGTGGCCGCCGAGACCGGCAAGCGGTTTGACGGCGAGGCCGGCGGGTTGCGTGAGTGGAGCCGCCTCGCCCGGTTCCTGGACAAGCCGGTGACCGGCAAGCAGGTGCTCGCCGTGATCGAGGAACTCGCCGCCTGAGGCGGCGAAAGGAGACCACCATGGCCGAGGGCAGCATCCTCATCGTCGACGACGAGTACGGCGTGCGCAGCGGTATCCGCACGATCCTCGAGATGGAGGGCTACGACGTGAGCGAGGCCGGCGACGGCGCCGCCGCGCTCCAGGCGCTGGAGGAGCGCTCCTACGACGTCGCCCTCCTCGACTACCGGCTGCCCGACACCGACGGCCTCAGCCTGCTGCGGACCATGAAGCAGCGCGGCTGCGACGCCATGGTCTGCATGATCACGGCGTACGCGAACATCGACACGGCCATCGCCGCCACGCGGCAGGGTGTGGACTTCTTCCTGCCCAAGCCGTTCAGCCCCGACGACCTCGAGGGCGTGGTGGCCACGCTGGTGCGCCACAAGCTGGCGCGCACGGAGGCAGACCGCCTGCGCGCCGAGCACGAGGCGAGCCTGCTCGCCCTGGCCGAGGAGCGCACGCAGACGCACTCACTGGTGAGCTCGCTGCGCGACGCCGTCCTCGTCGTCAACCGGGACGGCGACGTGGTGCTCGCCAACCCGCCCATGCTCGAGCTGCTCGGGCTGGCCGACGACGAGGTGCTCATGCGGCCCGCGCAGGAACTGCTCGGCGGCGGCGCTCTGGCGCCGCTCTGCGAGCAGCTGGCCGCGCCGGCCAAGGATCGCACCGTGCGCCAGCTCGAACTTGAGGAGCAGACGTACATGGCGAGCATCGTCACCTTCGCGGGCGACGCCGGCGAGGCGCGCGGCCGCATCCTCACGCTCAGCGACATCAGCGAGGTGCGGCGCCTCGCCATGGAGAAGCAGAAGTTCATCCGCACCATGGTGCACGAGCTGAAGAGCCCGCTCGGGTCCATCAAAGGGCTGCTCGAGGTGGTCACCGACAAGAGCCTCGGAGAAGAACTCGACCCGTACATCCCGATGATCGGCCGCGCCGACCACCGCATCGACAACCTCGTGGAGCTGATCCGGGACCTCCTCACGCTGGCGCGCAGCGAACAGGCGCCGGAGGGCGAGGAGCCCGAGCTCGTGCCCGTGGCTCCCGCCTTGCACGAGGTCGTGGAGCTCGCACGCGAGCGAGGCGTCCAGCGCGGGATCACGGTGACGACCGAGCTCGCCCCCGACTTGCCGCCGGCGCTCATCCGGCCCGACGACCTGCAGCTGGTGCTCAGCAACCTGGTCGGCAACGCCGTCAAGTACAACCGCGACCGCGGCGCCGTCACTGTGCGCGGGGCCCTCGAAGACGGCTGGCTGCGCCTCGATGTGGCCGACACCGGTATCGGCATCAAAGAGGAGAACCTCGCCCGGCTCTTCGACGAGTTCTTCCGCGAGAAGCGTGACGAGACGCGGGAGTTGGAGGGCAACGGCCTCGGTCTCAGCATCGTCAAGCGCCTCGTGGAACGTGCCGGCGGCCGCATCGAGGCGGCCAGCGTGGACGGCGAAGGTTCGATGTTCACCGTGCTGCTGCCGGGCTGACGGCAGGCCCTGAAGCTCGCGGCCGGGCGGCATTCCTTCACACGGTCTGTCCACCGCCCACTCGTCCGGCGTCGCGCCGGTCCGAGTTCCGATCGTTGCGCGGGTGCATGGCGTTCCGCGCGAGCGCGACGGCTGCGCCTGCGCGCGAGGGATGTCGTGCGGCCCGGCAGAGGTGTAGGCCGCGCGGGGGCTTAGCCCGGTGCGCGACGTCAGTGGGTGCGCGCGCGGCTGCGGCCGCCGGTGCGGGCGGTCCAGTCCCGCGCGACCAGGTCGTCGCGGAACGAGAGCACGCGGTCGCGGCCGCCGCGCTTGGCCGCGTACATCGCCCAGTCGGCTTTGTCGAGCAGTTCATCCTTGCCGCCGCCGTCGCCCGGGTAGGAGACCACGCCGATGCTCACGGTGAGCTGCTGGCCGGCGGCGAGGCTCGAGGCAGCGACCTCGGCGCGCACGCGCTCGGCTACCGTCCGGGCCCCGGCGGGGCCGGTGCCGACCAGGACGAGCACGAACTCCTCGCCGCCGTACCTCGCCGCCAGGTCGACCCGGCGGCTGCACGACTCCAGCACACGGGCGATGCGGGCCAGCGCCTGGTCGCCCGCCTTGTGGCCGTAGGTGTCGTTGAACCCTTTGAAGTCGTCGCAGTCGACGAACAGCAGGCTGATCTTGTCGTTGTACCGCTGGGCCCGGTGCAGCTCCTCCTCGAGGCGTTCGTGGAGGTAGCGGTGGTTGTAGAGGCCGGTGAGGCCGTCGGTGATGGCCTCCACCTCGGCGCGGCTGTAGCGGATCGTCGCCGCGCGGACGATGGCCGTGAGGGTATGCGTCTGGTCGCTTTGTAGGGACGGCGCCCACTCGAGGGCGGGCACGTCGACCGTCACGGCGCCGATCGCGGTCCCGTCGGACGCAGAGAGCGGAGCAGTGCCGGTGACCCACACACCGTAGTCGTCGGCGTTGAGCACGTTCGCCGGGCTGCGGCCTCCGGCGAGCACGGCCGCGAGCTCGTCCTGGGCGATCCAGTGGTCGCCCACGTGCGAGAGCTCGGTGTCGGTCTCCCCGGTGTCGAGCACCGAGATGATGTCGCCGCCGACGTGGCTGAAACTGGTGACGAAACGAACCGGCGGGTGCTCGTCGCGGAACGCGCGCAGGGCCCGCGTCATGCGCTCGTACTCGGGCCGCGCCTCGTCGTCGCGGGTGCGCAGGAGCACGTGGGCGGCCGGGTCGATCAGCGCGGCCGCCCGTGCCGCCAGGCGGTCCACCTCGGTGCGGCGGCGCCGCAGGCGCCGAAGCGCCTCGAGGAACGCCTGCACCATGAGCGGGTCGAACTGCGTCCCCGCGCTTCGCCTCAGCTCCGCCAGGCACTGGCGGTAAGTCAGCGCGCGCCGATACGGCCGCTCGCTGGACATGGCGTCGTAGCAGTCCACCACACACAAGGCGCGTCCGACCTCGGGGATGTCCTCGGCGGCCAGACCCTCCGGGTAGCCACCGCCGTCGTAGTGCTCGTGGTGGTGGCGGATACCAGCCACCAGTTCCTCGTTGAAGAGCGGTTGCGCGATCTCGGCGCTGATGCCCGGGTGCTGGCGCACGAGCTCCCACTCCTCGGACGTCAGCGGGCCCGCCTTCAGCAGCACGCGGTCGGACACCCCGATCTTGCCGATGTCGTGAAGGAAGGCGGCGTTCTGCAGCTCGGTCAGCCTGTCCTCGGTCCAGCCCAGTTCCCGCCCCAGGAGGGCGGCGTACCCGGCCACGCGGCTCGCGTGGCCGAGCGTGTAGTAGTCCTTGGCGCTCAGTGCGGAGCTCAGGGCGCGCAGGTTGGCAAGGTGCAGCCTGCGGATCTCGGAGTAGAGCTGGGCGTGCTCCATGGCCAGTGCGACCAGCTTGGCCACGCCCTCCGCGACGGCGATCTCCTCCCCGGTGAACCGGCGCTCCACGTGGTCCAGGAGCTCGATGGTGCCGATCACCTCGTCGCGGGCGATCAGCGGCAGCACGATGAAGCTGCGCTGGCCGTAGGCGCGCGCGCACTCGCGCTCGCGTTCGTTCAGGCGCGGGTCGTCGAGACTGTCGAACGCGACGGCGCGGCGCTCCCGGACTGCCAGGCGAGCGGAGGGCACTTCGTCGAGCGAGAACGAGCGGCCGGTCCAGGCGTCGTCGAAGAACCCCTTGGAGCTGGAGGCCACGCACACGACCCTGTCAGGGCCGTCGAGCTCGTAGAAATCGCAGTCGGGGATGTCGAGCGCTGAGCCGAGCCGGCGCGCGGCGGACTGCAGCACGTCGTCGAGGTCGAGCGACGAGGCGAGCTCGAGGCTCGTCTCGAGGAGCAGCTGGTACCGCCGCTCGGCATCGGCGGCAGCCGGCGGCGGCGGGCCGGCTTGCGCCGCCCGCGCCTTCAGGTCGTGCGGGTGGAAGCGGCGCTCGCCCGTGCGGGTGCGGCGGCTCACGAGGCGCCCGGTGTCTGCCCAGCGACGCACCGTCGCCGGGCTCACGCCGAGCAGCTCGGCAGCTTCGCGTACGCGCAGAGATGTGATGCCCGCCTGTGCCATCACGGCCGCTATCGGCGGTTTCGGACGGATTGATTAGTACGTCAGGCCGTGTCCGGCCCGGAGTCGCCGCCGCTCTCGAGGTGCGCCCTCGCGATGATGGCCTCGACGATCTCCGTCTTGGCCTCCGCGTAGTGCTGCATCGTCGGCCAGTCCTCCGCGGCCAGACGCCGCTTGGTGGCCTCGTAGAGCTCACGCTCGGCGGCGTTCTCGCGCAGGCGGTCGCGGAACAGGAGGTAGCGTTCTATCTCCGGTGTGTCCGGCGGGAAGACGTGCACGTGGACGTCGCGCGCCGGGGTGCGCAACATGCGGTGCTCCCAGAATCCGGGCTCCCGCACGCGCAGTTCGTAGCCGGCCGCTTCGAGTGCGGGGAGATAGGAGCCTTCGTCGCCGGGGTCGTCGAGCACGAGCAGGATGTCGACGACCGGCTTGGCGGCGAGGCCGGGCACGGAGGTGGAGCCGATGTGTTCGACGCATCGCTCGCGGCCGCCGAGCGCGGCGCTGATGCGCTGGGCCTCCGCACGGAACCGCTCCGGCCACGCCGGGTCGTACTCGCTGATGGCGATGGCCGCGTGTTCGAGCGAACCGACGGTCACGTCGGCCAGGTATTCCTCGAGCACGTCGTCGCTCCGTCGCTCGTCCATGCCAGTCATGCTATCGCCTCGCAAGGTGAGCTGTGGGCGGTCTCGGCTTGCGCGTCCGCGCGCATGACTGACGCGGGGAATACTCCACACATGAACGCAAGTATCAGCATCGATGACACCGCCATTACCGTTCGCCCTCGCGGGCTCGACATCGTATGGACCACGCGGTGGCGCATCACTGTGCCCATGGAACACGTGCGGGGCGCCCGGATCGACCCCGGCGTCGTTCGCCACGGTCCGTGGCTGGGCGCCGGGTACACCGACGCCCTGCTCGACTACACCGTCGCCGCCGGCCCCATGGTCGTGCGTGGACGCCACGAGTTCTGGGACGTGCACTTCCCCGAGCGGACCATCGTCGTGGACCTGGCGGACGAACAGTACGAGCGTCTGGTGATCGACGTGGACGACCCGGAGGCCGCTGTGGCTGAGATCAACGCCGCCGTCGGCGCGAGGGCGGCGGCGTAGGCAGCCGGGGAGGACCGGGCCGGCGCTGTTGGGCGCCGGCCCGGGCAAGCCGCGTTCGCGGGGACCACTCAGACGCGGTCTACGGTGGCGAGCCACGCGTGGCGCGTCTCGCCGTCCCGGTTCAGCATGCCGGCCGCCGCAATCGAGACTACACGCAGGGGCGGCCTGTCGAACGCCGCCCGCAGCCCGGTCTGAGTGACGGGCGGCGGACCCGGGAGCGGCTCCAGGTCGCTCATCCCGTGCACGAAGCAGCGCCCGCCGGGGCGCAGGACGGCGGCCACCGCGTCCGCGTAGCGGGCGGCGTCATCGGCGGCGAACACGTGGAAGAGGCCGGAGTCGAGCACCGTGGCGAAGGTGCGCCTGAGGTCGGCCAGGCGCAGGGCGTCGAGCACGAGGAACTCCGCGGACAGGCCGCGCCGTGGTCTTGGCGCGCGCGGTCGCGATGGCCGCAGCTACGACGTCGACGCCCGTCACCTCCAGGCCGCGCGCGGCCAGGCAGAGCGCGTTCTCCCCGGTGCCGCACCCCGTGTCGAGCACCGGCCCGGCGATCGCGCCGGCCTCCGCCAGCTCGACGACCACTGCGGCTGCGGCTCGTCGATGTCCCACGGCGGCGTGCCCTTGTAGGCGTCCTCGAAGCGGTTCGGCCCGGGGCTGCCCGGCGCATGCGTCATGCGAGCGACTTGCGTCTGCGGAACACGGCGCCCACCGTGTCCAGGATCAGCCGGGCGCCGTGCAGCGCCGTCACCTGGCCGGGCCCGTCGTACTGCGGGGCCACCTCCACGAGGTCCATGCCGACGACATTGCAACGCGCGCACACGGCCAGCAGGATCTCCTTGGCCTCGTAGTAGCTGAAGCCGCCCGGCTCGGGCGTGCCGGTGCCGGGTGCGATCGCCGGGTCGAGGGCGTCGATGTCGAAGGTGATGTACACGTCGCCGCCGCGGGGCAGGTGCTTGACGAGGTCTGCGGCGAGCATGTCCTTGGCCTGTTGGCACCAGAAGATGTTGGCTCCGCGGTTCCTTGCCAGCGCGATGTTGTCCCCGGGGGTGTGCAGGCTGCGGATGCCGTACTGCGTGAGGCCGTCGATGAAGCCAGCCTCGTGGCTGCGGATGATGGGGCTGGCGTGCGAGAAGCGGCTGCCGCCCTCCTCGTCCCAGTAGTCCATGTGCGTGTCGAACTGGACCAGGTGCACCGGCCTGCCGCCACGCGACTGATGCAGCGCCTTCAGCACCGGATAGGCGATGGAGTGGTCGCCGCCGAGCGTGACGGGGAACAGGCCCGAGTTCATGATGGGCTTCAGCCGGTCGATGACGGCGTTGTGGTACCGCTCCGGCGACCACATAGGGCCGAGCGCCACGTCCCCGCAGTCGGCCCAGCGGACGCCGCCGAGCAGTTCGACGCCGGCCTCGCCGTCCCAGAAGGGCTCGTCGTCACGCTGGAACGCATACATGGTGGAGGCCTCGCGCAGGGCGCGAGGACCCATGCGCGTGCCGGACCGGCTGGTGGTGCCCTCGTCCCAGCCGATGCCGACGACGGCCACGTCGGCGTCGGCCGTCGTCGGCGCAGCCACGAGCGGCGCCTTGAAGAAGGTCGCGATGCCGCTGAACGGCAGCGAGTCGTAGGTCATTGTGTGCCTCCTCGGGGCGCCCGCCCAGGCGCGGCCGTCAGGCGATGCCCTTGGCGTGCGCCTTGCTCACCTCGGCCACGCATTCTTCCACGATGTCGCAGCCGAGCGCGAACAGCTCCGGCGGCATGTTGAGCGCCGGCGTGGGGCGGAACCAGTTGAACGCGGGCTCGTAGATCGGGATCACCCCGCGCCGCTCCATGGCGTAGACGACCTCGCGCGTGAGGTCGTGGGCCGGAGCCTTGGTGTCCTTGTCCTCGACGAACTCGACGCATTGGTAGCCGCCCTTGACGCGCACGTCGCCGACGATCTCGTACCTGTCCCTCATGGCTCCGAACTTCGCCTGGGCGATCCGCTCGATCTCCTTGACGTTGTCGAGCACGTTGTCGCGCTTGATGATTTCGATGAGTTTGATGCCGACGGCGCAGCCCACCGGGGAGCCGGCGAACGTACCTCCGGTGTAGAGCTCGCCGGCCGGCTCGCTCATGCGGTCCGAACCCAGGGTGTAGCAGATGGGGATGAGCCCGCCGGACGTGGCCTTGCCGAGCGAGAGCAGCTCGACCTCCACGTCCGGGTACGCGTCGATGAGGAACCACTCGCCGCACCGTCCCATACCCTCCTGGACCTCGTCGTTGTAGAGGATCCACCCGTACTTCTTGCACAGCGCGGAGAGGCGCCCGGGCCATTCCGGCGGCGGGATCTGGATGCCGTTCTCGCCCTGGATGAACTCGACGTTGACGCCCGCGATGCTGTCGGGCGTGGCCTTGTATCGCAGGATCTGCTCCTCGATGTAGTCGAGGCAGGCGATGTCGCAGGCCGGGTAGTCCAGGTGGAACGGGCAGCGGTAGCAGGTGGGGAAGGGCACGTTGATCCAGCCGCTCATGAACGGCTCGATGCCGTGGTTGTAGTGGGCGTTGTGCGGACCCATGGCGCCGGTGCCGTAGTTGCCGCCGTGGAAGCTGCCCAGGAAGGTGATGACGAATGGGCGGCTGGGGCCGGCGGCCTCGCGCATGATGCGCACGGCGTTCTCCACGACCTCACTGCCGGTGGTGTCGTAGACGACCTTGGTGAGCGGCTTGGGCGCGATCTCGACGATCTTCTCGGCGAGCTGGTACTGGTGCCAGGTGGTGAGCGACGAGAGGCACTCGGTGCCGTACTCCTTGAGCGCCTGGTGCGCGGCCTCGACGAGCTCGGGGTGGTTGCCGCCGAGCGGCGAGGAGGCCCAGCCGGCGAGCCAGTCGATGTAGCGGTTGCCGTCGACGTCCTCGAGGAACCAGCCGTCCCGGTAGCGGGAGACGAAGTGGCTCGGCGGCCAGTCGCCGATCAGGGACACGCCGAGCATGATGTCCTCGCCGCGCTTCATGAGCGCCTGGCTCTTGGGCCCCGGGGGTGGTGTGTGCACGTTCGGGCGCGTCTGGTCGCCCATGGCTCTCGCCTCCCTATGTCGCCGCCGGGGGCTCGCCCGGCGACCACTCGTAGTTGTCCTTCAGGATCTTGAGATTCAGGACGAAATCGGCCTGCTCGATGCCGGGGATGACACGGATGTGGTTGACGAGCACGTCGAGGAGCTCCTCGCGGTCGTGCGCGACGACGCCGACGATGATGTCGAAGTCGCCGGCGCAGATGCTCACATAGTCCACCTGCGGGAGCTCCGCGACCGCCTCTGCGACCTTCTCGATGCGGTCGCCCTTGACGCGCAGGTGGATCTGCGCCCACATGAGGCCCAGGTCCAGCGGGCTGCTGACGGCGACGATCTGGATGATGTTGGTGCGCAGGAGCCGGGCCACCCGCTGACGCACGCTGGCCTCGGAGATGCCGAGGTCTTTGGCGATGGCCGTGTACGCCCTTCTGCCGTCGGCCTGCAGGTGGCCGATGATGGCGATGTCCGTCTTGTCCAGTGACTGTCTGCGCATTGGGCTCCTTTGAGCGGTGCACCTCCGGAGCCCATTCTACGAATCTCGTGCTCATGGCACCAGATTCGGTGCGATTTTCCGCGCCAGTGCCACGCCGTCGCAGCCCGGAGGCGGGGGTGCGGCGGCTCTCGTTGCGCCGACGCCGCCGAGAGACTCGTTCAGCTGTGGTCCGTGTCCACGGCCGCTTCGAGGCCGAGATCGGCACCTTGAGCGATGAGGTCCGCCTGAAGACCTGCGATGTCGAGGTCCCTGGGATTCTGACCCCGCGCAGCCGCCATCGCTGCTGCTGTCCCCGCGGCCTGTCCAGTGGCAATGCAGACGGGGATCAGGCGCAATTGGACCATGGCATCCTGTTCCGCCGACATACAGCGACCTGCGACCAGGAGCCCGTCGACGGCCTCTGGGACCAGGGACCCATACGGGATGCGCATGCGTCGCTTGGCGTAGGGCTTGGCGATGACGTCGGCGCACGAGCCGGAGAGCGCCTCGCGCAGAGTGGGCGTGCAGCCGCCGACGATCCGCCGCGTCTCGCGCACGCCGAGCTGGCTGGCCGTGTACTCGAGCCAAGCCTGCTCGAACCCCGGCGCCTTCAACTTGAGGAAGTTCACCAGTCTCAGCGCGTGGTCGCGGGTGACGATCTCCGCCCGGGTGAGCTGGCGCGGGTCGAGGCCGTCGACACCGAACATGCTGCCGGGCCACAGGTTCACCTCGCCGGGATGGCAAAGGTCGGCGGCAAAGACTCCGGGAGCGAAGTATCGGGAGTGCACCTCGAGCTCGAACTCCAGTTCCCCGCGCGCGACGGCCTCGTCGATCAGGCTCCGGAGATTGCCCCAGTTGCCGAGCGTGGCGATCGCTCGTGCGCTGTCCACGCCGCCGAGATTGGCCATGAGTGTCACCGGCAGTGGTTCAGTCTCTTGGACGAAGGCGGCGCCGGCCGAGGCGGCGACATCGCCGTCGCCCGTGGCGTCGACCACGACGCGCGCGAGGACCGCGGCGCGACCGGCCTTGTTCTCTACGATGACACCCGTCACCGCCGGGCCTTCGGTCAGCGTCTGCACCACGTAGGTGTGCAGGAGCACGTCCACCCCAGCTTCGAGCAGCATCTTCATGAGGTGCTGCTTCAGCAGTTCCGGGTCGACGGCGATGAGTCCGTCGACTGAAGGGTCATCACCGAGATTCTCGCCTTCGCGGTAGACGTTGGCTCGCTGCAGTTCCTCGCGTATCTCCGCGTTGATGCCGTTGTCGAGAGGAGGCACGGTGATGACCAGCCCTCCGGTTGCGAGGCCGCCAAGATAGCCGTAGCGCTCGAGCAGGAGGACGCGGGCGCCGCTCCGGGCGGCCGCCACCGCAGCAGCCACGCCGGCCGAGCCGCCGCCGCACACGAGGACGTCGACCTCGGCGCAGACGTCGGTCTGTCTAGCGGCCTCTGTGATGTGCTTCATGGCGGCGGCCTACGCTTCCCTGATGCGCTGTCTGAGGACGTCGAACTCTGGTCGACCGCGATAGAAGTCGTCCAGCGAGTAGCATCCCGAACCGACTTGGAATCCCGGCGCGACGTCGCAGTAGCCGCACGTCGTGCAGATGCGGCTCTTCTGCAGCGGACGGCCTTCGACGACGTCGGCGCACATGTCGGGGTAGCTGAACGACATACGTCCGATGCCGACTGAGTCTGCCCAGCCCTCTCGGACTGCCGCCTGCGCCACGTTGGGCAGCCACTGCTGCAGGTACGAGTAGCCGCTGCCGACGTAAGTCAGCCCGGGGCGCTCGCGCTTGAGGTCGGCGACCAGCGAGACCAGGCGCGCGACGCCGACGAGCGGATCCTCGGGCGGCCTGTGAGGTGCGACCGGCAGCGAGTTGTAGGGCTCCATGAGGTGGGAGTTGTACTCAGCTCCCGCCGAGACGCAGACCAGCTCGATGTCCAGAGCCGCGAGGAGGTCGAGGAACGCGACCGGCTCGCGGAGGTCGGTCCCGATGCCCGAGCCGTCTCCGCCGAAAGCGTACGGGTAGCGTTCGCCGCGAAAGGCGGCCGGCTGGGAGCAGTCGTCGGGACCGTCGGTGAACGGCACGAAGTCGAGTGCGCTGAAGCGCACCGCAATCTGCAGCCCCGGAGCCGTGGAGCGCACTCCGGCCACGATCTCGCGCAGGAATCGGGTGCGGTTCTCGAAGCTGCCACCGTAGCGGCCCGGCCTGTCCACGGCGCTGAGGAACTCGTGACCGAGGTAGCCGTGGCAGTGCTTGATGTCGACGAAGTCGAAACCTGCCGCTTGCGCCAGCCGGGCGGCCGTCACGAAGTCGCCGACCAGAGCCTCGATCTCGTCGTCACTCATCACCGTGTCGTCGCCCTCCGCCCCATACGGCGAATCGAGAAGCGGGTGATGGTACAGGGTGCGCGGCTCCGGGCGGTCCCAGCTGTTCGGGTGTGACACCCGACCGGAGTGCGTGAGCTGTACTCCGACGAAGAGGTCGTCCGTGGTCGAGAAGCGCTCCTCGTGGGTGCGGGCGAGAAGCGCCCTCAGATCGCTGATCTCGTCCAGGTTCCTCTCGATCATCATGAGCTGGACAGGGCTGCCCCGGCCGTCCGGGCGCACGGCCATCGCTTCAGCGCCGAAGATGAGCTTGGCTCCGCTGGCGCCCCAGCGCTGCCAACGGCGCCTCGTCAGATCGGTGGGCCGCCCGTCCGTCGTGTTGTCCCATCCTTCCATCGGAAGGATCGCGAACCGGTTGCCGATCCTGTGGCCGCCGACCTCGAAGGGCTGAGCCAGCGGCGATCCGGGCCCGGAGCCGACGACGTCGTCGAAGGGCAGTGTGATGCCCGTCGCCTCGAGGTAGGCACGAAAAGCGGCGGCGTCCTTCAGGCTGCGAACATTGCGCTTGGTCGTGCTCACGATGGCGTCCCTCCATAGTCGGCCACGAGGCGGTCGAGGCCAAGTTCCTCGAGCTTGGCCTGACTCGGCATCGCCGTTCGCCGGTCCCAGCTCATCGCCGAGCAGTACTCGTCAATCAGGGCTTCCTCGTCGATGGTGACCCCGGCGGTGGCCCCATTCTCCAGGGGTGGCCGGCCGAGAGACCGTTGGTTCACAGTGATCGTCAGGGGGTTGTAGCCCTCGCGAAGGTTGAAGAGGTGTCGGACGTCCTCGATTCGCTCGCCGATCTTCACGCAGGAATCGAAGTCGTGCTCGCGTCCGGTGAGCGCCGTCAGGAACTCAGGGATGTAGCCCGTGGGATGCGAGGTGTACGCGAACAGGCAGTTGCCGCACGACGACATGACGTGGCACATAGCGGCGGCCCGCTTGTGCGATTCGCCGATTCCCTCCACTGCGTACTTGTCGTCCGGCGCTTCCATGAAGCCGTTGCCCATGATCCAGGAACTACCGCCCCGCGGATGCCTGCCGGGCGTGGCGTCAAGCCGGTAGACGAGCGCCAGACTGGGGTAGAAGCGAGGGTCGTGCGCCGACAGTTCCTGGCCGCCCGCGTGGACCGCGAATTCGTCGGCGCCGCGCCCGAGCTTTTCAGCGGCGCGCATCACGCCGTCGGCGAGCAGGGCGCCGACTCCTTCGCGACGCGCGGTCATCTCTGCCAGTCTGACCACTGCTTCCCCATCGCCGAACCGCAGTTCGAAACCCACGTCATCCCGCGTGAGGATGCCGTTCTCGTAACACTCAAACGCGAAGGCCACGGCCCCTCCGACGGAGATGGTGTCGAGTCCGTACGCGTTGCAGACGTCGTTGAAGCGGATGATCGCCTCGAGGTCGTCGTTCATACACAGCGGACCGCTCATGGCGATGGTCTCGTACTCCGGAACGTGGCTGACCCTCGCTCTGCCCGGCTTGGCCTTCAGGTGGCCGCCGCAGCGGATGTGACAGTGCCAGCAGCCGTACGGCTTGTCGCGCTCCGCGTGGAACGCGTGCTCGTCGATCTTGTCGAGACTGGGGTCGGAGAACTGCTCGGGATAGGTGCCGACCCAGTTCTTGATCGGCGTGTCTCCGATCACCGTGTTCGGGATGGTGCGGCTGGTCGTCCCGTGAACCTTGAACTCCACGCCCTCGCCCATGAGTCGCCCCGCCCACTTCTTGCGCAGATCCTTGGCGAGACGGAGGTCGGGAAGCGGGACCTCCTGGCTGCCCTTGACGACGACAGCTTTGAGCTTCTTGGAGCCCATCACGGCGCCCAGTCCGGAGCGTGCCGCGGCACGACCCTTGTCTGTGATGATGGCAGACAGGAGGGATACGGCCTCGCCGGCGGGGCCGATGCAGGCCACCGCCGCGTCCGCGCCGTGAGCTGCCCAGAGGTCGTCCTCCGTGTCCAGACAATCCTTGCCCCAGAGCGGCGAAGCGTCGTGGAACGTCACCTTGCCGTCGTCGATCAGCACGTAGGTCGGTGTCCGGCTGATGCCGCGGAAGAAGACCGCGTCGAAGCCGGCGAAGCGCAGGTACGGCCCCCAGGAGCCGCCGCAATTCGCGTCGCCCCAACCACCGGTGAGCGGCGACTTGCCGACCACGGTGAAGCGGCCGCTGCAGATCGCCGGCGTCCCTGTGAACGGCCCGGTGACGAAGCCGAGCAGGTTGTCAGGGCCGAGCGGGTCGACACCGGCCGGCATGCGCTCGTACAGAATCCTCGCGCCGAGGCCGTATCCCCCTATGAAGTCGCGCGCCACCTCCTCGTCCAGAGGTTCCACTCGGCAGGCTCGCGCCTCCAGATCGACGAACAGGAGGTTGCCCATGTAGCCGTAGATCGTCATTCGCGCTCCTCACGTCCTGGCTGCATTCCTCTCGCCTCGGGGACTTCGGTCTCGGAGAGCGACTCGAGTGCGTCTGCTACGTCGGGCAACCCCAGCGTTTCGAGCCTGGCGCGTGTCGGCCAGCCCGTCTCGCGGTTCCAGCCGCGATGGTCGTAGTAGCTGTCGAGGATACGGTCGAACGTCTCCCGATCGAGCCGCGTGCCGTCCGATTTCTCCGGATATTCGAAGACCCACTCCGCTGTAGCATCGACTGCCCGGGAGCGGCCGCTGTTGCGGATCTGGAGCGCCCGATCGAGGTTGCGGATGCGCTCTCCGGCGAGGTCGAGGTCCGCGGACGTGAAAGGGAGACCGGTCAGCGGTGCCAGCATGGATGCTTCGGCGTCCACGTCACCGTAGTAGTCGTCGGCGGCTGCCAGTTCCTCCGCCGAGTCGAAGCCGTTGAGCACTCGCGGGAAGACCCAGTCGCATACCAACAGGGAGTCCTTGATCTGGGCGCGATCGTCGAACCATTTGGTGACCCGAGTCTTGGCGTCAAGGTGCGCGAAGCCCGGCTCGAGGATCCCCGGGTCGCCGAACGCCCTGGTGAACGTCGCCTCGAGTTTGGCCCTGTCCACGAGCGCTGAGCCGCCCTCGAAGTGCGGAGGGAACCAGCAGTGGATGTACCCCGTCTGGTGGTGGGACGCGAGAGGGTCTCTCGAATCGATAGCCCAGTGCAGCATGTCGAAGATCCACAGCGGGCTGGGTTGCGGCTCACAGGCGCGACCGTCGCGGTGCGACGGGAACCCCCACATCGGCTCGAGCCAGCGCGCGGTCTTCTTGACGACGTCGGGCAGGTCGAGCCTGTCACAGGCTGGCAACAGCCCGTCGGCCAGCAGATCCCCCAACCCCTCGCGGTAAGCGATCATCCGGAACAGTTCGAGCCAGAAGTCGAGCTCCTCCGGCCGCAGCCTGAGCCCCTCGATCTCGCCGATGCCGTGATCGAGGCAGGCAAGGAACCAACAGCGCAACGTCAGGTAGGACCACCCTGAGAGCCCGAGGGTCTCGATGAGCAGCTGCAGTTCATCGCCGCCCTGCTTACCCAATCCCTCTACGGCGCGCGTGCGCAGCTCGCCGGCGTACTGTTCCTCGATCGCCGGCGTGGGGTACTGGTACCAGTTCCAGCCGCCCTCGTAGGCTTCGCCGTTGCACATGACAGAGATGTTCTTGCGCTTGTCCTTGCCCCCCCGCTGCCTCAGGGCTACATCGTGCGAGCGAGTCGCGCAGCCGAACGGGCAAGCGTGCGCGCAGGGGATGTTGGTGGGTCCCATCTTCGCGCGCACCGGGGTCTCCGTGGGTCCTGCGTGGACGAGCCGGTGGACCCGCTTGCAAGCCTCGACGAAGGCTGCGGGATCAGCAATCTGCACTGCCCCAGTGCCACGGATGACGATGGCCTTGAGGTTCTTGGCGCCCATCACCGCGCCGAAGCCGGCCATACCGGCACAGTTCTTCTGGCGATGGTGGATGGTCGCCGAGACGACGCGGTTCTCACCTGCAGGGCCGATGCAGATGACTTGGGCCGCCTGGCCGTGTCGCTCCTTCAGAAGCTCCTGGACGGCGAACACGTCCTTCCCCCACAGGTCGTCCGCCGGCCGCAGTTCCGCGGCGCCGTCCTCGATCCACAGGTAGGACGGAGCGTCTGCGGCTCCCTTGACGACGATGCCGTCGAACCCGGCGTACTTGAGCTCCGCCGTCCAGTTCCCTCCCATGCCGCTGTATGTGAACCAGGGATCGGGAAGAGTTCGCGGCGAGACAGAGCAGACCGTGCCTTTCCCGGACGTGGGCGCGAGCGTTCCCGAGAACGGTCCTGTCATGAGCATGAGGAGGTTCTCCGGCGAGTACGGGCCGGTGCCCGGGGCGAGCTCGTCCCAGGCGATCCGCGTGGCGATCCCCTTGCCGCCCACGTAGTCAGGGAGGTATGCGGCGGTCATCGCGCTTCCGATTGCGGAGTCCGTGAGGTCGACGCGCAGGATGCGCCCCGCCCAGCCTCCGGTCCCACCGCTCATCGGGTCTTCCTCTGCTTGTGCACCAAAGCGTCCCACGGGCACATCTCGACGCATTGCGGACCGCCGTCGATGCCTCGGCACAGGTCGCATTTGAAGAACACCGGGCCATCGTCGGCCGGCTTGCTCCAGATTGGCGAGCGGGGAAGAGGACACGCTTCGGCACAGGCTCCGCAGCCGTCACAGGCGCTCTCGTCGATGTACCGAGTGCCCGAATCGGGATCGATGCAGAGGGCCTCGTCCGGATGAGGGCAGGCGGAGTAGCACTCGGCGCTCTTGCATTGGGCGCAGACCGTCGCCGGGAACGAGAAGCCGAAGTCGTCGGCGACGATGTGGATGCGTGACAGATGCGCGCTGCAGGCACCGTCATGGGTCGCTGAGCACACGAGCTCGCAAATCCTGCAGGCTCGGCATAACGTTTTCTTGTGCACGACGACACTAGATGCGTCCCTCTTCGCGTCAGGCATCTCCACACATCCGTTTCGAGCCTAGAAGCATCCCCAAAGCTTCACAACGGGGCACAGCATACAGTAAGAGCAGAGAAAAGAAAACGATTGCTTTCTGGGCATTCATGTGGTGAACTGCGCCCTAGCGGTGGGCGGCATTCAGTCGCCAAGGGGAGGAGCGCAGGCCATGGAATTCGAGCGCATGCTGAGTGAGACCCGCGTCATCCCGGTCGTGGAGATCCCGCGGGTGGAGGACGCCATGCCGCTCGCGCGGACGCTTGCTGAGAGCGGCCTGGCGTGCGCCGAGATCACCTTCCGCACAGCGGCAGCGTGTGCGGCGATCGCCGCCATCTCCGACGCCGTCCCGGGGTTCACCGTTGGAGCCGGGACCGTGTTGTCCGTGCGCCAGGCCGAGGAGGCAGTCGCAGCCGGTGCGTCCTTCTTGGTCTGTCCCGGTTTCGACGATGCCATCGTCGCCTTTGGGCGCGAGCGCGGCGTGCCGGTGGTGCCCGGAGTGTGCACGCCCAGTGAGATCATGCGCGCCATCGCAAAGGGACTGGATCTCGTGAAGTTCTTCCCGGCCGAAGCCGCTGGTGGTATCAGCTATCTCAAGGCGGTCGCGGCGCCGTTCGGCGCAATGCGTTTCGTCCCGACGGGTGGCATTGGGCAGTCCAACGTCGATGCCTATCTCCGGCATCCGCAGGTCGTGGCCTGCGGGGGCAGTTGGATGGTGAAGCGGCAGACGATCGCCGACGGCGACTTCGCGACCATCGGCCGACTGACTGCCGAAGCGGTCATGCTCGCCGCAGCGGCAGTCGGATGAAGGAGGCGCCGATGCCGCCCGTGACAGCACGTCTCGCGGAGGATTGCCGCTGGGACCTCGTCGCCCTCGGCGAGGTCATGCTGCGGCTGGATCCGGGCGAGGGCCGCATCGCCACCGCCCGGAGTCTCAAGGTTTGCGAGGGCGGCGGCGAGTACAACGTTGCCCGAGGCCTGCGCCGCTGCTTCGGGCTCCGGACCACAGTCGTCACCGCCTTGGCGGACAACCACGTGGGCCGACTTGTCGAGGATCTCATGCTCCAGGGAGGGGTCGATCAGTCTCATGTGAACTGGGTCCGCTACGACGGTGTCGGCCGCATGGTGCGCAACGGTCTCAATTTCACCGAGCGGGGCTTCGGTGTCCGCGGCGCCGTCGGCTGCTCCGACCGCGGCAATACCGCGGTCAGCCAGCTGCGGTCCGGCGACGTCGACTGGAACGAGATCTTCGCGCGCGAAGGAGTTCGCTGGTTCCATTGCGGCGGCATCTTCGCGGCTCTTAGCGAATCGACGGCCGATGTCGCAGCCGAGGCCATGGCGGCGGCCCGCCGGCACGGGACCATCGTCTCTTACGACCTCAACTACCGCCCGTCGTTGTGGAAGTCCATCGGCGGTCAGGAACGCGCGCGCGAAGTGAACCGGATGCTGGCCCCTCTGGTCGACGTGATGCTGGGCAACGAGGAGGATTTCAGCGCGGCGCTCGGCTTCCCAGTGGAAGGAGTGGACGACAACCTGTCCGAGCTTGACCCGCGACGCTTCGGACAGATGATGGCCACTGTCAGCGACACGTACCCGAACCTCGCTGTGGTGGCGACAACGCTGCGCGCGGTCCGCAGTGCTTCTCGCAATGACTGGAGCGCAGTCTGCTGGGCGGACGGGCGCCTCTTTGAGTCGCTGACGAGACCCGGCCTGGAGATTCTCGATCGAGTCGGCGGCGGAGATTCGTTCGCCTCTGGGCTGATCTACGGGCTGCTCGAAGGTTTCGACGCCCAGAAGGCGCTCGAGTATGGGGCTGCTCACGGTGCCCTCGCCATGACCACCCCGGGAGATGTGTCGATGGCGACTCTTTCTGAGGTGGAGGCGCTCGTAGGCGGCTCCGGGGCCAGAGTGCAGCGATGAGGAAGCTGGGCCTCTCATGACGCCGAGGCGCGTCTCACTGCGCGAAGTCGCCCGGCTCGCCGGAGTCTCTTCCGGGACAGCTTCTCGTGTCCTGAGCGGATCGGCGTACCCCGTGAGCGAGCCGACGAGCGCCAGGGTGAGGGAGGCAGCCGAGGCTCTGGGCTATGTGACTGACTTTGCCGCCCGCGCGCTCGTCACCGGACGCAGCTCCCTCGTCGGAGCCATCGTCCACGACATCACCGACCCGTACTTCAGTGGCGTCGTCCGCGGACTGCAGGACGAGGCTGTCGCCGAAGGCCTGGTGGTCCTGGTCGGAAACGACGACCGCGACGCCGTCAAGTTGGAGAGCTACCTCACCATGATGCTCAGCCAGAAGCCCGCAGGAGTCGTCCTCGTCGGCGGGCAGGTCCGCGACCCAGCCAAGTCGCTGCGAGTCTTCCAGGCCGTTGAGCGCCTCCGGTCTGAAGGGGTCCCGGTCGCGGCTGTAGGCCGGTACGAGCTCGACATCCCACACGTCGCGGTCGACGACGCTGCGGCCGCCGAGTGCGCGGTCAGACACCTCATCGAGCTGGGGCACACGCGCATCGCTTTCGTCGGGGGCCCGCTCGACTCGACGACGGTGGAGGACCGGCACAACGGCTATCGGGCGGCGCTCAACCGCGCTGGCATCCCCATCGACGACGGTCTCGTCGTCCAGGCCCCGATGTCGCTGACCGGTGGATCAACGGCGGTCGACGACCTGGTCGCGTGCGTCGATGGATTCACGGCCGCCTTCGCCGCGACGGACGAGGTCGCGTTCGGCGTGGTCTCCGGGTTGCGCGTCCACGGGCTGCGGGTACCCCAGGACGTCAGTGTGGTGGGCATGGACGACGTGCCAATGGCATCTCACGCCGATCCGCCCCTCACGACCATCCGCGTGCCGGCGCGCGACCTCGGCTGCTCGGCCTGGCATCTGCTCTCCGCGATCAGGGACGGCGCTGATTTCTCGAAGGCGCAAAGCGTTCCGTTCGAACTCGTGGTGCGCGATTCGACCGCGCCCTCGTGCGGAACTGCGTCTGCGATCCAGCATCCTCCAGACAGGCCGGCCGCGGCCGCCCGAAAGGACCGGTGATCATCCGAATGGCCAGCAAGCGCACGGACGAACTCGTCACTTACGACCGCGAGCACATCCTGCACGCGCAGATCCCTCTCGGAGAGAATCTCGGCATCATCTACGACACCGCTGAGGGCGTCAGGCTCTGGGATACCGAGGGCAAGATGTACCTCGACGCCTCGTCGCAGATGGTGAGTTGCAATCTGGGGCATGGGCGCCGCGAGATCATCGAGGCGGCGCAGAAGCAGCTCGACAAGCTGCAGCACGTAGGCCAGTACTACGGGCACTCGAGCACGCCGATGGTCGAGTGCGCGATGAAGCTGGCCACGATCACGCCCGGTGACTTGGACCACTTCTGGTTCACCTCCGGAGGCGGCGAGGCTACCGACGCGGCCGTGAGGCTCGCGCGCCGCCACTGGACCGCTGTGGGTCAGGCGACCAAGCAGAAGGTCATCAGCCTCTATATGAGCTATCACGGCACCGGCAACGGGCCGATGAACATGACCGGGATCCCGGCCATGCAGGCGGGCTACGGCCCGCAAGCTCCCGGCTATGTCCACATCCCGGCGTACTACTGCTACAGGTGCCCCTTCGGCCTCGACTACCCGTCGTGCGACATGCGCTGCGCGCGCCACTTAGCTACCGTCATAGAGGCCGAAGGCCCGGAGAACGTCGCCGCGTTCATCGCTGAACCGGAGCTCGGCGCGTCCGGATTCCTGGTTCCGCCGGACGAGTATTGGCCGCTGATCCGCGAGATCTGCGACGAGTACCACGTCACCATGATCGCTGACGAGGTCATGTGCGGGTTCTGCCGCACGGGCACGATGTTCTGTATCGATCACTGGGACGTCGTCCCGGACATGATCGCCATGTCGAAGGGCATCACCAGCGGCTACCTGCCCTTCGGTGCCGTCGCCTTCAACGACAGGATATGGGATGGGCTCAAGGGCACGCCTCTGATGCACCAGTACACCTTCAGCGGCGCTCCGGCTCCCTGTGCCGCCGCCATCGCCGCCATCGACGTCTATGTGAACGAGGACGTGGCCGGCAACGCCACCCGCGTGGGCCGGCACATCGTGGATCGTATCCAGAACGAGTTCATGCCGATGCCCTGCGTCGGCACGCACAGCGGGCTTGGCCTCATGCTGGCCATGGAGATCGTCGCCGACAAGGAGACCAAGGCCATGTTCGATCCGCCTCTGGCGCCGATCATGCCCGTCTTGGACGAGGCTCGGCGCCGCGGTCTGCACCTGCGCCAGATGGGCTCGAACCGCATCGTCATCGCGCCTCCGTGCACGACGACGATCGCCGAAGCAGACGAGATCGTCGACATCCTCAAGCCGCTGGTGGCTGCCATTGAGCCGCCACGATGAGCGGCCGGGTGAACAAGCGAAGAAGCGGGTCCAGGACGGCGCGAGCCGTGGGGAGTGACATGTCCCGGGAGGGGATCATGAGCAGACGCAAGACTGTGTGGATCGTTCTTGCCGCAGCGCTGTTGGCGCTGACGGCGGCCGCCGTGCTGGCGGCGTGCGGAAGCGGATCGACGACAGACTCGTCAAGTCCGGGCGCGACCAAGACGCTGACCGTCGGCGTTCTCATGCCGTTCTCTGGCGACGGCGCGCTCTGGGGCACGACGGAGCTGGCCAGCATCCAGGTGGCGGCCGATCACATCAACGCGGCGGGGGGAGTCAAAGCAGGCAACGACACCTACAAGCTCGCGGTCAAGGCCTACGACAACCAGTGGGATCCGGCCGTTTCCGCGACCGTCGCGCGCAAGGCCGTGGCCGACGGCGTCCGCTACGTCGTGTCGTGGTCGGGCCCGGAGGTCCTCGCTGAGAACGCCGCCACGCGAGGGACGACCGTTCTCACGTTCGTCACCGCGTCCGATGCGATATGCCAAGGCCCCAAGCATCCGAACAACTACAACAGCTGGTTCTACTATCCCGACAACCTGCAGGTGCTCTACACCTACGCCAAGAAGATCCACCCCGACTTCCAGACAGTCGTGCCGATCGTGACCGACGACGCGGTTTCGCTTCAAGAAGTCAAGTATCTCCAGCAGTACGTGACGCCCATCGGGTTTGATGTGCTTCCCGCCGTGAAGATCAGTGGCGACGAGACTGACTACTACCCTGTGCTGACCCCCCTGATCAAGAAGGGTGTGGACATCATCGATATCGCCTCGCCGGGTCCTGAGGCCGCGTCGCTCATCATCAAGCAGGCCCACGAGCTTGGCTACAAAGGCATCTTTGCGCATGCCGATGCTCCCAATATCGACGACTACGCCAAGGTCGCCGGCTGGAAGGCCCTCGAGGGCTTCCTTGGGGCTCCCGTGTACACCGAACTCTCTGCCGTGGGCAAGACCTGGCAGACGGACTACATGAAGAAGACGCAGGGCGACAAGTCGACGGGCCCCACGGCCGACTACGACAGCATCCTGCTTCTGGCGGCGGCGATCACGAAGGCCGGCACGGTCGACCCGGATGCCGTCAACAAGGCCCTGCCGACGGTGAGCGTCGACGGCACCACAGGCAAGACGATGTTCGGCGGCGCCGATGTGCTCGGCATCCCCCATCTGCTGGAGCGGCCCATCGGGGTCGTCGAAGTCCAGAACGGCAGCGTCACGAACGTCTACACGGGCTGGCCGTCCCGAATCAGCGCGACCATGTCGCCTTCGCCGTCCCCGGCGCAATGACGGGAGGACGGCGGGAACTCGGGTAGGTACCTGGCCCGGCGCTCAGCCGAACGTCGACTCGACCACTCTTTGGTCGAGGAGGCGGCTGGAGGCGGAGCGCCGGGCCCCAAAGGGAGAGAGTATGGCAGCACAAGTGATCGCGAACAGTATCGTCCTTGGGTTGACGCTGGCGTTGATGGGGATCGGGCTGACCCTCATTTACGGGATACTTCTCGTAGTGAACTTCGCCCACGGTGAGTTCTACATGCTGGGCGCCGTCTTTCTGTACTACGTGACGAGCTCCGTCGGCTTTGGATATTGGGTCTCGGCCGCCGCCTCCATCGTTGCGGTCGGCGTCGTCGGATGGGTCCTGGAGGTGCTTGTCTTCCGTCGCTTCCACGGTGATCTCATCGGAGGGTGCATTGCGGCCATCGCTCTGACGATCGGCATCCAGAGCATCACCTGGGAGGTATGGGGCCCGCGCACACGCGCGGTCGGGGCCCCGGTACATGGCCAGTCAAACATCTTCGGCGCTGTCGTCACCAACGAACGTCTGCTGATCGCCGTCGTCTCGCTGGTCACGATCCTCGGCCTCGCCTGGTTCATCAAGTACGCGAAGTACGGCAAAGCGATGAGAGCTGTCTCAGAAGACAGCGAAGCAGCTCGCGTCCAAGGCATCCCGGCGATGAAGATCAGCGCTCTCGCGTTCGGTCTCGCCACTGGACTGGCTGCGTTGGCAGGCGTCCTGGTGGCTCCCACCACCTTCATCAACCCGGCGATGGGTTCGATCCCGCTGACCTTCGCTTTCATCGTCGTGATCATCGGTGGCATGGGCAGCGTCGCCGGATCGCTCGTAGCCAGCATGATCATCGGCCTGCAGCAGAACCTCACAGCCCTGTGGCTCGGGTCCCAATGGAGCATCGGCGTCGCCTTCCTGCTCGCCATCATCGTGCTCATTGTGAGCCCCAGGGGGCTGATGGGCCATGACTAGGACGTCGCCTCTCCGCTGGGCCGTCATCGGTGTCATCGCAGTCGGCCTGTCCGCGCTGGTCGGCCTCGCACCGTTCGTTGGGGGTGACTACTACGCCCACATCGGAATTCTCGTGTTCCTGAACATCACACTCGTGCTTGGCTACCGGCTGCTGTGCCTCACCGGGCTGTACTCGTTCTGCCATATCACGTTCTTCGCCATCGGTGCTTACACCTCAGCTCTCCTGTCGTCCAAGCTCGGGTACCCTGTGTGGATCTGCTTCATCGCCGCCGGGGTCGTGGCCGCGCTCTTTTCCATGGCGCTCATCATCCCGGCGGCGCGGGTGCGCGGCGTCTACTTCTTCCTCGTCACCTTCGGTTTCCTCGAAGTCATGAACTCTGTGTTCCTGCACTGGTCTTCAGTCACCGGGGGCGATGCGGGCATCCTGGTCTTCGCGCCGATCATCGGCTCGGGAACGCAGACCCAGGACTACTTCGTCATCCTTGCGTTCGCCGTCATCACCGTGCTGGTCATGTATCGCATCGAGAGGTCTCGTTTCGGGCGTGAGCTGGCGCCCATCGGCAGCGCGGAGGGGCTGGCCGCGGTGAGCGGTATCAACGTTCTCAGGAACCGTGTTCTCGCGTTCGCTATTGGAGCCGCGTTCGCCGGTCTCGCCGGCAGCCTCTTCGCTCACGACGCGGCCTACATCTCCGCGAACGACTTCAGCTGGTGGGGCTCGGTCTACATCCTCGTGTGGCTCGTGATCGGCGGCGAACGCAGGATGTGGGGTCCGATCTTCGGTGCGGTCCTGATGACTCTGGTCGCCGAGGGCCTGCGCATGTCCGGCATCCTGCAGGCGCTGCTGTACGCGGGCGCGCTCCTGCTCACCGTCATGGTCATGCCGCAGGGGATCGTCGGCCTCGTCGGTTACATACGCGTGAAAGCAGGCCGGGCAAGGGCATCCGATGATGAGGACCCACCCCCGTTGGACAGTCTCGTCGAGGGGAGTTCGTGATGCCCATCCTCGAGGTGCACCAGCTCAGCAAGCGGTTCGGCGGCGTGGAGGCGCTCTCGAAGGTCGACCTGGTCGTCGAGCCGGGCGAGGTCATCGGTGTCATCGGCCCCAACGGCGCCGGCAAGAGCACGTTCTTCAATCTCCTCAGTGGGGTCATGAAGCCGAGCGCCGGGAAGGTAGTGTTCCAAGGCCGTGATGTGACCGGAATGAAGCCGCACGGAATCGCGGAGCGCGGCTTGGTGCGCACGTTCCAAGGCACCTTGCTGTTCTCCAATCTCAGTGTGTTCGACAACATCCTCGTCGCCTGTCACATCCCGGCGCGCGCCAATCTCCTGGCCGACATCATCGGCTTGTCGGCGGTTCGCCGCAGGGAGCTGGAGATGCGGCAGCGCGCGGAGGAGATCATGGAGCTGGCCGGCCTGACGGCCGTCCGATCGAAACTCGCCAAGGACCTGCCTCACGGACACCAGCGGGCGCTCGGTGTCGCTGTAGCGCTTGCCACGGATCCGAAGCTCCTGTGCCTCGACGAGCCGGTCACAGGCATGAACGCGGACGAAATCGAAGCGATGATGGGTTTCATCGAGCGCATCCGCCTGCAGGGCATCACCATCCTCCTGGTGGAGCACGCAATGCGCGTCGTCATGAGCGTCTGTGAGCGGATCATGGTGCTCAACTTCGGTCGCAAGATCGCCGAGGGCAGCTGCAACGAGGTCCAGTGCGACGCCGCCGTGATCGAGGCGTACTTGGGGAGGCCCGACGACGATGATGCTTGAGTTCAGAGACGTTTCGGTCAACTACGACAAGGTCAAAGCTCTCAAATGCGTCTCGCTTGAGATCGCCGAGGGTGAGATGGTCAGCATCGTCGGCGCCAACGGCTCAGGCAAGACGACGACACTGAAGACGATCATGGGCCTGCTGCATCCGGCTGCGGGCGAGGTGTGGTTCGAGGGCGAGAGGATCGACGGCAAACGCACTGAGGATGTCGTCAGGCGGGGCGTCGCCTTCTGCATGGAGGGCAGGCGGTTGTTCCCGTTCATGACGGTCCTCGAGAACCTGCAGATGGGGGCCTTCAGCCGTCGCGGCGGGGCCAAAAGGGAGCAACTCGAGAAGGTCTACGAGCTGTTTCCGGATCTCAAGGACAGGCTGAGGCAGAAGGCCGGTACCCTGAGCGGTGGCCAGCAGCAGATGGTCACCATCGGACGCAGTCTTATGTCGGGTCCCAAGCTGCTGATGCTCGACGAGCCGTCACTGGGTCTGGCGCCGCTGGTCGTGAGCGAGGTGGCCAGGACCATCAAGGAGCTGAACAGCCAGGGACTCACCGTGCTGCTCGTGGAACAGAACGCACGGATGGCATTGAGGATCTCCGACCGTGCCTATGCGCTGGAAGTCGGCGAAGTAGCCGTCTCAGGCGACTCCGAGGCTCTCGGCAAGAGCGACTACATCCGCAAGGCATACCTGGGCGGCTGACGCCGCCGCGATCTCCCCAGTCCCCCTGAGCATCCCTGCGGCGCTGTCCTCCGAGCCGCGGGGATGCTTGTCTCCAGGCGACTCCGCGTCGCGACGCGACGTGCCGCATAGGCCGCGCCTCGGTGAGGTAGACTCTCCCGCGTGAGCTTCTACATCACCACCCCCATCTACTACGTCAACAGCGAGCCGCACCACGGGCACGCGTACACGACCATCGCCGCCGATGTTCTCGCTCGCCACCACCGTCAGCGCGGTGAGGACGTGTTCTTCCTGACCGGCGTGGACGAGCACGGCACCAAGATCGCGCAGGCGGCGGAGGAGCGCGGACTCACGCCGCAGCAACACGTCGACCAGATGGCGCCCAAGTACCGCGCCCTGGCCGCGGCGGTGGGCGCCAGCAACGATTTCTTCATCCGCACCACGGACCCGGAGCACGAGAAGTTCGTGCAGGCGTTCGTGGAGAAGCTCAAGGCCGCCGGCGACATCGAGAAGCGCAGCTACGGCGGCCTCTACTGCACCGCCTGCGAGGGCTTCTGGTACGAGCGCGACCTCACGCCCGACGGCCTGTGCCCGCAGCACGGCATAAAGCCCACGTGGCTGGAGGAGGAGAACTATTACTTCCTGCTCAGCAAGTACCAGGACAAGCTCGCGGACTTCTTCAAGGCCAACCCCGGCTTCGTCAGGCCGCGCTCGCGTTACAACGAGGCCCTGTCGTTCATCGAGCAGGGCCTCGAGGACATCAGCATCAGCCGCTCGAGCATCACCTGGGGCGTGCCCGTCCCCTGGGACGAGGAGCAGGTCATCTACGTGTGGGTCGACGCGCTCATCAACTACCTGAGCGCGCTGACCTACGCGCGCCCGGGCGAGGACCTCGTGGCGCGCTACTGGCCGGCGTTCCACTTCCTGGCCAAGGACATCCTCAAGTTCCACGCCGTCATCTGGCCGGCTCTGCTCATGAGCGCGGGCTACGACCTGCCCACCGGCGAGCTCATCCACGGCTACCTGCTCGTCGGCGGCGAGAAGATGAGCAAGACCCGAGGCAACACGCTGGATCCCATCGAGGTCATCGAGGAACTCGGCGCCGAGCCGCTGCGCTACTACCTCATGCGCGAGGTCACGCTGGGTCAGGACGGCGACGTGAGCCTCGACGGCCTGCGCGCCCGCTACAACAACGAGCTGGCCAACGAGCTGGGCAACCTGCTCAGCCGCAGCGTCAGCATGATCGGCAAGTATCGCGACGGGGCAATCCCTCAAGCTGGACCTGAGGGTGAGACTTTGGCCGGAGTGTCCCGCGAAGGCGAGGCAATGCTCGCCAGGTCGGCCGAGCAGTACGCCGACTTCAACGTGACCGCCGCGCTGGACACTATCTGGGAGTACGTGCGGCGCCTCAATCGGCTCGTGGAAGAAGAGGCGCCGTGGAAGCTCGCCAAGGACGAGGCGCAGGCGGCCCGCCTGGACGCCGTGCTCAACGGCCTGGCGGCGGGCCTGCGGCTGGTAGCTCTCGCCGTGTACCCGGTGATCCCGGTCGCGGCGGTCGAAGTGCTCTCACGGCTCGGGCAGGCGAGCGAGCCCGACGACTTGCTGCTCGAGAAGGCGACGTGGGAGTCGCTGACGTCGGCGACCGTCGTCGTGGGGCCGTCGCTCTTCCCGCGGCTCGAGACGGAGTGACCCCGGTGTCGGACGCACCCGCAGGCGGCGAGCGGGGCGCGTCGCCGCTGCGGCTGGTCGACTCGCACTGCCACCTCGAGATGATCGAAGACACCGCCGGCGCCGTCGCCGGGGCGCGGGCCGCCGGCGTGCGACAACTTGTCACCATCGGCATCGACCTCGAGACGTCGCAGAAGGCCGTCGAGCTCGCGAGTTCGTTCGACGGCGTGTACGCCACCGTCGGCCTGCACCCGCATGAGGCGCACCTGCTGGACGACGAGTACCTGGCCGGGCTCGAGGAGCTGACGACCCGGCCGCGGGTGGTCGCGGTCGGCGAGGCCGGCCTGGACTTCTTCCGCGACCTCTCGCCGCGCGACGCGCAGCGGCGCGCGTTCAGTGCTCAGATCGAGCTGGCGCGCCGCGCCGGCCTGCCGCTGGTCGTGCACGTGCGCGAGGCCGGCGACGAGGCGCTGGCACAGCTGGCGCACGAGGCGGACGGCGTCACCGTCGTCATGCACTGCTTCTCCCTGCCGCAGTATGTTGACGAGTGCGTGGAGCGCGGCTACTACGCCAGCTTCGCCGGCAACGTGACCTACAAGAACGCCGGCGACCTGCGCGAGGCCGCGGCCGGGGTGCGCGCCGACCGCCTTCTGGTGGAAACCGACGCACCGTTCCTGACGCCGGTGCCCCATCGCGGTGACAGCAACGTGCCCGAATATGTTGCGCACACGGCGGCTGTGGTCGCCGAGGTGCGCGGCGTGCCCGCGGGCGAGCTGGCGGAGCTGACCACGGCCAACGCCCGCCGCGTGTTCGGCCTCGCGGAGACGGACTGATGCCCGCAGGCGCGCAGCAGCCGCAGTGCTATTGAGCGGCCCTCGGCTCGGCAGGGCCCAGCGAGGGACGGCCTGACGTGAGCGGCTCCGGGCGCCCGCCGGGCGCGGGCGACCGCAACCGTCCCCCGCGCGCGGGGGATCGCACCCGCCCCCCGCGGCCTCAGGCCCTGCGCCGGTACGGCCAGAACCACCTGGTCGACAAGAACGTGCTGAATGCCATTGTCGACCAGGCGAAGGTCACGCCCGAGGACGTCGTGCTGGAGGTCGGCGCGGCGGGGGGGCTGCTCACGCGGCCCATGCTCGAGCAGGCGCGCCTCGTGCACGCGTTCGAGATCGACCGCCGCTGGCTGCCGCGGCTCCAGGAGCTGGCGGCCGCTGACCCCAAGCTGGTGCTGCACTCCGGCGACGCCCTCAGGGCCGACCTGCCGGCGCTCGACCCGGCGCCGACGGCCGTGGTCGCCAATCTCGCCTACAACATAGCAATCCCGCTGATCATGACGACCATCGCCGAGCTGCCGTCTGTGCGGCGCTGGTCGGTGATGGTGCAGAAGGAACTCGGCGAGCGCCTCTTCGCGTCGCCGTCCACCAAGGCCTACTCGGCCGTCTCGGTGCTCACGCAGCTCGCCTGCCGGCTGGAGAAGGCGCGGCCGGTGCCCGCGTCTGCTTTCCGGCCGCGCCCGCGCGTGGAGTCGAGCTTCCTGACGTTCGTGCGGCGCGGCGACGACGAGGCTCCCGCGTCGGCCGAGTACGCGGAGGTCGCGCATCTCGTGCGCCTCGCCTTCGGGCAGCGCCGCAAGACGCTCGTGAACTCGCTCGGCGGCGGCGCCTACCGAGGCGTCACGCTGAGCCGCGACGACGTGCGCGCCGGCTTGCGGGCGCTCGGCAAAGGGGAGGCGGCGCGGCCGGAGGAGCTTGCGCCGCCGCAGTGGCTGGCGTTCGCCGGCGGCCTTGGCCGCGAGGCGGCCGGATGACCGGCGGCCGGGAGAAGATCGGGATGAGCATCGGGGAGCACGCACTGGACCGCGTCGAGATCGCGGCGCCGGCCAAACTGAACCTCGCGCTGCTGGTCGGGCCGGTGAGACCGGACGGCTTCCACGAGGTCGCCTCCCTGATGCTGCCGGTGACGCTCGCCGACCACGTGACGGTCGAGAAGGCGCCGGGCGCCGGGCTGGAGGTTGCCTGCGCCATCGCCCCCGGCGACGACAACCTCGCCGCCAAACTCGTGCGCGAGCTCGAGCTGCGGCTGGGTCGCTCGTTCGAAGTCCGCGTGACCATCGACAAGCGCGTGCCGGCCGGTGGCGGCCTGGGCGGAGGCAGCTCGGACGCCGCCGCCACGCTGCTCGCGCTGGAGCGGCTGTTCGACCTCGACCTCTCGGTCAGGTTGCGCTACGACGTCGCCCTGGCCGTCGGCAGCGACGTGCCTTTCTTTCTCTGGCCCGGTCCGCAGCTCGCCATGGGTCGCGGGCAGGTGCTCAAGGACGTCGAGCTGCCCGCCCTCCACCTCGTGATCGCCATGCCGGACCTCGGGCTGAGCACGGCGGCCGTGTACAAGTGGCGCGACGAAGACGCCGAGGTGACGCTCAGGGACTTCGCCCCGCGCGCGCGGCTGTTCGCGAGTCGCGTCGAGGCCGCCGCCACGGCCAGGGAGGTGGCAGCGCTGGTGGCCAACGACCTGGAGCCGAGCGTCGTGGCGCGCAAGGAGAAGGTCGGCGAGCTGATCGCGCGCCTGCGCGGCGCGGGCGCCCTGGCGGCGGCGATGACCGGCAGCGGCGCCGCCGTGTTCGGCGTGTTCGCCTCGGAGGCGAAGGCGAAGAAGGCGCGGGAGGCCGCCGCCCCCGCCCGCGCCTGGTACGTCACCGACCTCCAGCCCGGTCCGGAGGGCCGTCGCAAGGGGCGCGCCGAGGCCTAGCGTGCTATGCTTTCGTGCCGCCGCGGCGGGCGTCAGGTCGCCTCGCGGCGCCCCTGCCGTTCCACGCTGGGGCGTAGCCAAGTGGTAAGGCACCGGGTTTTGGTCCCGGCATCCGGAGGTTCGAATCCTCCCGCCCCAGCCAGCCTCAAGGTGAACCACATGAACACACCAGAGAAGAAGCGCCCGCTCGCCGTCGTCATCCTGGCGGCCGGTCTCGGGACGCGCATGAAGTCCGACCTCCCCAAGGTGCTGCACGACGTGTGCGGTCGCCCCATGCTCTCTTACGTCATCGACGCGGCGCTCAGCGTCTCGCCGGACCGCGTCGTGGTCGTCACCGGTCCCGACCAGGACGCCATCACCGAGATCCTCCCCGTGGGCTGCGAGCGTGCCGTGCAGCAGCAGCGACGCGGCACCGGCGACGCCGTCCGCGCCGGCCTTGAGCCGCTGACCGGCTTCGAGGGCGACGTCATGGTGCTGTACGGCGACGTGCCGCTGGTCGACGCGGACTTCGTCGCCGCACTGCGCGAGTGTCACCTCGACGCAGACGCCGCAGCCACGCTCACTACCGTCGAGCTGGACGACCCCGAGCATTACGGCCGCATCGTGCGCGACGACAAGGGCGACGTGGCCCGCATCGTCGAGTTCCGCGACGCCTCGCTCGACGAGCAGGAGATCGCGGAGATCAACGTCGGTCTGTACGTGTTCCGCTCCGAGGCCCTGCGCCCGGCTCTGGGCCGCCTCGAGAGCGACAACGACCAGGGCGAGTTGTATCTCACCGACGTCGTGCACCTGCTGCTCGACGCCGGGCACACGGTCGCGAGCTTCGAGAGCGACGACGAAGAGATGTGCATGGGCGTCAACTCGCGCGTGGAGCTCGCGATCGTCAGTGCGGCGATGCGCTGGCGCCTGCTCGAGCGGCTCATGCTCGCCGGCGTCACCGTAGAGGACCCGGAGACCACCTACGTGGATTTCGGCGTCGAGGTCGGCCGGGACACGCTCATCCGCGCCAACACGCACCTGCTGGGGCGCACCACCGTCGGGGCCGCCAGTGAGGTCGGCCCGGGGAGCTTCCTTCGCGACGCGTTCGTCGGCGACCGTGCCCGAGTGATCAGTTCGCACGCGTACGAGTGCGTCATCAGCTCCGGCTGTAACGTCGGTCCCTTCGCCTACATCCGCCCCAATACCGTGCTGGCCGAGGGCGCCAAGGCGGGCACCTTCGTCGAGATCAAGAACAGCCGCATCGGCGAGCGCAGCAAGGTGCCGCACCTCAGTTACGTCGGCGATGCGGTGGTCGGCAACGACAGCAACATCGCCGCCGGCAACATCACCGCCAACTACGACGGCTACGACAAGCACGCGACGTCCATCGGCGACCGCGTGCGCACCGGCAGCGACACCACCATCGTCGCTCCGGTGACCATCGGCGACGACGCCTTCACTGCGGCCGGCTCGGTCATCACGCGCGACGTGCCCGCGGGCTCTCTGGGCGTGGCCCGCGAGCAGCAGAAGAACATCGAGGGCTACTCGGAACGTCGCGCGGCGCGCCGGCTGCGCGAGCAGGGCACGTGAGGCGGGGGGGCCTCACGGACCCCGCGCCGCGCGCTTTGGTAGAATCGGTCTTCGGCCGACGTCGAACGAAAGAAGGCTTACGGTGGCGGAGAACTCCTGCTGCGTGACCTCGCCGCGCAAGCGGCTCATGATCTTCTCGGGGCGCAGCAACCCCACCCTTGCGGCGAAGATCGCCGACAAACTCGACGTCAATCTCGGCCAGGTCCAGCTCAAGACGTTCTCCAACGGCGAGATCTACGCGCGCTACGAGGAGAACGTGCGCGGCTCCGACATGTTCATCGTGCAGTCGCCCAGGGACAACCTCAACGCCGAACTCATGGAGCTGTTCATCATGATCCAGGCGGCGCAGCTTGCCTCCGCCAAGCGCATCACCGCCGTCATGCCCTACTACCCGTACTCCCGGCAGGACAAGAAGAGCGCCGCGCGCGAGCCCATCACGGCGCGCCTCGTGGCCACGCTGCTCGAGGCCGCGCGCGCCGACCGCGTGCTCTCGATGGACCTGCACCAAGGCCAGATCCAGGGCTTCTTCGAGATCCCCGTAGACCACATGACGGCCGTGCCCATGCTGGCCGACTACTTCCGCTACAAGGACTTCGGCGACACGCCGCTCGTGGCCGTCTCGGCCGACGCCGGCGGCGTCAAGCTGGCGAAGCGCTTCATCAACCGCATCCCCGGCTGCGACCTCGCCGTGCTCACCAAGATGCGGCCGGAGCACAACGTCGCCGAGACCATGCACTTCATCGGCGACGTGGAGGGCAA
The DNA here is from genome assembly GCA_963775255.1 of uncultured Thermoleophilia bacterium. GTDB lineage: Bacteria > Actinomycetota > Thermoleophilia > UBA2241 > UBA2241 > CAIXSE01. The sequence continues at coordinate 50,057 of CAVZIA010000008.1, read as the reverse complement.
GATCGCCATCATCGTGGACGACATCATCGACACTGCCGGCTCGGTGACGAGCGCTATCGACACGCTCTACGAGAACGGCGCCAAGGAGGTGTACGTCACCGCGACGCACGGCATCTTCAGCGGGCCGGCGTATGAGCGCATCAGCCAGTCACCGGTCAAAGAAGTCGTGGTGACCGACACCGTCAATCTCAAGCTCGACCTCGGCGACACCAAGATCAAGGTACTCTCGGTGGCCGACACCCTCGCACGTACCATCCGTAATGTGTTCGAAGACGAGTCGGTGAGCGAGATCTTCGCCGGCGACAACCAGCTGTTCTAGGAGACTACCAATGGACAACGTCAACATCGTCGTGCACAAGCGCGACGTCACCGGCACCCGCGCCTCAAAGCGTCTGCGCAAAGAGGGGCTCATCCCCGGTGTCATCTACGGCCACGGCCACGAAGCGGTACTCATAGCCGTGGAGCCGCACGCGCTGCGCGAGGCGCTCACCACGCCGGCCGGCACGCACGCCGTCCTCGACGTCACGTTCGAGGGCCAGAAGCGCGGTCACAAGGCGATCGTCAAGGAGATGACGCTCGACCGCGTCAAGAACTTCGTCATCCACATCGACCTCCAGGAGATCCGCCTGGACGAGACCATCGAGACCACGGTCGGCATCCACTTCGAGGGCGAGGCCAAGGGCGTCAAGGCCGGCGGCATGCTCGACGAGTCCACCCGTGAGGTCACGGTCAAGGGCCTCGTCACGGCCATTCCCGAGCACCTCGTCATGGACATCAGCGAGCTCGACATGAACGAGACGCTGAAGGTCGCGGACCTCGTGGTGCCGGAGGGTATCGAGGTCGTCAACGACCCCGAAGAAGTGCTGTGCTCCGTGCTGCCGCCGCGCAAGGTCGAGGTCGAGGAGGGCGTCGAGGGCGAAGAGGCCGCAGAGGCCGCGACCGCCGGCGAGCCCGAACTGGTCGGCAAGAAGGAAGAAGAGGGCGAGGCCTGACAGTCCTCCGGCGGGCCGCCTGACCGCGAGTCACCTTGGCGCTGTTCCGCCCGTCACCGCACGTCGAGCGCCTCGTCGTCGGCCTGGGCAATCCCGGGCCGGCGTACGAGGGCACGCCGCATAACATCGGCTACCGCGTGATCGAAGAGCTCGCGCGGCGCCACGGCGTGCCCCGCGCCAAGCGGGGGTTCGACGGCCGCGTGGCCGAGGGAACCATACGCGGCCGCTCCGTGCTCCTGCTGCAGCCTACGACGTTCATGAACGACTCGGGCCGCAGCGTGGCCGCCGCGCTGCGCACGGCGAAGCTGTCGCCAGCCGACGCGCTGGTCGTGCACGACCATATCGACCTGCCGTTCGGCAGGCTGCGCATGATGGAGGGCGGCGGCAGCGGCGGGCACAACGGGCTCAAGAGCATCACCGGTCTCATCGGGGCAGGCTATGCACGGCTGCGCGTGGGCGTCGACCGGCCGCCGAGCACGGACCCCGACGTGGTGGCCGAGTTCGTGCTCAGCCCGTTTCGGGAGAGCCGGGCCGAGGTCGACGCGCTGACGGCCGCCGCCGCCGACGCCGTGGAGCTATGGCTGGACGCCGGGCTTGAGGCGGCCGCCAACGCCGTGAACCGGGTCGGCGGCTGACACCGAGAAGCAGCGCAGCACCGGTGTGACGGCGAGGATGGTCTTGCCGGGCAGAGTCGCCTTGGCCAGCGCTTCGACGATCGCGTCCTGCGTGCTCGTGGCTCTGCCCCAGTTCGACGTTCCCATGGCGCTGCCGTTCATGAGGAGCGAGTACGCCACGAGGTGTCCGTTGGCGCTGTCGACGTAGCCGGAGAGGTTCTCGGCTATGTTGAGAGTACCGGTCTTGGCGTGCGCGTTGCCGGCGGCGGCGGTGCCTCGCATGCGGTCGTCAAGGGTGCCGTTCTCGCCGCCTACGGCCAGCGAGTCGTAGTAGACGTCGAAGTCGTCGCGCTGGCGCATGGCCCCCAGCACCTGGACCAGTCCGAGTGCGGTGAGGCGGTCGCCGTAGCTGAGGCCGGAGCCGTCCTGGACGACGTAGCTGCCGTACTTGACGCCCAGGGCGTGGAGGGCGTCCTCGCTCACCTGCGCTCCCGCTTTGGTGCTGCCGTCGTCGTAGACGTCCTTGCCGAGCCCCTTGCAGAGCATCTCGGCGAAGAAGTTGTCGCTCTCCTGGTTCATATGCCGCATGACGCCGGGGAGGGCCGCGGAGTACTGGGCCTTCAACAGGTGGGCCGTCGTGGGGACCTTGCCGGTGCCGGGCTTGCCCTTGACCTTGATGCCCGCGGCCCGGCACGCCTTGGTCATCAGCTTGGCCGCCCAGGTGGCCGGTGCGCCGACGCGGTTGCCGTTGTCGAGCCCCTGGTCGCCGGAGAGGGCCGAGAGGGGGCCGCACTCGAGCGCAAGACCGCTCTTCCAGGCCGGGACGGTCCTGAGTTTGTCGAACCAGGCTGCGTCGCCGAGTACGCGCCCCAGGATCTTCTTGACGCCCTCGCGCTTGAGCGTGTGTGCAAACGTCTCGAACGACGCGGTGGTCAGGTCGAACACGGCGTGCTGGTACGAACGGGTGGAGAGACTCGGGTCTCCCAGCCCGCGCAGGTAGACGTCGCCGTCCAGCACGCCATTGCTGGAGACGGGTGTGTCGGGGAGGTAGAGCTCGGTGACGAAGCGATGGTCGGGGCCCCACTCGATCAAAGCCGCCGCGCTGGTGACCAGCTTCATGTTGGACGCGGGGGCGAGCAAAGTCGTGCCGTTGTGCTCGTAGATGAGGCGAGCCGCGTCCAGGTCCCACACGCAGATGCCGGTGCTGGAGCCGCTGAGCCCGTTCTGGCGGAGGATCGCGGCGATGTTGTCGTCCACCCCGGCCGCCGCCGTCGCGGGCAGGGCGGCGGCGCACACGACCAGGAGGAGGAGCGCGAGGAGCGCGAGTAGCGCGCGCCGGGGAGCTCCCCGGCGGCCGGCCCGCGCCGGGAGTGTGTGTTCGGTGGTCGTGCCTCCCATCGTGGCGCCAATCCTATTCTGTGGCGGCGCGGCGGGGGAACCCGCTTGACGATGACCGCTCGCAAGGGTGTCATGGGGGCATGCAGCAGGTTCCACGACAGCTGGAAGCGTCGCCGCGCGGCCCGCGCCGGCCCGCGCTGCGCCGGTGGTTGCTCATCGCCGCCGCCTCGGTGGCGTCGCTTGCGGCGCTCTCAGGCGGGGCCCCGGTCGGGGCCACCGGCGCCGGGTCCTCGCCGCCGTGGGCGGGCGCGACCTTCCCTTCCCGGCTCGACTTGCGAGAGCGCGGCTGGGTCACGCCGGTGCGCGACCAGGGCCAGCATGGCACATGCTGGATCATGGCCGCGACCGGGTCCCTCGAGTCGAACGTCCTGCGCCTGGAAGGCATCGCGCGCGACTTTTCCGAGAACAACCTCGCGAACCATATGGCCTCGCGCCTCGACTTCGGGGGCTATGCGCCGAGCGAGCTCGCCGCTGCCTACTACGCGCGGTGGGAGGGTCCGGTCTACGAGAGCTCGGACACCTACCCCCGGCCGGCCGGGTCGCCCGACTTCCTGCGCGCCGTGCGCCACGTCCAGGAGGTGCTCTTCCTCCCGGCACGCGAGCCGGGTACGCAGGGCAACGCTGCGCTCAAGTGGGCGATCAGCGCCTACGGCGGCGTCGCCGCGACACTCGACTTCGACACCAGCGAGAAGTTCGGGTTCTGGAACTCGAAGACGAGCTCGTACTTCAACGGTGAGCGCGCCGAGCTCGACCACCACGTGCTCTGCGTGGGTTGGGACGACGCGTACCCGGCGTCGGACTTCGCCACGCGGCCGCCGGGTGACGGAGCCTTCCTCATCAAGAACAGCTGGGGTACGGGTTTCGGCAAGAGCGGCTACTTCTGGGTCTCGTACTACGACAAGAGCTTCGGCAAGACGCTCGCCGTGTTCGACGGCGCGCAGGACGCCGCGGACCACGACGCCATCTACCAGTACGACGCGCTCGGGCGCAGCCGCTGGATCCGCGAGGGGAACACCGGCGCGGCGTGGTTCGCCAACCGGTTCGCGTGCGCCGGCTCGGGCGAGGTGACCGCCGCATCCTTCTACACCCCGGTGCCCGGCACGACCTACGAGGTGCGCGTGGCCGCCTCGCTGCAGGACATCGCCGCAGCGCCCGTTGCCGCGGCCGGGACGCTCGCGGTGGCCGGCTACCACACGGTTGACCTCTCGCGGCCGGTCGGTGTCACGGCGGGCCGGTCTTTCGTGATCGCCGTGCGTGTCACCACGCCGGGGTGGCTCGACGCCATCCCGGTGGAAGGGCCTTCGGACTTCATCGCCCCGCGTGCCAAGGCCGGACAGTCCTACGTGAGCCCGGACGGCGCGTCCTGGACGGACCTCACGCGGGGCGAGGGTCTCTCGCGGGCCAACGTGTGCCTCAAAGCTTTCGTCGACGACCCGTCCGGCAAGGGCGACACCAGGCGTCCGGTGGCGCTCGTGCGGGCCGGCAGGTTCCGGCCCGGCGCGACCGTGAGCGTGAGCTGGCGGCTCACCGACCCGGCCTTCTCGAGCGGCAGCGCGATCGTGGTGCTCGCGGTACGCGACGCCTCCGGCGCGCTCGTGGCGAAGCGCCGGATCCCCGCCGTGGCCGTGGGCGAGCGCGGCGTGTGGAGCTTCGTCGCGAGGTGGCCCCGCGGCAGGTATGCAGTCACCGGTCGGGCGTTCGACGTAGCCGGCCACCGACAGAATGCGGCGAGCCGCGCCGTCCTGCTCCTGCGGGGCGGGGCCGTCGCGCGGACCTCGGGCCGCTCGGGCGCGCGTTCTCCGGGCGGCCTCGCCGCCGCGGCGCGCGCCCGGCGCTGACTTCGCCGCCGCTGCAGCGCCGCCGTGCAGGCGCCACCGGCGCCCCGCCCCGTGACGTTCGCGATCAGGCCCTGTCGGCTACAATGACGTGAGCCCCGCCGCCGTGAGGCGCGCGGGGCGTTCGGCGTGCCCGCCGCCCGTCTGAGGCGCCTCCCGCCGAGATTGACGGACCCGACTTTGCGAGGCCCCATGTTCCTCGAGTACCTGCGTAACGACGAGACGTTCGACGCCGCCGCGTCGCGCCTGCGGCGCGGCTCGGGCGCGTATGCGCCGAGCTTCTACGCGTCCTACGTGCTCGCCGCGGCTCTCGGGCCCGGCGAGGCGCGCGTGGTCGTTGCCCCCGATGGCGAGGCGGCCACGCGACTCGCCGCCGACCTCTCCGTGTACCTGGACCGGGCGGTGCCGGTGTTGCCGGCGCGCGGGGTGCTGTACGGAGCCGACGTCGCGCCGGCGCCGCACGTGGTCGGCGAGCGCCAGCAGGCGCTCGCCGGTCTCGCCGCCGGCGGCGTCGTCGTGGTCGACGCCGTGGCTCTGCTCGAGCGGTTCCTGCCGCTCGAGCTCCAGCCCAAGCCTCTCGTCCTGGCGCCACACGCCGAGATCGACTTCGACGCCGTCGTCGCGCGCCTCGCAGGTCTCGGCTACGAGCGCGTCGAGCAGGTCCGCGGCCGCGGCGAGTTCGCCGTGCGCGGCGGACTCATCGACGCCTACCCGGCGCTGGGCGATCCGCTGCGCGTGGACTTCTGGGGCGACGAGGTGGAGACGGTGCGCACTTTCTCCATCTACTCGCAACGCACCACGGGCGTCCTCGAGGACGGCGCGACGGTGTTCGCCGCGTTCGAGGCCGACACCTCGCAGCCCGAGTACGAGACCGGCCTGCGACAGGCCGTGGCCGACTGGGAGCGCGAGGGCAGGGAGGAGACCCCGGAGGAGCTGGAGCGCCGCGCGTCCGTGCGCGCGCTGGCGGCGCTGGCCGGCAGGTTCACTACCCTCGAGGACGCCGCCAAGGCCGCCGGCGCGAGCTGGGCGGTCTTCAACCCTGACGAGACGTACCGCGCCCTCGCCGACTTCGACGGCGAGGTGCAGACGGCGGTGCCCGGCGCGGGCCTGCGCGAGCGGCTCTACGTGCCGCTCGCCGGCGCCCGCGCCGCCCTCACCAAGGCGCTGCACCTCGACGTGGTACAGCGCGACCAGCCGCTTCAGTTCGCCGCCTCGCGGCCGCAGTTTGCCGCCCGCGATCTGGCCAGCGCCGAGCGCGACCTCATCCGGCTGGTCAACGACGACTACCGCGTGTTCGTCGTCTTCCGCCACGAGGGCGAGGCCGAGCGCGCCACCTTCAGGCTGCGCAACATCTCTGCTGAAGTGGTCACGCCCGGGCAGATGGGCAAGCTCGGCGAGGCCGGCCCCGGGCTCTACTTCCTGGCCGCGCCGCTCCGCGAGGGGTTCGTCGCAGAACACCTCAAGCTCGCCGTGGTCAACGAGCGCGCGCTCATCCGCGCTGCGCCGCGCGAGCGCCGCTTCGCGGCCGGCACGCGGCTCACGACGTTCTTCGACGTCCGCCCGGGCGACCACGTGGTCCACGAGGACCACGGCATCGCCCGCTTCGCCGGCATCGAGACGCGCACGGTGGCCGGCGTCACACGCGACTACCTGCTGCTGGAGTTCCGCGGCGAGGACCGTGTCTTCGTCCCGCACGACCAGATCGGCAAGGTCAGCCGCTACGTCGGCGCTTCGGGCGCCACGCCCTCGCTGGACAAGCTCGGCGGCACGCACTGGCAGACCGTCAAGACGCGGGCGCGCACGGCCGTGGTCGAGATGGCGGGCGAACTGCTGCAGCTCTACGCCGCCCGCCAGACGGTCCCCGGCTACGCGTATCCGCCCGACGGCGAGCTCATGCGCCGCCTGGAGGAGGCGTTCCCCTACGAGGAGACCGACGACCAGGCGGAGGCCATCGACGAGGTCAAGAACGATATGGAGGCGCCGCACCCCATGGACCGTCTCATCTGCGGCGACGTGGGCTACGGCAAGACCGAGGTCGCTCTGCGCGCCGCGTTCAAGGCGGCCGAGGCCGGCAAGCAGACCCTGGTCCTGGTGCCGACCACGATCCTCGCCGAGCAGCACTGGATGACCTTCGAGGAGCGGTTCGCCGACCTGCCGGTCAAAGTCGGGATGGTCTCCCGGTTCCGCACCGCCTCCGAGCAGAAGAAGACGCTGGCGCAGTTCGGCCGCGGAGAGATCGATGTGCTCGTGGGCACGCACAGACTGCTGAGCACAGACGTGCGACCAAAGGAACTGGGCCTGGTCGTCGTCGACGAGGAGCAGCGCTTCGGTGTGCGCCAGAAGGAAGTGCTGCGCAATCTCAAGCTCCAGGTGGACGTGATGAGCCTCTCGGCCACGCCGATCCCCCGAACCCTGCAGATGAGCCTGGCCGGCATCCGCGACATCTCCGTGATCGAGACGGCGCCAAGGGGCCGCCACGAGATCCGCACCTACATCGGCGAGTACAAGGACGACCTCGTGCGCGTCGCCGTCGAGAAGGAGCTCGCCCGCGAGGGCCAGGCGTTCTACCTCCACAACCGCGTGGAGACCATCGACCAGGCGGCCGAGCACGTGCAGGCGCTTGTGCCGGGCGCGCGCGTGCTCATCGCCCACGGCCAGATGGCTGAGCGCCAGCTGGAGAAGGTCATGCTCGCGTTCCTCGCCGGCGAGGCCGACGTGCTGGTGACGACGTCGATCATCGAGAGCGGCATCGACATCCCGACGGCCAATACACTCATCGTCGAGCGTGCGGACATGCTCGGGCTCGCGCAGCTCTACCAGATCCGCGGGCGCATCGGGCGCAGCGATGCGCACGCGTTCGCCTACCTGCTCTACCCGAGCGACGATCTGCTGACGAGCGACGCGGCCGCCCGCCTGACGACGCTGAGCGACCACACCGACCTCGGCGCAGGCTTCAAGATCGCCATGGCCGACCTCGAGATCCGCGGCGCCGGCAACCTGCTCGGGGACGAGCAGAGCGGGCACGTGGCCGCCGTCGGTTTCGAGATGTACGCGCAGATGCTCGAGGAGGCCGTGAACGAACTGGCCGGCGAGCAAGCGGCGCTGACCGCGCCGGTACGCGTCGACCTGCCGGTCACCGCCTACGTGCCGCCGGATTACATCGCCTACGAGGCGACCAAGATCGACGCGCACCGGCGCATCGCGCGGGCGCGCACGACAGGCGAGCTCGGGGACGTGCGCGCCGAGCTCGCCGACCGCTTCGGCCCGCCGCCGGAGCCGGTGGAGCACCTCATCACGCTGCAGGCCATCCGCATTGCCGCGGCCGAGCTCGGCGCCGGCTCTGTGGCCTACCGCGGCAGCCGGCTGCAGGTCGACGGCGTGGCCTTGGACGACGACTGGGCGGACCGCGTACGAACCTCGAACAGCCGTGCCACGTACTTCAAGAAGGACGGCGTACTGGCGGTGCATCGCGAGGGCCAGGAGCCTCACCTGCTCCGGTGGGTCGAGGCTACGCTCGATGCTATACTCGCCTCTCGTGTGTCCGACGACCCGTCGTCAACCCCTGGGAGAGAGAGTCTATGAAGAAGCTCATCGTGGGTGTGGTCCTTCTCACGCTCGTCGTACCCGCGCTGCTGCTGTCGGCGTGCGGACAGCAGAAGGTCCCCGCCGGCGCCATCGCCTCCGTCGGCGACGGGGTGGTGACGCAGGAGCAGTTCGACCAGATCTGGAAGCAGGCCGAGGCCCAGTACAAGTCGCAGCAGGGCGCCCCGCCGTTCCCGTCGCCGGGCACGACCCAGTACAAGCAGCTCAGGGCGAGCATCGTGAACTACCTCGTCCAGAACGAGGTCATCAAGGCGAAGGCCGCCGAGATGGGCGTCAAGGTCACGGACAAGCAACTCCAGGACCGCATGAAGCAGATCGTCCAGCAGGTGGGTGGCCAGAAGAAGCTCGACGCACTGCTCAAGCAGCAGGCCGTCACCCAGGCGCAGCTCGAAGAGCAACTCAAGGCGCAGATGCTGCAGGACGCCGTGCAACAGAAGGTCTACGCCGACATCAAGATCACGCCGGCGCAGATCGAGAAGTACTTCAACGACCCGGCGAACAAGTCGCAGTTCAACGTCGCCGAGAGCGTCGACGCGCGTCACGTCCTCGTCAAGACCAAGGCCGAGGCCGAGAAGGTCCGTGCCCTGCTCGAGGCCGACAACACCGACGCGAACTGGAAGAAGGTCGCAAAGCAGTACTCCACCGACCCGGGCAGCAAGAACAACGGCGGCAGCCTCGGCAACTTCCCCAAGGGCCGCATGGTGAAAGCCTTCGAGGATGTGGCCTTCGCGCTCAAGGTCGGCGAGATCTCCCAGCCGGTCAAGACGCAGTTCGGCTACCACATCATCGAGGTCACCAAGAAGACCCCCGCCAGCAAGCAGACGCTGGCCCAGGCCAAGGCGACCATCGAGCAGCAACTCAAGTATCAGGAGCAGGCCACGGCTTGGCAGAAGTGGCTCACCACGGCTATGAAGGACGCAGGCGTCCTCTACGCCGCCGGCTTCGACCCGGCGACGCTCACTGCCTCGCCGAGCCCGGCCGCGTCGGGCTCGCCCGCACCGTAAGGGTCATCGCCGCGGGCGGCGACATGAGCGGCGTGCCTACGTCGTCCCGCTTGTGTACGCCGGAAGAATGGGCGTTATAAGCGGCATGCCTACGTCGCCCCGCCTGTGTACGCCGGAAGAATGGGCGTTATGAGCCTCACGCTCGTGTACATCGGCGGCGCCGCCGGAGTGGCTCCCGCAGCTTCGCTGCGGGCCCTCTCCGGCGGCGGCGCCGTCTTCGTCCCGGTCGGGCTCGAGGGCGAGCTCCGGGAGCTCGTGGGCGAGGCCGCCGACCCCGGCTTCGGCCGGCTGCTGGAGCTCGACCCGGCCGACGGTGAGGGGATCGACGACCTCGTGCGGCAGGCCGCGGCCGGCGATGTCGTCGTCGCGCTCGCCGGCCCCGGCGGCCCGCAGCTGGCACGCGAGTTGCGCGCCCGCGCCGCCGCGTTCGCGGCCGGTCACGCTGCCCTCGAGCTCGTCACGGTCCCCGCCGGCCGGGAGTTCTCCGATGCCCTGCTCGGTCAGGAGCTCGTCTCGCTCAAGCGCATCGTCGACGTCCTGCGCGTGGAGTGCCCCTGGGACCGCGAGCAGACGCCGCGTGACATCATCGGCTACACGGTGGAGGAGGTTCACGAGCTGGCCGACACCATCGCCGCCGGCGACCGGCACGCCGAGCATGGAGAGCTCGGCGACCTGCTGCTGCAGGTCGTGCTGCTCTCGCTCATGCTCGACGAGGAGGGCGCCGGCGACCTCGCCAGCGTCGCCCACGACATCGAGGTCAAGCTCATCCGCCGGCATCCACACATCTTCGCCGACGCCGTCGCCGAGACGCCCGGGGACGTCAAGGACCGCTGGGAGCGCATCAAGGTGGAACTGGAGGGCCGGCAAGGCATCTTCCACGACGTGCCGGCAGGGTTCCCCGCGCTGCTGTACGCCAAGAAGCTGCAGCAGCGCGCCGCCAGTGTCGGCTTCGACTGGGACTCGGCGTCCGAGGCGTTCCCCAAGATCGCCGAGGAGCATGCCGAGCTGGCCGAGCTGTTCCACGAGGCCGACGAGGGCACCGACCCCCATCGCGCCGACCCGCGCGTGACCCACGAGGTCGGCGACCTGCTGTTCGCGACGGTCAACGTCGCGCGTCTGCTGCACGTGGACCCGGAGCTCGCGCTGCGCGAGGCCAGCAAACGGTTCGAGCGCCGCGTCACGGGGGCAGCCGAGCTCGCCGCAGCCGCCGGCGAGGATTGGACCTCACTCGACCTGCAGGCGCAGGAGGAGTACTACCAGCAGGCCAAGGGTGGGGAACAGCCGGGCGCCCACGAGTAAGCCGGAGCGGGGTGATGTCCCGTCCTCCGTCCGTTCTTCCGTAGCCACAGGGAATGCTCCCGGTGTGAGGCCCCGCCACGGGCGGCGCCAAGGTCGCCGGACGGCCGCTGTGATACCGTCCGCGTGAGCCCCGGCCCCGCGGGTGGGGCGCAGCCCGCACCGGGGTCAGACCCCGGCGAGACGACGCGAGGAGGACCCCGCGCAATGACCACCATCATCGACGTCACAGCACGGCAGATCCTCGACTCCCGCGGCAACCCCACGGTCGAGGTCGAGGTCGAGCTTGAGTCCGGCGCCGTCGGCCGCGCCGACGTTCCCTCCGGCGCCTCCACCGGCGAGTACGAGGCCGTCGAACTGCGCGACGACACCGGCGAGTACCTGGGCAAGGGCGTGCGGCAGGCCGTCGACAACGTGAACAACGTGATCGCCGAGGAGATCGTGGGCTTCGACGCCACCGACCAGCGGCTGGTCGACAAGATGCTCATCGAGCTCGACGGTACGCCCAACAAGGCCAATCTGGGCGCCAACGCGATCCTCGGCGTCTCGCTCGCGACCGCGTATGCGGCCGCCATGGCTCTCGAGTTGCCGCTCTACCAGTACGTGGGCGGCGTCAATGCCTTCACGCTGCCGGTACCCATGATGAACATCATGAACGGCGGCAAGCACGCGGACAACAACGTCGACCTGCAGGAGTTCATGGTCATGCCGGTCGGCGCCGCTAGTTTCGAGGAGGCCCTGCGCATCTGCGCCGAGGTCTACCACGGGCTCAAGGGCGTGCTCAAGGCGAAGAACCTCAGCACGGCGGTGGGAGACGAGGGCGGTTTCGCCCCAGACCTCGGCAGCAACGAGGAGGCCGTCCAGGTCATCATGGAAGGCATCGACGCCGCCGGCTACGAGCCCGGCGCCGACGTGCGCATCGCCCTCGACCCCGCGGCGTCCAGCTTCTACGACGTCGCAAGGGAGCGCTACGTGCTCGCGGGCGAGGGCCGCGAGCTCACGGCGGCCGAGATGGTCGACTACTATGCGGCGCTCGTCGACAAGTACCCGATCGTCAGCATCGAGGACGGCCTCGCCGAGGACGACTGGGACGGCTTCAAGCTCATGACCGACAAGCTCGGCGGGCGCATCCAGGTCATGGGCGACGACCTGTTCGTGACCAACACCGAGCGCATCGCCCGCGGCATCGAGGAGCAGTCGGCCAACTCCGTGCTCATCAAACTCAACCAGATCGGCACGCTCAGCGAGACGCTCGACGCCATCCAGATGGCGACGCGCGCCGGCTGGACGGCCGTGTGCTCGCACCGCTCGGGCGAGACCGAAGACACCACGCTCGCCGATCTCGCCGTGGCGACCAACGCCGGGCAGATCAAGAGCGGGGCCCCGGCGCGCACCGACCGCGTGGCCAAGTACAACCAGTTGCTGCGCATCGAGGAGATGCTCGGCGAAGTGGCTTACTACCCGGGCATGAACGCCTTCTACAACCTCAAGAAGGGCTGACGCGCGGCCGGGCGCGTCGCGCCCGGAGCAGGCGGCTCTGGGAGGTCAGCTTTGGGGGCGGCGAGGAGTGGGGGCTCCTCGCCGCCCCTTCTTGCGCGCACTTGCGCGATTCTCCGCACGTGAGTGCGTACGCGTGCCCGGTGCGGGGGCGCACCGCGGTCGTGTGCGTATGGGTCGCGTACGTTCGAACGTACGTTTCAGGCCCGATTGCGTGCGCGTGAACGTACGCTGGTTTGACGTACTGTGCCCTCCCGCCGGGCGCCGCAGCGCGTCCTCGCGCGGCTGACGTCCGCCGCGGCGATCTCGCCGCGAGCCGCGGCCGGGGCCCGCACCCGGCCGGACGGGATCACGAGAAGGGCGACCGCAGGTCGCCCTTCTCGTCGTACGGCGGGGGGAAGAGCGGGCCGGCGGGGCGCAGCGCCGCGCCGGCCCGCACCTCGTCGAGCAGCGCCTCGGACGCAGCGATGCGCTGCAGGTGCGCCGTGTCGCGTATCCAGGCGAGCCGCGCCTCGTCCGCATCCCTGATACCGGCGGTCTGCAGGGCGGCGGCGAGCGCCTCCCGGTCGGAGGCGCAGGCGATGGGGATGCGCGCGTCCTCGGGGCAGTTCGAGGTGATGCAGTTGACGCCGGTGACGCCCCGGTCGACCTCGGCGGCGCAGCGCGCGGTGGTGAAGTCGGCCATGCCGATGCCGCACGCGTTGCCGTGGGTGGCGGCAGTGAGGCCGCGCACGAAGATCCTGTTGACGCGCGGCCGCACGGGCTTCTCGCCTCCGCCCCAGAACGAGCAACGGCCGATGACGTTGGTGTCCATGCCGGTGCCGCTGACGTCCTTGCCGAGCCGGTCGACCACCAGGACGTCGAGCTGGTCGAACGGCAGCCGCGGCAGCAGGTCGTAGGCCCGCGCGAGCAGTACGTGCTCGCGAGCGAAGAACTCGTCCGGCGGCAGCACCTCGAGCAGCGCCGTGCGCTCGCGCTGGTCCTCTACGAGGGCGACGCCGCACAGCACCGGCAGGCGCTCGAGCAGCAGTTCGCCGTGGTCGCGCAGCACGGCAGGGAAGCCGTGCCGCACCGTGAGGTTGTGGGCGCTGAGGGCGCCGGCGTGCTTGCCGGCGCCGATGACGAGCATCTTGATCAGGCCGCTCTCGACCTCGCCGTGAAAGTCGGTGTGCGGCTTCACGCGGTTGACGACGACGACGCCATCGGCCTCGGCGAGGTGGCGCGACGTCCAGACCGGCACGCCGAAGGAGCTCTCACCCACGCTGACTACGTCCATGGAGGAGACGACCGGCGCGCCCACCGAGTCGGGGGTCACGCCCAGGCTCTCGAGGGTGGCGCGCTGCCCTGTGGCCGTCGCGCCGCCGTGGCTGCCCATGCACGGCGCGATGAATGGGTCGCCGCCCGCCTTGCGGACGGCGGCGACCGTCGCCCGGAGCACGGCCGGGAGGTCCCGGATGCCTCTGCTGCCGGCCGTGATCGCGACGCGGTCGCCGCGCGTCATCCGAGCCTGCACGCCTGCCCTCTCGAAGCCTGCGGCGACGGTCGTCTCCACGTCCACCGGGGCGCTCTCGGGGAAGAGCTGGTCCACGAGTTGCAGAAGTGGCCGGTCGTGCCTCAAACTAGCCTCCAGATACCGCCGACCGTATGGCGGTCGAGCCTACCACGTCCCGTCTACTCCAAAGGAAGCTCAAGCATGTACTGTCCTGAATGCGGCAACGACGCGGGCGACGCCAAGTTCTGCCCGGAGTGCGGAGCCAATCTGGCCGGCGTGAAGGACGCGCTGAGCGGTAAGGCGGCCCCCGCGGCGGCCACCGCCGGCCCCAAGGGCGACGGCGCGGCCGACGACCGGTCCACCGTCGCTTCGTCCGGCGGCCCCGGCCGGCTCTCGCCGGCCGTCATCTGGGGCGGCTTCGGCGCTCTCGCCGTGGTCGTCATCGTCATCGTCGTCATGGTCTCCGGAGGCTTCGGGGGCAGCTCGAACGGCACCTCTGCGTCGAGCTCCAGCAGCGCGCCGGTCCAGGCCGTCAGCGCCGACACCAGCGGCAGCTACAGCGAGCTGGTCGCCCGCGCCAACGACCTCTACGACCAGGGCGATACGGCGTTCCAGAACCAGAACTTCGATCAGGGTGGTGCGTACTTCTCGGCCGCCGCCAAGATCTACGCGGCGGCGTGGAAGAAGAAGTCCACCGACCCCAGTGTCGGCACCGACTACGCCGTCACGCTCTTCTACAGCGGTGACATCGGCGGCGCGCTCAAGCAGATCGACGCGGTGCTCAAGGCCAGCCCCGACTGGCAGAAGGGCTGGCTCAACAAGGGCGTCTTCCTCAGCCACCAGGCACGCATCGCCAAGCAGGAGGGCGACACCAAGACGACCGACAAGTACAACGCGCAGGCCAAGCAGGCGCTCACCAGGGCCGTCGCCCTCGACCCCAAGTCGGACGCCGGCAAGCAGGCCGACCAGGCGCTTCAGCAGCTCTAGGAGCAGCGCCGCAGCCAAGACGCGCGACCCCAGGGTTCGCGGCCGCCGGGAGGGACATCCGCCGGCGGCCGCGAACCTTTGTAGCGAGAAGAAGCCGTCCTGCGCCGTCGGGACGGCGCAAGCGAGCCGGGAACGGGAGCATGTGACCCAGGCGACTTCAGCCGCGACCTCCAAGACGGGGCGCCCTCGGCGCGCGCTGTCCGGTGGCGTCCGCCACCACGCGCCGCGCCCGCACCTGGGCCGGCTGGCCCTGCTCGCGCTGGTCCTGATCGGCGCCGCGTTCTTCGTCTCGCCGCTGCGCGACTTCTTCGCGCAGCAGAACCGTTACGAGAAGGCCGCCGCGCAGCTCGAGGCCGCGCGCAGCGACAACACCGCGCTGGAGCGCGAGGTCAAGCTGCTCACCACCAAGGCGTACATCGCCCAACGCGCGCGGTCCGACGCCGACCTCGTGCCCCGGGACACACAACTCTTCGTCATCAAGGGCTTGCCGGGCAAGGAACTGGAAGCGTCGGCCAGCAAGCGCACGGCGCCGGTCCAGGCCTCGATCTCGGTGTTCGACCGTCTGGACGATCTCTGGCGCACGCTGCTCCACTGAGGCGCCGGTGACCCCCATGCCGCCGCCGGTGGCCGGCGAAGACGCCGCCGTCGTCTCCGGCCAGCTCGGCCGCGAGCCGCACCCCATGAGCGCTGTGCCGGCGCGCTGTCCATTCGGCTTCCCGGCCGTGGTCGAGGACCTGCCGTACGACGCCGGCGGCCGTCCCTTCCCGACGCTGTACTACTGCACCTGCCCGACGCTGGTCGCCGCCGTCTCACGGCTCGAGAGCGGCGGCGGCGTGGCTTGCTGGACGGCCCGGCTTGCGGCCGACGCGGCCCTGGCGCGCTCTGCCGCGGACGCGGCCGCCGACGAGGCCGTGCGCCGCACCGATCTGGTGCGCCGCTACGGCCTCGCCATGGTCGACGGCGGCGTATCGCTCAGCTCCGGCGTCGGCGGCGTGAGCGACCTGCTCGCCGTGAAGTGCCTGCACGCGCACGTGGCGCACGCGCTGGCGCGACCGGGCTACGTGCTCGGCGAGGCGATGTTCGCGCAGGTCGAGGACCCCTGGTGCGCCGACCGCCGCTGCGCCGTGTTCCTGCCGGCCGGCGGCGACGAGGGCCCGGGATGAAGGTCGCCGTCGTCGACCTCGGCACCAACACCTGCCGGCTGTTCCTGGCGCGTGTCGAGGATGGGCGCGTGCTGCAGGATGCCCGCGCAACGACCGTCGTGCGGCTCGGCCAGGGCGTCGACGAGGCCGGGCGGCTGCATCCGGACGCGGTGGCGCGTACGCACGCGTGCCTGGCGGGATACGCGCCGCGTGTGGAGGCCTACGGCCCGGCGCGCCGTCTGCTCGTCGCGACGAGCGTGCTGCGCGACGCCCAGGACGGGCGCCAGTTCCTGCGCGCGGTCGTCGCGCAGGAGTTCGGCCTGCCGTGGCGCGTGCTGCGTGGGGAGGAGGAGGCCGCGCTCGCCTTTCGCGGCGGCACATCATGGCTCGCCGCCGCTGACGGTGAGGGCGCCGGCCGGGGCGCGGCGCCGGACCCCGTCCTTCTCGTCGACATCGGCGGCGGCAGCACCGAGTTCGCCGTCGGTACCGCCGGCGCGCCGCCGGCGTTCGTGCGCAGCCTCGACGTCGGCGTGGTCCGGCTCACCGAGCGCTTCTTTCACGCCGATCCGCCGACGGCGCCGGAGGTAGAGGCCCTGGCGGGTCACGTCACTGCCGCCGTGGGGGAGGCCGTGCCGGCCGACCTGCGCGCCGCGGTCCGCGGCATGATCGGTGTGGCCGGCACCTACACGACGCTCGTCGCCCACAAGTTGCGGATGACCGAGTACGACGCCGCGGTCGTCCAGGGCCACGTTCTCGCCCTGGCCGACGTCGACGCCGCCGTCGACCGGTTCGCCGCGCTGACCAGCGCCGAGCGCGGCCGGCTGCCGGGCATCCAGCCCGGTCGCGAGGACGTCATCCTCGCCGGCGCGCTCATCGCCCGCGAGGCCTGCCGGGCATTCGGCCTCGACGCCGTGAGCGTCAGCGAGGCCGACATCCTCGAAGGTTCGGCGCTCGCCCTCGCCGACGGCTCGCTCACCCCCGGCTGACGCCGGCGCCGACTTCGTCCCCCAGCCTCGCTCGCGGTCTCCCTCCGCCGCTGGTGCGGGTCTGGTCCCCCGAATTTGTTCGGGTTGACCGTCCCCGGAACGGCCTGTAGCGTGCTGCGAAAGCACGCCATCGACCGGGGAGGAGCCCACGTGCTGCTGCGCCGCCTGACCTTCCGTTACGCCCTCGCCGCTCCGCTCTTCGTGTTTGCCGCCTGGCTCTTCGTCACCGGCGCCCTGGGCCCGGCTTCCTGACCGGGCACGCGCCCCCGGCGTGGGGCGCATCACTGTAGTCCTACCCCCCGCGGCTCCCGGCCGCGGGTCGGTCACCTCGTTCGCCCCCCGGCGTCCCTCGTGCGTGATCGCCCGGGTCCGGCATCGCCCGTCGTATACTTCGGGCGTGCCGGAGTGGCGGAACTGGTAGACGCCGGGGACTTAAAATCTCCTGTCGCAGCTGCGGCGTCCGGGTTCAAATCCCGGCTCCGGCACCACGATTCCTCTGCCTGCGGCGGTGCGGGTTCCTCTAGAGTCCGCGCTGCGGGCAGGACCGGCAGTCGCCGAGGCACTCCGCGCTCCCGCCGTCCTTCGGGCAGCCCACTCCCGCAGTGGAAGCCGCTGTCTGTGGCAGGGACGGTCGGGACGCTGTCATCCGCGATGCCGGAGCGATCGCGGACGCAGGGACGGCGTCGGCGAGGGCGGTCGCCGACTGCGCGCCGTGGGCGTGCCCGGCCTGCTCCGCGTGCGAGCCGTGGCCGTGCCGGCCCTCATGCCCGTGCCGGCCATGCCCGTGCTCGCCGTGGTGATGGTCGGGACGGCCGTGGAGGCTGCTGTGATGTGCATGGTGATGCATTGCGCTCCTGTTCTTATCACTATGTCACGATATATCGTAAACACGGCATGTCAACGACAGATAGACTCGCGCCGGGGCGAGAGCGGGCGCGGGCCGGCAATCGCCCGCGGCCGGTGGGGGCAGCAGCGACGTGAAGGAGCTTGGGTGAGCGGGGTCGGGGGACTTGTGCAGGTCAAGCGCTGGCCGCAGATGTGGCGCGAGCCGGCGGGCCGCGGCTATCTCCTGCTCGCCGGCATGTCGCTCGCGTTCGGCCTCTCGATGAACACGAGCAACGCCGTCACCACCAACTACTTCGCGGACGTCCTGCACTTCACCGGGCCGCAGTTCGGCTACATCACGGCGATCCGCGAGGTCCCCGGCTTGCTGCTTATCTTCATCACGGCGCTGCTGTACCGCATGTCACAGCAGCGTCTCACGTCGCTTGCGCTCGTAGTCCTCGGCGTAGGGATCGCCGGGTACGCGCTGGCGACGAGCTTCTGGACGGTCGTGCCCTGGGTGGTCCTGGGGAGCCTCGGGTTCCACACGGTCCTGCAGACGCAGGTCTCCCTGGGCATGAACCTGGCCGTCGAGTCCCGTAGCGGCCGCGTGCTGGGAACGATGGCGGGCGTGGTGCAGGCGGGGGCGCTCGTCGGCACCGCCGCCGTGCTCCTCGTGTTCCTGAAGTGGCCGCACGCCTACCACGAGGTGTACGTGGTCTGCGGGTTCATCGCGCTGCTGGGCGCCGTCGCCATCGTCGGGTTCCCGCACCTGCACGAGGGCAAGCCGATCAAGGCGCAGATGCCGCGACAGCCCTTCGTCTTCAAGCGGGACTATCGCTACTACTACGTCCTCAACCTGCTGGACGGCGCGCGGCAGCAGTTGTTCTTCTCGTTCGGCCTGTGGGTGCTCGTAAGCCGTTTTGGGCTGGGGGTGTCCGCCGTCTCGCTGGTCGTCATCCTCTCGACCGTCGTCGCGATGATGTTCTCGCCGTGGGCCGGGCGCATGATCGACCGCCACGGCGAGCGGCGCACGCTCTCGGCCATCAACGTCGCCTACATCGTCGCGCTCGGCGGCTACGCGCTCATGACCAACGTGTGGTTCGCCTGCCTCTTCTACGTCGTGTACAGCTTCATCGCGCCGTTCTCGGCCATCGGCGCGGCCACGTACCTGCGCAAGATCGCCGTGCCCCAGGACATCGCCCCGAGCCTCTCCATGGGCGTGACCCTGCTGCACGCGACGGCCATCGTCGTGCCGGTGGCCGCCGGCATGATCCTCAACTACGTCGGCTATCAGGTACCGTTCTTCATCGGCTGCGGTTTCGCCCTGGTCGCCGCCGTGGTCACGCTGGGCCTGGACCCGGTGCGCCAGCGGTCCGCCGCCAAGGTTGCTCTGGACGAGGCCGGCCAGCGAACGGCGTGACGCGCGGCTCTGCGGACCTCGCTGTGGCCTCAGCCCTCCTCGGCCCGGGGCCGCCGGCGCATCACCAGCCAGACGATGATCAGGACCACGACGACGGCGACGATGGCGACGGCCACCCAGACGCCGGTTCCGCCGCCCGTGGAACTTCTGCGCCGCCGGTTGCAGGTTGACGTAGGTGGCGACGTTGCCCGTCGTGAAGAAGGCTGGACCCTTGCCCTCCATCATCTGCGTCCAGCCGGTCCACTTCTCCGTGTTGAACGCCTGGAGGTACTGCGGGTAGGTGATCACCACCCACGGCGTCTGCTCGTACATGATCTGCTGCATCTGCCGGATGTAGCCGTTGCGGACCTCGGGATCCAGAGCCGCCGCCTGCTCCCCGTTCAGCTTGTCGTACTCCGCGTCGGACCAGCAGGGCTCGTTGGTGTTGCCGATCTGCGCGCTCGTCTGGGCGGACAGCGTCTGACCGGGGTCGCCGTAGCCGGCCCAGTCCCAGACGTACATGTCGAAGTCGGGCACATACGCGTCGCCCTGGAAGTTCCACACGCGGGCCTGGAGGGCGCCGGGGTCGAGCACCGAGAGCTCGATCTTGAGACCCAGCTTCTGGAACCACCCCGCGATGAGCTTGACCGCGGTCTGCGTCTGCGACGCGTCCGTGGTGGTCCAGAGGCGGAGCTTGATCGGTTTGCCCTGGTACGTGCGCACTCCATCGACCAGCGGGTACCCGGCGTCGTCCAGCAGCTGCCCCGCCTTGGCCAGGTCGAAGGAGAAGAGCTGGTCGGCGGGCGGCTGCCAGTGGTAGTCGGGGTCCTTCCACGTGTCGGGCGGGATGATGGTGGTGCCCGGCGTGGCCTTGCCGTCGTAGGCGATGTCGCACAGCTTCTGGCGGTCGACCGCGTAGTTGAGCGCGTTGCGGAACCGCCAGTCCTTGAGCACGGGATTGCCGAGGGACTTGCCCTCGAAGCAGTTGAAGCAGATGTAGTCCCAGTTGAAGAAGTTGTAGGCCACCGGCTTCAGGCTGCCCACCGACTTGAGTGAGTCGAACTGCGCGTCGGGGATGCCCCAGGCCGCGTCGATGTTGCCGGACCGGAGGTCGGCGGTCATCGAGTCGGCGTTGGTGTAGTAGAGGAAGAGGATCTCGTCGACGGCCGGTCGCTTGCCCCAGTAGTACGGGTTGCGGTCCATCTTGACGTACCCACTCTTCTTGAACTCCGTGGTGATGAACGGACCGCTCCCGACGATCGGTGCCGGGTTCTGGAAGCTCGCCTGGGCCGCCTTCGGGCTGACCTTCTCCCAGACATGCCTGGGCAGGATGGCAGGAAGATGTGCTCCATGTCGGCCTTCGGCCGCGAGCAGGTGATCTGCACCACATCGGGAGCGAGCGCCTCGGCGCCGACGATGCCGACGGTGGCGATCGCCATGTTCAGCATGTGGTTCTTGACGATGTAGTTGTACGTGAAGGCCACGTCGTCGGCGGTCAGCGGTCTGCCGTCGGACCACTTGACCCCGGTGCGCAGCTTGACGGTCCACACTTTGCCGTCGGCGGAGATTCCTCCGTTCGCCTTGGTCGGGAATTCGCGCGCCAGGTCGAGCGTGGGCTCGCCCGCGTTCTCTCCGAAGCCGAAGAGGAAGTCGTAGTTGATCGCCCAGATCTCGAACGAGGAGTTCTGCCAGCCGATGAAGGGGTTGAGGTTGTCGGGCTCGCTGGTCCAGCCGATGCGCAACGTCACCTTCGACGTGCTCGCAGCGGGGGACGGGCTGTCGGCCCTCGCCTCGGCGAGGCCCACGGCGAGTCCCGCCAGCAGGGCCAGGATGAGGGCCGCGAGGGCCGCGCGGGTGCGCGTCTGGAGCATCATGCCGGGCTCCTCTCCGGCGCGGGGCGCCGTTCGGGCGTGTCGTACCAGGGACGGGCCGCCGCGAAAGCGGCGGCCGCCTGGAAGACGCTGCGGTCGTCGTAGGTGCGGCCGGCGATCTGGATGCCCATCGGCACGCCGTCGCGGGAGCGGCCGCACGGCACGACCAGCACCGGACAGCGGCTGCACATGTTGAAGACGAGCGTCATGCCGTGCGTGTACAGCACGGAGTCGTCGTACTTCTCGTACTCCGCGGCGAGGGCGGGCAGGCCGAAGACGGGCGCGATCAGCAGACGGTGGCGGTCGAGGACCGCGGCGACGGCGGCGTAGACCTCGCTCTCGATCTCCAGCGAGCGGTAGTAGCCGACGTTGGGAGCGTTCGCCTCGTCGGCGAACGCGATGGCGTAGGGCGTCAGGAGGTCGCGGTGGTCGGGCAGAGCCTCCGCGACCAGGCTGCCGAAGATGGTCGCGAAGTGGGCCTGCGCGGCGTCGTGGACGTCCTTCATGTCGAGACGCAGGCCGGCCGGCTCGACGGTGGCGCCGAGGGAGCGGAACACGTCCGCCGCCTCGGCGAGGTTGGCGCGCACCTCATCGTCCGCCTGGAAGCCGCCGAGGTCCTCGCTGACGGCGATCTACCAGCCCTCGACGCCGCCGCCCGCAGCGGGATGGTGAGCTTGGGCCGCAGCGAGACGATGTCGCTGGGGTGCGGCCCCGCCATCACGTTCTCGAGCAGGCGGCAGTCCTCCACCGTGCGGGCCATCGGGCCGTCGTGGCAGTAGTGGTCGAGGTTGAAGGGCGGGTCCTGAGGCACGCGGCCGTAGGGCGGCTTGAAGCCGACGACGCCGCTGAACGAAGCCGGATGCGGATGGAGCCTCCGATGTCCGAGCCGGTGGCGAGGCTCGCCATGCCGGCCGCGAGCGCTGCTCCCGACCCGCCCGACGATCCGCCGGGGCTGTAGGCCTGGTTCCACGGGTTGCGGGTGACGCCCCACAGCCGCGAGTGCGTGATCGCCGCGCAGCTGAACTCAGGTGTGGCGGACCGAGCGTGGATGATGCCGCCTGCGTCGATGATGCGTTGCACGCAGGCGGCGGTGTGATCGGCCACGTGGTCCTTGAGGAGCAGCGAGCCCTCGGTGGCCGGCTGTCCCTCCACCTCCACCTCGTCCTTGACGGCCACCGGCAGTCCTTCGAGGGGCCGCGGGCGTCGCCCCCGGCCGGCGTAGCGCGCCTCCGCGCAGCGCGCCTGTTCCAGTGCCCGGTCGAAGAAGCGGATGGGCAGGGCGTTGACCGAGCCGTCCACAGCCTCGATCCGGTCGATGGTCGCGCGCATGAGCTCGACGCGCGAGAGTTCGCGCCTCGCGTACAGGTCGAGCGCTGCAGCAGCCGTCAGGTAGCACAGGTCGTCGCTCACATGGACCCCCCTTCGTCCATGGATGGCAGGGACGACTACAGGGTGGACCTTCGCCCGGGGCGAAGGTCAAGAGGGTCGTCGGCTCCGGGGTGCCGCCGCGCCGTCGCCGGCCAGGTGATCTCCGTCAGGTAGCTGCCTGGGTCGCCGGTGTCGCGCTCGTCCACCAGGTACGTCTCGCGCACCGGCCCGCAGGCTTCGTAGCCTTTGCGCGACATGCGCGCCAGCATGGCGGCGTAGGCCTGCCAGATGTCGGCCCATGGGCCCCGGTACATGGTCTGCAGGGCGGTGCACGCAGGCAGTTCCCAGCCGCCATGCCGTTGAGCGACGCTCTGCTCCACCGGAAGGCAGACCTCCATGTCCAGCCCCTGGTACCACAGCAGCGCGTTGTGGTACTGGATGAACTCGCGGCCGAGCGGCTCGGCGCCGTCCGTCGCGAGGTCCTCGATGAGTTCCGTCAGGAAGCTGTCGATGACGTCGTCCAGTCCATCCCGGGAGCTCACCGTGCGCCGGCTCACCACCCAGACCGGCTTGAGCGCGACGAGGTCGACCTCGTAGGGCAGCAGCCCCCGGTGGTCGTGCAGTACGGTGTCGATGCGGCCGACGATGCGCTCGAGCTCGTCGCGCCGGGCGACGATGCTCTCACGGTGTTCGAGGAGGACCTCCTCCAGGTCCGCGCCGGCCGGCGAAGCCACGAGTCGGCGGACCTCCTCGAGCGGCACGTCGAGGTCGCGCAGCAGCCGGACGAGGATGCCCGTGTCGAGTTGCTCGACGTCGTACAGCCGGTACGACGTGTACGGGTCCGTGACGGCGGCGAGAGCAGCCCGAGGCGGTCGTAGCGGCGTAACGTGTTCGCCGAGATGCCGTCAGGTGCGAGAACTTGCCGATGGAGAGGTGACGCGCGTCGCCGGTCATGATGGCTCCCCGCGCGAGCGGACGATACGGATCGACCGAGTCTAGCCCGCCACGGCGACGGTCGAGGGCGGGCGACGGCGAGGGGCGGGGCGGTGGCGGGACCGCGACGCCGTGAGCTAGGGTCGGGGCATGAAGCTCGACCACATCGACGGCCTGCTGCTCGACATGGACGGGGTACTGGGCGTCTCCTGGCAGCCGCTCCCGGGCGCGGCGGACGCAGTGACGCGCCTGTACACCGCCGGCGTGCCCATGCGCGTCATCACCAACACCACCGCGTTCCCGCAGCCGAGGTTCGGTACGGTGCTGCGGGAGTTCGGGTTCCCCTTCGCGGACGACGAGATCCTCACCGCGGCGGTGCTCGCCGCGAGGTGGCTGCGGGCGGAGCGTGCCGGTGCCCGGGTGTTCCTCATGGGCGACGCGCAGGCGGAGGACCTCCACGGCGTGGAGCTCGTGGCGGCGGACGAGGCGCCGGACGTGGTGCTGGTGTCCGGCGCCGACGAGTCGTTCCGCTTCGAGACCTTCAACACGGTGCTGGGCTTGCTGCACGGAGGAGCCGAACTCGTCGCCATGCACCGCAACCTGATGTGGATGACCCGGCGGGGCCAGCGACTGGACGCCGGGGCCTACCTGCTGGGCCTCGAGGCCGCCACCGGTCTCGAGGCCATCGTGCTCGGCAAGCCGGCGGCCGGCGCGTTCCGCGCCGGCCTCGACGCGCTCGATCTGCTCGCGGGCCGGGTGGCCATGGTCGGCGACGACGTGGAGAACGACGTCCTCGCCGCCCAGGCGGTCGGGGTCACAGGTGTGCTGGTGCGCACGGGCAAGTTCCGCGAAGATCAGCTGGCCCGTGCCTCGGGCACGCCCGATGTCATCGTCGACTCGATCGTCGACGTGCCCGCGCTCCTCGGCCTGTAGGCTCGGCCGGGATGTCTCAGGCGGTCTCGCGATGCTCTTGTCTTTCGGCCCGCAGGCCCTATCATCGAAGCTGTGAACTTCATCGTGCGCGTGCGCGGCATCCGGTCGCTCTCCGTGCGTGCGGAAAGGGGTCAACATGGGGTGGGTAGCGCTTATCGTCATCGTCGTCATCCTGTTCGTGATCATCGTCGGGATCCTCTCCGGCATCCGCATCGTCCGGCCGACGCACCGCGGACTCGTCGAACGGCTGGGTAAGTACAGCCGGTTCTGCGAGCCGGGCATCCACCTCACCATCCCGTTCGGTGTCGAGCGCATGTACCAGGTCGATATCCGTGAGACCCTGGTCGACGCCACGCCCCAGACGATCATCACCAACGACAACCTCAACGCACGCGTCGACGCTCAGGTCTACCTGAAGGTCAAGGACGACGAGGAGAGCGTCAAGGCGTCGCAGTACAACGTCGCCAACTACCAGATCCAGATCGTGCAGCTGGCGCGCACCACGCTGCGTAACATCATCGGCACGCTGAGCCTGAAGTCGGCAAACAGCGAACGCGGGCGCATCAACGAGGAACTGCGCACCACGCTGCGCACCGAGACTGCCAACTGGGGCCTCGAGATCCTGCGCACCGAGCTCAAGGAGATCGACCCGCCGGCGGACGTGCAGGAGACCATGAACAAGGTCGTCAAGGCCGAGAACGAGAAGATCTCGGCGGTCGACTACGCCACCGCGCGCGAGACGCAGGCGGACGGCGAGCGGCGCGCCGCCATCAAGCAGGCGGAGGGCGTCAAGCAGGCCAAGATCCTCCAGGCGGAAGGCGAGGCCGAGGCCATCCGTGTGGTCAACGAGGCGGCAGAGCAGTACTTCATCGGCAACGCGCAGGTGCTGCGCAAGCTCGAGACGGTGGAGAAGGCGTTCTGGCAGAACGCCAAGATCGTGGTGCCGGCCGGCGGCGAGCTCGTCAACGTGATCGGCGACATGGCGGGGATCACGCCGGTCCCGGTCAAGCCGGCGGCGCCGGCGCAGCAGCCGCAGCAGCGGGTAGACCGGCCGCGAGGGCCGAGGACACAGAAGCGGCGGGCCGGGAGCCGGAAGAGCTCCCGGCCCGCCGCTCCGGCGTTCCGGCATGCGCGGCCGCCGGAGCCGGCCCGCCCGCGCTCGAGCGCGCGCGCCCGTCGCTCAGGCGCGCGGCTTGTAGCGGTGGTGCAGCATCAGCGAGTTGCCGTCCGGGTCGGCGAAGAACGCCATGAAGCACACCCCGGTGTCGTAGGTCTCGCCGAAGAAGATGACGCCATGGCCTCGAGTTCCGCCCGGGCCGCGGTGATGTCGTCGACGTGCAGCGCCAGGTGCGCGGTGGTCTGCGGGGAAAACTGCCTTCCCGTCTTCTCGGGCTCCCAGATGGCGACAGCACGTTGGCCCACCCAGAACTCGAAGTGCCCCTTGTCGTCGGGGCGCAGGCCGAGCGTGTCGACGTAGAACGCGCGCGAGCGCTCGGCGTCTGGGACGGTACGGCGACGAGTCGAGCTTCTGGATCAGGGGTTCCACGACCGCGGCCTCCTTGATCTGGGAGGAGTGAGAAGAGCAATGCCGACGCCCGCGCTTCTTCGTACTGGCAGCTGCGAGTTACGCGCCCGAGCGGCACTAGCATGGCCACCCCAGGCCGACCGGGGAGGTCCGTTGCCGTTGCGAAAGCGCTCATCACGGCTCGCAGTCGCCGTTCATCCCGACCTGCTCGGCGCGACCGCGCTCGCGGCGTGCCTGCAGACCGGCGTACGGATGCGGCGGTACACCGGCGGCTTCCGCGCCGAGCCCTGCGGCAGCAGGCCGGCCCCCGCGGAGCAGACGCCGCGTCCCCGGCTTCATGGTCTCCCGACGATGCTCGAGGCACCGACGCCCGCGCCGACGCCGCCGCGACGCCTCGCCCGCGCTTCTACCAGGAGCAGTACGGCTTGGGCTACCGCAAGGTGATCAGCACCAGCAAGACTGCCGACTCCGGCGCCGGCGGAGAGACGAGATGGTCGAGGATGCGCCACCGCCCCGGTTCGTAGGTCTACGCCGGAATGGTCCGAGCCGCACGAGACGTGTCGCATCGATTCGGCCGACGGCTGGACAAGCCGCCGTGCCACAAACGACATGACGGCGATGGTCCTCGCGTTCGAGCGCGGCTCGCGGATCACAGAGGACATGCGGACCGCGTTATTGCGCGGCTCAACTTCGACGATGCTTCGCCCGCGGCTTGAGCGGCGACTTCGGTGGCGGTCTGTGGTGGCCCACCCACCGCCGCGGAAGAACACCTGCATCAAGCTCCGGCGACGATCGCCGCCGTCCGGCTGTCGCGGGCTCTGCTTGACGACTCGTACCTGAGCGAGTTGCCGTCCGGGTCGGCGAAGAACGCTCCATCTGTACGCACACCACCGGTGTCGTGTACGCAGGTCTCGCCGAAGAAGGCGAACGCCCTTCTGCTCGATCGTTCCGGCCCCTGGCCGCCGTGATGTCCCTTCGACGTGCAGCGCGAGGTGCGCGGTGTCCGTCTGCGCGCGACGATCTGCCGGCCGACCTTGCTTCTCGTGGTTCTCTCCCGGCTCCCAGGGCGTCCCAAGCAGTATGCCGTGGCCCACCTGGGCAGAACTCGTAGTGGCCCTTCGTCGTCGGGGCGCAGGCCGAGCGTGCCGACGTAGAACGATCGCGAGCGCTCGGCGTCGGTCGGACTGTACGGGCGACGAAGTCGAGCTTCGGGATGAGGGGCTCCACGGCTCGTCTCCGGTCTCTCTGGGGCGCTTCGCGGCCCCAGACGCCGGTCCGCGGACGGCGGCCAAGACGTCCGGCTCAGACCACGGCGGCGAGGAGCCGTCCGCGGCCGGCGCGCTCACGCTGGAACGCGACGTCCGCGAGCCGGATGTGGTCGGGTTCCTGGCCGTGCCGGCTCGCGCCGCGGCCTTCGCGGATGGAGCGGCGGGGATGCCGCCGACCACTTCTCCGGCGGCCGTCGCGCGTGACCAGCGAGCGCGCCGCGACGATCCCCTCCTCGCCCACGGTCACTCCGGGCAGATGATGGCGTCGCTGTAGATCTTGGCGTAGGCCGGATGTCGACCGGCGCTAGGACCGGCCGCATGGTCGGACTCGCTGTGGCTGTGCGTGAGACCGCGACCCACTCGGTGAGGCAGGCGGCGTCGCCGATGCTCACGCCGCCCTTGGTGTCGAGGAACACGCCGCCCTCCCCCCCCCCCCCCCCCCCCCCTCCTCCGTCGTGATGGCCCGGCCCACGGTGGTCCCTCGAGGGCGCATCAAGAGGGGATATCGGCCGCGGCGCCCCCGCGACTACTTCTTGTCGGGCTTCTGGTCGTGCCTGGGCACCACGAGCACGGGGATGTCGCTGTGGTGCAGCAGCTTGAGCGCAGTGGAGCCGAGGAACGCCGCCGACACGGCGCCCTCTCCGTGACTGCCGACGACGATGGCGGTGGCCCGCTTCTCGCGTGCGGCCTCGAGCAGCACGTCCACCGGCCTGCCCTCGCGCGCCTCTCCGGAGGCCTTGACGCCGGTGGCCTCGAGGTCCTTCACGGCCTCGGCGACCTGCTGGTCGCACGCGGCGCGCACGAGGTCCACGTGCTGGTCGTACTCGGCGGTGATCATGATGGGCGAGTCGGTCATGCCCATCGGGACGTAGCCGATGGTGAACTCGAACGCGCTGACGACGAACACCTCGCCGTCGTCGAGGTGCCTGGCGAGTTCGGCGACCCGCGCGAGCGCCTTCTTGCCGGTGTCGGATCCGTCGTAGCCCAGGACGAGCGTGGTCGGCATCGTGTCCCTCCTCGTGGTGGTGTGCTGCTCCGACTATTTCACAGGGGGGGCGGCCCTGAAACGGCGGAGCCGGATCCCGAGCGGCTCAGGCGGTGCGCCGCATCGCTCTGCGGGCGACCAGGCCGCGACGCGGAGCGAAGACGTACGCGAGGAGGAAGAGGGCGGTGGCGATGAGCACGACCGCCGCCCCGGACGCCACGTCCAGGTAGTAGCTCGCGTACAGTCCGGAGACGCTGGAGAGGGCGCCGATGACGGCGGAGACGACCATCATCGACGACAACCGGCGCGTCAGCAGGTACGCGGTCGCCGCCGGGGTGACCAGCATGGCGGCGACCAGCCCTACCCCCACCGTCTGCAGCCCGACCACGATCGTGAGGGCCAGCAGGATCAGCATGGCGAAGCGCAGTGCCTCGGGCTTCTTGCCGAGCATGTGCGCCAGCACGGGGTCGAACGACGCGAGCTGGAACTCCTTGAAGAAGAGGATGAGCACGGTGAGCACGATCACCGCCAGGGCGCCGGTGAGCCACAGGTCGCTCGTGCTGACCCCCAGGACGTTGCCGAACAGGATGTGCGTCAGGTCGGTGGCGTAGGACCGCACGGTGCTCATGAGCAGGACGCCGAGGGCGAGCGCGGCGGCGAAGAGGATGCCGATGGCGGTGTCCTCCTTGACGCCGCCCCGGCGGGAGAAGATCCCGATGCCGACGGCGACGAGCACGGCGGCGACGAGCGCTCCGAGCAACAGGTTGGCGCCCACCAGGTAGGCGACGGCGACGCCGGGGAGGATCGCGTGGGCGAGGGCGTCGCCCAGGAACGCCATGGCGCGCAGCACGACGAAGGTGCCGATGACGGAACAGAGCACTCCGACGATGAGAGAGGCGACGAGCGCACGCTGCATGAACTGGAGCGTGAACGGGTCGGTGAGCCAGGTGATCATCGCGGCTCCGCGTGCGGCTCCGGGCCGTGCGGCTCGTGGCTGTGACGGTGCTCCTCGCCGTCGCCGACGTGGCCCGGGCAGCACTCGTCGATGACCACCATGCCGCCGACGAAGAGCGCGTGGCCGCTGAAAGCCTCGCTGAGGTGCTCCGGCGTGAACACCGAGGCCGGCGCGCCGTAGGCGATCAGCCGGCCGTTCAGCAGCGCCACGAGCTCGAAGCGCTTGGCGGCGGTCTCCATGTCGTGGGTGCTGACGAGCACGGTGATGCCGTGCTCGCGCAGGCGCGCGAGGACCGTGAGCAGCGTCTCGCGTGCACCGACGTCCACGCCGGTGAAGGGCTCGTCCAGCAGCAGGACGTGCGGCTCCTGGGCGAGCGCCCGGGCGAGGAACACGCGCTGCTGCTGGCCGCCGCTGAGCTCGCCGATGGCGCGCTTCTCGAGTTCGGCGATGCCGAGCTCGTCCAGACAGCGCGCCACCACCTCGCGGTCGGCGGCCCCCGGCCGCCTGAACCAGCCGAGCCTGCCGTAGCGCCCCATCATGACGACGTCGTGCACGGTGACGGGGAAGCTCCAGTCGATCTCCTCGCGCTGGGGCACATAGGCGATGGTGTCTCCGCCGTCGCCCGGCTCGCGGTCGTGCAGGAGCACCCGGCCGGAGCGCACGGGGAGGAGGCCCACGAGCGCTTTGAACAGCGTCGACTTGCCGGCGCCGTTCGGGCCGACGATCGCCACCTGGGCGCCGTGGGGCACGCTCATGGTCACGTCCACCAGCGCCGGGCGCCCGTCGTAGCCGACGGTCACGTTCTCGAGCGAGAGTCTCGCCGCTGCGCTCACTTGAGCGCCTCCACGACCTGCCGCACGTCGTACTTGAGCATGTCGACGTAGGTCGGCGCGGCGCCGTCCGGGGCGGTCAGGGAGTGGTCCAGCAGGTCGGTGACCACCTTGACTCCCGTCTCGTTGCCGATCTGCTCGGCCAGCTGCGGGTTTTCGGAGGAGTCCACGAAGATCGCTCTGGCGCCTGTCTCGCGGATCGTCTGGGTGAGGTCGGCCAGCTGTCTGGCGGTGGGTGTCTCACCGGTGCTCGCGCTCGGGATCACGGTGCCGACCACCGTGAAGCCGTAACGGTCGGCGAAGTAGCCCATGCTGGCGTGGTCGGTGACGAGCTTGCGGTCGGCCTGCGGGATCTGCGCGACCTGCCGCCCGGTCCACGCGTCGAGCGCGTCCAGCTTCTTGTCGTAGGCGGCGGCGTTGGCCTTGTACGTCACCGCCCCCGAGGGGTCGGCCTCGCTGAACGCCTGCTCGATGTTGGCGACGTAGGTCTTCGCCAGCACAGGGTCGAGCCAGAAGTGGGGGTCCTTCTCTCCGGAGGCTAGCTCGGGCTCGCCGGGCTGGGGCGTGCGCGTCGACAGTCCGGCGGACGCGTCGACGATGGGCGTGTCACCGACGGCGTTCTGGAGAGTGGTGAGCAGCGTGCCTTCGAGGCCGGCGCCGTTGACGACGACGAGGTCGGCGCCGGCGACCTTCTTCAGGTCCGACGGAGTCGGCTCGAACGCGTGAGGGTCGGTCCCGACCGGGATGAGCGACTGCACCTGAAAGCGGTCGCCGGCGACGTTCTGTGCGATGTCGGAGAGGAACGACGTGGAGGCGACGACGTCGAGGGCGCCGGTGGAGGCGCCTTCTCCGGCGGCGCCGCAGCCGGCGCCCAGCAATGCGGCGAGCGCCAGCAGGGCGGCGAGCAGGAGCAGCGACCAGCCACGCCGCCTCATGCGCCCGCCTTGCGGCCGGCGGCCGCGCAGCGGGCGCACAGGCCGCTGAGCTCGAGGAAGTGGTCGGTGATGCGGTAGCCGGTCTCGAGCGCCGCCGCGTCGGCGATGCCGCGCATGTCGCAGGCGGTGAACTCGGTCACGCGGCCGCACCCGAGGCAGACCACGGTGTGGCCGTGCGTCGCGCTCGCCGGCACGAAGCTCTCGCAGTGGTCGACGCTGTGGACGCGGCGCAGCGCGCCGATCTCGGCGAGTACCTCCAGGGTGCGGTAGACGGTCGTAAGGCCGAGCTCCGGGCACCGCTCCCGCGCCGCGTCGTACACCTGCAGCGCGCTGAGGCTCGACGGGGCCGCGGCGATGGCGTCGAGCACGGCGCGCCGCTGGCGGGTGAGGCGGAGGCCGCGAGCAGAGAGCTCGGCCGAGACCTGGGCTGTGTCGAAGCTCACGGGGGACCTTCTTTCTGCAACTGAAAACCACTTTCAGTAAGAAGCGGAGGGTAGCATGTCCCCGCTCGCCGGACAAGACCGCCCGGGGCGGGTTCAGCGGGTCGGCGGGTTCAGCGGGTGGAGCGACGGTCCGGCGCGGGACGCCGGATCAGTGCCGCAGGGAAAACGGGCAGGCGGCGATGCAGATACCGCAGATCTCCGCCTCAACGCTCGTGAAGCTGGTCATGTGGTGGCGGCAGGCGCCGGCGTCGAACAGCTCCTCGCGCGCCATGCCGGGCCGCCAGACGACGTCGCGGCCGCAGCCGGCCGGGCACGCGTCGACGCACTCCCGGCAGCCGCCGCAGCCGCTCGTCACGACGGGCTCGCCGGCCGGCAGTTCCAGGTCGGTGAAGACGGTGGCCAGACGCACCGCCGGGCCGAACTGCGGCGAGACGAAGAGGGCCGTCTTGCCGATCCACCCGAGGCCCGCCGAGGTAGCCGCCGTCTTGTGCGGGAACGGCCTGACACCGTTGGACGTGTCGAAGGTGGCCTGCACCCGCTCGGCTCGGTGGCCGTGCACCTGCAGAACGTCGACCAGTGTGCCCGTGGCGTCGTCGAGCGCTATGTTCACGCGGAAGTACTCCTGCTGGTAGTCGAGCGTCGGGCCGTGCTTGAGACCGCGCACGACCAGCGGGTCGAGCCGCATGAGCATGGAGATCGCGATCGGGTAGTCCGGCGCGTCGGGCAGCTGCGGCTCGTTGGCGGCGACGCCCCAGGCGTCGACTTCTTTGGTCCGCAGGATCTGGCCGATGGCGTGGCGGTCGAGAACGTGGAGCATTTTGACCTTTCCCAAGCTGTGCGTGGGGGTGCCGGATGCCGTGGCGGGGCCCCCTCCGCACCCATCCTCGCATCGGGCCGTCGGCGCTCACAATGGACGCACGAACGGATATTCACTACGGAAGTTGTCCCAATTGGCCGGTGGCGAGAGCGTTCCCGGTGGAAGGAAGTAAGTGCAGGCATTCACAAGCAACGTTTATTTTGATAGGAGACAGGCAAGAATCCACGTACACGCCGAGATGAGAGGGAGGTGAGACCATGGGACCTGTGCACTTCAACAAGACGCGAGTGAAGCAGGAAGATCGCTACGGCAAGCGCCGCAAGTGATCGCGGCGGACGATGAACGGAGCGACTGACAGCGCATCGTCGCCACCCGGGAGGGGCGGTTCCAGTGGTCGGCACCGCCCCTCTCGCGCGTACGGGCTCAGTCTGTGCGCCGCGGGGCCCTTCGGGCCGGCGCCCGCTCAATAGCACTACGGCGCCTTCGGGGCTTACGGGAATTAGTCCGTGCGCCGCGGGACCCTTCGGGCCGGCGCCCGCTCAATAGCACTACGGCGCCTGCGGGGCCTATGGGCATCAGTCCGGCTTGAACCCCCGCAGCCGCAGGCTGTTGCTCACCACGGTCACACTGCTCAGGCCCATCGCCGCCGCCGCGTAGATCGGGTTGAGCAGGATCCCGAACGCCGGGTAGAACGCGCCTGCCGCGAGCGGGATCAGGGCGACGTTGTAGGCGAACGCCCAGAAGAGGTTCTGCTTGACGGTGCGGATGGTCGCCCGTGAGAGCTCCACCGCCGTCGCCACGCCGCCGACGTCGCCCGACATGAGCGTCACATCGCTCGCCTCCATGGCCACGTCGGTGCCCGTGCCGATGGCGATGCCGACGTCGGCCTGGGCGAGCGCCGGCGCGTCGTTGATGCCGTCACCGACCATGGCCACGCGGCGGCCGTCGCGCTGCAGGGCTGCCACTTCTGATGCCTTCTGCTCGGGCAGCACCTCGGCGACCACACGCTCGATGCCGACCTGGGCGGCGATCGCCCTTGCGGTCGCCGCCTGGTCGCCGGTCAGCATGACGACCTCGAGGCCGAGCTGCTTGAGGCGAGTCACCGCCGCCGCCGAGCCCGGCTTGACCGTGTCGGCGATGGCGATAGCCCCGACCGGCTCGTCGTCCACCGCGACGGTGACGACGGTCTTGCCCTGCCCGGCGAGCGCCGCGGCCCGCTCGCCCGGGCGTCCGGCGAGCCGCTCGTTGCCGGCGACCACGGTGTGGCCGTCGACCCGGGCGCGGATGCCGTGGCCGGCGATGGCCTCGAAGTCCTTCGCCGCCGGGACGTCCAGGCCGCGCTCCTGCGCCTCGGCCAGGACCGCCACCGCCAGCGGATGCTCGCTGCCGCGCTCGGCGCCGGCCACGAGGCGCAGCAGGCCGGCGTTGTCCAGGTGCGCGCCGTGTCCGGCGTCGCTGCCGTCGCCGGAGCCGAACAGCACCACGTCCGTCACGCGCGGCTTGCCCTCGGTGATGGTGCCCGTCTTGTCGAGCACCACGACGTCGAGCTTGTGCGCCGTTTCGAGCGCCGCGCCGTCGCGGATGAGCACGCCGTTCTCGGCGCCCTTGCCGGTGCCGACCATGATCGCCGTCGGCGTCGCCAGCCCGAGCGCGCACGGGCACGCGATCACGAGCACGGCGACGAAATTGAGCAGCGCGTAGTTGAGCGCCGGCGACGGCCCGAACACGAGCCACACGACGAGCGTGACGGTCGCGATGATGATGACCGCCGGCACGAACCACGCGGCGATCACGTCGGCCAGCCGCGCGATCGGCGGCTTGGAACCCTGTGCCTGCTCGACGAGGCGCACGATCTGCGCCAACGCCGTCTCGCTGCCGACCTTGGTGGCGCGGAAGGTGAACGAGCCGGTGGTGTTCATGGTCGCGCCGATGACCTCGTCGCCCGGGTGCTTGCCCACGGGGATCGGTTCGCCGGTGAGCATGCTCTCGTCCACCGGCGAGCCGCCCTCCTCGAGGACCCCGTCTACCGGCACCCTCTCGCCCGGGCGCACGACGACGAGGTCGCCGACCAGCACCTGGGCGACGGGCACGTCGGTCTCGGAGCCGCCGCGGATGACGCGCGCCGTCTTGGGCTGCAGGCCGATGAGGGCCTTGATGGCCGCTCCGGTCTGCCCCTTGGCGCGCGCCTCGAGCAGGCGTCCCATCAGGATCAGCGTGATGATGAAGGCGGCGGAGTCGAAGTACATGGGCACGCTCATGCCCTGGTGCTCGAACAGGCCGGGGAAGAGGACGCCCACCACGCTGTAGATGTACGCCGCCGAGGAGCCCATGGCGACGAGCGTGTTCATGGTCGTCGTGCCGTGCTTCAGCGCCGACCAGGCGGTGGTGTAGAACTGCCGGCCCACCCAGAACTGCACGACGCTGGCGAGTGCCCAGAGGAAGTAGCCGTCGTTCATCCACGACGGCAGGAACGTGAACCAGCGCATCTGCATCGTGCCGGCAAAGATGACGGCGCTGAGCACGAAGCCGACGGTGACTTTCAGCTTGAGCTTCCGGTAGGCGGCGGCGCGGGCCGTCTCTTCGGCGTCCGCCGCCGCCTCGACGTTCGCCTCGCCGGAGCCCGGCTCCGGCTCCACGACGTCGTAGCCGGCGCCGCGTACCGCCTCCACGAGGTCCCGGTAGCCGGCCTGGCCGGGGATGTAGGTCACCGTGGCCTTCTCCGTGGCCAGGTTCACGTCGGCCTTGAGGACGCCGGGCGGGTTGCGGAGGGCCTTCTCCACCCGGCTCACGCAGCTCGCGCAGGTCATGCCGATGATCGGCAGCGTCTCCTGCGCGGTCACCACTCCGTAGCCGGCGCCTTCGATGACGGCGACCAGGTCGCCGGTCGAGACCTCTCCGGGGTCGAACGTCACGGTCGCCTTCTCGGTCGCCAGGTTGACGTTCGCCTTGTCGACGCCGTCGGACTTGCCGATGGCGCGCTCGACCCTCGCGACGCAACTCGCGCAGGTCATGCCGGTGACCGGCAGTTCGATGGTGGTCTCGTGGTCGCTCATGTCGCTCCGGGGGTCGTTCGGGGGCGGCGAATGCGCACTTCGCCGTTGAGGGTCTTCCCGTGCTCAAACTGATGATACCCACCGGGGGTATATCGCGGCGACCCCGGACTCGGCGGTTATGATTGCTCGCGCACCGGCAGCGATCAAGCGAGAGAGCGATGGCCATCTGGGACCCGCAGCACGAGACCATGGACCGCGAGCGTCTGGAGGAGCTTCAGCTGGAGCGCCTCCGCGGTGTGCTCGCCCGAGTGTACGACAAGGTCCCGTTCTACCGGACTGCCCTCGACGCCTCCGGCTTCGCTCCCGGAGACGTGACGAGCCTCGCCGATCTCGGCCGGCTTCCCTTCACCGAGAAGAACGACTTTCGCGACCACTACCCGTACGGCCTGTTCGCGGTGCCGCTCGACGAGGTGGTCGAGATCCACTCCTCGTCTGGCACGACCGGCAAGGCGGTGGTCGGCGGCTACACGAAGGCCGACCTCGACACCTGGACGGAGCTCGTCTGCCGCCTCGCGGTCGCCGTCGGGGCGCACCCGGGCGACGTGGCCCAGATCGCCTTCGGCTACGGCATGTTCACCGGCGGGTTCGGCCTGCATTACGGCCTGCAGCGCGCCGGGGTCGCCGTCGTGCCTATCAGCGCCGGCAACACGGCGCGCCAGCTCAAGGTCATGAAGGACTTCGGCACGACGATCCTGATCGCCACGCCTTCCTACGCCCTGTACCTGGGCGAGGCCGTCGACAAGCTGCACACCGACCGCAGCAAGCTGCGGTTGCGCCTGGGCATGTTCGGCGCCGAGACCTGCAGCGAGGAGGCGCGCGTGCGCATCGAGGAGCGGCTGCCGATACGGGCGACCGACAACTACGGACTCACCGAGCTCACGGGTCCGGGTGTGGCGGGGGAGTGCGAGTGCCGCAGCGGCATGCACATCTCCGAGGACCATTTCATCGCCGAGTGCCTGGACCCGGTCACGGGCGAGCCCGTGGGCGAAGGCGAGGTTGGCGAACTGGTCGTCACGGCGCTCACGCGCGAGTGCTCGCCGGTGCTCCGCTATCGGACGCGCGACCTCACCACACTCACTCGTGAGCCGTGCGCTTGCGGGCGCACCACCGCGCGCATGGGCAAGGTGGTGGGCCGCACCGACGACATGTTCATCATCAGCGGCGTCAACATCTTCCCCTCGCACGTGGAGAGCGTGCTCTTCCAGATCGAAGGGATCGAGCCGTTCTACCAGATCGTGCTGGGGCGTTCTGCGGGCGGCCTGGACACCTTTGAGGTGCACGTCGAGGTCACCGACACGCTGTTCGACGGCTGGCTGGACGACCTGCGCACGTTCGAGCGCCGAGTCACCGAGGAACTCCGCTCGGCGCTGCTGGTGCGGCCGAAGGTCAAGCTCGTGGAGCCGGGCACGCTCGAGCGCAGCGAAGGCAAGGCCCGGCGCGTCGTCGACAACCGGCCGGGCTGACCCCGGTCTGGACCGGCGAAGGGCGTCCGGACCGGACGAGACGTACGTGCAGGCCGACGGCGCAAGCCCCCGCTTTGCGCCGCCGGCCAATGTCGAGGTCGACTTGGAAGGCCATCTCTCTCTCAGAGTCTTCCGGTCTCCTGTTCCAACAATCGGGTACGAGCCGGCGGGTGCGGATAGAACACGCGTCTAGGCCACGGCCCAACGCGTCGCCAATGCGGGCGACGGCGGCGCGGTGGAGTCAGATGGTGACGCGGACCAGCTCGAGGTAGCTGGTGCTGCCCTCGAGGACCTTGGTGATGCCGTCCTCTCGCAGCGAGGAGACGCCCTTGGCGCGGGCGGCCCGCTGGATCTCGAGCACGCTGCCGCCCGTGGCGATAAGGTCGCGCAGGTCGTCGTCGATGGTGAGAACCTCATAGAGCCCGATCCGGCCGCGGTACCCGGTGCCGAAGCACTTGGCGCAGCCCACGGGCTCCCAGATCTTGAACCGTTTGCGCGGCGCCTCGCCGAGGCCGAGCTCGAGCCAGCGAGCATCGGTCATCGTCACCTCGCTGCGGCAACTGGGGCACAGGCGGCGCACCAGCCGCTGCGCGACGAAGCAGCGCCAGGCGGCGGCGACCAGGTAGCGCGGCACGCCCATCTCGACGAGCCGGTTGACGGCGGACGAGGCGTCGTTGGTGTGCAGGGTGCTGAAGACCTGGTGGCCGGTGATGGCCGAGTCGGCGGCCATCTTGGCCGTCTCGAGGTCGCGGATCTCGCCGACCATGATCACGTCGGGGTCGGCGCGCACCAGGGCGCGCAGCGCCTGGGCGAAGGTGAGCCCGATGGCCGGCTTGACCTCCGACTGTATGATGCCGTCGATCTTGCGCTCGATGGGGTCCTCGACCGTGTAGACCTTGCGTTGCGGCGTCTTGATGAGCTCGAGGGTGGTATACAGGGTGGTGGACTTGCCGGACCCGGTGGGCCCTACGATGACGATGCCGCCCTCGGGAGCCTTGAGCGCCTTCTCGAAGCGGATGAGGTTGTCTCCGAGGAGGCCCAGCGACGCGAGCGTGGGCGGCAGCGCCGAGACCTCGAGGATACGGATGGTGATGTTCTCGCCGTACATGCTCGGGATGGAGGCGAGTCGCAGGTCGACCCCCTCGCCGCTCGACAACTCGAAGCTGGTGCGGCCGTCCTGAGGCAGCCGCCGCTCGGCGATGTTGAGGTTGCCCATGATCTTGATGCGACTGAGGATGCCGGCCTGCAGGTCCTTGGGGAACTCACGCAGCTCGTGCAGCACGCCGTCGATGCGGCAGCGCACGCGCAGGGCGTCTTCGGACGGCTCGAGGTGGATGTCCGAGGCGTGCATGTGGGCGGCGTCTGTGAGCAGGGAGTCGACGATCTCGACGATGTCGGCGTCGATCGCCCCGGTGCCCTCGTCCCCCTCCTCGCCCTCATCGCGCGCGTCCTTGAGCTTGCCGCGGGAGCTGAAGTAGATGGCGACCGCTTCGTCGAAGCCGCTCTCGGTGCAGATCATGGGCACGACGCGGCGCTTGGTGCGCATGCCCACCTCGTCGATGGAGATGACGTCGAGCGGGTTGGTCATGGCCAGCACGAGGCTGCCGTTCTCCTCGAGGCTGATGGGGATGAGCCGGCGACGGACGATGAAGTCGCGCGCCAGCAGCCCGAGGGCGGCCGGCTGGGGGGCCGTCTGCGAGAGGTCGATGACGCCGATGTGCATCTGGCCGGCGACTGCGGCGACGATGTCCTGCTCGGTGACGAGGCCCTCCGACACGAGCAGGTCGCCGAGACGGCCGCCGCCATCATGTTGCCGCGTCAGCGCGGCGTCGAGCTGACCGCGGGTGACGAGGCCGCTGGCGACCAGCAGGTCGCCGAGCTTGAGGCGCCCGTTCGTGGGCCGCCGCCTGCCGTCGAGCAGCGCGTCGATCTTGATGTGCAGATCGTCTGGTGAGAACGGCTTGGTGATGTACTCGGAAGCGCCGGCGCGGTGCGCGTGCTCGAAGGTGGTGAAGTCGCTCGCCGAGGACAGTACCAGCACCGGCGTCTCGCGCAGCTGCGGGTCGCCGGAGATGAGGCGAAGCAGCTCGAAGGCGTCGAACGTGACCAGGTCGAGGTCGAGCACGATGGCGGCCGGAGGGTCCTGCTGAAGGATGCGCAGAGTGCCCGGATCTCCGAGGCTGGTGGTGACGTGGTACCCGGAGCCGAGCGCCGACGCGAGCTCCGCCAGCAGCTCGGTGTCGTCGTCGATGATCGCCAGGGTGCGTGTGGAAAGCTTCGGCACAGGGACCTCCCGCCGGGTCGTGCGCTCACAGTCTAGCGTATCGGCAAGTCGGCAGAAGGTCCTTCGGCGCTGGTCGTGGTGGATGATGCGCCGGGGAAAAAGTGCCGGGCCGGCGGGGGCCTTCACCGGATGCGGGCTGTCCGGTATGTCGAACGAAGGAGACCGGCCCGGCTGAGAGAGAGGATGAGATGCCGGACCGAAGTCCGGTGAGTAGTCCTGCCCAGTCTTACCTTGCCTATCGGCAGTGCGGTGACCCTCTTGAGGGCGCGGCGGCGGCAAAGCGTTGTCTGTCCCGACGCGATGCCGCCGGCCGCCACAGGCCGGGCCGCAGGGAGCGCCGTCGGCTATACTGCGGCCTCAAGAGAAGCAAGGGAGCGCCCGTGTTCAGCAAGATCCTCATCGCCAATCGCGGCGAGATCGCCATCCGCATCATCCGAGCCTGCCGCGAGCTCGGTGTGGGGAGCGTGGCCGTGTACAGCGAGGCCGACGCCGACTGTCTCCATGTGGCCTACGCCGACGAGGCCGTGTGCATCGGGCCGGCGCCGGCGGCGCAGAGCTACCTGGTCATGCCGGCGCTCATCCAGGCGGCTCGGCAGACCGGTGCGGACGCCATCCATCCCGGCTACGGGTTCCTTGCCGAGCGCGCGGAGTTCAGCCGCCTGTGTCGTGAGCACGACATCAAGTTCGTCGGCCCTTCGCCGGAGAGCATCGAGCTGATGGGCGACAAGGCGCAGGCGCGGGCGACGATGACGGCCGCCGGCGTCCCCGTCACCCCCGGCTCCGAAGGCATCATCGAGAGTGCGGCCGAGGCCGAGGTCGTCGCCCGTGACATCGGCCTGCCGGTGATGATCAAGGCGTCGGCGGGCGGCGGCGGCAAGGGCATCCGCATCGCCACCGAGGCCTCCGAGCTGGCCGGCGCCGTGCGTCAGGCCCAGGCCGAGGCCGAGGCGGCGTTCGGCAACGGCGCCGTCTACGTGGAGAAGTACATCGGCGCGCCGCGCCACATCGAGATCCAGGTCCTGGCCGACGGCAAGGGCCACGGCATCCATCTCGGCGAGCGCGACTGCAGCATCCAGCGGCGCCACCAGAAGCTCATCGAGGAGGCGCCGTCGCCCGCCGTCAGCCCCGAGCTGCGCGCGCAGATGGGCGACGCGGCCGTCGCCGCGGCCGTCGCCGCCGACTACGAGGGCGCCGGCACCGTCGAGTTCCTGCTCGACAGCGACGGGAGCTTCTACTTCATGGAGATGAACACGCGCGTCCAGGTGGAGCACTGTGTCACCGAGATGGTGAGCGGCGTGGACATCGTCAAGACCGGCATCCGCATAGCCGCCGGCGAGGGCCTGCCGCTCACGCAGGACGACATCCGCATAGAGGGCCACGCCGTCGAGTTCCGCATCAACGCGGAGGACCCGGCCGAGAATTTCATGCCGTCGCCGGGTCTCGTCACCCTGTGGATCCCGCCGGGCGGACCGTGGGT
Organism: uncultured Thermoleophilia bacterium; assembly: GCA_963775255.1. Taxonomy (GTDB): domain Bacteria; phylum Actinomycetota; class Thermoleophilia; order UBA2241; family UBA2241; genus CAIXSE01. The sequence goes on along the minus strand of CAVZIA010000008.1, from coordinate 9,847 downwards.
CCGCCTCGACAGCCACGTGTATCAGGGGTACACGGTGCCGCCGTTCTACGACAGTCTGCTCGGCAAGCTCATCGTGTGGGGGCGCGACCGCGAGGAGTGTCTGGCGCGCGCTCGCTGGGCCCTTGATGAGTTCCTCGTGGACGGCGTCAAGACCGTCATCCCGTTCCACCGCCTGGTGCTCGACCACCCGCTCTTCAAGGCGGGCGACGTCAACACACACTTCATCGAGGACCACCTGAGCTGACGTCTCGAACGGCCGCGCCGGAGGGTGCGGCCGGAGGGAGGCTTCATGAGTACACGTCAGGACCGCGAGCGGGGTGGCGTGCCGCTCGACCTCGCGCTGGTCTCCATCGTCGCGGCCGTCGTGGCCGGTCTGGTCGGCTGGTTCCTCTTCAGGACGGGTGGCTGGTTCTGGCTGCTGGTCGCCGTTGTTGTGGGGGTCGCCACCGCGGCCGTGATGCGCCCGGTGTTCCGCCGCCGCCGCGCCGACCTCGAGGAGCGGCGCCGGCTGGTCGGCCACGACGCCTCCTGGACGAGCGGCAAGGAAGAGGAGTAGCCGCGCCTCAGAGCCAACCGTCGCGGACCCACACCCCCACGAGCGCCGCTCCCACGATGGCTCCGACGAGCATGGCCATCGTCCACCCGCGCGGCACGAACCACAGTACTTCGAGCAGGACGACGACCGCGAGGCCGATCAGCCCCCAGAAGTGGTCGAGGAACTCGACAGACCAGACGAGCAAGCGGGCGGGCGGAGTGGCCTTCACTGGATGACCTGCCGACCGGGCGTCGTGGTGTCCACCGCGGTGCTCCGCGGTCTCAGTCGCCCGCGCCCGGAGGCTCCGATGGAGCGGGGCGGACGGCAAAACCGGCGGCGGCGATCTGCGTGAGCAACTGCTCCGCCACCGGCGCCAGGAGCGCGGCGACCGCGGCTTCGCTCTCGCCGCGTCCGCTCAGCGTCACGCGGATGACCGGCGTGCTGCCCAGCACCTTGGCGCGCGACTTGACGTACACGGCCGGGTGCTCCTGCTCGGCGGCGCGGAGGATGTCGGCGATCGCCGACTCGTCCTGAAGTTCCACCTCGAGCGAGCGCTCCTCGTAGCGCGCGTCGCCGAAGACCTCCGCCACCAGCGCCTCCAGCGATTCATCCACGATGGCCTTGAGCTCCTCGGGCACGCCGGGGAGCGACACGATGCTCGTGCCGGCGCTCCGGCACAGCACACCCGGGGCTCCCCCGATGGGGTTGACCAGCGGCTCCGCCCCGGCCGGCAGCCGCGCCATCTTGCGGCGGTTCTCGTTGAGCTCGGGGAACGGCACGTAGCCGGCCTCGTAGAACTCCCGGTACCTGGCGGTGACCATGCGCTCGGCCTCGGGGTGCAGTTCCAGTGGGACCCCGAGGCCGAGCGCCACGCCCTCGAGGGTGCGGTCGTCGCTGGTGGGTCCGAGCCCGCCGACCGTGAAGACGAGAGCGGGTCGGCGGCCCAGGCAGCCGCGCAGCTCGGCGCCGATGGTGTCGACGTCGTCGCGGAGCATCACCGTGCGGCGCACGAGGCCACCCAGACTCGTCACGCGTGTGCACAGCCAGTTGGTGTTGGTGTCGAGCACGTCGCCGATCAGCACCTCGTTGCCGGCCGAGACGATCTCGACGACAGGTGCGCCGGTGGCAGGGTCGGTGGGGCCATGAGTTGGGATGCTGCCGCTCATGGCCCCAGTCTCGCAGACCCCGGGACGGCCCGGCAAGGCCGTCGTCGTGGCGCCTCGCTGTATACTCGCCGCGTAGCCGAGGAGGACCGCCCATGTCGCAGAAGTCGCTGACCATCGTCCAGCACGAGCCCGACGACCCGCCCGGCAGCATCGCCGCGGCGCTCAAGGAGCTCGGCGTGCCGTTCGAGGTGTGCCGCGTCGACCGGGGTGAGGATCTGCCCGCCACGCCACACGACACGGCCGGCCTGATCAGCCTCGGCGGAGCGATGCACGTCGACCAGCAGCACCAGTATCCGTTTCTCGCCGACGAGGTCCATCTCATGCGCCGCATGGTCCACGAGGGCGCGCCGGTGTGGGGTATCTGCCTCGGCGCCCAGCTCCTCGCCGAGGCCTCCGGGGGCGCCGCCTACAAGCGCAAGCACCCAGAGGTGGGCTGGACGAAGATAGAGAAGGTCGCCGACGACCCGCTGCTGCGCGGGATCTCATCCCCGTTCTACGCCTTCAACTGGCACGCGTACTCCTGCAAGATCTCGCCGACCTCGCACCTCGTGGCGGTCTGCGGCGACGGTGTGCAGGTGTTTCGCGCCGGCGGCAAGGCGTGGGGCACGCAGTTCCACCCCGAGGTCGACGCCGAGATGGCGCCACACTGGGTGCGCGACGCGGTCCGCGAGCAGAAGCACCTCGGGCCCGGCTTCGCGGAGGACCTGCAGAGGGAGACCGACGACCGGCTGCCGGGGTACCCGGAGTTCTGCCGCCGCATCGCCGAGAACTTCCTCCTCGCGGCGGACTTGCTTTAGGCTCCCAGGTCCCGCTTCCGGGCCCGTACGCACGAGAGGCGACGCCGGGGAGCGTCGCCTCGTGCACCCTTTTCAGGGCAGCCCCCCGGGGAGGGGGGCTTGTGAAAGGAGCCATGGGGTGGTACCTGGAGGTACCTTGCGTAGGGGAGGGGTGTGTGGAGGGGGACTCCGCTACGCAGAACGTATATTACCACCACCCCGACAGTTGAAACCACACCCGTAGTGTTAACAAAAATGAAGGGGGGTGAGCGGGTGAAGACGACGCCGCGGCGCACCCTGTTCGAGGTCGAGCGGGAGAAGCGCTGGCGCATCTGGCTGCTGTTCGGCCTGCTCGTCGCACTCGCCTTCGTCACGGCGTGGGTCGGCTGTCTCGTCGTCACCCTGGTTCTGTACTTCGCCTTCCCGGAGCCGGCGGTCGTCACCTGGCTGTTCACTCCCGCCTGGATCGCGATCGTCCTGGGCGTGTCGCTCATCGTGGCGCTCCTGTATTGGGGACTCGCGCAGATCGGCGCACGCGGCCGCCTCATGACGGCTATGCACTGCCGGCCGCTGGACTCCGGTGACCGCTACCATGCGCGCCTCGCCAACATCGTCGAGGAGATGCGCCTCGCCACCGGAGCTCCGCGCGTCGACTGCGTCACGGTGCGCACGGTCGGGCTCAACGCGTTCGCCTTCAGCGACCTCCGCGGGGGCGGGGTGATAGGCGTCACGGAGGGAGCGCTCGCACGGCTCTCGCGGCAACAACTGGAGGCGGCGGTCGCGCACGAGTTCGCGCACATCCTGTCGGGCAGCTACGTCACCGTGACGGTGTCGTGCCTGCTGTTCGGCATCTACTCGTCACTGGCGGAGAGCCTGGACGGCGCGGCCGACGCCTCCTCGGACACGGACGCGGTGTCGGCGGTCGTGCTGATGGTACCGCTGCGCGGCTGGCTCTGGGTGATGCAGTTGGCGTCGTCGGTCGTGAACGCGGCGATCAGCCGCCAGCGCGAGTGGCAGGCTGACCTGGCGGCGGTGCGCTACACGCGCGATCCGCTCGCGCTGGCCGAGGCCCTGCGCGTCATCAGCCGGCATCCCGGCGGCGCGGGGTACATCCCCGAGGGCCTCGCGCCTCTCTGCATCCGCGCTACGGGCAGCCTGGGATGGCCCGCCGTCGCTTGGCGCGACTCGCACCCGCCGATCGAGGCGCGCATCCGCGCCCTGCTCGGCGTCGCTCACGTCTCGCCGGCGGAGTTCGAACGGCAGGCGGCGCAGGCTGCAGAGGACTTCGACCGCAGGGAGCACTGGTCGCCGGCGCCTGGCGCGGCGCCGGCGCCGGCCGTCGTGGGGTCGCGGCCGGCGCCATCCCGCGTCGCCGTACCGCCGCTGGCGTCTCTGGACGGGCCGCCGAAGTCGGACATGGCCACGGTCCACGAAGCCGGCATGACCTGCCCGGGCTGCGGCGCCGGGCTCGTCCTCGCTCCGTACGAGGGCATCGACATCGTCGCCTGTGAACGCTGCGGCGGCCGGCTCGTGACGACGGCGCAGATCGGCAAGCTGCTCGCGCGGCGCGAGGCCGGCTTCACGGAGGAGCAGCACCGTCTCGCCGACCTGGTCACGGCCTCCGGGGATGCGCTGCGCCGTGCCGCCGTGCTGGCCCGCGGCCGCTCCGGCGTCGGCCTCGTCGCCTGCCCGAAGTGCGCCGCGGCGATGATGCGCCGGCACTACAGCTACGAGTACGCCGTCGAGGTGGATCTGTGTGCCCGCTGCGATCTCACCTGGTTCGAGAAGGACGAGCTCGAGGTGCTCCAGATCCTCGTGGAGCGGCAGGCGGGCTGACCGTCGCGCCTGCGTCCTCTACACTTGGGCGGCGCACCCGGCACGGGCGTGGCACGTCTCCACGAAGTCACGTTCCCGCCGGCGAACGTCTCGCCCGCCACGGCCCCTTGACCCTATGAACGATCAGCACCGCGACCCAGACTCCGCCGGTGTGCCGACCCTGCTTGCGGGCCGGTACCGGATCGCCTCTCCGCTCGGGAGCGGAGGGATGGCCGACGTGTACCTTGCGGAGGACGAGCGTCTTGGGCGTCAAGTGGCCGTCAAAGTGCTCAAAGCGAAGCTGGCCGCCGATGACGAGTTCGTCGAGCGGTTCCGCATCGAGGCGCAGGCGGCGGCCAGCCTCAACCACGCCAGCATCGTGGGGGTGTACGACCGCGGGACGGCCGACGGCGTCACGTACATCGCCATGGAGTACGTGCCCGGCGAGACATTGAAGCAGCGCCTGCGCCGCGACGGGGCGCTGCCGTCCGACGAGGCCGTGCAGATCGCTCTGGCCGTGCTCTCCGCGCTCGGCGCGGCGCACGGCCGGGACATCGTCCATCGCGACGTCACCTCCTACAACGTGATGCTGGCCGAGGACGGGCGCGTAGTGGTCACCGACTTCGGCATCGCGCGCATGGGCGACTCGGCGCTCACGCGGACGGGCGCCATGATGGGCACGTCGTCCTACCTCTCGCCGGAGCAGGCGCAGGGCAGACCTGCGGACGAGCGCTCCGACCTGTACAACCTCGGAGTCGTGCTCTACGAGATGCTCACCGGCCGCGTGCCCTTCAAGGGCGAGACCGACGTGGCCGTGGCCATGCAGCACGTACGCACCGCGCCTCCCAACCCGCGGACGCTGACGCCAGGGATCTCCGAGGCGCTCGCCGCCGTGGTGATGCGGGCGCTCAGCAAGGACCCGGCCGACCGGTTCCAGTCGGCGGACGAGTTCGCGGCCGCGCTGCGCAGGGCGCGGCGGCCGCAGCGCGGCGGCCGGGACGTCGCCGTCGCCGTGGGTGAGGGCGCCGGGCACGGGACGTTTGCGGCCGTCGGAGTGGCCGCCGCCGCGGGTGCGGTCCCAGCGCTATCGTCCGCCGTCGAGCCCAGGACTCCGGCCGGCTCCTGGCCGGCCGCGCCTGTGGCTCGGCCCCGGCCCGTCGAAGAGCCGCCGCTGGCCATGGTCGCGGCCGAGGCGCCCACCCGTTACCACTCCGGCGAGCCGCTTGCCGTGGCGCGGCCGCGCCGCCGCCGCAGGTGGCGCAGGTACGTCATCCTCGCCGTCGTCTTCGCGCTGGCCGCTGCGGCGGCGTGGGTCGCCTACGCGACCTGGATCGCGCCGGGCGCCACGGTGCCCAAGGTGGTCGGCTCGAGCCGCGCCGCCGCAGCCTCGGCCGTGCGCGACGAGGGGCTGAAGCCCGTGCTGCATTTCATCTGGTCCGACAGTGCGGGCGAGGGGGACGTGGCGCGCCAGTCCCCGCGCGGCGGCGCCAGGGTCGACGACGGGGTCAAGGTCGACCTGTGGGTGAGCCGGGGTCCGCTGCACATCCTCGCGCCGGACCTCTCAGGGCAGACCGCCGGCGCGGCGCGCGGCTCTCTCACGGATGCTGCGCTCACCTACAAGAGCCACCGCGCCGCCTCGGAGACCACGCCCAAGGGCAAGGTGTTCCGCCAGAAGCCTGCGGCCGGCGAGAGGGTGCAGCGCGGCGACACGGTGAGCTTCTGGGTGAGCAGCGGGCCGCCGAAGGTGGACGTGCCGGATGTCGTCGGCCTCTCTCAAGGCGGCGCCAAGACCACGCTCGAGGACGCGGGGTTCGTGGTGAACGTGGACTACGTCGCCGGCTGGGGCTCCATGCCCGGCGACGTGGTGGCCCAGGACCCCGCCGGCGGGACGCGCGGCCGCTCCGGTGACGAGGTCGTGATCCAGGTCGCGATCTTCTAGCCGGATGCTTGCCGGCGGCGCGTCCGCTGGCGGGCGTGCGCGGCCCGCCGCAGCTCACCCTGCCGAGGCTCATCCCGTGCGGCCCGGCCGCGTGCGCGGCTCCACGACCGGGAGCTCCCAGGCGTCCGGCCGCTGGTAGGTGGGGCCGCCGGGGACGGAGGCCCCGCCGGCGGACGGTCCTGCGGTAGCCGGGGCGGTGGCGCCCGGCGCGCGGGCTCCCCTGTCGCGGCCGTCGCCGGCCTCGTCGCGCCCGACGGCACGCAGCAGGTCGGTGACGCGGTACGCCACCACTGCGAGGCCGTGCTCCTCGTCGTTCTGCAGCTCGCCGTCCACCAGCAGGTACACCGCGTCTTTGAGTACCCGCCCGTACTTGAGGTAGACGTCGTTGAAGACCACCACCTGCCCGAGCTCAGTCTCGTCCTCGAGCGTGAGGAACATGGTGCGATGGCCGCTGCGGATCCACGGCATCTGGGCGCGCTCGAGCACGCCGGCCACGCGCACGCGGCGGCCGTGACGGACCTCGGGCAGGCGCCCCATGGGCGTGACGCCCAGCGCCTCGACCTCGTCGTGGACGAAGCGCAGCGGGTGGGCGCTGACGTTGAGCCCGAGCAGTTCGAGCTCGATGCTCACCCGCCGCTGTGCTGACCAGTCGGGCAGGAAGCTGAGCGGGCCGAACTGCTCGTCGAGGGCGAGCCGCGGCTGGTCGAGGCCGGAGTCGCCGGTGACCGAGGCGGCGAGCGAGGCGGGCGCCGCCCTGGCGCCGGCGTACAGCAGTGGCACCTGTGCGACCAGCTCCTCGCGGCGCACGCCGAGCGCGTCGAAGGCGCCGAGACGCGCGAGGTTCTCCGTGATCTCGCGGCTGACCCGCGTGCGCCCCACGAAGTCGGCCAGCGAGGTGTACGGGTGCGGCGGGCCGGGGCCGGCGCCCCTCGCGCGGGCCGGTCCGGCCGGCAGCTCGCCCGGCGTGTCGCCGCGCGCCTCGACGATGGCCCGGCGTGCGGCCGCGCTCATCTCCTTGACGTACGCCAGCCCGACGCGCAATGCCGTGCCGCCCCGCTCGACCTCGAACCACTCGCCGCTCAGGTTGATGTCGAGCGGCAGCACCGCGAGCCCGAAGCGCCGCGCGTCGTTGAGTACCACACGCGGCGAGTAGAACCCCATGGGCTGGTTGTTGAGGATGCCGGCGAAGAACTCGGCCGGGTAGTGCGCCTTGAGCCAGGCCGAGGCGTTGCAGACGATGGCGAAGCAGGCGGCGTGTGCCTTGTTGAAGCCGTAGGCGGCGAACCCGCGGAGCTGGCGGAAGACCTCGTCGGCGACCTCCTGCGACGCGCCGAGGGCCATCGCCTTCTCGACGAAGTTGTGGCCGATGGCGTCCATCTCCTCCATGGAGCGCTCGTGGGTCATTGTGCGGCGCAGCAGGTCGGCCTCGGCGAGGCTGAAGCCGGCGACCGCCGAGGCCACCTCGATGACCTGCTCCTGGTAGACGATGACCCCGTAGGTGCGGCGCAGCACGCGCTCCATGGCGGGGTGCGGCACGACGACCGGCTCTTTGCCGTGCCGCCGCCGGATGAACGGCGCGATCATGTCGGCTTGCAGCGGCCCGGGGCGGAAGAGCGAGATGGCCGCGATGACGTCCTCGAAGTCGCGCTCCTGCAGCCGCGTGGCCAGGTTGCGCTGCCCCGAGCTCTCGAGCTGGAACAGCCCGACGGTGCGTGCCGAGCGGATGAGCTCGTACACCTTGGGGTCGTCGCGCGGGAGCTCCCAGGCGCTGACGTGCTCGCCCGTGCGCGCCTCGATGCGGCGCACCGCCTCGGCGATGGCCGAGTGCATCTTGAGCGCGAGGATGTCCATCTTGACGAGGCCCAGCGTCTCGACATCGTCCTTGTCGAACTGGGCCACCACCACGCCCTTGGCCGCCCACTGCAGCGGCACGCGGTCGGTGAGCGGGTCGCGCGAGAGGATGAACCCCCCCAGGTGCGTGCCGAGGTGCGCGGAGAAGCCGGACAGCCGCTCGGCGACGTCGACCAGCCGGCGGTAGTGTGGCTGCTGGAACTCGTGGCCGGCGAGCTCGGGGCGCTCGGCGAGCATCTCCCCGAGCTTGGCGGCGCTGCCCCACGGCACGCGCCGGGAGAGAGCGTTGATCTCCTCCGGCGTGAACCCGAACGCGCGGCTGACGATGCGCACCGCCGACGGCGCGCGCACGGTGTTGACGGTGGCCACCATGGCGACCCGGTCGTGGCCGAAGCGCTCGTAGATGTACTGGATGACCTCGTCGCGGCGCGCCGAGCAGAAGTCGATGTCCACGTCCGGCATCTCGTGGCGCGCCGGGTTGAGAAAACGCTCGAAGAGCAGCTCGTTGGCGATGGGGTCGGCGTCGGTGATGCGCAGCACGTAGCTGACGATGCTGTTGCCGGCGGAGCCGCGGCCCGAGTAATAGATGCCGCGGCCAAGGGCGAACTCGACGATATCGCGCACGGCGAGGAAGTACTCGGCGAACCCGAGCTCCTCCACGACCTTGAGTTCGCGCTCGAGCCGCGCCGTGACCTCGGCGGTGAGCGGCCGGTACCGTTCCGCGGCGCCCTCGAAGCAGCGCTTCCAGAGCAGGGAGAAGGCGGTCTCGCCCGGCGGCAGCGGGTAGGCGGGGAAGAGGAGCTTGCCGAGACCGAGGTCGAGGTTGCAGCGCGCGGCGATGCGCGCGGCGTTGTCGTAGGCCTCGGGGTAACGCTGGAAGAGGCGGAGCATCTGCCCCGGGCTCTTGAGGTAGAGCTCCGCGTTCTTGCGCCCCAGCGGGTTGGGCAGCGGCTGGTTGGCGGCCTCGGCGGCGAGCACGTCGTGGAGGCCGGCGTCGGCCTTGACCGTGTAGTGGACGTCCCCGGTGGCGACGGTGGGGATGCGCAGCTCGTGGGCGAGGAGGTCGAGCGCGCGCAGCGAGGCGCCCGAGTCCGGGAGCAGCTCATGCTGCAGCTCGATGAAGTACTCGCGGCCGAAGATGCCGCGGAACACGGAGGCCGCGGCGCGGGCGCCGGCCTTGTCGCCGGCGAGCAGCCGCGACCAGACCTCGCCGCGACGGCAGCCGCTGAGCGCGACGAGATGGCTGTGGTGCTCGGCAAGGGTGGCGAGCCGGGCCAGCGGGGGCTCGCCCGGGTGCTCGAGGTGGGCGGCGCTGATGATGCGGCACAGGTTGCTCCACCCGGCGTAGTCCTTGGCGAGGAGCACCAGGTGGTACCCGCCGGCGCCGCCGGCGCGGGCGGCGGAGGGCGGCACCGTGGCCGCCGCCTTGAGGTGGGCGATGCGGCCGTCCGGCGTGAGCGCCGCCGCGGCCGCCGGGTCGGCGAGCGCCGCGCCGGCCGGCCCGGCCGCGGCTCTCGCACCGCCGGGCGCACCTGCCGCGTCCGCGCCGTCGTCCGCGCCCGGCTCCCAGACGCGCCCGCCCGGCCCCACCGCCGGCTCGACCGTGAGCTCGACGCCGACGATGGGCTTGATGCCGGCCGCCTTGCACGCCTGGTAGAAGCGCACGGCGCCGTACAGCCCCTCGTGGTCGGTGACGGCCAGCGCCGGCATGCCCAGCTCCGCGGCGCGCATGACCACCTCGGGGATGCGGCAGGCGCCGTCGCCG
>CAVZIA010000007.1:0-207049 GCA_963775255.1 uncultured Thermoleophilia bacterium | reverse complement strand
GCTCGCGCGGGCCGGATCAGCCAGTTACTTGCTCTTGCCGATCTTGAACATCTTGGTGCCGCACTCGGGGCATACGCCCTGTGTCGCAGGCTTGCCGTTCTTCATCGTGACGGCCTTCTCGTCCTTCATGGTGCGCTTCGTGCGGCACTTGACGCAATACGCCTCAGTGGCCATTCCGTCTCCTTTCGAATGCAGCTTGCGGGCCCCACGCCCGCCCCCCTGATTTCGCGGGCAGCATACTCTCTCGCCTGAGCGTATGCAACGAGCGTGCGTTGAGCCTGTGTCACGCTCAAGTCGAGCGTGAGACACCGGCCGGTGACCTCGGGGCCGCGGAACGGGGCACCCCGCCCGAAGGGCGGACGCGCACGAAGCGGTCCGCCAGAGCCGCGGGATCGGCCAGCAAGGCCGCCGCCGCCTCGCTGCCGGTACGCGACGAATGGTCCAGGAGCAGGGTCTCCAACTCCGCGACGGCCGCCTCGTCCATGCCGGCTTCCGCGACCGTGACGTGGCCGACGAGCCACGCCGGCGGCTCGTCGGCGCGCAGATACACGGTGCCGCCGGTCATGCCGGCGCAGGCGTTGCGGCCGACCGACCCGAGCACCGCGACCACCCCGCCGGTCATGTACTCGCAGAAGTGGTCGCCGGCGCCCTCCACGACGGCGACGGCCGCCGAGTTGCGCACGGCGAAGCGCTCGCCGGCGCGGCCGGCAATGTAGAGCCGGCCTCCGGTCGCGCCGTACAGACACGTGTTGCCGGCGATGGCCTGGTCGGGGCCTCCGAGGCGCGCCTCGGCCGGACGGACCACGAGCTCGCCGCCGGCCATGCCCTTGCCCACGTAGTCGTTGGCCTCGCCGGTGAGCTCCACGACCACGCCGCCCGTGAGGAACGCGCCGAGGCTCTGGCCGGCGGAGCCGGTGAGCTCGAGGCGCAGCTCCCCATGGAACCCGTGGTCGCCGTGCCGCGCCGCCACCTCGCCCGCCAGGCGGGCGCCCACGGCGCGGTCGCGCGTGACCACCCGCGCCGAGCGGGTCACACGCCCGTGGCCGGCGACGGCCGCCTCGACCTCCGGGTCCGCGAGCAGGCGGTCGTCGAGCGTGTCGCACGGGCGGCCGGGCGAGACCGGCGGCGTGCAGCCGCGCGCGCCGCCCGCCGCCGGTCGCGGAGCCGCGATCCGCCGGGGGGAGCGGCCCACCCCCGCCGCCGGCGCCTCGAACCAGTACGGGTCGAGGCCGCCGGTCTTGAGTGACGCCGCTTTCGAGAGCTCGAGCAGGTCGCTCCGGCCCACGAGCTCGCCGAGCGCACGCAGGCCGAGGCCGGCGAGCAGCTCGCGCACCTCCTCGGCCACGAAGGTGAAGTAGTTGACGACGTGCTCGGGCCGACCGCCGAACCGCAGGCGCAGCTCCGGGTCCTGCGTCGCGACGCCCACCGGGCACTTGTTCTGGTGGCACACGCGCGCCATCACGCAGCCCTCGGCCAGCAGCACCGCCGTCCCGAAGGCGAACTCGTCGGCGCCGAGGGCGGCCGCCACGACCACATCGTGGCCGGTGCGCAGATCACCGTCCACGCGCAGACGCACGTGCTCGCGGAAGCCGGCGGCGACGAGCGCCCGATGCACCTCCGCCAGCCCGAGCTCCCACGGCATACCGGCGTGTTTGATCGAGTTGAGCGAGGCCGCCGCCGTCCCGCCGCCGTGTCCCGAGACGTGGATCACGTCGGCGCCGGCCTTGGCGACGCCCGCGGCGATCGTCCCGATGCCCGTCCCGGCCACCAGCTTCACCGAGATGTGCGCCCTGGGGTTGACCATGCGCAGGTCGTAGATGAGCTCGGCCAGGTCCTCGATGGAGTAGATATCGTGGTGCGGCGGCGGCGAGATGAGCGTGACGCCGGAGGCCGCGCGGCGCAGGCCGGCGATGTACGCGGTGACCTTGTCGCCGGGCAGCTCGCCGCCCTCGCCCGGCTTGGCGCCCTGGGCGATCTTGATCTCCAGTTGCTCGGCGCCGGCGAGGTAGGCCGTAGTGACGCCGAAGCGCCCGGAGGCGACCTGGCGGATCTGGCTGGCGGCCCGGTCGCCATTCTCGAGCCCCTGCAGATGAGGGAACCGCGCCGAGAGGCCCGTCGTGGGGTCCACGTCGTCGATCACGACGTCCCGCTCGGCGTCCTCCCCGCCCTCGCCCGAGTTGGCGCGCCCATGGATGCGCGCCATGGCGACGGCGATGGTCTCGTGCGCCTCGCGGGAGAGCGCGCCGAGCGACATGCCGCCGGTGCAGAACCGCGGCAGGATCTCGGCCACGGGCTCGACATCTTCGACCGCCGCCGCGACGCCGGGCTCCGGCGCCAGTCGCAGCAGGTCGCGCAGCACGGTTGGCGGCCGCTGCCGCATCTTCTCGCTATAGCTGCGGTACAGGTCCGGCAGTCCCTCCACGCAGGCGCGCCGCAGCGTCTTGGCCGCCTCGGGGTTGTTGAGGTGGTACTCGCCTCGCGGCCGGTAGCGGACGAAGCCGTAGTCCTGCAGCTTCTCCGGCGTGAGTTCCGGGAAGGCCTGCTGGTGGATCCACACCGTCTCCTGCGCCAACTCCTCCACGCTGAGGCCGCCGATGCGCGACGGCGTACCTTCGAACCCCAGCCCGATCAGGTCCGGTCCGAGGCCCACGGCTTCGAACAACTGCGCGCCGTGGTAGCTGGCCAGCAGTGAGATGCCCATCTTGGACATGATCTTCAGCAGGCCCTGCTCGGCGGAGACCCGGTAGTGGCGCAAGGCCTCCTCGAGGTCGGCCGGGCCGGATACGGTCCCTTCGCCGGCCGGCCCGCCGCCGGCGAGCCGGCCGCGCTCCCAGAGGTCGCGAACGGTCTCGAAGGCGAGGTACGGGTGCACGCCCGAGGCGCCGTAGCCGATGAGGCAGGCGAAGTGGTGCACGCTCCAGCACTGGGCCGTCTCCGCGACAAGCGAGGCGCGGCTGCGCAGGCCTCGCCGGATGAGGTCGTGATGCACGGCGCCCACCGCGAGCAGCGGTGGCACGTGGCTGCTGAGAGGCGTGGTGGTGGCGAGCCGGTCACTCAGCACCACGACCTCCGCGCCGTCCCGCACCGCGGCGGCGGCCTCGCGGCAGACGCGCTCCACCGCTTCGCGCATCCCCCACGGGCCGCTGGCGACCTTGTATGCCGTCGAGACGCGGGCGGCGCGCAGGCCAAGGTCCTGGAGCGCCGTCATCTCGGCCCTGTTGACGATCGGCGACGGCAGTTCCACCTGACGGGCGTGCTCGGGCTCGGCGGTGAGCAGGTCGCCGCGCGGGCCGAGCTTTACCGCGAGCGACATGACGAGGCGCTCGCGCAGCGGGTCGATGGCCGGATTCGTCACTTGGGCGAAGCGCTCGGTGAAGTAGTCGTAGAGCACGTGCGGCTTGCCCGAGAGGATGGGCAGCGGCGCGTCGTTGCCCATGGAGAAGCGCGGTTCCTTGGCCTGGCGCGCCATGGGCCGGACGATGAGCTCGACGTCCTCGGCCGTGAAGCCGGCGGCCGCCTGGAGAGCAAGCAGGTCGTCCGGCGCGCAGGGCCCGGCCCGGCCGGCGGACGGCGCCGGGGAAGATGACCGCGGCGACGCGCCAGCGAGCCCTTCATCGCTGCCTTCGAACGGCTGCGGCGCCAGACTGCGGCGCTGGGCGAGCAGCCAGGCGCCGTACGGGCGGCGGGACGCGACGGAGGTCTTGACGACGTCGTCGCGCAGCAGCCGACCGTGCTCGAGGTCGACGGCGATCATCTGGCCGGGACCGAGCCTGCCCTTCTCCACGATCTCCTCGCCGGGAAGGTCGACGGCGCCGGCTTCGGAGGCGAGCACGAGCAGGCCGGAGCGGGTGCGCGAGTAGCGCGCCGGGCGCAATCCGTTGCGGTCCAGGCAGGCGCCGAGGTGGCGCCCGTCGGCGAACGCCACGAGCGCCGGCCCGTCCCACGCCTCAATCACTCCGGCGTGGTAGTCGTAGAAGTCGACGACGCGCGGGTCGGCCAAGGCGCCGCCGGTCGCGGGGCCCGGCGAGGCCGAAGCAGGCTCCGCTGCCGCCGGCGCCGCGGCCGCAGTCACCGCTTCCGCCGCCACGTGCTCGTACGCGGCCGGCATCGTCATCATCAGCGCCTCGAACGGGCTGCGGCCGCTGCGTACCAGCAGTTCGACCAGCTTGTCGAGCGCGCCGGAGTCGCTGCTGTCGCCGTGCACAACCGGCAGCAGGTCCGCGATGCGCGCGCCCCACACCGGAGCCGCCAGCTCCGGCTCCCGGGCGCGCATCCACGCGAGGTTGCCGAGCAGCGTGTTGATCTCGCCGTTGTGCGCCAGCAGGCGCATCGGCTGAGCCAGGCTCCACTTGGGCGCCGTGTTGGTGCTGAAGCGGCGGTGCAGCACCGCGAACGGGCTGGCGAACGCGGGGTCCTGCAAGTCCGGATAGAACTCGGGCAGCACCTGCGACGTGACCATGCCCTTGTAGACCACGGTCCGCGACGACAGCGAGCAGATGTAGAGGTCGTCGAGGCGGCGGATGACCGACTGGCGGGCGAGCGCCCTGCCGACGGCCCTGCGGGCCAGGAGCAGGGCGCGCTCCAGCTCGTCGCCGGCGAGCGTGGGCGACTGCGCGACGACCTGCTCGACCTGCGGGTGCCGCTCGCGCACGCTCGGCGGCAGGGCCTCCGGCCGCAGCGGGACCTCGCGCCAGCCGACCACGACGAGTCCCTCGTCACGCAGGGCCTTGGTGACCAGCTCACGGGCGAGCGTCCGCTTGCCCTCCTCCCGCGGCAGAAAGACCATGCCGACCGCGGTCGAGAACGGCCGCGGCTCCACGATGCGCTGCGTGGCGAGCCACGGCTCGAGCACACGCCAGGGAATCGCCGTGAGGACGCCGGCGCCGTCGGAGGCTTCGCCGTCGGCGCCGACTCCGCCGCGATGCTCCATCGCGGCGAGAGCTCCGAGGGCGAGCTCGACGACCCTACGGCTCGCCTCACCCGACACCCGCGCGACCAGCCCGACGCCGCAGGCGCTGTGGTCGCGCGCGCCCTCGCCGAGGATCGCGCCGTGGAGCGGCGCGGCGCCGTCCCGCGCGGACTCGTCCGCGAACTCGAGCGAGGGGTGAGCACGACGGGCGCCGTTGACCGCCGCACCCGGAAGGTCTGTCTCAGAGCCTTTGTACAAGGAGTCCTACCGGGCGGGTGTGCGCTGGACAGTATAGCCCATCAGGCGCTCGTCCGCGACTTGAATCCGTCCCGCCGACCAGTCAGAATCTACGGCGTCCATACGGCGCAACCCGCCGCCATAAACCCGATTGGCCTGAAAGGATGACAATGACTGATCAGCGCCAGGCCGCAATCGAGAAGCTCGTCAAAGACGAGAATGTGAAGCACATCCAACTGTGGTTCACGGACATCCTGGGGAACCTCAAGATGGTCGAGGTCCCCGACCGGCAGCTCCCCAACGTGATCGAGAGCGGCGCTGCCTTCGACGGCTCTTCCATCAGCGGCTACGCCGAGATCGAGGAGAGCGACATCGTCGCCATGCCCGACTGGGACACCTTCAAGGTGCTGCCGTGGGCCCAGGGCAGCGAGCGCACCGCGTTCGTCTTCTGCGACGTCCTCGACCGCAACTACCAGCCCTTCGAGGGCGACCCACGCTGGGTGCTCCGCCGCCAGCTCGAGCGCGCCCGGGACATGGGCCTCGAGTTCTACGTCGGCCCCGAGCTCGAGTACTTTTACTTCCAGGACGCCGAGACGCCCAAGCTCACCGACGAGGGCGGCTACTTCGACGTGCTCCCCGCCGACCTGGGCAACGACCTGCGCAAGCAGACCATGCGCACGCTCGACAAGCTGGGCATCCCGATGGAGGCGTCGCACCACGAGGTCGCCCCGTCGCAGCATGAGATCGACCCGCACTACGACAAGGCGCTCCTCATGGCCGACCGGGTCATGATCATCCGCCTGATCGTCAAAGAGGTCGCGGCCCACAACGGCGTCCACGCGACCTTCATGCCCAAGCCCATGCACGCGCAGAACGGCAGCGGCATGCACGTGCACCAGAGCCTCTTCCGTGGCAAGCAGAACGCGATGTTCAGCGACACCGACCCGGACCACCTGAGCGACATCGCCAAGGGCTTCATCGCAGGGCAGCTCCACAACATGAAGGGCATCTGCTCGCTGCTCAACCAGTACGTGAACAGCTTCAAGCGCCTGGTGCCTGGCTACGAGGCACCGGTGTACATCAGCTGGGCGCACCGCAACCGCACCGCCCTCATCCGCGTGCCGCTCTACGTGCAGGGCAAGGAGAGCACCGTCCGCGCCGAGCTCCGCAACCCGGACCCGGGCGCGAACCCGTACCTTGCGTTCGCGGTCATGCTCGGCGCCGGCCTCGACGGCATCGAGAAGGGCTACGAGCTTCCGCCGAGCATCGAGCCCAACATCTACAAGATGACCGCCGACGAGCGCGAGACCCACGGCCTCGGCGCGCTGCCGAACAACCTCTACGAGGCCATCCAGCACACGCAGGAGAGCGAGCTGGTGCGCAGCGTCCTCGGCGACCACGTCTTTGAGCGCTTCGTGACCAACAAGCTCAAGGAGTGGTACGAGTACCGCGAGCAGGTCACCGACTGGGAGATCCGCAAGTACTACTCCAAGATCTGAGCGCCCGCGCCGGCCGCCCGTCCGCGGCCGTCGTCCGAGACACCCGAGAGGCCGGGGCCGCGTCGCGGCCCCGGCCTCTCGCGCGTCAGTCGCCTGCGCAGTCCGGGCATCTCAAGCCAGCGATGGGGCTTGGCCCGCGCCCCACGGTGTCCCGATGCGCCCGACCGGCAACGGTGTCGCCCGCCGGCGGGGAGGCATGCGCTCCGGGGGTCGGAGCCCGGGATGGCACCTTCGACGGCGCCATCCAAGGCTCCGTCGATGGCTCCGACTCCCGAACGACAGGCCCCGCCCCCGCCGGCGACGCCGGTCATTGGCCTCACGCGTGGGCGTCCGCTTCGAGGCCGTGCTCAACCAATGGCCCTTGCGGCCGATACGATGGGTAGGAGTCCTCCCAAGGAGAGCACATGAGATGTGATACCGGCCGGCCACCGCAGGCGGCGCCCGCGAGAACCCGTACAGCGGCAGCGCGGCCGAGCCGCCTGATCGGCGCGGCGATGGCCGTCGTCACCCTGACCGCCGCCCTCCTTCTCGTCTGGGCGGCGAGCGCGCAGGCCTCGGTCTGGGTCATCCCGGCGATGGCGCGCGCCTGCCCCGGCACCAAGGCGGGGGCCGTGCAGAGGATCAAGCTCGACGCCGCCGGCGGCGAGTACCAGGGTGTGCAGGTGTGCACGCGAGGGGCTCAGCGCAAAGTCACGCTCAGCTGGGCCGACGGCAGCGACCCGCTCATCACCGCCGGCGCCCAGCTCTACCGCGTCTACTACGTGAAGGTGAAGACGCCGACCAGCCATCTCGGCTCCAAGCCCGGCTGGTATCCCGACCCGCTCGTGCCTCGCACGTTCGGCCGGGGCGAGACCGTGCCCGGCAGCGCCAACCCCGGCCCGACCACGCCGTTCTACGTCCTCGTGCACGTGCCCTACGGCACGCCGGGCGGGGACTACTCGGCGACGCTGCTCGTGAACGACGGCGGCACCGAGGTCCAGGTGCCCTTCTCGCTCCATGTCTGGGACTTCGGCTGGCAGCGCATCAGCACGCGGTCCGGGTTCGCCGTGAGTCAGGACAACCTGGAGCGCAGCCTGCCACGCAACTTCAACTACAACGGCGAGAACAAGGCCCTGGTCCTGCGCAACTTCTACACGCTCATGCAGCAGCACGGCATCTCGCCGACGATCGTCCACTACCTCCCCAAGGTGACCAAGGGTGGCAACGTGCACGAGTCTCGGGCTTGGGGCGACAAACTGGCGCCGTACCTGGACGAGGGCACCGCCGATGTCGGGCTGAACGACAACCAGTTGCCGTTCCTGCGCTGGTTCCCCTGGAGCCGCAGCAAGAGCCCGAGCTGGGGCGACGTCCAGAACTACCTCACGCAGATGACGCGCATCTACAAGGATCGCGGCTGGGACCGCAAGTCGTACATGTACGTCCTCGACGAGACCACCAAGCGTTCCGAAGAGCGCCAGGCAGAGAAGTACGCCCGGGCGCTCCACAAAGCAGACAGAGCGACCGGCGCCAAGGTGAAGTTCTTCCTCACCGACGACCCGCGCCCCCACTCGCTGGGCGGCACCAAGACCGCCAACACGTTCCTCTTCGACGACGTCGACATCTGGTCGCTGCGCTACTACTACTTCTTCGGCCGCATCCCGGCGGTGCGCGCCCGCCAGAAGGCCGGCAAGGACATCTGGTGGTACTCCTACGTGAACGAGTCGGTGGCCAGGACGCCGTCATTCGTCATCGACAAGCCCCACATCGACTCGCGAGCGTGGGGTTGGCTGATGGAGAAGTGGAACGTGGACGGCCTCCTCAACTGGGGCTTCGACCGCTGGGGCAAGCCCACGACCGGCAACGGCTGGCGCGACCCGTATCGCAACCCGCTCTCCCTGGTGAAGGGCCACACGCGCAGCAACGGCGACACCAGCCTCGTGTACCCGGGCTACTACCCCCGCTACGGGCTGAACGACCCGACCCTCGGCGCCGTGCCGTCGCTGCGGCTGGAGGCGCTCCGCGACGGGCTGGAGGATCGCGAGTACCTCAAGGCCGCCGAGAAGTTCGCGGGCGGGCAGGCGCTCGTCAACGCCTGCCTGGCGAAGATCACGCAGTTCCCCTACAAGATCCGCCAGGCGAACGTGTTCAACTTCCCCAAGTACACGCACAGCAACGCAACGTTCGACGCACAGCGCGCGCGGGTCGCGGACTTCATCGAGAAGAGCCTGCAGCAGCAGTGAGCGACGGATGACGGCGGCGCCGCGGCCGGCTCGTCGCGGCGCCCGGGGCAGTGATGACGGGCCGGGCGGGCGCAGCCCCTCCCGGCCCGTCGTCACGTACGATAGACTTGCACTTCCGAAAGCGACGCATGGAAGAACTCGCCCGACATCTCACGGACTGGATCGCCGCCGAGGTCACCGCGGCCGGCGGCTCCGGCGCGGTCTTCGGCCTCTCCGGCGGCATCGACTCCGCCGTCGTCGCGGCCCTCGCCAAGGCCGCCTTCCCGCACCACACGCTCGGCGTGCTCATGCCGTGCCACAGCGACCCGCGGGACGCCGACGACGCAGCCGTCGTCGCGCACCACTTCGACATCCCGCACTGCACCATCGACCTGGGGCCGGTCTACGACCAGCTGCTCGAGTCGCTCGGCGCCTGCAGCTCGGACATGCCCGACAGCAGGCTGGGCACAGCCAACCTCAAGCCGCGACTGCGCATGACCACCCTGTACGCGTTCGCCAACCAGCTCGACTACCGGGTGCTGGGCACCGGCAACCGCAGCGAGCTCGCCGTCGGCTACTTCACCAAGCACGGCGACGGAGGCGTGGACCTCCTGCCGCTCGGCAGCCTGGTCAAGAGCGAGGTCCGCGACCTCGCCTCCTACCTCGGAGTGCCCGAGCGCATCGTCACCAAGCCGCCGTCGGCCGGCCTGTGGGCCGACCAGACCGACGAGACCGAGATGGGTCTCACCTACGAGGAGCTCGATGCCTACTTGCTGACGTCCACGGCGTCGCCTGCCGTCAAGGCCAAGGTCGACGCCATGAACGCCGCCAGCGCGCACAAGCGCGCGCTCCCCCGCATCGCTCCCAAGCCCGGCGCCTGAGGAGGCAGCCGCCGCGAGGCGGCGAAACGGCGCCGACCCCTGGGCCGCAAGGCCCGGCGCAGGCGCCGTCTGGTAGACTCGTACGCCGTCTTTTTCGGAGGTTCACCTTGTCCGTCGTCGTCCAGAAGTACGGAGGCACATCGGTCGCCGACGCCGCGCGTATCGGCAACGTCGCGCGGCGCATCGTGGCCACGTTTCAGCAAGACAACAGTGTCTGCGCGGTCGTCAGCGCCCGCGGTGACACCACCGACGAGCTTCTCGAACTCGCCCGCGAGATCACGCCCGACCCGCCCGAGCGGGAGATGGACATGCTCCTCTCCGCCGGCGAGCGCATCAGCTGTGCCCTGCTCGCCATGGCGATCCACCGGCTCGGCTACGACGCCGTGAGCTACACGGGATCGCAGGCCGGCATCGTCACCGACACCAGGCACATGAAGGCGCGCATCCTCGACATCCACCCCGCGCGCATCGAGGATGCCATGGCGAAGGGCAAGATCGTCCTCGTCGCCGGTTTCCAGGGCGTGAGCACGGCCAAGGACGTCACCACGCTGGGCCGCGGCGGCTCGGACACCACCGCCGTCGCCCTCGCCCACGCACTGCGCGCCAAGGTCTGCGAGATCTACACGGACGTCGACGGCGTCTACACCGCCAACCCCAGCCTGGTGGCGAAGGCCCGCAAGCTCGACTCCATCTCCTACGACGAGATGCTCGAGATGGCGGCCAGCGGCGCGCAGGTGCTCGCCCTTCGCTCGGTCGAGTACGCGCGCAAGTACGACATCCCCATCCACGTGCGCTCCAGCTTCACCGACGCGGAGGGCACCTGGGTCACCGACGGAGGCCACGGAATGGACATCGACCAGCAGCTGGAACAGCCGATCATCAGCGCGGTCAGCTACACCACCGACGAGGCCAAGGTCACGCTGCGCGGTGTTCCCGACCGGCCGGGCGTCGCGGCGCGCGTGTTCACCGCGCTGGCCGACGCCCACGTCAACGTCGACACCATCATCCAGAACACCAGCGAGAGCGGGCACAGCGACATCTCGTGCACCATCCCGGACGAGGACATCCCCGCCGCCGACAAGGCGCTCAAGGACATCGTCAAGGAGCTCGGGGCGCGTGAGTACGACACCGACCCCGACATCGCCAAGATCAGCCTGATCGGCGCCGGCATGCGCAGCCACCCCGGCGTCGCCGCCAAGATGTTCCAGACGCTCGCCGACCTCGGCATCAACCTGGACATGATCGGTACCTCGCCCATCAAGATCTCGTGCGTCATCGCCAGGCGGCACGTCGACCAGGCCGTGCGTGCACTGCACACCGCGTTCGACCTCGACGACGACAGTGTGCGCCGCGAGCCCTCCGACCGGGGTGCCTTCTGATGGCCGGCCCCGAGGAGTTCGCCGTCGCCATCGCCGGCGCCACCGGAGTCGTCGGCGGCACCGTGCGCGCGATCCTCGAGGAGCGCGACTTCCCCGTCGGGGACCTCCGGCTCCTCGCCAGCGCGCGCTCCGCGGGCCGCATGCTCCCGTTCAAGGGCGCCGAGATCGAGGTCGAGGAGCTCGGTCCCGGCTCGTTCGCCGGCGTCGACCTGGTCTTCTTCGCCGCCGGCGGGTCCGTCAGCACCGAGTACGCGCCACAGGCCGTCGCCGCCGGCGCCACCGTCATCGACAAGTCGAGCGTGTTCCGTCAGGACCCCGGCGTGCCGCTCGTCGTCCCGGAGGTCAACGCCGATCACCTGGCCACCCACACCGGCCTCATCGCGACGCCCAACTGCTCCACCATCCAGATGGTGGTCGCACTCAAGCCCATCTACGAGGCCGCCGGCATCGAGCGCGTGGTAGTCAGCACGTACCAGGCCGTCTCCGGCAGCGGTCAGGGCGGCATAGCCGCCCTCGACGCACAGGCGCGCCAGTGGGCGGCGGACGGACAGGTGCGGCAGCAGTTCTATCCGCACCAGATCGCCTTCAACGTTCTGCCGCACATCGACAGCTTCCTGCCGACCGGCGCCACCAAGGAAGAGCAGAAGATGGTCGACGAGACGGTCAAGATCTTCGCCGACGCCGACCTCAAGGTGACGGCCACCTGCGTGCGCGTGCCCGTGTTCGGCGCGCACAGCGAGGCCGTCAACATACAGACGAAGCGCAAGCTGAGCGCCGCGGAGGCGCGCGAGCTCCTCGCCGCGGCGCCGGGCATCACGGTCGTCGACGACCCGGCGGAGCTCCGGTACCCCATGCCGCTGCCGGCCGAGGGCACGGACCCCGTGTACGTGGGCCGCATCCGCGAGGACGTCACCATCGCCAACGGGCTCGACATGTGGGTCGTCTCGGACAACCTGCGCAAGGGCGCGGCGCTCAACGCGGTGCAGATCGCCGAGGAGCTCGTCTCCCGCGGCCTGCTGCAGGCTCGGCCCTGAGACAGCACGGAGCCGCCGCGTGATACGCCGACTGCCGACCGCCGCCGTGGGTATACTCCCGCAATCATCGATACCAGCGGAGCCCCGGGCCATGGTGCTCCGCCAGCAAGAGGAGCACCATGTCTGAACCCACCAGCGGATCGAGCGCCGACGTGTACGACGTCGTCATCGTCGGCGCCGGTCCCGCCGGTCTCACCGCCGGCGTCTACTCCAGCCGCGGCCGTCTGAAGACGGCCGTGCTCGAGCGCAACATGGCCGGCGGCCAGATCGCCCTCACCGACCTCGTCGAGAACTACCCCGGGTTCCCCGAGGGCATCTCCGGCTTCGATCTCTCGCAGAAGATGAAGGAGCAGGCCGAGAAGTTCGGCGCCGAGATGCGCGAGATCGAGGGCGTCGCCGCGCTCCGCCGCGACCCCGAGGGCCACTACGTGGTCGTCACGGACCGCGAGGAGATCCTCACGCGCACCGTGATCCTCGCGCCGGGCGTCGAGCCGCGCCGCTCGGGCATCCCCGGCGAGGCCGAGTTCATCGGCCGGGGCGTCAGCTGGTGCGCCACCTGCGACGGCGCGCTCTACAGGGGCAAGACGGTCGCCGTCATCGGCGGGGGCGACTCCGCGGTCGAGGAGGGCATGTTCCTCACCAAGTTCGCCGACAAGGTCTTCCTGGTACACCGCCGCAATGAGCTGCGCGCCGCGCCCATCGCCCAGGAGCGCGCGTTCGCCAACCCCAAGGTCGAGTTCGTCTGGGACTCCGTCCCCAAGCAGATCGAGGGCGCCGACATGGTCGAGGCCCTCGAGGTGGAGAACGTCAAGACCGGCGAGGGTCGCACGCTCCCGGTCAACGGCGTGTTCATGTACATCGGTCAGATCCCCAACACAGCCTGGCTCAAGGACACCGTCGAGCTGGACGAGTACGGCTACATCCTCACCGATGGTCTGCTGCGCACCGAGCTCCCCGGCGTGTTCGCTTGCGGCGACGCGCGCGCCAACCCACTCAAGCAGATCGCCATGGCGGTCGGCGAGGGGGCGCTCGCGGCAGTGCAGGCCGAGCGCTATCTCGACGAGCTCGAGAGCACACCGGGGACGAAGAGCGCGGCCGGCGACAGCGCCGCCGCGAGCACGCAACGCTGAGGAACCCACGCAACGCCGACGGACGGCCCCTCGCCGCGCTAGGCTGACGCACCCGACCATTCACAGGAGGACTACGTGGACGCTGTCTCGCAGGACAACTTCGAAGCCGAGGTCATCAAGGCGCCGGGCAAGGTGCTGGTCGACTTCTGGGCCGAGTGGTGCGGCCCCTGCCGCATGATCGGGCCGGTCCTGGAGGAGATGGCGAGCGACTATCCGGACGTCAAGTTCGTCAAGCTCAACGTCGACGAGGCGCCGGCCGTGGCGCAGCAGTTCAGCGTCATGAACATCCCGACCGTCCTCGCGTTCGAGGCCGGCGAGGCCAAGTACCGCATCGTCGGCGCCATGCCCAAGGTGAAACTCGTCGAGGAACTGGGCGCGTTCCTGGGCTGAGCCGCCGGACGCAGCGGGCAGCTGGCCCGCTTCCCCAGGCCCCGGAGCGCTCGTCTCGCTGCCTTGTCGTTCGACGTAGGGTGGGCGTATACGCGATCTGCCTGCGTACGTTCGAGCGTACGCACGCGGTCGAGAAGCGTACGCTCGAACGTACGCAACCGCGAAGCACCCTGCCTCCACGTTCGAGGGATTGCGAACCCCGACCCGCTGGACGGACGTGGCGTTGGGTCGCCATTCCAGCCAGACTCACCACATTGGGAGGCGCAGGCGACTGGAGGGGCAGGATCGGGTGGCGGTCGGACCGTTTGTGGTCGGCGTGACCGATCTCAGGAGGCGTCTGGCCTCGCCCATCGACGAGGTCGATCGGGGAGGCGATCCACTCTTCATCACCCATCATGGCGTGGTCGCTGCGGTGCTGATCTCGAGAGAGGAGTATCGCGTCTGCTGTCCGCACGACGGACGGCCTCGCCGCCCGGCGACGAACAGCGACCGGTCCAGCTTGTCGCCAAAGGCCCTCCGTCAAGGCGCAGCGGGCAGTCCAGCGTCCTGCCGACACGACGAGTCTGGACTCAGTACGGCTGGTGCGACTTCGAGGTGGCGCAGGTCCTCGCAGAGCAGGGTGTCCGCACCGAACTGATCCTGACCGAAGAGGGCTGGCTGACGGACGACGAAGGCTGAGGCGGCGAGCTTACGCCGGTTCGAGCCGGAGTCCTATGAGATCGTAACTGAAGCTTATGGCCTTGTCCGTGAAGGCGACGTCCATGCCGATCTGCACCTCGACCGGGAGCGCCTTGATGCGGCCGCGGATGAGCGCCGCCTTCGGCGGCGGGACCGCGGCCGCCTGCAGCCAGTAATCAAGGTCGATGGTGCGCCGCAGTTCGCGGCTCTCCCTCACGGCGAAACCGGCGGCGGCGGCGACGTCCTCGAGCTCCTCCCGCCGGTAGTGCCGGCGGTGCGCCGGCTCGCGCAGCCGCGCGAGTTCGTTCAGCGGCTTGTCGGTCGCGTCGTCCACGATGATGTCCAGCAGGACGACGCGACCCTGCGGCGTCAGCACGCGCCGCAGTTCGGCCAGAGCCGCCACCGGCTGGGGCAGCAGGTGGAAGGCGTTGCGGCAGACGACGAGGTCGAAGGCGCCGTCCCGGTACGGCAGCGCGTACAGATCGACGAGCGTGAACGCTACATTGACGAGTCCCAGCTCGGCAGCGAGGCGCTCGCCCTCCTCAAGCAGATCCGGCAGCTCGTCGGCCGCCTCCACCGTCGCGACGTCGGGAGCGACGGCGAAACCGGCCATACCACCCCCGGCCGCGTAGTCCAGCACAGCGTCGCCGGCAGCCGGCCGGGCGAGGTCGACGAGCAGGTCGAGCGATGCCTCGCGCATCTCTTCCACGGCTCCTCCATTCGTCGCCATCAGGCGCGGCGGACCACCGCCGGGCCGCTTCCGATCAGCCGTAGCTGCCGGTGAAGATCGTACCCGTCACGCTGAGGCCGATGCCGACCTCGTGACCGTCGACCCGCGCGGTCTCGCGGTGGTCGCCGGCCGCCTCGCCCACGGCGAAGTCGCTGGCCAGCGTCTCGGCCATGATCGCGCCGCGGTGCCGCTCGGCCGGCGGGCGAAGCTCCTCCGGCACCTCCAGCGTCAGGCTGATGGTGTCTTCTATACGGAGGTCGGCAGTCTTGCGCGCGAGCTGAACCGCGTGGATGAGCTCGCGCGCCAGACCCTCCTCGCGCAGCGTGTCGTCGACGTCCGTCCTGAGCGCGACGACGCGCCCGCCCTCGACCTCGACCTGGAAGCCCTCCGGCGAGGCGGTCTCGATGAGAAGCTCCTCCTCCACGAGACTGACCTCGCCGTCCGGCAGCGTGATGACGACGGCGCCGACGGCGCGGACGGCGGCCACGAGGGCCGCGCCGTCCGCCTCCTTGAGCGCCGCCTGGAGCGGGCCCAGGCGCTTGCCGAGCCTGGGCCCAAGCACCTTGAGGTTGGGCTTGACGACGTACGCGACGAGTTCATCCTCGCCGCCCACGAAGCGCAGGTCCTTGACGTTGAGCTCGTCGAGGACGACATCGCGGAGGCGCTCCACAGCCCGCGCCTCGGCGTCCGGCAGCGCCACGACCACCTCGGCCAGCGGCTGGCGCGTCTTGACGGCCGCGGCGTTACGCGCGGCGCGGCCCATCTCGACCACGCGCCGCGCCGCCGCCATGTCGAACGACACGCCGGCGTCGACGGCCTGCTCTCCGGCGGCCGGCCAGGCGCACAGGTGCACGCTCTCCGGCGCGCCGGGAGCCACCGAGCGCACCAGGTTCTGGTACAGCTCCTCGGCCACGAACGGCGTGAACGGCGCGAGCAGCTTGGCGACCGTGACCAGCGCCTCGTAGAGCGTGTGGTAGGCGGCCAGCTTGTCGGCATCGCTCTCCGACTTCCAGAAGCGGCGCCGGCTGCGGCGCACGTACCAGTTGCTGAGGTCGTCGACGAACTGCTGGATGCTCCGCGCCGTGCCCGTGGCGTCGTAGGCCTCGAGGCCCGCGGTGACGTCCTGGACGAGCGTGTCGAACTCGCCCACGAGCCAGCGGTCGATCAGTGGCCGACCCTCGACGGGCGACTCCGTGGTCGTCGGGTCGAAGCGGTCGATGTTGGCGTAGAGCGTGAAGAAGCTGTACGTGTTCCACAGCGTGAGCAGGAACTTGCGCACGACCTCGTCGACCATCTCGGCGCTGAAGCGCCTCGGGCTCCACGGCTGCTGGCTCGAGAACATGAACCAGCGGAACGCGTCCGCGCCCTGGTGGTCGAGGATGTCGTCGGGCTGCACGACGTTGCCCTTGCTCTTGCTCATCTTCTGGCCTTCACCGTCCAGGATGTGTCCCAGGCAGAGCACGCGCTTGTAGGAGCTGCGCCCCTCGATGAGCGTGGCGATGGCGAGCAGGCTGTAGAACCAGCCACGGGTCTGGTCGATGGCCTCGGCGATGAAGTCGGCCGGGAACCGCTCCTTGAAGGTCTCAGCGTTCTCGAAGGGATAGTGCCACTGCGCGAACGGCATGGAGCCCGAGTCGAACCAGGCGTCGATGACCTCGGGTGCCCGGCGCATCTCGCCGCCGCACTCGGGGCACGTGAGGACCACGTCGTCGACATAGGGCCGGTGGAGTTCCAGATCCTCCGGAACGAGCCCAACCGCCATCGCGCGCAGCTCCTCGACCGAGCCGACGCAGTGCGTGTGCCCCTGCTCGCAGGTCCAGATGGGCAGGGGCGTGCCCCAGTACCGGTCGCGGCTGAGCGCCCAGTCGATATTGCCGGCCAGCCACTCGCCGAAGCGCCCGGTCTTGATGTGGTCCGGGTGCCAGACGACGTCGTCGTTGGCGGCAATGAGCTGGTCTTTGATCGCCGTGGTGCGGATGTACCAGGTGGCCTTGGCGTAGTAGAGCAGCGCCGTGTCGCAGCGCCAGCAGAACGGGTAGCTGTGCGCGTAGGGCTCGACGCCGAGCAGCAGGCCGCGGTGCTCGAGCTCGTGCGTGATGGCCGGGTCCGCGTCCTTGACGAAGACGCCGGCCCACGGCGTGACCTCGGCGATGAACTTGCCCTCGGTGTCGACGGCGTTGACCACAGGCAGGTCGTTCTCCATGCCCACGCGCATGTCGTCCTCGCCGAACGCCGGCGCGATGTGCACGATGCCGGTGCCGTCCGTGGTCGTGACGTAGTCGTCGCAGACGACGAAGTGGGCTCGCTTGTCGGTCTGCATGTAGTCGAAGAGCGGCCCGTAGTCCAGGCCGCCAAGGTCGGAGCCGGGGAACTCGCGCAGCACCTCGGCCTTCTTGCCGAGCACGGTCTCCACGAGGTCGCGCGCGAGCACGAAGCGCTCGCCGCGGCTCTCGACGAGCGCGTAAGTGACGTCCGCGCGCACCGCGGCCGCCACGTTGCTGATGAGCGTCCACGGCGTGGTGGTCCAGACGGCGAGCGAGACAGGCTTGATCTCGCCGTCCTCCGCCTCACCGTCGACGCCCTCCGAGACCTTCGCGGCGGCTTCGGGCCTGAGCCGGAAGCGCACGTAGATGGAGTCCTCGGTGACGTCCTTGTAACCCTGCGCCACCTCGTGGCTGCTGATGGCCGTGCCGCAGCGCGGGCAGTAGGGCACCACCTTGTGGCCCTGGTAGAGCAGGCCCTTGTCCCAGATCTGCCGCAGCAACCACCACACCGACTCGATGTAGTCGTTGGCGTAAGTGTAGTAGGCGTCATCGAGGTCGACCCAGAACCCGATGCGCTCGGTGAACCGCTCCCACTCCTCGAGGTAGGTGGTCACGCTCTCCTTGCACAGCTTGTTGAACTCGGCGACGCCGTAGGCCTCGATCTGTCCCTTGCCGTCGATGCCCAGGCGGCGTTCGACCTCGAGCTCCACCGGCAGGCCGTGCGTGTCCCAGCCGGCCTTGCGCGGCACGCGGTAGCCGCGCATGGTCTTGTAACGCGGGAAGAGGTCCTTGAAGATCCGCGAGATGACGTGGTGCGCGCCCGGACGGCCGTTGGCGGTCGGCGGGCCCTCATAGAACACGAACACGGGGGCGTCCTCGCGGCCCTCGAGGCTCTTGTGGAAGATGTCGTTGGTCTTCCAGAACTCGAGGATTCGCGCGTCCAGCGCCGGGAAGTCGACGCGCGCCGAGACGTCCTGGAACCGGGGCTGACGGCTGTTCACGGGACTCGCTTTCTGCTGCTTCTGGCCGGAACGGCGATTCTACCAGACGCAGGCTCAGCGCTCGGACCGTCGGGCGCGCGTGAACTCACGCGTGAGGCGCGCCGCGCGCCCGTGTACACTCTCGCCATGACCGACGAGCTCACACGCGCGGGCGCGGCGGGCGCGGCGGTCCCGCGCCTCCTCGCGCTCCTCGACTACGACGGCACCATGACCACCCGCGAATGCAACGAGGTCGCCCTGCAGCCGTTCGTCGGCGACCCGTGGTGGGAGCTCGAAGAGGAGTCCTGCAACGACCGCTTGAGCCATGCCGAGGTCTTCACCCGGCAGATCGGGCTTATCGAGGCGCCGAGGGCGGAGATCATCCGGCGCCTCCTCGAGGTCGCTGAGCCCATGCCTGGACTCGGCGACTTCTTCACTCAACTGCTGGCTCGCGGCGGCGAGGCGGCTATCGTCAGCGCCGGCATCCGCGAGGCCATCGAGGCGTTCTGGAGGCGGAACGAGCTGCCCGACGTCGAGCTGTTCGCCAGCGAGCTGATCGGTGAGGGGCCGGACGGCGGGCCGCCCTACCACCTCGAGTTCAGCGAGGCCCTCGGTGACTGCCCGCGCTGCGGACCCAAGAGCTGCAAGGCGGCGGTCGTGCGCCGTCTGCGCCGCCCCGGCGACGTGGTGCTCGTGTTCGGCGACGGGCCGAGCGATCTGTGCCCCGCGCGCGAGGCCGACCTCGTGTTCGCGCGCGGCCACTTGGCCGAGCGCTGCGAGCACGAGGGTCTCGAGTGGCGGCCGCTCACGGACTTCTCGACGGTGCTCGGCGAGGTCGACGCCTGGCTGGCGAGCCGGTGAGCACCGGGCGAACCCGCGGCGCCAAGGCGCAGTCGCCGCGCACCGCTCCGCCCCGCGCGCCGGAGCCGGTGCTCCTGGGCCCTGTCCGCCGCCCCGTCAGCGAGACCGTCCTGCTCATCGTCGCGGCAGTCACCTTCACGGCGTTCGTCTGGGCGTTCCTCATCTGGCTGCTGCGCGCCGACGGCCCCTGGTACCACTTCTTCGACGTCTCGGACATCCAGGTCGTCTACTTCGACTACGCGCAGAAGATCGCCCAGGGCCTGCGCCCGTACCAGGACTTCCCCGTCGAGTACCCGCCGCTGGCGCTGCCGCTGTTCGCACTGCTGCCGCACGCGGACCCGACCTCGTACCAGAACTGGTTCGCCGCCGAGATGATCGTGCTCTGCGCGGCGGCCGCCGCGCTCACCGCAGCCACGGCGGCGGCGCTCTGGCATGGGCTCAAGCGGCCGCTGGCCGCCGCCGGCGCCTACGCCGTCGCGGTGCTCGCCGCCGGGGCCATCACCGCCAACCGCTACGACGTGGCGGTGGCGCTCACCCTGGCGGCGTGCCTGCTCTTCCTTGCCCGCCGCCACACCGCCGGCGCGGGCGCGGTACTCGGCCTGGGCGTGGCCCTCAAGCTCACGCCGGGCATGCTGCTGCCGCTCGTGCTCATCCTGGCGGAGACGCGCCGCAAGGTCCTGTACGCCCTCGTCGCGTTCCTCGTCTTCACGCTCATCCCGTTTCTGCCGTTTCTCGACCGCATCAGCGGGTTGACCAACATCGTCACCTACCACGCGCGCCGGCCGCTGCAGATCGAGAGCGTACCCGGCACGCCGTACCTCATCGCCGGAGCGCTGGGCAAGTGGGGCATCGGCTCCGGTAACTCGTTCGGTTCGCAGTCGATAGGCGGACCCGGGAGCACCCTCGTGTCCAGACTCTCCGTCTGGGTCGCGCTGCTGCTGGTGGCAGGCGTGTACGTGCTCATCTGGCGCCGCCGGGCGCTGCTGCGGGCGGCGCCGGAGTTCGTCCCCGTCGCCGCGCTGGCGTGCGTGCTGGCCTTCACCGTCGGCAACAAGGTGCTCTCGCCGCAGTACATGTGCTGGACGTTCCCGCTCGTCGCGCTGGTGGTCGTGGGGCGCACCACCCTCCAGCGCGTCGCCGGCATCCTCACGCTGGTGGCCATCGCCCTCACACAAGTGGAGTTCCCCAAGCTGTACTGGGACATGGTCGCGTTCAAGGATGGACCTGTCGCCGTGGTCGTGGCGCGCAACGCCGTGCTCGTCGCGGCGGCGGTCGTCGCGGCGGTCGCGATCTGGAAGCTGCCCGAGCGCGCCGATCAGGGCTGACCTCACCGCCGACGCAGTCGCACCCGTCCGACCGCACGACGCCGCACCGCCGGACCACCGGCGCCGCCGGTTTCTGCAGGACCGGAGCATCGCGTATCATGACGGGGTTCCGCGGCCACGCGGCCGGTGCTGCGGCGCCGCGCGGCCGGTCCCTCCCGCTGCACCAGGGTGACGCGTGGACGCACGCCTCAAGAAGAGCGGCCTTCAGTTCGTCAAGTTCTGCTTCGTCGGCGCGAGCGGCGTCGTCGTCAACCTTGTCGTCTTCAACCTCACGATCTTGCTGTGGCGCCTCGCCAGCGGCGGTACGCCGACGGTCGCCGAGTACCTTGGCAATCTGCTCGGCTTCATCGTCTCGGTGCTCACCAACTACTATCTGAACCGGCGCTGGACGTTCCGCTCCAGCGGCGCCGTCGCCACAGAGCTGCCCAAGTTCTTCACCGTGAGCATCGTCGCCTACCTGGTGAACCTCGGCGTGTTCACCATCGCGCGGCACGGCCTCCACCTCGACGACAACGTGAGCCAGCTGATCGCCATCGCCTGCGTCATGCCCATCAACTTCATCCTCAACAAGCTCTGGAGCTTCCGGGGCGCATGAGC
Source organism: uncultured Thermoleophilia bacterium (assembly GCA_963775255.1). Lineage (GTDB taxonomy): Bacteria > Actinomycetota > Thermoleophilia > UBA2241 > UBA2241 > CAIXSE01. The sequence goes on along the minus strand of CAVZIA010000007.1, from coordinate 185,957 downwards.
GGCTCCGAGGAGACCTTGAGGGCCGGCGACCCGACGCCGGCGGGCGGCGAGACCCACGCACCCAACAAGTGGGTTGCGATGTTCGCCGCAGGCTTCCTCACGCTCCTCGTGATGGGCCTGCTCTTCCCCAACCTCTGGTACGGCATGCACGACATCACCGACCTCCCGGTGTACTGGGACTACGCCTCGCGCATCGCCCAAGGCGAGGCGCCGTACACCAAGACGTTCGAGGTCGAGTACCCGCCGCTCGCCGTCGCCCTGTTCCGCATCCCCGGCCACACGGGCAGCGAGAGCCTGTACGGCATCTGGTTCAACATCCTGATGGGCGCCTTCGCCGTCGCGACCGGGGCGGTGACGGCCTTCGTCGCCTGCCGGCTGTGGCCGCGAGGAGGGCGAGCCTACGTGGCCTCCGTCCTCTTTCCCGTCGGCGTGGCCCTCATCGGTACCATCGTCCTCAACCGGTACGACATGGCCGTAGCGCTCCTGACCGCAGTCTTCCTGCTCTGCCTGGTCGGCCGTTGGTACACGGCCGCCGGCTTCGTTCTCGGGATGGGGTTCGCGCTCAAGTTCACCCCGGTCGTGCTCGTACCGCTGGTGCTCATGCTCGCCGGACCCGCCCGGCGCTGGGTGTGGCCGCTGGTCGCGTTCGCGGCAGCCGCGATCGCGCCGTTCGCCCCCTACCTGCTCCGGTCCGTGGGCGGCGTATGGTACACGTTCCAGTACTTCCTGGGCAGACCGCTGCAGATCGAGAGCGCGCTGGGTACGCCGCAGTTGTTCGGAGAACTGCTTGGGGCGAACTGGGCGTCCTGGGCCTGGAGTCACGGTTCGCACTCCCTCATCGCTCCCGGCGTCGGCCTCGCCGCCGACGCATCGGGCGGCCTGACGCTGCTCGCCGTGGCCGTCGTCTACCTGTTCGCGTGGCTACGGCGCCGGCATCTGCGGACGTCACCGGCCGACCAGGTGGTCGTCGTGCTCGCTCTCCTGCTCGCGCTCATGGCCTTCGGCAAGGTGCTCTCGCCCCAGTACTTCATCTGGATCCTGCCGGCGTGGGCGCTGGTGGCGGCACGCGACCGCTGGGTGACCGTCCTCGGGGGCCTCGCCCTCGCGCTCACCCAAGCTGAGTTCCCCGCGCTCTACTGGAACCTGCTCGATATGCAGAAGGCGCCGCTGGCGATCGTGGTCACGCGCAACACACTGCTGGTGGTGACGTTCGCCTTCACGCTGTGGAGAGTCTGGAAGATGCCAGACCGGGAGCCGGCGGCCTTCGTCCACGGTGCGGCCGCAGCGCCACGGGCGCCACACATCACATCCGTGTGACGCAGACCCGCCGGGACCTGCAGCGGTTCAGGATCGGGCTGCCCGATCGCGCCTGGGCGGCCCCCGACCATGATCCGCTTCAGCTGGCCTGGCCCGTCTCCTGTGAGTCCGACGAGCGCCGGCGCGGTACCCAGCGCATGCAGTCGACGATCGTCGTGCGATCACCGAGCGCCAGCGTGTGGGTGGCCACGGCCTCCGGCCAGTCGGGGCCGATGAACTCCACTGCGCGCTCTTCGTAACGCGCCTCGGTAAGGGCGGTGACCTCACTGATGCTGATGCCGTAGCCGTATCCGCGCGAGCAATCCTGACCCGGCCGGAACAGCTTGCCGTCCCGGACGAATGGAGGTCCGGCAGGCCGGGCCCGATGCACGTCACAAACGCACGGATTGCCGGGATGGGACGACCATACGCCGTCCACAGGGTCGTCACTGAAGAACACGTGCATGCTGTCGCGGGGCGTCAACCAGGGCTCGTCGAAGACCGTCGCGAACAACCACCAACGTCCGTCGTGCTCGAAGATCGTGCTGTCGCACGCACGGATGCCGTCCAACAGGGTTCGCTCCCATTTCCAGACCCAGGGGTAATCGGTGCACCTGTACAGATCCACACGCTCGAACTCGCTCGACTCGGGCACCATGTAGAGCTGTCCCCCAAAGGCGAAGACACACGGATAGGAGAGATGACACTGCTCTTCGAGCACCGTCCTCACCTCGGCCACGCGATCGCTCCGGTCGAGGCGGATAAGAGCGATCCGCCCACGCCCCGGCTCATTCATATACTCCTCGACCATGATCAGACGATCGTCGCCGCCGGGCAGCAGATAGGGATCGGCCCAGTAACGGTCGGCGGGGGGGATGAGCCTGAGGGCGGGGCGCAGCGCGTCGGAGAACCGTTCTGAGACCTGCGGAACCTGATCGTCCTCGGCACCGCGGGCGAGGAGAAGGAACCACTGTTCGCGATACAGCAGGCGCTTCAGGATGAAACGAGCCGCCCGCAGGGCATGACCCGCCAGGACGAGACCCAGCTGAGCGAACCGCAACTGGTCTGGCCCGGGCGACTCCTGTCTCTCCAAGCGCTCCTGCGACTCGGCGACGACGTCCCCGTTCAGCCAGAGCTCCCTAGCCTTCTGCACCAGCAACGGGACGCTCTTCCAGAGAAGCTGCACCCGGTTCTCCGCCGCGCACAGGGGGTGGGTAGACATGGAGGCGCGCCGGAGGACGTACGGCGGGGCTCCGTCGGCGGAGAATCCCAGCAGTCGGCAACTGGTGGCGGATCGGCCGGCGAGCGTCTCGGGGTAGCCTGACGCGCCCGCCGGCCAGCCCTCGTGCCCGTCATGGTCGAACCACCAGACGGGCGCTCCGCCGAACTTGGAAAGAGAGCCCACCTCTGAGATCCCCGCCGCATTGAAGATGAGATCAAGGCCTTCGGCCGGTCCGAAAGCCACCGGGCACGGGAGAGCGTCGATATCGGCGACCGCCGTCGGGTCGGCGCTGCCCGGCCGGATCACGCGCTGGAGCGCAAGGTCTGCGCGCTGAAACGCCCGCCAGATGCCGGGCCGAGGCGCATGGCTCGCGGGTGAAGGACCCTCGGGCGCCAAGATCATGACGGTAAGCTCCACGAACCCCGTCCCGAGCAAGGCCGTCGCAACGGCTTCGACCCACGCGGGAACGACCCGCCCGCGGACGGCCAACCCGACTCTGAGCACTTCCCGGAGTCCCTCTTCCGAGCGTACTGGTTGATCGAGGCCCGCGCTCATGAGGGTCTGTGACCCCCGCGGCGAACTTCGTGCCATGGTGGCACCCTGCTAGTATTGCGGCTCACTGTTCGCGCAACGCGGACGGCGTGACGTCGCCGACGAATCGAAGGGGCGGGTGACCGGGTTGCGGATCGTCATGGCCAACAAGTTCTGGTATCGCCGCGGAGGCCTCGAGCGAGTCATGTTCGATGAGGTGGAGTGGCTCGAAAACGCAGGGCATGAGGTCGCGCACTTCTCCACTCGACATCCCCAGAACGAAACATCGCCCTGGTCGGACTACTTCTCGCCCTACCTCGAGATCGGCATAAACGGGACGCTCCCTGTACGGGACCAGGCAGACGCAGTGGCGCGGATGTTCTGGAACCGGCAGGCCGCGCAACGCTTCGCCAGACTGCTGCGCGACTTCAAGCCCGATCTTGTGCATGTCCACGGCATCCATCGTCAGATCTCACCGTCCATACTCTTCGAAGCAACGCGCGCCGGCGTTCCCGTCGTACAGACACTCCACGACTACCACCCGATCTGCCCCGCGGACGTGCTCCTGCTGGGCGACCGCGTCGCCTGCGACCCGCCTCACTGCGGACGGGTCAACGTGATGCCGTGCGTACTTTATCACTGCGTACATCGCAGCCGACGCCGCAGTGCGATCGCGGCGCTGGAACTCACGTGGAGACGCTGGATCATCCGGTATGAACGCCTCATCGACGCCTTCATCTGCCCCAGCCGGTACATGGCGCGCAGGATCGCGAACGACGAGTTCCCCCACACGCCGATGCATCTGCTGCCCAACGCCGTGCCGCTGGTGACCCCCCAGGGCTCCTCCTCAGACGGCCGGTCCTTCGTCTATGCAGGTCGGCTGGCGCACGAGAAGGGTCTGCCGACTCTGCTGGAGGCAGCCCGACTGGCCGGCGTGCCGCTCGTGGTCGCCGGCGAAGGACCGATGTCCGACGCGCTCCGTGACTCGGCGCCTCCCAACGTGACGTTTCTCGGGCGCCTCTCCGGCGACGCCGTCGACGATCTCCTTCGCGACTGCCGCGCCGCTGTCTTGCCGTCTGAATGTGTCGAGAACGCGCCGATGGGAGTGCTGGAGGCGATGATGCTGGCACGTCCGGTCATCGCCACCCAGATGGGTGGGATCCCGGAACAAGTGCGCGACGGCATCGAGGGGTTCCTCGTCCGGCCCGGAGACGTGGCCGGACTCGCAGGTGCACTCAGCGTCCTCGCCGGTTCCCCCGATCTGGCGGACGAGATGGGCCGGGCCGCGTTCGCTCGGGCCAGCTCGCTCTTCGGCCCCGAACGACATACGGCTGGCCTGGTGCGGATCTACCAGTCCGTGCTGGCATCCCGTCGGTCCAGACCGACCCGCGTGTGATGCGCGTCGCCGTCATCGGCTCAAGGGGCATGCCGGGAGTCCCGGGCGGCATCGAACGCCACGTCGAGGAACTGTATCCGCGATTGGCCGGACTCGGCGTCGACGTCACCGTCTACGCACGCCGTGGCTACGTACCCCGTTCCGGCGTCGTTGACGGGGTCACGGTGATCTCACTTCCGTCCTTCGGCGGCCGTAACGGCGAAGCGCTTTCGCACACCGCCCTCTCGCTCCTCCACGCCTCCCGAGGCGGCTTCGATCTCGTGCACATGCACGCCATAGGCCCCGGGGTACTGCTCCCGCTCGCCCGCCTGCTCAGGCTGCGGCCCGCGGTCTTCACATTCCACTCCTTCGACTATCGGCGCTCGAAGTGGGGACCGAGGGCGCGCGCCTTCCTCCGATTGTGTGAGTGGGTCAGCATCCACAGCGCGGACGCGATCATCGCGGTCTCCGAGGCCGGCGCCCAGCACATCAGGAAGCAATACGGGCGGTCCGTGTGCCACATCCCAAACGGCCCGGGCCGTCTCCTGCGACGCCCGCCGGGAACCACTCTGGCGCGCCTCGGGCTTGTGCCGGGCGGCTACGTTCTCGCGGTCGGCCGCCTGAGTCCCGAGAAGCGCCTCGAGGATCTGATCGCCGCCCACGCCGAGGCCGTCCCGGACCTGCCGCTCGTCCTGGTCGGCGACACGAGCTACACGGACGACTACATCGCGGAACTTCGCACGATGGCCGGGCCGAACGTGCATTTCCCCGGATATCTGCAGGGTGAGGCATTGGAGGAGCTGTACAGCAACGCCCTGGTCTATGCGATACCTTCGGAGATCGAAGGACTGTCGCTCAGCCTTCTCGAGGCGATGTCCCTCGGCTGCCCGGTCGTCGCCAGCGACATCCCCGGCAACCGCGAGGCTTTGGGCGATCCACCTGCCGGTCTCACGCACCCGGCATGCGACCGATCGGCACTGGCTTCACGACTGCGCACTCTCGCCGGAGATGCCGCCCTGCGAGAAGGTCTGTCCGACGCGGCCGCGGCCCGGGTCCGCGACGTGTTCGACTGGGATGCGATCGCGATGGCGACGCTCGACGTCTATCGCGCGGCGCTCGAGGATGGCCGGATTGCAGCGGCGACCAAACCGCGGGCCACCGTCGGGTGAGGTGAGCCATGCTCGTCCAGTCTACCCCGGGAGGCGCGCCATGAGCTTGCACAGACCTGCGCGTACAGAAGACAGGGTCGCGGATGCGGCCGGCACGCCGACAAGCTACCGCGAGTTCGCTGAGTACGTTCGATCGGATCTTCTGCGGCACCGCGGAACGACGAACTTCTCCGACTTCCTCACCTGCATGGGCCAGTCGCCCGGCTTCCAGTTCACCTTCTGGCTTCGCCTGGTCGCGTGGCTTCGCAACGCCGAGCCGCCACTCGGGCTTCTGTATCCCGTCGCCGGACTCGTCAAGCGCCACTTCTCCTATAAGTATGGTATCTCCGTTCCGGCCTCGACCCGTATCGAGCACGGCTTCTACATCGGGCACTTCGGAGACATCGTCGTCAACGAGAACAGCACCATCGGCCGGAACTGCAACATCTCTCAGGGAGTCACACTCGGAGAGACGTACCGCGGTAACCGCGCAGGTGCTCCTTCGGTCGGTGACAACGTGTACATCGGTCCCGGAGCCAAGCTCGTCGGAGGTGTGCACGTCGGGTCCAACGTCGCCGTCGGGGCAAACGCCGTGGTGACGAGAGACGTGCCGGACAACGCCGTGGTGGGTGGCGTTCCGGCCGAGATCCTCTCGTTCGAAGGGTCGGCCTGCTACGTGTGCCGCACCTGGTGACCCGGCCCTGTCAGGGCTTTCCGAGGCATCCATCGACAGAGATCCATGACCACGGTCCCCCCCGCACGGTTCAGGGTGTGCACGCCACAGACGTCCCGCCGATCAGGTGCAGCGATAGTGCCGACACGCCGCTCCGCGTAGCTGGTCGGCGTCAGCGTCAGCACCTCCTTCAGGGCGATGCCCCACCCGTAGCCGTGGGACCCGTCCTGAGCCGGCCGGTAGAGTCGTCCGTCGTGGACGAATGGAGTGCCGGCGGACCTCGAGCCGGTGACGTCGGCCAGGATGGGGCTCGCTGCGTGCTTCGTCCACTCGCCCGTGACCGGATCGTCGGTCGTGTACAGTTCCAGGATGTCGGCGCCGCGCAACCCGTACGGCTGCATCTGGCTGGCGAACATCCACCATCGCCCCTCCCACTCGAGCAGCGTAGCATCAACGAGACGGTCGCCCGTCAGCAGGCTGCGACGAAACACCCATTCATCGGGGACGCGCACGCACTCATAGAGATCCACGGTGCCGGCCTCGGCACTTTCCGGCACCATGAAGAGCCGACCCTCGTGGCGGAAGATGTGCGGATACGACAGATGCGTGTCGGTCTCGATGACGCGACGGGGTGGCCCCGGGAGTCCATCTGCTCCCAGCGTCATCACCGAGATGAGTCCTCTTCCGTCTGCGTACACGAAGTCCTCGAAGAAGATATGCGTTTCGCCCGCTTCGACGAGCACGTGGGGGTCGGCCCAGTAGTGCCCGGCAGGTGGAAGAATGGAACGCAGTTTCGACGGGTCGGCCCACGGCTCCAGCGTGCGGTCCTCGCCCAGCAAGAGTTCCCACCGCTGCTCCATGGTGAGCTTGCGTGCCCCCCAGTCCAGCGCACGCGTCGCGTATCGCACGTACTTGGAGGTCCGCCTGTCGCCAGTCGCCGCGCGGGAGTCGCGGGGAGGCGCACCTTCATTTGGATGGTCAATGCCGCCTGCCGATTCCTCCTTCCGGGCAGGCCGCGCCTCACGTACGACGCTCGTGAAGGCTTCGCCAGCCGCAGGCGCGCATCCGGTGCGCTGCATCCGTTCGAGTTCGGCGACGACCAGGCCTCGCACCGACACGGCGAGATACGCCGCCGTCATCGACGGCGAGCACGGATGCGTCGGACACACGATCGTGGCGAGGAGGGCGGGCCGGTCCGCCTCCCCGGTGCGCGCCCACAGCGTCGCCACGAGGGTAGGCTCATCGCGCAGCATCGCGCCGATGATGTCTGGTCGCTTACTTCGCCACCAGCGAGCACTCGTCGGAGCGCCGTCGATCCACCACAGCTCACCTGCCGGCCCTCTTCGCCGCGGCTCGTCGCCGGCGCCGCTGAGGTCGAGGACCACCTCGGCGAGCGCACCTGTCCGCTCCGGCGGCGCCACCGGTCGTTGCGCCGCCGAGGTTCCCGCCTCATCCGAAAAAGCGATACCGCGCCGCTGGGCCCAGTCAACAAGGTCCACCGTCTCGAACTGCGTGACACGTTCGCCGAACACGATCTCGTCCGCCCACTCAAGCAACCTGACGCCGAAGGCCGCGGCGACGCCACGCGGATCGACCCGTGCAGGCGAGCCGCCCGGTACGGACACCCCGACCAAGTCCGCCCATGGTGAGTCGGCCAGATCCTCGAGCAGGCGTACCGTCCAGGCAGGGGGCCGTGGACCTTCGACGACGACAGCCACCCGCACTTCTTCGGGCTGCCGAGAGCGATCCACGGGTCGATGCGTCACACGCGTCTCCCGGCCAGAACCTCATCGTAGATGTGCTGGTACTTCGCGACCATACGATCGACGGTGAACTCGCCCTCGATCCGCTTGCGGCCCGCCGCACCCATCTTCAGCCGGAGCTGCGGATCCGCGCTCAACTCCATCAGCCTTCCCGCCAGAGCAGCATCGTCGTATGAGGGGATGACGAATCCCTCACGACCGTCCCGCACCAGTTCTGGCGACCCACCTGTGTCGGAGCAGACGACCGGAAGACCGCACGCCATGTACTCCATGATGGAATTGGAGCACCCCTCTGCCCACACATCGGCAGCCGTCATGAGGATCCCAACCTGCGCCTCTCGGATGGCATTGATCGCCTCAGTGCCCTCGTTTCGAAACTCCACGATGCCCTCAGAAACGAGGTCGCGCGCCCCGTCGACCAGTGCGTCACGATCCTCGCCGTCGCCGACGAGAAGGAACCGCCACGAGCCCGGATGACTGTCCCGCAGGCGGCGAGCGGCTCCGATGGCGGACCAGAAGTCCTTCTGCGGCGCCATCCGCGCCGCCATGACGGCCGTGAGTGGCCCCGACCTGCCGGTCAGGTAAGGGTCGGCTGAGCAAGCGCCGTCCAGCCGGTCGTCGTCGAAAGCGTTGTAGATGACGCGCCCCTTGTCTGATTCGATGCGGAAGGCCTCCAAGCCAGCTCGGCTGTTCGCCACCACGAGATCGGCACCGCACATGATACAGCGACGGGGCCACACGCGGCTGTTGGGCACCGAGCCCATGCGGATCGAGCCGTCGATCAGAGGGATGCCAAGGCCGCGGCAGACGGGCACTGCTGCGGCCGCGGGCATCCAGTGCCAGGCATGCAGCACGTCGGGCCGCCATGACACGACCAGCCGCCAGAGATCGAGGGCGGGCGTCGGGTCGTGACGGAATCGTCGCTCCCGGAGTCGCCATGGGATGCCAGCCTGGCGGAATCCCTCGGCGAAGGCCCCTCCCTCGAGAGTCCACAAGCGGACGTCCCATGTCTCCGTCAGGTTCTTCGCCAACAACAGCAACTGACGTTCGAGGCCTCCGTTGGCCAGGCTCACGTTGGCCAGCAGGAGCCTCCTGCGTGCTCCGTCACTCATCGCGGTAGTCCTCCGCGCTCAGCGGCCCTGATAGCGCACGATACGGTCATCGAAGATCGTCCCGCCCCGTACGATCAATGCCGGCTCGAGCACGGGATGGTCCTCTGTCCTTCCCTCGACGATGACGTCGAGGAACGGAGCCAGGGCACGACTGATGCTCGCACTCGCGGTCTTCCAGACCAACGCCGGAGTGTGATCGACTGCGTAGTGCATGATGCCGCTCTCGATGTAGACCGGGGCGGTGATCGTTGTGCCATGACTCGACTCGATCTCAAGGCCTTCGTCGCAACTCAGGTCGATGATCAGGCTCCCCTGCCTGAGACGAGCCAGATCGTCTCGCCACAGCAGGCGATCGGTGCGAAACACGTCCCAGAAGACGGCGTTGACGATCACATCGAACTCCGGGAACGCGTCGCGGAAGTACGGCCCCATCTCGCGGGAGAACATGGTCACCTTTGCGCCGAGACGATCGAGGGTGCGAACGGCTCCGCGGGCGACGTTGCCGCGCCCGATCACGGCGACGCGACATCCGTCTGCGGTGCGACCCCATTGCAGCAGCGCGTGCCAGACGCCCACCTCACCGGCAAGCTCATTGTTGCGCCAGAACACATGGCGGCCACGGTCGAACATGTCTTCCCAGGCCAGCGCGCTGTGCCCACCGTCGATGAGCCAGTCGACGATCGTCCTGTTCTGCACAGCGTGGATCCATCCGAAGAGCATCTGCCCCCGCGACAGCAGTTGACGCTCGTCGCCCGCCGACGGCTTGGGGTTGCAGATGACTGGCTGCGCGAAGACTTCTTCGCGAGTGGCGACCCGCGCTCCGCCCTGCCGATAGTCGTCGTCGGAGTAGCCTACGGCGTCACCGTACCCGGTCTCGAAGACCAGCTGGTCCGCATGCCGCACCTTGGCAAGATCAGGAGGAAGAAGAGCTCTGCGGCGTTCGTTCTCCTTGGCGCTGATGGCGAATCCGATGGTTGTCATGGCTGCGTTCACCTCCTTCCTTCCGGTCTGTCGCGTTCGATCCAGCGACTCTCGAGCACGCTCCTGAGGGCGAGTTCTTGCACCCAGACCTCATGGGCACGAAGCGGTGATCGTCCTCACCGGGACCGTCGAAGACGTAGGCGCCCCGGACGCCGTGGACACGCAGTTGCCCTGATGACTCCACCTGGATGAACTGCGAGATCTCGATGATCCGGATGCCCTCGCCGTTCACCGCGAGGTCCACGGCGATGCATAGGCAGATTCGAGAGCGCGGGCGACGCGACGGGCGATGCGCATGGCCTCGAGCGGCAAGGCGCCCCAGCGGACTGAGCCCATCCCCGAGGCGCGGAACTCCCCGCGGGGCACGTCGCGGTAGTAGCCGAAGACCATCGAGCCGATCACGATCACGCGCAGGTCGTAGGTGGCGTCGGGGATGAACCGCTGCAGGTAGACGTAGTTCTTCTGGCCGACGTAGGGCCAGTAGGTGCGACGGCCGGCGAAGTCGAACACGCGGCGCACCCAGCGCTCCGCCGTGCGCCGGTCGGGCGCCAGTTCGACGCCGTAGGACCCGGAGCCGGCGGTGAGCTTCCAGACCAGCGGGTAGGCGCAGCTCCGGAGGTACTCGAGGGTCTCGGGCTCGCTGTTGGAGACGAAGGTCTCGATGACCGGCAGGCCGTGGTGGCGCAGCAGCTCGTACTGGGTGATCTTGTCCTCGTAGAGCTGCGCCTCGGCGAAGCTCGGGTAGCAGACCATGTCGAGCTCGCGCTCGAGGATGTGGAACTTGCGCCGGCACTCCTCGAGCTCGTACGGGTAGGAGGACGGCCGCCAGAGCACCATGTCGAAGCGCTGCGCGTCGAGCAGCCAGGTCGAGCGGTGCAGATCATAGATCTCGTAGGGGATCTCGTTGGCGCGCAAGAAACGGCGATACTTGGTCCAGTAGGGGTAGTCGTCGATGTCGCGCACGAGGCCGACGCGCGGCTTGGGCACGCTTTCGGGCCAGGCGAGCAGTACCTGCTCGGCGCCTTCCAGCTCGGCGCCGTCGTCGACCGGTCGACTCTCCGGGAAACGCGCCGGCAACAGCTCCTTGAGCGCATTGCGCGCCATCATGTAGCGGCGCGTGCGGGTGAGTCTCATGGCTTGTCCCCCCGCGGCGTCGGGCCCTCGTTGCTCGCTGCCAGCCTCTCGTCTGTCAGCCAGCGGTCCTCGAGGACACGCCTGAGGACCAGCTCCTGTGTCCAGACCTCCATGGGCACGAAGCGGTGATCGTCCTCACCGGGACCGTCGAAGATGTAGGCGCCGTTCTTCCCGTCGAGGCGACACTCGTCGCGCCCCCAGATCGCCGTGAAGAGCGAGACCTCCGAGATGCCAAGATCACCACTCACCGGGTCGGCGAGAAAATCCACGGCGACCCTCGGCAAGCCTAGGGCGCGGGCCACACGACGGGCGATGCGCATGGCCTCGAGCGGCAAGGGCGCGTGCCGGCCGCCGCCCATCCCCGAGGCGCGGAACTCCCCGCGGGGCACGTCGCGGTAGTAGCCGAAGACCATCGAGCCGATCACGATCACGCGCAGGTCGTAGGTGGCGTCGGGGATGAACCGCTGCAGGTAGACGTAGTTCTTCTGGCCGACGTAGGGCCAGTAGGTGCGACGGCCGGCGAAGTCGAACACGCGGCGCACCCAGCGCTCCGCCGTGCGCCGGTCGGGCGCCAGTTCGACGCCGTAGGACCCGGAGCCGGCGGTGAGCTTCCAGACCAGCGGGTAGGCGCAGCTCCGGAGGTACTCGAGGGTCTCGGGCTCGCTGTTGGAGACGAAGGTCTCGATGACCGGCAGGCCGTGGTGGCGCAGCAGCTCGTACTGGGTGATCTTGTCCTCGTAGAGCTGCGCCTCGGCGAAGCTCGGGTAGCAGACCATGTCGAGCTCGCGCTCGAGGATGTGGAACTTGCGCCGGCACTCCTCGAGCTCGTACGGGTAGGAGGACGGCCGCCAGAGCACCATGTCGAAGCGCTGCGCGTCGAGCAGCCAGGTCGAGCGGTGCAGATCATAGATCTCGTAGGGGATCTCGTTGGCGCGCAAGAAACGGCGATACTTGGTCCAGTAGGGGTAGTCGTCGATGTCGCGCACGAGGCCGACGCGCGGCTTGGGCACGCTTTCGGGCCAGGCGAGCAGTACCTGCTCGGCGCCTTCCAGCTCGGCGCCGTCGTCGACCGGTCGACTCTCCGGGAAACGCGCCGGCAACAGCTCCTTGAGCGCATTGCGCGCCATCATGTAGCGGCGCGTGCGGGTGAGTCTCACCCTCGCGTCTCCTTGCGCAGGATGTGTTCGAGAGCTTCTCGGTGCGAATCACACGTGAGAACGTGGAGGAGTTCGGGAAGACGCCGCCTCGACCGCCGCCAGCTGGGCCAGCGCCCGTAGCGTACAAGGCGACGCTCGGGTCTCGTGAGTCCCAGGGCCATGTACAGGTAGTGACCGTTCTGCTCCTCGCACTGTGCGTCCCATGCCGACGCGAGCAGGCGGGGGTCGGCGACCGCCGCTGCACCCCGCAGCATCGTGGCGACAAACGCACGCTCCTGCACCTCATCGAGTGGCCGGACGGACAGTCCATCCGCACACTGGTCGTATGGGATCACTCGAACCGCCCTTACTCCTCCTTCTGCGAGCGTGAGACTCACCGCGTAGCCTCGATGCCAGCCGCCGTCCGGTACGTCGTCGGGAAAGAGGAAGTTGCCGACGCCGTAGAAGATGGGCGATCCGCCAAACACCTCCATGGGACCGGCAACGTGAGAGTGGTGGCAGATCACGGCGTGCGCGCCGGCGGACACGAGTGCCCGGCAGGCCACGACAAGGCCGGGGCGCGGCAGAGCAGCGAATTCATTCCCGCCGTGCACTATGACCACCACGACGTCGGCGGACTCTGCGGTATCGCGCACAAGCCCTGGCAGTCTCCACGGATCGAGGGGTGCCGCCCCAGGAGATCCCTCCCCGGCGATGGAGAACTCGCGCTCCGCGCAGGCGACCACGCCGACGCGGAGTCCACCGGCGTCCGTGATCAGCGGCGCTTCGGCGGCAGCCAGATCTTCGCCGGCCCCGACGCTCAGCAACCCCACAGCACGGCATTCGGCCAGCGTCTCCCTCACGCCGTCCGCCCCCGCATCGAGCACATGGTTGTTGGCGAGCGTCACACCCGTGAAGCCACCAGCAGCGATCAGCTTCGCGAGCTCTGGATCGCCCCAAAGGACCGGGCCCGCCTTGGCGATCGGCCGCGCTCGGCGAGTCAGGGGGCACTCGAGATTGACCAGCGCGAGGTCATGAGAACGTACTTCGTCGATGAGCTGCGACCACGGATGTGGGGCTCCATTGGCCGGCAGTGGCACGTCGGCGGCCACGCAGAGATCGCCGGCAACGAGCATGCTCGCGGTGGCACCGCCGGGCGCTGACGCCGGATCCTCTGGCGCCACGATCCCGGCGGCGGCGAAACGCGGCGCGCCGAGCACGATTGCACGGACATCAACGCTCAAGCTCTTCCTCGCTTCGCTCATCCGGCACGTTTCGGCGCCCGAGAAGTCCGGCTCGGTGACGGATTAGATGAGCTCCTCGTCTCTCTATCCAGGTCCTGCCGCGCCCGAGTGAAGAGGTCGACAAGCCGCTGGCCGTACAGACTGTAGTGGAAGTGCGCACGGGCATACTCACGACCCGCCAGCCCAACACGCTGAGCGGACTCTCTGTCGGCAAGAACCGAGCAAACCTTGATGCCGTAGTCCTCGGCGTCGCCCGGACTCGCAAGATACGCGTTCTCACCATCGGTCAGCAGGCGAGCCATCTCTCCTACACTCGTGGTCACTATCGGCCGTCCCGAGGCCATGTACTCCGCGGTCTTCGTCGGAAAACGGGCCTTCGACCTCACGTCGTCGAAGAGTGGGATCAGCAAGGCATGAGCCCTCTCATAGAGACGGAGGAGCGCTTCGCGCTTAAGGTAACCGACCAGCTCCACCCTGCCGTCCGCATGGGAGATCCGCCCGGCAAGCCGCCGTGCCAGCGCGTCGGCGGCAGGATCACCGCGTTGGGCGCCCGTGATCACCAGACGGCAGGAAGGGAAGTGCCGCCAAACGTGCGCCATGGCGCGGACAATGAAATCGATCGTCTCGTCGTACTCGGGAGCCCCTGCGAACACCACAATCGGTTCGTCCTCGCCCAGTTCCTCGGGGGCAGGGACTTCCGCCATGTCAACCAGAACGGGAACCTCCGCTATCCGAACCCACGACTTTCGTCGGGCGGCCTCCTCCCGAGCCCACTGCGTCAAGTATCCCGAGATGCTCACCGCACCCGCCACCCCGGCCAGCGGCGATATGAGCTTCTCGATCGGCGTCTGATCCTCTCGCAGCGACCACGGGCGCTCGTTGAGCTCCATGATGACGGGGACCCGCAGCCATCTCAGCAAACCGACGTACAACGCTCTCGACGGCTCGGCGCGCTGACAGGTCAGCCAGAGATACACGCCGTCGAGCAGGCCCATCCTGCGCAGCTGTACCAGCCTGACGATCCCGGTGACCCAGCCTCGTGCCTCGATGAGGCGCCGCATCAGGAAGGATGAGTGCCGCACGGTCGTGCCGCACGTGTACTCGAACGTCACACCGTTCCAGCGGCCCCGCGTGAAGCGATTCTCGACCACCGGCGGGCGGTCACTGGCCTGCAGGCACATCACATGCGCCTGGGCTCCCGCCTCGGTCATCGCCCGGGCCAGGAGGCGCACCCGGTTCGTTGCTGCCATCCCGTGGGGGAACCTCAGCCAGTCTGAGAGGAAGACGATCCTCACCGTGTGATCAGCCACGACGGTCGTGCTCAACAAGCGGCTCTCGAAGCCATGTGCGGCGCCTGCTCACGACCCGAACAGCCGCCGGCGGCCATCCTCCGCAGCCTGCCGACCATACAACCACTCCGTCCCCCTCCTGTTTGGATCGACGCCGTGCACGACAGCGCCTACTCTATGCCACGGAGAACGCCAGCCCGAAACTGTCGACTGCCGCCGGGACTGTGCGCCGTGCTCGATTTCGATCGACACCGCGGAGAACGCGCAGCCGCTGCCGCCCGCCCGCGACAAAGCTGACCGCCCAGCGAAAGCGCGGGACGCGCGAGTCGTCAGAAAGCGGGAGGACGACGGCACACACCCGTCCCGTCCTCTCGCACGTTCACGGGGCTGGCAACGCAATCTGGGGCGTCGACGTATCTGGCCGGCACTTCTCAGTGTACGCTTCGACAACTCCGTGCGGGCGCCGGGGAGAATTCGTGACGCCCTTCACGGCATCGCAACAGAAGAGGGGAGACGCACTTTGTACCGCGACGCGCCTACACGCCGCATGGGCTTCCTGAGCGAGACTGACAAGGAAGACATCTACGGCGCAGCACTGAAGATCCTCGCCGAGGTGGGCATGACGGTGCAACACCCCTACGTTGCCACGCTGCTGATCGAGGCCGGCTGCCGTCGGACGGACGACGGTCGCCTTCTGGTCCCGGCGCAGCTCGTGGAACGCGCGAGGGACAGAGCGCCGGCCGTCGTGAACGTCTTCGATCGCGACGGCAATCTCGCCATGGAGCTCGGTGGGCACCGCTCGTACTTCGGTACCGGCTCAGACCTCCTGAACACGTACGATCTCGAGACCAGCGAGCATCGCCCCAGCTCGCTCGACGACGTTGCCCGCGCAGCCCGACTCGTGGACGCACTCCCCAACCTGGACTTCGTGATGTCGTCCGCATACCCCAACGAGGTGGCCAGCGATTCCTCATGCCTTCTGAGCTACGTCAGCATGGTGCGGAACACCGTCAAGCCCATCGTCGCCGTCGCCTACTCGGACGTCGACCTGAATGTCATGCGTGCGATCGCAGCGGCACTGCGAGGCGGCGCCGAGAAGCTGCGCGAGGCGCCGAGCTTCGTCCTTTACGCCGAGCCGACCAGCCCACTACAGCACCCCGCCGACAGCCTGAAGAAGCTGCTCCTCTGCGCGGATGCCGGAGTGCCGGTCTGCTACATTCCCGCCCAGATCGCAGGAGCCACTGCGCCCATCACCGTCGCCGGTCAGATCGCGCTCGGCACCGCCGAGTCACTGTTCGGTCTCGTCGTGCACCAGCTGAGGCATCCCGGAGCTCCATTCATTTACGGTCACGGTCATCCGGTGCTCGACATGCAGACCGCGCAGAGCACCTACAACTCGGTCGAGGGCTACCTCTGCGAGATGGGCATGGTGGAGATGGCCAAGTGGTTCGACCTGCCCAACTTCGGCAACGCCGGGACCAGCGACTCACAGCTCGTGGACGCGCAGGCGGGTATCGACATCGCCACTGAGACGCTGCTGGTCATGCAGGCTGGCTCCAACCTCAACCACAACGCCGGGTATCTCGACTTCGGCCTCACGGGTTCCCTGGAGGGCATCGTCATCACCGACGAAGTGATCGCCATGTGCCGGCGTCTGGTCGACGGCATCCAGGTCGACGCCGAGCACTTGGCAGTAGACGTGGTGGCCCAGGTCGGCCCGGGGGGCCACTTCCTCGGCGAGCGCCACACGCGCCGCCATCTGCACAGCGGGCAATGGCGCCCCACTATCATGAACCGCCTCGGGCGGGAATCGTGGACGGCCAAGGGCAGCCGCGATCTGAGAGCACGAGCCCGCGACAAGGCGATCGCACTGCTTCGCGACCACCAGCCCCGAGCGCTCGCAGCGTCCGACAACGCACTCATCGACACACTGCTCACCGGGTTCTTCACAAGCCAGGAGGGCGAAGAGGCCTGGCAAGCGGCTGTGCCGGCGATAGCCCCGGTGCAGGCCGAGCACATCGACAATGTCTAGGACCATCCATCTTCCCGGCCGCTTGGGGAAGCTCCGATACACGCGCCGCTATACCATCTTGAAGAACTCGGTCAAGTGCCTGGCTCCCAACCGGTTCAAGGAGCCATCCCCCGTGGACGACACGGGCAGCTCGACGCTGCTGAAACTGCCAGCGCACGTCATGGCCTGGCCGGAGGGAGTGGCCAAGCCCTTCGTCGGCTTGGTCCCCGACGGAGACGATCCGCCGTACTGGACCAAGTACCGGCGCTTCCTCGAGGCCAATGAGATCCCGTACCGTCTCTACGACATCCACCGATCAGATTGGCGCCGCCACGCGGCAGATCTGGACGTCGTGCTGTGGCGTCCGATGAGCCTTCCTTACGAACTCGAGGAATGCCGCCGCAAGTTCTGGATGCTCGAGAATGGGTTCGGAAAGGTGTGCTACCCGTCACTCGCTGAGGCGCTGATCTATGAGGACAAGCTTCTGCAATATGAGATGCTCGATCAGCATGGCTTGCCTATCGTGCCAACCTTCGTCTCTCACAGCGAGCGGGAGGCGCTCGCGTTCGCGGCGGCTGCGACGTACCCGATCGTCTGGAAGGTGGCATGCGGCGGCAGCTCGCTTGGAGTCGAGCTGATCGGTGACAGGGAGACTGCAGAACATCGCATCCGCAGGGTCTTCTCCTGCGCGGGGCGGCGGACGATATGGCCATACGCCGCCCAGAAGAACTACATCTACCTGCAGAGGTTCGAGCCCAACGCCGGCTACGATCTCAGAGTGATGATGATTGGCGACACGGTACTCGGCTACCATCGAGCGGTACCACCTGGGGACTTCCGTGCCTCCGGGATGGACACGACGTACCACCAGGAAATACCGCAGGCGGCGATGCATCTGACGCGCCGCGTGCGCGACGCTCTTGGGATCACGGCTCTTGGACTCGACCTCCTCGCCGATCGCGAGGAGAAGCGCTTCTCGATCATCGAGATCTCCCTGTTCACGCAAATCCGGGAGGCCTTTAAGCTTGAGGTGGACGGGGTCTCGGGATCGTATCGGTACGACGGTGACGACTTTCGCTTCGTTCCCGGCCCGGTGGTTCCCCACGACCTGGTGCTCGAGGAATTCCTCACGAAGAGGTGGATCCGGCCCTCTGGTGAGGCCTGAGATCTGCTGACTGCCTCGGGCCGTCTTTCCACACTGCCTCCACGAGAGTCGAGGAACCCGCAGATGAGCCCAGGGCGGGCACTCCATATCGGCGGCCCCCACCCACGACAGCAGCCTCGGCACAAGTTCCGTCAGTTCTTTGGTGGCGACCGCCACACGACCGTTGTACGCTTTCTCCCGCGCCCCGATTCCCGCCAAGTCGACGGCGTGATGCCGTCTCGAGAGACAGGAGCGGATGTCATCCGGTAGCAGGACCAGCAGCGAGGGCTCTGAATCCTATCGCGCACTCACTGCAGCACGAAAGGCTCTCCGTCTGCGGCTGGAGCGCCACCCGCGCATCGCCGCACCGGTCGGAGAGATGCGACGAACCTTCAGACTGGTCCTGTTTAGAGTGCGCGCTCGTCTGGCGGACGCCAGATCTGGTGACCCCTACTTCGAAGCAGGGCGCCTTTTCGAGACGCCGGTCTCCGGCCTGCGAAGGAGAGCGGGTCTGCCCTACGGCTATATGGCGACGAAGCACCCCGCTGCTGTCGTGCCCGGAGACTGGGACCAGCCTCCGACGACGATCCTCGAGACGCCATACTGGAGCGAGTTCCGGGCAGCGCTCAGGGGCGAGCAACCATGGGAGAGCACGGCCGCATATCACTCAGTGATGGCGCCCGCCGAGACGGAGACCAGTGAGTGGCGGCGTCGCGTCATGACTACCGACGGACGTCGGGTGATCCGTGGCTATCAATCCCTCTACGAGTCGATGCGCTCGACCGGATGCCTATCGCAGGCGGAACTGGCGAAGCGTCGAGGACTGGGCTATCGACCGACCAACACGGACGACATCAGCGTCGCCGTCGGACGCGACGGGGAGCTGCTCCTCTGTCAGGGCGGACACCGGGTCGAGACGGCCCGGGCGCTGGGGATCGAGACAGTCCCCGTGTGGGTCGGCGTCCGCCACCCCGGATGGTGGGCGCTTCGCCGTCGCATTCTCACCTACGCTGCCGCTCACGGAGGCAGGGTGCCCGAACCCCTGCTCCACCCTGACCTCGATAACATCCCTTACCGGTGCGATTGCGGCGCGCGCTACGAGATGGTCCGCTCCGTCCTCCAGCCCCAAGGCGGAGTCGTTGTCGACCTGTCGCCGGGCTGGGGCTACTTTCTGCACCGCCTGGAACAGGACGGATACCACTGCGCTGGAGTGTTCGCGCGGGCAGAGGACGCCTATTTCCTCGAGCGACTCCGGATAGCTGGTGACAGGCATTTCGCCCTGATGCACCCACCCGAGTTCGGAGGATTCGTCGACCGAGAGCGTGTGTCCGTGCTCCTGCTCCTGCGCAGCCTCGAATGGTGGGTCGCCGACGACGACGCGAAACGCCGACTCGTCGAGTTCGTCAGCAGGTCGCGCCCGCTGCAAATCTTCCTCGAGGGACCTCCCGAGCTCAGCTCCGGGGCCGCCGGCGCATCGGAGACCATGGATGAAGCGGTGCGCCTCCTGGCGAAGGCGATGTGCTCGGCGCACGTGGAGGTGCTAGGCCGGCCCGCTGAGAGCGACGTCTACTTGTTGACCGACGAGGGATCGAATGCCGACGATCGGCGACTGAAGCAATGACCGTCTGACGTCGCGCTTACTCGGCTCCGACCGCAGAGAAGCGCGTCACGCGATGCGACCGCCGCTGGTGCTCAACTCCGGCTCCTCGTGGGCGTAGTACGAATCGCTGTACCCGTTCGTTCGCGCCGAGCTCATCATCACGAGCCCGAGCTTTCGACACGGCATCTGCGAGAGCTGCGCCGCCGCCTCGACAAGGAGCGGCCGGCGAGCTTGGGTGAGATCCACAAGGAACACGACCCCGTCGACACAGCGTGCGATGGCTGCCGTGTCGCCCACCGCGAGAAGCGCGGGGGCATCCACGATGACGAGCTCGAACCGGGAATGGAGTTGCTCGATCAGTCTCGCGAAACTCCTTGATGCAATCATCTCGGAGGGATTGGGCGGCAAGGGGCCGCTGGTCAGCACGTGCAACCGTGTGTCCTCGCTGGCCAAGGCATCTTCTCCGCCGGAAACCCGCACCGACGGCAGACTCGGCCCGGCGGAGCGCATCTGGAGTGTACTGGCGAGCTCGCTCTTGCCGGTCAGGACCGTCGTCAGCCCTGTCACGTTGACGAGGCCGAAATACCGATGGACCTGCGGCCTCCTGAGATCGGCATCGACCAGCACCACCCGACGGCCGGATGCGGCGATCGACAGCGCCAGGTTACATACGGTCAGCGTCTTTCCCTCGTGCTGCAGGCAACTGGTGATGAACAGAGAGCCGAGGTCGCCGTCGATGTCCGCGAACTCGAGATTGCCCCGCAACTTGCGGACAGCCTCCGCCGCCGGGCTGCGCGAGCCGTCGTTGACGTAGAGAGGCTGCCGCTGGAGCGCCTTGGGCGTCAACTTGCGGATGTTGGCCAGCGCCGGCATGTTGAAGAGGGACCGAGCTTCTTCCGGAGTGCGGATGCGCGTGTCGAACTGGTCGAGGAAGAGCACGAGTGCGACTCCGAGAATGAGTCCGGCGACAAACCCGATGGCAGCGTCGCGCATGGGACGCGGTGAGAAGGGCTCGATCGGCGTGGTCGCCGGGACGAGGACGCGGAAGTTGCCGTCGACTGTCGCCTCTAGGATCTGCAGATCTTGCAGCCGCTGTTGCAGCGTGATGTAGTCCGCCGACTGCTTCGACGCGGTCGTAACGAAGGAGTCGAGTTGCTTCTGGATCACTTGCTCGGCGGCGCGTACCTGTGACTGTGCCTGGGCCTTGCGTGAGTCGGTGAAGGCCCTGGCGTAGGCATTGGCCGCTTGCGAGGCAGTCTTGGCGTCGGAGCTCACCACCTTGATGGATACAGTACTGCTGTTGGTCTGACCTTGCTGGGCATCGGGAGCGGCCGTCACCACATAGGTCGCCGCCGTCGGTCCGATGTCTGCCTTCGCGGCCTTGACCAAGTCCGGGTTGGCGATAGAACTGGCGACACTATTCAGTTCCACCTGCATCTGGGTGGGGTCCACCCCACTGGTCGAGAGGGGATCGGCGACGTTCAGCTGGGTCTCGTAGATCAGTTGCGCCGACGCCTCATACATGGGCGTGCGGACATACGAGTACGCGAGCGCCAGGGCCGTGAATAGTACGGTGACGCCGATCACGACCCACTTCCTGCGCTGGATCACGCGCACATAGTCGCGCAGCGTTGCGTCTCGACCCTCTTCCTTGGCCACCACGGACGCCTCCATTCGTCTCAGCGCGCATTAGCGTAGCGTTCTTGGCAGGCAAACGCGAGCCACCGCACGATCGCGGAACCCTGTGCTCCCGGCTGTATAATGCGTCAGCCCAGCCGGGTTCTCGATTCACTACGGCGCACGAGACCGCATCCCTCGTCGAGATCCCGATACCTGCGTGGAGGGGTCGGCCACATGGACGGGACGTCAGCCTCTGGACCGTCGGGGAAGAGACACCCCGAAGTCGCCCGGGGCGAACAACGAAGCTTCAGCGCCAACGCGACACTCAGTGTGTTCGGCTGGGCCGTGCCGGCTCTGGCCGCATTGATCGCGGTGCCGATCACCGTGCGCGGCCTTGGCGCCGACCAGTACGGCCTCCTGGCATTGACGGCCGCGCTGACGGGCTATTTGGGACTCATGGAGATGGGCCTGGGAGCTGCCCTAGTCCGGTACCTCTCCTACTACCGGGCGCTCGATCAGGGCCGGCCCATGATGGGAGTCCTCCTCTTCGGTGTGCGATGGTTCTGCGCAGCCGGGGTCATCGGCGGCGTCTTTCTCTGGGTGGCCGCACCGTGGCTGAGCGCCTCGGTACTCAAGATCCCGGCGGACCTCCAAGCCACGTCGATCACGGTCCTGCGGCTGACCGGGATCAACTTCGGACTTGCGCTCCTGGTAAGCGTCGGCACCGCGGTGCCCCAGAGCTTCCTCCGTTACGACATCGCCTCCGGCATGAGTGGCGGCATCGGCACCTTGTCCGCGGTGGGGCCCGCGGTCGTCGTATCCCTCGGTCTCGGGCTCGTGCCGGTCGTGCTGTTCTCGGTCGCCCTGAACGTCATAGCGCTCGCCCTGTACGGCGTGATCGCCTACCGGTTGATGCGCGGCGTGCCGCTGCGTGAAGGGCCTGCATGGAAGGAGGTCCGGCGCAAGACCTTGTCGTTCGCCGGACTGACCGCGGCCAACCAGATCGGCAACACCGTGACGGTCCAGACCAACCGTCTGGTCGTCGGCATCGCCGCCGGAGTCGCAGCCGCAGCCTACTATCAAGTGCCTTACATGCTCGCTTCGCGCATGAACGAGATGCTGTCGCGCGTGGCCCAGGTCATCTTCCCGACGGCGTCGGGATTGCTCGCCAAGCAGGATCTGCGAGCGGTCCAGGTCCTTTACATGAGATCTTCTCGCCTGTTCTTCGTGCTCAACTTCAGCGTCACCATGGGGCTCTGCGTCCTCGCGTACCCGCTGCTCCAGTATTGGGTGAGCAGCAACTACGCCGCGGAAGGCGCGGTCGCACTCATCATCTTCTCGATATCCGGTTCGCTTCACGCGACCACCATGGCGGCGTCGTACATCAACCTCTCCGCCGCAAGGCCCGGGATCAACACGGTCTTCTCGAACGTCGCCAACGCCATCAACCTTGCAGTCGTCTACCCTTTGACCGTCCACTACGGTCTCAACGGTGCGGCCGTCGCAGGCCTCATCGCCGCGCTCAACGTGCCGTTCTTCCTTCACTACGGACACAAGCGAGTGCTCCGTCTCTCAAGCTGGCTTGTCTGGCGACGGTGCTACCAGCCGGCCGTGCTGGGAACCGGGCTCACGAGCGTCGCCGCGTACTTC
Organism: uncultured Thermoleophilia bacterium; assembly: GCA_963775255.1. GTDB lineage: Bacteria > Actinomycetota > Thermoleophilia > UBA2241 > UBA2241 > CAIXSE01. Next base: position 163,028 of record CAVZIA010000007.1, on the reverse strand, counting down.
CTGATCCGCCCGCTCTGCCACGGCCTCGTCGTGACGCTCATCCTCTGGGGCGCGGTCGTCATGGTCTCGATCGCCGTTTCTGGCCTCTTCGGCGGTCTGACCCGGGAAGACCTCGGCACGGCACGAAGGCTTGCCGCTTCGCCGCTGCGGTATGCCCGTGCGTTGAGAAGGTAAGCGAGGCCGACTCCCCGGTCGCCGCCGGCGAGCCAGAACAGTCGAGCGGGCACCGCACGGTCTCGCCGCACTGACGCGCCGCACACCTCCGCCGATCTCGTCAACGTCGGCATGGCGTCGGCGGCGCAGTCGAACCCCGACCACAGCGGTCCCGTCAGCTCAGCACGGCCGACCCGGCGAGAGAATCTGCGCGGAGCGTTGCCGCGCGCCGTGTCAGTCTGCTCCAAGCGAAGATCCCGCGAGTGACGCCGCCGCACGAGCTGAAACGCCGACCACCAAAAGCCTAGACGGATGTTCTACTGCCGGAGCTCAGGCTCACGTCACCAATCCTGACAACGGCAACCGCGGTCATGACCTCAAGTTACCGCGCGCTCGACCGACTCCCTGGTCTGGTACCCCTGGCCGGTACCGACATGCAAAGGGCAATCAGGCGAGTCGTCGGTGCGACGTTGTCGAGGTCAGAGATGTCGCTCGCTTGATCCCTGAGACCCGGAGGTCACGGTGTCCAGGAGAAGTGTCTTCCTCGCCATTGTCGTCGCTGCAGTCGCCATCGGAATCCTCGGGGCGTGTACGGTGTCGGACGCCTGGGCGTCGTCGTCGCCGCACCGCACGCTGCGGTTCAGCATCGTCAAGCACACACGCCACTACGTCGTAGCCAAGGGTCATCATAGTCGCTTCAAGGTCAAGCATGGGCAGCGCCATGTAACACTTCACACGCGGCGCTACCGTGTGGTGAAACGTGCGCAGACCTATGTCCTCCTGAAGCGTCGGCTTGCGGATTCGGCACGCCTCGAACTCGTGACCCCGAACGGTGGCGACCTCTCGTCGGGAGCAGGGATCACAGTGAGCTGGAAGTTGTCAAAGGCCGTTTCGAACGGCTGTTTCCGCATCTCGCTCAAAGATCCGGCCACCGGCGCGTCGCAGATCGTATCCACGTCGGACATCGCGGCTCGCAAGGCGAAGACGTCCTACAGCGCGCGATGGGTCGTCGGTCAGCAGGACGGAACGTACAAGCTCACCATCTCGCAGTATCAGAAGGATGGCAGTCTGGTGACGTCCGATACGTCGGACGGGACCCTCGCCATCCACTCCCAGCCGGTGGACCCTGCGACCACGCCGGCGGCGACGAGCAGCCCAACCCCCAGGACGAGCCCGACGCCCACCGCTGTCCCCACCACGCCCGCGGACGTCGTCAACGTGAAGGACTACGGCGCCAGGGGCGACGGCAGCACCAACGACACGGCAGCGGTCACGGCGGCGCTCAAGGCGAGTGCCGGCAAGACCGTCTACCTGCCGGCGGGGAGCTATAAGGTGAGCTCGCTCACCGTCCCCGACGGGGTCGCTCTTGCGGGCGCAGGCATGGGTGCCAGCTGGCTCAAGGGCCACCTCGACTTCGGCTCCTCCTCGACCATCAGCGACCTCAAGATCGGCGACGCCGGCAACTCCGCCGTCTACAACCGCGCCGGCGCCGCGCACACCAGCTTCACGCGCTGCGAGTTCCGCGGCGGCGGGTCGCTCGCCTCCGGCTCCGCCGGACCGGTGGTCTCGCTGGGCTTCCGCAACAGCTGCTCCGACATCCGCTTCCAGGACTGCGCCGTCGAGCGCAACCTGGGCGGCGAGACGACGAGCAACTACGACAACTGCTTCAACGACATCACCGTCTACTCCGAGGGCGCCACCGTGCCCGCCGACATCAGCTTCGTCGGCTGTCACATCGGCGTCTCCAACGGCCAGGGAGGCCACGACACCGGCTCGCCGCGGATGGGCATCGAGTGCTACTCCGAGGACGGCGCCGCCGGCTGGCAGCGCATCACCCTCTCCGGCTGCACCTTCGAGGCGGCGGACGCACACACGATCGACTTCTCCGACACCGCCGCACAGCGTTCGAGCGGCGTGCTCGTGGAGGGCTGCCTGATCAAGGGCGGCGGCTACAAGCACCTGCACTGGGGCTACGGCATCGATCTGGAGATGCCCCTGGGCGCGGTCATCCGCGACAACACGATCTGGCGCAGCTGGGGTCAGACCCTCTTCATCACCGACCGTGGTGACGCCGGCTACAACGGCCCGGCGGCGCAGATCAGCGGCAACACCTTCGACCTCGCCCGCGACAACGGCATCGACCCCGGGAGCGACGTGCCCATCGGCCTCCACGGCGACGGCAACAAGTTCACCGGCAACACGATCACCCTGAACTACTCGGGCAAGGCGATCGACCTGGACGGCTGCCACAGCAACACGATCACCGGCAACACCGCCCACATCGGCGGACGCGTGTTCGCCTACCAGTTCGGCGGTTCTTCCGGCAACACCATCACCGGCAACACCGTCGACTGAAGCCGCCCCGAGCGGCGAGAGGAAGAAGGGCGGGCCGCCTCACGGCGGCCCGCCCTTTTCATGCGTCGAACGTGTGGGTCTGCACGGCCTCAGCCGCGCCCAGCGCTCACTTGACGCGGATATACCGGGCCTTGGACGTCGTCGCAGAGTAGGCGGCCGTCGCCGAATAGCTGGCGACGAGCCTCCACGCCCCCCGCTGGTTCAGAACGATGCGAGCCTTGTAGCGCGTCGCGTTCTTATGGTCTGCGTTCTTGGTCTTGAACTTCTTCTTCAGGACCCACTTGCCGTGAGACTTCACGTAGGCCTTGACAGTGACGGTCGACTTTCCCGCCTTATGACGCGGCGAAAGAGAACCGTACACTGTGAATCGATGTCTCCGCTTCACCGTGGGGGGAGCGGCCGGCCGGCCCAGCGCCACCTTGGGCGGCACGGTCACCGTGATCGTCACCGTGTCGGCGCTGCTGCTCGTCTCACCGTCGTCGACCACCAGCTGGAAGGTGAGGCTGGCGGCGCTCGCCGGGGCGGTGAAGGTGGGCTTCTGGGCGCTGGCGCTGCTCAGGCTCACGGTGGGCCCGCCGGTCTGCGTCCAGGCGTAGGTGAGCGGGTCGCCGTCGGGGTCGCTGGAGGCGGAGCCGTCGAGGGTGACGCTGCTCTTCTTGTTCACGCTCTGGTCGGCGCCGGCGTCGGCGGTGGGGGCACGGTTGCCCACCGTGATCGTCACCGTGTCGGCGCTGCTGCTCGTCTCACCGTCGTCGACCACCAGCTGGAAGGTGAGGCTGGCGGCGCTCGCCGGGGCGGTGAAGGTGGGCTTCTGGGCGCCGGCGCTGCTCAGGCTCACGGTGGGCCCGCCGGTCTGCGTCCAGGCGTAGGTGAGCGGGTCGCCGTCGGGGTCGCTGGAGGCGGAGCCGTCGAGGGTGACGCTGCTCTTCTTGTTCACGCTCTGGTCGGCGCCGGCGTCGGCGGTGGGGGCACGGTTGCCCACCGTGATCGTCACCGTGTCGGCGCTGCTGCTCGTCTCACCGTCGTCGACCACCAGCTGGAAGGTGAGGCTGGCGGCGCTCGCCGGGGCGGTGAAGGTGGGCTTCTGGGCGCTGGCGCTGCTCAGGCTCACGGTGGGCCCGCCGGTCTGCGTCCAGGCGTAGGTGAGCGGGTCGCCGTCGGGGTCGCTGGAGGCGGAGCCGTCGAGGGTGACGCTGCTCTTCTTGTTCACGCTCTGGTCGGCGCCGGCGTCGGCGGTGGGGGCACGGTTGCCCACCGTGATCGTCACCGTGTCGGCGCTGCTGCTCGTCTCACCGTCGTCGACCACCAGCTGGAAGGTGAGGCTGGCGGCGCTCGCCGGGGCGGTGAAGGTGGGCTTCTGGGCGCTGGCGCTGCTCAGGCTCACGGTGGGCCCGCCGGTCTGCGTCCAGGCGTAGGTGAGCGGGTCGCCGTCGGGGTCGCTGGAGGCGGAGCCGTCGAGGGTGACGCTGCTCTTCTTGTTCACGCTCTGGTCGGCGCCGGCGTCGGCGGTGGGGGCACGGTTGCCCACCGTGATCGTCACCGTGTCGGCGCTGCTGCTCGTCTCACCGTCGTCGACCACCAGCTGGAAGGTGAGGCTGGCGGCGCTCGCCGGGGCGGTGAAGGTGGGCTTCTGGGCGCCGGCGCTGCTCAGGCTCACGGTGGGCCCGCCGGTCTGCGTCCAGGCGTAGGTGAGCGGGTCGCCGTCGGGGTCGCTGGAGGCGGAGCCGTCGAGGGTGACGCTGCTCTTCTTGTTCACGCTCTGGTCGGCGCCGGCGTACGCGGCCGGCGCGTGGTTGCCGGCCGGCGAGATCCCGTCGATCCAGAAGATCTCGTCGCGGTGGACGAACCAGCCCAGGAAGCCGTGCGCGTCGGTGTAGTCGTAGGCCTCCAGGGCGCGGAACTTGGGGTTCTGCTCGAGGTCGGGATCCTGCATCGCCGTGGGCACGACGAGGCTCTCGCGCGCGTTCCACTTCAGCGGCGTCTGCGTCTCCAGGCCGGCGGGCTCGGTCATGTCGCTCTGCGGGTCGGCCGGGAGCGGCCAGGCCAAGCTGTCCTGCCAGTGCACCATGGTCGTGTGCAGGGTGGGCGCGTAGCTCGGGTCGGCGGTCTTCCGCGCTTGGATCGCCTGCTTCACGAACTCGTAGGTCGTGTTGTGGTCGGGGTGCTCGTCGTAGGGCCCCGTCGTGTAGATGTCGTCGGGCTTGTAGTCGCTGAGGATCGACTCGAGGTCCTGCCGCACGTCGGGGGCGTTGTAGTCGGCGTGCGCGCCGAACTTGTAGAGGTGGTAGTCGCTCCCGCCGAGGCCCCGAGTGCCGTAGGTCTGGGTCACGCCGAAGTCGGTCATGTAGGCGCTGCCCGGGGTGGAGTACTCGCTGAGGATGGTCGCGAGGCCGCCGTCCGGGTAGCCGAGGAAGATGAGGTCGTCCTCGGTGGTGCCGATGTAGGTGGTCTGCGCGTTGACGGCGTCGTTCTGACGCGCCAAACCCCCGCTTGGACCGTCGTAGTAGTCGCCGTTCGTCATGTAGACGATCGTCACCTGGGCGCCGGCGGCAAGCGCCCGCGCCGTGACGCCGGCGCCGTAGAGCACCTCGTCGTCGGGGTGCGGCGCCACGATGAGCACGCTGCGCGGCGCGGCGTTTGCGTCCGGCGCCGCCAGCAGCCCGCCGACCAGGGCGGCGGCGAGCAGCGCCAGCAGCAGGGCGGCCACCAGGACCAGGCTAATGCCCTTGCGCCGGCGGCCCCCAGCTTTGCTTGAGCTTCCCAAAGTCGCGGCACCCATCGTCCGCGTTGTGACCCCGAAACCTCTCAACGTGCAGCCCTCCTCGTAGCTCTGCAAACACAAGTACAGGGCACCATACTAGCCGTGACTCGTGTCATCCACTCTGCCCGCACGACCGGTACGCAAACGGATGACTCGTCTTCAACGACGCGACCAAGAGCGCGACCGGCGAGCCAGCGAGCCTTCCGCATGCCGCCCCCGGACGTCCTGACTGACCTCGCCAGAAGCGCCTACTCGATCAGACACCGGCTTCGGCAGCGGGCATTGCCCGGACGACCTGCACGCTGCGGAAGTCTTTCGTGCGCGCGTGTCAAACAGTGAGCCGCGACGGCGACTGAGCCCGATGCAGCCGCAGCAAGCCCAGCGGCAGTGCGGAGCGGCACCCTCATCTTCAGGGCCTGCGGCGCGCCGAGCATCGCGTGCGAGAAAGCACTCTAACCGTCAGCCTGATACTTAGAGTACGTCGCACGCGTGCGCGTCGCCGAGTTTGCTAAACGTTGTCGACTCGTGCAACACTTTTAAGTCCCGCCCTGCTCTTCAGGGCCCGTACTCCTCGCATAGGAGACATACTGACCTTCCCGTTGTCAGCCTTGGCGACATAGGTCTAATCTCAATGCGCATGCCCCCGCTTCGCACATACCCCTGCCCGACATTACCCACCACGTCTACGTCGATCCGTCTCTGCGTGTCACGCTCGGCGATCGCGTCCACTTCCGCTCGCATCGCGGGAGAGTCAGTCCGTTGATCGGCGACGAGAGAAGACGACCCGCTGCGGCGGCCCGTTTAGACGTGACCTGGGCGTGTTCACGATGCGACGCCTGGTTCTCCTCGAGTGACGAGCTGAGGCGGCACGTCGCGACCGCGCATGACCGCGTCACCTGGGAGTGTTCGCGGTGCGGCGCCTGGTTCTCCTCGAGTGACGAGCTGAGGCGGCACGTCGCGACCGCGCACCAGGCTTCGTCGCCCCGACCGCAAACGATCGTCGTGAGCGAGCCGCCCGAGACTCGGTCGGAGGTCGAAGCGCCTCCCCAAGAGACGACTGCGCCGGATCGATCCTCGTTTGCGCCCGGTGACGACCCGGCCCACAAGCCTCGTCGCGCTCCCGGACGTCGGCGGCGTGCGAAACGGTCCACGGCTCAAGTCAACCACCGAGCCGGGTCACGTGGCATCAACAAACGGGCCCGGGTCCACGTTCGGCCCGCCAGATCGACTACCTGTCCGCGTTTGCGCGGAACCTCAATCCATTCACCAAGGGGCCCTCCGGACGCTTCGCGACCCTCCCAGAACACGTGTCTTGATCCATCGCTCTCTGGAAGGGGGCATATGACGTGCGTTTCCTAAACCAACACTCGCTTCCGAAAGCCATCATTGTCGTCTTGGTCGGTGTCCTTGCATCCATATCGTGGTCAGCCTTCGGCTCCGGCACGGATCGTGCATTCGCACGGACTCCTGCCGCCGTCGTGCTCACCGGCACACTGTCGGCCTCGTCATCGGCTCCCGGCCATCCGGCTGCCGTGATGGGCGACTCTAGCCAGATGACAGTCTGGTGTGCCTCCGATGCGACGTTGCCGCAGTGGGTCACGCTGGACCTCGGAGCCAGACACAAGATCACATCCTCGACCGTGTCGTGGATCGTGCCCGGCAGGGTCGGCTTCTCAATCTACGGAAGCACAAATGGAGCGGGCTGGACCCGTTTGGCGAACGAGCTCTGGAACAACAAGAGGACGACCCACGACACCATCACCGGCGCGTGGCGCTACTTGCGTATCCAGATCCAGTATGTATCCTCCGGTACCGCGGGCATCGCCGAGTGGCGTGTCAGTGGAGCCGCTGAAGCACTCAGTGGAGACACGAGTGCATCGACGCGGGCGATCCGTGAGCGTCACGTACGCAGCTCGGATTCCTGGCGTGACTGGTCTACCGGCTCGCAGGACGAAGCCGGATCGGAGGACACCTCCACACAGCCACAGGTCCCGACGGAGACGGCGACGCCGGGTGGCTCTTCTACCGTCACCGCGCCGTCGACTCCGACGCCCACGGCGTCGGCTGTGTCGACGCCGACGGCTGTGCCTACGCCCACGCCTACGCCCACGCCTACGCCTACGCCCACGCCTACGCCCACGCCCACGCCGAAGCCCACGCCGACGCCGACGACCCCGCCGACGCCGACGACCATGCCCACGCCCACGCCGACGCCGACGACCACGCCGACGCCGACGACCACGCCCACGCCGAGGCCGACGACCACGCCGACGCCGACCCCATCGCTGAGTACGCCTTCGACGACGACCACGACAACCACTGCGGACGTCGTCAACGTGAAGGACTACGGCGCCAGGGGCGACGGCAGCACCAACGACACGGCAGCGGTCACGGCGGCGCTCAAGGCGAGTGCCGGCAAGACCGTCTACCTGCCGGCGGGGAGCTATAAGGTGAGCTCGCTCACCGTCCCCGACGGGGTCGCTCTTGCGGGCGCAGGCATGGGTGCCAGCTGGCTCAAGGGCCACCTCGACTTCGGCTCCTCCTCGACCATCAGCGACCTCAAGATCGGCGACGCCGGCAACTCCGCCGTCTACAACCGCGCCGGCGCCGCGCACACCAGCTTCACGCGCTGCGAGTTCCGCGGCGGCGGGTCGCTCGCCTCCGGCTCCGCCGGACCGGTGGTCTCGCTGGGCTTCCGCAACAGCTGCTCCGACATCCGCTTCCAGGACTGCGCCGTCGAGCGCAACCTGGGCGGCGAGACGACGAGCAACTACGACAACTGCTTCAACGACATCACCGTCTACTCCGAGGGCGCCACCGTGCCCGCCGACATCAGCTTCGTCGGCTGTCACATCGGCGTCTCCAACGGCCAGGGAGGCCACGACACCGGCTCGCCGCGGATGGGCATCGAGTGCTACTCCGAGGACGGCGCCGCCGGCTGGCAGCGCATCACCCTCTCCGGCTGCACCTTCGAGGCGGCGGACGCACACACGATCGACTTCTCCGACACCGCCGCACAGCGTTCGAGCGGCGTGCTCGTGGAGGGCTGCCTGATCAAGGGCGGCGGCTACAAGCACCTGCACTGGGGCTACGGCATCGATCTGGAGATGCCCCTGGGCGCGGTCATCCGCGACAACACGATCTGGCGCAGCTGGGGTCAGACCCTCTTCATCACCGACCGTGGTGACGCCGGCTACAACGGCCCGGCGGCGCAGATCAGCGGCAACACCTTCGACCTCGCCCGCGACAACGGCATCGACCCCGGGAGCGACGTGCCCATCGGCCTCCACGGCGACGGCAACAAGTTCACCGGCAACACGATCACCCTGAACTACTCGGGCAAGGCGATCGACCTGGACGGCTGCCACAGCAACACGATCACCGGCAACACCGCCCACATCGGCGGACGCGTGTTCGCCTACCAGTTCGGCGGTTCTTCCGGCAACACCATCACCGGCAACACCGTCGACTGAAGCCGCCCCGAGCGGCGAGAGGAAGAAGGGCGGGCCGCCTCACGGCGGCCCGCCCTTTTCATGCGTCGAACGTGTGGGTCTGCACGGCCTCAGCCGCGCGAGGCGACGAGCGCCGCACCTGGTGATGTGTGCCGTGCCCCTCGGACGAGAAGCTCCGCATCCTCCCGTGAACCCTTGCGCGACGCAGGCGAGACGAGCCAAGCGCCACCTGCCGCTCTGACGTCGCCGGCTGGCACGGGGATCCACCCGGAGCTATCATCGTGCGACTCGGAGGATCGTCCCGATCGGAGCGCCGAATTGCCACCGTCCCAGAAGGATCCGTGAAGAGCGCGCGATTGCTGGTCGTGGTCGTTCTGAGCGCCTTCGTTCTCGTGACCGCATCGGCATGCGACAGCACCCCGGCTGCCGGCCGCCTCGACGTCCGCTCCTTCGGGGCCATCGGCGACGGCAAGGTGAACGACACCGCGGCGTTCGTCAAAGCCATGAAGGCCGCGCTGCGGGACCACCGGCCGCTGCTCGTCCCTCGTGGCACCTATCGCGTCCACCTGACTCTGCCGGACGGCGTCGACCTCCAGGGTGTTTCGAGCAAGGCCAGCTGGCTCAAGGGCCACCTCGACTTCGGCTCCTCCTCGACCATCAGCGACCTCAAGATCGGCGACGCCGGCAACTCCGCCGTCTACAACCGCGCCGGCGCCGCGCACACCAGCTTCACGCGCTGCGAGTTCCGCGGCGGCGGGTCGCTCGCCTCCGGCTCCGCCGGACCGGTGGTCTCGCTGGGCTTCGACCGGCCGTGCTCCGACATCCGCTTCCAGGACTGCGCCGTCGAGCGCAACCTGGGCGGCGAGACGACGAGCAACTACGACAACGGCTTCAACGACATCACCGTCTACTCCGAGGGCGCCACCGTGCCCGCCGACATCAGCTTCGTCGGCTGTCACATCGGCGTCTCCAACGGCCAGGGAGGCCACGACACCGGCTCGCCGCGGATGGGCATCGAGTGCTACTCCGAGGACGGCGCCGCCGGCTGGCAGCGCATCACCCTCTCCGGCTGCACCTTCGAGGCGGCGGACGCACACACGATCGACTTCTCCGACACCGCCGCACAGCGTTCGAGCGGCGTGCTCGTGGAGGGCTGCCTGATCAAGGGCGGCGGCTACAAGCACCTGCACTGGGGCTACGGCATCGATCTGGAGATGCCCCTGGGCGCGGTCATCCGCGACAACACGATCTGGCGCAGCTGGGGTCAGACCCTCTTCATCACCGACCGTGGTGACGCCGGCTACAACGGCCCGGCGGCGCAGATCAGCGGCAACACCTTCGACCTCGCCCGCGACAACGGCATCGACCCCGGGAGCGACGTGCCCATCGGCCTCCACGGCGACGGCAACAAGTTCACCGGCAACACGATCACCCTGAACTACTCGGGCAAGGCGATCGACCTGGACGGCTGCCACAGCAACACGATCACCGGCAACACCGCCCACATCGGCGGACGGACATTCGTAGACCAAGTCGGCGGCTCCTCCGGCAACACCATCACCGGCAACACCGTCGACTGAGTCCGCCCGGCACACGAGGCACGCGCATGAAGTCGGCCCTGACGCCGCCCCGAATGCGATCCCTCGATTGCCTCACTTCTTCATCCGGGCGCCAACAGCTATCATCCAGATGGACGCACACCTTCGACTTTGACCCGGGGGACCCGCCATCCGCGCCGTGCCTTTCCTAGCTCGAGTCACGCTCGTCGCTCTCCTCGCCTACACCGCCTTGGCGATGGCGCTGGAGTATGCGTTCGACAGTTCGGTGCAGTTCAGCGCAGGTCCCGTCAGCGTCTACCTGTTCGACCTTCTTCTGTTCGCCGTGGTGCTCCTTCTGGTGCGGGAGTTCATGACCGACGACACGATGACGATCCCTGCCGAGAATCGCCTGGTGCTGTTCCTGGTGCTGGGCTACTGCGCCTACCAGATCGCCGTGGTCCTGCCGGTCGCGGTCATGGGTCACAACCTCGATCCGGTCTCGGTGGTGCGTGATCTCGAGAACCGCCTGGCGCTCTTGCTCATCCCCTTCATGTATCTCGTGGCGCTCAAGTACCTGACTCCTCGTCGGCTGGTGCTTCTCGTCAACATCACGGCCGTGCTGCTTGCCCTGTATGCAGTGTACAAATACCTGACCGTGGGGCCGATATACGACAGCGGTTTTCGGCTGCGAGAACTCTGGGGAGGGTCCACCCTTCTCTTTGCCTTCCTGGTCCTTACAGCGCTCTTCCTCGTGCGCTCCGGCGTGGCGTCCTATGTCGCCGCCATCATCGGCCTGGTCGGCATAGCGCTCACGAACCATCGCTCGGGCTACGTGGCTCTCATCGCCGTGGCGGTCCCGCTCTTCTTTCACTTCCGTCGCGCGTCGCTGAGGACCGTGGTCCTGCTCGTCGTGATAGCAACTGGCGCTTCTCTGGTTCTGGCGGTCTCACCCGCCATCAGGCAAAGCACCTTCTACTCTGTGCGTACGATGTTCGACCCGACCGCCGATCAGACCTCCAGCGATCGACTGGACAGGTCGAGGCTGGGATGGGACTACTTCGTCCAGAACCCCGTCGGCGACTACGCCTGGAGCCACCGGTACTACCTGGTCGATCTGAGCTCTGCGGGCGGTGACTTCGAGCCGCACAACTTCGTGGTGCAGCTCCTGGCAGAACAGGGCATCGTCGGCTTCGCCTTCTTCGCTGCCATCTCCTACGCCTTGGCTCGCATTGCGTGGCGGAATCGGAAAGCCGATCGCATCAGTGCTGTGATGCTCGCCTACCTCGCCTTCTACCTCATCTTCAACCTGTTCAACACGAACCTCATGAATCAGTGGAACGTGCTGCTTCTGGCCGTGCCCGCCGGCGTGATTCTCCAGCAGAACGCGCTGCTCCAGACCGCTTCGCTACCGCAGGAAGCGGCGATGGCAGTGCCCGGCTGACTCGACAGCGGGTCGACGCCACAGGCGCCGTGCCCTCGGCTGATATGCTTGTCGTCGGGGCCGCGACCAGCCGTGACAAGTCCAAGGTCACGACGGCTCGGGTCTCCAGGAGCGACGGTATGGGGTCGTGGGCCTCTTCTCTCCCGCCGAAGGGGGCAACGTGGGTTCGAGTCTCAGGGTCATGTGGTTCGTCGACAAGCCGCTTCCAGCCGTAACTGAACATCTGGACAGGCCGCCTATCCATCACGCTTCCTGGCAGGATCAGCTGGAAGTGGCGCTTCGCAGCGCGCCCGATTTCACTCTCGGCGTGGCGTCGTTGACCGGCCAGGACTACGCACCGTACCGCCCCTTCACGAGCCACGGCACGACTTACTACGGCGTGGGGGCCGGCGACCAGTCGAATGGGCTCGAGCGCGTGGCGAATCGATGGCGTGGACTGTTTCGCGCGGATAACGACCTTGACAGCGCTCGCACGGCTATCGCGGACTTCAAGCCCACCCTCATCCACGTCCACGGCACGGAGAACGTCTTTGGCCTTCTCTGCGGTCAGACCCCGGTGCCGGTGGTGATCTCAATCCAGGGCATCCTGAGTGTTTGCGAGATCATGGACCCTCGGGGAAGAGATTCGAGCCTCTTTCTTTCCCTGTCGCCCTCACAGTTTGCTCGTGGAACGGGGATGCTCTTGGACCGGCTGACGCTCAAGAGGTTGGCCGAACGCGAGAGAGTCATCATGCGCCGCTGCCGTCACTTCATCGGGCGGACTCGATGGGATTCTGACGTCGTCCGCTCGCTTAGCCCGGAGGCTCGTTACTATCATTGCGATGAGCCGCTGCGCCCGGTCTTCTTCGAATCAGAGTGGCAACTCGAGCTGAGCGAACCCCAGACGGTCTACTGCACGATGGGTGGATACGCGAGAAAGGGGCTCGGCACACTCCTGCGGGCAATCGCCCTCCTGCACAAAGGGCCAGCCCCCGAGATCCGCCTACGCTTCGCCGGACAGCCACTGGACGACTCCGAAGGCGGACGAGCCGCTGCACGTGAGATTCGTCGCCTCGGCCTGTCCCCGTGCGTCACCAGCCTGGGAAGAGTCGGTCCGGACAGCCTGGCAAGCGAACTGCGCCGTGCCCGTGTGTTCGCGTTGCCTACCCATATCGACAACGGCTCCAACAGTCTCTCAGAGGCCATGGCTGTCGGCGTGCCGTGCGTCGCCAGCGCGGCGGGCGGGGTTCCGACCACCGCCCGCGACGAGGTCGACGCGCTGCTTGTGCAAGACGGAGACCCGTATGCGCTGGCCGGAGCCATCCTGCGGCTCCTGGAAGATGACGCCTTGGCCCGCCGGCTCTCAAAGAACGCTCGTATGACGGCACTCAAGCGGCACGACCCGGCTGTCATCAGAGAAACGATGCTCGCGATCTATCGTCACGTCATCGAGGAGACTTCGCAGATATCGGTGAGCGCGACCAGCGCATGAGCCTTCAAGGGGCGACCCTGCCCGCCGCGCAGGATCGGGTGGCTCCAACCTTGGTGTTGCGAGATATTCGCCTCGGTCACGCAGGTGCTGCCTCGCCATTCGTCGTTCCTGCCAAGCGGGCCGCGGATTGGGCACGGCGCGCGCGACGAGTTCAGGGCGTGTTCCCCCAGACGGCGATCTCGGCGAGCCCGACGTTGCCGGTCTGGGCGCTCACCGAGGTGACCGTGAGCTGCACGCTGGTCACGGTGCGCACCGGGAAGTCGAGGGTGAGGGCGCTGCCGTCGTTGGGCAGGGAGCCGGTGGCGATGCTCGTGCCGTCGCTGAACTGCAGCGTGGCGGCGGTGATACGGTCGTTGGTGTTGGGGCGGTCGTTGAGCACGATGCGGCTGATCGCGTAGGCGCTCGCCCAGCTCAGCTTGAGCCAGGCCCCGGCGCCCTGCCCCGTCGTCGCCCACTCGTGCGTGTAGTCGCCGGGGTAGCCGTCGGCGCTGCCGTCGACCGCTTTGACCGCCAGCTGGCCGGTGGAGGTGTTCTGGCTCGAGGCCGTCACGGTGGCCAGGGGGGCGAGGTTGACGGTGCCGGTCTGGGCGGCGCTCACCGTGATCGTCACGCCGGCGGGGCTGCTCGTCAGCCTGCCGTCGCTGACCACCAGCTGGAAGGTGAGGCTGGCGGCGCTCGCCGGGGCGGTGAAGGTGGGCTTCTGGGCGCCGGCGCTGCTCAGGCTCACGGTGGGCCCGCCGGTCTGCGTCCAGGCGTAGGTGAGCGGGTCGCCGTCGGGGTCGCTGGAGGCGGAGCCGTCGAGGGTGACGCTGCTCTGGGTGACCACGTTCTGGGCGGCGCCGGCGTCGGCGGTGGGGGCACGGTTGACCCCTCCGGGCGTGTTCCCCCAGACGGCGATCTCGGCGAGCCCGACGTTGCCGGTCTGGGCGCTCACCGAGGTGACCGTGAGCTGCACGCTGGTCACGGTGCGCACCGGGAAGTCGAGGGTGAGGGCGCTGCCGTCGTTGGGCAGGGAGCCGGTGGCGATGCTCGTGCCGTCGCTGAACTGCAGCGTGGCGGCGGTGATACGGTCGTTGGTGTTGGGGCGGTCGTTGAGCACGATGCGGCTGATCGCGTAGGCGCTCGCCCAGCTCAGCTTGAGCCAGGCCCCGGCGCCCTGCCCCGTCGTCGCCCACTCGTGCGTGTAGTCGCCGGGGTAGCCGTCGGCGCTGCCGTCGACCGCTTTGACCGCCAGCTGGCCGGTGGAGGTGTTCTGGCTCGAGGCCGTCACGGTGGCCAGGGGGGCGAGGTTGACGGTGCCGGTCTGGGCGGCGCTCACCGTGATCGTCACGCCGGCGGGGCTGCTCGTCAGCCTGCCGTCGCTGACCACCAGCTGGAAGGTGAGGCTGGCGGCGCTCGCCGGGGCGGTGAAGGTGGGCTTCTGGGCGCCGGCGCTGCTCAGGCTCACGGTGGGCCCGCCGGTCTGCGTCCAGGCGTAGGTGAGCGGGTCGCCGTCGGGGTCGCTGGAGGCGGAGCCGTCGAGGGTGACGCTGCTCTGGGTGACCACGTTCTGGGCGGCGCCGGCGTCGGCGGTGGGGGCACGGTTGCCGGCGCTCACCGTGATCGTCACGCCGGCGGGGCTGCTCGTCAGCCTGCCGTCGCTGACCACCAGCTGGAAGGTGAGGCTGGCGGCGCTCGCCGGGGCGGTGAAGGTGGGCTTCTGGGCGCCGGCGCTGCTCAGGCTCACGGTGGGCCCGCCGGTCTGCGTCCAGGCGTAGGTGAGCGGGTCGCCGTCGGGGTCGCTGGAGGCGGAGCCGTCGAGGGTGACGCTGCTCTGGGTGACCACGTTCTGGGCGGCGCCGGCGTCGGCGGTGGGGGCACGGTTGCCGGCGCTCACCGTGATCGTCACGCCGGCGGGGCTGCTCGTCAGCCTGCCGTCGCTGACCACCAGCTGGAAGGTGAGGCTGGCGGCGCTCGCCGGGGCGGTGAAGGTGGGCTTCTGGGCGCCGGCGCTGCTCAGGCTCACGGTGGGCCCGCCGGTCTGCGTCCAGGCGTAGGTGAGCGGGTCGCCGTCGGGGTCGCTGGAGGCGGAGCCGTCGAGGGTGACGCTGCTCTGGGTGACCACGTTCTGGGCGGCGCCGGCGTCGGCGGTGGGGGCACGGTTGCCGGCGCTCACCGTGATCGTCACGCCGGCGGGGCTGCTCGTCAGCCTGCCGTCGCTGACCACCAGCTGGAAGGTGAGGCTGGCGGCGCTCGCCGGGGCGGTGAAGGTGGGCTTCTGGGCGCCGGCGCTGCTCAGGCTCACGGTGGGCCCGCCGGTCTGCGTCCAGGCGTAGGTGAGCGGGTCGCCGTCGGGGTCGCTGGAGGCGGAGCCGTCGAGGGTGACGCTGCTCTGGGTGACCACGTTCTGGGCGGCGCCGGCGTCGGCGGTGGGGGCACGGTTGACCCCTCCGGGCGTGTTCCCCCAGACGGCGATCTCGGCGAGCCCGACGTTGCCGGTCTGGGCGCTCACCGAGGTGACCGTGAGCTGCACGCTGGTCACGGTGCGCACCGGGAAGTCGAGGGTGAGGGCGCTGCCGTCGTTGGGCAGGGAGCCGGTGGCGATGCTCGTGCCGTCGCTGAACTGCAGCGTGGCGGCGGTGATACGGTCGTTGGTGTTGGGGCGGTCGTTGAGCACGATGCGGCTGATCGCGTAGGCGCTCGCCCAGCTCAGCTTGAGCCAGGCCCCGGCGCCCTGCCCCGTCGTCGCCCACTCGTGCGTGTAGTCGCCGGGGTAGCCGTCGGCGCTGCCGTCGACCGCTTTGACCGCCAGCTGGCCGGTGGAGGTGTTCTGGCTCGAGGCCGTCACGGTGGCCAGGGGGGCGAGGTTGACGGTGCCGGTCTGGGCGGCGCTCACCGTGATCGTCACGCCGGCGGGGCTGCTCGTCAGCCTGCCGTCGCTGACCACCAGCTGGAAGGTGAGGCTGGCGGCGCTCGCCGGGGCGGTGAAGGTGGGCTTCTGGGCGCCGGCGCTGCTCAGGCTCACGGTGGGCCCGCCGGTCTGCGTCCAGGCGTAGGTGAGCGGGTCGCCGTCGGGGTCGCTGGAGGCGGAGCCGTCGAGGGTGACGCTGCTCTGGGTGACCACGTTCTGGGCGGCGCCGGCGTCGGCGGTGGGGGCACGGTTGACCCCTCCGGGCGTGTTCCCCCAGACGGCGATCTCGGCGAGCCCGACGTTGCCGGTCTGGGCGCTCACCGAGGTGACCGTGAGCTGCACGCTGGTCACGGTGCGCACCGGGAAGTCGAGGGTGAGGGCGCTGCCGTCGTTGGGCAGGGAGCCGGTGGCGATGCTCGTGCCGTCGCTGAACTGCAGCGTGGCGGCGGTGATACGGTCGTTGGTGTTGGGGCGGTCGTTGAGCACGATGCGGCTGATCGCGTAGGCGCTCGCCCAGCTCAGCTTGAGCCAGGCCCCGGCGCCCTGCCCCGTCGTCGCCCACTCGTGCGTGTAGTCGCCGGGGTAGCCGTCGGCGCTGCCGTCGACCGCTTTGACCGCCAGCTGGCCGGTGGAGGTGTTCTGGCTCGAGGCCGTCACGGTGGCCAGGGGGGCGAGGTTGACGGTGCCGGTCTGGGCGGCGCTCACCGTGATCGTCACGCCGGCGGGGCTGCTCGTCAGCCTGCCGTCGCTGACCACCAGCTGGAAGGTGAGGCTGGCGGCGCTCGCCGGGGCGGTGAAGGTGGGCTTCTGGGCGCCGGCGCTGCTCAGGCTCACGGTGGGCCCGCCGGTCTGCGTCCAGGCGTAGGTGAGCGGGTCGCCGTCGGGGTCGCTGGAGGCGGAGCCGTCGAGGGTGACGCTGCTCTGGGTGACCACGTTCTGGGCGGCGCCGGCGTCGGCGGTGGGGGCGTGGTTGGCGGCCGGCGAGATCCCGTCGATCCAGAAGATCTCGTCGCGGTGGACGAACCAGCCCAGGAAGCCGTGCGCGTCGGTGTAGTCGTAGGCCTCCAGGGCGCGGAACTTGGGGTTCTGCTCGAGGTCGGGGTCCTGCATCGCCGTGGGCACGACGAGGCTCTCGCGCGCGTTCCACTTCAGCGGCGTCTGCGTCTCCAGGCCGACGGGCTCGGTCATGTCGCTCTGCGGGTCGGCCGCCGCTGGCCAGTGATCATCTTGCCAGTGCACTATGGTCGTGTGCAGGGTGGGCGCGTAGCTCGGGTCGGCGGTCTTCCGCGCTTGGATCGCCTGCTTCACGAACTCGTAGGTCGTGTTGTGGTCGGGGTGCTCGTCGTAGGGCCCCGTCGTGTAGATGTCGTCGGGCTTGTAGTCGCTGAGGATCGACTCGAGGTCCTGCCGCACGTCGGGGGCGTTGTAGTCGGCGTGCGCGCCGAACTTGTAGAGGTGGTAGTCGCTCCCGCCGAGGCCCCGAGTGCCGTAGGTCTGGGTCACGCCGAAGTCGGTCATGTAGGCGCTGCCCGGGGTGGAGTACTCGCTGAGGATGGTCGCGAGGCCGCCGTCCGGGTAGCCGAGGAAGATGAGGTCGTCCTCGGTGGTGCCGATGTAGGTGGTCTGTACGTCGACGGCCCGATCTGCACGGGCGAGCCCACCTGGCACGCCGTCGTAGTAGTCGCCGTTCGTCATGTAGACGATCGTCACCTGGGCGCCGGCGGCAAGCGCCCGCGCCGTGACGCCGGCGCCGTAGAGCACCTCGTCGTCGGGGTGCGGCGCCACGATGAGCACGCTGCGCGGCGCGGCGTTTGCGTCCGGCGCCGCCAGCAGCCCGCCGACCAGGGCGGCGGCGAGCAGCGCCAGCAGCAGGGCGGCCACCACAACCAGGCTGATGCCCTTGCGCCGGCGGCCCACCCAGGACCGATGCGCTACAGATGCGCCGTCGCTACGGCTCATTCCTTCCGCACCAAGCGCTCCCACCACGCCTCCCTCCCGGAGATGTCCCAGAGCCGCACCGAGTCTCAACGTAGACCTTATAGCCCCCCGCGGGAGCGTCCAGTCCCTCAAGGCGTTTTCCCAGCGAAGCTGCGAAGATTCGCCCGCTTCGCCACACGAAATGCCGTCGCCAATTCTGGATACGGAAGAACACAACTCCTGATCTCCTCCTCCAGCTTTGCCCAATGGATGCGTCGCCGACCCGCGTGCCGGAAGGACTACGGCGGGGTCGAGCTCCGTGTGAGCACCAGTGACAGTCCGAGAGCCCTCGTCCGGAAGAAGGGACCGATGTACGTCGACAAGTGGGAGATGTCGAATCGGGAGGACATCCGCGAAGTGGCCGCCGAGTTCGACGGCTATCGCCTCTGATACCGGCTGCCGGCCGCCTACACGGTGAGCAGCCCAGGGGGATCCATTCCTGGCGGCAGCGCAGCTGCCGGCGATGGTGCGCGGCGAGGACCTCTAGGTCGAAGCGCCGCTTACAGTCTCACCGCAGCTGCTCGCCAACGCCGCGCGCCTGCAAGACATCTTCCACACCGGGAACCCCACCCTGAAGACGGTGTGCATCAGCGCAAACGGCGCCCACGTCGAGAAGCTCGGGCGCACTCAGCTTGGTCTCCGCCGGCGTGGATAGGGCCTATGCCTTCCTCGAGCACGCGGACGAACTCGGCCACGCGGTCTTCATCCACGGCTTCGACTTCGACGACGAGGAGCAGAGCTACCGCGCCGTTGTCGCCCGCAATGCGAGCGTCGTCGTCGCCGGCGGCGAGACCACTAACGCCGACTCGGCAACGCAGACCTCGACTACGGGCAGAATGGACGCAAGACAGTGAAGATACGCGACTGGACAACTTACCGGGAGGACGGAACGATCAAGGTCGTAGCCGACGTGGACGGCTTCGACCTCTGGTATCGGGTGCCCATCATGTATCCGCCGTTCCGCTCTGCCGACCCTTTCGTCGCAGCAGCCCTCTTGCCCGCGATGACACTTGGAGAGGAGCTCACGGTCGAGCCGGGACTTCGTCTGTCGCCCAGACTGTGGCGCAGCGCAGCGGACCTGCAGGAGATCTTCCACACCTGGAACCCGGCCTTCAAAGTCGTTCCCATCAGTGCCACCATGGGCGAGGCGACAGCGCCGAGGGAGGGTGCGCTTTCCTTCTTCTCAGCCGGCGCGGACAGCATGGACACCTTCTTCACGCACATGGACGAGCTCAGCCACGTGGTCTTCATCCACGGCTTCGACTTCTACGGCTGCGGCGAGAACTACCGTACCGCCGTCGATCGCAACTCGCGTTTCATCGCCGTCTTCGACAGGACGCTGATTCCTGTGGAGACCAACTTCTACGCATTCGGCCATCGCTATTCGCTGAGTCGGATCGTGACGCAAGGCGCGTGTCTGGCTTCTGTCGCTTTGCTCCTCGGCTTCGCAACCGCATACATCCCTACATCGCTGACGTACGACCACCTGGTTCCGAACGGTTCCCACCCACTCACCGACCCACTGTGGTCGAACGAGGCCGTGAACGTCATCCATGACGGCTGCAGCAGGCGACGAACGGAGAAGATCAGGAGGATCGCGGCCTCGCCAACCGCACTGGCACATCTTCGCGTCTGTGAGAAGGACATGAACGTGAACTGCGGTAAATGCGGCAAGTGTCTGCGGACCATGGCCACCTTGAGACTCCTCGGCATCAAGGAGACTGAGGCCTTCCCTTCCTCGATGCCACCGCTCGAGTCGATAGGCCGAGAGGCCCGGCGCAGTGTGAAGGAGCGCATCTTTCTTCGAGAGAACATCGCTCTCCCGATCCTGGAAGACGACGCCGAGACAGCCGCGCTGCGTCGCGCTTTGAAGGGGGCGATGAGAAGAGCCGACCTCAGGCGAGCCGTGCGCGACCTGGACGCCGCTCTCCTGGGCGGCAGACTCCGGCGCGCGGTAGTTCCACCAGATGCGTCCCGCAGCGTCGATATCGTGCCTCGGGACTCGTGAGCCGCACCAGCGGTACGCGGGCCGTGACGGGCGACAGGAGAACCCCATGCTGATCCGAGATCGGAAGACGAGCGTCAAGGACCGGCCGCACCGTTCCCAACGCTCCCTCCCGCCAAAACGCTCGTGAAGGCGGGCATGGAGACGGCAATCGAACGGGATTTCTTCAGGGAAAACGTGGAGCTTGCCGCCAGCAGCGACCCGTCCCACGCCGAACTGCTGAAGGCACTCCGCAGCGGACTCCGCACAGCAGAGTTGCGCACCGCGATCAGGGATGTCGACAGGGCTCTGCTTGGCGGTAGGCTGCGGCACGCCCTCATGGGGCGACCCGCCGTCAGCAGCGTGGGCTCGGCGCCAGACGACGGCTAGACGCACATCTCGGGGCGCAAGGCCGGCGCCGCACGCCGGCCGGCTCGCCCTCTGGAGTCCTCAGGTCGGTCCAGCGCACGACACGCCTTGGCCGACGACGGTTCGTCCTTGACGACGCGCATCCTTCTCGTGACAGCTTTCCCCCCTCGGCGGACGCGAGGTCGCGCACTGACCAGGGCCGATGCGCGTCGCAAAGATGTGAGACGTTCGAGGCGGGGCAGTGACCTGGCTCAGTACGCTCCGCGCTTGTTGAGCACGGCGGGGATCGTCTGCAGCAGCAACTTGATGTCCCAGCTCAAACTCCAGCCGGTGACGTACATGTAGTCAAGCTTGACCATCTCGTCGAACGGGATGTTCGTGCGCCCCAGGACCTGCCAGAGACCGGTCATGCCGGGGGTGATGTCCAGACGCTTCTGCGTCCAGCCTCGGCAGTGCTTGGCCTCCTCGACCCACAAGGGCCGCGGCCCGACCAGGCTCATGTCGCCTTTCATGACGTTAAGGATC
This sequence comes from uncultured Thermoleophilia bacterium, assembly GCA_963775255.1. GTDB lineage: Bacteria > Actinomycetota > Thermoleophilia > UBA2241 > UBA2241 > CAIXSE01. The sequence continues at coordinate 142,112 of CAVZIA010000007.1, read as the reverse complement.
TGCGGTACCTCGTCGATGCTCCACCGGCGCAACGCGCCACCTACGCGAGTGATGCGCGGGTCCTCCTTCAGCTTGAACATGGGACCGTCGTAGTCATTCTGCTCTTCCGCCAACTCAAGGCGCTGCTCGTCCGCTCCCGTGTACATGGAACGGAACTTGTAGATCCAGAATGGCTTGCCACCACGCCCCATGCGCTCTTGACGGTAGAAGACGGGGCCGCGGGAGTCGAGCTTGATGATGACCGCGATGATCGCCATCGCCGGCAGGATCGGGATGCAGAGCAGGCCGCCGACGATGAGGTCGAAGATACGTTTGACGGCCATATTGAAGCGGCTCAGCTCGACGTGACCGACGTCGAGCAGCGGGATCCCCTCGACGTCGTCCACGAGCGCCTGCGAACTGACCACCTCGAAAAGGCGTGGTACGATGTTCACCTTCACGCCGCTGTCGGCGCAGGCACGAACGATGCGCAGGAAGTCGTTGTGACGCGCTCGTGAGAAAGCGACGATGACCCGGTCCACACCCTCGTGCTCCACAATCGCGTCCAGGTCCGCCAGGCTGCCGATGACGGGGATCGCCGGAGCCGCGGTGCCGTTCCTCCGCGGCTCGCCGTCGTCGAGAAACCCGACGAGCTGGATCCTATACTCGGGGTGCTCCGCGATCTTGGCAGCCAGCGTGTGCCCCACCTCGCCGGCGCCGATGATCAGCACGCGTTCCTTGAACGACGCCCTGGACCACACCGTCACCCGGCCGACCCATCGCGCAATGGGAACGAGGATGATCATCAGGAACCAGAAGGCGATCAGCGGCGCCACCGGCGTCTCCGACCCCATGCCCAGCACGAAAATGATCAGCAGTAGCCAACTCGCGGCGGTGAGCGCCGTCAGGCCCGTCAGCCCCTCGCCGAGGTTGAATCCGCCGACGCTGCGCGCCGGCTCGCGGTACATGCCGTAGACCCACAAGGCCGCGAGCCAGTACGGCGTCAGGCACACGAGCACCAGGAGTCCGAACCGGATGTTACCCTCGAAGGGACCGTTAAGGCGGTGCAGCAGAGGGACGTCATCGAATTCGGTCACGATCGAGACGGCCACGACCGCGGAGATGGCGAGCGCGACGATGTCGCTGGCCAGCGTCGCGGCAACGCGCAGGTCAGACGGCCGATGCGCCCTCGCACCAGCCGCAGCCTGCTTGTGAGGCGAGCGCGCAGCCCGCTGCGCGCCTCGCTCTTCGACCGTGCCGTTGCTCATGTTCACAACATCGGCAACACCTAGCGAATCCCTGAGAGATCCGACGGACTTCTGGGCGTCCGGTCCCGGCCCACGGGGGGCGTTGCGTCGCGGGGTCGTCAGTGCCATGTCAGCTACATACCCAATCGTTGCGGCCGCCAGATACCGCAGGCGTGGCTCCTGCCGGAGCCCGTCTATTCGAGGATCAGATCCAGGGCCTCGATCGCCGACGCTCTGCCGCCAACGCAGTCGATGACGGCCGCGTCGAGGCGCACCGGCCCCTCCGCCACCTCGAACTGCTGCGGCATCTCGGTGGTGAACCGGCGCAGGATCACATCGGTGCGCACGCCGATCACCGAGTCACGTGGTCCCGTCATCCCGACGTCGGTCATGTAGGCGGTGCCACCGGGCAGGACACGAGCGTCACTGGTCTGCACGTGGGTGTGCGTGCCGAGCACGGCCGTCACCCGGCCGTCCAGGTAGTGCCCCATCGCGACCTTCTCGCTGGTGGCCTCGGCGTGCAGGTCGACCACGATGGTGTCGGCGAGTTGCTGTGCCTGCTCCACAAGCCGGTCGACCACGCGAAACGGCGACATGCCCGAGTTCAGGTAGAGTTCGCCCGCCAGGTTGATGACGGCGACCTCCGTGCCGTCCGCGGCGGGGCGCACCGTGAGACCGCGACCGGGCGCCCCGGCCGGATAGTTCGCCGGCCGCACGATGCGCTCGTCGGAGGTGAGGAAGGAGAACACTTCCTTCTGCCGCCAGACGTGATTGCCGGTCGTGATGACGTCTGCGCCACCGGCCAGCATGCGCTCCGCGATCTTGGACGTGATGCCGGCCCCGTTGGCGGCGTTCTCGCCGTTGACGATGACGAAGTCGATTGAGCGTTCATCCACGAAATCCGGAAGCCAGCGCAGCAGAGCCTCCCTGCCGGGCTTCCCGAACACGTCGCCTACGAAGACTATACGCACGGCCTCAGTCTACCTCGACGAGTGCACATGTTGTGGGCGCCGTCGTAGCCGAAATGCGTTGTCAGGACTGGCAACGGGACGGCCCCATCCGCGCGCCTCGGCCCACGATGATGCGAGCAGGCCTTCCTGGCAGCAGGCGCGCGTCGGCGCGCCCGAGCGGCCGGCGTCAGCCGCCGATGAGGACTCGGAGCGCTCCCTGCGCCGCGTCGAGCAGCGGACCGGGGAACAGACCCACGAACACCACGCCGAACGCAGCGATGGTCACTGCCGCGATGACGCCGCCCTGCATGGTGTGCGGCTCGGCCTCGGCCTCCGTGCCCTCGTGCGCCTCGCGGAAGTACATGTACCAGACGACCCGCAGGTAGTAGTAGGCCGAGACGGCGCTCATGATCACGGCGATGATGGCCAACCACGTGAGTCCGGACTGGATGACCGCTGTGAAGAGGTAGAACTTGCCCCAGAACCCCACTGTGGGCGGGATGCCGGTGAGCGAGATCATGAACAGCGCCATGAGGAGGGCTTGCCAGGGCATCTTGCGGCCCAGACCGGCGAGTCCGTCCAGCGAGTAGTCGTAGGCCCGGCGGGAGCGGATCCAGATGAGCACGCCGAACGCGCCGAGGTTCATGAGCCCGTAGGCGGCCAGGTAGAACAGGATGGCGCTGACGCCGAGGGTGTCGCCGCTCTTGCCGGCGGCGATGAGGCCGAGCGTAAGGTAGCCGGCGTGGGCGATGCTCGAATAGGCGAGCATGCGCTTGAGATTGCGCTGCGGCAACGCAAGCACGTTCCCCACGACCATGGTGAGGACGGCCAGGATCATCATGACGTGGCCCCAGTCGGACCAGGCGGAGCCGGCGGCCATGATGAACAGCTTGGCGAAGCCGAGGAAGGCCGCGGCCTTGACGGCAGTGGCCATGAAGGCGGTCACGGGAGTAGGGGCGCCCTCGTACACGTCCGGCGCCCAGCTGTGGAACGGCACCGCCGAGACCTTGAAGCCGAAGCCGGTGACGAGGAGGACGAAGGCCACGACGAGGAAGCCGCCGGCCGCCACGCCGCCGCTGGTGAGCCCGTGCAGGCCGGCGGCGATGCCGGCGTAGCTGGTCGCACCCGTGGCCGCGTAGAGCATGGCCAGCCCGAACGCGAGGATGGCCGAGGAGAAGGCGCCGGTCACGAAGTACTTGAGCGACGCCTCCGTCGACTTCTCGTCTCGCCAGATGTAGCCGGCCAGCACGTACGTGGGCAGGGACATGAGCTCGAAGCTCACGAAGAAGGCGATGATGTCGGTGCTGATCGCCATGCCGATCATGCCGGTGACGATGAGCAGGAGGAGACCGTAGAACTCGCCGCGCGCGGCCTGCCTCTTGGCCAGGTACGCGTCTGAGAGCATCACGGCCAGAGCGCCGATGGCGCAGAACAGCACGACCGCGTAGATGGAGTAGTGGTCGTGCCCGATCATGCCGGCGAAGCCGACCACGGCCTCGCGCCGGCCGAACTTGAGCCCGCCGGTGAACACGCGCCACACCGCGAAGTGCGCCGTCCACTGGCCCCACTGGCCGATCGCGACGGCCGCGCCGCACAGCAGGCCGGCGACGGCGATCCAGGCGAGAGCGTCCTTGCGCTTCAGGAACAGGTCGGCGACGAAGACGACCACCGCGGCCACGGCCACGACGACGCCGGGCAGGATGACGGTGACGGTGTTGTTGAGCGCCATCTAGAACAGCCCCCTGACGGTGTGGACGAGCTGCGCCAGACTGCCGATCCCTGCACTTGAGTCCTGCAGCGAAGGTGTCACGCGGTGGAGGATGACCTGCACGGGTACGTGCAGAAACTCGAGGAACGTCTGTGGGTAGACGCCAAGCCAGATGACGAAGACGACCAGCGGCAGCAGCGAGACGATCTCGCGCGCGTTGAGGTCGAGCAGGCGGAACGATGGCTTGACCTCGTCATCCCCGCGGTCGTTGAACATGGTGCGCTGGAACATCCAGAGCAGGTAAGCGGCAGCGAGGATCACGCCGAGGGCGGCCACTGCCGCCATCCAGCGCGAGTACTCGAAGACACCGAAGAGGCTGAGGAACTCGCCGACGAAGCCGCTCAGTCCCGGCAAACCCAGGGAGCCGAAGGCGAAGAAGAGGAGGAAGCCCGCGGCGATCGGGAGCGGCTTGGCCAGTGAGCTCATGTCGGCGATCAACCGCGTGTGGGTGCGCTCGTAGATGAACCCGACCATGAGGAAGAGGGCGCCCGTGAGGAAGCCGTGGCTCAGCATGACGAGGATGGCGCCCTCCATGCCGGCGGCGTTGCCGACGAGCGCGATGCCCGCGAAGATGCCGGCGGTCACGAAGCCCATGTGGCTGACGCTCGAGTAGGCGACCAGCTTCTTGAGGTCCTTCTGCATCAGCGCCACGAGCGCGCCGTAGACGATGGCGACGACCGAGAGACCCACCACCCACGGGATGAACGTGACGGCGGCGTCAGGGAAGAAGGGCAGGCAGAAGCGCAGCATGCCGTAGCCGCCCATCTTCAGCAGTACGCCGGCCAGGATGACCGAGCCCGCCGTAGGCGCCTCGACGTGCGCGTCGGGCAGCCAGGTGTGGACCGGGAACATCGGCACCTTGATGGCGAACGCCACGAAGAACGCCAGGAACGCCCAGAACTGCAGGTGGTAGGCGTAGACCGCGTGGCTGAGCTGCTGGATGTCGAAGCTGAGCACTCCGGTCTGATCCCGGAACGCGTACACGACGACGATGATCGCCACAAGCATAAGCAGGCTGCCGATGAGCGTGAACAGGAAGAACTTGATGGCGGCGTAGATGCGCCGCGGCCCGCCCCAGATGCCGATGATGAAGTACATCGGGATGAGCATGGCCTCCCAGAACACGTAGAAGAGGAAGAGGTCGGTGGCGCAGAACACGCCGACCATGCCCACCTCAAGCAGCAGCAGCGAGATGAAGAAGCCGATCTCGCGGTCCTTGACGTAGTTCCAGCTGGCGATGATGACGATCGCGCCGAGCAGCGTGGTCAGAAACACCAGCAGCAGCGCGATGCCGTCCACGCCCATGCCGTAGTGGATGTTGAGCGGCTTGATCCAGGCGACGTTCTCGGCGAACTGCATGCCCGGCAGCTTGGGCTTGAAGACGAACAGCGTCCACGCCGAAAGCACGAAGGCAACGAGCGTCACGACGAGCGCGATGATCTTGTAGACGGCGGGCTTGCCGCGGCCGAACAGCAGGATGAGGATCACGCCCGCCAGCGGCAGGAACGTGATGACCGAGAGCACGGGGAACCCGATCTGATCGCTCCAGCTCATGACGCTCCCTCTTCCGGCGTACACGAGCGGGACAACGTAGGCATACCGCTCATGTCAGCTCCCCCACACCCAGGCGAGGACGACGACGAGCACGACCATGCCGCCAAACACGTACATCGCGTAGTTCTGCACGCGGCCCGTCTGGATGGGCCGGAGCCTGTCGCCGGCCCAGCCCCAGAGGCGGGCCACGCCGTTGACGGCGCCGTCGATGACCTTGGCGTCGAACACGACCCAGAGCCAGCTGGCGAAGCTCAGCGTGGCACCGACCGGCGCGACGGCGTAGACCTCGTCGACGTAGCCCTTGTTGAGGCTCACCTTGTAGGCCCACGGGACGCGCTCGGCGATCCGGCCGGGCACGTCGGTCTGTCGCACGTAGAGCCACCAGGCGATCACGAGGCCGACGATCACCGTGGCGAGCGAGAGGAGCATGAGCAGGCCGCCCTCTCCGGCCCACAGGAACACCTCGTGCTCCACGTCGAAGAACACCGGGTTGAGGAAGGAGTGGATCCAGCCGCCCTCCGGCGGGAGGCCGACGACGAGGCCGAGCAGGGCGGCCGGGATGGCGAGGATGATGAGCGGCACGGTCATGACCGGCGGACTCTCGTGGATGTGCGCCTGCACCTCGGCGTCGGCGCGGGTCTCGCCCCAGAAGGTCATGAAGATGAGCCGGCCCATGTAGATGGCGGTGAGCAGCACGGCGACCATGGCCACCGCCCACACCACGTACTGGCCCTTGACGAAGGTGGCGCCGATGATCTCGTCCTTGGCCCAGAACCCGGCGAACGGGATCATGCCGACCATGGAGAGCGCGCCGATGAGCATCGTCCAGAAGGTGATGGGGATCTTCTTGCGCAGACCGCCCATCTTGCGCATGTCCTGCTCGCCGCCCATGGCGTGGATCACCGAGCCGGAGCAGAGGAAGAGCAGGCCCTTGAAGAAGCCGTGGGCGAACAGGTAGAAGATGGCGGCCACCCACGCGCCCGCTCCCAGAGCCATGAACATGAACCCCAGCGACGAGATGGTGGAGTAGGCGATCACCTTCTTGATGTCGTTCTGGGTGATCGCGATGTAGGCGGCGAAGATGGCGGTGAAGGTGCCGATGATCATGACCACGGTCATGGCTGTGCTGCTCTGGATGAACAGCGGGTACGACCGCGCGACCATGTAGACGCCGGCGTTGACCATCGTGGCGGCGTGGATCAGGGCGCTGACCGGGGTGGGGCCCTCCATAGCGTCCGGCAGCCACACGTGCAGAGGGAACTGCGCGCTCTTGCCGATAGCACCGGTGAAGAGCAGCAGGCAGATCCAGGTCATGGTGCCGGCGGCGATGTTGCCCTCTTCGGCCGCCTTGAACACCCCGGTGAACTGCAGGGTACCGGTGGCGACGAAGATCGCGAACATCGCCAGCGTGAACCCGAAGTCGCCCACCCGGTTGACGATGAACGCCTTCTTGCCGGCCTGGCTGGCGCTCTTCTTGCGGAACCAGAAGGCGATGAGCAGGTACGAGCAGAGGCCCACACCCTCCCAGCCGAGGAACAGCAGCAGGTAGCTGTCGGCGAGGATGAGCACGAACATCGCGAACATGAACAGGTTGAGGTAGGCGAAGAAGCGGTAGTAGCCCTCGTCCCCGTGCATGTAGCCGATCGAGTAGTAGTGCGTGAGCATGCCGATGACGCCGACGACCAGCAACAGGACACCGGTGAGGGTGTCGACCTGGAAGCCCCACGGCACGGTGAAGCGCCCGGCGGCGATCCAGGTGAAGGCGTTCCAGACGAAGGTCACGTCTTGGTGCGTGAACGCCCAGATGAACGCGTAGATGCTGAGCGCCGCCGACACGGTCACCAGAGCCACCGGCAGGATGTGAGCCTTGGAGCCCCACCTCTTGCCGAAGATCAACGTGATGATGAACCCGAGCAGCGGCAGCAGCGGGATGAGCGCGACGACGTACTGCATGGTGGTGTCAGTCCCCTCCACAGGTGCTCCCGCTAGCCCTTGAGCTCGTCGTAAGAGTCGGTCTGCACGGTGCTCTTGTTGCGGTAGTTGGCGATGACGATCGCCAGGCCGATGGTCACTTCGGCCGCGGCAAGCACGATGATGAACAGCGCGAACATGGTACCGGCGCCCTTGGCGCCGCCGCGGAAGTCCGCAGTGGCGACGAGGGCGAGGTTCACGGCGTTGAGCATGATCTCGAGGCTCATCACCACGAGGATCACGTTGCGGCGCGCGAGCACGCCGAAGGCGCCTATGCAGAAGAGCATGAACGCCAGCAGCAGCCACCAGTACAGGGCGTTCACAGGCGCTCCCTCTCGCGAGTGGCGAGGACGATGGCGCCGATCATCGCCGCGACAAGCACCAGCGAGACCAACTCGAACGGGAAGACGTAGCGGGCGAAGATCAGCTTGGAGAGCTCGCGCAGCCCCGGCGCCTTGGACACGTCCGAGATGCGTCCGATGTTGGCGGAGAGGGCCACGGCGGCCAGGATGCCCGCGCCGAGCAGCGCCAGGACGGCGGCAAGTGCCGTCTGCCGGTTGAAGAACAGTTCCAGCTTTCCGGACTGCACCTCGGTCAGCATGATCGCGAAGATGACCACGATGGAGATGGCGCCGACGTACACGAGGATCTGGATGATGGCCACGAGCGGCGAGTTGAGGAGCGCGTAAGCGAACGCCACGCCGAGGAAGCAGAACACCATGGCCACGGCGGAGTACATGATCTTCCTGAACAACACCACGCCGAGGCCACACACAAGGATCCAGACTGCCACGACGGCGAAGTACCAGGGATGGAAGTCGCCGCCGGGCATCAGGCCTGCTCCTCTTCCTCATGGTCGAGGACGATGGGATCGTCCTTCATGGGCTTCCACACCCAGCCGAGGCCACGCTCGGAGTCGAGCACGTGCGGCACCAGATCCTTGACGGTCTCGCGCAGCGTCGCCACCGGGCGGTTCTCGCGGATGTAGAGCGACTCACGGCTCATGGACGTGCGGCTGTAGCCGGCGAGCTCGAAGAAGCTGGTCTGCTCGAGCGCGTTGTACGGGCAGACCTCGACGCACTCGCCGCAGAAGATGCAGCGGCTCTCGTCAAGGTCGTAGCTGCCGAGGATGCGCGGGTTGGTCTCGATGGATCCCGTGGGGCACGTCTCCGCGCACTTGCCGCAGCTGACACAGCCGACCAGCTGCAGCGGCAGGTTGTCGGCGGTGCTGACGATGGTGTCGAAGCCGCGGCCCATGTTGTCGTAGCAGCTCGACCCGACCTCCATGCGGCAGACGCGCACGCAGCGGCCGCAATTGATACAGCGGTTGGGCTCACGCATGATGAAGTCGTGGCGGAAGTCGGCCGGGTAGTCGTGGGCGTCGCCGCCGTGGAAGCGGTTCTTGAAGACTTCGTACTCGATGCCGTACCGCTGCAGGTCGCACTTGCCGCTGGCCGGGCAGTAGCACTGCAGGCAGAGCTCGGCGCCGCGGACGGCCTCGTCCTCGGTGAAACCCAGCTCGATCTGGCTGAAGTTCGTCCTGCGGTCGTCCGGCGAGAGCTTGGGCATCTCTGCCGGTGGGCTGGGGTGCGACACGTCGGTGGTCATGTCGATGAACACCGGCGGGATCTCGGCCATGCGCGCCACGCGCGGGTCGATGTCGTCACGGTCGCTGAGCGCGTTGAAGAACGGTGTGGCCTTGAGCTCCGCCAGCGTCTGCGAGATGTCCTGCATGTCGTCGCCGCGCAGGTAGGCGTCCATGCTCCAGGCGGCCTTCTTGCCCTGGGCCACCGCCTGGATGACGGTCTGCGCGCCGAGCACCACGTCGCCGCCGGCGAACACACGCGGGTCGGCGGTCTGGAACGTCCAGTCGTCCACCTCGATGGTGCGCCACTTGGTCCGCATGCACCCCTGCTCCTCGCTGGTACCGTCAAGCTTGGGGTACTGGCCGATGGCGGTGATGACCTGGTCGCACTCGACGATGAACTCCGAGCCCTCCACGGGCACCGGCCGGCGACGGCCGGAGGCGTCGGGCTCGCCGAGCTCCATGCGCTGCATCTCGATGCCGGTGACCTTGTTGGCGGCGTCGGCGATGACGCGCACGGGGGCACAGAGCAGCTCGAGCTTGACACCCTCCTCCTCGGCCTCGTCGACCTCGGTGTGATGCGCCGGCATCTCCTTGCGCGAGCGGCGGTACAGACAGGTGACCTCGGCCGCGCCCTTGCGGATGCTGGTGCGGCAGGCGTCCATGGCGGTGAACCCGCCGCCGATGACGACGACCTTGTCGCCGACGTGCACCTTGCCGGTGAGCTCGAGCTCGCCGAGGAAGTCGACCGCGGTGACGACGCCGTCGGCGTCCTCGCCGGGGCAGCGCATGTCGTTGCTGTTGAAGGCGCCCAGCGCGAGGAACACGGCATCGTACTCAGAAAGGAGATCTTCGAGCTGGTAGTCGACGCCGAGGCGGCTGTTGGCCTGCAGTTCCACGCCGAGGCGCCACAGGACGTTGACCTCCTTCTCCAGGAGGTCGCGCGGCAGGCGGTAGCTCGGGATGCCGTAGCGGAGCATGCCGCCCACCTTGGGCAGGGCCTCGAAGATCTTGACCGAGTGCCCTTCGAGGCGGCTGTAGAAGGCGGCGGCCATGCCAGCGGGTCCGCCGCCGACGATGGCGATCTTCTTGCCCGAGTCTTCCTTGGGCTCGACCGGGAGCAGGAGCTCGCCCGTCTGCTCGTCGTCGATCGTCTGGTCGGCCATGAAACGGTGGAGCTGGCAGATGGTGATGGGGTGCTCCACCAGCTGGCGCCGGCACGGACCCTCGCACGGCCGCGGGCAGACGCGGCCGAGGATGGCCGGGAACGGCAGGTCCTCGCGCAGCTTGCGGACGCCGTTCTTGTAGTCCTTGTGCGCGATGTAGTCGAGGAACTGCGGGATCTTGATGTGCGTGGGGCACGCATCGCGACAAGGCGGCGTGCAGAAGCTGTTGTGGTCGCTGAGCAGCAGTTCGAGGTAGAGGTGCCGCATTGCGCGGACCTTCTCGGTGCTGGTCTTGACGACCATGCCGTCGGCGACGGCGGCGGAGCAGCTCGGGACCATCTTGCGGGCGCCCTCGACCTCGACGATGCACATGCGGCACGCCGCCGTGGCCGGCAGACGCGGCTCGTAGCACAGGGTCGGGATGTGGATGCCGGCGCGCTGGGCGGCGTCGAGGATCGTGTCGCCGCGGTCGCAGGCGACCTCCTGCCCGTCGATGGTGACGAGCACCTGGTCCGGGCGCGCCTGGGCCCTGGGCATGTCGTGCGCAGCGGTCGCCATGCTCAGGCCTCGGCTCCCGCGCCGGCGACGGTCTGCTCGATGCCTGAGCGGACCTTCACGGCGTCGAACTTGCACACCTGACGGCAGGTGTCGCACTTGATGCACTGGGCCACGTCGATCACGTGCGGCTGCTTGCGCTCGCCGGTGATGCAGTTCGTGGGGCACTTCTTGGCGCAGAGCATGCAGCCGGTGCAGGCCTCGGCGTCGATGAAGTACGTGATGAGCGACTTGCACTTGCCGGCGGGGCAGCGCTTCTCGCGGATGTGCGCCTCGTACTCCTCGCGGAAGTACTTGATGGTGGTGAGGACGGGGTTGGGGGCGGTGCCGCCGAGCGCGCAGAGAGTGCCGTCGATGATGTAGCGGCCCATCTCCTCGAGCAGTTCGATGTCGCCCTCGCGGCCGTCGCCGTCGATGATGCGGTCGAGCGTCTCGAGCATGCGCTTGGTGCCGAGGCGGCAGGGGACGCACTTGCCGCACGACTCCTTCTGTGTGAAGTCGAGGAAGAAACGCGCGAGGTCGACCATGCAGGTCTCGTCGTCGACGACGACCATGCCGCCAGAGCCGACGATGGCGCCGGTGGCGGCCAGGGACTCGTAGTCGACCGGCGTGTCGAGGAGGTGCGCCGGCACGCAGCCGCCGGAGGGGCCGCCCAGCTGCACCGCCTTGAACTTCTTGCCGTCCTTGATGCCGCCGCCGACCTCGAAGATCAGGTGGCGCAGGCTGGTGCCCATCGGGACCTCGGCCAGGCCGCCGTTGACGACCTTGCCGGCGAGGCTGAAGGCCTTGGTGCCACGGCTGGTCTCGGCGCCGAGCGTGCTGTAGGCCTCGGCGCCGTTCTTCAGGATCCACGGGATGTTCGAGAACGTCTCGACGTTGTTGATGTTGGTCGGCTTACCCCACAGGCCGCTGACGGCCGGGAACGGCGGGCGCGTGCGCGGCATGCCGCGCTTGCCCTCGATGGAGGCGATGAGCGCCGTCTCCTCGCCGCAGACGAAGGCGCCGGCGCCGAGCTTGAGGTGCAGGCTGAAAGCCCAGCCCGTGCCGAAGACGTCGTCGCCCAGGTAGCCGCGCTCCTCGGCCTCAGCGATGGCCTTGGTGAGCCTTTTGACGGCGACCGGGTACTCGGCGCGCACGTACACGTAGCCCTCGTGCGCTCCGATGGCGTAGCTGCCGATGAGCATGCCCTCGATGACCGCGTGCGGGTCGCCCTCGAGGATCGAGCAGTCCATGAACGCGCCGGGATCGCCCTCGTCGGCGTTGCAGATGAGGTACTTCTCGTCGCTCTTGGACGCGTTGGCGAACTTCCACTTGACGCCGGTGGGGAACCCGGCGCCGCCACGGCCGCGGATGCCCGAGTCGGTGACCTCTTCGATGATCTGCTCGGGCGTCTTCTCGCCGAGCGCCGTGCGCGCGGCTTCGTAGCCGCCGACGGCGATGTAGGCGTCGATGCTCTCGGGATTGATGACCCCGACGTCCCGGAGCGCGATGCGCGTCTGCGCCTTGTAGAACCCGATGTCGTGCCAGTCGCGCACGCGCTCGCCGGTCTGGGCGTCCTTGTACAGGAACTTCTCCACCGGCTCGCCACCCTTGAGGTGGCTCTCGACCACGGTCGCCACGTCCTTGGGCTTCAGGTGACCGTACAGCGTGTCGTCGCTCAGCACGACCACAGGGCTCATGGAACACAGGCCGTGACAGCCGATGATGCTGACCTCGACCTTGTCGCCTAGCCCGGCCTGCTGGACCTCCTGGACGAAGGCGTCGTACACCGCCATGGAGCCGGCGAACAGGCAGGCCGTGCCGGCGCAGACCTTCACGTTGTAGCCGCCGCCAGGACGCTCGCGGACGCTGACGTTGCGGCCGTCGGTGTCGGGCGTCGGGGTGGTGATCTCGTCAGTCATGGTGCCTCTGCTCACCCCTTCTCGCCGCCGACCTCTCGCATGAGGTCGCGGATGATCTTGCGTGTCGCGTCAGGGGTGAGACCGCCGTAGGTCTGGTCGCCGATGCGCATGACGGGGGCCTGCGAGCAGGCGCCCATGCACGCCACCGACGACAGGGTGAACTTCATGTCGCTGGTCGTCTTGCCGTCGGCGACGCCGAGCTCCTCCTCCAAGGCCTCGGTGATCTGGACCGCCCCCGCTACGTGGCAGGCGGTGCCGTGGCAGACGTCGATGATGTACTCGCCCACGGGCGAGAGACGGAACTGGTTGTAGAAGCTGGAGACGCCGTAGATCTGGCTGAGCGAGACGCCGGTCTGCAGGCTGATCTCCTGGATGGCCAGCCGCGGCAGGTAGCCGTAGACCTCCTGCGCGTTCTGCAGCATCGCGATGAGGCCGGTGCCGTGCTCGTAGTAGTCGTCGAGCACCGGCTGCAGCGCCTTGACGTCGATGCCCTGCTGCGCAGCGATGCGCGCCTCGGCGATGCGCGCCGCGTTGGGCACCGGCAAGCGGTACTTGCTGGTGTGGTTGACGCGGATGACCTGTACCGGGCAGTTGCTCTCGCACAGCGTACAGGAGCGGCAGCGCGGGTCGCCGCTGGTCGGGTCGATGACCACGCGGAACAGACCGCGGCTGCGCGCCGGCAGGTCCTCGCGCTGTTCCGGGTACTGGACCGTGAGCTTCTTCTTGGGCAGGTGACTCATCGTCTGCCGCATGGCCTTGAACATGCCGAGCATCAGGCGCTCACCACCGGCTGGCGCTCACGCTGCTTGCGGAGCCGCCACTTGAGGATGGGGTCGAGCAGCCCGACGAAGGCGAAGAAAGCGACCCAGCTGAAGATCGCCAGGCCCCACTTCCAGCTCGGTACCCAGAGGATGATCGCCGCCGTGGCGAGGATGTTCACCAGACCCAGCGGGATGAGGACCTTCCAGGCGAAGCCCATGAGCTGGTCTACCTGCAGCCGCGGGATGCTGAAGCGGATCCAGATCAGCGCGGTGACCAGGAGGTAGGTCTTGACGAGGAACCAGAGGATGCCGATCCAGCTGACCCCGAGCCAGGTGACGGCCGCGGCCCAGGGGCCCATCCAGGCGCCGAAGAACAGTGTGACGGCCACCATGGACATGATGGTGAGGCCGGCGTACTCGTTGAGGTAGAACATGCCGAAGCGCATGCCCGAATACTCGGTGGCGTAGCCGGCGACCAGTTCGGACTCCGACTCGGGGAGGTCGAACGGGCCACGGTTCAACTCGGCGATCGAGGCGATGTAGAAGATCAGGAACGTGAACGGCGAGTAGAAGCCGATCCACTCGTAGTGCGCCTGGAAGGCGACGATGGTGCCGACGCGCAGCGAACCGACGATCATCGCCACGATGAGCAGCGCGAGCAGCATCGGGATCTCGTAGCTGATCATCTGGGCGGCGGCGCGGAGAGCGCCGACCAGCGAGAACTTGTTCCGCGACGCCCAGCCGCCCATGAGGATCGAGAGCGTGGTGAAGCTGGTGATGGCGACCAGGAAGATGACGCCCACGTTGAGCTGCGTGGCCTCGAGGCCCTGCGTGTACGGCAGCACCAGCTGGATGGAGACCGCGCCGATCATGACCAGGACCGGCGCAAGCGTGAACATGACCGGGTCGGCCAGCAGCGGGCGGAAGTCCTCCTTGCCCATCATCTTGAAGGCGTCGGCGACGCTCTGCAGCACGCCCTGCGGCCCGGTGCGGTTCGGGCCGAGTCGGTCGCCGATGAAAGCCATGAAGCGGCGCTCGTACAGGATGTTGGCGAGCGCCGCGATGAACACGACCGCATAGGCGATGACGACGAAGAGGATGGCCCTGAGGATGCCGAGCAGGATGTCCATCAGCGGTCGATGCCTCCCAGCACGAGGTCGATGCTGCCCGAGATGGCCACCGCGTCGGCGATCTTGTTGCCGCTGAGGAGCTTCGGGAACAGCTGCAGGTTGCAGAAGCAGGGGTCGCGGAACTTGAGCCGGTACGGATACCGCGACCCGTCGCTCTCGATGTAGGTGCCGTACTCGCCGCGCGGGTTCTCCTGGCCCACGTAGCACGAGCCCGGTGGCGGCGTGATGACGTAGGGCGCCCGCAGCGAGCCTAGCTGGACCGGGCCCTTGGGCAGCATGTCCAGGCACTGCTCGACGATCTGGAGGCTCTCTCGCATCTCGTCCATGCGGCACCGATAGCGGTCGAAGATGTCGCCGTGCTGCGCCGTGACGGTCTGGAAGTCGAGCTCCGGGTAAACGGAGTACGGGCGGTGGCGGCGCAGGTCGAGGTCGATGCCCGAGGCGCGCGCGTTGGGGCCGGTGATGCCGTAGTCGATGGCGTCCTGCTGGGTGATGACGCCCTTGCCCTGGGTGCGCTGAAGAAAGATGGCGTTGTCGTCGACGAGGGCCTCGTACTCCTTCAGCTTGGCCGGGAACGCCTTCAGGAACTCGCGGACCTTCTCCACCCAGCCGTCCGGCAGGTCGTAGCGCACGCCGCCGAAGCGGAAGTAGTTGAACATCATGCGCGCGCCCGTGAGCTCTTCCATGAGGTCGAGGATCTGCTCGCGATCGCGGAACATGTAGAAGACCATGGCCGTACCCAGCGGCGAGAGGTCGGCGGTGAAGGTGCCGACAGCCACCAGGTGGCTGGCGATGCGCATGAGCTCGCCGGTGATGACGCGGATGAACTCCGCCCGCCGCGTGGGCTGGATGCCGGCGAGCTTCTCGACCGCCAGCACGTAGCCCCACTCGCAGTTGATACTGGCTACGTACTCGGTGCGGTCGACGATCGGGATGTACTGGAAGTAGGTGCGCTTCTCGGCCAGCTTCTCCTTGCAGCGGTGCAGGTAGCCGATGACCGGGATGACGTCCTTGACGAGCTCGCCGTCGAGGGTGCAGACCAGCCGCAGCACGCCGTGCGTGCTGGGGTGCTGCGGCCCCATGTTGACCACGACCTCGTTGAACGCGAGGCCATCGACGTCCGAGCCCTCGCCGCGCGCCGTCGACTCTTCGATGCGGCGCAGGGCGAGCTTCACGGCCTCGTCCGGCTCGGGCGTCTCGAAGTGGTCATACATGCGGGTGGTTCTCCGCGAGGTCGATGTAGTCTTTGCGCAACGGGTGACCGACGAAGTCGTCCTTGAGCAGGATGCGGCGCAGGTCGGGATGGCCCAGGAACCTGATCCCGACCATGTCCCAGGCCTCGCGCTCGTGCCAGTCGGCCGCCGGCCAGATGTCGCACACCGTGTCGACCTCAGGCTTGCCCTTGGGGACCTCGACGTGGAGCTCGATCCACGTGTTCGTCTTCCACGAGTACACGTGGTAGACGGCCTCGAAGGCGGCGCGGTGGTCGACGCCGGCGATCCAGTTGAGAGTCTCGTACCCGATGTCAG
The DNA here is from genome assembly GCA_963775255.1 of uncultured Thermoleophilia bacterium. Lineage (GTDB taxonomy): Bacteria > Actinomycetota > Thermoleophilia > UBA2241 > UBA2241 > CAIXSE01. The sequence continues at coordinate 126,016 of CAVZIA010000007.1, read as the reverse complement.
GGTCGGCCTTGAGCCGCGCGGCGACGTCCTTGAGCTTCTCACGCGCGACCTCGGCCACGATGGTGTCCGGCTCCTGGATGCGCACGTCCTCGACGTCGCCGGCGAAACGCTCCAGGAGGAGCGCCGCGACGGCGTCCATGCTCATGGGGTTGCTGCCGACGACGAGACCCACGCGCTCAGGCCTCTGCCGTGGCGGCCGCAGAGGACTCGTCGGCGGTGAACAACTCGTATCCCGCCGGCTTCTCCGGGACGAACTTGAACTGCTGGATCTTGCCCTGCAGCTCGAGCAGACCCTGGAACAGCGCCTCGGGACGCGGCGGACAGCCGGGGATGTACACGTCGACGGGCACGACCTTGTCGACACCGTTGACGACGTTGTAGCCGTCGTAGAACGGCCCGCCGCTGGTGGCGCAGGCGCCCATACTGATGACCCACTTGGGCTCCGACATCTGGTCGTACAGGCGCTTGAGGACAGGCGCCATCTTCTCGTTCACGGTGCCGGCCACGATCATGAGGTCGCACTGGCGCGGCGTGGGGCGGAAGACCTCCATGCCGTAGCGCGCGACGTCGTAGCGGGCGAAGCCCGAGCTCAGCATCTCGATGGCGCAGCACGCCAGGCCGTAGGTGAAGGGGAACACGGAGTGTGACCGCGCCCAGCTGAAAATGAAGTCGGCTGTGGTGGTGATGATGTTCGGCTCGCTGAAGTGCTCGAGCTTGGGGTACTTGACCGCCTTGATGCGCTCGCTCATGCCCACTCGAGGGCCCCCTTGCGCCAGGCGTACAGGAGCCCGAAGCCGAGCACCGCGATGAACAGCAGCATCTCGATGAAGCCGGACCTGCCCAGCGAGCGGAACACGATCGCCCACGGGAACAGGAAGGCCGACTCGACGTCGAAGACCAGGAAGAGGAGCGCGAAGACGAAGTAGCGCACCGCGAACGGCTGCCACGGGTTGCCTACAGGCGGGATGCCGCACTCGTAGGGCTGCAGCTTCTCCGGCGTGAGGTGGCTCGGGTTGATGAGCTTGGAGAAGAGCAGGATGACCACGACCAGCGCCGCTCCGGCGACGATGAACAGCCAGACGTAGATCCACTCGGTGAGGTATGCATTCGTCATCACATGCGACACGCCCGCGGCTACCCCCTCGGTAGCCTCCGGACGTGAGGCGTACTCTACCAAAGCGGCTTCCGGCGATGCAAACTCTGATTGAAACCGGTGGGGGTATAGCTGCACCTCACCGATTTGCAGGGAAAACGAGGCACGGGCCGGGATTGCGAACGACTGCGCGCGCGGCCACCTGCTCCACACCGCGGGGTCGCGTTGATTTCGCGCCGCGCTGCCCGTACCATCGAGCTGCACGGATACCCCCGACCGGAGTCACCCCTTATGAGCATCGGCCCCGCCGAGATCATCATCGTCCTCGTCATAGCGCTTCTCGTCTTCGGCCCCAGCCGCCTGCCGCAGATGGGCCGCTCCCTCGGGCGCGGCGTGCGCGAGTTCAAGAAGGCGGCCGACACGGCCAAGAACGAGCTCGGCCTGAGCGAGGTCACGGACAGCATCAATGAAGTCAAGTCCACGTTCACCGAGCCCCTCAAGGAAGTCACGGGTACGTTGGGCGATCTCAAGGCCAGCGTGGACGTCAAGTCGGCCATCGAGGCGCCGGTCGGCGCCGCCGGCGCCGCGACCGCTGTGGCCGCGGCGGCCGCTCCGGTCTCGGAGCCGGCGCGGCCGGGCAAGCCGCTCGGAGTCGTCGAAGAGGGGCCGGAGACCCCGGCGGTCACGCCGGCGACGGTGTTCGCCGACGTCACGCCACCTTCCCCGCCCGAGGCTCCCGTCACGCAGCCGGTCGAGGCTCCCGAAGCCCCGCCCGTAGAGGTCGTCGCAGAGGCGGCGCCGGACGGCGCCACGATCGCGGAGCCGGCGGCGCCCTCCGAGTCCTGACCTGATGGCGACGCTCACTCCCGAAGACCGTCTCACGCTGTTCGAACATCTCGACGAACTGCGCAAACGGATCTTCGTCGTCCTCATCGCGCTGGTCGCGGGTGTGCTCATCGCGGCGCTCTTCAACAGTTTCATGTTCGACGTGCTGCTGCACCCGCTGCGCACGATCCCGAACCTGCCTGAGTCGGCCACCAAGATCACCACGTTCAGCCCGGCCGAACCGTTCATGGTCAGCCTCAAGGTCTGGGTGGCCGGCGCGGTCATCCTGGCCTCGCCGATCATCATCTGGGAGCTCTGGGCGTTCATGGCTCCGGCGTTCACCGCGAACGAGAAGAAGTGGTTCTACCCCATCGTGTTCTCCACCACGATCCTGTTCCTGGGCGGCTGCGCGCTCGCCTACTTCGTCGTGCTGCCCAAGGGCCTCGGCTGGCTCCTCGGCTTCAGCGCCGGGTTCTTCAACGTGCAGTTGCGCGCCAGCGACTACTTCACGTTCATGGCGCTCTTCATCGTCGCGTTCGGCGCGGTGTTCGAACTGCCCGTGGTGCTGGTGGCGCTTGCCAAGGTGGGCGTCATCGACGACAAGTTCCTCAGGAAGAACCGGCGCTACGCGATCGTCATCCTCGCCGTGGCCGCCGCCGTCATCACGCCGAGCCAGGACGCCTTCAGCATGCTGGCCATGTTCGTGCCCCTCTACGTCCTCTACGAAGTCTCGATCGTGCTCGCCCGCTTCGTGCAGCCGAAGAGGGTGGACGCCGCCGCCGTTGAAGACTCCGGGGGCGCGCCCGCGTAAGTGCGCGAGTGGCGAGGCGCCGCCGTGTCCGTCTCGACGCCCGAGGGCGGAAGGTCCAAGAACCCCTCCCATCCACGCGTCGGCAGCATGTGTGACCGTCGCGGAGGGCGTGTGAACGTGGCAGGGCGGCGGCGCGTCTCCCGTCCCGGTACAATGGGGAGCCATGGCTGAGTACACGAGATACAGCGTCGAGCCCGAGGACGTCCCGCGGCGTCGGCGCGAGCGCAAGAAGAAGGCTACGAAGTCGCGCAGCCGCGCGTGGCTCATCGTCAAGCTCTTCATCGTCGCCCTGCTGCTGGCCATGATCGCCGGCCTCGCCGTCGCCGCCGGCGCCATCTACGCGGTCTCGCGTGACCTGCCGTCGCTGGACGAACTGCAGCGCGTCAAGCAGCCGGTCAACACCACGATCTACGACAGCACCGGCAAGGTGCTCATCGCCGAGCTTCACGGCGGCCAGAACCGCGTCATCGTGCCCAGCGCCAAGATCCCCGACGTCATGAAGCAGGCCACGGTGGCCGTCGAGGACGAGCGCTTCTACGAGCACCACGGTGTGGACTTCCAGGCCGTGGCGCGCGCCATGGTCCGCAACGTGGAGGCCGGCGGCGTGGTGGAGGGCGCGTCGACCATCACCGAGCAGTACATCAAGAACGCTTACATCGGCGACGAGCGCACGTACCAGCGCAAGCTGCGCGAGGCCGTGCTCGCGTGGCAACTCGAGGACAGGTGGAGCAAGGACCAGATCCTCACGGCGTACCTCAACACCATCTACTACGGCGCCGGCGCCTACGGAGTCGAGGCGGCCGCGCGCACCTACTTCCACAAGCACGCGTCGGCGCTCAACATCAAGGAGGCGGCGCTGCTCGCGGCGCTGCCCAAGTTCCCGTCCGCCTACTCGCCGACCACCGATCCAAAGATGGCCAAGGAGCAGCGTAACAAGGTGCTGCAACTCATGGCCGACCAGGGCTACATCACGCAGCAGCGCGCCGACAAGGCCGGCGCGAGCAAGCTGCACGTGTACGCGCATCCCCCGAACTACAACAAGAGCCTCACCGACTACTTCACGAGCTACGTCACCGGCGAGCTCACCAAGCGGTTCGGCTCAGCCACCGTGTTCGACGGCGGCCTCAAGGTCATCACCAGCATCAACGTCAAGTGGCAGCAGCAGGCCACCGACATCATCAAGAGCACCACGGCGCCGCTGGACTTCGGCTTCAAACCCTCGGCCGCCCTGGTTGCCATCGACCCTGCCAACGGCTACATCCGCACCATGGTCGGCGGCCTCGACTACAAGAAGCAGAAGTTCAACCTCGCCTCGCAGGCCAAACGCCAGCCGGGGTCCTCCATGAAGCCGTTCGTGCTGGCCACCGCGGTCGACCAGGGCATGAACCCCGACACCACCTACTACAACTCCAAGAGCCCTGTCATCATCCCGATGGGCGCCTACGCCGCCCCGTGGGTCGTCAACGGCGACGGCCCCGGCGGTCCGGAGAGCGTGGCCGCCGCGACCACCATCTCGGACAACGTCGTCTTCGCGCAGCTCAGCGTCGACGTCGGCCCAGACAACACCGTGAAGACGGCGCACAAGATGGGCATCACCAGCCCGCTCGACGCCGTGCCGTCCATCACGCTGGGCACCTCCGGCGTCTCGCCGCTCGAGATGGCCGACGCCTACGCCACGTTCGCCTCCAACGGCATCCACCACAAGCCGCAGGCGATCGTCAAGGTCGAGCGCCGGGGCAAGACCATCTGGCAGCCGACCACCAAGGGCAAGCGCGCCATCCCGGCCGGAGTCGCCAGTGTAGTCACGCAGTGCCTGGAGCGCGTGGCCTCCGCCGGCACCGGCTCCGCCACCGGCTCGTTCTTCCCGTATCCGCGCGCCGGCAAGACGGGCACCACCGAAGACGGCGCCGACCTGTGGTATGCCGGCTACACGCCGCAACTCGCCGCCGCCGTGTGGATGGGCGACATGTACAAGCGCAGCGCCATGCCGGCCTACGGCGGCGACTACCCGGCGCCGATGTGGGCCAAGTTCTTCGCCGCGGCGCTCAAAGACCAGTCACACCCGAGCTTCAAGTCGTTCCCCTGGACGTTCGGCAGCTGGGAGAGCAAGTACTCGACCGGCCCATCGGCCTCGGCGTCCGCGTCGTCCAGCTCTAGCGCCACGCCGACCGCCAAGCCGACGCACACCATCACGCCGCAGCCGACTCCGACCAAGACCAAGACGCCGCAGCCGACTCCGACCAAGACCAAGACGCCGGCGCCGACGCCCACGACGCCCAAGCCGACCGGGACGCCGACGGCCGGAGGCAAGCAACTCGTCGGCGCGACGACGACGGCGGGGACGCAGGAGCAGGCGGCCGTCACGACGAACACGAGCCGCGGCACGGGCCTGGCCGGCGCCGCCGTGAGCTGGGTGGCCGGCCTGCTCGGACTCTGACCGCCAGAGGCCTTGATCCGTGAAGCGACGCGGCCGCCGCAGGCGCGCCGCGGACTCTCACCCCAGCGACCACAGGAGCCGTCCCGTCTCCGCCCCGGCAGTCAGCCCAGCAGCTGAGAGCGCCCGCCCGGTCCGGGCGGCGGGCGCATCCACCGGCTGGACGGCATTCGTGGTCGCCGTCATGGTCGCCTTCGCCGTCCTCACCGCCGTGACCGCGGTCCAGCGGCATCGGGAGTACCGCACCTACCGCAACGACATGGGCAACATGGTCCAGGTCGTCGACAACACGGCGCACGGCCGGATACTGCGGATGACGAGCGGCGACGGCCGCCAGATCAGCCGCCTGGCCTCGCACGTCGATCCCATCATCGCCCTCTTCGCACTCCCCTGGCTGGTGTGGCCCGACCCGGCCATGCTGCTCATCGCGCAGGCGGTGCTCGTCGCGCTCGCCGCATGGCCGGTGTTCCTCCTCGGCCGCCGCGTGCTCGGAGACACGGCGGCCGCGGCCCTGTGCGCCGCCGCGGCCCTCCTCTACCCACCGCTGCAGTTCGCCGCGCTCGACGAGTTCCACCCGGTCACGCTCGCCATCCCGCTGCTGCTCTTCGCCTTCGTCTTCCTCGAGGAGGACAGGCGCTGGCTCGCCGTCCCGTTCCTCGTGCTGGCCGCTCTGTGCAAGGAGGAGATCCCGCTGGTGATCGCGCTCATGGGCCTGTACTTCGCCCTGCGCAAGCGTACGCTGTGGCCGCTGCTCATCACGGTCGCTGCGGGGCTGTACTTCCTGTTGGCCGTGGGCGTCGTGATACCGCACTTCAACGGTGGCGCATCGAGCCGCTTCCTGGGCCGTTACTCGGGGGGCGAGGAGAGCATGCGCAGCCTCGCCACAGACCTGCTGGCTCACCCGTGGCGAGCGGTCACGACGCTGCTGGCGCCTTCCGGGCTCGCCTACCTGGCGAAGCTGCTGTGGCCGCTCGGATTCACCTCCCTGGCGAGCCCGCTCACTTTCTTCATCAGCCTCCCGGAGCTGCTTGTCAACCTGCTCTCCAGCAAGCCGCAGCAGCACTCGATGGCCTACCACTACGTTGCCGCGGAGGCGCCGTTCGTCATCGCCGCAATGGTGCTCGGCCTGCGGCGCATCTCCGGCTGGGTCGCGCGGGCCTCCGCAGAGGCCCGCGCAGGCGGACCCCACCGGATCGCCCGGGTGCTGGCCGGCGCGGTCGTCGCCGTCGCGGTCGTCGCGACACTGACCGCCGGACCGCTCTCCGGCGCGCGCCCAGGGTGGGGGCTGGCGCTGACACCGGCGCACCGCGCGATCATTGCGGAGGCGCTGAGCAAGATACCGGCCGACGCCACCGTCTCGGCCGACAACGCGCTCGCGGCCCAGCTCTCGGAGCGGGAGCGCATCACCACGTTCCCGGTGATCGGCGGAGTGACCTACGTGGTGCTCGACAGCCAGGGCCGCTACGGCGCCTGGCGTGCGCGGGCCCTGAAGAAGCTGCGCGCGGATCCCGCCTACGAGCTGGTCTTCTCCCGCGAAGGCGTGCTGGTGTTCAAGCGTGTTGACGGAGCGAGCACCCCGGCCTCGGGCGGCTGACCGGCACGACGCGGCGGGCGGAGCCACACTGCGCCACACCGTCTACCAGGTCTCGTACCGGTCCGACCCCTTGCGGTACTCCTTGACCTGCTCGCCGAGCCCGTCGGCGATGGTCATGATGCGGCAGCTCATCTCCAGCACACTGGTGAGCTGGTAAGCCTCCTCCAGGAGGTGGCCGATGGCGAAGGGCCCGTGGCCGCGGAGCATGACGATGTCGTACTCCTTGAGCCACCCGGGCAGCAGGTCGGCGACCTCTTTGGACCCAGCCGTGAGCTCGGTGTGCACTACCGGCACCTTGTGCAGCAGGTACGAGCCCTCGCTGTCGATGGGGACGATCTCGTCGCACATGAGCGAACGGGCGATCGTGTACGGCGGGTGTGAATGCACGATCGCCTGCGCGGACGTGCCCTGGTAGATCGCCCGGTGCACGTTGATCTCAGTGCTCGCCAGCATGACGTTGGAGTCGTTCTCCTCGAGGCCCGTCTCGATGATGTCGCGCCCCTCGAGGCGGGCGAGCATGGAGCCGCGTCTGGTGATCAGGATGCGGTCGCCCATGCGCACGCTCAGGTTGCCGCCGTGAGAGCTGATGACGCCGGCGACGAAGAGGTCCCGGCCGATCTGCTGGAACTGCTCGAGGACGGCCGAGCTCACGGGGCGGCCGTCACGCCGGCTGCGGCGGCGGTCTCGACCAGCCCGAGGCGCTCGAGCTTGGGCGTCGAGGGCACCCCGCCTTCGTCCCAGCCGCGTGAGATGTAGTACTCGTCCAGCATCGGCGGCAAGTCTACAACCTGACCCGCCGACGGACCGGCGGACACCGGCTCGTGTAGCAGCCGGGGCGGGAGCGTGTCGTCGCCGCGCGTGAACCCAGCGGCCAGGTTGAAGAGCCGCTCGGCGTTCCAGATGCGCTCGCCGAGCAGCAGCAGTTCCTGCGGCTCCACCTGCTCGCCCCACACGGCGCTGAGCTGTCGGGCGTAGTAGTCCTCCTTCATCGCGAAGGCGGTGAACTTGCAGACGCTGAGCGAGTCGAGCACGGTGTTCAGGTTCTGGAGGTTGATCAGCAGACCGGCCTTGCCCAGAGTGGCGAAGCGGTCGACCATCTTGGGCACTCCGAGTATCTCCGGGCCGAGCATGTTGGCGCGAAGGTGGCAGCCGCCGCGGTTGCTGGTGGCGTACGCCAGGCCCTGGGCCTTCATGCCGCGCGGGTCGTAGGCCGGCATCTCCATGCGCTTGACGCTCATGGAGAGGTCTCCGCGACCGTGCAGGGCGGCGAAGCGCGCCGAGCCGAGGCCGAGCTCGGCGCCGAGGCCCTCGCCGGCAGCTGTGGCCTCGGCGAGGGCGATGATGGCCCGCGCGTCGCCGAAGCGCGGGCCGCCCGGCAGCAGGCCGAGGTCGGTGAGCTCCATGGCGCAGGCGATGGTGGAGCCCATGGTGATGGTGTCCATGCCGGCGCGGTTGCAGGCGTAGTTGGCGCGGACGATCGCCGTCAGGTCGCTCACGCCGCACTGGGCCCCGAACGCCCAGATGGTCTCGTATTCGGGGCCCTCCCCGCTCTCGCCGCCGGCCTGGGTGCGGCGGGCACAGCCGATCATGCAGCCGCGGCAGGCGGCCCGGCGCGTGACGTGGTCGCGCTTGAGCGACTCGCCGGAGATGGCCGCGGCGCCCTCGAACCGGCTCTCGCGGTGGTTCCGCGTGGGCAGCGCGCCCGCCTGATCGAGCACGTTGATCAGCACCGCGGTGCCGAACTCGGGCAGCGCCGTGGACGTGATGGGGTTGGACTTGAGGAGCTTCTCGGCCTCGTAGACGATGAACTCGAGGCGCTCGGGGTCGGCCACCGGCGGCTTGCGTGTGCCGTGGCCGTCGACGACGAGCGCCTTGAGCCGCTTGGAGCCCAGCACGGCGCCCAGGCCGCCGCGTCCGATGGACCGGCCGCGGTTGTTGACGATGCTGGCGAACAGCACGCCCCGCTCGCCGGCAGGACCGATCACGGCGGATTCCGACCGCGGGTGCAGCTCGCCGAGGCGCGCCAGTGTGGTGGGCACGTCCAGACCCCAGAGCAGGGCGGCCGGGTGCAGCGTTGCGCCGCCGGCGCCGGCCAACGGCTGCGCCGGGCCGGCCGGCGAAGCCTCGCCGGCCTCATCGAGACCGATGGTGACGTACCCCGGCTCGTCAAGAGCTCCGGCCACCACCAGGTAGTCCCAGCCGAGGCGGCGAAGGGCGTTGCCGAAGTTGCCGCCGGAGTTGCCGTCGAAGACGGTGCCGGTGAGCGGCGAGCGGCTGGTCATGCTGTAGCGGCCGCTCGCCGGCGCCCCTGTGCCGGTCAGCGGGCCGGGCGCCACGACGAGCAGATTCTCGGGCCCGAGCGGGTCCACCTCGTAGAGCCGCTCGCGCAACGCCACGTACGCGCCCAGGCCGCGTCCGCCAAGCCACCGGCGCGCGACCTCGCCCGGCAGCTCTTCCTCGCTGCTGGTTCGGGAGGTGAGATCGAGACGGAGGCCGCGGAGCGGCCGAAGACCTGAGGCAGAAGGTGTCACCCGGCGAGTATAGACCGTCCGGGCGGGCGGGACCGCCGCGGGCAAGGGCCCACTCAGCCGGCGGCCGGCGAGGGGCCGGCGAGCGCACGCCACTCGCCCAGCGAGAGCGCGGCCTCGACCATCTGAGCGCCGTAGCAGTGCCGCCTGCCCAGACGGCGCATGCCCGTCTTGTCGAGGATGTGCAGGGACGCGTCGTTGTCGGGGTCGGCCACGGCGACCACGCGCTCGAGTCGCAGGCCGGCGAACGCCCAGTGAAGCACGGCCCGCGCCGCCTCCGTCGCGTAGCCGCGCCCCCAGGCGGCGTGCCGGAGCGTGTACCCGAGCTCGATGTCCGGGCCGGCCTCCAGCACCTGCAGGCCTGCCTCCCCGACCACCCGTCCGCTCTCGCGCTCGACGATCGCCAGCAGGCCGAACCCGTGCCGCGACCAATGGCCGTCCGCGGTGCGCATGAGCACCTTGACGGCGTCGCCGGTGAGGGGCCGCCGGTCCGTCCCGACGAACCGCATCACCTCGGGGTCGCCGAAGACGGTGAGCAACGGCCCGAGGTCGCGCCCCACGAACCGGCGGAGCTCCAGCCGCTCCGTGAGCAGCGGCGGCCGCGCGGACGCGCTCTCGGCGCGCCAGTCCGCCGCCGTCAGCTCGAACTTCTCCCAAGGCTTGCCCCAGTACTCGGCCTGCCCGAGCGCTCGCAGGCCGAGCTTGCGCAGCACGGTCACAGAGGCGCCGTTCTCTGGCTTGGCGATGCCGACCACGCGCTCGAGCCCGGCCTCGCCGAAGGCGAAGCCCAAGGCGGCCGCGGCCGCCTCGGTCGCGTAGCCGCGACCCCACGCCTCAGGGACGAGCGCGTAGGTGAGCTCCACGTCGGGACCGCCGTCGAGCGGCTGCAGCCCGGCGATGCCCACCAGTTGCCCGGTCGCGCGCTCCGCCACCCGCCACTGCGCATAGCCCAGCCGACGCTGCATGTCGGCGAGCTGCACCGCCCACTCCCCGGCCTCCGTGAGGTCCGCCGGGGGAGCGCTGTTCCAGTAGCGCATGACATCCCGCGCCGCGAAGATCGCGTAGACATCGGCGCCGTCGGCCGGCGTCAGCGGCCGTATGGACAACCTGCGGGTGTAGAGAGGCAGTGGCATGGCGCAAGGATACCCGGCTGCGCCGTGGCGAGCAGGCGCGCGACAGGAGGGCCGGGAGCGCCGACGGCGGCGGGAGGAGCTGCTGCGCAGCCCCGCCCGCCGCCGTCCGGCCCTTGCCTTCTTGCGGCCTCGCCCGCCTACAGCGCTTTGCGCTTGTCGACCACGCGCACGGCCTTGCCCTCGGAGCGCTTGATCGTCTTGGGCTCTTTGAGCTTGACCGCGCACTGGATGTTCAGCACGTTGAAGATCTGAGCCTGTACGCCGCGCTGGAACCGCTCCAGGTCGCCCATGGTCTCGGCGAAGAGGTCCTCGCCCACCTCGACCCAGACCTCTATGACGTCGAGGTAGCCCTTGCGGTCGACGACGATCTGATAGTGCGGCTCGATCGACGGGATGCTCATGAGCACCTCTTCGATCTGGCTCGGGAAGACGTTGACGCCCCGGATGATGAGCATGTCGTCGCTGCGCCCGATGGGCTTGCTCATGCGCACGGAGGTGCGGCCGCAGGCGCACGGCTCGGCGATGAGCGAGCACAGGTCGCGGGTGCGGTAGCGGATGAGCGGCTGGGCGACGCGGCTGAGGGTAGTGAAGACGAGCTCGCCGAGCTCGCCGTAGGGCAACGGCCGCAGCGTCTCGGGGTCGATGATCTCGGCGAGGTAGTGGTCCTCGTTGACGTGCATGCCGGCCTTGCACAGACACTCGTAGCCCACGCCGGGGCCGCCCATCTCACTGAGGCCGTAGATGTCGAGCGCGTGCTCACCCAGGCCGGCCTCGATCTGCACGCGCAGCTCGTTGGTCCACGGCTCGGCGCCGTGGAAGCCGACGCGCAGCGGCAGGTCCTCGGGCCGAAGGCCGCGGTCCCGCGCGGCGTCGGCGAGATACATGGCGTAGGACGGCGTGCAGCTCAGTGCGGTGGCGCCGAAGTCGCGCATGATCTTGAGCTGACGCTCGGTGTTGCCGCCGGAGATGGGAACGACGGTGCAGCCCAGGCGCTCGGCGCCGAGGTGCAGGCCGAGCCCGCCGGTGAAGAGGCCGTAGCCGAAGGCGTTCTGGAGCAGGTCGCCCGGCGCCACGCCGCCGGCGGCGAGGGTCCGGGCGATCAGGTCGGCCCAGACGTCGAGGTCGCCGCGCGTGTACCCGACCGTGGTCGGGTTGCCGGTGGTCCCGGAGCTGGCGTGCACGCGCACCACGTCCTTACGCGGCCGCGCGAACATGCCGAACGGATAGTGGTCGCGCAGGTCGATCTTGGTGGTGAAGGGCAGGTCGGCGACGTCGCCGTGGCAGGTCACGCCGTCCGGCTTGATGCTGAGCTCGTCCAGCTTCTTGCGGTAGAAGGGGATATTCTGGTAGGCGTTCTCCAGCGTGGCTCTCAGGCGCTCGATCTGGAGCTCGCCGAGCTGCCTGGTGGGCAGCGTCTCGGCGGCCGGTTGCCAGTACAGCCCGCCGGCCGCGTCTTTGGTCAGATGTTCCTCGGTAGCCGTCAAAGGGCCCGCACCTCCGCGTCGCTGAGCAGCGCCACTTTGCCTTCAAGCAAGTCCACAGCGCGATCGATGTCGCGCACCGCGAAGCAGATGTTCCAGAACGAGATGCTGTAGAGGTAGTCGATGGAGACTCCCGCGTCCCGGAGCTGGTCGAGGACGCCGGCAAGCCCGCCGGGCACATCGTCCACCTTGACGCAGATGACCTCGGAGAAGTGCGTCGTGAAACCGGCGTCGTGAAGCAGCTCGCGGCCGCGCTCGGGGTCGGTGAGGATCAGACGGACGATGCCGTACTCGGCAGCTTCCGTCGTGGAGAACCCACGGATGTTGATGCCGGCCCGGCCGAGGATGTCCGCCACCTCAGCAAGGCGACCGCTGCGGTTCTCGAGGAACACGGTGAGCTGCTTGACCTTCACGACTCGACCTCCTGGCTCGCGACCGCGGCGCGTCCGAGCTCGAACGCGCGCAGATTGACGTCGAGGATCTTGGCGGGGACGGCTGCCTCGAGGCCGCGCCGCCATTCTTGCCCGGTGAACCGGAGCACCGTGGAGGCGGCGCCCAGGAGCGCGACGTTGACGGCGCGCAGGGTGCCGGCCTGGCGGGCCAGCCCCTCGGCATCGACGGCGACGAGCCGCACGCCGCGCAGAGCGGCCGCGCCGGCCAGATCGTCCGGATAGTCCTCCTCGCGGCGCAGCACGCTGCCGGGGGTGATGCGAGTGGTCACCGCGCAGACGAGGGTGCCGCGCAATGCGAGCAGGTCCAGACCGCGGATGCCCTCGAGCAGCTCCGTGGCGATGACGACGTCCGCGTGCGGCGAGACCGGCGACCACACGTGCTCGCCGAAGCGCACCGTGCTGAGCACGCTGCCGCCGCGCTGCGCCATGCCCTTGACCTCGCTCGCTTTGACCTCGAAGCCGGCCAGCGTGGCCGTCTCGGCGAGGATCGCCGCGCCCAGCAGGATGCCCTGGCCGCCCACGCCCACGAGCGAGACCGTCGTGGTGCCGTTCATCAGCAGGTCTCCGCTTCGTCGAGACTGAGGGCACCGCGTTTGCAGACCTCGACGCACAACCCGCAGCCCGTGCACGACTCGAGCACCGAGATGGAGTCCTCGCCGGGCGCGATGGCCGGGCAGCCGAGGTCGACGCACAGGCCGCAGAGGTTGCAGCGATCGTCGTCGACGACGACCTCACCCGCCTTCTCGCGCGTCGTGAGCACGCACGGCGCAAGCGCGACGATGACGCCGAGACCCCGAGCCTTGGCCTCTTCCTTGACGGCCAGGTCGAGCGCCTTGTGGTCCGTAGCGTCCACCGTGACGCAGCGCACGCCGATGCCCTCGCAGAGCTTCTGGATGTCGACGCTCGGCCCCTGGGCGCGGTCGGGGTGCAGCCCGGTGCCGGGGTGCCCCTGGTGCCCGGTCATGGCGGTGGTGCGATTGTCGAGGACGACCAGCATGCCCTCGACCTCGTTGTAGAAAGCGTCGATGAGCGGCGCGACGCCGGAGTGGAAGAAGGTGGAGTCGCCGATGACGCCGACGGCCGCCTTCTTGCCGAGCGCCTTGTTGAAGCCCGCCATCATGCCGACGCTGGCGCCCATGCAGAGGCAGCTGTCCATGGCCAGGAGCGGCGGCAGCGCGCCGAGCGTGTAGCAGCCGATGTCGCCCATCGGCGCGAGCTTGCGCTTACGCAGCGCGGCGAACACGGAGCGGTGGGAACACCCGGGGCAGAGCACCGGCGGCCGCACGGGCAGACCGGGCGCCGGCTGCGGCGGCGCGGCGAGCTTGGGCGACGGCGGCAGGACCGGCCTCCGCCGCCGAGGCGGCTTGCGCAGCAGGAACGGCTCGAGCGCCCGGAAGACGATCTCCTGGTCGAGCTCGCCTTCCGACGGGATGGCCGCCTTGCCGACCACGGGCAGCCCCAGGCCGCGCACCTGCTCCTCGAAGAACGGGTCGAGCTCCTCCACGACGGCCACGCGTGACACGTGCTCGTACAGGCGCAGGACTTTGGCGTACGGGAGCGGGTGCGACATGCCCAGCTTCAGGAACCAGGCCTTAGGGAACGCCTCGCGCGCATACGCGTAGGAGACGCCCGAGGCGATGATGCCGAAGTCCGACGAGCCCGCCTCCAGCACGTTGAGCGGGCTCTCCTCCGCGCGTCTGCGCAACTTCTCGAGGCGCTCGAGGGCGAGCCGGTTACGCTGCCGCGCGTACTGCGGGACCATGACGTACTTGCTGATGTCCCGCGCGTAGTCGCGCGGCAGCACCTCCACCGGCACGCGCGGCAGCACCTGCCCGCGGCCGTGGGAGATACGCGTGGTCGTGCGCAGCATGACCGGCGTGTCGAACTCCTCGGAGAGAGCGAACGCCTCGGCCACGAAGTCGTAGGCCTCCTGGCTGTCCGACGGCTCGAGCAGGGGGATCTTGGCGAACCTGGCGTAGTTGCGGTTGTCCTGTTCGTTCTGCGACGAGTGCATGCCGGGGTCGTCCGCACTGACGATGACGAGCCCTGCGTTGACGCCTGTGAGCGACAGGGTCATGAACGGGTCTGCGGCCACGTTGAGGCCGACGTGCTTCATGGTGACGATGGTACGCACGCCGGCGAGCGACGCGCCGACCGCCGTCTCCAGCGCGACCTTCTCGTTGACGCACCACTCGCTGTGGATGCCCGGGAGCTTCGCCGTCGCCTCGATGATCTCGGTGGACGGAGTACCCGGGTATCCGCACGCGAAGCCAGCCCCGGCGCGCACGGCGCCGTGGGCGATCGCCTCGTTCCCGGAGAAGAAGAGCTGGCGTTCCATGGGGGCCACGATTCTAGCCGAGGCCGCGCGCCGCGCGCCAGCCCGGCATGCGGGCACGCGGTCCCGCGAGCCGCGAACGAAGCACGAACGCGCGATAATCGTCATTCCGAGCCTCAACCCCAACCCTGAACCAGACCTTGAAGGATTCACGCGATACTGGCAGAATAGTCACGGCATGCAGCGCGCCACGATCACGCCACGCATGACTCGGACGGCGACGGAGTGAGCCGCCCGTCTCGCAGACGCCGGGACCCGGCGTTGCTGCGGGCGCGCTATCGGACCCTCTTCTTCCTGATCCTCTCCCTCGCCACGCTGACGCTGGGTCACCGCTTCGCGGCGGCTCCGGCCCTGGGCGGCGCGCTCATGGGCGTGTGCTCGGTGCGCGTGGCCCTCAAGCGCCCCACCGAACTCGCGCACACGTTCGTCGTGCTCGACTGGGCCCTGCTCGGCCTCACCCTCGCCCTCTCCGGCGGCGCCGAGAGCTGGCTGCTGCTCGCGGTGCCCTTCCTGGTGCTCGGCCAGCTGGCCGGGGCGCCGCGGGCGGAGTGGCCGTTCCTCGTAGGCCCGTCGCTGCTCCTCGTCGTCGTCCTCGCGATCGCCGATCCGGCGCTCGCCGGAAGCCGCCTCCTCGCGGTCGCCAAGATCGTGGTGCTGGTCGCCGGCGGCTGCGTCGCGGCGGGCCGCTTGCGGCGGCGACCCGCGGCGGAGCGGCGCCGGCACGTGCACGCCCCGATGGTCGACGTCAGCACCGGCCTCTCCACGGCGGCGCGCCTCCCCTCCTTCCTGGAGGAGCAGACGGCGGTTGCGCTCGAGGAGCACGGGCCGCTCAGCGTGGTCTACGTGCGCCTGGAGCACTTCGAGGACAGCCGCGACTTCCTCGGCGCCGAGGCGAGCGAGGAACTGGTCCGCGGAGTCGCCCGGCGCGCCGAACGCCGCGTGAAGGGGGACGGGCGCGCCTTCCGCGTGCGTCCGGACAGCCTTGTGCTGGTCCTGCCCGGCCTCTCGCTCCCCGAGGCTCGCCAGACGGCCGCCGATCTGGCGCACGACGTGAGTGGCAGCCTGATCGGCGGGCGCCGGCAGACGCTGGCGACCGGCGCCTCCTCGTTCCCGACCCTGCGGAGCATCGAAGACCTCCTCGCCGCCGCCCGCGACGAAGCCCTGCCGGCGGCGGTGTCCACAGAGGTCGCCGGCACCGTCATACCACTGGCCGCCGCTCAATAGCCGGTGCGCCCGCGGCCCACTACCACGGTCCGCGTCTTGCCACTCCCCATGCGCCTCGCTAGTCTTCGGCTGTGGAGATCGACATCACCAGCCAGCAGGTGCCGGAGGGCGTGGTCGTGCAGGTCAAGGTACGGCTCTCGGGGCGTGAGACCAGCCGGCTGTTCGTGAGCGGCGACACGCTGGTCCAGCTCCCGCTGGACGGCGCGCTTCCCGATCTGGACGGGTCCCCCGTCCCCCGCTCCTCCATCTTCCTCAGCGAACTGGCCGGCCGGCGCGAAGGCCTCGCCCGCACGTTCGGCGACGCCGCCGCCGCCGGCGCCTACGCCGCCGCCATCCGCACCCAACTCGACAACGCCCTGGAGACCTCATGACCGACAAGGCCGACATCCTCGCCGCGCAACTGGCTCCGTACCGGGACACGCCGGGCATCGTCGCCGCCCTGCTCGTCTCGCGCGACGGGTTCGTCGTCGCGGCCGACGCGGAAGAAGGGTTCAACTCCGTTGCCGTCGCCGCCCAGGTGGCCGCCGTCATCGACATCGGCGCCCGGCTGTCGGCCGAACTCGGCCAGCCGGGCGCGCGCTACATCTCGCTCGAGTTCGACGAGCTGAACGTCGTACTGGCGCCGTTCAACGGCGAGCTCATGCTCGTGATCGCAGGCCTGCCCAGCGCTCTGGCCTGCGAGTACCGCCTCATCAAGCCCAGCGCCTGACCACCCCCCGCCTCACCGGCGGCCCGACCGACCAAGGAGACTCTCATGGAAGATGCGGTCGAACAGCTCGATAATCTGGCGCGGAGCGTCGACGAGTGCACCCGCTGCGACGAGCTCGTTGCGAGCCGGCTCCGCGCCGTACCCGGCGGCGGCCACCCGCACTGCTCGGTGATGGTCGTCGCGCTCCATTCGGACACCACGGACGAAGAGGACGGCGGGCTCGCCGGCGAGACGCTGCTGGCAGACCTCGCCGAGTTCATGCCCGCCCTCGCCGAGAGCCGCGACCAGGTGTACGTCACGGCTCTCGTCAAATGCGTTCCGCGCAGCGACGGCGCCGTGCGCGGGCCGCTCCCGCAGGAGCTGGACAACTGCTTCGCGCACCTCTCCAAGGAGCTCACCATCACCACACCGCATTACGTGCTCGCGGTGGGCGAGCAGACCACCAAGTACCTGCTCGGAAAGCTCTTCAAGGACCGGCCCTACGCACAGGGCGACTCGCTCGAGCTGAAGGTGTTCGACAACCCGGCGTTCCGGGTCGTACCGGTGGCCACGCCGGATGAACTACGCGAGCGCGACCCCAAGGCGCGCAAGGAGTACATGGAGCGCCTGCGGCAGCTCGCGCACGTCATGGGACTGTAGAAGAGGGCCTAGCGGCCGGTCAGCTCGCGGCCGGCGGCCGCGAGCACGCCGGCGATACGCTGTTCCGCGCCGGCCGGCAGCGGCTTGGGCCTGTGCGTGGCGAGGATCTCCTCCACGGCGGCCGTGGCGCGCTGCACTTCGGCCGCCGGCCGCACACCGCCGGCGCGCGCGGCGCTCCACGCCTCGAACGGCTCCCGCTGCAGCAGCCGCGGAGGGAGCAGTTCGCCGCGGCGCATGAACTGACGCGTCTCCCGGGCGCGCAGGTAGTGGCCGCCGGGGCCTACCTGGGCGACGAGCTCCTCGAGCAGCCGCTCGTCGTCCACCTGCATGCCGGCGCGCACGCGCCGGCACTGCCGGAAGAGCTCGCAGTCCAGCAGGATCTTGGGCAGCGAGAGCATCTGGGCGCCGTCGTGCATGCCCGCTCCGCACAGCAGGTCCGGGCCCATGAGCGCCGAGGTGAGTGCCGTCATACCGGCCTCGGCCCCGCCCATCATCGAGAACTCGTTGGCGTCGCCGGTGAGGCCCGTCGCCATGACGGGGAGCTGGTAGCGACGGGCCATGCCGACCATCGCCTGCGTGATCAGCACCGACTCCGGCGCGGCCGCCGCGTAGGCGCCGGAGCGCATGTCGAGCACGCCGGTGTCGGCGACGTAGATGCAGCCGAGACCCGGCCTCGCCAGTTGGAACAGCACGATGGAGCTCAGGATCTCGGCGTTGGCCTGCATGACGGCGCCGGCCAGCGTGACCGGAGCCGTCGCCCCCGTGAGGCCCATGCTGTACACGCACACCGGCACACCCGCGCGCGCCAGCGCCAGTCCGGCGCCGAGCATCTCCGGTTCGTGCTGCAGGGGCGGCACGGGGCAGTAGACGATGGAGAAGAACGGTCGCGCCGGGTCCCAGGCGCCGCCTTCCGCGGCCGCCGCGAGGATCTCGAGCACGCACGGCACCTCCTCGACGCGCTGCACCTCGCCCTGGATGTGCTTGCCGGTGTGCGAGACGATCGCCGCGAGCTCATGCAGCACCTGCGTGTTGGGCGGCGCGTCGGCGGCGCCGACGATGTTCCAGACGACGCCGACCTCGTCCGCGGCATCTGCCACGAGGCTCGCGTCGGTCAGGTCCCGCAGCGTCGACGGACGCCGCTCGCCGGTGCGGTGGTCCAGCGTGTACGCGCCGGTGCCGTCGAGCGTGAGGTGGACGTCCGTACCATCGCAGCGGACGTCGTGAGCGGCGTCGCGCCCCGCCAGGAGCACGTCGCGCGGCGCCGCCGCCAGCGCCTCCTCCACGAGCCGCGGGGGAATACACACGCGGCCGGTCTCGGCGTCCACAGCGGCGCCGGCCCCGGCGAGCAGCGCCTGAGCGCCGACGTCGGGAAAGACCACCCCGACCTCCGAAAGCACGCGCAGGCCGGCCTCGTGGATGGCCTCGACTTCGTCCGCCGGAGGCGGTCCGATGCGGGGGATCACGGGACCACCACACGCAGCCCGCGGGGTACGACTTCGATCTCCATCGGCAGACTGCCGGCGACCTCGCCGTCGGTCTGGACCAGAACCTGCTTGTCCCCCTCCACCGTCTCGAGGAACGCGTGCTCCGTGCGGAAGTACTCCACCTTGGGGTGCTTGATGTGCGCGTTGATGAGCGCGGCCGTCCAGTACGAGACGGTGCTGACGAACGACTTGTCCTTGAGCACGCAGACGTCGAGCAGCCCGTCGCGCATGTCGGCGAGCGGGGTGATGCCGAACGCGCCGCCGTAGTTGGACGAGTTGCCGACGACGGCGAAGTAGCCCTCCACCGTCCGCTCGTCGCTGGTGACGCGGATGAGAGGGTCCTCGTGGGTGAGGTACGTGGCGAGACCCTGTACGGCGAACGCCGCCTCCTTGAGCGCCTTCTTCATCGTCGGGTTGATGGCGGCGACCACGGCGGCGTCCATGCCCACGCCGGCCATGAGCCCGAAGTAGCGGTCGCCGGCCAGCCCGAGGTCGATCCACGAGACGTGGCCGGCGTCGCCGCCGAGGAGCTTGACGGCGTCGGGCGGCTCGAGCGGGATGCCGAGTTCCATGGCCAGCACGTTGACGGTGCCGGTGGGGATGATGGCCAATGGCGTCTCGCTGCCGGCCAGCCCGTTGATGGTCTCGTTGACGGTGCCGTCACCGCCGATGACGGTGACGAGGTCGAACCCGGCGGCGACCGCCTCGCGCGCGAGGCGACTGGCGTCGCCCGGCTCCTCCGTCTGCATGTCCTGGACCTCGTACCCGAGGCCGCGAAGGGCGTCGAAGATGAGCGGCACGTCGCGCCGGTACCCGCCACCCCCGGAGTGCGGGTTGAAGATGGCCGCGAGACGCCTGCCGTGCACGGTCACGAGAGCGGCTCCAAGGCGTCCGCGTACGGGCGCGAGAGCGCCTCATAGCCCGCCGCCCGCGCGAGCTCCGCGGCGCGGGCGAACGCGTAGCCGACGTGCTCGGGCCTGTGAGCGTCCGACCCGAACACGAGCGGGATGCCGAGCGCGTGCGCCTCGGCGAGCAACGCCGGGCTCGGGAACGTCTCGCCGACCGGCTTGCGCAGGCCGGCGGTGTTGACCTCCATACGCATGCCGGCCGCCGCCACGGCGCGCAGCGCCGCGCTCGCGGCGGCCGCCACCGCCTCGCCGTCTCGCGGCGGCCCGAACTTCTTGGCGTGGTCCAGGTGCCCGACCACGTCGAACAGCCCCGACCCGGCCGCCTGTCGCGTCAGCTCCAGGCTCTCGAGGTGGATGCGGTCGATGCCGTAGTCCTCCAGCCGCCCCGCCATCTCCGGGTGGTCGAAGCCGAAGCGGTCGCCGACGATGTGTACCGACCCGACGACGTACTCGAACGGGTACTGCTCAAGCACCGCCGCCGTCTGCTCCATGGTCTCGGGGATGAAGTCCGCCTCGACGCCGAGCACGATGCGCACGTCGCTTGCGTACTCACGCGCGAGACCCAGAACGGTCGTGCAATACTCGTCCAGTTCGTCCAAGGGCATGGCCCAGTCGTCGGTGAGGTCGTGCCGGGGCTCCCAGCCGCCGAGGAACGGCAGGTGGTCGGCGAAGCCCATCTCGTCCATGCCCAGCGCGACGGCGTGCTCGACGTACTCCCGAGGCTCGCCCTCGGCGTGCCGGCACATGCGCGTGTGGATGTGGTAGTCGGCGGTCATCGCGAAGTGGGCTGGGGCGCTGTGAGGCCCCGTGCGGGCAAGCTTACACCCGGCGCGCGGCGCCTGCGGCCCGTCGCGCGGTCCCTCCCGGACGCGGCCGGGCGCGACGCGGCCGGCGCCGCGCGAACAGCAGCACCAGCAGCGCGCCGGCGAGGAACCCGCCCACGTGCGCGAAGAACGCGACGCCGGGCTGCCCGGCGCCCCACGACCGCCAGCCGCTCACGACCTGGATCGCGAACCACACGAGCAGCAGGATCCAGGCGGGGACCTCGAACACCGGCCATACGACGATGAGCGGGACGACCGTGAGCACCCTGGCGCGAGGGAACAGCACGAGGTAGCCGCCGAGGACCCCGGCGATGGCGCCGCTGGCGCCGATGAACGGCACGTCGGCGGCCGGCGAGGCGACTACCTGCGTCGCCGTCGCCACCAGCCCGCAGGCCAAGTAGAAGACCAGGTACCGCGGCCGCGTCATGGCGTCCTCGACGTTGTTGCCGAAGATCCACAGGTACCACATGTTGAAGATGATGTGCGCCCAGCCGCCGTGCACGAACATGCTGGTGAACAGTGTCGCCCACACCGGGAACCAGGCGAACGGCGGCAGATCCACATGGTGCGTCAGCTCGAACGGGCGCACTCCCAACAGGTAGAACCAGCCGTTCGCGGTGATGCCCCAGCGCGGCAGCGTGAGCTGCAGGGCGAAGACGGCCACGTTGGCCGCGATCAGTCCCACCGTGACGGCGGGGAATCGGCGCGTGGGGCTGTCGTCGTGGAGCGGGATCACTGCGCCGCGAGTGTACCCGCAGGCGCGGCGGCGCGCGGCGGCCGGCGGTCGCCGCTCTTCAAAGGCTGGTTCACGAACGCGATCGCCAGCGCGTTCATCGTCGGAGTTGCCTTCGCCGTGATCGGCGGAATGTGTGCCCTGTTCTTGCGCAGCCACGTGATGGGGACGGAGGCGACCGCAGGGGGTGGGCTCGCAGGCCATCCCGACGCCGGCGCTCGACGCCGAGACCGCGCTGGCCGAGACGGCGGCCGCGGAGGCCGACGGCGTCTGACTCCGAGGCGACGGGCGGCCGCGCCCCGCGCGGCCCGGCCGCCCGTCGCCTGCGCCGACAACACCCCTTTCGGCCCCTTCACGCTCGGCCAAGGAGAAGCGCCGCCGAACGGCGAATGACTCGCCAGCCCTGGTGGTACCGTCAGGGTGTAGGAGGAGGTACCGGCATGTCAGTGACGACGAGCGCCCCGCCGCGCGTCATCGTGATTCCCCGTCGGCTGGAGGGGTTCTTCTTCGAGAGGCTCACAAAGGAGTTCGCCGGGCGTGACGACGTGTGCGTCGTCGTCGACCGGCGGGTCGGCGAGCGCCGCCGTCCCCGCTACGTCAGTGGCGCCGGCCCGTTCACCGACCGTCGTGCCGGCCGCGACCGGCGCGCCGAGCTGCCGGCGTGGTCGCTTGCCGACATGCCGTACTCGGCATCCTGACGTCGCAGCTGTCGGCGTCGCGCTGACCGGTCAGATCCAGCCGTTCTCCCGGCTCACGATGACGGCCTGGGCCCGGTCCACCACGTTGAGCTTGTGGTACACGTTGTGCAGGTGGTTGCGCACGGTGCTCTGGCTGAGGTCGAGGGCCCGCGCGACCTGCTTGTAGGTCTTGCCGCTGGCGAGCAGCCCCAGCACCTCGAGCTCGCGGTCGGTCATCGGATTGGGCATGTCGCCCTTGGGCGGGCCGAGCTCTCCGAGGTGCACCTTGACGCGCGCGAGCAGCTCCTTGATGTGGAACGGCTTGGTGATGTAGTCCGCGGCGCCTTTCTCGAAGCCGAGCAGCTTGTCGTTGATCTCGCGGCGCGCCGTGAGGAAGATGATCGGGGAGCGCAGCTCCACGGGCTTCACGCGCAGCTTCTCGTACACCGTGAAGCCGTCCATGTCGGGCATCATGATGTCGAGCAGCACGAGGTCGGGGAGATACATGCCCGCGACGCGGATGGCCTCGCCGCCGTTCGCCGCCGCCTGGACGTCATACCCTGTGACCTCGAGTGCCTCGGCGACCAGCCTCCGGATGTCGGGCTCGTCGTCGACCACGAGGATTCGTTTGGCCATCTGTTCACTCTCCTGAAGCCGAGGTCGGGGGCCGCGACTGTCTGTCGTACCACCGGAGGTGCTTCGTTTCGCCCCCGCCCCTGGGAGCTCTCGTCGAGCGCCCCGCGACTTCGGGATTCGGGCGGCGGCGCTGATTCCCTCCGACCGGCGTTAGCAGTATCGGCAACACCAGTACGAACCTTAGCGGTGAGTGGTGTGCGAGTTCAACGGGTGAAGGCCGCTCTCACGGATGAGGCGGGTCAGCGGACGAGCCGGTCGCCGAACGCGACCAGGAGCACGACGACCCCCGCCAGCACGGCGACGGCGATGCCGACGTCCCAGTACCGGCGTGTGCGGAGGGCGTTGCGCACGAGGGCGACCAGTCCGTACGCGGCCACCGCGAGCCCCACGACCCCGGCGATGAGGATCACCCAGTTCACGACCGTAATCGTACACGCTCGCCGCCGCCAGCCGGCAGGGCGGCGCTGTCGGCGTCAGGGGAGAAGCCGGTCCGCGAGGAACTCGAGCGGGTGCAGGGCGACGCAGCCGCCGAGGTCGCGGACCTGCGAGCGGCACGAAGTGCCGGTCGCCAGCACGGCCGTGTCGGGTCGCGCGTCCCGCACCGCCGGCAGCAGGCGCCGCTCGGCGATCGCGACGCTGAGCTCGTAGTGGTCGGCCTCGTAGCCGAAGACGCCGGACATGCCGCAGCAGCCGGCATCCGGGTCCTCGACCTCCAGTCCCGGCACCACCGCCAGCGCAGCGCGGGTGGCTACGTCGAAGCCGAGCGCCTTCTCGTGGCAGTGGCTGTGGAGCAGAGCGCGGCCGCCGGCACGGAAGCTCAGGCGGCCCTCCTCGGCGAGGTCGGCAACGCGGGCGAGCGCGGGACGGCTCGCGGCCGCCACCACGGCGACTCGCGGGTCGCCGGGCAGCAGCCGTGTCCAGTCGTCCTGCGCCATCGAGAGGCAGGAGGGTTCGATGAAGAGGATGTCCGCGCCTTCGGCGGCCAGGGGATGCAGACGGTCGAGCGCGCGCGCCGCGGCGGCGCGCGCTTTGTCGATCTGCCCGGTGGAGAGCGCCGTGCGGCCGCAGCAGCCGGCGTCGGCGAGCTCCAGACGGACGCCGGCCGCGCTGAGCAGGTGCGCCAGCGCCTCACCGACGCCGGGCTCCTGGTACTGGATGAAGCAATCGACGAAGAGGACGGCCCGGCGATCCGGGTCGGCGCCCGCGGACGCGCCGTCCGCCGCGGCCGCGACCAGACGCCGGGTCAGCGGCCGCCGCGCGAACGACGGCAGCGGGCGCGTGTGGGCGACGCCCGCACGGTCGGTGACGAGACGCGCCGCCCGAGTACGCGCGAGCGCGTTGACGAGCGGCGCGAGCGGTGAGGCCAGCGCCGCCAGACGGCGGAAGTCGCCGATGCCGCGCGCGAGCGGCGGCACGCCCTCCCGCGCGCGCAACTCGGCCAGCCACTCGACCTTGAGCGCGGCCATGTCCACACCGGCAGGGCACTCGGTCTTGCAGGCCTTGCACGCCACGCAGGTGCCCAGGACGTCGCGGAACTCCTCAATGCCGATCGCACCGAGCGAAACCGCCCCGCACACAACGCCCTGGAGCGCGTTGGCGCGTGCCCGGGTGGAGCGCTCCTCATCACGGGTCGCAGCCGCCGGCGGGCACATCGTGCCCGTCTGCTTCTTGCAGAGGCCCGCGCCGAAGCACCGCTCGACCGCGGGCCCGAATCCTCCCTCTGCGGCGTAGGACAGCCGCGGCGCCCACCCGCCGTCGCCACGATAGCCGGCACCGAAGCGCAGGTGCTCGACGACCCCGGGCCCGTCGATGACCACGCCGGGGTTGAGCATCCGGCCTGGGTCGAACGCGTCCTTGACCGCGACCATGGCCTCGTACAGACCCGGGCCGAGGAGCCGCGGCAGGAACCAGCTGCGCGAGCGGCCGCAGCCGTGCTCGCCCGAGATGGCGCCGTGGTAGTCCGCGACCAGCCCGCCTACCTCGCCGGCCAGGGCCTCCATGTCCGCGACCCCGGCCGCGGTCTTGAGATCCAGCATCGGACGGAGGTGCAGACAGCCGGCGGACGCATGGCCGGTGAAGCTGGCGCGCGTGCCGTGCGCGGCGAGGATGCGCTGGAGGTCGGCGACGAAGTCGGCCAGGCGCTCCGGCGCGACGGCGCTGTCTTCGACGAAGGCCGCCGGGCGCTCCGCCCCGGGCGCGCCCATGAGGAGCGGCAGGACCGCGCGCCGCAGCGCCGCGGCGTCGGCCAGCGCCTGCGGCTGCTCCAGCCAGACGACCTGGGCGGCGCCGAGCGAGCCGGCGAGGGAGCGCAGCCGCGCCAGGCCGGCGAGCGCGTCGTCGTCGTCACCCTGGTACTCGACGGTAAGCATGGCGGCGTCGACGCCGTCCAGCAGCCCCGCCACGCTGCGGTATTGGGCCAGATTGGGAGCCCGACGAAGCGGTGCGAGGTCGAGGAACTCCACCGCGGAGGGGTCCGTTTCGAGGATGGCGACGTTGGCCTCCAGCGCGGCGCGAAGCGTCGCGAACGAGAATGCCGCACCCACGCGCCGCGCCGGACGCGGGTCGAGCAGCACCTCGAGCTCCGTGAAGAGCGCGAGCGTGCCCTCGGACCCGGCGAGCAGCCGGCCGAGGTTCGGCACGGGAGCGAGCAGCTCCCGGAGGTTGTAGCCGGAGGTGCAGCGGCGAGTCTGCGGAAAGCCGGTGGCGATGGGCTCGCGGTACTGCTCGCGCACCCGCGCGAGCCCCGCCGCGAGCCTCTCTCCCGCTGGGCCCCGCACGCCGGATCGCAGATCGTCGCCGGAACAGGCGCCGAACCGGACGGACTCTCCACCGGCGAGGACGCCGGCGACGCTCAGGACCTTGTCCTTGGTCTCGCCGTACACGATCGAACGTGAGCCGGAGGAGTTGTTGCCGACCATGCCGCCGATGGTGGCCTGGTCGACGGTCGACGTGTCGGGGCCGAACTCCAGCCCGTGCGGCGCCGCGGCCGCGTTGAGCGCCGCCTGCACCACGCCGGGTTGTACACGCGCCCTGCGCCCGCCGGCGTCGATCTCGAGGATACGGTCCAGCTTGAAGCAGTCGACGACGATGCCGGCGCCTATCGCCTGCCCGGCCACGCTGGAGGCGGCGCCGCGCGCCACCACCGGCAGGCCCGACTGCGCGGAGACCTCCGCGACAGTCAGGAGGTCACCGGCGGACGCAGCCACCACGACGACCTCGGGCACCACGCGGTACCCGGAGGCGTCCGTGGAGTAGAGCCAGCGCCGCAGCGGAGTGGTGGAGACCTCGCCGGCGACCTCAGGCCGCAGCAGCCGCGCCGCGGTGCGCCCTTCCGGCGAGAGCTCGGGTATGCGGTGACCGGGCTCCATGGCCCTAGGATATCGCTCCGGCCCGGTCACCGGCCGGAGCCGAGGCTCACGACCGGCGGACGCCCCGTCAGAGCCCGGCGGGGCTGAAGACGGGCATCCAGCGCGAGAGCTGCTGCAGGATGCCGAACATCATGAGCACGCCGAACACGACGAGCACGCTGCCGGCAGCGACCTGGACGCCGCGGTAGTGCCGCTTGACCCACCCGAGCCGCGCGCTCACCCAGTCGAACGCCAGCGCGGCGAGCACGAACGGCACCCCCAGTCCGATCGAGTAGACGAGCAGGAGGAACGACCCGGTCACGGCGCTCTGGGAGGTGGCGGCCATGGAGAGGATCGCGGCCAGCACGTAACCCACACACGGCGTCCAGCCGATGGCGAGCGCCATGCCGGTGAGGAACGCGCCGCCGGCTCCGGCCCGCTTCGGCGCCACCCTGAGCACCGGCTCCGGCAGGTGGACGACGCCGGCGACCACGAGGCCGCTGATCGCGATGAAGGCGCCGGCGACGATCATCAGCACGTCCCGGTACTGGACGAGGAGGCGGCCGATGCCTCCGGCGCCGGCCCCCATCAGCATGAACACCACGGTGAACCCGGCGACGAACAGCAGGGAGGTCCACAGCAACCGCCGGTGCTCCCTGCCCAGCTCATCCACGCCGACACCGGAAACGAACGAGAGGTACACGGGCAGCAACGGCAGCACGCAAGGCGAGACGAACGACAGCAGGCCGGCCGCGAACGCGAGGCCGATGGCCGTCAGACTGAGAGAGGTGATCTCGACGGCCGTGGTCAACGGACGGGAGGCGAGAACGCCGGACGGGCGCGGGAGGCGGGCCGCGCGGGCGTCATGCGGACGTGCCCGTCACTGCGCCTTGGCGAGCGACGCGTTGAACTGGTCAAGGCTGGACGCACCGACGAGCCTGTCCACTTCCTTGCCCTGGGCGTCGAAGAAGATGGTCGTGGGATACGCGGTGATGCCGAACTCCTGGACGAGGGTGCCGTCGTCGAGCACCATCGGATACGTGAGGCCGTACTTGTCCATGAAGGCCACGGCGTCCTTCTCCGTGTCCTCGCAGGCGATGCCGACGACCTGCGCGCCCGGGTTCTGCTTCGCGAACGTACCGAGGTCGGGCGCCTCCATGTTGCAGGGCGGGCACCACGAGCCGAACATGTTGACCACCAGAGGCTTGCCGGCGTAGTCGGCCACCCTGAAGTCGCCGGGGGCCAGTGCCGTGACCGAGCCGCCGGAAGACGACGAGGCGGCCTCGGAAGATGAGGACGACCGCGACATGACGACCAGCACGGCGGCGACCACCACCACCAAAGCGACGATGACGATGCCGAGCGTCTTGGTCTTCATGGCGTCCCCTTCTCTGCAGGGGTCCGGCTGTCCGGCGCCCCGATGGCTGCTGTAGAGTTTACGCTGTCGCGACAGTGTTTGCCCGTCGCGACGGCCTCGCGTAGAATACCCCCAAGGGTATCAATCCACCACCGCGACGGAGGGTCATGGCGTCTTACGATCTGATCTGCGACACGTGCGGGCACGACTTCGAGGTCTTTCGGCAGGGTTTCCTGAAGGACGAGGACCGCGTGTGCCCGAACTGCGGCAGCGCCGAAGTGCGGCAGAAGTTCACGAGCTTCCTCAACAACCTCGGCGGTTCCGGCGGCGGCGGTTGCGCCGCGCCGTCCCACAGCGGCTTCGGCTGAGGCTGATCACCGGCGGCGCGGTCGCGCCGCAGACGACTCGGCCCGTCGCCTCGAGGCGACGCTGACACGAACGCCCGGCGGCCACTTCGGCCTCCGGGCGTTTCCTCTTCTGTTCCGCAGGGTCACCGTACGCGGTTCGCAGCAGACAGGCGCCGCGACTACACTCGGAGTCAAGCCGGACGGGCCGTGCGGGGCGCACGGACCGTCTCTTCGCAGACGTCATCGACAGGGAGGGGCGAATGATGCGGAGAGTCCTGCTCGGAGCGGCGCTTGGGGCGCTGCTCACGATCGTGGTGGCAGCGCCTGCCGGCGCCGTGCCGCCCAACGAGATCCTCATCGCCAAGAACCTCCAGCGGCTCGGCGTCGTGCCGAGCTACGCCACGCCGGGCATGGCCCGCGCCGCGGCGCGCACACTGGCCGCCAAGGGTCCCTCCCACCCGGCCAAGCCCGCCGTGGGCGCCAGGACCGCCGGCGACGCGCTCGGCTCGTTCCTGGCCGCCAAGGTCGTGACCGGCAAGGCGGCCGGCACCTACGCCAGCAACGCGCTCGTGCTGCTGGTCGAATTCGGCACCGGGGCCTGGCCGGACGGCGACTCCACCGGCCACGACGTTGAGGGCCCCGCGCACGGCGCGATCAAGCCGCCGGCGCTGGACGACAACGCGACCTTCTGGCCAGGCGACTTCAGCCCCGTGCACTACCAGCAGATGCTGTTCGGCAACTCGTACCCGATCTACGGCACGGTACGGGCCACAGACAAGAGCGCCAGGGTCATCCCGGCCGGCCGCAACGCCCTCCCCTACGCCACACAGGTCCGCGGCTACAGCGACGACACCATGCGCAACTACTACCTCGAGCAGTCGCACGGCGCCTACACCGTGCAGGGCGACATCAAGGACTGGGTCACGCTCGACCTCCCCGAGTCGTACTACGGCGCCGACAGCGACCCATGGAACACCGTGGACGACCTCACGGGCCCGGTGTGGCGTGTCGCTCGCGACGCCATCGTCAAGTTCGCCGCCGAGAACCCGGACTTCGACTGGGCCCAGTACGACCAGGAGAACCCATGGGGCATCACCGGCGCGGACTTCAACCAGCCCGACGGCTACCTCGACCACCTGATCCTCATCCACGCCGGCAGCGACGAGTCGGCCGGCGGCGGCGCCCAGGGCAGCGACTCCATCTGGGCGCACTCCGGAGGCATCTACCAGAACCTGAGCGGCGGCCCCGGCGGCGGCCCCGGGGTGATGATCCCGGGCACCGAGGGCCAGGGCCCGCAGAGCAAGGGCATCTGGGCCTACAACTACACGATCGACCCCGAGGACGGCGACGTCGGCGTGTTCTGCCACGAGTTCGGCCACGACCTCGGCCTGCCGGACGAGTACGACTACTCCAGCACGACCGGCGACGGCACCAGCGGCTTCTGGACCATCATGGCCAGCGGCTCGTGGCTCGGCCGGCAGTGGGGCCTCGGCACTCAGCCGGCCGACATGAACGTGTGGGACAAGAGCGCCCTCGGGTTCATCCGGCCCAAGAGCGTCAAGCGCGGCAAGATCGTGACGCTCAAGCTCAAGGCTGCGGAGAACGGGGACGCCACGCATACGGGCGTGAAGATCGAGCTGTCCAAGGCCAAGCACACCGTCAAGCTCAGCGGCGCAGACGGCGCCAAGGAGTGGTACTCCACCGCGGGCAACGACCTGGACGTCGTCCTCGACGTCAAGGACCCTGTCGCCGTGAGCGCCGGCACCGAGCTCAGCTACCGAACCTGGTACGACATCGAGCAAGACTACGACTACGGCTCCGTCGAGGTCTCGGCCGACAATGGCTCCACGTGGGACACGGTGCAGCAGTACACGGGCACCGACACCGGCCAATGGGCCGACACGCAAACCGTGGACCTCTCCGCCTACGCCGGAGAGAACGTGCGCATCCGCTTCGAGTACATGACGGACGGCGGAGTGGCCCTCAAGGGCTGGGAGCTCAACGACATCGCCGTCGACGGCTCCGTGTTGTCCCAGTCCGCATTCACCTCAGGCGGGTGGATCCGCGTGGACGGCGCCTGGACACGCAAGACGGACCGCTACTACATCGCCGAATACCGCACCCACGCCGGCTTCGACGAGGGCCTCAAGAACTGCTACCAGTGGAACTACGACTACTCGAGTTGGGTCGACTGGTTCAGCTACAACAAGGGCCTTCACCTCATCTACCGCGACACCTTCTACGCCGACAACGACGTGGCCTCGCACATCGGCCACGGCGGCTGGATGGTCGTGGACGCGCACCCCAAGCCGATCGGTGTGGCGTACTCGGACGGCGCGAGGGACTACTTCGGCTACTGGCGCCCGCGCATCCAGGTGCGTGACGCCGCCTTCGGCACGGCGCCGACCAAGACGCAGAGCGTGTACCTCGTCGACTACGACCAGGGCTGGGGCGTCGGCGAAAAAGTGGCGGCGGCCAGAAGCGGCCAGGCTGCGTTCAAGGACACCAGATCCTACTGGTACGCGGACGCGCCCGAGGCCGGGGTCAAGATCCCGCAACGCCTCGGCGTGCGCGTCATCGTCAAGTCCATGAACTCGAGGCAGATGACGATCCGCGTGGACAACGCGAAGTGACACGCCCTCCGAGGCGGTGTGACGACGCGAGGGCGGGGCGGCCGGCAGTGCCGCCCCGCGCCCTCTTCTTCGGCCGTCCCGCGCTGGAGCAGGGCCGACGGCCCGGTCCCGGCGCCGCCTGATAGCATCGTCGCATGCGCGTACTCGTCACCGGCGGCGCCGGCTACATCGGCAGCGTGATCGTCGCGCGCCTCATGGCGCGCGGCCACGGCGTGGTGGTCTACGACGACCTCTTCCGCGGGCACGCCGCCGCGGTGCCGGCGGGCGTGCCCCTCGTGCGCGGCGACGTCCGCGACGGAGCCGCGGTGCGCGCAGCGCTCCGGGACGGCGGCTGCGAGGCCGTCGTCCACATGGCCGCGCTTGCGGAGGTCGGCGAGTCCGTCGCCGAGCCCGAGTGGTACCGCAGCGTCAACGAGGAGGGCACGGCGGCCGTGCTCGAGGCGGCCGTGGCCGCCGGGGCCGGCCGCCTGGTCTTCAGCTCCACGGCGGCCGTGTACGGCGCCCCCGAGAGGACGCCCATCGACGAGGACGACACTCTGGCGCCGGCCAATCCCTACGGCGAGACCAAGCTCGCCGGGGAGCGTCTGCTGCGGCACGCGCGGTCACGCGGCGAGCTCGCCACGACCGCGCTCCGCTACTTCAACGCCTGCGGCGCCTACGGCGCCTGCGGCGAGGACCACAACCCCGAGTCGCACCTCATCCCACTCGCGCTGCGGGCGGCCCGCGACGGCACCCCCATCCGCGTGTTCGGCGACGACTACCCGACGCCCGACGGCACCTGCGTGCGCGACTACGTCCACGTCGCCGACCTCGCCGACGCGCATATCGCCGCGCTCGACGCCCTGCCGCAGGTGCAGGGTTCGTTCAACCTCGGGACGGGGGTGGGCGACTCGGTACAGTCGGTGCTCGACGCCATCGAGGCGGTCACCGGCTTGTCCCTGCGGCGCGAGACCGCTCCGCGCCGGACGGGCGACCCTCCGGTGCTCGTGGCAAGCAACCGTCGCGCGTCCGAGCGTCTGGGGTGGCGCCCGCTGCGCAGCCTCACGGACGCCGTGAGCGATGCCTGGATGTGGATGAGCGCCCACCCGGAAGGATACGCGAGTCCCTGAGCGCCCGCTCCGTCAGGTGACGTGCAAAAGCCTCGGCCGGGCGCCACGCCCGGACCGCGGAAGCCGGGTCAGGTCACGGCCACCGGCTGCGGGGCCAGCGACTCGAGGGTGATGGAGCCGAGCACATCCATGAGCTGACCCTGCGCGCGCAGCCACGCCTCGTGTGTGGTGCACGATGCGCTCCGCGCGCAGTCTTCCGGACTGAGCACGCACTGGTTGACCGTGATGGGACCGTCGATGGCCTCGATGACTTGCGCCATGGTGATCTCGGAGGCCGGCTGCGCGAGGGCGAAACCGCCGTGCGCGCCCCTCTGGGACACGGCGAGCCCGGCGCGGACGAGACTCTGGAGGATCTTCGCGAGGAAGCTCTCGGGGATGTCCTGAGCCTCGCCGATCTCGTGCAGCGACGCGACGTGCCCCTCGGGGAACCGCGCCAGGTAGGTCATGGCCCGGATGGCGTACTCGGCACCGCGTGTGAGTTGGAGTCCCATAGCCTTCGCTTTCTCTCAGAGACCGGACATTAACGGTCTGAATGGACTGTATCCCTGCCGAGCTTCCCCGGTCAACCGACGGGGCCGGTCATATTAAGCGGCCGTTAAGGTTTGGAGAGAGCGGTCGGCCTTCCTTCGGATAGTGCCGCTTTGCGGGCAAAACCCGGTCGCGGGCGCCGGGCCGCCGATGCTATCCTCCGGAAGCGCCCAGAGCGCGCTCCCCTCACGGAAGGACGAGAGTGAGACGATCCCTGGCCCTCATCGCCGTTGCCGCCGCCGTGGCTGCCGCCTCTGCGGTAGTGGTCGTCGGCATGAGCTCCGGTGACGGCGCCGGCGCCTCAACAGACCAGTCGGCCGGCACCACCGGCGCTCTCCCTTCGGGGCACCCAAGCATCGCCGCTCCCGACTCCGTCGACCCCACGCCCGCCGCCACCGCCACGAGCGGCGCGATCGCCCAGCTCGAGGACGAGAGCAGCAAGGACCCGGGCAACGTGCAGGTGCTGCTGGACCTCGGCAACGCGTACTTCATGCGGCAGCACCTGCAGCAGGCCGAGCAGGCCTATTCGCAGGCGCTGGCCCAGGAGCCGGACAACACGGCGGCCCAGGTCGGCCTCGCCATGGTGTGGCACGCGCAGGGCGACTCCAAGCGGGCCGAGAAATCCCTCACCGCCCTCATCAAGACTCATCCGGACGACCAGGACGCCCACTACTCCCTGGCGATCGTCTACTTCTCCGACGGCCAGACCACGCAGGCCCGGCAGGAATGGCAGACGGCGGCGCGCATCGACCCCAGCTCGGTGACGGGCCGGCGCTCCCAGAGCTTCGTGGACCTCATCGACGGAAACGAGTCGGCCGCGCCCGCAGCCGGCGACTGAGCGGTCACTCCACGCGCGCGCCCAGCACGTCGCGCAGGTGCGCGAGGGCGAAGCGATTGAACTCCCCCGCGTCGTGGCCGGGGGCGTCGTAGGTCTCGACCAGGTCTTTGTGCACCAGTACCTCATAGCCGCGCACCTTGA
This sequence comes from uncultured Thermoleophilia bacterium, assembly GCA_963775255.1. GTDB lineage: Bacteria > Actinomycetota > Thermoleophilia > UBA2241 > UBA2241 > CAIXSE01. The sequence continues at coordinate 93,196 of CAVZIA010000007.1, read as the reverse complement.
GGTCGTACACCGTGTGCAGCACGCAGATGTCGGTGCACACGCCCGCGACCTCGATCACCTCGGGGCGGAGTTGCTGCAGGACGGCGTCGAGCTCCGTGCCGCGGAACCCGGAGAACGTGTGCTTGCGTACCACGGTCCCGCGGTCTGCGAACTCCCTGAGCTCGGGGACGACCTCGTCCTCGCCCGAGCCCTCGACGCAGTGACTTGGGAACGTCCTGAACTCCGGGTCGTCGGGCGTGTGCGTGTCGACGAGGAACACGATCGGTACGCCCTCCGCCTCCGACGCCGCGAGGTGCTCGCGGAGGCGCGGGACCACAGGATCGTACCGCGGGCTGTACAGGTTTCCCTGCCGGCAGAACCCGACGAGCATGTCGATGACGACAACGGCCCGCCGCGGCTGTGTGTCCTCGCTGTCCATGTGGGTCGCATACCCCGCGGAGCGGGCTACGTCACATGCTCCAGCCTGGGGTTGGGCCGGTAGATGCGCCCGACCTTGGCGCACGGCCGACCCTCCAGCAGCACGACGTCGGCCGTGAAGTCCGTGTTGCCGCGCAGCAGGCTGCTGCCGACCCCGTAGGCGTCCGCGGGCACTCCGGCCTCCTCGAACCGCCGGATACGCTCCGCGTCGAATCCACCGCTGACGACGATGTGCACCTGCCGGAACCCCTCGTCGTCGAGCGCGCGGCGCACGGCCCGGACCAGCTCCGGCGCGACCCCGTTGGGGCGGAAGCTGCCCATCTCGTCCCAGAGCGAGCGGTCGACCATGGTCTCGCTCGTGTCCAGACGCACGCCCCAGAGGCGCTCACCCAGGGCGCGCGCGCAGGCGAGGCTGGTGTCTACGCAGTCGTTGTCCCAGTCCACCAGCGCCGTGACGTTGATCTCCGGGTAGTGGGCGTCGGCGAACGCGGCGGCCGCGGCCACAGTGTCGCCGCCGTAAGCGGCGATGAGCGCGTGCGGGACCGTGCCGATGCCTTTGCCGCCCCACCACGAGGACTGGGCGTCGGTGCTCACGCCGATGGCCCCGGCGACGTGGGCCGCGTAGCCGTCGCCGGTCTGTACCATGTAGTGGTCGAAACGCGCGGGGAAGAAGAGGATCGGCTTGCCTCGCGCCGCCTCCACGACGCGGCGCACGTTGGTGCCCACTAAGGTGCGCCGCGAAAGGACGCCGAGGTAGACCGTCTCGAGGTGGGCGAAGAGCCCGTAGTCGCCTTCGATGGTGAGCACCGTCTCCCAGCCGGCGATCTCGTCGCCGTCGTGCAGCGCGTGCACCTGCAGCTGGTCCCAGCCTTCCACCCAGCGGCGGGCGCCGCCCTCGCCCTCGTAGTGACCCGAGCACAGGCGCAGCATGGCGAGAGCCTCGTCCATGCCGCCGAGCACGGCGCCGTCGTGCTTCTGGAAGACTTGCATGGTCACGCGCGGATGCAGGTCCTTGGTCTCGAGCACGTGCTTGGCGCCGTTGAAGTAGGCGTCGGTGTAGTAGCCGTCACGGATGCGGTCGACGGGGAGGGCGAAGACGTCCGGGTTGAGGCGCGGCCGCGACATGCGGGGATTGTACAGCTCAGAGCCCCAGGCGTCCGGCCGCGACGTCGGCCATCCTGGCCGGCGTGACCACAAAACGCAGGGTGTAGCGACCGGCCCGCTCGAGCGTCACGTCCATGAACCGGTCGGGTCGCGGCGTGATCTTCCCCGGCCCGCCCTCGAGCTCCCAGTAGGGCGACGACGTGAACTTGAGCCAGTAGGTGCCCGGCTTGGTCACCGTGAAGTCGATGCGCTGGTGGCCGACGCTCAGGATGGAGCCGGCGCCGGACTCGGGCTCCTGCGGCTGCGCGACCAGCAGAGGCTTCGCGTCGATGAGGCGGTAGACGCGCCAGACCCCGGTCTGCTCCACGAACGAGAACGCCGGGGAGCCGGCCAGCAGTCTGGCCTCCCGCTTGCTCCACGGGTCCAGCGGCCCCTCCACCGGCAGGAAGATGTACTGCACCCCCATACTCTGCAGCCAGCTCACGTACTCAGCCGCGTCGTAGGGTGTGTAGAACAGCCCGTTGTGGATAGCGTCCGCCTGGCGGTACCAGCCGCGCGTGATGGGGTAGCCGGCCTCCGGGAAGTACAGCGCCTCCCAGTGGCGGCGCAGAGCCACGACATGGAACCTGTAGTTGGGATCGTAGAGGTCGCGGGCCGCGGAGAGCGCGGGCGCGAAGTAGGCGCGCGTGGTCTGCGGTCGCTCGACAGCGTTGAAGAAATGGCTTGTGGCCGTGCCGAACTGCAGCACCGCGAACGCCACGATGGGGACGATGGCGAGGTCGCCGTAGCGCAACGGACGCCGTAGCCGCGTGTGGCGCAGCAAGAGCAGCAGAGGCAGTCCGAACACCATGAAGAAGCGCCCGATGTTGTTGCCCAGCGGACTGCCCGGCGTGACGAACGAGCCGACGCACAGCGCGGCGTAGACGAGGAACAGGACGATGAACGGCCGGCGCGGGTGGGCGGCGTTGACGCCGGCCAGCCCCACCCCGACGAGGGCGAACCCGAGGTACACCATGAGCTGCGACGTCTCGTTGAGATAGTCGCCCGGCTCGGAGAAGGTCCAGCCGAGAAGGAAGCGGGCCGCGACGGCGGGGGCGACGGCGGCAAAGAACACGAGATACCGCCGCCGTGCGGCCGGGCGGCTGATGAGATCGGCGAGCACGAAGGGTACGACGACGACCAGCCCCATCGGGTTGGAGAAGATGCCCAGCGCCATCGGCAGCGCCGCCCACACAGGGTGCCGGCGGGCGATCAGGGCGAGGCCGGCCATGGTGAGGGCCAGCGCCAGGACGAACGGGTCCTGGCCATGAGCCAGGTACAGCGCCATCACGAGGGCCATGCCCCAGGCCGGCCAGATGTCGTCGATCTTCCACAAGTCGCGCACGTACACGTAGAAGCTCAGAGGGACGGTGCCGGCCGCGACGACGACGATCAGGGCTCCGGGGATGTACTGCGCCAGCCAGTAGAAGAGGAAGCCGTAGGTGATGGCGCCGTAGCCGCCGCCGTACCAGTACGTGTCCCAGAAGACCGAGCCGCCGTGGCGCAGCAGGTAGACCTTGTAGTCGTGCGCGGCGTCGTCCCAGCCGGGTACGCCGGCGTGCCACATGAGCAGCGTGACCAAGGCGACCGCCGCGGTCGTGACGAGCCACAGCGCCAGCAGGCCGCGACGCGAACGCAGCCCGGACTCGACGGCCGTGAGCTTCACGCGTCCGGCGCCGCCAGCCGCATAGCGGCGATGAAGCCGGCGGCCAGGCCGGGCGTAGCGGGCAGGGAGGGCACGAGGGTGGTAGCGAGACAGCGCTCGTGCACGAACCCCTCGACCTGGCCGTCTTCGCCGGCGCCGCCCAGGCGCCAGGCGAACGACTCCTGCTGGAGCGTCAGGAACTCGAGGTCGAACAGCTCGCACAGGGTGGCCTCGCCCTCCGCGTAGGGGTTCTCGCGCGCGGCCGAGGCCTGGACGTAGCGCGGTCGCTCGTACCACTCGAGGAGCTCGGCCTCGGCCGGAAGCACGCCGGCCAGATCGTGCGAGCGACCGTGGCTGTCGGCGAGGCGGCGGAGCAGCAGCAGCGCGCCGCCGCCCAGCGCCAGCGTGGGCAGGCCGGAGGCGATGGCCTCGGCAACGGCCGTCTTGAGCGCCTCGTTGGCGGCGAACGCGTCCAGCTGGTCTTCGTCCAGCAGACCGGCGAGGAGCAGCCCGGCGGCGCCGGCGGGAAGCCGAGCGTCGCTCGCGAGACGCACCGGCTCGAGCTCGAGCCCCAGAGCCTTGAACTGGTCGATGGCCTCGAGAGCGAACGGCTCGAGCGGCGGCCCCCAGGCGACGGCGAGCTTGAGCCCGACGGCCGCGGGCAGCGGAGCCAGCACCCGGCGCGGCCGCACCGGCAGGAAGCCGCGCCGGGCAGCCGCCGTCTCGATCCCGGCGCGGTCCAGGTAGGTTGCGGCTTCGCGACACAGCGCAGCCTCGCCGCCTCTGACCGGCTGCGGGCCGATCTGGCGCAGCGGCCCCGGGACGCCGAAGCCGTACTGCCGCGCGAACTGCTCGCTGAGCTGCGGCGGCAACCAGCCGAGCACCGGGAGCTTGGCCACGTCCTCGATCACGTCGCGCAGTCCGGCCGCCTGCGCCTGCTCGTCGCCGCCGACGACGATGACGCCGGCGAGCTCGACGCCGCGAGCCAGCTGCTTGAGGCCGCAGGCCCAGGCGCCGACGGTGGCGCCGCGCTCGCGTGCGTCGACGACGAGGATCAGCGGCGCGTCGAGCGCCAGCGAGACGTCGAGGGCGCGCGAGCCCTTCACGTCCTCCCAGCGGTCCAGTACGGGCTCCACGGCGACGATGACGGTGAGATCGGTCTCGTCTGCCCACAGGTCGTACAGCTCACCGGCGACGTTGTCATCGAGGAGCCTTGGGTCGAGGATGCGCGGCGTGCGTGCCGCGGAGCCGTAGCAGAGGCGCCAGAGCGGCAGGTCGGCGCCCAGCAGCACCGGGCGGACGGCGCGCTCGTCCGCGAACGCGGCGAGCAGCGCGCCGGCGGCCAGCGCGACGGCGGGACCCGGCTCGAGCCCGCACAAGACCAGGCGAGGGGCGGACATGACGGGCGTCCTCCTTTCGGCCGGCGGGCTCCCGCGGTGGGCGGCGGTGGGCCACCGGAGGGGGTTCCGGGGACCGGGGATAGAATACCCTACCAGTGTTTCGGAGGAGGATCCGCCACCGCATGGACCTGCGCTCGCAGTTGCACGACGCCATGTGGGTACGCGTGCTGTTCACGCTCGCGCTGCTCACCGGCGTCCTCTGGGTACAGATCGACCACCACGGCGTGGTGCTCGGCGAGGTACTCGTCGGCGTCGCCGTCGTGGCGCTGGTCAACCTGCCCATGTACATCGTGGAGCGGCGGATGCCCGCGCGCGCCGCCGCCACCGTCATGGTGATCACCGACCTTGCGCTGGTCACCGTCGGCGTCGTCTTCGCCGGCGGGGCCCTGAGCGCCGAGGGCATCTTCTATGTCTGGCCCATCGTCTTCTCGGCCGTCTTCCTGCCCGCCTGGGCGCCCTACGCAGTGGCCGGCGTCGCCGGCGCCGCCTATATCGCCGTCTGGGAGCTGCAGCACCTCAGCGTGCTCGCCGTCGCGGCCACGGTGGCGGAGATCCACGTGCCACCCAACTGGATGCTCATCACGGTGTTCCTGCACGTGGCGGCGTTCATGCTCGTGGCGCTGCTCAGCGGACGGCTGGCCCAGGCGCTCATCGGGAGCAGCGCCGAGCTCTCCGGCGCCAAGGCCGACACCGAGGAGCAGTTGCGCCGCATGCAGGCCACCAACGAGCAACTGCGCATCATGGGTGAGAGCAGTCGCGCCTTCCTCCGGCATCAGGACATCGACGGGCTGATGCCGGACGCCCTGGTGCAGATCGCCGGGGCCACGGGCGTGCGCCGCGGCTTCGCACTCATCCTCAACCACAACTCCGGCGACTACGAAGAACGCGGCGTCGTAGGCGACATCGCCCCCGACGAGGCTCGCCACTGCAAGGAGGCCGGTATCGTCGAGGTGGCGCGTGCCGGTGCGCAGCGCCACGAGACGGTCACCGACCCGCAGGTCGGTCGCCTGCTCAAGACCGTGGAGAAGGATGGCTACCACGGACTCATCGTGGCCCCGCTCGAGGCCAAGCACGAGGTGCTCGGCGTGGTCTGCCTGCTGTATCGCTCCGGAGAGAACGTGCCGGAGCCGGCGGTGGCCACCCTGCGCGCCCTCAGCGGCCAGGTGGCGCTCGTCGTGCGCAACATCCAGTACAACGAGGAACTGGCGCGCAAGAACGAGGAGCTCACACATCTGGACCAGCTCAAGAGCGACTTCATGGCCACCATGAGCCACGAGCTGCGCACGCCGCTCACCTCCATCATCGGATACAGCGACATGCTGCTCAGCGGCATGACCGGCGAGCTCAACGAGAAGCAGTCGGCGTTCGTAGACAGCATCCTCAAGGGTGGAGAGTCGCTGCTCAACCTCATCAACGACGTACTCGACCTGACCAAGATCGAGGCCGGCCGCCTGGAGCTCAACCGGGAAGCGGTCGACCTGCGGGCGGCCCTTCTCGGCGTCCTCCCCGTGGTCAAACCGCGGGCGCAGGACAAGCGCATCCGCATCAGTACGTTCCTGCCCACCGACCTGCCGCTCGTGTGGGCCGACCCGGGCAAGCTCAACCAGATCCTGCTCAACCTCATCACCAACGGGATCAAGTACACGCACGAAAACGGCAGCGTCAGCGTCGAAGCGCGCACCGTCGACGATTCCGTGGAGATCTGGGTCAACGACACCGGCATCGGGATCGCCCGGGAAGACCAGGACAAGGTCTTCCAGCGGTTCACGCAGATCGACTCGTCGGCGACGCGCTCCCAGGGCGGCACAGGCCTCGGCTTGGCCATCGTGCGCGAGCTGGTGGAGCTCCACGGCGGCGCCATCCGCCTGCAGAGCAAGCTCGGCAAGGGCTCCAGCTTCATCTTCACCATGCCGATATCAACCAGGCCGGCCGACCCGCTGGCCGCGGGCAAGATCAGTTAGAGGGAGGAGCGCAGAATGGCGAACGCCATCCTGGTCGCCGACGACGACCCCGACATCCTGAGCATCGTCTCGATGTCCCTGGAGGCCCAGGGATACACCGTGTACAAGGCCACCAACGGCCGTGAGGCCGTGGACCTCGCCCGCGAGCACCACCCCGATCTCATCCTCATGGACATGATGATGCCGGTCGTCAGCGGCTATGAGGCCGTCGGCGAGCTCAAGGCCGACGCGACCACCAAAGACATCATCATCGTCGGCCTGTCGGCCAAGGCCATGGCCACCGACATGGAGCGGGCCACGGACGTCGGCATCGACGGCTACATCACCAAGCCGTTCCGCATCGCGCAGGTCCTCTCTGTGGTGGAGAGCTACCTGGTCAAGTAGGACCGGGCGCCGGCGGGGTCCGTCGTCCGCTTTGACGACGGGCAGGAGCCGGCGGCTCCGCGGCGTAAGGTTCAGGCGATGAGCACGTTCCGCAACGAGCCCGCTCCCCAGCCTCCGCTGATCTGCGTCGCGGACGTGGACACACGCCTCAGCTGCAGCTGCTACTGCGCCGTCTGCCCGTACTACACCCGCGATCGACGCATCGGCGAACGGCGCGCCGAGCACCGACCCACGCACGATCGGCGCATCCTCAACCGGTTCACGGGCTGACGGGTCCGGGTCGGCGTGCACTCCAGCGCTCGTGAGGCCGCACGCCGCTCACTCTCATGGTGCTCTGACATCTGCCGATACCGTGGATAGGCACGAGAAGCCCCCGAATCGAGGCCAGTCACGGCCAACCCACCCGATCAGAGACGAGGCGCAGGCCTCGGGTACGACAGAGGCGTCAGCCTTGAGCTGAAGACGACGGCCGTCGTGGCCGCCGCCGTCGTGATCGCATTCCTCCTCTTCGCCTTCGCCATCGACCGCGAGTCGATCTGGCAGATGGCCGCGGTGTTTCTGGCGCTGCTCGCCGTCATCGCCGTCGTCTTCGACCTCTGGGTGTACCGCCCGGTGGGCGGACTCATCCGCCGCGCCCGCCAGCGCCTCGGCGGCAACTTCGAACGCAGCGACCCGCGCTACCGCGACGAGATCAGGGAGCTCAGCTACCTGACCGGCACCCTCATCGCGGTGTTCACCGCGTCGGAGGACAAGGAGTGGGTGTCCCAGAGCATCAAGGCCGACCTGGAGCGCGTCCAGTCGCTCAACCGGCAGCTCATGGACGTCAGCGTCATCGGCCGCGAGATGAACGCCGCCCTGCCGTATCGGGAGACCGTGGAGCGCGTCCTCTCCCGCAGCCGCTCGTTCCTGCACGCGGACTTCGCGGCGCTCCTTCTGTTCGACCCCGAGGCCCGTGCCTTCACGCTCGAGGGCGCGCAGGGCGTGCTCACCCCCACCCTGTCGGCCGAATGCTGCGCCTACACGCCCGACTGCCCCGTGCGTCAGGCGATCGCCTCGGGGGAGATCACACGCGTGGAGGGCCACAGCTGTTCGCTCTTCCCCCGCACCATGACCCACCAGCAGGTCATCCCGATCAAGGTGGAGAACGTCGGCGACATGGCGCTGTTGACGACGTCGACCAGCGGCGAGTACGCCGCGCTGCTGACCGGCGACATCCTCACCGCTCTGCAGAACCACGTGCAGAGCGCCCTCACCAACGCGCACAAGTACGACGCCATCCGCCGCCAGGTGGTCACCGACCATCTCACGGGCCTTTACAACCGGCGCTACTTCATGAACCGCGCCGGCGAGGAGATCGAGCGCAGCCTGCGGCACCAGGAGCCCCTCAGCGTCCTGATGCTCGACATCGACAATTTCAAGCAGTTCAACGACACCTACGGCCACGCGACCGGCGACCGCGTACTGCAGACGGTCGCCCGCGCCTTGAAGGATGTGCTGCGTACCTCGGACATCTGCTCGCGGCACGGCGGCGAGGAGTTCGCCGTGCTTCTGCCCAGCACACCGGGCGACAAGGCGTACTTCGTCGCCGAGCGCGTGCGCAGGACTCTGGGCGGCACGCGCTACACCGGTCTGGGCCTGCCGCCGGAGGTCAACATCACGCTGAGCGTGGGCGTCGCCACGTGCCCTCGCGACGCCACAGTGCTGGACGAGCTCATGGAGCTCTCCGACAAGGCCCTCTACCAGGCCAAGGACCGCGGCCGCGACATGGTGGTGCTGTGGGGAGCCGAAGAGCGCGAACGGGTCAGGAGCTGACCCGCGCCGCGGCCGGGCGAGGCCCCAGCCCCATGCCCCAGGCGATCGCGGCCGGTGGCAGCGAGCCCCACGAGAGCAGCTCGTCGTGGAACGCGCGCAGCGAGCCGTGCCGGGTCGCGCGCCACATGTTGGCCAGACGCAGCACCTCGCGCTTGCCAAGCAGGTAGCTCATCGCCTGCCCCGGCTGCTCCGCATACCGGCGGCACTCGAGCTCCGCCTCTCGCCGGTTCATACGCGCCTCGCGCACCAGGAACTCCACGGCCTGCTCGAGGCCCATGCGCCCCAGGTGCAGTTCCACGTCGATGACGACGCGGCAGGCGCGCCAGATCTGGTCATTGAGGCGCATGAGGCGCACGACGGGGTCATCCAGAAAGCCCTGGGCGTCCATGAGTTCTTCGCAGTAGAACGCCCAGCCCTCCACGAGGATGTTGCCGCCGTCGGGCAGCCCGGCGATGCGCCGCGCGAGCGTCGGCGCCTGGTTGGCGCTGACGAGCTGGAGGTGGTGACCAGGGTACGCCTCATGCACCCCGGTCGTACGCAGTGACGCGACCGGGTGGCCGCGCAGGATGTCGCGCACCTCCGCCTCGGGCAGATCGTCCGGCGGAGGAGTGACGTAGTAGAAGCCCAGCTGGCGCTCCGCGAACGGCCCGGGAGCGTCGTAGGCGGCGAAGGGCAGCAGGCTGCGCAGGAACGCCGGCGTGGCGAGCACCTCGAGCTCTTCGCCGGCGGGCAGGCCGGCGATGTCGTGCGTGACGACGTACTCGCGCGCCTCGGCCATGGCCCGCACGTAGGCGGCCACGAGGTCGGTGGCCGACGGCGTCGCCGCCTGCGCGGCCGCGACGGCGGCGGCCGCGTCGGCGTAGCCGCCCGCGGCGGCCAGCTCCTCCATGAGCACGCGGGTCTCGTCCAGCACCTGGCGGCCGTAAGCGGCGAGCGTCTCGGGCGGATCGTCCAGACAGTGCTCCCAGAGGAGCACGTCGGCGAGCACGCCCTCACCCGCGCCGCAGTCGCCGGAGGCCTCCGGGCCGAGCACCCGGCGCAGGTACTCGCCGTACTCCTCGAGCGCCGCAGCAGCGACGGCGGATGGTCCGTCGACCGCACCCTCACGCCCGACCGAGGCGGCGAAAACGCGCGCCGTGTCGCCGACGAGGTCGAGGAGCCCCACCGAGAAGTCGATGCCACTCTCGACGGCGGCCGCCGAGAGACCCGGCTCGAGCGCCTCCTTCGCCTCCGCGAGCAGCGCCGGCACGGCCTCGAGCCGGCCGGCGACGGCGGCGACACGATCGTCCACCGAGCCGAGCTCACGAACGAGCAGCGGGAAGATGCCGGCCACCACCTCGAGCACCGCGGCGGGATGCCGCTGCGGCTTGCGGGACAGCTCGAGCGCGCGCAGCCGGCGACGGACCACCTGCAGCGCCGCGAACGCGTCGACGGCGGCGCCGGTGTCTTCCGCCGCGAGCAAGGGCCCGAGGGCGCGCTCGTGCGCGTGGAGGAGTTCCACGCGCCGCTCGCGCGCCGCGGCCGTCCACGAAGGCAGCAGCCCCGCGCCCCGAGTAAGCCCGAGCGCGGTCGCGAGCACCGGGTCGTCGGCGACGAGGTCGTCCAGCAACTCCTGTACGGCGAACGCGACCCGCTCGCGCTCAACGCTCGCCCGATCCGCCGTGCTCCCGGACATCCCGACCCCTCTCCCACTCGACCTGCCTGCGCCCGCCAGACTCTACCCAGGCGGACCGTTCGGCGGCAATCCCGGCGGGGATCGTGACCGCCGCGGTGGCCGCGGCGGCCGCGGTGGCCATCGTGATCGTGGCGCTGCTCCTGCGCCGAGGCCGCGGCCGGGCGCTCACCGAGGAGACCTGACCCCGGCTCGCGGCCGCGACGGGAACCGCCCGGCCGCCGCCCGGCTCTTTCAGTCGTCGCTACGGGGCTTCTGCAGATAGTCGATGAGCGGCCCGGTATTGCCGCCCATGATCTTGTCCACCAGCGCGTCGAGGATGCCCTGCGCCACCTGCTCGTCGGTGACCTTGGGGCGGTAGACGTAGGCCGCCTGGGACTTGTCCTGCTCCAGCAGACCCTTCGCCGCGAGATTGCGGAGCACGCTCATCACCGTGGTGTACGCGATGCGGCGGGTCTCCCGCAGCTCCTCGTACACGTCGCGCACCGTGACCTCGCCCCTGTCCCAGACGACACGGAGGACGTCGGCCTCCAGCCATCCGAGCCCGGTGAGGTCACGACTGTGGTCGCGGCGATGCCATGCCTGGGAGTTCTCGTCAGCCATCGTGGACCTCCGTGCGGCTGTCGACAGTGAGACGGTAACGGCCGGTCCACCCGCGGCGGCGCCGGCGTGGCCGGCGCCGGTCTCGTCTTCGCCAGGACCGGCGACCGGTCTGGCTCCGATGCTACTGACCGTACCGTGGTAATGCAAGGGGTCCCCCGAGCCCCCGTGCGGCGACGGGTATACTGCCATCGGACCCACTCTGGAGGAACGCGTGAGCGACAGCGCAGAGAAGGCCGGGCAACTGAGCCCGACTGAACTGGGTGCGTGGCGCGGGTTCCTGCGCGTGCACAGCGCCCTGTTCCACGAGCTCGACTCCGACCTCGCCACGACCAACGACCTCCCGCTGCGCTCCTACGAGGTGCTGTTGCTCCTCGAGGACGCGCCCGGACGGCGGCTGCGCATGTCGGACCTCTCCCGCTCGGTGCTGCTCAGCCCCAGCGGCGTGACCCGGCTGGTCGACCGCCTGGAGCGCGAGGGCCTCGTGACGCGCGAGCGCTGTCCGGAGGACGGCCGCGGCTACAACGCCGTGCTCACCGAACCCGGCGAGGTACGTCTGCAGCGGGCGCGGGCGACGCACCTTGCGGGTGTCCGCCGCCTGTTCCTCGACAAGCTGGGCGACGCCGACCTGCTGCAGTTGGCCGAGTACTGGGACAAGCTGGTGCCGGGCGCCGCCGGCACGGACGCGGAGTGGCGGCGCACGGCGCCCGAGGCGCACGCCGGCGGGGACTGCGCCGATGCCTGACGTCATCGTCGTCGGCGCCGGCGTCTCCGGGCTGTGCTGCGCGCGGGAGCTGCACGCGGCGGGATTCGACGTTCTCATGCTCGAGCGCAGCGACGCGCCCGGCGGCCGGGTGCGCACCGACGCCGTCGACGGCTTCTTGCTGGACCGCGGGTTCCAGGTGTTGCTCACGGGGTACCCCGAAGCTCGCCGCGTGCTCGACTTCGAGCGTCTCGGGCTGCGCGCATTCGAGAGCGGAGCGCTCATCCGCAAGGACGGCCGCTTCTCGCGCCTCGCCGATCCCTTCCGCCATCCGGTCCGGGCGCTCGAGAGCCTGCGGGACGCGCCGGGCAGCGTGCCGGACAAGCTCCGCATCGCGCGGCTGCGGAGGCGCCTCTCCAGCGGGTCCATCAACGAGATCCTCACGGCGCCGCAGGTGACTACCGCCGAGGCGCTGCGCCGCGAGGGCTTCTCGAGCGACCTGGTCGAGATGTTCTTCCGCCCGTTTCTCGGCGGCATCTTCCTGGATCCCTCGCTCGAGACGTCCAGCCGCCTCTTCGCCTTCGTCTTCAAGCTCTTCTCCGAAGGCGAGGCGGTGCTGCCGGCCGCCGGCATGCAGGCCATCCCGCGCCAGCTGGCCGAGGGCCTGCCGGAGGCGGCCCTGCGCTACGGCGCCACCGTCGAGTCGGCCGGCCCTGGCCACGTGGTGCTGGCCGGCGGCGAGCGGCTCGAGGCGGCGTGCGTGGTCGTCGCCGCCGACGGACCCGAGGCGGCCCGGCTCACCGGCGCCGTGGAGGCGCCGGCCCCCCGAGCCGTCACCACCCTTCACTACGCCGCCGGCACGTCGCCGGTCGGCGAGCCCGTCCTGGTACTGAACGGCGAGGGCACGGGGCCGGTCAACGACCTCTGCGTGCCGAGCGACGTAGCGCCGAGTTACGCGCCGCCGGGGGTGGCGCTGGTCTCGGCCACCGTGCTCGGGATCCCGCCGATGGACGACGCGGCGCTCGACCAGGCCGTCCGCGGCCAGCTCCGCGGCTGGTTCGGCTCCCAGGTGGACGACTGGCGTCTGCTTCGCGCCCTGCGCATCCCCTTCGCGCTGCCGGCCCAGCCGCCGGCCGCCCTCGCGACGGCCGAGCGCCCCGTGCGCGTGCGCGAGGGCCTCTTCGTGTGCGGCGACCACCGCGACACGGCCTCGCTGCAGGGCGCCATGGTCTCGGGCAGGCGCGCCGCGGCCGCCGTACGCGGCCTCGACACCGCCCCCGTCTGCGCGCTCTGACTCTCCCGCGGCCGGCGCAGGCAGCCGTCAGGCCCGTCCGAGCGCGACGCTCAGACACATCACCACGAGCACGATCGTCGTGATGAGCACGTAGCGGCGGTCGTGCTCGCGCGCGAACGCCACGATGGAGCCGGCGACGCGCACGAAGGGTGTGGCGATCAGGACCATCACTCCCAGCGAGAGATAGGCGGCCGGGTCGAGCGAGCCGAGCGCCGAGGGCAGACCACCGAGCGAGACCACGTGCGCCGGCAGGCCCCGCCGATCGACGACGCCGAGGACCAGACCGGCGGTCATCAGCGCGACCGAGAGCGCCACCCCCACGACCAGCACACGGTTGACCATGCGCTCGATCGCGTCCATCCGATGCTTCGGCGCCGGCGACGCGGCCGTCCGTCCGCTCACGCGACCACCCCCAGCGCCTTGAGGATCATCAGGACGGCGAACGCGGGCAGGACGATCTCGAACGCGATGAGCAGCACCCGGGCCGGCAGGTGGATGGCGAGCCGCGGCCCGAGCCGGGCTCCGGCGAGGATCCCGAGCGCGGCAGGCACGGCCCAGTGAGGGTCCATGTAGCCGCGCCCGTAGAAGATGGCGGCGCTGGTGGCGGCGGTAACGCCGATCATGAGGTTGCTGGTGGCGATGGTCGCCTTGAGCGGGATGCCCATGAGCAGGTTCATGATCGGCACCTTGAACGCGCCTCCCCCGACGCCGAGCAGCCCGGAGACGTTGCCGGCGACGAACGAGAGTCCGAATCCGAGGCCCACATCGTGCACACCGTAACGGACCTCGCGGCCCTCCGCCGGGTCGTAGTAGGAGGCCGGCATGACCGGGCCCTCCACCGGCACGATGTCACCCCGGCGCCGGCCCATCTGCCAGGCCACGTAAAACAGCACGCAGGCGAACGCGACCTGCAGGTAGCGGCCGTCGACGAGCACCGCAGTGATGCCGCCGGCGATGGCGCCCGCGGTCGTGGCGACCTCGAGGAACATGCCGAGCCGCATGTTGGTCATGCCGCGGGAGGCGAAGGTGATCTGGGCCATCGACGACGTGGCGATGACGCAGACGATGCTGGTGGCGATGGCAGTCTTGATCGGCACGCCGAACGCCAGGCTGAGGACCGGCACCATGATGACGCCGCCGCCGACGCCCAGCATGCTGCCGAACACGCCGGCGAGGAAAGCGGTGAGGAGGATCCCGATGAGGACGACCATGCGCCGTACTCTACAGTGCGGCGCTCCTCACGAGCCGGCGCCTACTCGTCCGGCCCGGGTGCACGGCGCATGCGCTTGGCGGCCGCCCGCCGCGTCTTCTCCGCCAGGCGCCTTTCCCTGGCGGCCCGCGAGGGTCGCGTGGGACGGCGCGGCGGCGGGGGCGCTTCGTTCAGCCGCCGCAGCTTGAGACGGAGGCGGCGCAACGCGTCCATCTTGTTCAGATACTGGCTGCGCTGCGCCCGGCTGGTGACGGTCAGGCCGGTCGGCCGGTGCACCAGACGAACAGCGCTGTCGGTCTTGTTCTGGTGCTGGCCGCCCGGCCCTCCGGCGCGAAACGTCTGCACGTCGCACTCGGCGAGAAGCGCCTCGTCGCTCTCCGGGATGTCGACCGGTCCCTCCATGCCCTGAGCGTACCACCTGCCGTGATAGCCTCTGGCCATGCTCGGCATCGCCCTCGCCCTCGCCGCTTCGGTCTTCTGGGGCTCCGGCGACTTCCTCGGCGGGTTCAGCACGCGGCGCGCCAGCCTGTGGGCGGTCATCATCGGCAGCCAGGCCGTGGGCCTCACCGGGGCGGCGCTGGTGACCCTCGGAGCCGGGCACGGCTGGCCCGGCCTGCACGCCGTGTGGCCGGTCATGCTCGGCGGCCTGGCGAGCGTGGTCGCCATCTCCTGCTTCTACAAGGCGCTCGCCATCGGCACCATGAGCATCGTGGCGCCCATCAGCGCCACCAACGCGCTCATCCCGTTCGCTGTCGGGCTCGCCGCAGGCGAGCGGCCGGCGACGATCCAGATGGCCGGCGTGGTGCTGGCCGCCGTGGGCGTGATCCTGGTCGCCGTAGAGCCGGCGCGGCGCGGCGACACGGTCGGCGTCGCGGCTCTGCCTGGCGAGCCGGCGGTAGAGCCGGACGAGGCACAGGCGCTGTTCCGGCGGGAGACCCTGCCGGTGCCCGCTCCCGCCACCGGCCTCCCGGTAGCCGTCCCGGCCCGGCCCGGCGGCGCCGGCCCGCGCCCCTCCCGGCGTGCGCAGCGCACCGCCGTCGGGCTGGCGCTGCTGGCGGCGGTCTGCATGGGCCTCGTACTGCTCGGCTACGACGCCACGTCGCGCTACGACCCCCTGTGGGCCATGCTCGGCGGGCGGCTCTCGTCCGCCGTCCTGTTCGGCGTCGTCTTCCTAGTGCTGCGCCCGCGGGTCAAGGTGGAGCGCTCGGCGGTGAAGTTCATCGTCGCCGTCGGGATCTTCGACACCGGCGCCAACGGGCTGTTCGCGCTGGCCACCACGCACGGGTACCTGAGTCTGGTGGCCGTGCTCGGCTCGCTCTACCCCGTCGTGACCGTGCTGCTCGCTTTCGGCGTGCTGCGCGAACGCATCGCCTCGCACCAGCTCGCCGGCGCGGCCGCGACCCTCGCCGGCGTCGCCCTCATCGCAGCGGGATGACGGAGGTCGCGCTCATCGCCCTGCGCGGCGCCGGCGGCGAGCCCGTCGACCTGCGGCGCACGCTCGGCTCCCACGGCGTCGCCGAGCTGCCGCCGATGGAGGTCGACGCGGACGGGCTCGGCTCCACGGTCACCCTGGCCACACCGGAGGGTCCGCGCACGGTGCATCTTGAGGCTGCCGGCGAAGCGATGGCGGGTGCCGCACACGGACCCGCCAGGCAGGGTGGACCGGCGCCGCTGCTCGCGGTGAGCGTCGCCGACGGCGGGCCGCCGCCGGGCGCCGCCGGCGCGGCGGCCCTCGCGGCGGCCGTCGAGCGCATGTTCTGCCTCGGAGACGACCTGAGCGCCTTCTACGCGGCCGTCTCCGCCGACCCCGGCCTGGCCTGGGCGGCGCGCGGAGCCGGGCGCCTGCTGCGCAGTCCGAGCGTCTTCGAGGACGTGGTCAAGACGGTGTGCACGACCAACTGCGCCTGGTCGGCGACCGAGCGCATGGTCGGCGCCCTGGTCGGCCGGCTCGGAGAGCCGGCCCCGGGAGCGCCGCCCGGCCAAGTCTCCGGCCGCGCCTTTCCCTCGCCGCAGGCAATGGCCGCCGCCGGCGCCGACTTCTACGCGGGCGTGGCCCGCGCCGGCTACCGCGGCCCGTACCTGCGCGAGATCGCCGCGCGAGTGGCCGGCGGCGAGCTCGACCTCGAGGCCCTGCTCACCGCCCGCCGTGACGACCTGCCCGACGAGGAGGTCGAGCGCACGCTGCTCGCCCTTCCCGGCGTCGGGCCCTACGCGGCAGCTCACATCATGCTGCTGCTGGGGCGCCACTCCCGTCTGGTGCTCGACTCGTGGACGCGGCCCAAGTACGCGAGGCTTCAGGGCAGGCCCAAGGGCAAGCTGATCGCCGACCGCACCATCCAGCGCCGGTTCCGCCGCTACGGCGACCACGCCGGGCTGGCGTTCTGGCTGGTCTTGACGCACGACTGGGTGGACGACGACGCCTGACGTCAGGGCGAGGGACTGGGTGAGCCCGAGCCCGTCATCCCCCAGTCCCTCTCGATGATGCCCAGCACCAGCGCCGCCATGCGGTCGCCGCCGGCGCGGGTGAGATGGATGCCATCCGGCGCCCGCATCAGGACCGCGTCGCCGTTGGCGTCCTTCAGGTAGTCCGAGTACGAGCCGTTGGCGCCGGAGAAGAGCTTCCAGGTGCTGACGAACGTTACCCCGGGGTGCTTCTTGGCCTCGGCCTCGTAGATGTGGTCCATCATCGCGATGCGCCCGCGGTAGCCGAAGTCCTTCATGATGGGATTGCCCACCCAGTAGACCCTGCGGCCGCCCTTGGTGAGGATGTCCATGGCCGCACCCACACGCTGGGCGTAGACCTGCTGCCAGGCCTTGGTGCCCACCTTGAGGACCTTGCCGTCGTACAGGACGTCCTGGCCGTCGTTGGCGCCGAACAGCACGGCGGCCGCATCGGGCTTGAAGTCGACGATCTGGTCGACGAGGCGCTGCGGCCAGTCGAAGAAGTCGGGCCGGCTGAGGCCGCTCGACACCTTGTAGTCGTTCTTGGCCTTCACGAGCCCTGTGGCCTCCGAGAGGTTGACCAGCGAGGACCCGAAGACCTGGTCCATGGAGTCGCCGGCGACGTACAGCCGCAACGGCTTGGCGGCGGTGATCCTGCGCGGCCACAGCGGCTTCTTGGTCCTGGCGACCTGGGCGAGCGTGTGGTGGGCGCCCTCGCCGCGGCCGAGCGCGTCGGCAACGGCGCTGCTCAGGTCGTCGGCGTGCACCAGGCCGCTCAGGCCGCTCATCGGCGCGAGAAGCGCGAGCTGCAGGGTGCGCAGAGCGCCGTAGGGCCGCGCTTCGACGTCCTTCTTGATGTTCTGGACGTCGAAGAGCCCGGCCAGGAAGAATCCGAGCAGCATGGCGAGGAGTACCGCGCCTGCCGAGAGGCGGCGCCGGCGCGGTCCGGCGTGCCGCTCAGGCAGGTCCCCGATGGTCTCGGCGCCGTGAGGCGCCTCGGGCTCGAGCCACTCCTCCCACTCCTCGGACGTCTCGTAGCCGTCCGCCGGCTCGTAGCGCCGGCGGCCGGAGCCCGTGGTCGGGTACTCGGGCGGGCGCCAGTCGCCGGAGGCGCCGCGGTCGCCCGAGGCTCGGGCCGCGCGCTCGTACCTGCGGTCCAGGTCGGCGCGCTCGGCGCGCGCCGCGTCCTCGTCGCGCCGTCCCCCGGCTCCTCCGGAGGGCGCGCCGAACTCGTGTACGCGCCAGTCGCCGGACTCGGACTCGGCCGGCCGCCGGGGCTGCTCACGCCGCGGCGGCCGCAGATCGTTCCAGACGAACAAGTCGTCGTCCGCGTCCGTTTCCGGCGCGCGCCCGGGCCCGCCATCGCGCGCCGGCTCGTCGCCGAACGGCATCCCCGCCTGCTCGGGGTAATCGCCTTCGTATGGTCCCTGGCCGCTCATCCGCCCAGTCGTCCGTCCGTCTCCCGCTCGCCCGCCCCGTTCATCAGAATTTGAAGTACAGGAACTCGGCCGGTCCCATCGGCCCCAGCACGTCGATGAGGAACAGGGCCAGCGCCAGCACGAGCCCCTGGCCCACCCAGCCGATGCGGCTGAAGCCCGCCTCCACGTTCTCGATCGCCCGGCGCGGAACGTACTGGATGGCGATGCCGAGCACGCACAGCCCCACCACCGGGAACGTCACCGCCGCGCCGACGGAGCCCAGCCCGGCGATCAGCCGCCAGAGCACCGCGAACGCATTGCCCATGGACTCGGCGCGGAAGAACACCCACGCCACGCTCACGAACACGAACACCCAGAGGCGCTGGAGCGCCCGCGCGCCCGGCGTGCGCCCGGGCTCGGGCAGCCCTCTTCTGTGGCGCGTGTCCATGCGTGCCCGTTCGACCGCGAGGCCCGTGCCGTGCAGGAGGCCCCAAAAGACGAACGTCCACCCCGCCCCATGCCACAGACCTCCGAGCAGGAAGGTGATCACCAGGTTGGCGTAGGTGCGGCCCTTGCCCTTGCGGTTGCCGCCGAGCGGGATGTACAGGTAGTCGCGCAGCCAACTGCTGAGCGTGATGTGCCAGCGGCGCCAGAAGTCCTGGATGGTCCGCGCCGTGTACGGCGCGTCGAAGTTGGCCGGCAGTTCGAACCCCAGGAGGAGCGAGATGCCGATGGCGATGTCGGCGTAGGCGCTGAAGTCACAGTAGATCTGCACCGAGTAGGCGATGATGCCCCACAGGGTCTCCCACGACGAGTACGTCTGCGGCGAGGCGAAGAGGCCGTTGACGATGTGCGTCGAGAGGTAATCGGCTATGAGCATCTTCTTGACCAGCCCGCCGAGGATGAGCACAAACGCGCGGGAGGAGTCCACGGTGTACGGGTTCCTCGGCGAGGTGAGCTGCGGGAGGAACTCGCGGGCTCTGGCGATGGGGCCCGCGAGCAGGTACGGGAAGAACGCCGTGTACACCGCGAAGTCGAGCGTCGGCGCCGGCGCGAGCTGGCCGCGGTAGATGTCGATCACGTAGGTCAGCATCCTGAAGACGAGGAACGAGATGCCGACCGGCAGGATGATGTGCAGCAGCGGCAGCGGCGCACCCAGACGGAACGCGCCGAGCACGTCGTTGAGACTCACGGCGAAGAAGTCGAAGTACTTGAACGCACCGAGCGCGATCAGGTTGACGGCCACGGCGAGGGTGACCCAGCGGCGGGCGGCGGCCCGCGAGCCCCGCCGCCCGCCCCGCGCCCGGTGCACCTGCACGCCGAGCGCCTGGTTGGCCAGCGTGGCGGCGATGAGCAGAAAGACCAGCCGCCAGTCCCACCAGCCGTAGAACACGTAGCTGGCGGCGATGATGAACCACTTCCACAGCCGCAGCCTCGGCATGAGCAGCCAGTTGAACACGTACACGAGGAGGAAGAAGACCGCGAACGTGATGGTCGGAAAGAGCACCCTGCCGCCTGCCAGTCACCGGGATGCGCGGGACCGCACGCGGCTCCGCCTGCTGCATGCGGATGCTACACCAGCGGGTCCGGGCGACGAAGCACCCGCGGGCCGGCGATCCGGACGGAGCGTCAGGGCGCCGGCGTGGCCGATCTGGAGGGCTTGGGCGAGACCGGCGGGTGCGGCGGGCCCTCTCCTTTGCGCGGGAACCATTCCTTCTTGACGGCATCCAGCACGGCCTGGGCGACGATCAGGCCGCCGGCATACGTGAGATGCTCGCCGTCCTGTTCGCGGACCTGCTCCATCTCACCGTCCACCCCCGGGAGGTATTGCGAGTACGCGCCGTTCTTGGACAGCAGCGACCACGTGTCGATGTACTCGACCCCGAAGGTCTTCTCGGCCACGCTCTCGTAGATGTCGTTCACGAGCTTGACCTGACCGCTGTACGACGGCGACGGCATGATCGGCTGGCCGATCCAGTACACGCGGCGCACGCCGTCCTGGAACAGCAGGCCGACCATGTCCTCCACCCGCTTCGTGTACTCCTTCTTCCAGCCGTCGGTGCCGAACTGGTAGATCTTGCCCGACGAGGCCTGCACCGCCTGGTTGTCGTTGGCGCCGAACATGACCGCCACGGCGCCGGGGCCGAAGGTCTTGACCTGCTGCTGGACCTCCGCCGGCCAGTTGTAGAAGTCGGGCCGCACCAGGCCGCTGGAGATGTGGTAGTCCAGCTTGGGCTTGATCAGCTTGGTCTTGTTGGACAGGTTGACCAGCGCCATGCCGGGCAGGCCCATCATCGAGTCGCCGGCGATGTACAGGTGCATCGGATGGCCCTTGAACGGCTTGGGCAGCGGCTTCTCCTGCAGCGACTTCTGACCCTTCTTGCCGGGCTTGCCGCTCGGCGTCGGCGTAGGCGTCGGGACAACGACGGCGACCTGCGCGGCTCCCGCGGGACCGGGGTCGGGCCGGCCCAGCGCGACCGCCGTGAGCTTGGCCGGACGGTCGAGGAACAGCCAGTGGCTCACGTCGGCCAGCGGCTGCACGAGCGCCAGCCGGAAGCTGCGCGCGCCGCTGAACGGCATCTCGAGTGCGGTCTTCCTCATCGCCTGGGCGTTGAACAGGGCGCCGAGGAACAGAGCGACCAGAATGGCTACGAGGGCGCTCGCCGCGGTGCGGCGCCGGCGACCGTATGGCAGCGGCTCCCGCGGGGGCTCGTCGCCGGGAGGCCGGCCGCCGGAGGCCGGAGGCTCGCCGGCGTCCTGCGGTGGCATCCGCCGCGCCCTCTCGTCCCGTGGTGTCCGCCGGTCCGCCATCAGAACTTGAAGTAAAGGAAGGTCGCGGGGCCGGCAGGGCCGAGGACGTCGAGCAGCATGAAGCCGACGGCCAGGACCAGGCCCTGCAGTATCGGGTTGAGCACTGAGAGACCGGCCTCACCACGCTGCCAGAGTGACCTGGGCACGTACTGCACGCCGATGCCGACGGCGATGGCGAGGAACACTCCGGGCGTGACGGCGGCCCCGATCGAACCCCAACTCTCGAAGAGGCGGGCGATGACGCTCACGGCCGCGCCGAAGGTGTCGGAGCGGAAGAAGATCCAGGCGAAGGTCACGAAGGCGAAGACACCGACCCGCGGCCAGACCGTGCCGTGCCACGGGCGACGGTCGTACTCGAGCTTGGGCGCGGCGGGGCGTGCCGGCGCCGCGCCCGGGCCCTCCCTGAGCGGCGTGGCTCCCGCGATGCCGTCGAACGCCGCCGCCAGCTCCATGCGCTGCCGCTGGACCACGCGCGCCCGCTCCCTGCGCTTGTCCACGCGGGCGTGCTCGACGATCATCGCCGCACCGTAGAGGAAGCCCCAGAAGATGAACGTCCAGCCGGCGCCGTGCCACAGGCCGCCGAGCACCATGGTGATCATGAGGTTCACGTAGGTGCGGAAGCGGCCCTTGCGATTGCCGCCGAGCGGGATGTACAGGTAGTCGCGCAGCCAGCGCGAGAGCGTCATGTGCCAGCGGCGCCAGAAGTCCTGGATCGACGTGGCCGTGTACGGCGCGTCGAAGTTGTCGGGCAACTGGAAGCCCAGCAGCAACGAGACCCCGATGGCGATGTCGGCGTAGGCGCTGAAGTCGCAGTAGATCTGCACCGAGTAGCCGACGACACCGAGGAGCACCTCGAGCGACGAGTACTGACCCGGCGTCGTGAACACGCCGTTCACGATGTGGGTCGCCAGGTAGTCGGCGATCAGCATCTTCTTGATCAGGCCGCCGAAGATGAGGAAGAAGGCACGCGAGGTGTCCACGCTCCGTGGGTCGCGCGGGCCGTTCAACTGCGGCAGGAACTCGGACGCGCGCGCGATCGGACCGGCGGCGAGATACGGGAAGAAGGCCACATACACCGAGAAGTCCAGCAGCGACGCCGGCCGCAGCGTGCCACGGTAGACGTCGACCACGTAGCTCAGCACCCTGAACGTGAGAAACGAGATGCCGAGCGGCAGCACGATGCGCAGCAGCGGCAGATCGGCGTTGAGGTTGAACGTGCCGAGGAAGTTGACTACCGACGTGACGAAGAAGCCGTAGTACTTGAACCAGCCGAGTACGCCGAGGTTGGCGACGACCGCGGCGGCGAGCGCCCACTTGGCGGTCGTACTCTTGGGACGCAGGCCGGCGATCCACAGGGCGAAGAACTGGTTGGCCACGGCGCTGAGCGCCAGCAGAAGTACGAAGCGCCAGTCCCACCAGCCGTAGAAGACGAGGCTGACGACGAGCATGAACGGCTTCCACGCCTTCTGCCGCGGCATGAGCAGCCAGTTGCCGACAAAGACCAGCAAGAAGAAGATCGCGAATGTGAAGGTAGGGAACAGCATCGGGGCGCCCGAAGACCAAGTCTAGGGAAAGGGACGGCCCGCCGCCAGCCGGGGTTCGGCGAGCCTTGGCGCCGTCCCCGCCGTCCCCCTCGTTTCGCATATCATGACGCCGTGAGCGAGCCGCACGACTTCACCCAGAACGAGTTGCGCGAGGGCTTCATCGAGTTCGCCTTCGGCGAGCCCGATCCTGCGCTGCTCCCCGTCGGGCTGGTGCGCGACGCGGCGGCTCGCGCACTCACCAGGCGCGACGCCGCCGGCGCCCTCGCCTACGGCTCCGGCCCGGGGCCGGAGGCGCTCCGGGAGGCGATCGCCGAGCGGACGACGGCGCGCGAAGGCCTGGCGCTGGACGCCGGCGACGTGCTCGTCACCGGCGGCAACTCCCAGGCCTTCGGCCAGGTGCTCACCGACCTCACGCGGCCGGGCGACGTCGTCTTCGTCGAGCGGCCGAGCTACAACCTCGCGCTGGGCATCCTCGCCGATCATCCAGTCGAGGTGGCCGGCGTGCCCGTGGACGATGGGGGCCTCGATGTCGACGCGCTCGAGGCGGCCCTGCGCACGGCGCACGCGTCGGGCAGGAGGCCGCGCCTCCTCTACACCATCCCGACCTTCCACAACCCCTCGGGACTGAGCCTGTCGCCCGAGCGTCGCGAGGGGCTGCTCGCGCTCGCGCGCCGAGAGGAACTCGTCCTCGTCGAGGACGACGTGTACCGCGAGCTCTCCTTCCAGGGCGACGCGCCGCCGGCGCTCCGCACCTTGGACTCCGATGCTCCTGTGGTGCGTCTCGGGTCGTTCTCCAAGTCGCTCGCGCCGGGCCTGCGTCTCGGCTGGATCGACGCTCCGGTCCATCTGCGCGAGCTCCTGGCCGCCGACGGAGTCCTCGAGAGCGGCGGCTGTGTCAGCCAGTTCTCGGCCCACGTGGTGGCGGCGCTGCTCGCGGCCGGCGCCTACGGCGCGCACGTCGCCGCCCTGCGTCTCGCCTACGCCTCGCGCCGCGACGCCCTTGCCGCGGCGCTAGGCGAGCACCTGCCGGCCGGGTGTCGGTTCAACGTGCCGGCCGGCGGCTTCTTCATCTGGGTGACCCTGCCCGACGGGCTGACGGCCTCCACGCTCTTGCCGGTCGCCGAGCGGCACCGTGTCGGCTTCGCGCCGGGCGCCCGGTTCTGCACCGACGGCGACGACCGCGGCCTGCGGCTCGCCTTCAGTCTCTACGACGAGGCGAGCCTCACCGAGGGGGGCGAGCGTCTAGGCGCGGCGGTCGCTGAAGCGCTCGGAGCCGAGTGACCGCGGCCGGCCAATGGGAGTGGCGCCCCGCCTGCCGCGGGGATGCTGGAGACAGCGCCGGGCGCGGGCCCGCGGAGCCATGACCAGCGGAGGACGATGATGGCCGACGAGACGCCCGCGGGCGCGCCGGACGGCGAGCGGAGCGGCGGCGCCGGGGCCGACCCGCCCGAGCCGGCCAGCAGCCGCAAGCGGTCCACGAGCGGCGGCTCCCGCCAGAAGGGCGGCGCGCGGGCCCAGGGTACCGGGGACGCGGCGTCGGCGAAGGGCTCCGGCGAGGGCAAGAAGGCCGCCGGGCGGGCCGCCTCGTCTCCGGCGCGCAAGCGCCCGCGGCGCCCGGCGGCGAAGCCGGCGAGCGCCGAACGGGACGAGCAGACCGCCGTCACGACTGCCAAGCCCGCAGCGACCGCGGACGCCGCGCCCAGCGCGGCGGCCATCCGCGCAGCGTCGGCCGACGACGACGCCCCGCCGCGCAGCCCCGGCGCCGTCCGCCGCGCCCTCACTTCGCGCCGCGCGCCGCGCCTGCGCACAGGCATCTCCACGTTCCTCGTGGTCGCCGCCATCCTGGGTGTGCTGGTCAGTGCACTCGCACTGTGGGCTCACCGCATCGTCTTTGACACGGACGCCTACGTCCGGATCGTCGCCCCCGTCGCGCAAGACCCAGACGTACGCTCCGCCGTGGCGGACTTCGTGGCTGCCGATACGGTGCAGGCAGTCGATCTGAACGACCGGATCGAGGCGGCTCTGCCCTCGAGCGCGAAATTGGCAGCGCCTGCGCTCACGCAGGCGCTGCAACAGTACCTCGGCGACGAGGTTCGCAAGCTCCTGGCCACCTCCGAGGCTCAGGCCCTGTGGGAGGACATCAACCGGTTGGCGCATCAGCAATTGATCTCGGCCCTGCGCGACCAGAACAAGTTCGTCACCGTCGGGCACAGCGACGTGAAGCTCAACCTGCTGCCCCTGGTGGCGATCGCCCTGCAGAAGCTGGAGGACAAGATCCCACGACTCCTCGGCAAGGACGTCACGCTGCCGCGCATCGACCCGGCGACCGCCCCCGACGACATCCGGACCCTGCTCCAGGACGCTCTGGGCCGCAAGCTGCCCGCCGGCTTCGGCACCGTCACCCTGCTGCACGGCAACACGGGCTACCGGGCCAAGCAGACGCTGAAGCTGTTCAACCGCCTGGTGATCGTGGTGGTGATCCTCACTGTCGTCCTCATCGCGGCCGCGCTGCTCGTGGCGGCGCGCCGCTGGCGGACCGCCCTGTGGCTCGGCCTCGGCGCGCTGCTGGCGTTCGCCGGCGCCCGGGTGCTCGAGGCGCGCCTCGAGCAGGCGGCCGTCGCCGCCATCAAGACCCAGGGCGGAGCCGCGGTGGCCCGCTCGGTGCTCGCCTCGGCTATCGCCAGCCTCAACGGGTTCCTCGTGTGGATCGCAGTCGGGGGGGTCATCGTCACCGTCGCCGCGTTTCTCGCCGGGCGTCCGGAGTGGCTGCAGGCCATGGGCGGCGGGTTCGCTCGGCTCTTCGGCGTCGCGTCCGACCTCTCCACGCCCGACACCCGCGCCGGCCGCTGGATGGCGGAGCACCTGGACCTGTTGCGTGTTGCCGGCGTCGCCGTCGCCGTGGTCCTGCTCCTCTTGGTCACCGGCTCGGTGGCGGGCGTGACCGCGATCGTGCTTGCGCTGATCATCTACGAACTGGCGCTCACCACGTATCGCGCCGGCATACCTCGCGAGCTTGACCGGCCGGCGGAAGGTGAGGCGGCCGGCGACAAGAAAGAGCCGGCCGCCTGACCCGGCCCGTGGCGCGTCCTAGATGTGTGACTCCCGCGAGTCGCCGTGCGGGCCGCGGCCGTGATCGCGATGGTGACCGTCGCGCCGCGGCAGCGAGAGGTGAGGCTTGCCGCCGATCACGTCCCAGACCGCGTGCTTGCGGCGCTCCCACAACTGGTGGAAGCTCTCGTCGCGCCTCCGGGCGCGCTCCATCGTCTGCGCGCTGCCAGCGTACCGCCGGCGCGCCCACGGCGAGCCCGGCTTGGCCAGGCGGAGCGCCCCGACGAGCGCCACCGGCGGCACGAAGATCCCGATGGTCCCGACGAACAGCTTGCCCTTCAGGTAGCACACGACCACGAAGACCGCGCCGATGATGATGATGACGGAGAGCACCCACCGCGAGAGGGTGATGTAGTCGCCCAGTTCATTGACGGTACGCGGCAGCAGCCCCGTCAGCAGCAGGGTCATGAAGGTGACCCCCAGGATGATCGCGTCGATGCTCTTGCGGCCCTCCCCGGTCCAGTACACGTCCTCGAGGTGGAGGACCAGGGCGAACTCGTCCAGAGTGAGCGCCGCGCCGGCGCCGAAGCAGAAGGCGATCATCTCCACCCACGGGCTCCCCGGCTGCAGGGCGAATTCGAGAATGCCGGCGACGACCATGCCGATGATGCCGAACACCGCGTGGTGGATGTGCAGGCCGCCCGGAGTGACCACACTGCCGATATGACGGCCCGTGCCGCCGCGCCGCCGCGCGGCGCGGGTGTTCAGGCGCGCGATCACGAACGCGATGATGAAGCCGAAGAGCAGCACGAACAGCGGCCGCTTCGGGTCGTCGAGCACATCGCTGGGGAAGGTGGCGTAGAGGAACGTCATGACACCCCTATTATCCGCCACCCCCGCCGCGTCGAACCACTGCGGCTCGCCACGACGACGTCAGAGCGTGGAGGCGGACGCCGAAGGGCTCGCCGAAGGCGACTCGCTCGGCGCCTCCGACCCGGCCGGCAGCCAGTCTGCCTTGATGGCCTTGAACACCCTCTCGGCCAGAAGCGTCTGCCCGCCGGCCGTGAAGTGCACCTGATCGGACAGCCGGAGCGAGGTGTCGAAGGACCCGTCGGCGTTGGTGTACAGGTCCCAGATATCGACGTACTCTGCGCCCGGACGCTTGTCGGTCTGCTTCTGGAAGACCCTGTTTATGAGCCGCATGCGAGAGTTGCGCCAGTTCTCCCCCATGATCGGCATGCCGACCCAGTAGACGCGGCGCACCCCGGCGCCGAGGAACGTGTCGATGATATCGCCTACGCGCTTCTCGTAGGCCCTCTTCCAGGCCATGTCGCCGTAGGCGATCCACTTGCCGTTGTCCTGCGAGATGGACTGGGTGTCGTTGGTGCCCATCATGATGACGGCGGCCTGGGGCCTGGCCGTCTTGACCACCGACTCGACCTCCTTCTGCCAGTTGAAGAAGTCGTACCGGCAGATGCCGCTGGACTCCTTGTAGAAGGTGACGGGTTTGAACACCTTGGAGTCCTGGAGTCGGGGGCCGAGCGCAAACCCGAGCTCGCCGCCCATGGAGTCCCCCCCGATCCACACCCGTACCGGGTCCGTCTTGCTGGCGACCCACACTTCTGGCGGCGGCGTGGTGGCCTTCGCCGTCGGAGTGGTCTGCGACGACGTCTTGTCGCCGCCGTTCCGGCGGGACGAAGAAACGTCGGAGCCGCCGCGTCCGCGCAGAACGATGAAGGCGGCCGCGGCAGCGACGATCACGACGATGACGACGACAAGGAGGAGGCGCCGGCGCGCCTGCCGTTGCCGGCGCCGGCGCCGGCCGCCCTGTCCGGACGAGTACCTGGTGTAATTGCCGTTCTGCATGCCCTCGGGGAATCTTCAGCGAGTGTACAGGTTGGGCATTCGCGGCGCGCCCCGAAGGCACCTGCCCGTACGAAGAAGGACGCAGCGGCCGGCGGACCGGTCCGCCGATCCCACACGGCGCCGCCGTTTCAGCGCGAGCCGCTCTGAGATACAGTTCCGTGTGATGACGGACCAGCCGACACACACCGAGAGGCGGCCCGGCCACCGCCTGCGCGTCCTGGAGGACTCCCCGCGCTTCGCCGACAGCTTCGGCCTGGTCCTCCTGCTGCTGGTCGTGAGCTTCTTCGTGATCGCCGCCGCGGGCGACGGCAACGTGGGACGTATCGTTTCCATGATCATCTTCGCCGCGACCACCTGGCTCGCGCTGCGCGCTTCTCAGGTCAAACGGCACATCCTGCGCATCGCGCTGGCCCTGATCCCACTGGCGACCTTCGTGGCGATCGTCCTCGTGCTCGTCGGTAACGACGACACCGCCCAGCTCGTCAACAAGGTCCTGACCATCCTGCTCGTCGTCGTCGCGCCGGTCGCCATCCTCAGGCGGCTGGTGGAGCACCCGGTGATCAGCCTCAACACCTTCTACGGCGCCGTGTGCGTCTACATGCTCATCGCCATGTTCTTCGCCACCGCCTTCGGGCTCATCGCACTCGTCAGCGGACACCAGTTCTTCGCCCAGTTGACGGACGTGGCCCCCAAGGACACGCAGGCGATCGACTACCTCTACTTCAGCTTCGTCACCATCACGACCACCGGCTACGGCGACTTCACGGCCGCGACGAGCGTCGGACGCATGACGGCCGTGCTCGAGGCCATCTTCGGCCAGCTCTACCTGATCACCGTGGTCGCCCTCGTGGTCCAGAACCTGGGCCAGAAAACGCGGCTCGGCCGCAAGATGGAGGAGCAGCTGGACGAGACGGCGG
The DNA here is from genome assembly GCA_963775255.1 of uncultured Thermoleophilia bacterium. Taxonomy (GTDB): domain Bacteria; phylum Actinomycetota; class Thermoleophilia; order UBA2241; family UBA2241; genus CAIXSE01. The sequence continues at coordinate 64,909 of CAVZIA010000007.1, read as the reverse complement.
AGCAGGCCGAAGGCGACGCCTCAGCCGGCCCCGCCGGCGCGGCCGCGGACGCGCCGGAAGACGAAGACTGAGGCTTGGCCGGCCTGCCCGTCAGTCGCCGGGCGGCGGACGCGCCTCGCGGCGATGGTCGTCGTCCACGGATGCGGGATGATTCGCGTCCTCGTGCGCGGTCTCGAACTGCCGCTCCCTCGCCGCCTGCCACAGGAACAGCGCCAAGGCGGCGATGACGGCGGCGGAGGCGAGCCCGGGCGCCAGCAGATCGCTGACGCCGTCCCACGTGAGCGCCTGCCCCAGGAAGATCACGGCGATGGCCACGACGACGACCCCGGCCAGCAGTTCCTTGAGATGGCCGAGGTCGTGGATACGCAGCCAGCCCGGCATCGGGATGCGGTCGTCGACGAACAGGCTGTAGAGGCCCAGGGCGAGCACGTACAGCACCGTGGCCAGCAGCGCATAGTCGGCCTGCTTGATCAGCTTGCCGATCATCTCATTCTGGGTCAGCTCGCCCCCCATCGCGTGCAGGATCGTCATCACGGTCACGATGATCGTCGAGACCATGACGGCCATGAAGGCGAGGAACAGGCTGATGGTCGCGACGAGCACGAAGAAGCGGCTGGACGCGACCATGCGCCCGACGAACACGGACGGCCTGCGGACCTCCTGGCTCCCTTCCTCCGCCACGTCAGGCCTTCAGGGCCCGCCGCAGCGACAGCGCCTGCACGATCGCGCCGATGCCGAACAGCAGCGCCGCGAGGCCGACCAGCACCATGAGGATGGCGACCGTAGGACCGGGCCAGATCATGAAGACGAGGCCGATGACGGCGATGACTACGCCGAAGCCGACGACCACCCCGTAGCCCTCGCCGCGGGCGGCGATGGCAGCGACCACCACAGCGATGCCGCTGATGAGGAACGCGAGGCCGACGATGACGGCCACGGTCTTGACCGAGGCTTCGGGCCACGCGATGAGCGCGATGCCGGCGATGATGGCGATGACGCCGGCCACGACTCGCCCGGTCTTGCCGCCGCCGCCGATGAAGAACTGCAGCACGCCGGCGAACAACAGGAACAGGCCGGCGAAGATGGCCACCAGGTGTACGCTGCCCCAGATGTTGGCCAGCACCAGGATGCCGAACACGACCGCGACGACGCCGACCGCCAGTACGAGGCCCCAGGCTCCGCTGGCGGCCCGGCGGTCGTCGACGACAACCACCGTCTCGTTGACGATCTCCGGCCGGGTGGGCCGCTGGTCATTGTCGTTGTCACTCATGTGAACCCCCTTGTCGCCCGGCCTTCAGCCGTCGCGAACATCTATTCCCCGAGCACCTTGATGATGAGCCGCTTGGAGCGTCTTCCGTCGAACTCGCAGTAGAAGACGGCCTGCCAAGGACCGAGGTCCAAGCGGCCGTCCGTGACCGGCACGATGACCTGATGGTGCACCAGCAGGTTCTTCAGATGGGCGTCGCCGTTGTCCTCGTAGCCGCCGCGGTGGTGCCGGTAGTCACCGGGGTCCGGCAGGAGCTGCCGGGCCACATCGTTGGCCGGGGGTTGCCAGGACGGCGGAGCCAGCTTGTCCAGCCACTCGAGCACATCGGCCTGAAGGCCGGGCTCGTCGTCGTTGATCCACACGCCGGCGGTGATGTGCATGGCCGCCACGAGGACCATACCCTCGCGGATGCCGGCCTCGTCGACCGCCGCCTGAACGTCCTCCGTGATACGCACGAACGCGCGCCGCTCGGGCACCTGGAAGGTCTTGTAGACGGTGTGCGACTTCACGCGCTCTTCCCGGCCCGGGACCGGGATCAGCTCTCGTCGTCCGCGCGCCGCGGGATGCGCACGAAGCTCACGTCGAGTCCGGCGCTGCCACTCTCGACGATGGCGACGCTCGGGTCGTCGTCCTCGTAGTGGGGCGCGCTGGCGGAGCCCGGGTTGAGGTACAGCGTGCCGTCCACCCACTCCACGGCCGGCAGATGGTCGTGCCCGCACACGATGAGGTCGGGCACGTCGTGCTTGCCGACGCCCTCGATCTTGCCGTTGGCAAGACGCTTGAGCAGCCGCTTGCGCTTGTGGCCGACGATGAAACGGACGCCGCCTACCTTGCCGGCGACCTCCCGGGGCAGCTTGCCCAGCTTGCCGTCGTCCATGTTACCGGCGACGGCAGTGACCGGGGCGACAGCGGCGAGCGCATCAAGGGTCGCGGCGTCCATGATGTCGCCGGCGTGGATGATGTGGTCGACGCCGGCGAACGCTGCGACGACCTGCGGGTCGAGATAGCCGTGCGTGTCGGAGACCACTCCGATGCGCACGTTGCCGCTCGACTTGACCATGGCCTGCCTCCGACTTCGGTGAGACTGTAATCATCCCACCCCCGTGCTCTACAACGCCAGTCTTTCCGCGCCGGTCCAAGGAAGAACCTGAGTGTTCGCCGCTGTGGTGGGTATCATGGCCGCGAGACGCGCGGCCCCGCCGCGCGCTGCGTCCGGACCGGGAGGGCGACGATGGCGACACGCACGGCGAAGAGCGGCGCGGGCAGGAGCCACGCCGGCAAGGGCGGGAAGCCGGCGGCGAAGACCAAGACCGTGACGAAGACCAGGACGGCGGCGAAGTCCGGTACGGCGCAGAGGGCCGCTTCAAAAGCCGGCGCGGCGAAGACGCCGGCGGCGGTCTCCGTGGAGCCGCCGGACGCCGGGTGGATCGCCGCCCGGCCGGCCAAGCCGGCAGTGAAGGCGAAGGCCCCACGGCCGGCGCAGGCGGCGACGGCCGCCACGCCGGCCGGACTCCGCCGCCGCAGGCGGCCGACGCGTGAGGAGCGGTCGGCGGCGGGCAAGGTGCAGCGCCAGACGGTGCCGCTTGAGGCGCTCGGCGCGTTCGAGCCGGCGGAGGATCGCCGCGACCCCGTCGCTATCCTGGAGCGGCAGGAGGAGGACCGGCTGCAGTTCCTCGTCCCGGTCCGCCACGCGCGCATGCTGCAGAACGCCTTCGGCTTCTACCGCGGCGCCCCCGCCGTGATGGCGGCGGACCTCGGCGCGGGTCTGCGCACGGACCTCGAAGTGCAGCTGTGCGGCGACGCCCACCTCATGAACTTCGGGGTCTACGGCTCGCCGGAGCGCTCGCTGGTGTTCGACGTCAACGACTTCGACGAGACGCTGCCCGGCCCGTTCGAGTGGGACGTCAAACGGCTGATCGCCAGCCTGGTCGTCGCGGCTCGCGAAAGCGGCTTCGGCCGCAAGAAGCAGCGGGCGATAGCTCTCGCCGGCGCGCGCGCCTACCGCATGTTCATGCGCCGGTTCTCCGAGGAGGACACGCTCACGATCTGGTACACGCAGCTCGGCGTCGACCGCATCCTGGCCGGGATCCACGACCCCGTGCTGCGCGACGATGCGGCCAGGACGGCCGCCAAGGCGACCAGCCGGGACAGCGCCCAGGCGGCGGCGAAGCTCAGCACGGTCGACAACGGCACGCGGAGGATCACCAGCGCGCCGCCGCTCATCATCCCGCTCCGGGACGTCCCGCTGGGGCTGTTCCCGAAGGACATCGAGCGGGCTACCAAGATGAACTACGACACCTACCGCCGCTCCCTGCGGCCGGACGTCAAGGTGCTGGTGGGTCGCTACCGTCTGGACGACATCGCACTCAAGGTCGTGGGCGTCGGCTCCGTCGGCACGCGCTGCTTGATCGGAGCGCTCACGGGCCACGACGCGGACGACGTGCTGTTCCTGCAGGTCAAGGAGGCGGTCCGCTCGGTGCTCGAGCCCTACCTGCGACGCAGCCGCTTCAAGCACCAGGGCGAACGCGTGGTCACCGGGCAGCGACTGACGCAGTCCGCGAGCGACATCTTCCTCGGTTGGAGTCACGGACCGGCCGGCGGCGACTTCTACTGGAGGCAGCTCCGCGACTGGAAGGGGTCCGCGGACGCTTCGACCATGGACGCGGCGCACCTGCTCGCCTACGGTGAGCTGTGCGCCTGGACGCTCGCCAAGGGCCACGCGCGCTCCGGCGATCCCGTGGCGATCTCGTCGTACCTCGGCAAGAAGGACCGCTTCGACGTTGCGATGGCCGACTTCGCAGAAGCGTACGCGACCCAGAACGAGGCCGACTATGCAGCCATGAAGAAGGCGGCCGAAGACGGGCGGATCGAGGTCGCCGACGTCTTCTGACGGGGCCACGGGGCCCGCGCGGCGGCGAGCGCGGGCGCGGTACTAGAAGACCCCGCCGGGCACACCGGGGCCGGCGAGCTCGGCGGGGCCGTCGGGCTGCTGCGTCGCCGTTGGCCAGCCGTGCTCTGCGTGCCCGGCGTGCCCGGCGAGCGTCTCCTCCACGGAGAGCCGTTCGCCGGGCCGCAGCAGCACGGTGTGCACCTCCGGCTCGAGGTCGGCCGCCTGGGCCATGAACAGGAACGGGGCCCGGCGGTGAAAATCGGGGCCGAAGCGGAACAGCGCGGTGCCCGGCAGGTGGTACGTGCCCCAGTGGATGGGAATCACGAGACGCGGCCGGATGAGCTCCATCGCCTTGATGGCGTGACGCGGGCTCATGTGCTTGAACTCGGGCATCAGCGGGCCGATGCCGGCGATGGGCAGCAGAGCCACGTCCAGGCGTTCCGGCCAGATGTCGGCGATGCCGGAGAAGAAGCCTGTGTCGCCGGCGAAGTACAGGCTGTGCGACCCCGAGACGACGTAGCCCAGACTCGGGGTCCTCGTAGCCAGCGGGTGCCGCGTCCCGCGGTGCTTGGCAAGCGTGCCCACGATCTCCACCGGCCCCACACGCAGACGCTCTCCCGGACTCACCTCGTAGATGTCCTTGAACCCGCGCCAGCGTAACGAGAGCCCGGCGCCCACGGGAGCCAGGATGGGCGTGTCGCGCCGGAATAGGCGCAGGGAGCGCGGATCGTAGTGGTCCAGGTGCAGGTGGGAGATCAGCAGCACGTCCGGGTCGGCGAGCGGCTCCGTGAGCGGCTGCGGCACGCGCCGGTAGAGCGGGCCCACCAGCCGGCGCAGGACCGGGTCGGTCACGATGCGCACGCCGTCCATCTCGAGCACAGTGGAGGCGTGACCGAGGAAGCTGACGCGCGTGCCCGCCGCCTGCGCGTGCACAGTCGACGGATGGATCTCCGTGATCGGTAGCTCGTGGTCCATGGTCCTCATTGTAGGGTCGCCGCGCGTTCGTCGTGCCAAACCAGACCATCCCGCCACAACGGCCCGGTCGGGTGTCGCCGCGTCCGAATTGGGTAGGACCTCGAGGACGGAAGCGCGGAGACGGCAGGGGCTCACGCCGCAAAGGCGGTCCGTCGCCGCCACGAGAGGAGTGTCAATGGACGAAGACGCAGTGTTCCTGTTCATCGCCACCTACGACTCACCCGAGAACGCCACGGCGGACTACGAGGCGATCAAGGAACTCCACAAGGCGAAGGTCATCGGCACGTACGACGCCGCGATCGTCACCAAGGGCGAGAACGGCAAGGTCCACGTGAAGAAGCACGAGAAGCCCACCCAACACGGCGCCTGGGGCGGCGTCGCCGCAGGCGCGGTGCTCGGCCTGCTCTTCCCGCCCGGGATCCTCGTTGGTGCAGCCGCAGGCGGCCTGATCGGCGGCGCCATCGGCCACTTCTGGAGGGGCATGTCGCGCAAGGACATGCTGGAACTCGGTGAGTTCATCGACGACGGCCAGGCCGCGCTCGTCGTGGTCGCCGAGTCGGCGATCCAGGCCGAGATCGACAAGGCCGTCAAAAAGGCCGACAAGCGGATCACGCGGCAGATCGAGATGGACCGCAAGGCCTTCGAGAAAGAGATCAAGGAGGCCGCAAAGAAGGCCGCGGACTGAGCCTGCGGCGAGCCTGACAACGGGCGTGGCGCCTGGCGTCTCAGTTCCATTCCTGACCTCCGCGGACGGATTCCACTGTTCAGACAGTGGGTACCCTGAGGCGCGAGCGAGCTCTTGCCAGGGGCGAGGAACGGAGGCACCATGGCCACCATCCAACAGCAGATAGAAGTAGCCGCCGAACCTGCTCTAGTAGCCTCCAACTGGGGGAGGTTCATCCAGTGGGCGCACACCGGCCCGGGACACTTGGTCTGCGACGACGTGGCCTGTGTGGACGCCGTGCGCTCGGGACTCGTCGACTTCGTCCCCACTCCCATCGGCAGGACCGCGGTGATCTTCCGCATGGATTGGCCGGACGACGGGCCGGCGCCGGAAGAACTGCAGCGCCAGCTCGGCCACGACCTGGTGGTGTTCAAGGACTACATCGAGCGCAGTGGACTGGTGGACCGCCGGGTCACCGAGACCGAGCGGGCGGCCTACGAGATCGAATCCGGCCGCAAAGGCGACCGGCCGCGCCACACCAGGCTGAGCAGTGAAGAAGACACCACGTTCTGGCGCAGCCACTTCCCCACCTGACCGGGGCGGTCGGGTGCGCCGGGACGAGGGAGGCGGCGGGCAGACCGGCGGGCGGCCAGTGCCGCCCGCTTCCTTGCGCGTCGCTTCCTTCAACATCCGCACCGGCCTCAAGCCCGACGGCAGGCATAGTTGGCCGTTTCGGGCCGGCGCGTGCGCCGCCGCCATCGCCGGCCTCGAAGCCGACGTCGTCGGCCTGCAGGAGGTACGCCTCTTCCAGGAGCGGGGACTGGCGCGCCGGCTGCCCGGCTACGCCGGCGCCGGCGCCGGCCGCGACGACGGCCGTTGCCGCGGTGAGCGCTGCACCGTCGTCTACCGCACGGCCCGTCTGCGTCTCGAATCCTGGACCGTGCGCTGGTTCTCCGACGTGCCGGAACGGCCGGGGTCGCGCTCGTGGGGCAACCCGATCCCGCGCGTCGTCACCCTGTGTCGCTTCGCCGACCTGCTATCCGGCAATCGCTTCGGCCTGGCGAACGCACACTGGGACGGCGCCTCGGCCGGCTCGCGGCTGCTCAGCGCCGAGGCGCTCCTCGGCTGGCTGGATCCAGCGCTGCCGTGGCTGATCGTCGGCGACCTCAACGCGACCGTGGAGGATCCGTCCGTCGCGCACCTGCTCGCCGGCGGCCTGACCGACGCGCTGGCCGTGCTCGGTGCGCGCGGTCCCCGGGCCGCCACGCACCATGCCTGGGACGGCTCGACCGACGGCACACGCGTCGACTTCGTCCTGGCCAACGAGGCGTGGGACGTGCTGGGCGGCCACATCGACCACACCAGGCCCGGTGGGCGCCTGCCGTCCGACCACTGGCCGGTGCTGGCCGACGTCGCCGCGCGGCGAGGGCGCCGGGGCGGGTAGGTCGTTTTCGGGGGGCAAGGCTCAGGCGTGTTCATGGGTTACACTCGCGGCCGTGGACGCGCTCATCAGACCGCTCGAGGCCGGCGACAGGCCTGCCGCCGCACGCCTGCTCGACGACGCCGTCGGAGCCGGCTTCTGGCGTTTCGCGGATGACGCCGGCGCCCTGTCCTTCGTCGCCGCGACCGCAGACGGCGTCGTGGGCATCGTGATCGCCCGGCTGGAGGCTGCCGACGATGCCGACGTGCGCGCCGCGCTGGCCGGCTTCGCCACTGCGCCCCCCGCGTCCGGCGAGCCGGTCCTGCATGTCCGTCAGCTCGCGGTCGCGGCCGCGGTGCGACGCGCCGGGCTCGCTTCGCGGCTGCTTACGCGCGCTGAGAACGAGGCACGGATGCACGGCGCCGGAGTGGCGTTCGCGTTCGGCTGGCTGCCGGCCGGCAGGCCCGAGCCGGACGCCGTCCCCTTCTACGAAGCGGCCGGGTACACGCCCCGCCCCGATATCGCCGATTTCTACGCCGAGGGCAGCGTCGCAAGCGACGCGGACTGCCCCTACTGCGGCGCGCCGCCCTGCCGTTGTGCGGCGCGACCGTTCGTCAAGATCCTGGCTGCGACCTGACCCCCGCCGGCGCTGCCGGCGTCCTCACCGCCGCCGGCGTCTTCACCGCTCCCAGCCTTCCGGAGACCAGGTGCGGCGCTTCATGGCCCAGTCGGCGTCGTCGCGCCATACGAACGTGTCGTTCTGCAGGTCGCGCAGGGCGATAGAGAGCTCCTCGCGGCTGTTCATGACGAACGGGCCGTACCGGGCGATCGGCTCACCCAGCGGCTTGCCGCTGATCAGCAGGAACCGCACTGCGGCTCCGTCGGCCTGAACGCGCACGTCGTCGCCGTCGCCGAAGACGGCCATCTGCGGCGCCGTGAGCAGCACTCCGTCGAGCTCTCCGCCGTAGCCGAGGTCGGCGGCCACGCCGAACCGGCCCTCGCCCTCGAAGGCGTACGCGAGGGCCGAATGCCCTCGCGGAACCGGCTGCACGAATGCGCACCCCGCGGGCAGCGTGACGTCCAGGTACTCTGGGTCGGCATAGATCTCCGTGACCGCGCCGGCCACTCCGTCCACCTCGCCGGCCACTACTCGGACCACGGTGCCGTCGTCGCGGCGCACTTCCGGGACCTGCGCCGCGCTCAGGTCCTGGTAGCGCGGGGGGCTCATCTTCAGCGACGCCGGCAGGTTGACCCAGAGCTGGAATCCGCCCATCCGGTCGTCCTCGGACGGCCGGGGCATCTCCTCGTGCATGATGCCGCCGCCGGCGGTCATCCACTGCACGTCGCCGGCGCCGATGCGCCCCGAGTTGCCGATGCTGTCCCTGTGGTCCACTTCCCCGGCCAGCATGTAGGTCACCGTCTCGATGCCGCGGTGCGGGTGCCACGGGAACCCGGCGAGGTAGTCGTCCGGGTCGTCCGAGCCGAAGTGGTCGAAGAGTAGGAACGGGTCGACGTAGTCCAGGGTGGGCGTCGCGATGCTGCGCTTGAGGCGCACGCCGGCGCCCTCGATGACCGGCTGCGGGGTGATGACGCGCTCCACCGTGCGGGCCTGCTCCATCATGGCTGTGCTCCTCGGGAGGGGTGGTCGTGGCGTGAGCCTTCCCGGCCGCCCGGCCCGGAAACCGTGGACGCGGGCCGGCCCGCGGCGGACGGCTAGGCGCGCAGCTTGTCCGCCGGGAGAGGGATACGTCGTCGGGGGGACAGCATTAGACGCAGCGAGCGGGTGACCTGAAGCCAGGTCCGCGCCACCGCGGCGTGCGGCGGTGCCTCAGAACGGCCCGAGCCCGGCGCCGCTCAGCGCCTGGAACCTGATCACGGCGACCAGGATGCACAGCGCGCCGCTGCCGACGAAGCTCCCCCACAGCCGCGCCGGCTTGCGACTCTCACCGCTGAAGTAGCGGCGCCCGTTCGGCAGCGCCGCCTGCGCGAGGTACATGGCGTAGGCCAGGCACACGGCGGCCATGGCGCCGACGCCCCAGTCGAGCACCACGGCGAGGAGCCCGGCGACGGCGAAAGCGCCGTTGGCGAAGCCCACCTCCCACTGGAAGAACGGCGTCGCCTGGCTTGAGGCGTCGAGCCGTTTGGCGTCGTCCTGCCTCAGCAGAACGTGGCGCACCCAGCTCAGCAGGCCCACGAAGACCGCGAACAGGAGCGTCACCCATGTCAGCGCCAGCTTGGGATCGCTGCTCACGTAGTAGAAGCCCAGGCCGACCGCCACTCCGCCGGCGACGTAGGTCAGGATCATCAGCAGGCGCGCCACTTGTGTCTCTCTTCGATTCGCGCCGTCCCCTCCGGACGGCGGCCCCGCTTCAGCCTGCCCGGGAACGATGCGGACGACACCACAGGTCGGGAAGACGCGTCGTCAGGCCCGGCGCGTCTGCGCCAGGATCACGGCGGCGACGGCGATGAAGACGCAGGACGCGAGGACCGGGTGCCACACCGGCGCCCACCACTCGTTCGGGATGAGGAACAGCAGGTCGCGGTCGCCGGGCGAGGAAGGCCAGCGCAGCAGCACCCACAGCCAGACGTAGTAGAAGATGTCCCACACGCCGAAGGCGAGGAGCCAGAAGGCGAACCGCTGCCACCACGTACCCCCGGCCAGGAAGCCGACGGCGAACAGCATGACCATGGTCGCCGCCTCGCGCGCCTGCTCGTAGGGCAGGTAGGCGCGCGGGAAGTGAAAGTCGGCCGGCGTGAACCGCAGCTGGTACTCGAGACCGAACAGCTTGCGCAGGTAGAAGACGACCATCGCCTCGACCATGGCGAAGGCCACCGCCCAGATGACCACGACGGCGCAGCGGACCCACAGATTATCGCGAGACGCGGAGGCCATGGGACGATGATACGGAAGCGGCGGCCCGGCGTCGCCCGGACACGCGTACGGGGGACGCACCGCGCCGGGTTGCCCTCACCGGTTTCCTTTTGCAGAATACATACACTTTGTAAATGGAATCACCCGCCGGTACTGCGGACGGCGGCCCCGGAGGTCCTTCTTTGTCCCCAGCTGAACGCAAGCGACTCGCCGCGCAGTGCCACCAGGCGGCGCACGAGGTGTTCGCCGCGGTCAATCGCGGCGTCGGCGCCGAACTCCTTCAGCTCGACATGCCCATGGGCCAGTTCAAGGCCATGGCCACCATCACCATGTTCGGCCCGCAGCCGGTCGGCGAGATCGGCCGGCGCCTGGGCATCAGCGAACCGGCCGCCAGCCTGCTCGTCGACAAGCTCGAGGAGCGAGGCCTGGCCGAGCGCGTTCGCGACGAGGACGACCGCCGGCGCACGCTGGTCACGGCCACGCCGGCGGCCGAGGCACTGGCCGGACGTCTGCGGGAAGGTCGCGAGGAGCAGGTTCAGGACTGGCTCGCGGCTCTCAGCGGGGAAGAGCTCCGCGGCCTGCTGCTCGGTCTCGAGGGCATGCTCCGCGCCGTCGGGCAACGCAAGGCGGAGGGTGAGGCCTCCGCGGGCACTCCCGACGGGCCGGCCGAGGCGGTGACCCATGGCTGAGCTTCGCTCCGCCGATCCGGAGGTCGACGCCTCGATCGCCGCAGCCGCGCCGCAGCCGTGGGGCCTGACGCTGAGCCGGCGGCGCATCGGCTTCGTCATCGCCGCCGTCATGCTCGGCATGCTCCTCTCGGCCCTCGACCAAACGGTCGTCGGCACCGCCATGCCGCGCATCATCGCCAGCCTGAACGGGCTCCAGCACTACGCCTGGGTGGCGACCGGGTACCTGCTCGCCTCGACCGCCTCGATGCCGATCTGGGGCAAGCTCAGCGACGCCTACGGGCGCAAGCGCTTCTATATCGTCGGCATGGCGATCTTCGTCCTGGGCTCGGTGCTCTGCGGCCAGAGCCACAGCATGACCGAGCTCATCCTCTTCCGTGCGTTCCAGGGTCTCGGCGCCGGCGCCATGATGCCGATCGCCCAGGCGATCATCGGCGACATCTTCCCGCCGGCCCAGCGCGCCCGGTGGACCGGCGTCCTCATGAGCGTCTGGGGTGTGGCCACCATCATCGGGCCGCTGATCGGCGGCTGGATCACCGACAGCAGCCTCGGCTGGCGCTGGACCTTCTACGTCAACGTCCCGGTGGGCATCCTGGCCCTCGCCTTTGCGGCCTACGCCCTTCCCGCCCACGTGAGTCTGCGTAAGCACCGCATCGACTACATCGGGTCCACCGTGCTGGTGGCCGCCGCTGTGCCTCTGCTCCTCGGCCTCAGCTGGGGCGGCAACACCTACGCGTGGACGTCGCCGGAGATCATCGGCATGTTCGTCTTCTCGCTGGCGATGTGGGTGACGTTCTTCCTGCGAGAGATGCGCGCCGCGGAGCCGGTCATCAACCCGCGGCTCTTTCAGAACAGCATCTTCACGGTCTCGGCGGTCGCCTCGGCCCTGACCTCGGCAGCGATGTTCGGCGCCATCATGTTCCTGCCGCTCTTCGTCCAGGGCGTGCTCGGCAAGTCGGCCACCAACTCCGGCATCATCCTCATGCCGCTGATGATGGGAGCGATCGTCACCAGCATCGGCGCCGGCCAGATCCTCGCGCGCACCGGGAAGTACAAGGTCATCGTCATCGTCGGCTCGATCCTCTCGGCCGGAGGCGCCTACCTGCTGTCGCGTATGGGCGTCGCCACGTCCGGGATGACCCTCGTGCGCAACATGGTGATCATGGGCCTCGGCCTCGGCGTCGCCATGAGCGCCTACACGGTGATCGTGCAGAACCAGTACCCCTCGCACCGGCTGGGCGAGGTGACTGCCGGCCTCCAGTTCTTCCGCTCGATCGGCAGCACCATCGGCCTCGCCGTGTTCGGGACCATCTTGAACAACCAGTTCGCCGCCTCCATGAAGACCAACCTGCCGGCGGCGCTGCAGAAGTACAACGGCTCAGCGGCGCTCGACAACCCGCAGGTGCTGCTCTCGCCGGCAGCCAGCGAGAAGATCCACCAGATGTTCGGCAAGTTCGGCACGCAAGGAGAGCAGCTGTTCCACTCCTTCATGAACGCCGTGCGCCTCAGCCTAAGCACGGCGATCAGCGACCTCTTCTTCCTGGCCGCCATCGTCGGCGTGATCGGCCTCGTCGTCGTCCTGTTCCTGCGCGAAGACCCGCTGCGGCGGACGCATCACATCGACCCCGAGAGCGGCGAAGAAGACAGCGAGTCGGGGTTCGAGCCCGCGCTCGAGGTGGAGCCGGGGTTCGAGACGGAGACAGGGTTCGAGGCGGAGCCGGCGCCCGAGCCGGAGGCGGTGTAAGGGAACGGCGCGAACGGCCGGCTGCTCATCCGGCCGCGGACGTGGAAGAGACCCGTTCAGCGGCAGCGATGCGACCTGAGGTCGCTGCCGCCTGGTCTCGATCCATCACCGCCTCTCCGCGAGGCGGTCGCGAAAAGGAGGGACGATGTCCACTCCACAAACCACCGCGGAGCATACGGCCCAGCAGATCGACCGCGCCAACGCCTCCGGCCGCCCCCCGGTCGTGTTCATCCACGGGCTGTGGCTGCTCCCCAGCAGCTGGGAGCGCTGGGCCACCGTCTTCGAGCGGGCGGGCTACATCACGCTCACCCCGGGCTGGCCCGACGACCCCGAGACGGTCGAGGAGGCCAAGGCCGACCCCGGCGTGTTCGCCGACAAGAGCGTGGGCCAGGTCGCCGACTCCTACGCCGAGATCATCGGGCGTCTGGAGGAACGGCCCGCCGTTGTCGGGCACTCGTTCGGCGGACTCCTCGCCCAGATGATCGCTGGGCGCGGTCTGTCCGCCGCCACCGTCGCCATCGACCCGGCGCCGTTCCGCGGCGTCCTGCCGCTGCCGATCTCGGCGCTCCGCGCCGCCTCACCGGCGCTCGGCAACCCGGCCAACCGCCATCGCGCGGTGCCGCTCACCTATGAGCAGTTCCGCTACGCCTTCGCCAACGCCGTGAGCGAGGAGGAGGCCCGGGAGCTCTACGAGACCTTCGCCGTCCCGGCCCCGGGCGAGCCGCTCTTCCAGGCGGCGGCCGCCAACCTCAACCCATGGACCGAGGACAAAGTCGACACCATGAACCGCTCCCGGGGGCCGCTGCTCATCATCGACGGCGAGAAGGACCACACCGTGCCCTGGTCGATAGCCAACGCCGCGTACAAGAAGCAGAAGCGCAACGAGGGCGTCACCGAGATCCGCAAGATCCCGGAGCGTGGACACTCGCTCACCATAGACAGCGGCTGGCGGGAGGTCGCCGACACGGCGCTCTCCTTCGTGCAGCGCTTCCTGGCCGCCGGACAAGCTACCCGCGCCGCGTGACGCGCGGGCCTGCGGTCCGATGGGCGGCGCACGCTCGCCTCTTCCACGAGGCTACCGGCAGCGCGGCCCCGGGGACGAGCCGGGACTGACGCTCGGCTCGTCCCGAGGCCGCTGGGTCGTCGCCGCGACGATCCTCGGCTCCGGCATGGCCTCGCTCGACGCGACCGTGGTGGGCATCGCCCTGCCGCGCATCGGCGAGGACCTCGGCGTCGGGCTGACGGGGCTGCAGTGGACGGTCAACGCCTATGTGCTGACACTGGCGGCTTTCCTGCTTCTGGGAGGCTCGCTGGGCGACCGCCTGGGACGCCGGCGCGTGTTCGTCACCGGCGTCGTCTGGTTCGCGGCCGCTTCGACCCTCTGCGCGGTCGCGCCCTCGGCGGGGCTGCTCATCGCGGCGCGCGCCTTGCAGGGCGTCGGCGGCGCACTGCTCACCCCGGGCAGTCTCGCGATCCTCGAGGCGAGCTTCCGCAAGCAGGACCGCGCCGCGGCGATCGGGGCGTGGTCCGGGTTCGCGGGGATCGCGGTCGCGATCGGGCCGTTCGTGGGCGGCTGGCTGATCGAGTCGGTCTCCTGGAGGCTCATCTTCCTCGTCAACCTCCCAGTGGCGATCGCGGTGGTGTGGGTGACGTCGCGCTACGTCCCGGAGTCGCGTGATCCGGCGGCTCCGGCCCACTCCGACATCGCCGGCACGGCGCTCGCCGCGGCCGGCCTCGGCGGTGTCGTCTATGCCCTGACGGACGGTCCCGACGCGGGATGGACGAGCCTCCGGGTCCTGACCGCCGGCCTCCTCGGGGCGGCGGCGCTCGTCGCCTTCATCGTCGTCGAAGCGCGCAGCGACCACGCCATCCTCCCGCTGCGCCTGTTCCGGTCCGCGCAGTTCAGCGCCGCCAACGCGGTCACGTTCGTCGTCTACGGCGCTCTCGGGGGCGCGCTCTTCCTGCTCCCGATCCAGCTCCAGCGCGTCCTCGGCTACTCTCCGACGGCTGCAGGCGCCTCGCTCCTGCCCATCACCGTCGTCATGCTTCTGCTGTCCTCTCGCATGGGCAGGCTGGCGACGCGCATCGGCCCTCGGCTGCCGATGACGCTCGGGCCGGTCATCTGCGCCGCCGGAGCGCTGATGCTCGCGCAGGTCGGCGCCGGGTCGGGCTACTTCACGGGTCTGATCCCCGGCGTCACGGTGTTCGGCCTCGGCCTGGCGATGACCGTGGCGCCGCTCACGGCCACGGTGCTGTCCGCGGCGGGCGCAGAACACGCCGGGGTGGCGTCGGCGGTGAACACCGACGTCGCCCGCACCGCACAGTTGATCGCTGTGGCCGTGCTGCCGCTCGCGGCGGGGCTCACCGCCGCGACCTACTCGGACGTCGCGGCATTCTCGACCGGGTTCCAGCACGCCCTGTGGATCAGCGCGGCGGTGCTGGCGGCCGGCGGCGGGCTCGCGTTCGCGACCATCCGCCGGCCGCTCGTCGCGGTGCGACAGGCGCACATGTCGAGCTGTGCCGTCGATGCGCCGCCGCGCGGGCCCGCCGCCGTGCAGAGCGACGCCGCCGAAGAGCAGTGGCGTGAAGCGGCATGACGCCGGGGGCAGACGAACACGGGGCGCGATACTCTAACCCTCAACTTGAGGGTGAGAGTATCGCGCCGGGTCAGTCGCCGGAGCGCCGGGCGGGACGGCTGCGGAGCCGCCAGGCGAAGCCGGCCAGCCGCGCCTCGTCGATCGGGTCCCCGTCGTTGTAGACGAAGAGCGCGGGGAGGCCGGCCTCGCGCCGAAGCTGGGCTTCGGCGATAAGGGCCGGCCCACACCCTCGCGGCGCGACTGAGACCACGCCGTCGACGGGCTGCGTGCGCCAGCTGAAGAGCGCGCCGCCGACCGTGGGTATGGTCTCGCCGAACGGGTAGGGCGCAACGAGCCGGCGACTCTCGCGGTCCACGTCTCGCACGTCGTTCCAGAACACCCACGGGTGCTCGGCGCGCACGGCCTTGACGAGGCGCCCGATGACGTACCGCATGGTGCCGAGCGTCGCCTCCTTCTCCGGCAGCTTCTTGAGCGGCACGCCGTCCTGGATCTGGCGGAGCTGCAGCAGCTCGAAGAACGCCGAGTAGGGCTCGAAGATGACGCGAAGGCCGAGGCCGGCCAGCTTGCGCTGCAGGTCGTCGTTCCCCCACTCGTCGACGCGCAGGTAGAGGTCGCCGCAGAGATAGACGTCGCGGAGGCCCTCGGTCCGGGCGGTGTCGCGCGGCAGTGCTTTGTACAGACGTGACGCCTCGCCGAGGAGTTCCTCCACCTCGCTGCAGAAGCGGAACGCCCCGGCGACGTTGCCGGGGGTGCCGGCGTCTGGCCGGGGCTGCTCGAGCATCGACTCGAGGCGGTCCGAGTAGAGGTGGAACAGGGCGTCTCCGGCGCCGGGCTCGGCCTCGTCCGCAAGGCTGTGGAAGCGCAGCATGTTCAGCAGGTCCACCGCGACGAGAGCGATCCAGACAATCGGCATCATGCGCACGTTGGAGGTGACGAGGCTGAAGTCGGCGACCTCGATGCGGTCGCTCAGGCCGAGGCGCTCCAGCGAGATCTGCTCGGTGAGCGGGAACACGTTTGCGCGGCACGCCTGGAACCCGTTGCCGGCGCTCAGGAACAGAGCCTTCTTGCCGTCGAGGTGCGTCGCCTCGTCCGCGAGGAAGCGGGCGAAGCTGCCCCAGATGAGCTGGTAGGGCAGGCACTCCTTGCCGGAACAGGCGGCACCGGCGGCGCGGAGGGCGGCGGCGTCGGGCTCGCCCACATAGGAGGCGTCGAACCCGGCGCCGCGCATCGCCGCCGCGAGGTGGCGGCCGAGGCCGCCGCCGACGTGGCCGAAGAAGAAACGGTCGTACCCGGCGTCGAGGCTGTGTGGGAGGCGCCGGTCGAGGCGCGCGAGACGCGCCTGCATGCCGGCGCCCATCGCGTCGTGGGCCTCCGCGCGACCCGATGCGGCGGCCGCGCCGGCGCGCAGGTCCGCGCCCTCCGGCGGCCGCGTGACCGCGGACGCCCCGTCGGCGGCCGTTTCACGCCAGCGGCGCACGCTGTGCAGGAACGCCTGGACACGGGTGACGTAGCCGGCCTTGCCGCCGTGACCGTCGCTCTCGAGCACCGCGTGCGGCCAGTCCTCGGTGAGGTCGGCGAAGAGGTGCTCGATCATCGAGTTGGGGCCGCAGCCGTACGCGCCGAGAAGGAGCGGGTAGACGTCGCCGGCGGCGGCGCCGGCGGCGGTCGTGCGCAGCGTCTGCCCGGCGCTGGCCCAGTGCACCCGCTGCATGCCGGGCACGTCCTCGGGGAGCGGGTAGCAGTCCGCCGGCAGCGGCACGGCGCCGTTGGCGGCGACCAGTTCGTGCACCCCGGCGTCGAGCACGGCGTCGTGGATGACGTGCGTCTCGCCGGCGATCAGCACCACCGGGTAGCCGTGCTCACGCGCCCACGCGAGCGAACGCTCGCCGACGGCGCGCAGGCCGGCTTCGAACCGGAGCTGGGAGTCAAGTGCGGCCTCGTACGCCGCGTCGAACACAGCCGGCGTAAGCCGGGCGTCCCCGGTGGCCCCCGCCAGAGCCCGCATGGCCTGACCGATGGAACGTCTGGCGCGCGGCGCATCGAACCCGTCGCCTTCCTTCTCGAAGAGCACCGGCCGCAGCACGCGCGTGGGAGAGTCCTCCGTGCGCAGCGCGCCCCCGACCATGTCCGGCGCTCCTTGCGCCATCGGGCACGTGTATGTCTGCGAGCCGGCGTTGGGCAGCGGCAGGTGCACGAAGATAGGCGCGAAGAAGACGTCCACGCCGGCGCCGGCCAGCCCGTGCATGAGCTTGACGGGCGCGCAGGCGCCCGGGGCGGCGCAGCGCCGGTCTCCCTCGGCGAGAGTGTCGCGCCCGGGGCGAAGCACCTCGACGCGGTAGCCGAGACGTCTGAGCAACGTGTGGAAGAACGGCAGCGTGTCGACGAGGTAGTGCGCGTAGGGCAGGCCCAGGAGCGGGCCGGCGGAAGCCCCGGCTTCGCCGGTCCCGCTGCCGGCGGCGGGAGCTTCCGCCGCGGATTCCTCGTCGATGAGCGCGCGCAGCAGTTCGTCGCGCTCGCGATACGGGTTGGGTGCGTCTTTGGGCAGCTTCTCCCCCGCCGACGAGACGGCGTCGTACTTGGGGCACTGGCCGCCGCTCACGATCTTGGCGGTCTTCCCGCCGACGTCGATCTCGGCGAGCTCCAGGTGGCAGCTGTTGAGACAGTCGCGGTCGCCGCACTGGAAGTCGCGCCGGCCGGCCACGCGGGCGTCGAGCACACGGACGAGGTCGACCGCAACCGGGCCCGCGGCCCCCGCGCCGTTCCCTCCCGAGCCGCTCTCGCCGGAGTCGCCGGCGGCGAGCGCCCGCGAGGCGAGCAGGGCGATGCCGATGGCTCCCATGGCGCCCGGGTCGGGCGGCACGACGACCTCACGCTCGAGCACGGACGCAAGCGTCCGCGCCAGCGACGGGTCGGTCGCCGGCTTGCCCTGGAAGAACACGCGCTGGAGCAGCCGCCGTTGACCCATCACGCGGCTGCGGTAGTTGCGCACCACCGAGTGCTGCAGGCCGGCGAAGATGTCGTCACGGCTGAAGCCGTCGCCGAGCGCCTCAGCGGCGACGTCGGCCACGAACACGGTGCAGGTCTGGCCGAGGTCCGGCGGTCCGTCGCTGTTTGCGGCGAGCCGTCCGAACTCCGCGATGTCCTCGACACCGTGGGCGATCGCCTGTTCCTCGAGGAACGAGCCGGTGCCGGCGCTGCACACGCGGTTCATGTCGGCGTCGACCACACGGCCGTTCTCGACGTTGATGAACTTGGCGTCCTGGCCGCCGATCTCGACGATGGACAGGCTGCGGCCGCCGTCCGGGTCGAGCGCCGCGGCGGCCGTGGCGTGTGCGACGATCTCGTTCTGCACGACCAGCCGCTCCCCGAGCTCTGGGAACGCGG
Organism: uncultured Thermoleophilia bacterium; assembly: GCA_963775255.1. Taxonomy (GTDB): domain Bacteria; phylum Actinomycetota; class Thermoleophilia; order UBA2241; family UBA2241; genus CAIXSE01. Next base: position 46,410 of record CAVZIA010000007.1, on the reverse strand, counting down.
CGCGGAAGACGGTCGCGACGGCGTCGCGGCCGGACCCCGTGAGGCCGACGGCGACCACGGGGTTCGGTATCATCTCGGCGATTTGCGCGACGAGCGCCTGCGCCGCTTCGACCGGGTTGCCCTCGGTGCGGCGGTACACGCCGGCGAGGACGGCCCCGGACGCGGCGTCCAGCAGCGCGGCCTTCGAGCCGGTGGAGCCGAGGTCGACGCCCAGCACCGCGGCGGCGGCCGGGTCCGCGGCGGCCGCCGGGTCGTCGTGCAGCCGCAGGACGGACCCCGGCCCCCGGCTCGCCGGCTCGAGACGGCCGATGCGGCTGCGGATGGGTCGCACGAGTTCTTCCGCGGCGGCCGGGAAGAGCGGCGCGGGCGCGGACGATGCGGCGGCGGCGGTCCCGGCGGCGCGGCGCGCGGCGAAGCGCAACGCGCCGAGCGCCTCGAACACACCGGCCTGCTCGGCCACCTGCACCGGCGCCTCGCTCAGGCCGGCTATGCCGGTGGCGATGGGCCCGATGAAGGCTCCGTGCCCGATCAGCACGACGGGGCCGTCGATCTTGCTTCTGTCGTACAGGCTGTGGACATTGCGGGCGACGCCTTCGAACAGCCCCCGGAAGATGCGCCCATGCGACTCGCCCTGGTTGGCGAAGTGCGTGAGCTCGCTCTTGGCGAACACGGCGCAGCGACTGGTGACGGTGACGCCGTCCGGAGTGGCCTCGGCCAGCTCGACGGCCTCCTCGAGAGGACGCCCGAGCCGGGCGCAGAGACCCTCGACCGTCTCCCCCGTGCCGGCGGAGCAGCGCTCGTTGCCCTCGAAGCGCACGCTGCCCGATGCGTCACGCGTGAGCACCGAGTATCCGCCGCCGCCGACCCGGACCACGTTGAGCGGCCCGTCCGGGTAGAGCCACGCGGCGGCCTCCTCCTGCGCGATCTCCTCGGGCACGCCGCCCAGGGCGGGCTCGCCGAGGCGATCGCCGTAGACACCGGTGGCGACCAGGCCGGTCAGCCGGGTCGCGTCCAGCTCGCCGTAGAGCTCGCGGAACGGGCGAAGGGGGTCACCCAGGTGACGCTCCGCTCGAGTCTCCAGGACGCGCAGTTCACCGTCCTCGCCGAGCTCTCCCACGGCGATGCAGGTCGTGACCTTGCCGAGGTCGACGCCGACGAAGAGCGGCGGCGCGGGCGCGAGCGGAAGCGCCGCCGTGGTGCCACGGAGTCGTGCGGAGGGGTCCTTCACGATCCCTGCTTATATCAGACCGAACGGGTCCGGACCATTCACGCGCGTTGACGGCCGGGTACGGGCCTGCCCGGTCCCGGCGTCGGATTCAGCTCGTGCGCCGCTCCGCCCCCTGGCGCCCCGCCTGCTCGCGCCGGCGATCCTCCACGCACTCGGCTCTGCCGGCGAGCTCGAGCCAACCGGCCCCGCCGAGGCGCGCGTCGCCGAGCGACTTCGCAAGCAGAGTGACCAGATCGTCGTCCGGCTCGGTCATCCAGGACGCCGGCGACTGCTCCTGCGCCTCCGTGGGGCGGGCGCGCCACACGTCGCCGTCGTCCATGATGAGGTACCGGGTGCCCTGCGACCCCGGCCTCCGGTCGCCCACGAGCCAGCCGCGAGCCTGCGGCCCGGCGTGGGGTGATGCTTCGCGGTCGAACACGACGCCGCAGTTCGGAGCACGGCCCGCGACGCGCATGGACAGCGTCCAGTTGGTGGTGGCCTCACGGAGCTTCCTCCGCGGGTCACGGGGACGATAGACTGCCACTCTTTCCCTCCTCTTGCCAGGCTTGGGCCGATTCTCGCGTCACGCGGGTGACGATGCAAGGAAAAACGACGTGCGGACGGTGGGCTCCCGTTGCCGCGCCGGGGTACAGTAGCCCCATGGAACAGGACCGCGGATACGACCCCGATCTGGAACGCCTCCTCGACGACGCCTGGGAGGCGCTCGAAGAAGGCGACCTGCGCGCCGTGAAGCGCGCCCTCCGCTCGGCGCGCGAGTCCGCGCCGGACGAGCCGGCGGTCATCGAGCTCGAGGCGTCACTGGCGCGCGAGCAGGACGAACCGGAGCGCGCGCTCGACGCTTACCGGCGCTGGAGCGAGATCGACCCGGACGACCCGGAGCCCTGGATGGGGTCGGCGGAGGTCTACGTCGAATTCGGAGAGCCCGGCGAGGCGGCGCGCCTGCTACGCGAGCTGCTCGCCGGCCCTCCGCTCGACCCGCTCGACGAGGCCGACGCACGGCACCTGCTCGGCGTCGCCTGCGAGGAGAAGGGCGACGCCAAGTGCATGGTCAAGGAGTGGATGGCTACCCTGCGGCTGGACGCATCCAACGATCCCGCACGGCCGCGCCTGAAGCGCAAGGAGTTCGAGCAGCTCGCCGCCGACGCCCTCGACGAGCTCCCCGACGACATCCTCGCCCGGCTCGGCAACGTGCCGGTGTTCGTCGAGGACCGCCCATCGGAGTCGCTGGTGCTCGAGGGCCTCGACCCGCGTACGCTCGGTCTCTTCCACGGCATCGCCATGCCGGACCAGTCAGCACTCGGCCCCGGCCCGGACGTCGGCGTCATCCACCTCTTCCAGCGCAACCTCGAGCGCGAGGTGCCCGAGGACGATGAGCTGGCCGAGCAGATCCGCATCACCGTCCTGCACGAGACGGCGCACTACTTCGGCGCCGGCGAACAGGACATGCACCGCTTCGGCCTCAACTAGCGCCGTACCGGCGACGAGGGCACCGCGTAGTGGAAGACCGTCTGCCCGGACGCGCCCGGCGTATCGCGGTGGTGGTCAGGCCGCCGGTGGAAGGCCGAGCAGCTGCAGCGCGCGCTTCTTGAGCGCGCTCCCGATCTCGGCCTTGGCGGCCTCATCTGCGCCGCCGCCGATGAGGAAGGCGTAGCCCTCCTCCAGAGCCTTGACGGTGACGGCGAGCTCGTGAGCGTCGTCGCCGGCGACCAGCCCGGCGGCCATGCACTCGGCGATGGTCGTCTCCACCAGCTCGAGCGAGGTCTCGTACAGGGCCGCGTAGCTCTTGCGTACCTCGGGATTGCGCAGACTGACGTAGAAGCACGCGTAGAAGACGCTGTCGTCGAGCAACTGGTGGTACTCCGGATCGAAGAAGGTGTCCAGGAGCGCGACCAGCCGCACCAGAGGTTCGGAGATGGCAGCCAGCTTGTCGCCGTAGCCGTGGCGGTACTCGTCGAGCAGGTAGTCCACCAGCTCGATGGTCATCCGCTCCTTGGTGCCGAAGTAGTGGATGAGCAGGCTGGGAGGCGCGTCGATCCGTTTCGCGATCTTGGCGATCGACGCGCCCTGCAGGCCCTCGGCCTTGAGCACCTGGTAGTAGGCGACCAGCATCTCGCGGCGCCGAAGCCTGGCCCACTCCTCACGCCTCACGGCAGTGCCCGTGCGCTCATCGTCACATCCATGCCGGCACTCTACCGCCTGAGCCGCAGACGGCAAAGGAGCCGTTCAAGAACTGAACGTCTGCTCAATGTTCCGGTGTTCATTCCGGCGGCCGCGCAAGTCACCGCGCGACGGCGGGCGGGGCGGGGAGCTCTCAGACCCGGCTCTCCGCCCCATCCGCGTACGGCGTCAGGAGTCGAAGCCGAGGCCGAAGCGGTCCAACGTCCTCAGCCAGGCGTTGCGGCGGCCGCCGTGCAGCTCGGCGTGCTCAGTGGACCGCCGGGTGACCTCGATCATCGGGAAGAGCAGTGGCTCCGGCGGGAACGGCAACGGGCGCGAGCGCACGAAGTCCATCTCCGTGAGCTCCGTACGCCGGCCGAATGCCAGGTCCAGCGCCACGCGGGCGCCGAAGCGGGAGGCGGCCACACCGAGGCCGGTGTAGCCGAGCACGTACGAGACACGCCCGTCCAGCGCCGTGCCCCAGAACTGGCAGAAGCGCGAGGAGGTGTCGATCACGCCGGCCCAGCGATGGGTGAAGCTCAGCCCCTCGAGCTGGGGGAAGGTCGTGAAGAAGTGACCGGCCAGCTTGGCGTGCAGGTCGGGCCGGTCCTCGTACTCCTTGCGGATGCGCCGGCCGCGGTGGTAGAGCGCGTCCCAGCCACCCCAGAGGATGCGCTGGTCCGCGGTGAGCCGGTAGTAGTGGAACATGTAGCCGGCGTCCGCCAGCGCCTGCCGGTGCGGCCACCCGACGGACTCGAGCTGGGCCGGCGTCAGTGGCTCCGTCATCAGCGCGTAGTCGTACACGGGCACGACGTGCAACCGCAGGCGGCGCAGCAGCGGGCGGAACGCGTTGGTGGCGAGCACGGCGTGGTGCGCCCGGACCACGCCCCACGGCGCCACCAGGCCCACGCCCCCGGGGACGCGCCCCAGAGAGGCGACGGGCGTGCCCTCGAAGATGCGCACGCCCCGCTCTTCACAGACGCGCGCCAAGCCCCGGGCGAGGCGAGCGGGGTCCAGGATGGCCGAGTCGTGGTGCCAGTGGCCGGCGAGATACGTGGGCGAATGGATCTCCGCGCGCAGCTCCTCCCCGTCCAGCCACGTGCCGGGCGCGCCGGCGGCCAGCCCCTGCTCGTACTGCTCGAGCAGGCCGTCCACCTGCCACGGCGCGGTCGCGATCTCCATCTCACCGGTCCGCTCCCAGCCGCAGTCGATGGACAGGTCGCGCACCGTGCGCTCGATGGCGTCGAGGTTCTCATCGCCGAGCGCTACGAGCCGCTCGTTCTCCTCGGGGAACAGCTCCGCGCCCTGGGCCAAGCCGTGCGTAAGCGAGGCCATACAGATGCCGCCGTTGCGGCCGCTGGCTTGACCTGCAGCGGAGGCGGCTTCAAGGACGACGACGTCAAGGCCGGGGTCCTGCTCTTTGGCGAGCAGCGCGGTCCACAGGCCGGTGAAGCCGGCGCCCACGACTGCAAGGTCGCAGCCGACGGCGCCGGTGAGCGCCGGCCGCGGGGCCGGCGCATCCGCGGCGTCCAGCCAGAACGGCGCGGGTCTTGTCTCCCGCAGTGAGTCCAGGGCCGCGCGCGAGGTGCGCGGCGGGGATGTGCGTGATGCGTACATGGGGACCACCCTCCCGGTGGCGAGCAAGAGTGCGCCGGGCGAGGTCCGCCGGGCGCGGGACGACGGGTCAGACCCCGTCGGGAGGGATGGCGGGGCCGACGGCGCCGCCTATCCAGCCGCGCGGCATGCTCCAGGAGTCGTGAGTGCCATGCCAAGTCCTCATGTCACCCAGCGTAGGGGCGCCCCACGTGGGTCGTCAAACGCCTGTACAGGAGTGAGCAGGATCCGGCTGCAGCGCCGCGAGGATTGAACAGGTACAGCACGAGGCCGGTCCATGTTCAGGGGAGCCGCCGCAGGTGCCCCCCCGTGGCGGCGGCCAGTACCCTCAACAGGTGCGCGTCCCCGAGGCGCGAGGCGCGGGGCAGCGAGGCCGTCAGCGCTACGCCGTCTTCTCCGGCGTGACGGACCGTGACGACTTCCGCGCCGGCAACGGCCTCGAGCCGCCACGCGTCGCCGCCGGCCGGACCAGCTTCGGCGCGCGCCACGTCCGCGCCGGCCGCGGCGTCCGCGGCGTGGCCGGCGCTCAGCCCACGCGCCGTGGCGACGCAGCTCGAGGCCCCGAGCAGCTCGCAAGCGGCGCGCGCCGAGGCTTCAAGCAGTCCGGCCACGTCGCCGGCGTCGCCGAACCGGGAAAGCAGGTCGGCCGCCGCGTCCAGTCGCTCGCACACGCGGTCGATCTCGCGCGTGGCCGCGCGCGCCTGCCCGAACATCTGCGCGTTGTGCAGCGCCACCGCGGCCTGGCCGGCCACGGCCGTACAGATGCGCAGTTCCTGCCGCGAGTAGCGGCGCTCACGCCGGTGGTCCATCAACTCGACCAGGCCGATGGACCGCCCGCGGAACACGAGCGGCACCATCAGCAGACTCTTGTCGCCTTCCCTCACGAGTTCACGCAGCTCATGAGGGTCGGCAGCAGGGTCCCCCACGTTGACCACCGCCGGAACCTGCTGCTCCACCACGTTGCGGGTCAGCGGGTACCGCGACAGCGGGTACTCCTCCACGTCCGGCAGACGGCGACCGGTGGCGTCGAAGTCGGCGAGTGTTGCTATGGACCGGGATGCCGGATCGTAGGTCGAGATGGCGCAGAAGTCGCAGTCCATGAGCCGCGTGAGCCGCTCGGCGATCTCTCTGAGGAGGTCCTGCAGTTCGAGCTGCCCGACAAGCGCCAGCGAGGTCTCCAGCAGCGTCTCCACCTCGCGCTCACGCGCGCGCCGGGCCTCGAGGTGGGTGCTCCCGCCGATCTGCTGGGCGAGCGCGTCCACGTCTTCTTCGCGGATGCGGCGGTGCCCGCCGGCGGTCCGAGTGCACGGCAGCAGACCGCTCGCCGTCCACCGGCGCACGGTGTGAGGCGCCACACCCAAACGGAGCGCAGCCCGCTGGACATTGAGGTACGCCACGACGTCTCCTCCTCAGAACTGTCAGTAATGTTGAAGTTCCAGGGTCCCAACTTGTCAAGTACGTTCATGAATCTTCCCTGCAAAAGTGCTTGAAACGTGCCAGCATCGCTGAGGAACATGGAGGGCGCCCGCCGCGGCCGCGGTGGTCGCGGGCGCCACGAAGGAGGGATCCCCAGTCATGCGAGTACTTCAGCTAGGCGTCGGCTCGGTGGGCGAGGTGACCGCGCGGACGGTGGCGAGCGTGCCGGAGGTGGACGCCGTCGTCCTTGCAGATATCGACCCCGCGCGGCCGCAGGTGGTCGCCGGCAAGCTCCCCGCCGGCAAGGCGGAGATCATGCAGCTGGACGTCCGCGACAAGGAGGCACTGGTCAAGGCTCTGGCCGGGGTCGACCTGGTGGTCAACGGCCTGATCCCCGAGGTGAACCTCGACGTCATGGCCGCCTGCCTCGAGGCCGGCACGCACTACCTGGACATGGCCGCCGCGGGCCCCCGCGACGTCGTCGGCACGGCCGACGTCGACGAAGAACTGGCGCTGCACGACGAGTTCAAGAAGGCCGGACTCACGGCGCTCGTATTCTTCGGCATCGACCCCGGCGCGAGCGATGTCTTCGCTCGCGCTTTGTACGACCAGTTCGACACGGTCGAGCGCCTCACGGTGCTCGACGGCGACGACTCGAGCGCCGAGGGCGTGGACTACGCGCCGAGCTTCTCGCCGACCACGATGGTCGAGGAGTGCCTGATCCTGCCGCCGCACGCCTACGAGGACGGCAGGCTCATCCGCCGTGAGTCGCTCTCGAAGAACTTCGACTTCACGTTCCCCGGTCCGGTCGGCAAGCTCACGGTGTGGAACGTGGACCACGAGGAGTCGCAGCTCATGCCGCTGTTTCTGGGCGACAAAGGGCTACGCGACGCGGACTTCTTCATCGCGCTCGACCCCGACTGGGCCAACCTGCTGCTGGCCTGGCGCCGGTTGGGCTTCGCCCACAACAAGGAGATCGAGTTCGGGGGCGCCCGGTTCCGGCCGCTCGACCTGCTCGTCTCCCGGCTGCCCAAGTCGGTCGATCTGATCGGCAAGATGCACGGCGAGGTGTGTGTCGGCACCCTTGCAGAGGGCACGATCGGCGGCGAGCGCGTGCGCCGCTACATGTACCAGATCACGTCGCACGACGAGGCCTACCAGAAGTACGGCGTGCAGGGCACCGGCTGGCAGACCGGAGTGCCGGCCGGCTGCGCCGGCATCATGCTGGCCAGGGGACAGGTGCCGGGGCCCGGCGTGTTCGCCCCGGAGCAGATCGACCCCGCCCCGTTCCTTGCTCTGATGACCGAGCACGGCACCCCGTGGGGCGTGGTCGACCTGCCGGCGGACGAAGAACTGCCGATCTGAGGAGAGCAAGCGGCCAGCGCGCCGGCCTACTCCTTGGTGAACTCGATCGGCTCGTTCTCGCAAGAGAGCGTCGAGAAGCGACAGAGCGCGCTCGGCGGCAGCAGCACCGTGTCCGCCTCGCCGTAGTGCATGGCGTCCGGTACGGACTCCGGCGCCTCGAGTTGGTAGTAGTCGTAGAGGCGCCCTTCGCGGTGCGACGCGTAGTCCTTGCCCTTCATGGCGTTGGGCGCACCGGTCAGCTTCTCCATGGCGTAGTGCACCTCGAGCCCGGTGTCGGTGACCAGGACGTCGGTGACCGGGATCACGCTGTAGAACCCCGGGAAGAAGCTGGTGTCGACGAGCAGCCAGTGCGGACGACCGTCGTCGTCCACGTACAGGTCCGTGATCTCGCCGATGTCCTTGGCGTTCTCGTCGAGTAGGTGCCTGCCCTGAAGCTCCTCCGCCGTAAGTGAGATGGTCGCCATCGATCCCCCTCCGATCCTGCCCGCGAGACGCGGGCTAAGTGGCAGTGTGATGGCTCCGTACTACCCGGGTACACTCGGCCGCGAACGTCGACGGGCAGACGACTCCTACTGCAGCGGCTGGATAACGAAGGCCGAGCGCCGCCAGCCACCCGACGAGCCCGTAGCGGATCCATCCGCGCTGAGCGCGTAGGCAAGTCACCCTTGGACGGCTCGCCGGAGCCGGCACCACCAGGCGCCGGCGAGCGCCTGCACGCTGGCGAAGCTCACCGCGGCGCCCCCCACGAGCGCAGCCCCGTCCCCGTAGACGTGCTGTGTTGGTCGAGGACGGCCTTCCCGTCCACCTGACACACGATGTGCGTGCCGACGGCGCTCACGCTGACGTCGTGCGTGGCTCCGTAGATGGAGAAGCCGGCGGGCATGGCCCCCTGGCGATCGGTGCCGTCTCGGTCCCGGACCACCTTGCCACGTGACTTGTTGCCGACACCGGTCGTACTGGACGTAGCCGTGATCTTGTCTTGACGTCCGGAGGCTCTAAAGTACACCCCGTAGCCGGACCCGCTGTCCAGCGTCGCCGTGGTGTTCACCTGGACGTCGGTCCAGGTCTGGTCGCCGAAGAGGACGCTGCCGCCGGTCGCGGGAGGCACGAGCTGGCCGTCGACGACCGACCACTTCCCGCCGACGATGGGGGCGCCCGCCGCGACGGCGGCGAAGTCGTGCTGTACACCACGCTGCTGCCGGAGTTGACCATGGGTTTGCCCGTCCGCGGGTTGCGCGACCAGGTGTCCAGGTACTTGTTGCCGAGGTTGTCGGCGGTTGGGTCGTTGGGCGTGCAGGTCACGTACCCGCTGGCCGGATACGCGCCACTGTGACCGACCGCGTACGCGACGACGGCGTCTTGGATGATGTGGCTGCCCTCCTTGACCGCGGCGTCCTTGGCCTTGTCGCGCTGGCTCGCGTACACGGGGACGGCTCTTTGACCGTGGATGAGTGCGCGCATCGCTTCTATTCTGCGCGAGCCGGAGTGAGTCCGGACAGGGACAAGAGTCTAGAGAGTACGGTCAGGCGCACGCCAAGCCCGACAACGTCGGGGTGCGAAACCGGACCGGCGTGGCTAGGATTCAAGGCGCGCCGTCCGTTGTCGAAGTACCAGACAGAAGAGGATCTGCGCGTGAAAGGCCGCTCATGACCGCCGCCCGCCGCACCGTGCTTGCGCTCGTCGTCACCGTTCTCGTCTCGCTGTGCGCCCTCCCACAGGCGGCCGGCGCCTCGGGGAGGTCGCTGCAGCCGGAGCTGGGGCCGCTCAGCCCCGCCTTCGTCGAGGCGCTGCACGACCCCATGGTCACGCTCGGCCTCGGTCGCGTGCCGAGCCCGGTGGAGGTCAAGGTGGGCGCGGCGGCCGAGGCCAAGGCCGCAAGTTCGTCGCCTCCCTCCAGCTACGATCTGCGCGGCGAAGGGCGCCTGACCCCAGTCCAGGACCAGGGGAGCGACTCCACCTGCTGGGCGTTCGCCAACGTCGCCGCGCTCGAGTCCAAGGTGCTCTCAGCCACGCCGGCGCCGTCGCCGGCACCGGACTACAGCGAGGACAACCTCGTCCGTCGCAGCGGCTACTTCTCAACGATGGCTCGACGGTACGACGCCGGCGGCTACGACTTCATGGCCGTCGCCTACTTCGCCCGCTGGGCCGGGCCCGTCGACGATGCCTCGGACCCCTACGACGGACGAGCCGGCGCCAACGGCACCGTCAAGCACGTGCAGGACGTCGTCATGATCCCGGGCCGCACCAGCCCCCTCGACAACAGCGTCGTCAAACAACTCGTCATGGACAACGGGGCTCTCAGCGTGGGCATGTCGTACTACGAGCGGTGGTTCGACATATCGACGAACGCGTACTACGACCCCCTCAAGCAGGGCGAGAACCACGGCGTAGACGTCGTCGGATGGGACGATACGTACGCCGCCTCCAACTTCGAGAAGAAGCCCGGAGGCGATGGCGCCTTCCTCGTGCGGAACAGCTGGGGCGAGGGTTTCGGCGACGGCGGCTACTTCTGGGTCTCGTACTACGATCGTTCCTTCGCCAGAGAGCAGGGTCTCGGCGGCAACGGCGGCATGACGTCGTACTCCGATGTCGAAAACGCCGACAACTACGCGCACGAGTACCAGTACGACAAGCTGGGCGTCACCGCCCACACCGGTTACCGCAACACTCGCGTGTGGGGCGCCAACAAGTTCACGGCGACGGCCGACCAGACCATCGCCGCAGCATCTTTCTACACGCTCGCCGCTGGGACGCGGTACCAGGTGTGGACCGGCCGCTCGCTACGCGCGCTCAAGCGCAGTGCCACCGGGACGACGGCCCTGCCTGGGTACGTCACCGTGCCGCTCGCCAGCACGATGCGCGTCCACAAGGACAAACCGTTCGTGATCGCGATCAGGCTCTACTCGCCGGGCGAGAAGCACCCCTTGGCGATCGAGTACCCGCGTACGAAGTGGATGGCGGGCGCGACGGCGAGCAAGGGCCAGAGCTTCATCAGCCGTAACGGGACGAAGTGGACCGACATCACGAAGCTGTACCGCAGGAGCAATGTCTGCCTCAAGGCCTTCGCCCAGTGAGGGCGGCGGCCGCGCCGGCGTGAGCGCCGCGCGGCCGTTCCGGCTCCGGGCCGTCCTCTTCGACTTCGACGGCACCCTGACGCGCCCCGGGGCACTCGACTTCCCCGCCGTCAAGCGCGCCATCGGCTGCCCGCCGGACCAGTACATCCTCGAGTGGATCCTCGCGCTCTCGCCCGGGGAGCAGCGCGATGCAGCCGAGCAAGCTCTGGAGCGCTACGAGCTCGAGGCGGCCGAAGCGTCCACACCCAACGAAGGCGCCGAGGAACTCGTCCGCCGGCTGCACGAAAGCGGGCTCGCGGTCGGCGTACTGACGCGCAACGGCAGGAGCGCTGTCGAGAGCTCGCTGCGGCGCTTCACCGCGCTCACGGCGGATGACTTCGACGTGATCGTCACGCGCGACGACGCCGGTATCGCGCCCAAGCCGGCGCCCGCCGGAGTGCTGCACGCGGCGACGGCCATGGACGTGCCGCCGGAGCAGACACTCGTCGTCGGCGACTTCCTGCTCGACATGCAGGCGGGCCGTGCGGCGGGAGCGGTCACGGCCTACCTGCTCAATCACGGGCTGCCGGACCACGGCGCCGAGGCGCAGCCCGAGGCGGACGAGTGCGACTTCGTCGTCGGCCGCCTGACCGAACTGGAGGACGTTGTGCGGCTGGGTCTGCCGCTCGCTCCCGGCAAGCTGCCTAACGACCTGCTGGCCGGGTTCCTCGACGGCCTCGCCGGTGACGACCCCGCCGTGGTGGTGGCTCCAGCCGTGGGCGAAGACGTCACCGCCTTCGACCTCGGCGGAGCCGAGCTGCTGGTAGCCCACGGCGACCCGATCACGCTCGGAGGCGCCGACGTCGGAGCGGCCGCCGTGCAGGTCAACGTAAACGACATCGCGACCGCCGGAGCGGAGCCGCGCTGGATGCTCGCGACGGTGCTGTTCCCGGCCGGGACCACCCCGTCCGAGGTGCAGACGCTGCTCGACGGCCTGGCGGAGGCCACCGCCCGCGCCGGCGTCGCGCTGGCAGGCGGGCACACCGAGGTCACCGCTGCCGTCACCCGCCCCGTGGTCTCCGTGACGGCCCTGGGCACCCTGGAGCGCGCCGAGCTGAAGGAGAAGCGCTCGGCGCGCGCCGGCGACAGGGTACTGCTCACCAAGGCGCTCGCTGTGGAGGGCACGGCCCTGCTGGCGGAGGAGCTCGGCGACCGGCTGCTGGCGCTCGGCATGAGCGCGGACGAGCTGGCGGCCTGCCGCGCCCTCCAGAAGCACGCGAGCGTGCTGCCCGAGGCGCGCGCCGCGCGCGGGGTGGCGGGCGTGCGCGCCATGCACGACGTGACCGAGGGTGGCCTCGCCACCGCCCTGCGGGAGCTGGCCGCGTCGACCGGCCGCGGCGTGCGCGTGCACCGCGACCGCGTCCCGGTCGCACCCGAGACCGCACGCGTTTGCGCGCTTCTGGGCGCGGACCCGCTGGGGCTCATCGCCTCAGGCAGCCTGCTGATCTGCTGCGACCCGTCCGGCTCGGCCGCGCTCAGGAGCGCGCTGGAGGCGGCCGGCGTCCCCGCCGCCGATATCGGCGAGCTGACGGAGGAAGGCGCCGGGGTCGTCGCGCTGGAGCACGACCTGCCGGCGCCTTGGCCGGACTTCGCTACCGATGAGGCCGCGCGACTGCTCTCGCCGCCGGCCGGGCCTCAGCAAGAAGGCTGAGTCATCACTGCGTCGCAGCGGCCTCAGAGCGCGGTGAGCCGCCAGTCGATGTTCATCTCGTCGCAGAGCTCGCCGAGCTGCTCCCGCAGCTCCGCGACGTGAGTTGTGGCCGGCACCGAGAGCACCAGCTCCATCTCGAACAGCGGTGTGTTGGTGTAGGGCGCCGGGCGCAGTGAGGAGTCGACGCTCTCGATGTTGACGCCGAGCTCGCCGAGCAGGTGCGACACCGACTGCATGAGGCCGGGATGGTCCATCGCCCAGGTGTTGAGCTTGAACGGGAGCGCCGGGGAACGCTGCGCCGCCCCGGCATCCGCCGGCCGTAGCTCCGCATGCACGCGGCAATCGCGGCGCAGCGTGCCGAGGCCGTCCTGCAGGCGACTCATAGTATCCTCGCCGCCGGCGACCAGCATCATCATCGCGAACTGGCCGCGCAGGTTGACCATGCGACTGTCCTCGAGGTTGCCCCCGCGCTCGGTGATGTAGCGGGTGACCTCGTCGACGAGCCCGGGGCGGTCGTCACCGACGGCGGTGAGCACGGCGTGGCGCAGGGTCTTCATGGCAGAGACAGTAGATCATCGCGCGTCAAAGGCAAAGTCCCCGGGCGTGCGGCGAGACCCGTGGTCTGGGCGGCCGCTCCTTGAGGTAGAGTGGAGTGTGTGACCGACCGCTTCACAGCAGACCTCCACGTCCACTCGCGACACTCCGACGCCTCCGGCAACGCGGGCATCCGCGCGCTTCGGAGCGCCGAGTCGTTCACCGACCCCCTCGAGCTGTACCACGCGCAGAAGGCGCGCGGCATGGACTTCGTCACCATCACCGACCACAACACCCTGGCCGGGTCCCTGGCCATCGCCCACCTGCCGGGGACCTTCCTCAGCTGCGAGCTCGACACGTGGTTCCCTGAGGACGGACAGCGCGTGCACGTGGTGGCACTGGGGATCGACGAGGCTACGTTCGCCGCGGCAGCCGCGGCGCGCGAAAACGTCCACGACCTGGTGGCGTGCCTGCGCGAGGCGGAGGTGACGCACTACCTCGCGCACCCGCTCTTCGACATGAGCGGCGGCCTCACGCCGGACACGGTGGAGCGCATGCTGCTGCTCTTCAATGTGCTCGAGGGGCGCAACGCAGCGCGCACGCGCCGCTCCAACGGCCTGCTGCGCGCCATCGCCGGCCGGCTCACGCAGGAGGAGCTCGAGGAGATGGCGGAGCGCCAGGGCATCGCGCCCTACGGCGAGACCCCCTGGCGCAAGGTGCTCACCGGCGGCTCCGACGACCACAGCGGCCTCTTCGCCGCGAGCGCCTACACAGAGGCCGGCGGCGACGGCACGCCGGAGGGCTTTCTGCGCGCCGTCGCCGCCGGCGACTGCACTCATCGCGGCATGGACGGCGACTCACGCACCCTGGCGCACAGCATCTATGCCGCTTCGTTCTGGAAGATCCGCGAGATCCTCCGCCTGGACGGGCAGGACGCGCAGAAGCGTGCCCTCGGCCTGCTGCGCAAAGGCTTCGGCCGCGTAGGCCGCGACGTGCCGGTGCTCGAGAAGACGGTGCGCGGCGTGCGCAGCATGGCGCCGGGCCTGTACAGGGACGGTGACCGGCGCGGACCCTCCTGGGAGGAGCTCCTCGAGCGCGAGATCGGCAGCCTGATCGACGACCCGGACGGCATCAACGCGGTGGACGCCAAGGAACTCAACCGGCGGCTGTTCGTCGTCGCACAGCGCCTGGCCGACGACGTGATGGGCATGCACCTGCACGCGCTGCTCGAGCCGCACTCGCGCATGGGCCTCAAGCGCCGGCTGCAGAGCCTGTACGCCGTCGGCATGGTCGCTTTCCTCGAGATCCCCTACTACTTCGCCTGGAGCTTCCAGACCAAGGACCGGCTGCTGCAGGAGCAGCTCCGCATGTACTTCCTCGGCGAACGCCGCCACACGCGTCGCGAGAAGGTCGCCGTGCTGTGTGGGTGGCCGGAGACCGTGGAGGCGGAGAAGAAGGACGGCGCCGAAAGGCCGGATGAGACGTGCGGGACGCCGGCTCACCTGGACGTGGACCTCACGCTGCTCACGTGCTCCGTGGACGGCGAACCGGCGCCGCGCGGCTCCGTGGACTTCCGCGCCCTCGCCTGGCGGCCGTCGCCCAACGGCGACGGCCCCAGCTGGGTGGTCCCGCCGCTCGTGGAGATCGCGGACTACATCGAAGAAGAAGGCTTCAGCGCCGTGCACACCGACTCCGCCGCTGGTCAGGGCCTGGTCGCGCTGGTCGCGGCGCGTCTGCTGCACCTGCCGGTGACCGGCGCGGTGGACGCGGACGGGCTGAGGGCCCCGCACGGCCCCGGCGACCTCGCCGGGCGGCTGCGGCGCCGCTACCTCACCTGGTTCTACGGCCACCTCGACGAAGCGTTCGCGCCGTCGCGCGCGACGGCGCGCGAACTGGTGGCCGCGGGCGTCGACCCCGAGCGGATCACAGTCCTGCCGGAGACGGCACACGAGGGCGAGGGCCGCCCGGATCCGGAGTAGGTCCGGCCGGCCCCGCGGGGAGGACCGGCCCTCTAGGCCTTCCAGGCGCGGCCCGTCTCGATCATCGCCCTCAGTTTTTACCGCCGGCGACCAGCATCATCATCGCGAACTGGCCGCGCAGGTTGACCATGCGACTGTCCTCGAGGTTGCCCCCGCGCTCGGTGATGTAGCGGGTGACCTCGTCGACGAGCCCGGGGCGGTCGTCACCGACGGCGGTGAGCACGCGTGGCGCAGGGTCTTCATGGCAGAGACAGTAGATCATCGCGCGTCAAAGGCAAAGTCCCCGGGCGTGCGGCGAGACCCGTGGTCTGGGCGGCCGCTCCTTGAGGTAGAGTGGAGTGTGTGACCGACCGCTTCACAGCAGACCTCCACGTCCACTCGCGACACTCCGACGCCTCCGGCAACGCGGGCATCCGCGCGCTTCGGAGCGCCGAGTCGTTCACCGACCCCCTCGAGCTGTACCACGCGCAGAAGGCGCGCGGCATGGACTTCGTCACCATCACCGACCACAACACCCTGGCCGGGTCCCTGGCCATCGCCCACCTGCCGGGGACCTTCCTCAGCTGCGAGCTCGACACGTGGTTCCCTGAGGACGGACAGCGCGTGCACGTGGTGGCACTGGGGATCGACGAGGCTACGTTCGCCGCGGCAGCCGCGGCGCGTGAAAACGTCCACGACCTGGTGGCGTGCCTGCGCGAGGCGGAGGTGACGCACTACCTCGCGCACCCGCTCTTCGACATGAGCGGCGGCCTCACGCCGGACACGGTGGAGCGCATGCTGCTGCTCTTCAATGTGCTCGAGGGGCGCAACGCAGCGCGCACGCGCCGCTCCAACGGCCTGCTGCGCGCCATCGCCGGCCGGCTCACGCAGGAGGAGCTCGAGGAGATGGCGGAGCGCCAGGGCATCGCGCCCTACGGCGAGACCCCCTGGCGCAAGGTGCTCACCGGCGGCTCCGACGACCACAGCGGCCTCTTCGCCGCGAGCGCCTACACAGAGGCCGGCGGCGACGGCACGCCGGAGGGCTTTCTGCGCGCCGTCGCCGCCGGCGACTGCACTCATCGCGGCATGGACGGCGACTCACGCACCCTGGCGCACAGCATCTATGCCGCTTCGTTCTGGAAGATCCGCGAGATCCTCCGCCTGGACGGGCAGGACGCGCAGAAGCGTGCCCTCGGCCTGCTGCGCAAAGGCTTCGGCCGCGTAGGCCGCGACGTGCCGGTGCTCGAGAAGACGGTGCGCGGCGTGCGCAGCATGGCGCCGGGCCTGTACAGGGACGGTGACCGGCGCGGACCCTCCTGGGAGGAGCTCCTCGAGCGCGAGATCGGCAGCCTGATCGACGACCCGGACGGCATCAACGCGGTGGACGCCAAGGAACTCAACCGGCGGCTGTTCGTCGTCGCACAGCGCCTGGCCGACGACGTGATGGGCATGCACCTGCACGCGCTGCTCGAGCCGCACTCGCGCATGGGCCTCAAGCGCCGGCTGCAGAGCCTGTACGCCGTCGGCATGGTCGCTTTCCTCGAGATCCCCTACTACTTCGCTTGGAGCTTCCAGACCAAGGACCGGCTGCTGCAGGAGCAGCTCCGCATGTACTTCCTCGGCGAACGCCGCCACACGCGTCGCGAGAAGGTCGCCGTGCTGTGTGGGTGGCCGGAGACCGTGGAGGCGGAGAAGAAGGACGGCGCCGAAAGGCCGGATGAGACGTGCGGGACGCCGGCTCACCTGGACGTGGACCTCACGCTGCTCACGTGCTCCGTGGACGGCGAACCGGCGCCGCGCGGCTCCGTGGACTTCCGCGCCCTCGCCTGGCGGCCGTCGCCCAACGGCGACGGCCCCAGCTGGGTGGTCCCGCCGCTCGTGGAGATCGCGGACTACATAGAGGAAGAAGGCTTCAGCGCCGTGCACACCGACTCCGCCGCTGGTCAGGGCCTGGTCGCGCTGGTCGCGGCGCGCCTGCTGCACCTGCCGGTGACCGGCGCGGTGGACGCGGACGGGCTGAGGGCCCCGCACGGCCCCGGCGACCTCGCCGGGCGGCTGCGGCGCCGCTACCTCACCTGGTTCTACGGCCACCTCGACGAAGCGTTCGCGCCGTCGCGCGCGACGGCGCGCGAACTGGTGGCCGCGGGCGTCGACCCCGAGCGGATCACAGTCCTGCCGGAGACGGCACACGAGGGCGAGGGCCGCCCGGATCCGGAGTAGGTCCGGCCGGCCCCGCGGGGGAGGACCGGCCCTCTAGGCCTTCCAGGCGCGGCCCGTCTCGATCACCGCCCTCAGGTTCTCAGCGCGGGCGACGTCGAGCGCGCTCCCGCTGCGCAGGAAGAACCCACCGTCCGTGGCGCACTCGTCCAGCAGTCCGGTCACTTGCTCCTCGACCTCGCCCGGCGATCCGAGCGCCAGCAACGCGCTCGACACGTTGCCGCCGATGCAGGCATACCCGCCGAGGGCACGCCTGGCCGCCGGCATGTCAGTCTGGTCGAAGAGCCATAGCGCGCTGCCCGCCGGCAGGTCGTCGTCGGCGATCACGTCCAGCCGCTTCGCGTAGCTGCCCTGCGCGAACATCATCGGCACGATGCCCTAGTCGATCAGGCCTCGCATCACGGCTTTGAGCGTCGGCCAGTAGAACGTGCAAAACTGCTCGTCGGAGAGGAAGCCGTCGGCGCCCTTGTGCAGCCAGAACACGATGAGCGGAGCCTGAGCCAGGGACGCCTGACGCACACCGAGCGCGACCATCGGCGCTACCAGGCGCTGAGTCGCCTCCAGCAGCTTGTCCGGCCGTCGCATGAGGTCCACCGCGATGCCTCTCATGCCGCGGAGGGTGTCGGCGAGGACGTCGTAGAGCGCCTTGATCGAGCCGCCCATCTCGGGCGGGATGCCCAGGCGCGCGGAGGCGTCCCCGGCGGCTGCACCAGTGGCGCCGAGCTAGGCGAGTCCTCGTGGTACTTGACGAGCGCGGCCGCCATCTTCTGGTAGCCGCATCCATGCCGTACCACATCCTCCCGTTCGGGGCTGCGGCCGTGGTCGAGGGTGTGCAGCGGCTGGCGGGCGCCGCGCGAGTCCTTCGGGGCCGCCCCCGCTCATCCTCGCTCCTTCCCGGACCGCTCCCGGTCCGCGCGCGTTGAGTTCGTATACGAACAATAACGGCATCGCGTCGCGCCTGACCAGTCCGGGGCCGGGCCGGCGACAGAACGAGCCGGCAGGACCTTGTCTGCTGGTCCTGCCGGCTCAAAGAGAGCGTGAGAGCGGGCTCACGCCCGCCCCGCCCGCCTCATTCCGCGTCGGCGAGCAGAGCGTAGACCTTCTTGCGCGCGTCGCGCAGGATCTCGAGCGCCTTCTGCGCGTCGTCGGCCGAGCCGGTCATGGCGACCTGCTTCACGGCGCCGGCAAGCGACATGGCCGCCTGCCGCAGCCCGAAGCGCGGGTCGGTCTCGGCGCCTTGTCCCCACGGCGAGTCGCCGATGCGCTCCCTGAGCTTGTCGACCTCGGCCGTCCCGTCTTCGGTCAGCGTGAACACACGCCGTCCCTCCGACTCCTCGCCCTTGATCAGGCCCTGGTCCTCGAGCAGCTGGAGCGTCGGGTACACCGAGCCAGGGCTGGGCCGCCAGGCCCCGCCGCTGCGCTCCTCGAGCTTCTGCATGATCTGGTAGCCGTGCATCGGCTCCTCGGCGAGCGCCATGAGGACGGCGACGCGCACGTCGCCGCGGCGGGCGCGCGACCACGGGCCGCGGCCGGGGCCGCCGGGGCCGCCGGGGCCGAAGTGCGGACCGAAGTGTGGACCATGCCCGCGACCCGAGCCGCCGCCCCGACCGCCCTCCCCGCGCCCGCCGAAGCGGAAGCGCGCGGGGCCGCCTTCTCCGAAGGGACCGCTGCCGTGCCTGCGTCGTCCCTGATGTCCTTCTTGCTGCGGGCCGTTCACGGGGCCCTCCTGATTCTGGTGACCGTACATGTTCGTCCTCCCGGACCTGAGTGCTTACTTGAGCTGTCGCGATATATCGTAATGCATCGGCACGAAATGTCAAGTCCCCCGGCGAGAGAAAGGCGACAGGTGGCCGGCCGGAGTGGTTCCTGTAGAATCCCGTGGCCATGATCCGGTACTTGGACACACGCGGCGCCATCGACGCGCCACGCACCTTCACGGAGGCCATCCTCGAGGGCATCGCCCCCGGCGGCGGCCTGTTCGTGCCCGAGCGCCTGCCGTCGTTCAGCTTGGACCAGATCGAGCTGCTGGCGACGGTGCCCTACCACGCGCGAGCGGCGGCGGTCTACGAGGCCTTCGGCCTCGACGTCGACGCCGCCACCACGCGTGGCATCGCCGCCCGTGCCTATGGGCCCAACTTCGACGATCCAGGGGTCGCCCCGGTGCGCGACGTGGCTCCAGGGCGCCACGTGCTCGAGCTCTGGCATGGACCCACGCTCGCCTTCAAGGACATGGCGCTCCAGTGCATGCCGCTGTACTTCAGCGAGGCCCTGAGACAGGCACACGACAAGGGCGCGACCGACCTCGACTACCTCATCCTCGTCGCGACCAGCGGCGACACCGGCGTGGCGGCGCTCAACGGCTACGCCGATCGCGCCCACACCCGCATCTGCGTCTACTACCCCGACGCAGGCGTCTCCGCGCTGCAGGAGTTGCAGATGGTCACGCAGCCGGGCGACAACCTCACCGTGTTCCGGCTCGGCGGCGACTTCGACGACTGCCAGAGCTCGGTCAAGGCGGTGTTCGACGACGCAGCGTTCGCGGCGGAGCTGGCCGCGAGTCACGGTCTCGCCCTGAGCTCGGCCAACTCCATCAACTGGGGTCGGCTGCTGCCGCAGATCGTCTACTACATGAGCGGCTACGCCGACCTCGCCGCCCGCGGCGTCGTCTGCGGCGGCGAGTGCATCGACGTCTGCGTGCCCACGGGCAACTTCGGCAACATCCTCGCCGCCTGGTATGCGCGGGACATCGGCGTGCCCATCGGCCGCCTCCTCTGCGCCAGCAACAGCAACAACGTGCTGTTCGACTTCCTCTCGACCGGGGTGTACGACATCGCCGCCCGCTCGCTGGTCAAGACCCCCTCGCCCTCCATGGACATCCTGATCTCGTCCAACCTGGAGCGGCTGCTCTACGACCTGTGCGGCGATCCTGTGCGCATCGCGACCTGGATGGCGGAGCTCAAGACGGCCGGGCGGTTCCGGGTGGACCAGGCGACGCACGCCAAGCTGCAGGAGCGCTTCGCGGCGACCTGGGTGGACAACGACACGTGCCTCCGGACGATCGGCCGTGTGCAGCGCGAGCAGGGCTACCTGCTCGACCCCCACACGGCCGTGGCCTGGGAGGCCGCCGAGAGGCTCGCCGACGACGCGCCGGTACTCATCGCCAGCACGGCGCACTGGAGCAAGTTCGCCGCCGACGTCGTGCGCGGCCTCACCGGCGTGCCCGCCGGCGCCCCGGTGCCCGGAGCCACCGGCGACCTCGAACTGCTCGACCGAGTGGTCGACCTGGCGCCGGGCGCGAGCGTACCGCCGCAGCTGAGCAGCGTCCGCTCCCGGACGCGGCGCTTCGACGCGCGCGTCGAGGCCGGCCGCGAGCCGGTCGAGGCCAGCCTGAGAGAGTGGCTCGCCGACGCCTGACGCCCTGCTCGCCCACCATGACCAGCAAGAAGACCTCGTGACCGAGCATCACAAAGGCCAGGGCGTAGGCTGGATCCACTTCGCCGGCATCTTCTTCCTCGTCGCCGCCCTCTTCAACGCCATCGCCGCGATCTCGGTCCTGACCCGGGGTGAGCTGTTCGACGACAGCAAGCTCGTCGTCTCCGACCTGCGGACGTGGGGCTGGATCTTCCTCATCGTCGCTGCGGTGCAACTGGTGACCGGCATCGTGGTGCTGCGCCGTCTGCGTGCGGGCCGGGTGCCGGCGATCGTCGTCGCCGTGATCGGCATGGTGGCATGGTTCGTGGCCTGGTCGATCCTGCCGTTCTGGGGCCTCGTGATGATGATCCTGTACGGCGTCATCATCTACGCGCTCACGGCGTTCCCGGAGTACTTCGAGTGAGCTAGGCCTCGGCGGCCGGTCCGGCCTCGCCGGCGCCGGCGGCCCGACCGCCCCGGCCGGGCGGCTCGCCCTCTCCGGGCGGCCCGCCCTCTCTTTCCTCGGCCAGCCGCCATCCGTGCCGTCGTCCGCCGGCGTCTGATCGTCGAACAGACCGGCGTCCTTGAGCTGGTGGTAGGCGTCCACGCCGATCTTGACGAACGGCGCCGCGAAGATACCGCCGATGGCCCCGCCCAGGATCGCCCCGCCGGTCGTCGCGAACAGGACCACGAGCCCGTTCAGCTTGAGCGACGCCCCCAGCGCGAACTGCGAGACCACGGTCTGCAGCGGCCCGTTGGCGATGAGCACGAAGATGAGCATCCAGATGGCGTCCTTGACGCCGCCGGTGCCGAGCGCGATGAGCACGGCGAACGCCCCGCCGATGAACGCGCCGAACATCGGGATGTAGTTGGTAAGCCACTGGACCACGAAGATCGTGAACGCCAGCGGCACGCCGATGATGAGCGCCCCCGCGGCGACCACGGCTCCGTTGAACAGGCCGATAAGCGTGCTGCCCCAGATGTAGCCGCGGAGGAACCGGGCGCTGTTGGCGAGGATCGCGTAGCCCACCGGAGGAGGGACGGGCCCCATGTGCTCAGAGACCCAGCGCCCGATCTGCCGGCCGCCGACGAGCACGTACACGAGGATATTGAGGCCGATGAAGGCTCCGAACAGGAACGTCGCGAGCGAGCTGATGCCCTTGAGCGCACCGCCGAAGACGCCCTTGCCCCAGCTGCCGATGCTGCCCGTGAGCGTCTTCTTTGCCGAGTCGACGAGGTTCGCGTCGATGTTCAGCCTTTGCAGCGTGTCGTTGATCCAGTTCACCGCGGCTTGGACCTCGGCCTGGATAGTCGACCACTGCCTGATGACGCCGACGGTCATAAGCGCCAGCAAGCCAAAAGCCCCCGCGACGATGGCGACGGTGACGATCAACGCGCCCCAGGCCCTGCCGACGTGATGGCGCTGCAGCAGGTCGACGACGGGCAGGAACGTCGCCCCGAGCAGCACGGCGAACAGGGTCGGCACCACCAGCGTCGCAAGGGATTGCAGGGCATAGACGAGGCCGATGACGACGATGGCGATGCCGACGAGGTACCAGCTGGCGAGGCCGACCCGCTTGAACCAGTCGGGGATGAAGCCGTGCACGAAGGGCCTCGTCTCGGGCACGGCCGCCGACACCGGGCCGGCCTCGGCCGGTGATGCGTCCGCGTGCTTCTTGAAAAACTTCACCGCCGCCCCCTGATGGCTTCGCCGGCCACGCCGGCGTGGCGACATCCTACATGGTGGGCCCACCGGCCGGGACTGCGATAGGCTCGTCGCCATGGAGAGGACCGGCCGGCAGCGACCGTGGGAGCACGAGGGGGTGCGCGTCGACGACGGGCGCCTGCTCGTCGCAGGACGCGACGCCGAGGCGCTCGCTCGCGAGCACGGCACACCTCTGTACGTAGTCGACGTGACGAACGTCGCGGAGCAGGCGCGCGCGCTGCAGCATGCGCTCGCGCGCGCCGGCCTCACGCCGCGCGTGCGGCTGGCGCTCAAGGCCCAGCACGCGCCGGAGGTGCTCGCGCGCGCTGCGCGTCCTCGGCGAGCCGGGGTCGCCCGAAGCCGTCGGTGTGGACGCCTGCTCCCCCGGCGAGGTGGCGCACGCGCTCGAGCACGGCTTCACCCCCGCCGAGATCAGCTTCACCGGCACCAACGTCTCCGAGCGCGACCTCGACGTCATCGGGCCGGCCGGCGTTCACGTCAACCTCGACCTCCTCAGCCAGGTCGACCGCTACGGACGGCGGTTCCCGGGGCGCGCAGTCGGCCTGCGGCTCAACCCGCGCGGCGGCGTCATGCGCGGCTCCGAGGAGAGCCTGTACAGCAGTGGACGGGCGACCAAGTTCGGCATCTACGAGGAGGAGCTGGAGCGGGCCGTGGCGCTCGCCGCAGGCCACGGCCTCAGCGTCGACACCGTCCACGTGCACCTCGCCAACGGCATACTCACCGGCGACCTTCCCGCCTACGACGCGGCGCTGGCGCCGGTGGCGCGGATGGCCGCGAAGCTGCTGGACCTCGGCTGTCCGCTGGTGGAGGTCAACGCCGGCGGAGGGCTCGGCACGCCGCTGCAGCCCGGAGAGGAACCCCTGGACCTCGACGCGTACGCCGGGATCCTCGCGAGGCGGTTCGGCGATCTCGGTGTGGCGGTCGGCGTCGAGCCGGGCGAGTTCCTCACGAACCTCTCCGGCGTCCTGCTCGCGGAGGTGGTGACGGTGGAGGATCGGCTCGGCACCACCTTCGTCGGCCTCGACGCCGGCTGGAACGTGTGGAACGACTACTACATCTTCAGGCGCCGGCCGGCGGTCGTCGTGGCCGCGCGCGCCGACGCCCCCCGCCGGGCTGCCGCGACGCTGGCCGGCCACATCAACGAGGGCAACGACCTGTTCGCGGAGGATCTGCCGGTCCCCGAGGTACGCGAGGGCGAGATCGTCGCGCTGCCCTCGGCCGGCGGCTACTGCCCCGGCATGTGGACCGACCACTGCATGCGCCCGCGAGCGGGCGAGCTCTTCTTCTCCGACAGGGTCTGACGGCGGCCGCCGGGCCGCGTTCCGCGGCCGGGCCGCCGCGGCCCGGTTGCCCGCACCCGCGGGCGGCGGCACACTTGGGTACCCCATGAGCGACCCGACCGACACCCCCTTGACACCCGACTGGGCCGCCGTGCTCGAGGCCGCCGCGGCCGCAGGCTGGACGGCGGCGGTCGTCGACGCGGCGCGGCTGGACGACGTGCGCGGCCGCGTGGCCGGGGTCCTCGCCTCCGGCGAGCTGCCCGGCCCCACCGCCGGCCACCTCGCCGACGAGACCAGCTTCTCCTGGCCGGAACAGCTGCCCGGGCCGCGCTCCGTCGTCGTCGCGGCCACCCCGCGCCCGCTCACGCGCGCGACGCTCACCGTGCACGGCGAGCCGCGCGAGGTCGCGGTGCCGCCGCACTACGCCGGCTACTACTCGGTCCCGGACGGGCTCGCCGCGGCCGTGGGCGCGGCGCTGGCGCCCTCGGGCTACGCCGCCGCGCGCTTCGAGCCGCCGCTGAAGACGCTCGCGGCCTGCGCCGGCCTGGCGCGCTACGGCCGCAACAACATCTCCTACGTGCCCGGCCTCGGCAGCTACCACATGCTGGCGGCGTGCGCCACGGACGCGCCGCCGCCGGACGACGCACCGTGGGGCGAGCCCGAGCAACTGGCGCGCTGCGAGCGCTGCAGCGCCTGCCTGCGCGCCTGCCCCGGCGGCGCCATCCGCGCGGAGCGGTTCCTCCTCCAGACCGACCGCTGCCTGACCACGCACAACGAGAGCGAGGCACCGTTCCCCGACTGGGTCGACCCGGCCTGGCACCACACCGCCGTCGGCTGCCTGCGCTGTCAGCAGGCCTGCCCCGAGAACGCCGGCGTCGAGCTGCGTGTGGCGGAGCCCGAGGTGTTCGACGAGGCGGAGACGGACGCGATCCTCGCCGCCTCCCCGGACCTGCCGCCGCAGACGCGCGAGAAGCTCGAGCGCAGCGGCCTCGACTACTCGGCCGCCCTCATCGCCCGCAACCTGCGCGCTCTGCTCTCCCTCTGAGAGTGCGGCGCGCCCGACGCGCCTAGCACGCCGCGCGAGGGGGAACCATGAGGAGTGTGGGGCAGGACCTCGGATATCCCGGGGGAGAGCCGAAGCCTTGGGGAAGGGAGCGGAGATGGCACATCCCATCGTCCTCGGCTACGACGGCACGGCGTGCTCGGCGGCGGCGCTCGACGAAGCGATCGAGATCGGCCGCGACGCCCGGGGCGCCAAGGTCGTCCTGGTCTACTGCCACGAACCCCCGCCCGGGCTGAGCTGCGCGCTCGACCCGGGCTGCGCCGCCGCAAAGGAGCTCCGCGACTACGAGCGGCGCGTGCAGACGGAGGTCGGACCGATGCTGAGCGACGCCGCCGAGCGCATACGCGCGGCCGGCATCGAGGCGGAGGTGCAGCTCGTGTGGGACGACCCCGTGCGCGCGTTGCAGTCGGTGGCGCACGAGCGCGGCTCGCACGTGATCGTCGTGGGCTCGCACGGCGAGGGGCCGATCGCCGGGGCGCTCGGCCGGCACACGCCGTTCGAGCTCCTGTACCACTCCGACGTCCCGGTCCTGGTCGTGCCGCACCGCCCGGACCGCCGCCGGCACTGACCCGGAACCGTCACTGCGTCTCGCGCGCGAAGCCGCGGACGGCGGTCACCGCCGCCTTCCAGCGTCGCCGCAGCTCGTCCGCGTCGGTCTCGACGACCGGTGCGAAACTGGCCCCGGCGGTCCACAGGGCGGCGACCTCCTCCTCGCTCGACCACACACCGGTGGCGAGCCCGGCCAGCCAGGCCGCGCCGAAGGCCGTCGCCTCGGGCTGGCCGGCGCGCGTGACCGGCACGCCGAGCAGGTCCGCCTGGAACTGCAGCAGCAGGTCGCTCGCGGCGGCGCCGCCGTCGGCGCGCACCTCGGCCGGCGCCACGCCGGCGCCCTCGGTCTCCGCGTGGTACAGGTCGGCGACCTGGAAGGCGATGCCCTCCAGGGTCGCGCGGGCGATGTGCGCCGCGGTGGTCCCGCGCGTGAGGCCGAAGATGCCGCCGCGCGCGTAGGGGTCCCAGTACGGCGCGCCGAGGCCGGCGAGCGCCGGGACGAAGACCACGCCGTCGCTCGTCGGCGCACCCTGCGCCAGCTTGTCCGCCTCGGAGCTGCTGGAGATGATGCCGAGGCCGTCGCGCAGCCACTGCACGGCGGCTCCGCCGATGAACACGCTGCCCTCGAGCGCGTACGTGCGCTTGCCGTCGCGCTGCAGCGCCACCGTGCTGACGAGCCCGGCCGGCGCGGCCGCGGGCTCCTCGCCGGTGTTGAGCAGCAGGAAGCAGCCGGTGCCGTAGGTGACCTTGATCATGCCGCGCCTGGTGCACGCCTGCCCGAAGAGCGCCGCCTGCTGGTCGCCGGCCATGCCGGCGATGGGGACGGCGGCGCCGAGCAGAGCCGGGTCCGTCTCGCCGACGACGCCGCTGCTGTCGACCACCTCGGGCAGCAGCGTCCGCGGCACGCCGAACAGCTGGAGCAGCTCGTCGTCCCAGCGCCCCTCGCGGATGTCGTAGAGCAGCGTCCGCGAGGCGTTGGTGGCGTCCGTCACGTGGCGGCGCCCGCCGCTCAGCCGCCACGCCATCCAGCTGTCGACGGTGCCGAAGGCGAGCGTGCCCGCCTCGGCGCGCTCGCGCACGCCGGGCACGTTGTCGAGCAGCCAGCGGATCTTGGTGCCGGAGAAGTACGGATCGAGCAGGAGCCCCGTCTTGCGCCGGACCATCGCCTCGGCGCCGGCGCCGCGCAACTGCTCGCAGTAGTCCGCGGTGCGCCGGTCCTGCCAGACGATCGCCGGCGCCACCGGCTGCGAGGTCGCCCGGTCCCAGAGGATCGTCGTCTCGCGCTGGTTGGCGATCCCGATGCCGGCCACGTCGGCGGCGGTCAGGCCGGCCTTCGCGAGCGCCCCTCTGGCGGTGGCCAGCTGCGCCTGCCACAGCTCCTCGGCGTCCTGCTCCACCCAGCCCGGCTGAGGCGTGCTGAGGCCGGCCTGCTTCTGGTCGCTCGCGAGGACGACGCCCCCGGCGTCGATGACGAGCGCCCGCCCGCTTGTGGTCCCGGTGTCGAGCGCCAGCACCACCTTGCCCGTCGCGTCAGCCATGCCGTCCTCCGTCGGTCGCGGCCGGCCCGCGCGTCCGGCGACGGGCCGCTCTGGCCAGCATCATACCTCCGTGCCTCGCGACCGTCGTTCGCACCGCGCGCGCCTCGCCGACCGCCGGCGCGGCACGCCGCCCCGGGTCCTCTCAGGCACGTGGCGCGGGCCGCGCCCACCCCGCCCATCAGGTGAACACCCTATTTAAGAGCCCGACTACGCACTTCACACACCCCTGAGGGGTACAGTCATTGTGAAGGGAGTCGCAAGCATCGCCTGCGACCCGCAAAGCTCGTGGAAGGAGGAGCCATGGGCTGGAGGAAGATCCTGGAGGCGGAGCACCGCCTGGTGCTGGAGGTCGCCGACGCCGCCGAAGCCGAGTGCCGCCACATCCAGACCACCGGCACGATCCGCACCGACCTGGTCGGCGACATGCTCGGCTTCTTCCGGTACTTCGACGACGGCCTCCACGACCCCAAGGAAGAGGGCCTGCTGTACGCCCGCTGCCACCGCCGGGGCATGACCGATGAGGACGAGCCCCTCGAGCAGATGATCGGCGAGCACGAATGGTGCCGCGGCAAGCTCGACGCCATGGAGAGTGGCTTGGAGACGCATCGACCAGAGCGACCGGGAGGCCGTGCTCGAGTTCGCCGGTTGCCTCTGCGAGTTCATCGAGGTCATGCGCTGCCACATCACCGTCGAGGAAGAGGTCTTCTTCGACACCGCCCAGCACTACCTCACCCTGAACGACCGGCACGAGCTCTCCGAGGAGTTCGAGGCGGTGCACTGGGACGAGATCGAAGAAGGCGTGGCGTCCTACTGGGAGGATCTGGCCCACCGGCTCTACGCCGCCGAGGTGCTGTCCGCCTGACGGGCGACGACGCTCCTCCAGACGGGGTCGCGACCGGCAGGATCAGATCCAGGCCGCGGCCCCGTCGCTCAGATACTCGTGCATGTCGTCGGCCGCCGTCCGAGCCGCGCCCATGGCGAGGATCACCGTGGCGGCGCCGGTGACGATATCCCCGCCCGCCCACACCCTCGGTACGCTCGTCCTGCCCGCCTCCGTGAACGTCCTGATGTAGCCGCGCTGGGTGCGCTCGAGGCCGCGGGCGTCCTCGAAGAGGGCCCGGTTGGGGCCGGCGCCCACGGCGACCACCACCATGTCGACGTCGATCAGGAAGTCCGACTTGAGGACGGGTACCGGTCGCCGGCGCCCGGACTCGTCCGGCTCGCCGAGCATCATGCGCACGCAGCGCATCTCGCGCACCCAGCCCTGCTCGTCGCCCTCGTAGGCGATAGGGCTGGTGAGGTACTCGAACCGCAGCCCCTCCTGCTCGGCGTGCAGGATCTCCTCCTCGCGCGCCGGCATCTCCGCGCGCGTGCGCCGATACACGACGCTTACCTCGCGCGCGCCCATGCGCAGCGCCGTGCGCGCGCAGTCCATGGCCACGTTGCCGCCGCCGACCACGGCGACCTTGGTCCCCAGCGGAGCCGGCGTGTCGTACTCCGGGAAGAGGTACGCCTTCATCAGGTTCACGCGCGTGAGGTACTCGTTGGCCGAGACGATGTTGCAGAGGTTCTCGCCGGGGACGCCCATGAACCCGGGCAGGCCGGCCCCAGTGGCGACGTACACGGCGTCGAACCCGAGGTCGAACAGCTCCGAGAGCCCGTACAGCTTGCCGACGATGCTGTTCATCTCGAACCTGACGCCGAGGTGCCGCAGGTTGCCGGTCTCCGCCTCGACGATGCTCTTGGGCAGGCGGAACTCCGGGATGCCGTAAACGAGCACGCCGCCGGCGCTGTGCAGCGCCTCGTAGATCGTCACGCTGTGGCCCTTGACGGCCATGTCCGCGGCCATGATCAGCCCCGCCGGCCCGCTGCCGACCACGGCGACGCGGCGGCCCGTCCTGGCCGCGCGCGGCGGCAGTGTCACCTGGTCGGTCTCCCGCTCGAAGTCGGCGGCGAACCGCTCCAGGGCGCCGATGGCGAGGGGCTCGCCCTTCTTGCCGAGCAGACACAGCTTCTCGCACTGGTCGTCCTGCGGGCAGACGCGCCCGCAGACGGCCGGCAGCGCGTTCTTCTCGCGGATGCGGCGAGCCGCGCCGGCGAAGTCACCGGCGGCCACCAGCCCGACGAACCCGGGGATGTCCACCTGGACGGGGCATCCTTCCACGCAGGCGGGCTTCTTGCACTGCAGGCAGCGGCTCGCCTCGAGCACGGCCAGCTCGCTGTCGAAGCCGTAGCTGACCTCCTGGAAGTTGCGGATGCGCAGCCGGGGGTCCTGTTCGGGCTTTTTCTGCCGCGGCGCCTCGGCCAGGATCTTCGCGCGCGTACGCTTAGGCACGCCGTGCCAGCGGCAGTCCGCCCGCGTGCAGCAGGAGAGCGGCGCCACGCGCGTGTGCAGCGAGACGTCGATGGTGAACACCGGAGACTCGCACTCGCCGCACAGCGCTTCAGATTCGATGAGCGAGGTGTGGCAGTGCGGGCACAGCACATCCGTGGCCACCGCCTCGCCCGTCCAGCAGGGAGAGACGACCCGCTCGAACTCCTCGAGCCGCGGGTTCACGAGGAGGTCGCAGGCGATGTCGCCCACCTCCACGTCGAGGCCGACCCACACACGCCGGGTCTCGGCGTCGTAGATGTTGAGCGCGGCGTGGCAGTGAGGGCAGAAACTGGCGAGGTCGCCTTGCTGCGCAAGCGTCTCGAGCTCGTGGTCGATGCTGGTCATCGCCGCCTCCCCTAGTGTGCCTTGATGGAGGTGAGCAGCGAGATGCGCTCGTCGCGCGCGTACATGCTGTTGCGCTGGATCAGCTCGTCGAAGTCGACCTCGAACGCGTTGAAGTGAGGACCGTCGACGCAGGCGAACTTGGTCTCCCCGCCGACGGTGCAGCGGCAGCCGCCGCACATGCCGGTCCCGTCGACCATGATGGGATTGAGACTCACCTCCGTCGGCAGCCCGTAGATGCGCGTCATCTCGGTGACGGAGCGCATCATGATGAGCGGCCCGACCGCGAGCACCTTGTCGATGTGCTCGTGCCGCTCAACGAGCGCCTTGAGCGCGTCCGTGACCTTGCCGTGCACGCCGTAGCTGCCGTCGTCCGTGGTGACGACGAGCTCGTCGCAGAGGGTGCGCATCTCGTCCTCCAGGATCAGAAGGTCCTTCTGACGCGCTCCGACCACGCCGATGATGTGATTGCCGACCTCACGGTGCCCCGTGAGCAGATGGTGCAGCACGGCGATGCCGGACCCGCCGCCGATGCCGACCACGGTGCCGAACTTCTCGATGTTCTCCGGCACGCCGAGCGGCCCGCACAGGTCCTTGATGGCGTCGCCCACCCCGAGCGAGGCGAGCATGGCCGTGCTCTTGCCGACGACCTGGAAGATGATGGTGACTGTGCCGTTGGCCGCGTCGCGGTACGCGACGGTGAGCGGCACCCTCTCCCCCGTGTCGTTGACCCGAAGGACGACGAACTGGCCCGGACGTATCTTGCGCGCTATCTGGGGCGCCTCCAGCGTGAGGCTGACCAGATCACGCTTCGTGAGTTCCTGCCGGTCGACGATCGTGTGCATGGCCGCCACTCCCCCTGACCCGGTGACCGATCACGTCGCGCGGCCACTTTGGTCGCGTGGCTCCTACTCCCACTATACCCTCGAAATCCTTCCGCACATGGGGTGAACACCCTAGAGGCGGCCCAAGTCGCCGATGCGCCCGGCCGGCCCGCCGTTCCCGGATGCAGGTCGCCCGCCCGGCGAGCGCGCGTCCCGGGGGGAGTCCGCCCGTGGTCCGGGTGGGCATACTGAGCAGGGGGAAGTCCATCTGGGAGGGGTCGTGCATCAGACGGGTGCGTCACGACCGGGCGGGGCCGCAGGCCCGGTGCGCCCGCAGCGCAGCGCGAGGATGCTGCTCGCAGGGTTCATCATCCTCGCCGGCCTCATCGCAGCCGGCGGCTACTGGGTGTGGTCGCAGCAGGCCTCCTCGATGAAGTCGACCGCCGAACGCAGCGTCAACGCGGTCGCGCATCTCAAGGCCGATCAGATCGCCGGCTGGCTCGACGAGCGGCACGGCGACGCCGTCGTCATCAGCAGAGGCAGATGGCTGGCCGACAAGGCCGTGGAACTGGGCTCGGGCCGCGCGCCGGCCACGGCGACGCCGATGGTGGCGGCCAGGCTGCGGCAGTACCGGGAGTCCTACGGCTATGCCGCCGTTGTGCTGCTCGCGCCCGACGGGCGTACGCTTGCCTCGTCGCCTCCGGCCGACTCGTTCACGCCTGGCGCGCGCACGGCACTGCTCGCGCGCCAGGCCCTGCGGACGGGAAAGGTCGTCTGGTCGGACATCTACCTCGGTCCCGACGGCCACCCGCGGCTCGAAACGGTGGCGCCGCTCCTGAACCCCTCGAAGGGGAGCGAACCGGTCGGCGTGGTCGTGCTGGTCTCCGACCCGTCCCAGTTCCTCTACCCGGTCCTCCGGGACTGGCCGCTGCCGTCCGCGTCCGGCGAGACCGAGCTGGTGGAACAGCGCGGCGATCGGGTCATCTATCTGAACGAACTGCGCTTCCGCAAGAGGACCGCCCTGCACCTGTCCCTGCCGCTCACCCAGACGGAGATGCTGGCCGTCAAGGCCGTGACCGGGCGGACCGGCGCGTTCGAGAGCCTCGACTACCGCGGCGTCCCCGTGTTCGCGGCGACGCAGCCCGTCCCCGGCACGTCCTGGCACGTGATCGCCAAGCTGGACGGCGACGAAGTGCTGGCGCCGGTCCGCAGGCGTGGCGTGCTTACCGCCGGGGTGACCGTCCTGCTGGTTGCGCTCGCCGGGCTCGGCACCCTGCTGGTGTGGAGACGACGCGAGGCGCAGGTCGGCGAAGAGCTCCTCATCCGGGAGAGCCGGTATCGCTCTCTCGTCGAGAACCTCTCGGCGGGCGTGGTGGTGCACGCTCCGGACACCCGGATCACCTACGCCAACCCGCGTGCTTGCGAACTGCTCGGCCTCACGTACGACCAGCTCACCGACAAGAGCGCCATGGATCCGTACTGGCGCTTCCTGCGCGAGGACGGCTCCACCATGCCGCTCGAGGAATTCCCCGTCGAACAGGTCGTCACGACCGGGGAACCGCTCACGGACCTCGTGATCGGGACCGCGCGCGCCGAGGGCGCCGACCCGGTGTGGACGCTCTGCAACGCGTTCCCCCGACGCGACCCCGACGGCGGACTGGCGGAGGTCGTGGTCACCTTCGCCGACATCACCGGACGGGTGGCCGCCGAGCGCCGCCTTCGCACCAGTGAACGCAAGTTCAGGGAGACGGTGGAGCACCTGGACGAGGGCTACTTCAGCACGTCTCTCGACGGCGCCTTCCTCGACTACAACCCGGCTCTGCTGCGCATCCTGGCGCTGCCGCCGGACACCGACCTGCGCGGCAGGACGACCGAGGGATTCTGGTGGAAGCCCGGCGACCGCGAGAAGTGGATCGAGCGCCTGGGGCAGAGTGACCATGTACTCGAGTACGTGGCGGACATGCGCACGACGAACGGCGAACGGCGCACCGTCGTCCTCAGCGCCCACCTGATCAGCGACTCCGCCGGCGAGCCCCTGCGCATGGACGGCAGCGCGACCGACGTCACCGGCCTGCGCCGCGCGCAGGAAGAGATCGAACTGCTCAACGAGACCCTCGAACAGCGGGTAGCCGATCGCACGGGGGAACTGGATGCCGCCAACAAGGAGCTCGAGGCGTTCGCGTACTCCGTGTCCCACGACCTCCGCGCCCCGCTGCGTCACATCAGCGGGTTCTCGAGTCTGCTGGCCGAGCGGTCGGCGGACGTCCTGGACAAGAAGGGCCGGCACTACGTGGACGTCATCACCAGGTCGGTCAATGAGATGGGCGTGCTGATCGACGACCTGCTGCAGTTCTCGCGCACGGGACGGGCGGAGCTGACCATCATGCCGGTGGACATGGACGTGGTGGTCCAGGAGGCGCTGGCGACCCTGAGCGACGAGACCGCCGGCCGCGAGATCGACTGGTCCATCGAACCCCTCCCGGCGGCCGACGCGGACATGACGCTCATCCGCCAGGTGTGGGTCAACCTGCTGGGGAACGCGGTCAAGTACACACGCCGCGCCTCCCCTGCGCGGATCTCGGTCGGCGGGGCGATCGTCGACGGAGAGATCGTCTACACGGTGCGCGACAACGGCGTGGGCTTCGACATGCAGTACGCGCACAAGCTGTTCGGCGTGTTCCAGCGTCTGCACGACTCGAGCGAGTTCGAGGGCACCGGCATCGGCCTGGCAAACGTCGACAGGATAGTGACCCGCCTGCACGGCAGGGTCTGGGCGGAGGGTGATCCCGGCAAGGGGGCCGCCTTCTCGTTCTCGCTGCCGACGAGAAAGGAGACCACATGAGCGACCGCCTCCCCGAGATCCTGATCGCCGAGGACAACCCCAATGACGCAGAACTCACGCTCGAGGCGCTCGCCAAGCACAACCTGGCCAACAGCGTGACCTTGGCGAAGGACGGCGTGGAGGCCATGGACTACCTCCGCCGCGAGGGCCGGTTCGCGGACCGCGCGCCCGGCGACCCGGCGGTGCTCCTGCTCGACATCAAGATGCCGCGCAAAGACGGCATCGAAGTCCTGCGCGAGGTGCGGTCCGACCCTGCGCTCAGACGCCTGCCGGTCGTCATCCTCACGTCGTCGCGCGAGGAGCAGGACATCCTCGCGAGCTACGACCTCGGGGTCAATGCCTATGTGGTCAAGCCCGTGGACTTCGACTCCTTCATGGATGCGGTGGAGAGCCTCGGAGTGTTCTGGGCGCTCATCAACGAGCGCCCCCCGCACGGCGACGCAGCCTGACGACCGCCGCGCGGGCCGGATCACTGGTCCCGCGGTCCCGCGGGCGATAATGTGACCCCGTCGAGGTCCGGGCAGGGGGCGATTACGCAAGGCGCGAATGACGGTGGCAAGAGTCGCGGCGACGCATGGCTCGCCCTGCGCGTCGCACTCGTCTACGCCGTGCTCGCGACTCTCTGGATCCTTCTCTCCGACAGGGCCATCGGCTGGCTGCACTTCTCCGGTGAGTTCGCCCTGCGCGTCGCCTCCATCAAGGGTATGGCGTTCGTCGTGGTCACGGCCACGCTGCTCTTCCTGCTGGCGCTCAACTACGTCCGCCGGATCCGGCGGTCCGAGGAGCAGTACGCCAACCTCTTCGAGCACGCGGTGGAGGGCCTCACGGTGTTCCGCGTGGTACGGGACCGGACGGGCCAGGTGGCCGACCTCGAGATCGCCGACGTGAACCCCACGCAGGAGACACGCGCCGGCCGCGCGCGAAGCGCGATCGTCGGCGCGCGGATGACGAGCGCGGGCGAGCTCGACGAGCGCTCCCGCGCGTATTTCGAGGCGGCGGCCGCGGCCATCGGAGACGGCCGCCCGGCGCGCTCCGAGCTGTACGTGCGGAGCGAGGACCTCCACGAGCTCCTCGAGGTCTATCCCGTGGCGGAGGACACGTGGGCGCTGGCGGCGCTGGACATCACGGAGCGCGTCCGCGCCGAGCAGGAGATCCAGCGCCTGAACGCCGACCTCGAGCGCCGCGTCGTCGCGCGCACCGCCCAACTGGAGGCGACGAACCGGGAGCTCGAGTCCTTTTCACACTCCGTCTCTCACGACCTGCGCGCGCCGCTCCGCGCAGTCGACGGGTTCAGCGAGATCCTCATCGAGGACTACGGCGGGTGTCTGGATGCGATCGGCCAGGCGCACCTGCGGCGCATCCGTGGCGGCGCGCAGCACATGACCGACCTCATCGACGGTCTGCTCAGCCTCTCGCGCCTGAACCGCGACAGGCTGCGGAAGGAACTGGTGGACCTGAGCGTCATGGCCGCGGAGGTCATCGCGGAGCTGCGCGACGCGGACCGCGGCCGCGACGTCGAGGCGACCATCGCCCCCGGGCTCACGGCCGAGTGCGACCCGCGGCTCACACGTCTTGCGCTCGAGAACCTGCTCGGCAACGCCTGGAAGTTCACCGCGAACCGCGAGCGGGCGCACATCGAGGTCGGCGCCGCGGAGGAGGACGGCCGGACCTGGTTCTACGTGCGCGACGACGGCGCCGGATTCGACATGCACTACGCCGACTCCCTGTTCGGCGCCTTCCAGCGGCTCCACCGCCAGGACGAGTTCGAGGGGACCGGCATCGGTCTCGCCACGGTGCAGCGGATCGTGCACCGCCACGGCGGCGCCATCTGTGCGGAGGGCGCCGTCGGACCAGGGCGCCACCTTCTGGTTCACACTGGGCGCGTCTTGACCTGTCAGCCGATGGGCGTCGCCTCGTCGAGGGCGACGAGGTCCTCGCGCGACTGGCGGGCACGGATGCGCAGCACCTCCGCGCCGTCCCCTTCCTCTTCGCCGGCCACCACCGCGTAGGCGGCGGCCGTCGGCCGGGCGTTGTACGGCGTCATGAGCTCCAGCACGTAGGCCCCGGCGTCGTAGAAGGCGAGCAGGTCGCCCGGAGCCGTCTCGGCGGGCAGACGGCGGTACGCCGTGTCGTCGTCGCCGCCGTACACATCGCCGCCGTCGCAGAGCGGGCCGGCCACGCGGAAACTGCCGCCGGCCCGCGCCTCCGGCCGGGACACCGAGACGAGCGGGTAGTACCAGCCGTACAGCACCGGGTCGAAGAACGTGTTGTAGCCGGCGTCGACCAGCAGCCAGCGGTCTTCGACGACCACGCGGCCGAGCTGGTCACGCAGGCGCTTGCTCTTCTCGCTCTCCACGCGCGTGACGAGGATGGCGGTGTCGGCGGCGATGGAGCGGCCCGGCTCCAGCCAGAGCTCGAGCGCCGGGCGCCTGCGAGCAACCTCCGCACACACCGCCTCGGCGTAGTCCTCCACGGCGAGGCCGGTGAAGAAGTAATCGCCGTCGGGCGCCAGCGGGCGCTCGCGGTAGGCCACGGCGAAGCCGCCGCCCAGGTCGAGCGCGGGCAGGGTCACGCCGAGCTCGCGCTCGACGTCGTCGATCAGGTCGAGCGCCACCCGCAGAGCCCTCAAGTACGGGTCGACCGCGGTGATCTGCGAGCCGATGTGCAGGTGCAACCCGGCGGGCTCCAGGTGCGGCGAGTCCGCCGCGAGGCGGAACGCCTCCATGGCCTCACCCAGGTCGATGCCGGCCTTGCCCCCGCTCGACGTCTCCAGGCCGGGGTGCGTGCCGCCGCTGACGTTGACGTCCGCGCGCGGGAGCACGCGCGCCGGCGTGCCGAGGTCGCGCGCGACCTCGTCGATCCGGCGCAGCTCGCAGAGCGAGTCGGCCACGATGCCGGCGATGCCGGCCCGCACA
This sequence comes from uncultured Thermoleophilia bacterium, assembly GCA_963775255.1. GTDB lineage: Bacteria > Actinomycetota > Thermoleophilia > UBA2241 > UBA2241 > CAIXSE01. The sequence continues at coordinate 10,293 of CAVZIA010000007.1, read as the reverse complement.
GCCTCCTCGAGCTCGTCACGGCTCTTGGCGACGCCGTTGAACACGGCCTGCTCCGGCGCGAACCCCACGCGCAGCGCCTTCCACAGTTCCCCGCCGGAGTTGACCTCCACGCCTGCTCCGGCCGCCCGGACCTGCTCGAGGAACCAGAGGTTGGAGCACGCCTTGCCGGCGAAGAACACACGACTGGCTGCGTGCCGCGCCTCGAACGCCCGCCGCAGACGTCCCAGGTTCTCGGCGATCCGCCGCTGCGAGTACAGGAAGAACGGCGTGTCGACCCGGCCGGCCAGGCCGGCGACGTCTACTCCGTCGAAGCGCAGCCGGCCGCTCTCCACCGTCACCGTGTCCACCATGCGTGTCATCCCGCTCCTCCCCGTGCAGCTTCCGCCCAGCCTAGCTGCCGCGGAGCGCCCGCGAAAGTGAGCTTTCGCGTGTCGATTATGTGAATACCAACTGCATTGGTCGGGTATATGCTGCAGCGGAGCCGTGACCGCCGCACGGCCTCGCCCCACCGCGAAGGGAGACCACATGGCAGACGAAGAGAAGCCCGCCCTCACGCTCGACTGCATCGGGCTGTACTGTCCCGAGCCGCTGTTCCAGACTCGGGAGAGCATCGACTCGATCGAAATCGGCGAGGTGCTCGAGGTCATCGCCGACGACCCCGCCGCCGAGGAGGACCTCAAGCGCTTCGCCAAGCGCGCCGGTCATGAGGTCGTCGACCTCGAGAACGACGGCGTCGAGCTCCGCATCCTCCTTCGCCGACTCAAGTAGAAGACCGAAAGGACCCCATGGCCGACCCGCAGAACATCCTCTACGTACAGACCAGCAACGCCCCAGAGCGCCAGTATTCGCCGCTCGTGCTCGCGCAGAGCGCCAGGGCGATGGGGCTCGACGCAGCCGTCTACTACCTGGGCATGGGCCTCACCGTCCTCAAGCCGGGTGAGGCCGAGAAGATGCAGCTCGGCAGCTTCCCGACGGTCGCCGAGATGCTCCAGAAGGCGCTCGACATGGGCGTCACCGTGTACGTCTGCGAGGCCAGCAAGCAGATGCTCGGCTGGGAGAGCGTCGAGCTGATCGACGGCGTCAAGATCGTCGGCGCGGCGACGCTCAACGACCTCGCCCTGGACGCCGACGCGACCATGTACTTCTGAGGCAGCGTGATGACCGACGGCATCTCCCTGACCCTGCAGGATCCCGGCGAGGCGCTGCGCAGCGCCGGGGTCGTCTACGCCGACTACCAGAGCGCCAAGCCCGTCGACCCGCGCGTGGTCGAAGCGATGCTGCCGTACCTCACCGAGAAGTTCGGCAACGCCGCCTCGCTGCACGGCGTCGGCGACGTGGCCACCGAGGCGCTGGAGGAGGCGCGCGGCCGGGTCGCCGCGTTCTTCGGCGCCGAGCCGCGCGAGATCGTCTTCACCGGCGGAGCCACCGAGGCGAGCAACCTCGCCATCGTCGGCTACGCCCTGCGCAACCGGCGCAAGGGCGACCACGTGATCATCAGCGAGGCGGAGCACATCAGCGTGCTCAACATCGCCAAGTACCTCGAGAAGCAGGGCTTCCGCGTCACGCGGGTGCCGATCGACCTGCACGGCCGCGTGACGGCCAAGAAGCTGCGCGCCCGCATCACCGACGAGACCATCCTCGTCTCGCTCCTGTGGGCGAGCAACGAGATCGGCACCGTCCAGCCCATCGCCGAGATCGCCGAGATGCTGGACGGCACCGGCATCGCCCTGCACAGCGACGCCGTGGCGGCCGAAGGGCTGGTCCCGATCGACACGGCCCGGGTGCCGGTGAGCCTGCTGAGCCTGTCGAGCAACGACATCTACGGCCCGCGCGGCCTCGGCGCCCTGTACGTGCGCCAGGGCGTCCAGGTGGCGCCGGTGCTGCTGGGCGGCGGTCAGGAGCGCGGCCTGCGCTCCGGCAGCGAGGACCTCGCGAGCATCGCCGGGTTCGCCGCGGCGGCCGACATCATGGCCGCAGAGATGCCGGCCGAGGTGGAGCGCGTCCGCGCCATCCGCGACAAGCTGGTCGAGCGGGTGCTCGCCGAGATCCCCGACTCGCACCTGAACGGGCACCCCGAGCAGCGGCTGCCGAACAACGCGCACTTCCGCTTCCACGGGGTCGAGGGAGAGGCGATGGTGCTGTCGCTGCGCGACGCCGGCATCGCCGCGTCCACCGGCTCCGCCTGCAGCTCCAAGACGCTGGAGCCGTCGCACACGCTCATCTCCTGCGGCCTGCTCCACGAGGAAGCGCACGGCTCGCTCGAGTTCACCTTCGGCCGCTGGAGCCGCATGGACGACGTGGACCGCATCATGGAGGCGCTCCCCGGCGTGATCCATCGCCTGCGCGCCCTCTCGCCGCTCTACAAGACCAACGCACCCGCGACGTCGTGACCGCCGCGACACCCGCTCACCTGAAAGGCTCCGACCGATGAAATCGACTCAGTACACCGAGAAGACCCTCGAGCACTTCCGCGACCCGCGCAACGTGGGCACGCTGGAAGGCCCGAACGTCGCCGTCGGACGCGTGGGCAACCCCGTCTGCGGCGACATGATGGACATCTACATCGAGGTGGTAGACGACCACATCAAGGACATCAAGTTCCAGACGTTCGGCTGCGGCTCCGCCGTGGCGACGTCGAGCATGATCACCGAGCTCGTCATGGGCATGCAGCTCGACGACGCGCTCAAGGTGACCCGCGGCGACGTCGCCGACGCGCTCGAGGGTCTGCCGCCGATCAAGATGCACTGCAGCAACCTGGCGGCGGACGCGCTGCACGAGGCGATCAAGAACTGGCGCGAGGGCGTCGGCCCGGAGGACGCCAAGAAGACGCCGGGCGGCACCGCGTGCCACCCCATCCCGGCGGCGGTGGCCGAGGTCGAGATCCAGAACCTGGACGCTTACGACGGCAAGGGCCTCTACCGCAAGCTCGACGATCTGAGCGCGGTCGCGGACGAGCGCGTCGTAGTGCTCGACACCGGCGACGACGCCGCGAGGCTCTCGATGGACCTCACCGACCACACCGGTCGCGTCGTGCTCATGACGTCCGGCAAGGAGCCGAGCGTGAGCCCTGCGGTGCGCTCGGCCCTGCGCCTCAGCGACGTGAAGGTGCTGGCTGAGGCGCAGCCGCTCGAGCTGCTCGGAGAGGGCGAGCTCGAGCGCATCAGGGTCCACGACCTCAACGAAGACGAGGAGTACGAGCTCACGGCCGACGCGTTCGTGGTGCTCGAGTAACTCCGCCGACGCTGGGTACAGCGCCCGCCGCGACGCCGAGATCGCCCGTGCCGCCGCAGGCGCAGGCCCTCAGCGTTCGGGAGTGGCTTCTCCCGAGTCCGGCCGCCGGTACCAGTCGCGCCACACCAGCCGGTAGACCTTGAGGACGTGCGGCAGCCGATTGAGCCCGGGGATCAGCGGCAGGAAGAAGATGACCGCGAAGACCACCAGCATGATCGTGACCACGATGATGTCGGCATTGTCGCTGCCGCCGATCTGGGGCACCTCGTACCAGAACTGGTAGGGCACGAGCCACCAGGCTCCCGGGTACCGCCCCGTCTCGTTGACGATGCCCCACTGTGGGTTTCCCTGCTGGATGAGGTGCGTGGCCGAGTCCATGTACGGCGGAGCGACTGCGAAGTAGAGCAGTTGCTTGCTGAAGTCGAACGTGTAGGGGTAGCGGCTGTCGCCTTCGGCGGCGAGAGCGCCCTCCAGCAGCCCGCTGCGGCCGAGGCTCAGCATGGCGTTCATCATCGGCTCCACCGGGCCGTAGTCGCCCGCCGGCACCTGCACCTGCCCGTTGCTCACGGTCGCGCTGTCGAGCGCCTTGTCGTAGTTGGCGAGCCAGGTCTGCTGCTGTGCGGGTGAGGCCGCCTTGAACTCGCGGATGGGGCCGGCGTAAGCCGGGTTGATCGTGGCCACCCGGGCCAGCGGCTTGAGCACGAAGTCCTGGACCGGGTCGATGGGGCGCGTCACCCCGAACCAGTTGGCGGGCGCCACCGGACCGAGATGCTGGGCCGCCGAGGGATCGTTGGTGTACGGCGGCCCGTACCCGCTCACCGCCGAGAGATCGTTGCCGAGCATGATCCCGGTCGTCGTCTTGAGGAAGGCGACGGGCTGGGCCTTGGCCACGTTCTCGCCGTTCACGGTCGGGTAGTCGGGAGCGCCCAGGATCGCCGCGAGGACGACGGCGACCGCGGCGATGAAGACGAACACGATGATGCCTTCGCGCAGGAGGTCGTATGGCTTCGTGGGGACGCCGCGAAGATTCTCCGCCGCGCGGCGTCCGTTGGCGAGGGGCTCGTCGCTCACGTCAGTCCTCGTACGGACGCACCGGGCTGTCGCGCCGGATCAGGAAGATGTGCAGGGCCAGAAAGGCGAGAAGCGCGACCGGCAGGGCGGCCACGTGCAGGGTCAGCACCTGGCCGGCGTTCATCGTGTTGAAGAACGCGCCGATGCCGCCGGCGTTCATCGCGTCCTTGGCCTGCGTCGCGATCCACTGGGAGTCCCAGTTGCTCTGCAGGAGAAAGCCGGTGAGCCCGGTCAAAATGCCGAGCCCGAGCAGCAGCGAGCCGACCATCCACGTGAGCCAGCGCCCGTCGCGCCACGCGCCGAGGAAGAACTTGGTGATGAAGTGCAGGATGATGCCGACGAAGAAGAGCTGGACACTCCAGAAGTGGACGGCGTTGGCGAAGCCGCCGACCCGGTTGGTGTGGTACCACGACGGCCCGCCGAGCGCGAGCACCAGCCCGGAGATGACGAGCATCACCAGGGCCATCAGCGTCGCCGCCCCGAACAGGTACGCGATCGAATTGACGTACACGGGCATGCGCGTCGGCAGCGCGTCCTCAAGGGTGAGGTCGAGACGCAGGTAGCGCTGTGCCCGCCGCGTGAGGTTCAGGATCAGTCCCTTCCCTCGATGAACCCGGGAAGCCGTGCCCACGCACCGAGGACGAACACGACCACGACGATCACCAGTGCGGCTGCGTTCGGCCAAGCTATGGTGAACGGCACACTGAGCAGCGTGAAGAAGAAGTGCGGCACGGCCGGAAGGGTCTCCGGCGGTAGCGGGATCATCATCTGGCCACGTCCTCCGAGCGATCGAGAATGATCGCCTCAACTTCTCAATCGTACCCTGCCGGAGTGCCCGACTTGTGCGTTGGCCGCTCGGCGCCGCGTGCTCATGACGACGGGGAAGCGCCCTGGCGGCCGCCTCCCCATCATCATCCTCGGCTCACCGCAACCGCCGATGCCGGGCCGAACGCCCTGTTCGGACTTCCGGGAGCCTCAGTAGTTGGCGGCGTAGACTTCCATGTAGGCCGTCGGGTGATCGCAGGCGGGGCACTTGGCCAGCGCCTTGGTCCCCGTGTGCACGAAACCGCACTTACGGCAGATCCAGGTGACCTTCTCGTCCTTCTCGAACACCTTGCCCTCGTCGATGTTCTTCTTGAGCGCGCGGTACCGCTCCTCGTGGTGCTCCTCGACCTTGGCGATGTTGCGGAACCTCTTGGCGATCTCCGGGAATCCTTCGCTGTCGGCGACGTCGGCGAACGCCGGATACAGGTCGGACCACTCCTCGTTCTCACCGTTGGCGGCGGACTCGAGATTCTTGGCGGTGTCGCCGTTCAGGTCGCCGGCAGGATACGTCGCGGTGATCTCGACCATGCGGCCCTCGAGGTAGCGGAAGAACATCTTGGCGTGCTGCTCCTCGTTAGCGGCCGTCTCGTGTGAAGATGGCGGCGATCTGCTGGTAGCCCTCCTTCACCGCGATCTTGGCGTAGAAGGTGTAGCGGTTCTTCGCCTGACTCTCGCCGGCGAACGCCTTGAGGAGGTTCTGCTCGGTCTGGCTGCCCTTGAGCTCGGCCACGGTGGCTCCTTTTCCGGGTGGAGTGCTGGGCGAAGTCTACCGAGGAGGCGGGCCGGTCCGCCAACGGCCTCTGCCGTCGACCGGCGGCCTCGCGACGAACGCTCGGGGACCGCCGAGGCGAAGACCGTCTACGGCGCGGCGATGTCGACGCCCCGCTCCGGGGCGCCGCCGCTGGTCCAGCTGGCGCCGGCGGCGGCGGCCATGACCGCCGCCATCGCCGCCGCCTCCAGCGGCGTGATGCGCTGGCCGAGCACGACGAGCGCCGCCAGCGCGGCGACCGCGGGCTCCACGCTGAGCAGCACGCCGTAGGTGGCCGCGCGCACGCGGCGGATCGCGACCATCTCGAGCAGGTACGGGAACGCCGACGAGACGACGGCGATGACCACGACCGAGCAGGATCGCATCGCCGTGGCCCGAGACCTTGACGCCGCCGACGAGCAGGAGCGGCGTCGCCAGCACCGTGGCTCCGAGCATCATGAGTGCGGTGACCGAGAGCGGGTCCATGCCGGTCACGGCGCGCTTTGCGAGCAGCAGGTACAGACCCCAGCAGACGCCTGCCGAGAGAGCCAGGAGCAGGCCGACGCCGGTGGCGGAGCCGGAGGGGCCGGCGAGGACGACCACGCCCGCGCCGGCCAGCACGATCCACAGCCAGTCGAGCTTGTGTCTCGTGCCGAGGACGGCCACTCCGAGGGGCCCGACGAACTCGATGGCCACGACGATGCCCACCGGGATACGGCTGATGGCGCCGTAGAAGCTGAGGTTCATCAGGAAGAGGGTCACCGCGAGCGCCGCAAGCGGCAGGCGGTGACCCTTGGGCGGCAGCCGCCGGAGTGCGCTCGGCCGCGCGATGATCAGGATGAGCGCGGCGAACGCCGTGCGCAGCCAGAGCGCCTCGAACACGCCGACCGAGTCGATGACGCGCACGGCCAGCGCCGAGCCCGTCTGGATGGAGATCGTGAGGACGACGACGAGCGCGGCGGCGAACGCAGCGTCCCGCCGCGCCGGCTGCCGCGGGGGCGGCGAAGGTGTGGTGCCGTCGGTCATGTGTCGTCAGTCTACAGGGGAGCGCACTCGCTGTGCGGCAGGCAATAGTGGGCGCGCAGACACTTGTGAGCCGCCTACCGTCGTGGTACCTTCACTGTCTTTCCCACGTAGTGGCGCGAAAGACTCCGCTTCCCCCGAGAGCGAGGACGACATGAGCGCGAGGCACGAGACCCCCACCCATGCCGAAGAGAACCACGCCATCCTGTATGGGCATCCCATCCCGGAGAACAGCTTCGCCGTACGGGACCTGCAGCACAAACTCCCCGGCGTAGGCCTGTTCGACCTGCGCCGCACCGAGACCGGCGCCCACGCCTGCACGTTCTGCGGCGCGTGCGCCAAGAAGTGCCCCGTGCAGTGTATCGATGTGCGCCTCGACCGCTCGCGCACGCACGGCAAGGGCAAGGAACGCCACTACGCCGGCACGATCACCGTCGACGAACGCCGTTGCGTCACGTGCAACCACTGCGTGGAGACCTGCAAGTTCGACGCGCTCATCCCCACCGAGCTCTACGCGGAGCACCGGCGCCGGGTGCAGGCGATCGCGCAGAAGCCGCCGCAGCTCTCGAGCGGCCACGGCCTCTGCAGCGGCTGCGGCGCCGGCCTCGTCGTCAACCAGGTGCTCGGCCAGGTCGACAGTCACTACGTCGTCTCCGGCGCCACCGGCTGCCTCGAGGTGAGCACCACGCGCTACCCGTACACCGCCTGGAAGGGCAGCTACATCCACACCAACTTCGAGAACGCGGCCGCCACGCTCAGCGGCGTCGAGACCGCGTTCCGCGCCCTCTACAAGCGCGGCAAGCTCGAGGAGAAGGTCAAGTTCATCGCCTTCGGCGGCGACGGCGGCACCTACGACATCGGCCTCCAGGCCCTCTCCGGCGCCATGGAGCGCGGCCACCAGATGCTCTACGTGTGTTACGACAACGGCGGCTACATGAACACCGGGTTCCAGCGCTCGAGCGCGACTCCCCAGGGCGCCTGGACGACCACCAGCCCGGTCGGCGAGGAGATCCCGGGCAAGCTTGGCCACAGCAAGAACCTCACCGAGATCATGGTGGCGCACCGCTTGCCCTACGTGGCGCAGTCCTCGCCGCACGACCCGCAGGACCTGATGCACAAGGCGTCCAAAGCGCTGGCCGTCGACGGCCCCACGTTCCTCAACGTGCTCTCGCCGTGCCCGCGCGGCTGGCGCACCGAGAACGACGAGGTCGTCGCGCTCGCGCGGCTGGCCACGGACACCTGCTACTGGCCGCTGTTCGAGGTCAACGCCGGCCAGTACCGGCTCACGTACCGGCCGCGGCACAAGCGCCCGCTGGGCGAGTGGCTGGAGCGCCAGGGCCGCTTCGCCCACCTGGCGCTCCCCGGCAACGAGCACGTCGTCGAGCAGCTCCAGCAGTGGGTCGACGAGGAGTGGGACCTGCTGCTGCGCAAGTGCGACGAGATCCCCGAGAGCCAGTGGGACACGGCGAGCAGCCGCCACAAGGCCGAGCCGTTCGTCATGCACCCCAAGCGGTCCCACCTGGAGTCGCTGGGCGAGCCGCTCACCGCGAGCATGACCTACACGGCCACAGAGTGGGACGACTTCGACTGGGGCCGCCACTCCGGCATGAGCGACGGGGCGTTCGAGGACTGACCCGCCGCTACGCCTCGGGTTCAGGCTCCGGCGCCGCGTCGAGCCGCCTCTCGAGGTGTGTGAGCCGCTGATCGATGGACGTGAGCCCGGTGATGATCTCGTTCAGCCCCTTCTGCAGGATGTAGAAGATCCGGCCGGGCCAGAGGATCGCGACCGCGAGCCCAACGAGACCGAGGATCTCAAGCACCATGGCCCTCCTTCCGCCGGCAGCGACTGACGTCGGCTGCCGCTTGGCATGCCCTCACCCCGGCTTCGCCCTCTTCGGCTTCGGCGCAGGAAGCTCGCGCGCGGTCACCTCGATGAGCCCGCTCAGCCACTCCCGGTCGTCGATGTGGTCCTCGATCAGGAAGGAGGGCTTGGCGCCCGGGTACGGCGGAGCCTCGACGACCTCGCCGATGAACGCCCGGCCGCCGGGCGTGGGCTTCACGAACAACTGGTCGTCGCAGACGAGCGCGACGACCTTGCCGCCACAGTAGATGGCGAACTCGCCGAACATCTTGCGGAACGTGATGCGCCCGGCGTCGCTCATCTGGTCGCACACGTACTCGACGAATCCCGGCTCCGAGGCCATCGCTTCTCCTGATCGGATCAACTGCTCAAGACTACCGGAACCAGCGACGGCCATGCCCGTCTTCTGCGCCCCGAGCACGTCCGTCTGCTCGAAGGGAGGCGTCACTTCCCGGACGTCAACATCCAGGGGGCGGCGAACTGGACCAGCGATGCTGCGACGAGCAGTGCGGCGGCCGCTCCGGGCGACGCGAGACGGCCGGCGTGGCGCGCCGGCGCCCGGACCAGAGCGACCCCCGAGGGGGTAGACGATGACGGCCGCACCCAGAGCCGGAATCGCGAACCCGGGCATCAGGTCGCCGGCGCCCGCGCGCAGCACCTGGCGCGCGATGATGAGTGCCCCCGCGACGAGGAGCGCGAGTCCCGCGGCGCGCAGCGGACCAGACACGCCGCCGTGGAGACCCCGGAGCTCAGGCTAACGCGCCGCGGATAAGCTGCGACCGCGCCGGGCTCTCGTGAGGCCGGCGGCGACGCGGCGAGCCAGCTTGGTCCGCCTGTCAGGCAATCGCGTCAACGCCCGAGGACGATGTCGATACCGAGCAGCACGAGCTCCAGCTTCTTGGCGGGCAGGGCGCCGACGCGCTCGGTGAGCGCCTCACGCTCGAGGGTCACGAGCTGCGAGACGTTGGCGACCGAGTCCTTGGGCAGGCCGGTGGCACGCGCGCCGAGGAGGACGTTGCCGGGGGCGTCCGCCCAGCGCAGGTTGCTGGTCAGCGCGACGCAGACGACGGTGGCGATGCGGCTGCGGTTGAACGCGTCCCCCTGGACGACGACGACGGGGCGACGGAAGCCGGGCTCAGAGCCAGAGGGCTCGGCCAGGTCGGCCCACCAGACCTCGCCTTGGGCGGTCACCAGTCGCTGCGCTCGAAGGTGCGACGTGCCGCGGCGCCGGCGAAGTCGCTGCGGCACTCGACCTCGTCGCAGAGGCGGTCGAGGGCCTCAGTGACGCTCTCGGCGGAGTGGCGTGCGACGTACTCACGCACCGCATCACCGTACAGCCGACTGCGCGACTTCTTCAGCTCCCGCGCCAGCTCCTCGGCGTCGGCGAACAGGTCGTCGGGGATGGAGATTGCCGTCTTCATACCGCGAGTATAACCAGAGGCCGCGGAAATGCAACGGGCCTGCGGTGGACGTCCACCCGGCGCCCCAGACTCCGCCGCGGGTGTTGGGTGACGATTGCGGACAGATCGAGTTG
>CAVZIA010000006.1:0-569549 GCA_963775255.1 uncultured Thermoleophilia bacterium | reverse complement strand
CAACGAGATCCTCAAGGCGGCAGCGAGTTTCTTCGGGGCGGAGCTCGACCGCCGACAGAGGAGATGACCGCCTTCATCGACGCTCGCCGCAGCGAGTTCGGGGTCGAGCCGATCTGCGAGCTGCTGCCGATCGCCCCGTCGACCTACTATGCGGCGAAGAGCCGGCCGCCCTCGGCGCGCGCCCTGCGTGACGAGGAACTCCTCGAGAAGGTCCGCAAGGCCTGGAAGGACAGCCGTGGCCGCTACGGTGCCCGCAAGGTCTGGCGGCGTTGCTCCGGCAGGGCGAGAGCGTCGCCCGCTGCACCGTCGAGCGCCTGATGCGCACCGAGGGCCTCGCCGGCGTCGTGCGTGGCAAGCGCGTGTTCACCACGCAGGCCGACGAGACTGCACCCCGTCCCGATGACCTGGTCGAACGCGACTTCACCGCCCCCGCCCCGAACCGCCTCTGGGTGGCCGATCTGACCTATGTGCGTACCTGGGCCGGCTTCGTCTACGTGTCGTTCGTCTTCGACGTCTACAGCCGCTTCATCGTCGGCTGGCAGGCGGCCAGCCACCTGAGGACCGACCTCGCCCTGGACGCCCTGGAGATGGCACTCTGGCAGCGCAAGGACGCCGGCGAGGGCCTCGTCCACCATAGCGACAGGGGCTGCCAAGGTGAATTCAAGCGGTCGTCGCAACACCTCGACAATGAGGAGTTGCGATGGGACCAGGAAAGGCTCGACGCAGCAATCGTGCGCTGCGTCCCCCGATGCGCTCACCGGGCCGGCCTCCGGGCTGGCGCCGGGAACACCTGCGTGCGTTCTGGGCAGCGATTGCTCGCGGGCTTTCGAGCGAGGAGGCGGCCGTCGCCGTCGGTCTCTCGCCGGCAGTCGGCTCGCGCTGGTTCCGTCAAGCTGGCGGCATGCGAACCATCAGCCCCCATCCACCCTCCGGCCGCTACCTGTCCTTCACCGAGCGAGAGGAGATCGCCATCCTCACCGCGCGAGGCTTCGGGGTGCGCGAGATCGCATCCCAGCTGGACCGCGCGCCGTCGACGGTCTCGCGCGAACTGCGGCGCAACGCTGCGACCCGCGCAGGCAGCTTCGCGTATCGGGCGACCACGGCGCAGTGGCACGCCGACCGACGCGCCAGGCGGCCCAAGGTCGCCAAGCTCGCGGCGAACGAAGCCCTGCGCGAGTACGTCCAGGAGCGCCTCGCCGGGCTGGTCACAGCTCCCGATGGCACGACCATCAGAGGTCCCTCGGTTCCCTGGAGCGGACGCCGACACGGCCGCCGCAAGGACCGGCGCTGGGCCAGCGCTTGGAGCCCCGAGCAGATCGCGAACCGTCTGCGCGTCGACTACCCCTATGATGACTCGATGCGGGTCTCCCATGAGGCGATCTACCAGGCGCTCTACGTGCAGGGCCGCGGCGCCCTGCGCCGCGACCTGAGCGCGTGCCTGCGTACCGGGCGCGCGCTGCGCGTGCCGCGGGCACGCACGCAGGCGCGGGGCAAGAAGTTCATCAGCCCCGAGGTCATGATCAGCGAGCGGCCCGCCGAGGCTGAAGACCGCGCCGTCCCCGGCCACTGGGAAGGCGACCTCATCCTCGGGCTGGGCAGCTCCGCCATCGGCACCCTGGTCGAGCGCACGACCCGGTTCACGATGCTCCTGCACCTTCCTCGCCTGGAAGGACACAGCACCACGCCGAGGACGAAGAACGGACCCGCGCTGGCCGGCCATGGCGCCGAGGCCGTCCGTGACGCCATCGCCGCGACCATCGGCGAGCTGCCCGAGCAGCTGCGCAGAACGCTCACCTGGGACCAGGGGACCGAGATGGCGCAGCACGCGCAGCTGCGCATCGACGCCGGGATCGCGATCTACTTCTGCGATCCGCAGAGCCCCTGGCAGCGCGGCACGAACGAGAACACCAACGGACTCCTGCGCCAGTACTTCCCGAAGGGCACGGACCTCTGCAGGCATAGCGAGAAGGAGCTCGCCGCGGTGGCCGCCACCCTCAACGGCAGGCCGCGCAAGACGCTCGGCTGGAGAACCCCGGCAGAAGCTCTCAATGAACTGTTACGCTCTGTTCAAGAAGGCAGTGTTGCGACGACCCCTTGAACCCGGCCAATACCTCGCCATTCGCTACACCGAACGGCTCGAGGAGGCCGGCATCGAGACCTCGGTCGGCAGCCGCGGCGACGCGTACGACAACGCCATGGCCGAGAGCGTCATCGGCCTCTACAAGACCGAGGTGATCCGCCATGAGGGACCGTGGAAGGGGCTCGAAGAGGTCGAGTTCGCGACGCTCGAATGGGTCGACTGGTTCAACCACACCCGACTGCTTGAGCCGATCGGCTACGTCCCACCGGCGGAGTTCGAGGAAGCGTACTATGCTCTCTCTGCTGCCACGGAAGGAGAGGAGAGACTCAAACAAGAGAGCCTCCACTGAACCCGGGGCGGTTCAGGCTCTGGCGTGAGTCGGTAGTAAGTGACTTCGGCGCCGCCGTAGAAGGCGGCTTTCCGCGCGTCGACGCGCACGAGTCTCGAACTCAGCGGCTCGAACAAGGGGGGCTCGAACAGGGTGGTCAGGTCGAGGCCCAGCGCCGACGAGATGCGATACATGCTGGAGACCGACGCGGAGCTCTGCCCGCGCTCGACCTGACTGAGGAATGCGCGCGTGACGCCTGCGCTGGCCGCCACCTGCGCCAGGGTCAACTGACCCTCAAGGTGCGCCCCGCGCAGGCGCTGCCCAATCCTTGCGAGCACATCGCTCAGCTCATCTTCGGCCACTAGGGAATCCTTCGGCTCGTGAAAGGAACTCGAGCTTACGAGGGCAGCGAGCACGCGGTCAAACTGCATTCGGTGGCCACGATGATGTCTGATGCTCGCCTCACTCGACGTATGTTCGTTCTGCTTGACAGAATGGCTTATCTGCTTGACAGTGTCTGGGCGTGGGGCGAAGCACGATGTCGGGGGGTGCTGATGTAGGGAAGCACGTGGCCAGCCAGCCCATGTACCCGGGGAGAACCTCATGAAGAAACGCTTCGTAGTGCTCATTCTGACGGTCGCGTGCGTCGTCCTTGCGGCTCCGACTGCCTCCTTCGCACGCACGTCGCGGCCGACCTTCGACCGCGCCATCGATCAGCTCTTTGCGCGCGGCTACCCGCAGCGCCTCGACAACCACCTTGCCGACATGCCAGGCACGAACCCGCAGCTCGGCTTCTTCCAGGCGGGCACCTCGTCAGACAACGCGCGTGCCCGCTACATCGCCCGTCAGATGCGCCTGATGGGGCTCAAGAACGTGCACCTCGAGCGCGTCCCCGTCGATGCCTTTTCGTTCAAGTCCGCGAGCGTCAAGGTTGGCTACAACAAACTGATCGCCTCATCGTTCGCCGGCGCCCATCCGACGCCCGCAAAGGGCATCAGGGCGCAGGTGGTCTATGCCCACGACGGCACCGCCGCCGACTTTGACGCGCTCGCTGCAGCGGGCGTTAACGTCAAGGGCAAGCTCGTATTGCTCGACGCCGACCTGTGGACCTGGTGGGTCAACTACCAGGCGGCTGAGGCGACCCATCGCGGCGCGGCCGGCGTGATCTTCACGCACGGCGAGAACACCGGGCCCTACTTCTCCTGGTCGCCCGACGCCCTGGGCAGCTTCGACGGCGAGTTCGACTGGAGCGACGTACCGTCGGTCTACATCTCGCAGAACGACGGCGCCTGGCTGGAGAGCCAGCTCGCCGCTGACGGCACCGGTCCGGTCGTGACCATGAAGAACATCACTACGGTGCGCTGGGCGCGCAAAGGCGGCTCCGGCTACAATGTGTTCGGCGACCTGCCCGGCAAGTCCAAGGATGGCACTTTCGTACTCTTCGCCGCCCACCACGACGGCTACTTCCAGACGGCCACCGACGACACCGACGGCGTGGTCAACAATCTCGCCATCGCCAAGGCCATGCTCATGAGTCACTACCGCCCGCAGCACACGGTGCGCTTCATGGCCACCACTGGCGAGGACTTCGGCATGGAGAACTCCTACTACGACTGGTGCATCGGCGCCTGGTGGTCCATCACCCACACGCATCCCGCCTGGGCCGGCAAGATCCGCGCCTTCCTGAACAGCGACCACTTCGTCGGCGACGATCCTCTGAAGATCGTGACCCCGGACTTCACGCCGCTGGTCACCGACCTGGCCGCCGCCTCTGGCGACCTGTTGCCCTACGGCTACAAGATCGGCTCCGTCTCGAGCACCTGGAAGGACAGCTGGACGTTCGGCGCGCAGGGCGTGCCCATCGTCTCCTTCGACAACAAGCTGGACGGCCCTGGCAACTACCACACCAACTACATGCGCGCGAACCTGATCGACTGGAACTACATGGCCAAGATCGCCAAGTTCATCTTCCGGGTCGAGAAGCCGTTCAACGATAAGGCCCTCCTGCCCTACGGCCTCAAGTCGCGGGCCGACAGCCTCGCCGCCACCGTGGTGCCCGACGACCTCAAGGCCGCCGGCGCCGATACCGCCGCGGTCGACCGGTTGGCCGCCGACGTCGCCGCCTTCCAGACCGCTACTGGTGACTACGAGTCGCGGGCCTCAGCGATCCCGGCCGCTCATGTCGCGGCCGACAACGCGGCGCTACTCAAGATCCAGAAGCAGGTCAGCCGCGCGCTGACCGGCCTGGCGCCGTTCCAGAGCACTGTCTACCCGCACGAGCAGGTGCTGCTCGACGTGCAGTCGCTCAATCAGGCGATTGCGGACCTGCAGGCGGGTCCGGCCAACACCGACGATGCCCTCAGTGCGTTGCTGAACGTCGACCTCACCGCTTGGGGCCCGATGCTCAGCCACCACGTCTACGCCCACCTGCTGACCCGCATGGACCCCAGCTACAAGTACGTTGCCTGGGGCGCGCAAGGCCATCCGGTGTGGCCGCTCCTGGACGTAATGCCGCAGTACAGCGCGATTGAGGGCGGCACCTGGGACGCGGGCACCGTGACGCAGCTGACGACGATGCGTGACGAGAAGCTGGCTGACCTGAACGCCCGCCTGGACGACATGAGCACAGCGCTCGAGAGCATCTCCCCACAGCTCGAGGCTCTGAACTAGAAGGCCAAACCCGTTGCATGCGAGAGGGGATCGACGGAAGTCGATCCCCTCTCGCCATCGCTGCAAGACCTTTGCTTTTGGCATGAGTCTCCTGCCAGCACCAGCCCCGCGATCCGCTCCGCCGCCTCCTCCTGCAGCGCCGGGATGGCGTGCGAGTAGGTGTCCAGAGTGATCGACACCGTGGCGTGCCCGAGGCGCTCGGAGACGACCTTGGGGTTGATGCCAGCGGCGAGTGCCAGGCTCGCGTCCATGTGCCGCAGGTCGTGGAGTCGGATCCTCGGCAGCTTCGCTGCTGCAATCGCCCGATCGAACGCCCGCGAGACGCTTTGCGGGTGCAGCGGCCGGCCGTCGTCCATCGTGAACACGTAGCCCGTCTCAGTCCAGGCGACCTCGGCGTTGTCGCGGTCAGCGAGTTGCTGCGTCGCCTGCGCCTTGAACGCCTCGACCGTGACGGCGTCGAGGGCGATCTGCCGGCGGCCCTTGGCGGTCTTCGGCTCAGAGATGATGACGCCGTCGTCGTGAGGGATAAGGGCCCTGCGCACCGAGAGCCTTGCCTTCTCGAGGTCGACGTCTTCCCACCGAAGGCCACAGACCTCGCCGCGGCGCATGCCGGTCATGGCGGTCACTCGCCAGAGCGGCGCGAGGCGGTCGCTCTTCGTTGAGTCAAGGAACGCGCCGAGCTGCTTGGCGTCCCAGGTCTTCATCTCCTTCTTGGCCGCCCCCCGCGTGCTCGGCGGGTCGGCGGCGTCGACTGGGTTCTTCGGCAGCCGACCCCACCTGACCGCGTCCTTGCAGGCTTTGTGCAGGCATGTATGGACGTGGTGGATGGTGAGGGCAGAGAGGCCCGTCTTGCCGTCCTTCTTGCCCGTCTCGGCGAGCTTCGCGTAGAGGTGGTTCACCTGGCTGCCCGTGAGTTTCGCCAGCTTCACGGACCCGACGTGCGGCGCGATGTGGCACATCGCGTGCTGCTCATAGGATCGGTAGGTGGTGGGGCGGATCGTCGCCTTCACTGCCGGGAGCCACTCCTTGGTGAGGTACTCCCTCACGCTCGCCTTCGTCGGCGGCGTGTACACCTGCTCCTCGACCTTGACGAGCAGCTTGTTCATCGCCGCCTCGCACTCCTTCTGCGTGGCGAAGCCGGCCTTGGTCTCCCGCCTTCTCTCTTCTGTCTCGGTGAGCTCGCCGCTGCACTTAGGACAGGTCTTCAAGGGGCGGCGTTCGACCCAGAACCTGCGGTTGCACTCCTGGCAGCGCTGCGCCGCATGCAGGCTGACGTCGACGATGTACTCCCAGGAGCCTGCCTTCTCGTCGCCGCGGTGACGGACGTGGCCTCTCATGCATCCTGCTTCGCATCGACCGTTTGTTCGGGCAGTTGACCCTCGGCGCGCATGCGCGCATGCCAGGCCTCGCGCAGATCGCGCTGGTTTTGCTCGTACTCCTGAAGGGTCCAGTAGAGGAGCCGGAGACCGCCGCGATTGCCGGTCAGCTGGAGCTCGCCGCGCCGAAACGCCGCCTGGAAGCGACGGGCATCCTTGAACCGCCACCTAGGGAAGCGCTCGTTCCACAGCGCCAGGCGCTCGCGCCAGGTCCGGTCGCCGCCTCCAATTCTCTCCTGACCATGGGCCCTTTCCGGCCCTGGCCGTGCGCCCATTCACTTCCGATTCGGCAAGATCGCCGATTCTGCCAACGAGATGTGGCCAGCGGCTCCGGTACGTCCTTTTCGCATTGACTCCAGCGGATGCGTGACTGCAGATGAGGTCAGAGCACCTGACCTGACCGGTCAGATGCTGTTGAGTCGGACGAGGAACCTCCTGAGTGGCCTGCGGTGCAAACGGGGGTCGAGAGCGGGGACGCGCCTGCCGATACGTACAGGTGGCAGCGGGCCGACATGCGGACCCGACGGGTCAGAAGGAATGCGGAGGTCCATGGACGGTGCGATGTGGCGTCGGTTCGGGATGCTCGTCACGTGCGTCGTGGTGCTAACCGTGCTGCTGGCGACCGCAGGCGCGGCCGCGGCATCGCAGGCTGAATACGCCAAGGCCTATCGCATCGGGCTCGCGGCCTACACCTACGGGCTGCCGCTGCTGGACACGGACATCACTTTCCGGACCATGACCAGCATCGACGTCCCCAAAGGCGCCTACGGACCGGTGAACCACTTCAACAACGTGCGCAAGCTGAACAACCCGGCAAGCACGGCCGTGGTCGCCCCAGGCGCCAACTCGCTCTCGTCCATCGCCTGGGTTGACCTCCAGAGCGAGCCGCAGGTCCTGCACGTGCCGCGAGTGGTGAACCACAACTTCGTCCTCGGTTTCATCGATCCGTACACGACCAACGTCCGGAATCTCGGGAGCGTCCCCCGCACGCCACCGGGCGACTACGTCCTGTGCGGGCCCGGCCAGCACGACCTGCCGCTGCCTGCGGGAACGCATCGCATCGACGTGCGGTACTCGCGGCTGTGGATCGTCGGGTCGACCCAGCTCAGGGGCAAGTGGGACGTCAAGAACGTCAACCGCATCCAGGAGCGCTACAAGCTCACGCCGCTCAGCAAGTTCGGCACTGACTATCACTGGAGACGACCCAAGCATCCGCGCACCGCGGTCGTCACCTTCCGGCTGCCCAGAGGCCTGCGCTTCTTCGACGCGCTGGGCCGGCAACTCCAACACTTTCCGCCGCCGGCGCGCGACGCCGCCGCGTTGCGCGGATTCGCCAGGGTCGGGATCGGCCCCGGCATGCGGGTGACGGGGAACCGCCGCCTCAGCCGGGACACCGTCAGGGTCTTAAGGCGGCCGTCGCCGCCGGCCCGTCGCAGATCCAGAAGGACCTGGCGTCCCTGTTCCGCGCCGGCTTCGACGAGCACGACGGCTACCTGCTCGGCGGGTTCGGCCGCTACGGCGCCGACTACCAGCTGCGCGCCGTTGTCGCGACTATCGGCCTCGGCGCCATGACGTCGGACCAGGCGATCTTCGCCATGAGCCCCACCGACCGCAGCGGCGCTCCGCTCAGCGGGTCGAGCGACTACGTCATGCACCTGCCGTCCATGCCGCCGGTGAACCAGGGCTGGACGGTGACCGCTTACAGCCTCCAGGGGTTCCTCATCCCGAACCCGATCAAGCGCTACCAGCTTAACGACAGGTCAAAGCTGACGCGCAACCCCGACGGCTCGCTGGACGTCTACGTGCAATCCACCGAGCCCTCGGACCCGGCCCGGGCCGCCAACTGGCTGCCGACCGCTGCCGGGCAGGGGTTCGAGGTGATGTGGCGGCTGCTGGCGCCCAAGCCGGGCCGGATCAAGGGCATCCTTGACGGCAGCGGGTGGCAACCGCCGGCGATCACGCTGGCGCCCTGACGATCCGGCAAAGCTTCATGCCGTTCGTGTGGTCAGCGGCGGTAGCAGGCATGGAGTCAGCGCCAACGGCCTGAGGCGCTTTCCTACAGAAGTCGTCGTCGACGGATTGCCGACAAGACGCCTCTTCACGGCCCATCACGTGGGACTACAGGCGAGTACCTAAGATTATAGGACACCACGATGCAGTACTGCGGGACACGCGCGGCCTGCAATCAGGTAGGCGTGTCGGTGTTTGAAGCTGGCGCGCGGCGGCAGTATCGACATTGATAGCAGACTGCAAGCTGAGCACTCCGAGGAGGCCGCAATGACCACGGTTGTGGGCGACATCTCAATGAGCCTTGACGGCTTCGTCACCGGTCCCAATGCCGGGCCGGCGAACGGCCTTGGCGACGGCGGTGGCCCGATCCATGCTTGGGTGTTCAGTGACGACGCTGTCGACAAGGCGATCCTCGCCGAGGCGACCGAGCGTTCGGGCGCAGTCGTCATGGGGCGCAACCTCTTCGACGTAATCGACGGTCCCGAAGGTTGGAGCGACACCATGGGCTACGGCGCCGAGCATGCGGCGCGCCCGCCGTTCTTCGTGGTCACGCACCATTCGCCGGTCTCGGTGCGCCTCGGACTCGACTTCACCTTCATCACCGAGGGAGTCGCCGCCGCGATCGAAGCGGCGCGGGCGGCATGTCCCTTAGGCAAGGACGTCGTCGTCATGGGCGGCGGAGATGTCGTGCGCCAGGCACTCGACGGAGCGATGCTCGACGAGCTGCACATCCATCTCTCGCCTCTCGTCATGGGGAGTGGCACGCCCCTGTTCGGCGAGGTCGGACTCACTCAGCTCCGGCAGACCGACGTTCGCAGCTCGTCGTTCGCTGTACACGTGAAGTACGAGCCGGCAAGGTGAATCGAAGCAACAGCAGCGAACGTCCTGATTACGGGATCGATGCCCCATACGTCGTTCTTGCTCTGCTGGTAACCGGCTTGGCCTGCTTGGTCGTCGCTGTCGTGTCGACACCCATGCGATGGCTCTACTCTCCTGCGATCACCCTGCTTGCTAGTTCGGCCGTGTGGATCTACGGCAGCAAGATTGGGAAGCTCCGGTTGCGCGAGCGGCTCATGGCCCGAGTCGACTGGACAGGGCACGAGATCGTGTTGGACGTCGGGTGTGGCAGCGGGCTTCTTCTGAACGCTGCAGCGAAGCGGCTCACCGACGGGACCGCCGTCGGTGTGGACGTCTGGCGCACCGCTGACTTGGCCAATAGCAAGCGTGAGACGACGCTTCGAAACGCGGCCCTCGAAGGCGTCGCCGATCGCGTCAAGGTGGAGAGCGGTGATGCGCGGGGCCTACCGTTCCCGGATGCTGCTTTCGACGTCGTCGTCTCACTCAACGTCGTGCACAACATCAGCAAGAGAGCCGATCGCGCGCAGGCCCTGAGCGAGATCACCAGGGTATTGAAGCCGGGCGGAGTCGTCCTGGTCTCGGACTTCAGGAATGTTGGCGAATACGTTGCCGTGCTTCAGGCGGACGGGCTGGCCGACGCCAGAAGGAGTCGCATCGGATGGATGCTCTTCTACCCGGTGTTCGCGGCGGTCGGGAGCAAGAGCGCGGTCTGAGCGCTGTAATGACCCACGTGATGCCGCTGGCTTCTTTGCGAGTACCATTTGGTATGGCAGGGGCGCCACGGCGAGAACCTGACGAGTCGGAGTTGGCATGCATCGAGAGCAGCTGCGTGAGAACGCAAGTACGGGTCAGCGTGATGAGGGGACTGGCGTGCCCCGGAGTGAGGTTGAGGGCGCGCTGAGGCGCCTCCTCGTTTGCTCCGCTTACCCGCGCAGCAGCCTGCGCCCGAAGGGGCAGGCGGAGACGCAGATGCCGCAGAGTGCGCCCGCATCGCCGTCGTGGCGATCGTTCTCGTCCCTGCAGGCGACCACGTCGAGCAGATCCTGCCTAGGCATGCCGGCCTTCCACTGCACGTCGCGGCCCGCGCCTGCCGGGCAGGCGTCGACGCAGCGCCGACAACCGGCACAGCCGCCCTCCGTGATTGGCTGCGCCGGGGTCAGATCGGCATCGGTGAACACGGTGGTCAGGCGCACCCAGGGTCCAAGACGCGGAGAGACGAAAAGGGCCGTCTTACCGATCCAGCCGAGACCGGCCTGGGTCGCCGCCGTCTTGTGAGCGAAAACGCCGGCGACCGTCATGTCGACGGCTGCTTTGTCGCTGACGGTCGAGCCGATGGTGGGCTGCAGCGGCTCGGCCGTCGCCCCGTGTGTGCGGAGTACATCGGCCAGTGTCTGGGCGGCGTCCCAGAGCGCGCCGTTCACGCGCCGGTACTCCGCGTAGTACTCGCGCGTCGGGCCGCCCTGGACCGGGCCGATGATCTCAGGTGCGAGCGCGACGCCAATCGAGACGGCGCGGGGCAGCGCCGGCGCATGTGGCCAGGGATCGTCCGGGCAGGCGGCGATGCCCCATTGTGCGACGCCGGCTTCCTCGAGGCAGCCGGCGACGTCTTGCAGCAGGCGTGATGCGCTCATCGTCCCCCTCCCATGCGGTGCACTCCACGTCGATTGTACGCGAGCGGCGCCGTACACGGGCGCCTCGAGTAGTGCGAAGCCTTGTGGGCGGCTGGCGTTGACACGGTTCCCACGCGGCTCCGATCGGCTGACCCAAGAAGTCGCTGCACGACTCGGGCTCTTCCCACAGTCGGCTGTCTTCTTCCCCTTGCGCAAGGTGCGTCGGCAGGGCATCGGCATCGCGTCGGCATAGGCCTTGAAGGTGCTGCACGTTCGGCAACTTCGCCTCGAAGTCGGGTTCTCAAGACCTCCATCACCCGTGCCTTAGCGCCGGCTCACCTGAACCCCATCGAGCTCGTCGCTGGCCTGCATGCTCACCCACGATGCCCTGCATCCCGGTGAGCCGCTCTACCTGCGCAGCGCCGCGTATGTGATGTTCGACCGCTATCCCCTGTCCGGTCTCATCGGCGTGGCTTCACTTGACTTGAAGCGAGACCTCGATATATTGCTTCTCATGTATCCGTAATCTATTGGCGATATATCAGCTCACACCATGGAGCCAGGGGGGCGATGCCATGTACTACGAAGTCCTGACAGAGGATGACGTCAGGAACATCCATGAGACGAGCATGCGCGTCCTTGAGACTGTGGGCGTCGAGATCCCGGTGGAGGGGGCGCAACAGGTGTTCCGCGACCACGGGTTTCGCGTCGACAACGGTCGCGTCCACCCGACGGAGCCGCAAGTCATGGGGGCGCTCGCCCACGCACCCAAGAGCTTCGTGCTACACGCTCGGAACCCCGAGCGAAGTGTCGAGATTGGGGGCGGCAGTGCCGTCACTGCTCCCGGCTACGGGCCGCCGTTCCTCGTGGATCGCGAGATTGGCAAGCGCTCTCCGACCGTGGAGGACTACAGCAACCTGGCCAAGATCGCCCACATGCTGCCAAACCAGGACGTCAGCGGCCACCTGATCGTGGAGCCCGAAGGCGTACCGGAGGCGCACCTGCACATGCTGCATGCGCACCTGGTGCACTCGGACAAGCCGTTCATGGGCAGCACAGCCGGTGCCGAGGGAGCGACGCAGACGCTGGAGATGGCGCGCATCGCCTTCGGTGAGGACCTCGGCGACCGCGCCGTTACCATCTCTTTGGTGAACAGCCTCAGCCCGCTCGGCTATGCCAACGACATGCTCGACGTGCTGATGGTGTACGCGAAGGCGCGGCAGCCCGTCATCGTCGCCGCGCTCGCCATGGGCGGGACGACGGCACCAGTCTCGCTGGCTGGCATGCTGGCGATGCAGACCGCTGAACTGCTGGCCGGAATCGTGCTGACCCAGCTCATCAGTCCGGGAACACCTGTGGTGTTCGGCTCGACTTCCTCGAACGTCGACATGCGCCTGGGTTCGCTCAGTATCGGCAGCCCGGAGACCTCGATGGTCATCTCTGCCCACGCGCAGCTCGCCCGCTTCTACGGAATCCCCTCGCGCGCCGGCGGTGCCCTGACCGACGCGAACTTCCCGGATGCACAGGCCGGCTTCGAGTCGATGCTCGGCCTGAAGACGACTGTAGACAGCGGCGTCGACTTCATCCTGCACTCCGCCGGCATCCTCAGCTCGTACCTTGCCTTCTCCTACGAGAAGTTCGTGCTGGACGATGAGATGTGCGGCATGACGCGACGTTTCCGCGCCGGCTTCCCGGTCGACGACGCCGCACTTGGGTACGAGGTCATCGCGGCGGTCGGCCCGGGCGGTAACTATCTCTCGCAGCCGCACACCCTCAAGCGTTGCCGCACCGAGTTCTGGAAGCCGGCGCTCTGCGATCGCCGTGGCCTCGCAGCATGGGTGGCCGATGGCGGCAAGGACGCGGTGGACCGCGCGACGGCTCGCTGGCAGCAACTCGTCGAAGAGCATGAGGACCCGCCGATGGATGCGGACGCTCGCGCCCAGCTCGACGCCTACCTCGAGACACACATCTGATCCGGAACGGCAGGGGAGGAAACCGACATGAGCGACGACAGCAACGAGCGGACCTCAGTGTTCGCCAGTCTGAAGAAGATGGACCCCATCATCTTTGGGGTCTCTGCATTCCTCACCATTGCGTTCGTGCTCTGGGCGGCGCTCGACGAGAAGCATTTCACCGCCGCAGTCAACAGGGCGTTCACCTGGATCACCGTCGACTGGGGCTGGCTGTACCTCATCTCCGCCTTCGCTCTCGTGATCACTGCCGTCGTGGTGATGTTCGGCAAGTTCGGCACCGTCAAGCTCAGCCGGACAGCCGACGAGAAGCCGGAGTTCGGCAACTTCGCCTGGTTCGCCATGCTGTTCGGCGCCGCCATCGCGGCCGGTATCGTGTTCTGGGGACCAGCCGAGCCGGCGTACGACTGGATGACAGTGCCGCCGTACTTCGCCGACAAGGCCAAGTCGTCGGGCGCTGCCGTGGACGCCATGACGCAGTCGTTCTTCCACTGGGGGTTCACGCCGTGGGCCATCTACGCGGTGCTCACCATCGCCGTGGCCCTGGGCGCCTACAAGAAGGGCCTGCCGTTCCGTTTCTCGACGGCCTTCTACTACGTGATCGGCGACCGCGTGCGCGGCGGCTGGGGCAAGGTGCTCGACATCTTCGCCGTCATCGTCACCCTGGGCGGTCTCGCCACCACAACGGGCCTCATCGCTTTCCAGATCTCCGCCGGCCTCAAGTTCCAGTACGGCTGGGCGCTCGGCGACAACGCGGCGTATCTCATCATCGGCTTGCTCACGGCGATCTTCGCCGTCGCGGCCTACACCGGCCTGCACAAGGGCATCAAGTACCTCGGCACGTTCCGCACCTGGCTGTTCATCATCATCTGGTTCTTCGTACTGCTGGCCGGCCCGACGCTGTTCCTCCTCAACCTCACCATCGGCGCCACGGGGCAGTATGTGCTTCACTTCCTGCCGCTCAGCCTGTACACCGGCATCGGCGACACGACCAACTGGCTGGGCGGCTGGACGATCTTCTACTGGGCCTGGTGGATGGCCTGGGCGCCGTTCGTGGCCGTCTTCATCGCCCGCATCTCCAAGGGTCGCTCGATCCGCCAGCTCGTGGCGTTCACACTGATCCTCCCGACGATCGCCGACCTCCTCTGGTACGGCGTGGTCGGCGGCGCCGGCATCAAGTTCGACATCACGAAGGCGCTCACCGACAACGGCGTTGAGAGTGCGATCTTCGCGACCGCCCAGCACCTGCCGCTCACCGGCATCCTGGTGGTCGTTATCCTCGTCCTGATTGTGGCCTTCTTCCTCACCGCAGCCGACTCAGCCTCGATGTCGCTGGCAATGTTCACGTCCACGGAAGAAGATCCGAACAAGTTCCTCCGCCTGTTCTGGGCTATCGCCCTGGGCGCCGTGGCCGCGGTGCTGGCTGCGACCGGCAGCCTGCAGGTCGTGCAGACCGCGTCGATCGTCGTCGCCTTCCCGATGGCGTTCCTGTTCTTCGCGGTCATCTACGGTGTGTTCAAGGGCCTGAATGAGTCGATCAAGGAATCGGCCTCTGAGGCTGTGCAGGAGGCAGCGCGGCAGCCTGCGCATGAGGCGCAGGCCGGAGGCGACGCGCTGGCTGGCGGCCCGGCTACGGTCGTTCCGGCACCCAAGAACGCCTGACCGCAGTGCTCCGGGTCGACCCGCCGGGCTTCACCCCCTATCCCGGCGGGTCGAAACCGGAGTCACCATCTTTGGACGAACCGACTGTTGCGCGTATCAGTCGACAGATACGAGAATCGGGGACGGCGCCTCAGTACTGTGGGTGGCGCCGTTGATTCCGCAATCGACGAGGGACCTGACATGCCCGCAACGGCCGCAGAGCAAGCCTACGAACTGCTCAAAGAGAAGATCATCACCACGCGGATGAAGCCGGGCGCCATGATCGAAGAAGCGGCCCTGGTAAATGATCTCGGTCTGGGTCGCACGCCTGTCCGCGAGGCGCTTAAGCGGCTCGAAGCCGAGCGGTTGGTGGTCGTCCTTCCGAGGCGAGGCATGTACGTGGCAGAGGTCACCCTTGCCGAGTTGCGCGAGCTGGAGGAGGTGCGGCTCGCCCTGGAAATCCTTGGAGCGCGCCTCGCTGTGCAGCGCATGACGTCGTCGCAGCTTGCACAGTTCGAGCGCCTGCTCGTGGAGCTCGATGATCATGTGGCCCGCGGCGAGCGCTCCAACGAGTGGGGTCTCGAGATGGACAAGAAGCTCCACAGCCTCGTGTGGCAGGCGGGCCACAACTCCCTGCTCGAGGTCGAGTGCGAGCGGCTGTTCAATCTCTCGCTCCGCATGTGGTACATGCTGGTCGAACGCCTCGATCCAAGAGAGCTCCATGAAGAGGTGTTCGCGGAGATTCTCGAGGCCGTGAAGACCAAGGACGAGCAGCGGGCGGAGGAGGCCGTTCGCCGCCACGTCCTGCTCTTCGGTGATTCCATCCGGCGCCATCTCTGACTTGGGCGCCGAGGGCGCTGCGGCCGCAGGTGGCTTTGAGAGCAGCCAAGTCGAATCTTTGCATCCGTGCAAGGGAGGACCAATGTCTGAAGAGCTGTTCGAGCAGATGAAGCAGTGCGTCATCGATGGCGAGGTCGAGGACGCCGAGCGCCTCGCCCAGGAGGGTCTCGACGCGGGGATCTCCCCCGGCGACATCCTCGACAAGGGCTTCGTCAAGGGCATCGAAGAGGTCGGCGACCTCTTCGGCCGCGGCGAGTTCTTCCTCCCCGAGCTGGTGCAGGGCGCTGAGGCCATGAAGGCCGCCGTCGCCGTGCTGCAGCCGGCGCTCGACGCCAGCAAGGAAGGCCGCAAGGTCGCCGGCAAGGCCGTGGCCGGCACCGTCGCCGGCGACATCCACGAGATCGGCAAGACCATCGTCTGCTCGATGCTCTCGGCCGCCGGCTTCGAGGTCACCGACGTCGGCTGCGACGTGCCGGTCGAGACCTTCATCGCCAAGGTCGAAGAGGTCAAGCCCGACCTGCTCCTGCTCTCGGCGCTGCTCACCACGACCATGCCGAACCAGCAGAAGACCATCGAGGCCCTCAAGGCCGCCGGTCTGCGCGACGGCGTCAAGGTCATGATCGGCGGCGCGCCGACCACGCGTGCCTGGGCCGACGAGATCGGCGCCGACGGCTACGCCGAGGACGCCATCGAGGCTGTGGCCACCGCCAAGAGCATCCTGGGCGTCGACTGAGCCAGAACCGCCACGGAAGAAGCGAGTCCGCGAGGGGCGGCGGCGCGTGAGCGCCGCCGCCGGGCGCCCGAGCGAGGCGCACGGTCACGTCCAAAAGTGTCATGTCGGCATGCGGCCACACGGTCTTGGCCGTGTTCGCCGGAGAGGGGCAAAGGGGACCAAGTGCGTGAGACGGACGCAGGTTTCTCCCCAAGGAGTATCGAGAGTGCCACGCGCAACTGGGGAATCCTGGGCCGCGTGGACCCATCGGTCTTCATCATCTCGGCGATCATCTGCATCGGCTTCACCGCTTGGGGAGTGATCGACAACAAGGGTCTAGGCACCGTGGTGGGCGACGCGCTCACCTGGAGCATCAATACGCTGGGCTGGCTCTACCTGTCGGCGGTCTTCTTTTTCGTCGTCTTCGTGCTGTTCATGGCCTTCAGCCGCTTCGGAAGAGTCAGGTTCGGGACGGCGCAAGACAAGCCTGAGTACAAGAACTTCTCGTGGTTCTCGATGCTGTTCGGCTGCGGCATGGGGGTCGGCCTGATCTTCTGGGCGGTCGCCGAGCCCGTGTATCACTACATGGCGGGCCCGACCTACGCCGGCAAGCCGGGGAGTGTCCAAGCAGCGGAGTGGTCCATGGCGATCTCCTTCTTCCACTGGGGGATCAGCGCGTGGGCCGTGTTCGTCGTCGTTGGCATCCCCATGGGCATCATCATCCACAAAAAGGGCCTGCCGGCCCTGATCAGCTCCTGCTTCTACCCCGTGCTTGGGGACAGGATCTATGGGCCCATCGGGAAGGCCATTGATATCGTCACGCTGGTGGCGACCTTCTTCGGCATGTGCACGACCATTGGTCTCGGCACGATGCAGTTGACCTCCGGCCTGCATTGGAACTGGAGTTCCATCCCGACGGATAACAGGACCAACTTCATAGTCCTCGCAATCGTGACCGCCGGGTATCTCGCATCGGCGACGCTGCCGATTGAGAAGGGCATCAAGACCGGCTCCAACGCCAGCATGATCGTGACCATCGGCCTCATGGCCTATCTCGTCGTTGTCGGGCCGACGGTCTACATCTTCAACAACTTCTTCAACGCCACTGGCATCTACATGCAGAACTTCCCGACCATGAGCCTCTGGCTTGACCCCGTGGGCAAGACCGGCTGGTTGGGAAACTGGACGATCTTCTACTGGGCTTGGTGGATCGCCTGGGCGCCGTTCGTCGGCATCTTCATCGCCAAGATCTCGAAGGGCCGCTCGGTGCGGGAGTTCGTGCTTGCAGCCTTGTTCGCCCCGACCCTGTTCTGCATGATCTTCTTCTCCATCTTCGGGTCGAGCGCGCTATCCCAACAGCTAGACAAGGGCACAGACGGCGCCCTGTGGACGGCCATCCAGGCAGACGTTTCGAGCGCCATCTACGTGATGTTCGAGAAGTACCCACTCTCCGGCGTGGTCGGCATCGTCCTTCTCTTCGTCGTGTACACGTTCTTCGTGGTCTCCGCCGACTCGTGCACAATTGTCCTGGGCATGCTGTCCAGCGGCGGCAACGAGGAGCCCAGAACGGCCCTCAAGCTCCTCTGGGGCGTGTCGATGGCCGTCGCTGCTGGTGTGCTGCTAGCGATGAGCGGTCTCGCCGCGCTGCAGACGGCATCCATTGTGGCGGCGCTGGCGTTCACCGTCATCATGATCTTCCTCGCCTACGCGACGCTCAGGATGGTGAGGACCGACTATGCCCACGAGCTTGAGATGGGTTCGATTCAGACCCATATGCCTGTCGATCTCGTCGAGAGATCCTCAGAGGGGCCCGACCCAGGCCGAGGCTGAATCCCCAGTCTGGTTTCGCTCTACGCCGGTGGCTGCCGCCCGCCAGCAGGGCTACTCACTCTCAGGCCGCGCTCCTGCCGACGAGTTGCCGACGAGACGCATCGTCACAACTCGTGACGCCGGCCGCGGCCGGCGCCGATGCCCCTCGGCTCCAGCGCGACCGGATAAGAGAGGATCATCTTGACCGTCGAGTCGTCGACGACCTGCATTTCCTTTGCCGGCGCCCACAGATACGCAACGCCGAGGTTGAGCTTCTTGGTGCGGTCGATCGAGTACTTCACTGCCTGGGCGTTGAAGGGGCTGCCGTCGTGGAAGGTGACCCCCCGGACGCAGGTGGAACGTCCAGGACAGGCCGTTCTTGGCCACTTCCCATGACGTGGCCAGCGCCGGTGTGAACGGCTCGGAGCTGCCCGGAGGATTGGCGTACATGAGCGGCTCGTACGCGTTCGCCATGTACACGACCTCGGTCGAGAAGCTCGCGCTCGTATCCCATGTGGTGACGGTGGACGCCCAGACGGTGGTCGCGCACCTCAAGACCATCAAGCTGGACGACATGGCGCCTTGTACGTGACCAGCAGGCCGTTGTCGGTGTAGCGAGCAGGGCGCCGGTCTGGTCGTCGAGAGTCGGCGCCATGAGGTGCGGGGGATCGGGTGCGCCTTGAGCTTGGCGTTGGCCGCCGCCTCTTGCTTCTGGCGGGCCAGTTTGCCCGCACTTGCAGCCTGACCGGCCGGCGCCGGGACGGGCGAGGCGGCCGTGATCCGGGCCCAGGTGTTGCTGCCCGGGTCCTTCATCGCGATGGCGAGGGGGTCGTGACCACCGGTCGTGACGTGCTTCACGCTCCAGCCGTCGACCGTGGAGAGCACGCGGAGCACGGCCGCCAGCACATCCGGCCTGCCGTAGGCCGCGCTCAGCAGGTCAATCCGCTGTTCCAGATGACGTTGTCCTTCAGGGGCGGCCATCGGGCCAACCCGCCAGGGACCACGACCGATGCGTTCACTTGGCTCGCCACGGCAATTGCCGCCGCCCTGCCGCTGGAGTGGCGGCCGCCGGCGTTCTTGCCGAGGCTGTCGGGCCCTTCGCGACCGTGGACGCTCAAACCCCGTTCATCGGGGGGCGAAAGCCTGCCAGCGAGCGTGCCCGAGTGACGGCAGTGGTGACCGCCGCAGCTCCGGCGATCCCGCAGAGGGCGAACGCTGCCGCCGGCGAGCCGACCTCGGCGAGGACGCCAGCGGCGGCGGCGCCCACTGCCGCACCTGCTGCGACCGCGGTCGAGAGCCAGGTGAAGGCCTCGGTGACGCTGCCCGGGGGAGCTGCGGCCTCGACCATGGCGTAGACCGTCGCGTAGGTCGGAGCGATCGATGCGCCGGCGGCGAACAGGATCACTGCCATGGCGACCGCACTCGTCGACGCGGCGGCCAGGGCAGCATGACCAGCCGTCAGCGCCAGGAGCAGGAGCGCCAGGCCGCGGGCTCGCCTGGCGCCGCCGCCGAGCCGGGCTGCGACGGCCCCTCCCACAAGGGAGCCGATGCCCCAGACGGCGAGCAGGGGACCGGCCGTCGCGGCCCCGCCCATTGCGGTGGCGGCCGCGACGACGCCCACCTCGGCCGCGCCGAATACGATGCCCACGACCACGAGGACGAGGACCAGCGTGCGCATGCCCGCCGCGCGCAGCGCCCCGCGCCTCGCGGAGGAGGCACGCACCGGTGGTCGCCAGGCGCGCGACGCGGGCTGCAGGGCGAAGGCGATGGTGGTCGCAGCCAAGATGACTCCGGTGACTACGAGGGCGGCGCCGGTCGACCAGAGAGCGCCGAGCCCGAGGATGAGGGGCGGGCCGGCGATGAAGGTGAGCTCCAGAGCCGAAGATTCGAGCGCATACGCAGCCCGGCGGGCGTCCAGGTCGCCCAGGAGGTCCGGCAACAGCGTTCGCATGCAGGCGCCGGCCGGCGGGGTAGCGAGGCCGACTGCGGCTGCGAGGGCGATCAATGCTGCAGCAGACGTGTGCGCCGGCAGGAGTGCGACCGTCACTAGGAGGGCGGCACTGGCGCTCGCACTCGCAAGGAGCACGAGCGTCTGGCCGCGGCGGTCGACGAGCCGCCCGAGTAGGGGCGCTCCGGCGCCCTCGGCCAGCGCGTACCCCGCGGCCACCAGGCCCGCGGCCGCGAAGGAGCCGGAGAGACGTTGGGTGTGCACGAGCAGTCCGATGCTCAGCATCGCCAGCGGAAGCCGCGCCGCCACCGACAGGCCGAGCAGCCGCAGGGCGCCGGGCGCGCGCGCGATGGCGAAGATATCCCTCGCGGGCGCTGCGTGGCTGCTCCTGGCCTTAGTCCCGGCGCGCCGCACGGCCATAACGGACGTGGATTACCGCGTCGTCGAACGTCCGCGCCTCCACGAGTCGCAGCTCGAGCCGTGAGGCGAGGCCGCCGAAGAGCGGCGTTCCGGAGCCCAGCGCCACGGGATGGATGAAGAGGCGGTACTCGTCGATGAGGTCCAGCGCCAAGAAGCTGGAGGCGACGTCGGCGCCGCCGAAGAGCACGTGCACCGCTCCCTCTTGTTCCCTAAGCCTCGCCACCTCACCGGGCAGGTCGCCGCTGACGACCGTCGTGTTCCAGTTCGCCGTCTCGAGCGTCCGGGAGAAGACAAGCTTCGGCATCGGCTTCCAGATGCGCGCGTACTCGACGTGGAGCGGCGACCCCGCAAGCGCCTCCTCGGCAGTCGGCCAGAAGCCGGCCATCATCTCGTAGACCCGGCGCCCGTACAAGAACGTTGAGGCGCCGCGGAGCTCGTCGTTGAAGTACTTCTGGACTTGCGGTCCAATCACCGGCCAGTCAAATTCGCCGTGTGGACCGGCGGTGAAGCCGTCCAGCGAGACCTGCATCCACAGAACGATGGTGCCCATCGGCGATCCTCCAGACGTGTCGATTGGGAACGACTGTGCGCGACCCATGGTAGGCTGCAGTGGTATAGAAGCAAGGACCACTTTCGAACTCTTGGACGATACCAGTCACCCGCTCGAGCTCCTGCTCTCCGTGTCGCGCGAGAGGCGGGAGACGTTGGGCGCGCAGATCGAGGGGCAACTTCGCCGGGCCATCAGGGAGGGCACGCTCAGGCCGGGAGCTCGCGTGCCCTCCACGCGCGACCTGGCCCGGCAGCTTGGGGTCTCGCGGCGGATCGTCGTCGATGCCTACCAGCAGATGGCCGCCGAGGGTTACATGGAACTCCGCCAAGGTGCGCGACCGAGGGTCTCCGTGGGGGCGAACCCGGCGGTCTCTTGTGGACACCGCGCACTCTCGCCGACCCCGCCCGTTCGCTTCGACTTCCGTCCCAGCGTGCCGGACGTGTCGCTCTTCCCACGGCAGGTCTGGCTCCGGTCGCTGCGACGGGCCCTAGCGACGATGAGCGACGCCGACCTTGGGTACGGCGACCCGCTTGGTGCGATGCTCCTGCGCTCCGCCGTGGCCGAACATCTGGGTCGGGTGCGCGGAGTGATCGCCGAACCCACCCAGATTGCCGTCACGAGCGGCTACTGGCAGGGCCTTGGCCTGGTCTGCAGGGCGCTGGCCGCTGAGGGGGTTCGGCGGATCGCGTTCGAGGACCCAAGTCACCCGGAGCCGCGGCTGATCGCCGCCGCGGCTGGGCTCGATGTGGTGCCCGTGGAGGTCGATGAGCATGGCATGTGCGTCGAGCGGCTCGTCCGGGCGGAGGTCGGGGCCGTGGTGCTCACACCTGCTCACCAGGATCCAACGGGAGCCGTCCTGGCCGGGGATCGGCGGCGCCAGTTGATCACCTGGCTGCGCTCGACCGGCGCCGTGGCCATCGAGGACGACTACGATGCGGAGTACCGCTACGACCATGCCCCGATCGGCGCCCTTCAGGGGCTCGAACC
Organism: uncultured Thermoleophilia bacterium; assembly: GCA_963775255.1. GTDB lineage: Bacteria > Actinomycetota > Thermoleophilia > UBA2241 > UBA2241 > CAIXSE01. The sequence goes on along the minus strand of CAVZIA010000006.1, from coordinate 547,740 downwards.
GGACCGCGTCGTCTATGCAGGCTCGGCCAGCAAGACGCTGGCCCCTGCGCTGCGGCTGGGCTGGCTCGCGGTCCCCCGGCGGCTGCTTGCCTCCGTCGGTCGCCAGAAGCTCCTGGCCGACCAGGGCACCGCGCGCATCGAACAGCTCGCGTTCGCCGAGCTTCTCGTCCGTGGTGAGGTCGATCGTCATCTGCGACGCATGCGTACTCGCTACCGCGCTCGCCGGGACGCGCTTGTCGCGGCGCTCGCCGACGAACTCCCCGAGGCGACCGTGCGCGGCGTCGCGGCTGGCCTGCACGTGGCTGCCGAGCTGCCGGAGGCTTTCGACGAGCGCGCCATCATTGCGGAGGTTAGGCGCAGGCGCATCGATCTCGCCACGCTCGACCCTTACCGCGTGACACAATCGGGTGGGCCCCCAACACTCCTCATCGGGTACGGTCAGATTGCCGAAGCGGCGATTGCGGCGGGTGTCGCGGAACTCGCCCGCGCGGTGCGGGCGTCGCTCGTCGGCGAAGGGTCGTGCTGGTGAGCCCCGGACGTATCTGCGGCGGTTCCAAGTGTCCATTTCGAAGGTCGCTGACCGGGTACGCGCTCGTGCCTGCAGCGGAGGAGCGTCTTTCGGCCCTGCTGCTGCGCGGTGGTCGTGCTGAAGAAGGAGGCTGAGCATGAAACCCGGCCCGGGCGATCATGCTCGAACAGGCCAAGACCGAGCGCCGCGAGGTCTTCGCGGAGTCGCTCGCCCGCAAGCAGTTGCTCTACGTGCGCGCCGTCTCATCAAAGCAATGGAAGACGGCGCTCGTCATCCAGAACTCGATCGACAAGATGTTCGGCGACTTCGCCGGCATGGACGACGACGAGGGCCCCATCCTGCGCTTCCTCGACGCGATGGACGGCGGCCGGTCCGAGTGAGGGGAGCCGGCGCGCGTCGGCAGTGCGTCGGCGCTAGGGTCTCCGTGCAGGCACTTTGCGTGGGGGAGAGGTGTGGCGGACCTGTGCGTGAACTCTAGGTCAGGACCCCTCGAGTCGCCTCACGACCCTTGCGGGGATCCCCGCAACGACGCAGTTCGGTTCGACATCCTCGGTGACCACGGCGCCGGCCGCCACGACCGCGTTCTCGCCGACCGTGACCCCGGCCAGGATCGTCGCGGCGCTCCCTATCCAGGCGTGGCTCTTGATGACGATCGGCGCATGTGTGATGACGCCCTCGCTTCTCTGCGCAGGATCCACCGGGTGACCGCCGGCGATCAGGTTCACCCTCGGACCGACCATGACGTGATCCTCGAGGGTGATGTCGTCGACGTCCATGAACGAACAGGCGTAGTTGACGAACACGTGCTTGCCGATGTGCAGGCGGAGTCCGCAGTTCGTGTAGAAGGGCGGTATCAGGAGGAACGTCTCGTCGACCTCCCGCCCGATCAGCTTGGAGAACGCCGTCCGCACCTCGGCGACGTCGTCGGTGGCCAGTGAGTTCAGCTCGGCGGTCAGCTTCATGGCCCGCTTGACCTGCTGGAAGAGGTCGGGGAACTCCTTGTTGGGCATGGACGCGCTCCTGCGGAAAGGGCCGAGCCTGGGCCCGCCAGCGACGAGAACCGGGTCATGTTATCAGGACAGGTTCTCGCCTCTCGTGGTAGTGCCTACGGCCGGGAAGGACCGTGGATTCATAACCCCAGCCTGATGGCGGTGGGCGCGGCATCGCAGCGCGACGCAGCGATGTGTCCAGGGGCAGGCGGGAGCCGCCGGCAGCTGGTCGGCAGCCTTCGCGTATGCAGCCACGGTCCTTCCCGCAGGGCAGCGCGAACGACGCCGGGGCGTGTTGCCCACAGACGCTAGGGAATCTTCCATGGCTTCGTGTTCCATGCACTGAGCGAGGCGGCTTGCCGATGCTTCTAGCAGTCACGGCGGGGAGGTGATCAGGTTGGCAGGAATGCGCGAGGTCAAGGGCGGGCGGCGGCTTCCGGCGCTGCAGGCGCTTATCGTCCTCGGGGTCGTCGGCCTGGTTGCGGCCCTGGCGATCCCAGCCCTGGCAACCCAGGGCAAGAACTCAATGCTGCGGCAGAACCTGGCCGCGCTTGCCCTCCAGGCGAGGGCCGAGATGGTCCTGCTTCCCGATGGCGCCCCTCCCGCCGAGGGCTCTCTCCTCGGAGATATGGGCGGTCCTGCAGCGCTCGCTCAGGAGCTGCGCAGTGGAGCCGCGGGCCGCTTCGTCAATCCGTACAGCGGCAGCACAGGCGTCGTTTGCGGTGGGCCCCCTCCGGGCGCCCGCACTGCATCGTCACCCGCCGTGTGGATCACGAGTGATCTTCGCTTCACCTACGGCGCCTTCAGGACCTCTCAGCTCACCCGATCTCAGCTCGCTGGCTGCCTCGTGATCGCGTTCATCCAGGAGGACGGCGCCGTGAGCGCAGATATGTACTACGTGGATGCAGGCGGGCGGGCGTCCACCTGCGTCGAGCACGTCAGCGCCTCGCGCTGACTCTCACTCTCGCACGTCGAGCGAGAAGCCCTCGTCAAGGAGTCGCAAGCAGGCGCTGCCGGCCTCCTCGTCGTAGCGGGTCCCGAGCCCCGACTCGATCTCGGCGACTGCCTCCGCGATGGGCAGCGCCGGACGGTAGGGTCGGTGGGTGCTCATCGCTTCGACGACGTCGGCGATCGCAAGTACACGTGCCGCCGGTAGGATCTCGCCGTCACAGAGCCCCCGTGGGTAGCCGCTCCCGTCGAGGCGCTCATGGTGCTGGAGCACGATCTCCGCCACGTCGGAGGTGAAGGCGATCGGCGCGAGGATCTCGTGTGCGGTCCAGGGGTGTCCCTTGATCAACGAGAACTCGGTGTCGGAGAGCTTTCCCGGCCGGGAGAGGATCTCCGCCGGCACGGCGATCTTGCCGATGTCGTGGACGAGTGCGGCCGTCGCGAGCTCGTCGATCTCGGCCTCTCCCCAGCCGAGGCGGTCGGCGATCGCGCACGCGAGGAGGGCGACGCGGCGTTCGTGCCCGGCCGTGTAGGGGTCGCGCGACTCGACCAGCTGGCCCATGGCCTGCACGGTGCCGTCAACGGTCCGGCGGAGGCGCTCGGCGCTGAGGCGCAGGTCCTCACGGTCGCGGCGGCGATCGGTCACATCCTGGATCACGCCGAACATCCTCTGCAGCTCGTCGCGGCCGTTCTTCTCAAGCTGACCGAGACAGTGCACCCAGCGGATGTCGCCGTCGGTGGGGCGCACGACGCGGAACTCCAGATCGTACGGCTCGTGGTCGCGAACCACGCGCTCCCGGAAGTACCTCATGGCCGACTGTCGGTCATCAGGATGGATCAGACTGAACCAGCCGTCACGATCGCGCGTGTAGGCGGGGTCGATGCCGACGATGTCGTCGAAAGCAGCCGAGGAGGTCCAGGTGCCGGTGAGCAGGTCGAGCTCGTAGTCCCCGACGAGCGCGATCAGCTGCGCCTGCTCGAGCTGCGCCTCACGCTCCCTGAGCGTCAGCTCCATGCGCCGTCGTTCGGTCACGTCCTGGATCACGCCGACCACCGCGGTGGGCCTGCCATCCGCGGCCCGTTCGACGGTGGCGACCGTCCAGGCCGTGCGCGGCTCTGCCGAGCCGAGCGGCACGACCTGGTACTCACGGTCGAACTCCTCGCCCTCCTCGACGAGGGCGCGGAAGGCTTCCTCCAGCGCCGCGGGGTCCGCGAGCCGAGCCGTGATCTCTTCGCGCGAGAGCATCTCGCATGACTGCTCGATCCCGAGCAGGCGTCGGGTCTCCGGTGACGCCCAGAAGCGTTCGCTTGCCAGGTCGTACTCCCAGGTGCCGACATGACCGATGCGTTCGGCTCGCGCGTAGCGCGCCTGCGAGAGCCGCAGCGCCTGTTCGCCTTCCTTCAGCCCAGTGATGTCCACGTCGGTGACGTAGACGCGGTCGTAGCTCTCCTCGTGGCCGGGGACCACAGCGCAGGTCTCGAGCAGCTGTAGTGGCCTGCCGTCCAAGGTGCGGTTGGCCTCCTCGAAGGTCGCCGACGGTTCGCCGGCCAGCATCGCCGCCCAGAACCGGTGCACGCCCGTCGCGATCTCGCCTCCGTACACCTCATCCGCCCGTTCGAGCAGCTCTCCCCGGCTCCGCGCCCCGAAGAGCCGGGCGGCCGCCTCGTTCACGTCGACCAAACGGACGAGATCGAGGCAGCGGGCCAACTCATCCGGATTCGCCCGGACGTGGGCAACGACGTCCTCGACGCCGCGCGCCGCGAGCTCGTCGAGGTGCGCCTTGAGCCGCGAGTCGTCCTCCTCCCACATGGCGATCGGCGAGTTCTCGAAGAGGGAGCGGTAGCGCGCTTCGCGCGCCCGCAGCGCCTCTTCCGCTTCGCTACGCGACGTGAAGTCGACGGCGACGTGGAGGACGTGCGTCAGGCGGCCGCGCTCGTCGGCCAGCGGCGTGACCGTGACGAGCAGGCGCCGGCCGAGTGCCTGGCTCCAGACCTCGGCGTCGTGCTGGGCTTCGTCGAGCAGCAGGTCGCGCAGGGGGCAGTCGAGGGGCCCCTCGCCGAGGCCGTGCATGAAGGCAGCGCAGGTGTGACCGACGAGTTCCTCGGCAGTCGTTCCGAGCGCCTCGGCCATGCCGGCGCTTGCGGCGACGACCCGGCGCGAGGTGTCAATCACGAAGGCGAGCTGCCGGCTACCCGCCAGCGCCCTCTGCCAGTAGAGGGCGACGCTGTCCTGCACGACGGCCATGCCCCTGCCTCCTTGCTCCGTCGCCTCGGCGCTCTTGCCCGGAAAGGTCTTGACTACTCGATGTCCGCGGTCCCGCGGCCTCCTGCTTCTGCGGAAGCGGACCTTGCCGGCGATCCGTCGAGTGGCGCTTTGCGGCGGGACGACGACTTCTGCGCATCCCTGAAGCCGCCTGATGGCGCCCCTCCTGCCCGCTCGGCCTGCTCGACGCGGTCCTTGCCCGCCTGCTTGGCCCGATACATGAGCTCATCGCCGGCGTCCATGAGCTCGCCGAGTGAGGCCGGGGGACGGTCGAAGGTCACGAGGCCGATGCTGCAAGGCACCGGGCGCCCGTCTTGCGTTCTCAGGCGCGAAAGGTCTTGGCGCAGGCGCTCGACGGTGGCCCTCGCCGCCTTGGCGCCGGTCTCCGGCATCAGGATGGCGAACTCATCGCCGCCGACGCGGCCAACGGTATCGGTCGCGCGCACGGCGGTGCGTAGCACATGACTGACCTCGAGCAACACGTGGTCTCCCTCGCTGTGGCCGAGATCGTCGTTGACTCGCTTGAAGTCGTCGAGGTCGATGTATGCGAGGGAGAGCTCGGTGCCGCTGCGCCGCGCACGCGCGACCTCGGCCTCGGCGTGCTCCTGGAAGGCGTGGGCGTTCGCCGCCCCCGTCTTACGGTCGGTGGTTGCCGCGCGCTGGTGCCCTTCGCGCTCCTTGCGCATCATCCCGAGCAGCGCCAGGATGACCACATAGAGGGCGAAGCGCGCGAGGCCCGTAAAGGCAGCCGTATGCCACGATGCCTGTGTCTCCGCGTAGACGGCGAGCACGGCGCTATCCACGGCGGCCACCAGTGCGATCAGGTAGCCAAAGCGCGGTGAGCGAGCGAACCACCCCACACCGACCACCGGGATGATGAGAAAGTCGATCAGCATGACCCCGTTGCCGAGCGTGAGCTTGAAGACGGTGAGTCCGGCGATCATGCCGAGGCCGATGGCCAACTGCACCAGGTCGGGCAGCCGTCGCATGCACTGATCGAAACTGTTGCAGTGGATCGTCATGGCCGTGATATCGGCACGGTGTCTACCAGTCTGGAGACGGGATAGACATCTAGGACTCCATACCCAGGGCGCCCGGGAAGGCCCGAAGATGGCGCCAGGCTCCGTCGTCGGAATGGCGTCGGCGCCAGAGCCTTGCTCGGCACTGCCTAGCTCTGCCAGGACTCTGCGGCTTCTCGTCGGCTTCGCCGAGACTGTAGATGTGCAAACTTGAGGTTTGAGGCAGCAGGGGAGGCCGAACCGGGCCATCTCCCGTCTCGCACGGGCTCTCACGACGAGCTCCCGCCGCCGCTACCGTTTCCCCAAAAGGGGCCCGTGTATAAGGCTCTCTTGACTTGCAGGCGAAATGGGGGCGGCGATGAGCAAAACGCGGGTTCTTTCGCTGTGCACGGGTAACACGGCGCGCAGCCAGATGGCCGAGGCCTTCCTGCGCGAGCTGGCCGGCGACCGCTACGAGGCCTACAGCGCCGGCCTCGAGGCGCACGGCATCATTCCACTCGCGGTTCAGGGTCGTGGCTGAACGTGGCATCCGCTGCTTTCGCGCCGTGTGCGACCAGCTCGAGCGCAGGTGCGGGCCTCGCTCGCGGCGGACGGCAAGAGCGCGATGCGCACCGACGACGGTCAAGGAGCATCACCCGCCTAGCTGGCGCCTGCTTGCCGCACGCTGTTCTCTGGACGCCCCGCGTGCACTATCATGGAGCAGCTACGCGGCACAGCCGGGTTCGAAAGGGGTAGACATGAACTCAGGCACGCACCTCTGCCTCATCTATGACGACGAGCGCGAACGGCGCGAGGTCGTTGCCAGGTTCGTCGCAGAGGGACTCTCCGGGGGAGAACGGGTCGCCTACTTCACCGACGCCGAACCGCCGGCGATCCGCACTTGGCTGGGCGAGCGCGGCCTCGAGCTGCCCGAGCCGCCGGCCTTCAGCCTCACGCCGGCGCGCAGCGTCTACTGCCCGGACGGGGAGTTCCTGCCCGAGCGCATGCCCCCCTACTGGCATGCCTTCCACGAGGAAGCCGCCGAGATGGGCTTCCCGGCGGCACGGGCGACCGGTGAGACGTCCTGGTCGCGGGAGGTGCCGGGCGGCGAGCGCATCGTAGAGTACGAGGCCAACCTGAACGCGGTGCTGGCCGAGCTGCCGGTCACCGCCCTCTGCCAGTACGACGTGCGCCGCTTCGACGGCGCCACGATCTTCGACATCCTGCGCGTGCACCCGCTGATGCTGGTCGGCGGTCAGGTGGTGCGCAACCCCTACTACGAGACTCCGGACGAGTTCTTCCTGCGTGCTAACTGCAGCGCGTAGGGCGGGGGCGGTGCAGATGGAGGTCCTCGGCCAGCTGCTCGCTGTCCATAACGTGCTGCCGCTGCTCGCCGACCCGCAGCAGACTGCGGAGTTCGCCGCGCACACGCTGCGCATCCTTCCCGGCGCCCGGGCCACGGGCGCCTTCCTCGACGACTGCGAGGCCAGGGAGGGCAGCTGGGGCTCCGTCTGGCAGGCAGGCGAGACCGGAGAAGCCACGCTCGCCGGACCGGAGTGGCGGGCCCTCCCCGGCGGCGAGCTGCTGGTCATCCCCGTCGGTTCGCTGCTGCGCGAGCACGGGCGCCTCCTGGTGCTTGCGGGCCGGCGCGCGGAGATGGAGCCCTACATTCCCTTCCTCGGCAACTTCGCCTCCGCCCTGGCCATGGCGCTCGACAACCGGCGCCGTGAGGACGAGCTCGAAGCCGCGAGCGCGCGCCTACGCCTCAGCGAGCAGCGCTACCGACAGCTCTTCTCGCGCATGACGCCGGGGTTCGCGCTGCACGAGATCATCACGGACGACGCGGGCAAGCCGGTCGACTACCGCTTCCTCGAGGCGAACCCGGCCTTCGAGACGATGACCGGGCTGCGGGTCAGCGAGATCATCGGGCGCAGCGTGCTCGAGGTGCTTCCCGGGCTCGAGCCCATTTGGATCGAGCGCTACGGCGCCGTCGCCCTGGGCGGCGAGGCGATCGAGTTCGAGGACTCGAGCGCTCCCCTCGGCCGTGACTACCTGGTCGTCGCCTACAGCCCCGAGCCGGGCCAGTTCGCGGCGATCTTCACCGACGTGACCGAGCGCCACGCCGCGGAGCGCGCGCTGCGCGAAAGCGAGCGCGAGGTCGCGGCCCAGGAGGAGCGGGTCCGCCTCGCCCGCGACCTGCACGACTCGATCACCCAGGCCCTGTTCGCGGCCGCGCTCAAGGCCGAGTCGTTGACGGCTGACGCGGCCATCCCCCCCGGCGGCGCCGAGGCCGCCGAGCAGCTGCGCCGGCTGACGCGCGGCGCGCTCGCGCAGATGCGCACGCTGCTGCTCGAGCTGCGCGCGCAGGCACTCGAGGAGGTGCCCATCGAGCAGCTCCTACGCAACGTCGCCGAGGCGACCGAGGGTCGCGCCGACGTCGCGGTCGCTGTGAGCGTGCGCGGCGAGGGCGCGCCGCCGCCGGAGCTGCACAGAGCGCTCTACCGCGTGGCGCAGGAGGCGCTCAACAACGTCGTGCGCCACTCTGGCGCGAAGAGCGCCTCGGTGGAGCTGGTGAGCGAGGCGGGTCGCGTGCGCCTCCTGGTCCGCGACGACGGCTGCGGCTTCGAGCCCGGACCCGTGTCCGCGACGCACTTCGGGCTGCGCTCGATGCGCGAGCGGGCGGCGGAGGTGGGAGCCGAGCTGCGCCTCGTCTCCGCCCCCGGCGAGGGGACGCTGGTCCTGCTGGAGTGGGTCTTGGATCGGGAGCCGGAGGTCGGCCGCTCCCTCGCCTGACCGGAGCTCCGGGCGCCAGAGCGCCGTCCGGTCGAGGGCACCTACCGCGCCGGGTCTTCGCGGCCGAGCGCCTCCTCGAGCGTGGCGTGAACGGCGATCATCTGATCCAGGCCGGTGGTGGCGAGGGCACGCCGCACCCAACCTTCTGGGCAGACGATGGCCAGCTCCCGGTCGTCGAGCCGGCAACGCTTGGCGAGCGTCAACAGAACGCTCATGCCGGTGGTGTCGACGCGGTCAGCCGCATTCAGGCCCAGCACCACCTGCCGCGCCCCCACCTCCAGCTCCTCGAAGAGAAGCTGCTGGAAAGCGAGGCTGTTGGTGATGTCGACCTCGCCGCTGACCTCGATGACGATGACGTCGTCTGCCGGTCGGCGTGCGCTGATGTGAAAGTCCTCCGTGCCCATGCCTTCGGTCGCTCGCCCATCAACTCCAGAGAGTCTAGTCGAAGGTCGGGCGCTGAGGGCAGGTTGCCGTCGACGTGGATACAGGGACTCGGGGCGGGGGGCAGAGTGCGGTGGCACTGCATTTTCGCAATCTCGAGGAGGAGATCGATCGCGTCGTCGAGCTCACCGTGAGCGCGTGACGAGGCTGCCGCCCTGCCGCCGTCACGCCGACGTCGGGCGACCTCGACCTGGCGGACCTCCATGGAGGTCCTGACCCCGACGGATCGACGAGGAAAGGACGCAGCCATGAAGCTTCTGACCATGACGCTCTGGCCTGACAGCTGCAAGACCTCCATCACCGGTTCGACTCCGGTCGCCGCCTCCAACAACTTGCCTCTGGCGATGTCCGTGTTGCGCCGTGTGCTGGTTCTCCCCCTGGCTGTCGCGCTCACCGTGGCGTCCATGGTGAGCGCACCTGCCCGTGGCTGGGAATAGTGCTTGTGTACACACAGAACACGTCACGTCGAGGCATAATGGCACGTGGACCGAACGATACGGGGCAGGTCTCCGAGCCCGACTCGACGGTGCACGCTCAGCTGCGGCTCGTCGTCGACCGACCGGCTCAGCTGGCTGGCTTCCGGCGCCGTCTGCGAACGCTGCTCAGAGAGCGAGGACTGCCGGACGAGGAGCGCGAGGCGGTCGTGCTCGCCGCCGATGAGGCGCTCAGCAACGCCCTCCAGGCCTGCCACGTCGCCGCCTGCCACATCGAGGTCGAGCTCTCGTTGATCGGCGACTATGTTTGCCTCGAGGTGCGCGACGCCGACGAACGCTTCCGGGGCGCCTGCGTCGACCTCATCGAGGCGCCCGACGAGGGCGCTGAGCACGGCCGCGGGCTCTACCTGATGCGCACCCTGATGGAGAGTCTCGAGTTGGTTCCCCGCGAGCGCGGCACCCTCGTACGTATGATCAAGCGACTCGAGGCTCAGGAATGCGGAGCCGAGCCGCGCGCGGCGCGGCGCTCAGCGCGGCGCTAGTCTGCGGCGGTTCCCTCGCACACCGCCCGGGCCGCCAGCTTCCCAACGTCGGTCGTGCGCCATGAGCCGTGGGCCACTGCCGACGAGACGCATGGACGCCGCAGCGGTCATCATGCTTCAGGCTCCGTTCCCGGCGGGCTGGTCAATCGAGGGTGATCGAGACGGTGGCGCGCCCGAGCCGCGGAGCTAGACTAAGAGCAGGCATGTGGCGCAGCCTCGTTCGCAGTTGGCTTGCGCGGGGAGGGAGCACGTGGCTGTCACCGGATCGGCAGGCGTACTCTGGACGGTTGAACTCTGCGCGGTCGGCGCCGCTTGGCTGCTCTTCGTCCTGGCCTTCGCCCTGCGCCCGCGAGCGTTGCGTGGAGTCGTGAGAGGCCGGGACCGGCGTTCCTGGATCGGCTTCGCACTGCAGATTGCGGGGCTCGTGGTCGTGCGCGCCGGCCTGCGCACTGCTGCTACGCCACTCTTCTCGCTCGGACTCCCCGTTGAGGTGGCCGTGGCGGTCGCGGCTCTCGCCCTGCTTGCAGTATCGCTCGTGCTCATCCACGCGGCGCTGCGCGTACTCGGCCGGCAGTGGAGCCTTGGCGCCCGAGTCGTTCAGGGCCACGAACTGATCACCGGCGGCGCCTATAGCCTCGTCCGCCATCCCATCTACACCGGCATGTTCGGCATGTTGCTGGGCACCGCGCTGGCGGTGAGTTCCTGGTGGGCGCTGCTCACGGGAGGACTCGTCTTTCTCCTCGGCACCGCGCTTCGCATTCACGTGGAGGAGCGGCTGCTGATGGTCGAGTTCGGGGAGGCTTACCAGAACTACGCTCGTGCCGTGCCCGCCCTCTTGCCTTGGTGGCCCCGCGCGCACGTGGCCGGGGGAGCGAACTGAGATGCGGGCTTTCACTCCCGCAGCGGACTGGCTGAGCGACCTCGGCGACCGGCTGCTGGACTCCCACGGCGCCGTCTTGTGCCGCAGCGCCGCGGTCCTCGCGGAGCGTGGCCGCCGCGACCTGGGCAAGGAGGCTCAATGAACGTCGAAGCGCTTGCGGAAACAAGAGTCGGCCACGGCGTCCTTCGCGCTTTGGCCGCCGTCATGGAGAGCCGGTTTCGCTACCGCTTCTTCGGGCCAAGACAGGCGCTCGAGGGCGCCGACATCCGGCCCGGTCAGGCCGTCCTCGAGATCGGCTGCGGGACCGGCTTCTTCACCGTGCCTGCAGCCCACCTGATCGGCGATCAGGGCTCGCTCGTGGCGATGGACAGGCTGCCGGCGTCTGTCGAGGCCGTTTCCGCGAAGGTGCGGGCCGCCGGCCTGCAGAATGTGCGCGTCGTCGAGGGCAATGCGCTGGACACGAAGCTCGCCGCTGAGAGCATGGACCTCTTGCTCATGTTTGGCGTGATCCCGGCGCCCATGCTGCCCATGGACGTGCTTCTGGCCGAGATGGACCGCGTGCTGAGGCCCGGGGGCATCATGGCGGTCTGGCCGCCGAGCTGGGTCCACTGGCAGGTCCTTCGGTCGCCCCGCTTCTCCTACGCCGGCTGCAGGCACGGCGTGATGAATTACCGAAACGCGCCCGGTTCGCACAAGCCGGGCGCCGAATGGAGGTGAGCTGCATGGAGGAAGCCAAGCTCATTGACCGGGACGAGATCGTCGCGCTCACGCAGGAGTACGGCGGCGCCTGGGGGATCAATCACAGCCGCCGCCTGCTGCGCCTCGTCAGCCTGATCTGCGACGAACGCGACTACGATGAAGAGGTCGTCTGGATCGCGGCCCACCTGCACGATTGGGGTGGCTACCAGCCCTGGGCCCAGCCGGGCGCCGACCACGCCGACACCTCCGCCGAAGTCGCGGCCGACTTCTTGCGTCAGAGAGAGTATCCGGAACCGCGAATCGCCCTCGTCCTCGAGTCCATCCGCACCCACCATGCGGCCGGTCCCGGCCGCTGCCTCGAGGCGGAGCTCCTGAGTGATGCCGATGCGCTCGATTTCCTCGGCGGCGTCGGCGTGCTCCGCATGTTCGCGATGTCGGGCCGAGACTTGCGCAAGGCGTATGAGAAGGCCCGTAGGCGCAGAGCGGAGTTGCCCGAGCTTCTCTGTCTGCAGGCATCGAGACGGTTGGCTGCCACGCGACTCAAGGAGATGGACGACGTGCTCGAGGCGTTCGAGCGCGGCAGCTTCGGCCTCTTCTGAGACGGCGGGCCCTGCAGCTTCGGGAGGACGACGACGAACGCGAGAGAGCTCCAGCGGATCCAACTTCGCGACGCGACCGGCGGTGATGCCGCCACGCTGACGGCGCTCAACGTGGCTTCATGGCGGGCAGCCTACGCGCACATGATGCCGGAGGCGTTTCTCGCCGGGATCGACGTGGCGGCTTGGGAGCGTCGCCTGCGTGCGCGCTTCGAGGACGCCGCGCAATTTACCATCGTCGCCTGTTCGGGTCGCCGCCGTCTCGGCTTCGTCACGGCGGGCCCCATCCGCGACGAGCCACCCGCTGAAGGCGGCGAGGTCTACGCCCTCTACGTCGATCCTGCGCACACCGGGCTCGGCCTGGGCAGCGTACTGCTCGAGGCAGCGGTGACGCGGCTTGCGGGTAGCGGCTTCTCGCGGGCCTCGCTCTGGGTGTTCGCACGCAACACCGACGCGCGGCGCTTCTACGAGCGGCGCGCCTGGTGTCTCGAACCGCATCACTGGTTCTGGGAGCGGGATGGGGTGCGGCGGCAGCTGGTCTGTTATAGCAGGGGCTTGTGTCTGGGTGACGAGCCCCGCCACTGACCTTAAGAGCCCGAGAGCGTCAGCCCCGCGATTCGCTCCGCCGCCTCGTCCTGCGGCGCCGGGATCGCGAGCGAGTAGGCGTCGAGGCTGATCGAGACGGGCGTACCCGAGGCGTTCGCCGATTACCTTCGGGTCGATGCCCTTCAGCCCGCAGTGCGCGCGGGCCGGGTACTTCTCGAGCTTGGACCGCGGGTGAGCCTCGTCGAACCGCATTGCCCTGCGGCTCAATCGGTAGCCCTCGGCGAGCCCGAGGACGCACGGTCTCGAGAACGCCTGGTCATGTGTGGCCGGCCTCGGGAGCGTCAGCTCGTGCTGGGGAGCGTGGCGAAGGATTCTCTGAGGTGCGCGCGATGGCGCTCCGTCTGTTCTTCGAGGGCGCCGAGGACCTTGGCCACGGCCGGCGTGTCGTCGACGGTCACCATGAAGATCTGTCCGTCGATCATGCCATCCTCGAACTTCAGCGCCACGCGGAACGCTTCTTGCAAGGGGATGGCGCCACTGGGCACGGCTTTGATGATCGAGGTGATCTTGGTGGTTTCCGCGGTGGCCGTGTCGACGTCGAAGCGCCGGGCGTCGATGAAGGACTGCAGATCTTCACGTCTATCGGCGAGTGAGCGCAAGAGCCTGGCGTGCCCGTGTTCCTCGTGCGAGAGCGTGCGCCACAGGCCCTCGACTTGAGGATAGGCGTCGGCGAACGCCGCATAGAGCGCGCTCAGGGCCTCCTCATGCTTGGCTAGTGCCTCGATGATGGCGCGCGGATCTGTATCTGGTTCCATCTCGTGAACCTCCCTCGGCTCGTTGGTCAGTGCAGGGCACGGGGCGCGCGGCCTTGCCAGACGCGGACTCCCCGCATCGGTCGACGCCGGCCCTGTTGCGTTCGAGAGGGCACCATGCGGTGAGCGCACAATCGAGGACGGCGTTCTGGCCATGCTGCTTCACGAGCCGCGGGCGCTCTGAGCTGCCGAGCGGAGCCTCGCTGTCTTGGCTGCCGTGCCGCCCGCCATTGTACTAGGCGAGGAGGCGATACCGCTGTGGCGCCGGGTCGAGTTCCACACACGAGCGGCTGGACCTTCCGGCAGCACTGCGACGCCTCAGAGGAGTTCTGCTCAGGTGGTCACTGGAAGTCGACCGACAGCGACATCGTCGAGTTCCTGGCCGACGGCACCTCGCATGCGCGCTTCAAACCCGTTCCTGCCTATCTAGCGCCCGACGCAGTGCAGCAGTTGACAGCGCGCTTTGCAGAGGCTCTGGGCGTGGAGAGCATCGATCCCGTTGCGCTCATTGCCACTCCCTGCACATGGTGATTTCCGGTCGTGCGCCGCGCGCCGATCCTCTTTCGAATCGGCGACACTGCCGACGTTCTGCCGACGAGACCTGGCGGCGCTCAACGACAGCGGCGCGCCCTGAATGCACCAGCCCAGGTGGAGCAAGGTCAGCGGCGACCACATCGGGAGATGCCGCCGGCGCGGTTCAGATGTGGTCCTGGGCCATCCACTGGTGCTTTCGTGGAGAACTGCGATACTGCTAGCGATGTGAGCACAGCAACGATCCTCATCGTCGAAGACGACCTCGGCATGCGCGAATTGCTCGTTAGCGGGCTGCGCGAGGAAGGCTTCCAGGTAGTAGGCGTGGGAACGGGCGCGGACCTTCTGGAGCGCGCGTCGGGGAGCATCCCGGATCTCTTTGTCATCGACATCGGACTCCCGGACGCCGACGGGCGGGACGTCTGTCGGGCACTGCGCGCCCAGGGCGTGGCCGTCCCGGTCTTGTTCCTCACTGCCCGCGACGCGCTTCCCGACCGTCTGTCGGGGTTCGGTGCTGGTGGCGACGACTACCTGACCAAGCCGTTCGCCTTCTCGGAGCTCGTGGCGCGTCTTGAGGCGCTACTTCGGCGCACCGCGAGTGCCCCCGCGGTCCAGGTCGGTCGGCTGAGACTCGATCCCAGATCGTACGCCGTGGTCTGCGGCGGGGCATCGGAGAGACTCACGCCCACCGAGTATCGCTTGCTTGCCCGTCTGGTCTCAGCGACCGGAGAGGTCATCCGCCGCCGTGCCCTTGTCGAAGCCGCGTGGCCCCATGGAGCGTTTGTCCAGGCGAATACCATTGATGCCTACATCGCGCGCCTTCGTCGCAAACTCGCCCGTTTGCCTGACGCCCCGAGAATCGTGACCGTTCATGGCGTCGGGTATTCGGTGGCGCCGTGATCTGGCTTCGCAGCCATTCCCTGCGGCTGCGCCTGCTTCTCGCCGTGATCGCTGTGGTGGCCGCGGCCCTGGCGGTGATGATGCTTGGCTTCAACCTCGTGCTCTGGAGGCAACTCTCCTCGAATGCCGATGCGTTGGCCAGGTCTCGCGCGGCCGTCGAGGTCGGCCTGCTCGACGTCGCCGACGGTCATGTGGTGCCGGATCTTGTATCAGATCTCGGGGGCCTGGACAGCGAGGAGTGGCTGTTCGTCGGGGGTCGTGAACTCGATGGGCCGACGGTGAGCCCCGCTCTGGACGAGGCGGCTCGGCGGGCGGTCGCGACGCCGAAGACCATCATCGAAGTGCCGAACGAGAGTGCGCGCTTGTTCGCGCTTCCAGCAGTCGCCGGCGGGAGGCAAATGGCGGTGGTGGTCGTCGGAGTGTCCATGAAGGCGTATCGGACCACGAGGAAGATCGCCTTGATTGCATCACTCGTTCTTGCCGGCTTCCTGCTCGTGGTGGTCGCTCTGGCGAGCCGTTGGGTTCTCGCCGCCGCTCTCCGGCCTGTTGCGCAGATGACCGCCGACGCCGACGCCTGGAGCATGCGGGACGCCGATCGTCGCTTCGAGGTGGGCGAGCCACATGACGAACTCGGGGAGCTGGCCACGACTCTGAACGGCCTCCTGGACCGCCTGGCCGCCAGCCTGCGGCGTGAGCAGCGTTTCTCAGCCGAGCTCTCACACGAGTTGCGCACGCCCCTCGCCAAGATCTGCACCGCAAGCGAGCTGGCGTTGCGGCACGAGCGGCAGCCGCGTGAGTACAAGGATGTGCTGTCTTCCGTGCTCACGAACGCGCACACGATGACCAGCACCATCGACACGCTCGTGAGCGCGCAGCGCCATCAGACCGGGCTCGCACGGGGGTGCGCCGACGCACGGACGGTGCTCGACAAGGCAGCCGCCACCTGCTCCTGGCTCGCTGTTGACCGTCGTCTCGAACTTGCTGCGACGGCGCCTCAGTCCGCCGTGAGCATCGGTGTCGAGGGCGACGTGGCACTTCGCATCCTGCAACCCCTCGTGGAGAACGCCTGCCAGTACGCAGTGGCGCGTGTGGAGTTGAGCGTGGAACGACAAGGGAGCGAGGTCGTCTTCACCGTCGACGATGATGGGCCGGGCGTCCTCTCGAGCGAGCGCGAGCTCATCTTCGAACCGGGCGCACGTGGCAGCCTCGGGGACAGCGGACGTGCCTTCCCCGGAGCCGGCCTGGGCCTCGCGCTCTCGCGCCGCCTGGCGCGCGCCGCCTCCGGCGATGTCGTGGCGCCGGCCAACGGCGTCGGCGGCCATTTCGTTGTTCGTCTTCCGGGGGTTGAGTGACTGGGCTGCCGAGCCCGGAATCCGTCCCCGTCAACGAGACAGGCTGAAGCGGTCCGCCGCCGCGTTGTTTGACCGCCTCCAGACGGAGCGCGCTCGACCGCGACCGTAGCAGGACCAACCTTGATGGTCCTCGGCGGCCAAACAATCACGCTCGCGAACGAGCGTGATCGTGTTCAGGTCGCTTTCAGACACCACGTGACACACTCGCTTGGCCCCCGTGCGTTTCGCAGACCGAAGCAGCCCGCCGTTGGCAGGAGGTGTTCGGGTGGGACCGAGTGACGGGACGAGTGTGGGCTTGTCGCTGTCCAGGCGCGCCGAGATTGCGCTGCGCGCGGCCTTGGAGCTTGAGCCGTTGGCGGGGGTTCGCGTCTTGCGCGCCGTTCGCTACTTGCAGTCGCAGCGCGAGCGACGCTCGCTCAAGGCTGGCGGCGAGTGGAGGGCGCAATGCCCCGCGATCGTGGGGTGCGGCACCCTCGTCTTGCCTCCGACGTCAATTGCGCGTTGTTCGCTCCTCGAGTTCGGGCCGCAAGGCGCGAGCGGCCGACTCGTCCCCGGAGATTGCGACCTGTCACCCAGGGCATTCGTTGACTCAGGCATCTTCAGCGCCATGAAGGGCGTTCTGAAGGACCAGTCCTGCCTCTGGGAGGACACACCCTGGTATGCAGAGACGCTCGCGCTCATAGTGGCCGGCCAGACCGTCTGGGAGTGCCGCAGTGAGGCAGACCTGCAGAGAAGGCTGTCCGAGGTGGAGCGACTGTACTCGAACAGCCTCGATGCGGTTCGCGGATCGCAGGCCGGGCCGGCCGACGCTGAACCGGGCCTGGACCGTGGGGAGGTGGGAGTCGCTGTCGGCCGAGGCGGAGAGGTGCTTTTGTGCCATGGCGCGCATCTCTTGGGTATTGCCCTACTCCTCGGGCTTCCGAGGCTTGCCGTTCAAGTGCGTGCACGCCATCCCAGCTGGGCCGCATTTCGCGAGGAGTTGTTCGCGTACGCTGACCACCGAGGCGGAACTCTGTATCAGCCGGCGCTCCATTTTGATCTCGCCGGCATCCCGAGTACTCATGGCTGCGAAGATCGATGGAGGCTGATCTCGTCGAACCTGCGACGAAGCGGCGGCAGCGTTCTGGATATCGGCGCCAACCTCGGCTATTTCGACAATAGGCTGGAGGACCTCGGGTACCACTGCATCGCCTTGGAGAGCGACGCGACGGTTGCGCACTTCATGAAGGGCATCAGAGATGCCAACGGGCATACGTTCGAGGTCGTTGCGGATAGCATTCCCGGACTGGGGTGTGTACGGGGGCGCCGGTTCGACGTGGTGCTTGCTCTGAGCATCTTCCACCACTTCCTGAAGACGCGGCGAGAGTACATGCTGCTCGAGCGGCTTCTGGACGAGCTCCACTGTGACGAGATGTTCTTCGAGCCGCATGCGAACGGCGAGCCACAGATGGCCGGGGTCTACGCGAACATGAGCGCGGAAGCGTTTGCTCGTCACATTGCCGATCGCACGGGTCTCGCCATAGCCGGGGTGTTGGGCGGGGCGGGAAGTCCGCGACGTATCTACCATCTCGTCAGAATGGACTGATCACGTGGCGTCACTCCTTCTGGCGCCGGCAGCTCTTGGAAATGCGAGGCGCGCGACGCGATGAACACCGGCCCCGCGATCCTCGTGGCAGCCTGCTCCCGCTTGGCGGGATCGCGCCAGCAGGCGTCGTCTGTTCCACGTCTTGCCGCCCTGACGACGTCTCAACCTTCGCCGGCGCCAGTCCCGCGATCCGCTCCCCCTCCTCCCGCGGCGCCGGGATGGCGTGCGAGTAAGGTGTCGAGCGTGATCGAGACGGTGGCAGGGCCGAGGCGCTCGAAGACGTCCCTACGTCGGCCTTGATGGCCAACTCATCATCGTGCGTAGCGAGCCGGCCTCGAGTCCCCTGGCTGCCCAACGCTGCGCGAGTTATCGCCCGTGGCAGCGGGGAAGGCCCGGAGTGATCTGCAAAACGATGAGAGGAAGTGCGTGATGGCCAGTCTCGGCGACTACCCGGCCGCGGCGGTGCTGCGCGCCGAGGACCTTGGTCGTGCGAAGAAGTTCTACGCCGACGTGCTGGGGCTCAAGGCGGGCGACGAAGGTCCCGGGGGCGAGGGCATGTTCGCAGCCGGCGACGGCTCCATGGTCCTTATCTATGAGCGTCCCGGCATGCCCGCACCACAGAACACGACCCTGGGCTTCAACCTGCCACCCGACGAGTTCGACGCGGTCGCCGCCGACCTGCGCGCCAAGGGCGTGGCCTTCGAGGAGTACGATGTGCCCGAGATCGGCCTCAAGACGGTAAACGGTATCGCGGAGTTCGAGGGCACCAAGGCGGCGTGGTTCAAGGACACCGAGGGCAACATCGTCAACATCGTCTCGATGTGACCACGGCTTGGTCCGAGCGCAAGTGGCAGGCGAGCCCGGCCTCGCGGTCGTAACCTTCTCCGAGCCGGGACTCGATCTCGGCGACCGCCCCTGCGACCGGCAGCGCCGGGCGGTCGGGCCGATGCGTGGTCTGCGACTCCCGGCGTGTCTCGACGCTGGCCGGCTGCTCCCTGCTTCAGGCGACGATGGCATCGACCTGCATCAGCGTGCTCTCGATGACCGCCGCAGTCAGCTGCTCCCTGGAGCGGCAGCGGTAGGAGACCGCCGCCTTGGTGGTGCCGAGGCGCTCTCGGATCTCGCGCAGTGAGGTCTGCTCGAAGCCCTGGGCGGTGAACAGCTCGAGAGCGACCCGCGCCGCCCGTTCGTGGAGGCGCGCCGCCCGCGGGCCCCCCTGAGCGACCGGATCCGCTTCGCCCAGGAGAATCGCCTCGCCCTGCGCGAGCACTCCGAGGCGGGCGAGCAGATGCAACAGCGCCTGCTCGATCGCGTGCGAGTTGACGTCGAGCGTGATCGGGGCGGTGGCGTTGTCGACTCGGTGAAGTCGGCACCCGACCTCGTTTGCCTGCACGGCCCGGGCGCAATAAACTGATATCAGATTAATAGCTCAAGGACGGTGCTGGAGCGGATGGACAAGTCGGCGAGCATGGGGAGCGACAGGCGGTGGCAGCGTTACGGCCGGTGCGAAGTGACGCAGTTGGTGGCGCTTCTTCCCGTGCCCCCGCACTTCGGCGCCACTCGATGCGTCGGTGACCCGATGACGCTGGACCACCCGCAGCAGACTGCAGAGCCGACTTGCCGGGCTTGGAGCCCGGGAGTGCGATGAGCACGAACACAACGACCGTCGCAGCCGTCGACTCGAGCCCGCGTTGCTCCGCGAAGGGCGTCCCTGGGCCGGTGCTGCTGGTCGCGGGCCTCATGGTCGCGGCTTTGCTGGCGGTGTCCGGCGCGTACGGCTTCCATCGCGACGAGCTGTACTTCATCGTCGCGGGGCGCCACCCGGCCTTCGGCTATCCCGACCAGCCGCCGCTCACGCCGCTGCTGTCGGCCGCGTCAGTGGCCGTGCTCGGCCTCTCGCCGACGGCGGTCCGCGTGCTGCCCGCTCTCGCCATGGGGATCACCGTGATCCTCACCGCGCTCATCGCACGCGATCTCGGCGGGACGCGCCGGGCGCAGCTGCTCGCCGCCATCACCGTCGCCCTGTCGGGCTATCTCAGCGCCGGCCACCTCGACAGCACAGCCACCTTCGACCTGCTCTTCTGGGCGCTCATCCTGTGGCTCCTCGTGAAGCTCCTTGCGGGCGGCGACCGTCGCCTCTGGCTGGCGGAGGGCGTCATCATCGGGGTCGGCCTTGAGAACAAGGACACGCTGCTGCTTCTCTGCGTCGGGCTTCTTGCCGGAGTCGTCCTCGCGCGACGCTGGGACATTGTGCGCTCGCCGTGGGTCTGGGCGGCGGCCGGGATCGCGCTTCTCATCTGGGCGCCCAACCTCGCCTGGCAGGCGATGCACGACTTCCCGCAGCTCACCATGGCTCATGTGATCGCCGGGAGCGCGGCTGCAAACCGGAGCGGGATCGTGCCTGTGCTCTGGCTCCTCGCCGGGCCGATCCTCTTTCCGGTGGCCGTCGCCGGCTTTCTCTGGTTGCTGCTCGCAAAGGCTGCTGCACCATGGCGCGCCATCGCCGTCACTGCCATAGCCATGCTCGTCCTCGTGGCGGCGAGTGGCGGCAAGGCCTACTACGCAGTCGGTATCCTGCCCGTCTTCATGGCGGCGGGAGCGATCCTTCTCGACCGCTGGCTGACCCGCGGACGCCGGCACTTGCGCACCGCGGAGTTCATCGCTGCTGCGGCGCTCTCGGGGGCGCTCGTTGCATACCTGACTTTGCCGGTCCTGCCCGTCGCCACGTTTGCGAGCACATCGCTGCCGGAACAGATACCGACCTCGGCCGAGCAGATCGGCTGGCCGCAGCTCGTCGCGACGGTACAGCAGGTGGTCGCGACCCTGCCCGCCGAGGAGCGCGCTCACGCGATCATCCTGACGGGCAACTATGGCGAGGCGGGTGCGCTCGAGCTGCTCGGCAAGGGACTGCCCCCGATCTACTCCGGCCACAACGGGTTCTGGTACTGGGGACCTCCGCCTGCCGACCGCACCGTAGTGGTGCACGTGGGTGATTGGACGGCGGCCGACTGGAGCCCGTACTTCACGGAGTGCCGCACCGTCGCTCGCATCGACAACGGGCTGGGGATCGACAACCAGGAGCAGGGACAGACCATCTCGGTCTGCAGCGGCCTCCGCCTGCCGTGGACCGTGATCTGGCCGCGTCTCAGGCACCTCTCCTAGCCGTGCTGGGAGTCGCGTCCCCTCGCAACTCTCCCTCCCGCCAGTAGCAGCCCTGCGTTCCGCTCCGCCGCTCCGCGGCGGCCATCGAGCAGGTCGTCGCGATCATTGCGCGGCGTTCCGGCCGTGCCGACGATGACGTCGCCGTGGTCGCGCTCGCCGGGGCTGCGATCGGTGCCGGGATCGCCGTCTGGCTGACCGAGCCCAGAGGCGACATCGCCCTGTACGTCGACCACTACGACGCAGCGCTCGCGGTCGAACGCGCGTGAGACGCCCTTCGTACAGGCGTTACGGGGGCAGCTCCCCTCGGAAGCCGACGGAGCAGCAGACGCTCAAGAGCCAGGGAGCGCGACCGATAGCACATAGTGCGGTCGGCCAGAGGGGCTGGTCCCCGGTCCGGCCGGCGTCGGAGAGGAATCCCACCCCAGGGAAGGAGTGTATGGCGTCAAGACCTCTCAGCGTGCTGGTCGCTGCGTGCCTGCTGGCGGCGACCGTGACGTGCGCGTTGGCCGCACCTGCCCGGGCCGCGACCGGCAGCCCCGCCCGCTACGCCGTCACCCTGGATCTTTCGGCGGCGCAGGTCGCTGCCGGGACCACGGTCACCTACTCGGGCAGCGTGCAGACCGCCGCCGGCGCTCCTGCCACGGGGAAGGTCACCGTGCAGAAGCGTCCCGTGAGCGGTGGCAGCTGGCGCGCCTGGCGCCGCGCGACCCTGAGCCTCGACGGCAGCTACGCCGTCGCCGTGCCGATGACGAGCGCGGACCGCGTCTGGCAGTTCCGGGCACGCATGCCGGCGAGCGCCGCCAACCTCGCCGCCGTGAGCGCGCTGCGGACGCTCACCGTGATGGCTCCGCCCGCCCGCTACGCCGTCACCCTGGATCTCTCGGCGGCGCAGGTCGCTGCCGGGACCACGGTCACCTACTCGGGCAGCGTGCAGACCGCCGCCGGCGCTCCTGCCACGGGGAAGGTCACCGTGCAGAAGCGTCCCGTGAGCGGTGGCAGCTGGCGCGCCTGGCGCCGCGCGACCCTGAGCCTCGACGGCAGCTACGCCGTCGCCGTGCCGATGACGAGCGCGGACCGCGTCTGGCAGTTCCGGGCACGCATGCCGGCGAGCGCCGCCAACCTCGCCGCCGTGAGCGCGCTGCGGACGCTCACCGTCACGGACGCCGGCGCTTCCGACGTGGTCGCGGTCGCGCAGGGCTGTCTCGGCGCGCCCTACGTCTGGGCCGGCGCTGGGCCGAGCGGCTTCGACTGCAGCGGCCTCACGATGTTCTGCTACGCGCAGATGGGCATCAGCCTGCCGCACTCCGCGACCGCGCAGCAGCAACTGAGCGCGCCGGTGACCTTGGATGCCCTGCAGCCGGGCGACCTCGTCTTCTTCGGCGGGCCCGCTGACTACTACCATGTGGGCATCTACACCGGCGCGGGCAACATGATCGACGCCCCACACAGCGGCGCCGTGGTCCGTTACGACTCGATCGCAGGCGCCGCCTGCGGGGGGCGACCATGAGGGCCGATGTCAATGCTCTCGAACCCCAAGGCAGCTCGGCTACGGGGGAGGCGGCAAGGCCGTCATCACGGCGCCTTGGATGATATGAGCCCCCGTCCAGGGCGTTCGCGTCGCGGACTGGCGACCGTTCGCCCATCGCGAGCTGTCTGTGTCGCCGCCGCCATGTCACTCGGAGTCCCGTGCCGCGTCGGCCCGCCGCCGGCAGTCTCGGGGAACTGCCTGTACGATGCGTGAAAGCGCTTCCCGCGCACGTCTTCCAGACCTGTGACCTGTCCAGCCCGGGGCAGCAGGGCCAAGGATGGGGCCTGCCGGCTGGGCGATGACCCGCGGCACCCCTGCAGGCGCGATCCTCGCGCTGCACTACGTGGCGCATGCCGGACCAGACTCGCACGTCGCGTGCTCCACTGCGGAGCTCGGCGGTGTACTGTGCTTGCAACAGAGGCGCCTCGGCGCTGGGATGATTGGGAGGAGACGGAGATGCACGCTGTCGTACGCAGGCCTCGATGGGAGCTGGTGTCGCTGACCGTCGCCTTGCTCGCGGCTGCCGCGCTCTGGGCCGCGACCGCGCCGCCCGCCGCGACGGCTGCTCCCCCGAGCAACACCTGGGGCTTGACCACGCTCCAGTCGCATCTGGAGAGTGGCCCGGTGCAGGGCTACTTCCTCACCGTCCTCGGCGGCGCCACCGAGGCCGATCAGACGCCCGTCGCCATCCCCGCTACGATCGAGAGCATAGTCCCGGCTGCGACGCAGGACGGCGCGCTCATCCTGTTCGCGGCGACCGGTACGACGATCACCGACATCGGCGGCATCGCCTCCGGAATGAGTGGCAGCCCGCTCTACGCCGGCGACCCCGCAGATCCGCAGCCGGCGACCGACCCGCTGGTCGGCGCCGTGTCCTACGGCGACGTCTTCACCACCGGCGGGCTCGGCCTGGCGACGCCGATCGACTACATGATCGCCATCCAGACCAGCCACGCAGCGGCTGGGACTTCGGCAACGCCGGCGGCCCGCACCGGGTCTGTGCAGCTGGCCCAGCCCGTGAAGACCTCCTCCACGCCGGTCAGGCGCGTCGTCGTTGCCGCCAGCGCCGCCAAGGCAGAGGGCATCCAGGCGACGTCCGGTACTGCGGTCTTCGCCCCACTCGACGTGATCGAGATCGGTGGCCTCAGCGCGCGATCCCGGCTGTTCAAGCAGACGGCGTCCAAGCTCGAAGCCGCCGGCTACCAGGTCGTGGCGGCTCCCGCCGCCAGCGCCGCCGGCGCCTACGACCCCGCGTGGAGCGCGCCGCTGGTTCCGGGCGGCTCGATCGGCACGGTCTACTCCGTCGGTGACCTATGGATCGGCGCAGCCGGGACCGTGACTTATCTGGACGGCAGCACGGTGCTGGCCTATGGCCACCCCTTGGACTGGCTGGGTTCGTCCACGGCCTACCTCACCAACGCGTGGGTCTCGGGGATCTGGCACACCACCATGGAGCCGTACAAGCTGATGGCGGTGGCCGCCACCCGGGGCATGATCACCCAGGACCGTGGCTCCGGCGTCGAGGGCGTCGTCGGCACGCTGCCCGCGGAAACGACCGTGACGGCCTCGGCCACCTTCGGTGGCAAGACCGTGCAGAGCGCCTCACGGGTGCCTCAGGCAGTGGTCAACCCCGCGCTGTTCTACGACCTGCCCGACTACGCGGCGCAGGTGCCGATCTACGAGGCGATCGACGCAGGCCAGCTCGGTGGCAGCGCCACCACCACCTCCACGGTGGTCGTGAGCGACGGCACAAGCGACTACACCGTGACGATCGACAACGTTTGGGACGATCCCTACGACGTCACCCCGGAGACGACGAACGACATTGACAACATGCTGTACACGCTCACGCAGAACGCCGACGGCATCGCACCGGCCACGATCAAGTCCGTGGACTTCTCGACCGACCTCTCGGCCCAGCGCAACGAGGCGCGCATCGTCGGGGCACAGGTACCGGGCGGCCTCAAGATCGGCGCCAACGATGTGATCGTCACGTTGGCTCAGTATGGCGTGAAGGACCTGCAGACCGCCCATGTCACCCTCACACTGCCCGCCGGCACGTCGCTCGGCGGCGGGATCGAGGTCTACGGCCCCGGCTCCTACGGCGGCGACTTCGTCAACGACGTCTTCGGGGCGCCCCGGGCAGCGGCCGACGATCGCCAGAGCGTGGCCGACCTGGTCGCGCAGCTCGAGCAGGCTCTCACCAACAACGACATCGTCGTCGCCTACGGAGGCGACGGCCCGTCCTCGGCCTCGCCGCTCGAGGGGATCGGCGCCACCACCTCGTTCGTCAACGGCGACATCTCCTTGAACGCCTCCCACATGCTGCTGCGGGCCCTACCCAGGGTGGTGAAACGACACGCGAAGGTGCGCTTCATAGGGACCATCATGGGCACGGCCACCGCCACCAAGGTCTCCCTCTACGCGAGCCGCGTGGGGACCAGCAAGCGGCGACTGATCGCCACCGTCCCCGTCCGAAGGAGCGCGCAAGGCGTGGGAACGTTCTCCTACGTGCGTAACAATCTCAAGACGTCCACCCGGTTCACCGCGGTTTGGGACGGCGATGACTCGACGCTCGGCTCCACGGCGAGGGTCGTCGTCAGAGTGAAGTAAGGGTCCGCGCGGCGCACGGGGCTTGTCCGCGTCCGCGCCACGTCCGCTATGGGGCGGGGTGGCCCTTCCGGCCACCCCGCTCGCTCGTCAGCATCGATCTTGCGTTCGGCCCTCGTGTTCACACCGGAGAGAGAGCTGGCGTGGCCATCCCAGAACCGACATACTTCGATGTGCGCGCCGCCGCCGGGCCCGGGTATGTGATGGTCGTCGTCGCGTACCTCCTCGTCGGACGTTCCGGCACGCTGGTCGCGCTGACCGGGGCGCCGCCGAGCGTGATGCTGGTGCTGCGCTTCGCGGTGGCGTTCGCAGTGCTCGGCGCCGTGTTCCTGCGCCCCGGGGGACTTGCTGGCCTGCTCACCTCGGACTTGCGCCGGCGACTGCTCCTCATGGGCGCCTTCGATGCGGCCACGCTGCTGCTCTTCTTCAGCGCCGTGCGTGAGACGGGCGTCGCGGTCGCGACCTTCCTCTACTTCATGCAGCCGGTGTGCCCGCGCGACGCGGCGCGTCGGGAACTTCTAACGAATCTCGTACACAAAGATGCCGTGAACGCGATAGAACCAGAGCGATCTCTGGGCAAGCCGGGACGGGAGGACGGATACTGGGACTCCGAACTCGTGGACGACGCTCGGCCCGGTCGGCGGCAAAGGAGGGAGACATGCTCATCCAGGACTGGCAGCTCAAGGAGCAGGACGACACGATCGATGTGTCGGCAGAGGTCGACGGCCTTCGTCTCTCGTACCGCCTCCCCAGGTCCAGCCGTGTCTCCAGGCTGGGCGA
The DNA here is from genome assembly GCA_963775255.1 of uncultured Thermoleophilia bacterium. Lineage (GTDB taxonomy): Bacteria > Actinomycetota > Thermoleophilia > UBA2241 > UBA2241 > CAIXSE01. The sequence continues at coordinate 521,822 of CAVZIA010000006.1, read as the reverse complement.
TGCCTTCGTGGCGCACGCGCTCTTCCCGGCCATGGCCCGTGGCGAGACGATCGAGGTCGACCCGGAGCTGCCGGTCTCCCCGAAGTTCCTCGCCAACTGCGAGGTGCTGCAGGAGATCTTCCACACGTGGAACCCGGTGTTGAAGCGGATCTCGGTGCGCGCCAGCGCCGCACCTGCGCCGCCGCTCGACGAGGGCACCATGTGCTTCTTCTCAGGAGGCGTCGACAGCACCTTCACGTTCCTGAAGCATCAGGACGAGATCGACCACGTGGTCTACATCCGCGACTTCAACTTCCCGGATGCCGGCCGGAGCGACGCCGTGGCGACGGAGCGGAACAGGCGCTTCGTCGAGAGCTTCGGCAAGACGTTCATCCCGATCGAGACCGACTCCAGGTCCTTCGGCCATCGCTACGGCCTCAGCAGGTTCCTGACCGAGTGCAGCGAGCTCGGTGCCATCGCCCTGCTCCTCGGGTTCCGGCGCACGTACGTGGCCGCCACGCTCACTTACAACAACCTCATCCCCCTCGGCGGACATCCGCTCACCGACCCGCTCTTCTCCAACGAGGGCATGGAGGTGATACACGACGGGGCCGAGGCGACCAGGGTCGACAAGCTCAAGCGGATCGTCCGCTGCGACGCCGCGCTGGCCAACCTGCTCGTCTGCGCCGACGACCCGAACGAGAACTGCGGACGCTGTGACAAGTGCCTGCGCACCATGATCCCCCTCACCCTGCTCGGAGCCGAGCACCGACCGTTCCCGGCTCTGCCTCCCGCGAGCGCGATCCGCAAGCTCAGTGCCGGCGCGGAAGGCCAGGAGGTACCCTTCTTCAGAGAGAACTACGCACTCGCCCTCGAGGTCGGCGGCGCCGAGCACCGCGAGCTGCGCGATGCGTTGAGAGTACGGGTCAGGAGGGCCGAGGTGAGAAGGGCCGTCGCCGACCTCGACCAGGCGCTGCTGGGCGGGGCCGTCCGGAGACTGCTGGGCTACGACAGGGTCGGACCGGGTATCGGGGTGCTGCCCGAGAGGTGGTAGCGCGAGAGCCGACTGGAGGCACCCCGGCAATCTGAAGTGGGTCGACGAACTGGGTCGACGAACAGGGTGTCGGCCTGTTGTAACCCGGCGGGACGCCCGCACTTGACCAGTACCGAGTAGAGTAGGGGTGCAGGATGGCCTGTGAGCCGAGCCAATGCACGTGAAGCCGCTACTGTGAAGTTGGAGGGAGACCGATGCGCATCCGCAAGTGGGAGACCTCAACCCATGACGACACCCGCGAGGTCGCCGCCGAGGTCGACGGCTATCGCCTCTGGTACCGGCTGCCGGCCATCTACCCGTTCAGCCGCTCGGCTGACCCCTTCCTGGCGGCGGCGCTGCTGCCGGCGATGGTGCGCGGCGAGGACCTCGAGGTCGAAGCGCCGCTCACCGTCTCTCCCCGGCTGCTCGCGAACTGTGCCCGCCTGCAGGAGATCTTTCACTCCTGGAACCCCGCCCTGCGCACGGTGCGCATCACGGCCGAGACGTCGGCCCCCGCCGAGCAGCTCTCGGGGGGCGCGCTCAGCTTCTTCTCCGGCGGCGTGGACAGCACCTACACCTTCCTCAAGCACGCGGACGAACTCAGCCACGTGGTCTTCATCCATGGCTTCGACTTCTACGACGAGGAGGAGAGCTACCGCGTCGCCGTGGAGCGCAACGCGCGCTTCGTCGCCGGCTACGGCGTGACACTGATCCCGGTGGAGACCAACTTCTTCCCCTTCGGCTACCGCTACGCGATGAGCCGGAACCTCTCCCAGGGGGCGGCCCTCGGCTCGGTCGCGCTGCTGCTCGGGTTTCCCACCGCCTACGTGCCGTCCTCGCTCTCCTACGACGAGCTCGTCCCCGTCGGCTCGCATCCGCTCACCGACCCCCTGTGGTCGAACGAGGCGGTGGAGGTGGTCCACGACGGCTGCGAGGCGAAGCGCACCGAGAAGATCGCCCGCATCGCCGCCTCCGAGGCCGCGCTCGCCAACCTGCGTGTCTGCTTCGAGGACATGAACGTCAACTGCGGGCGCTGCAGCAAATGCCTGCGCACGATGACAAGCCTCACGCTCATGGGGGTGAAGACCGGACCCTTCCCCCCGTTGCCGCCCGCCAAGGCGGTCGGCAAGGCGGCCACGGGACACCGTTTCGAGCTCATCCTCCTCGAGGAGAACCTCATGCTGCCGGTGCTCGATGACGACCCCCAAGCCGCCGAGCTGCGCAAGGTCCTGCGCCGCGCTTTGCAGACGGCGACGGCGCGGCGAGCGTTACGTGATCTCGACGCCGCCTTCTTGGGCGGGCGCCTGCGCAAACTTCTCGTCAAACAGGGACCCGTGGTCAGCGTCAGTTACGCGCCGGAGGAGTGACTTCCACGCGACCGGCGACGCGCCGTGCGTCGACTGTCCAACACCTCGCAGACCGGAAACGTGTGGCAGAACAGGAGCAGCAATCGGGGGGTCTGAATCTGTAGGGTCGGTGCGTCAAGGTTGTGACCCTCCCGACCGCGCTTGACCCGGCTCCTATGATGCCATCCTCCCTTTCAGGATCTCGTGCGGCGTGAGGTCTCCGAGGTCGCCGTGGGGTCGGTGGATGGCGTGGACGAACTTGTCGTCACCAAGGTGGGCGAGGCGACCAGGCGGGAACTGGAACTCGCGAGACAGAGGGTCGAGCGGCTCTGTGCGAATGAGCCCGTGCGCTCGGTCATCGGCTGCATCAAGTGCCACGCGAGAAGGCGGAGAGGGCCTTCTCGTGCAGCTTGGCCACACGACGTTCAGGCGCGGCTTGTCGGGGTGTCGGCCGGGAGCCGGCTGTCTCGGGCGAAGTGCTGGAGGTGGACCCGGCGGGCCTACCTACGGCTCCCCCGGGCTACCATCGAGACGATCGTCATCGACTGTCTCGCCGTCATCGTGCCGGGCGCCAAAGTGAATCCATCAGGGAAGAGCGGCGTCGCGAGACATGATCACGCCCACTTGCCCCTCGGCGTTCTGGCGAATGAAGCGCCACCAGGATCTGGACACGAGCACCAGCCTCCAGTGCAGGGAGCCTCGCGCGACGGGCAATCGAGTCTTCAGCCATCTGGGTGAAACTAGGAGGACTCGCGACCCTTCGCTGCGTCCTCAGCGTCCTTGTGGGCTCGCCGCATGAACAGCCGACCGCGGCCATGACACGCACGACAGTGCACCGGTCCGCGGCGACCCAGCCGAGGCCGACCGTCAAGCAACTCGAATCCGGTGCCGTTGCACTCGGAGCACGGTGAGGTCTTGAACCTCGACGGGCTCAGCGGTGACTTCTGCAGCAGTGTTCGCAGCCAGTTCACCCCGCTACACCACCCAAGAGACGGCCCACTTGGCAGTGGGCGTGTCGGCGATCCGACTCCGATTCACCGTCGGTACCCGGTTGCCGCCCTCGCCAGCTCTGCAGGGCGACCCGCGCCTGCACGAGCGGATGATGACTTGGCGATACCCTCGAATCGGCATGACGAGTGCGGGTCTGCATCCGACTGCAACAACGAGTGGTCCCGCTCGACGTAGACCTTGTGGACGAAAGGCGAGGTATGTGCTCGCACCAGCCCTTCGTAGTCGAGCGCGAAGTCGACTGTGCTCCCAGCGTGAAGCGGAGTGTCGCTGATGAGCAGCGTGTGGTCGCTCGACATGCCCGCTACGTAGCTGCCACGCAGGAAGGGGTGCAGGCAGCGCGGCTCGCTCTCGCGACGACCAAGCGCCAGAAGAACGTGATAGGTGCTCTCCTTTGGAAAGCGCGTCTCCGGGGCCAAGCCGAAAGAGTCGACACCGAGGGTGCCGGCTGGGGGTGCGGGTTTCCGCCGGCATTCGATGACGCTTGCTGTGAGCACGGGGTCCGCGCGCATCAGGCCGGGCGGCGGCGAGACGGCCGGCAGCGTGTAGTGGCCGAAGTAGAGGCCGGCACCGAGTCTGATGGAGCAGCGGTGCCGCGGCGTGAAGGCACCGAGGAGGTGTGGCAGGCAGTACGTGCCTCCCAGTGTCAGCGACGGCTCGGCGTCGCACCACGGTGCGACTTCATCCAGCACTGACTCGGCTTCTTCAAACAGACTCAGCTCTGGCTGTAGTCCTGAAAGACAGGCGAAGTTCACCGCGATGCCGCCGAGCGTGAGGCCGTGCATCGAGGCCAGCGAACGTGCCGTGCCGGCCGCATCTTCGGGTAGCACCCCGTCGCGCCGATCGCCCAGGTCGACGACGAGGAACACACCCAAGGGCCGTTCGAGGGTCCTCATTGACAATGCGGCGGCGCTCTCCATGTCGGAGATGAAGACCCAATCGCAGCTACGGGCCGCTCGACCCAGTTCGTCCATCTGCGGCGGCCTGATGAGCACGCGCGGCCCGAGCCCGTGTCTCGCCAGGAGCTCGATGCCGGAGAGGCGGGAGTCTGCCAGGGCGACTGCGCCACCGGCGAGCATCGCCCTGCCTACGTCGGGTTCGCTGTCGACGGCCTTGGTGACGCCGAGGACATCGATATGCTGGGACGCCAGCCAGTTTCGCAGGGTCAGAACGTTGTGGCGAACGGCAGCTACGTCAAGGGTCAAGGTCACGGCCATGTGCGCTCCACGAAGACGGTTGGGGACGGAGCTCGTGGGAAAAGCGACCAGCCGGTCGCTTGCACGAGCGCCGAGCCGGCCCTTGGCGCCTTCGCCAAGGCGGACCGGCCTCACGTTCGGGGAGAGGGATCAGGTGAAGGAAGCGACGTGAGCCCGCTCGACCATGGCTGCAACCGTGGACTCGCGTCTGTCCGGTTCGTGGCGCAGGCTGTTCACGGGCTCGTCCTATCGGAAGTGGCTGGGTCCTTGCGTTCTTTGTACAACATTTCTACAATAAGTCAAAGCCAATTCAAGAATCTCGCTATGCGGATGACGCTGTCGGGTGATGTAGACTCTGGCGAGTCTCGCGCGAGCGAGATGACTCACGCTGACGATGCATCATGAGCATGAAGTCGCTGGAGCGGGATCCGGGAGGGGGGTGGATGCGGTGCCAGGCGGTGGTCCGATAGATGGCTTCAAGATTCAGCGCACGAGCACCGTCGACCAGGTAGCCGACCAGTTGCGCGGTCGCATCCTGCGGGGCGAACTCCCGCCCGGAACCCCACTGCGGGAGATCGGGCTGGCGGAGTCCATGGGCGTGGCCCGCAATACGGTGCGCGAGGGCATCCGCCGGCTCGAGGCCGAAGGCTTGGTCGATCACCGTATCCACAAAGGAGCTGTCGTCGCCACGCTCGATTTGCAGGATATTCGCGAGATCTTCGAGATTCGGCGCTCCGTCGAGTTCTCCGCGCTCGAGCGCTGCTCCCAAGAGAGCATCCGCGAACTCAGTGCCGTGGCAGCCGACATGGTAGCTCTCTTCCCGGCGGGCGATGCTGCTCGCCTGATCGAGGCCGACATGCACTTCCATCAAGTCCTTGTGGACTCCCTGGGCAATACGCGTGTCTCAGCGTTCTTCGCCAACACGCTTGCCGAACTGCGCATCGTTCTCTGCCTTCTGGAGAGTGGCGACGCTCCCGTCTGGGTCCCGCTGCACGTCGAGATCTGCCGACTGCTGGCCAAGGATGACCGCAAGGCTGCGGTCAGACTGCTCGCCGATCATCTCGATGAGACTGAGACGCTCCTAACAGCGACTGTCGCTGACGTAGCACCCGCACGATAGGGCTTCGCCCTCCCGGCGATCCTGCACTACCCGTGCGCCAATCTTCGCTTGACCACGCCCTTCTTCGGTCACAAGTGTCTCATTGGAGTATTGACGAATTGTAGACTTGCTCTACAATCCTACTTGCTCCCTATGTTGGGTGTTCTCCCTTTCGCAGTGTGACGGCGGAACGTCCAGCGGGGAACCCCGGCGCTCACACCCGGGACTCTTGCAATGGATGGATGCAGAAGGGGGAGTCAGAGTCATGAGCAACCGAAGGAACCTGCTTCAGGTGGTGGTAGCCTTGGTCGCCTTCGCCGTGCTGGCGATCACGATGGCGGCGTGCGGTTCGAGCTCAGACGGCAACTCGCCGGCCGCGAGCGCGTCCGCCGGCGGATTCGATGTCAGTCAGGTGAAGGCCGATGCGGCGCTCAACGCCATGCTTCCCGATGCCATCAAGTCAGTCGGCACTATCCGCGTGGCCACCAACATCCCGTATCCGCCGTGGGAGATGTACACCGAGGTCGGCAGCAAGCAGGCCACCGGCATCGACTACGACCTCTCCCAAGCGCTCGCCGCCAAGCTCGGCGTGAAGGCGAGCTTCGACCAGACCCCGTTCGACAGCATCATCCCGGCGTTGCTGGCGGGCAAGGAAGACATGGTCATGGCGTCCATGTTCGACAACAAGGAGCGCCAGGCGCAGCTCGACTTCGTCGACTACGCGACCGATGGTTACGGAATCCTCGTGCCCAAGGCCAACCCCGGCAACATCCACACGGTTGACGACCTCGCGGGCAAAACGATCGCGGTGCAGAGCGGCACCTCCCAGGTGGGTGAGCTCAAGAAGCTTCAGACGAAGTTCGCGTCCGAGGGCAAGCCGGCCCTCACCATCCTCCAGTTCCCGCAGGACAGCGACGCGCTGCTGGCAGTGACCAGCGGCAAGGCCGTGGCGCAGATGGACGACCAGTCCGTGGCCGCCTACACGGTGAAGACCTTCGACAACGGGAGCGCGTTCATGCTGGTCGATGATCCGTCCGTAGCGTCCTCGTTCGAGAGCGCGATCATTGGCGCCGGCGTTCCCAAGGACGACGTGCAACTGCGTGACGCCGTCCAGAAGGCGCTGCAGTCCCTGATCGACGACGGCACCTACGCCAAAGTGCTCGACAAGTACGGCGAGGCCGGCCTGGCCGTGCAGTCTGCTCAGCTCAACCAGGGCAAGTAGGCGCCTCGTGTGTGCGACATCTCACGCTGACGGAAAGGGGGACACATGGCTACTGTGACCGGAGGCCAGGTCCCCTTGACCAGACAGCGTCCCGAGGCCATCCAGGCGATCCCGATACGCCACTGGGGCCGCTGGATCAGCGCGGCGGTCATCATCTTCTTCCTGTTCGCGTTGCTCTGGTCGCTCTGGCACAACCCGCATGTAGACGTCGGCTACATCGGCCAGACCCTGTTTGCTCCCTTCGTCCTGAGGGGCGTGGTCGTCACGATCGAGCTGACGATCATCGCCATGATCATCGGTCTCGTGGGCGGGGTGGCGCTGGCAGTCATGCGGCTCTCCGCAAACCCGGTCCTTTCGGCGGTGTCCTGGGGCTATATCTGGTTCTTCCGTGGCACGCCGATCCTGGTGCAGATCATCTTCTGGGGCTTCCTCGGGTCGCTGTATCCCAAGCTCTTCATCGGGTTGCCGTTCGTCAACGTCGTGTTCGCCTCAGCCGACACCAGCAGGCTCATCGGCGCGTTCGTCGCAGCCATCCTGGCCCTGGGTCTGAATGAGGCGGCCTACGCCGCCGAGCTGGTGCGCGCCGGCATCATCTCGGTGGACAAGGGCCAGAATGAGGCGGCCTACTCCCTGGGCATGTCGGGGGGGCTCACGATGCGCATGGTCGTGCTGCCGCAGGCGATGCGGGTCATCATCCCACCGCTGGGTAACGAGACTATCTCCATGCTCAAGACCACCGCGCTCGTGTCGATCATCTCCGGCACCGACCTGATGACTGTGGTCGAGCAGGCCTACGCGCAGAACTTCAAGACCATCCCGCTGCTGCTCGTGGCCAGCATCTGGTACCTGTTCCTGACCTCGATCATGAGCGTCGGCCAGCACTACCTGGAGGGCTATTACGGTCGCGGCTTCGGCGCCGCCGAAGGGGAGCGTGCTCAGCGCAAGACGTTGAAGCGGGTGGAGAGACAGCTGGAGGGGGGTGGCCGCGATGGCTGATCTCGCCGGCCAGCCGACAGCCGCGGGCACCGAAAGTCGCCGCCCGATGGTCCACGCCGACAACGTCTGGAAGTCCTTTGGCAAGCTCGACGTGCTCAAGGGCGTGGACCTCACCGTCTACCCACAGCAGACCTACGTGCTGCTCGGCCCGAGCGGCGGCGGCAAGTCGACGCTTCTGCGCTGCATCAACCACCTCGAGAAGATCGACGCCGGACGCCTCTACGTCGACGGCGACCTCATGGGGTACCGGGAGAAGGGCGACAAGCTCCATGAGATGAAGCTGAAGGATGTCGCCCAGCAGCGTGCCCAGATAGGCATGGTGTTCCAGCGCTTCAACCTGTTCCCTCACATGACCGCCATCGAGAACGTGATGGCGGCCCCGCGGAAGGTGAAGCACCAAGATAAGGAAGCGGCCGAAAGGGAGGCCGAGCGCCAGCTGCGGCTGGTCGGCCTCGGTGAGAAGCTCGACTACTACCCCGGCCAGCTCTCGGGCGGCCAGCAGCAGCGCGTGGCCATCGCCCGCGCGCTGGCGATGAAGCCCAAGCTGATGCTTTTTGACGAACCCACCTCGGCGCTCGACCCCGAGCTGGTGGGCGAGGTCCTCGACGTCATGAAGGACCTCGCCAAGGAGGGCATGACCATGGTCGTGGTCACGCATGAGATCGGCTTCGCCAAGGAGGTCGCCGACGGCGTCGCACTGCTCGACGGCGGCGTCGTTGTGGAGTGCGGGCCACCCAAGGAGGTGCTCGTCAACCCGAAGGAGGAGCGCACCAAGCTCTTCCTGTCCAAGGTCCTCGCGTAGGACGCGGGACACGACGCGACAATTCAGACTTCAGACACTGTTCACTCCGCCGGCCTGACACAAGGATCGTGGCGCGGAGGGACCTTCCAACCACAGGAGTGAGCATGGCCGAGAGAACCAAAGTCCTCATCATGGGAGCCGCGGGCCGCGACTTCCACAACTTCAACACCTACTTCCGCGAGCGGCAGGAGTACGAGGTCGTGGCCTTCACCGCCACGCAGATCCCCTACATCAACGACCGCAAGTACCCGGCCGAGCTCGCCGGCCGCTACTACCCGCACGGCATCCCCATCCACGACGAGTCGCAGATGCCCGAGCTGGTCAGGGAGCACGGCGTCGAGCTGGTCGTGTTCGCCTACTCCGACGTGCCCTACGAGTACGTCATGCACCGCTCGGCCCTGGTCAACTCCCTGGGCGCCGACTTCATGCTCATGGGCCCGGACAAGGTCATGGTCAAGTCCACCAAGCCGGTGATCGCCGTCTGCGCCGTGCGCACCGGCGCCGGCAAGAGCCAGACCACGCGCAAGATCCAGACCATGCTGCGCGCGGCCGGCAAGAAGGTCGTCTCCATCCGCCACCCCATGCCCTACGGCGACCTCGTCGCCCAGCGCGTGCAGCGCTACGCGACGGTCGAGGACCTCGCCCGCTACGAGTGCACCATCGAGGAGATGGAGGAGTACGAGCCGCACGTCAAGGCCGGCAACGTGATCTACGCCGGCGTCGACTACGAGGCCATCGTGCGCGAGGCCGAGCAGGAGGCCGACGTCATCCTCTGGGACGGCGGCAACAACGACTTTTCCTTCTACGCCGCCGACCTGTACATCACCGTCGCCGACCCGCACCGTCCCGGCGACGGCCTCGTGTACTACCCGGGTGAGGTCAACCTGCGGCTGGCCGACGCCGTCGTGCTCAACAAGATCGACTCGGCCGACCGCGCCGGCATCGAGGCCGAGCTCGAGGCGGTACGCTCGGTGAACCCGAGGGCGCAGATCATCATGGGCGCCAGCCCGGTCACCGTCGACAAGCCCGAGCTGATCCGCGGCAAGCGCGTGCTCGTGGTCGAGGACGGCCCCACGCTCACGCACGGCGAGATGAAGTACGGCGCCGGCACCGTGGCCGCCCGGCAGTACGGCGCCGCCGAGTTCATCGACCCGCGCCCCTTCGCCGTCGGCGAGATCAAGGCGACCTTCGACAAGTACCCGAACGTCGGCGTGCTGCTGCCCGCCATGGGCTACTCGGAGCAGCAGCTGAAAGACCTCGAGACGACCATCAACGCCTCCGGCGCCGACGTCGTCGTCATCGGCACGCCGATGGACCTGCGCCGCATCATCGACGTCAAGCTGCCGGCCGTGCAGGTCGGCTACGACCTCCAGGAGATCGGCAGCCCGACGCTCGAGGACGTCCTGCGCGAGCACAAGTTCATCTGATAGCGGGGGGCGGCTTGTCCGCGGACGAGCCGCCCCCAACGATAACCCCATCACCCGAACCGCACGGAGAACAAGGTGAGTGATCTGGGTCTCACCGGGCGCAGCTTCCTGACAGTCCACGACTTCACGCCGACGGAGGTGCTCGGCCTGCTGGACCTCGCCGATGATTTGAAGGCGAAACAGAAGAACCGGGACCGCTACGAGCCGCTGGTGGGCCGCGCCGTGGCGATGATCTTCATGAAGACCAGCACGCGCACGCGCATGAGCTTCGAGGTGGGCATCGAGCAGCTGGGCGCGCAGCCCATCTTCCTCAACGCGGGCGACATCCAGCTCCGCGTCGGCGAGACCATCAGGGACACCGCGGGCGTGATGAGCCGCTACGTCGACGGCATCATGATCCGCACCTTCGCCCAGCAGGACGTCGAGGACCTCGCCCTCCACGGGCAGATCCCGATCATCAACGGGCTCACCGACGCGCACCACCCCTGCCAGGGCATGGCCGACGCGATGACCATCCGCGAGCACGTCGGCCACCTGCAGGGCGCCAGGCTGGTGTACATCGGCGACGGCAACAACGTCGCCCACTCGCTCGCCGAGGTGGGCGCCAAGACCGGCATGCAGGTCGTCATCTGCACGCCCGAGGACTACCAGCCCGACGCCGCGATCATCGCCCGGGCGCGGGAAGACGCGAAGGAGACCGGCGCGTCCATCGAGCTGACCAGCGAGGTCGCCGCCGTGGAGGGCGCCGACGTCATCTACACCGACACCTTCACCAGCATGGGCCAGGAGGCGGAGCACGACGTCCGCCTGGCCGCCATGCGCGACTACCAGGTCAACAGGGCGCTGATCGAGCGGGCCGGCCCGCAGGTCAAGGTCATGCACTGCCTGCCGGCGCACTGGGGCGAGGAGATCACCGAAGAGGTGCTGTACTCGCCGCACTCCGTGGTCTTCGACCAGGCCGAGAACCGGCTGCACGCGCAGAAGGCCATCATGGCGGCGGTCATCGGGTAGGCGAGCCAGCACATTCGGGCGAAGTGAGTGAGCTGCCGGGTGCGATCCCGCACTCAACGGGCCGGCCGTGTGGAGCCTCCATCGGCGCTCCAGGGGCTACGGCGATTCCGGCATCGACACGTCGGACCTGAGGACCGGTCCTCTCCTGGGCCTGTCGGTTCGTGAGCGGGCCGTGATAGACGAGGTCTGGGAGACCAGCGGGCCTCTGCGTGATCGGCGGCCGACGACGGCAGCACCTCCATCATCGGTTCGACTCTGGTCGCCGTTTCCAGCAGCATCCCTGCATCTGGCGATTGCCGGTCGTTCGTGCCCGCGCACTTGACTTCCAAAGCGGCAGAACTGCCGACATTCTGCCGACGAGAATCCACTGTGCACGGCATCACGACAACACGGGCATCTTGTGACCGCCTTATGGGAAACAGGGTTGGGTGAGAACCCAACGGTCGGTGGGCACAGCATGCCTCAGGTCTGCCGGCCTCGCTCCTGAAGGAGGTACGCGCGATGCAGCGCTCTGTCCTGGTATTCCCAACCCTTCCGGGGAGACACCCACGGGAGATCGCCGATGAGATGCGCTCCCGTCCACGCGAGTACGAGGAGTCACGGCGCCGCCTCGGGGTCACGCTCGAGCGCGTCTTTCTGCAACATACGCCGATGGGCGACTACACGGTCGTGTATTTCGAGACCCGGGGAGACATCACCGACAGCTTCGCCAAGGTCGTAGCCTCTGACCTCGAGATAGATCGCTGGTTCATCTCCGCCGTGAAGGATGTGCATGGGGTAGATCTGAGGCAGCCGGCGGAGGGTTCGCCTCCCGAGACCGCTGCCTCCTGGACGGATCCTGGCGTCCACGAGAGGCGCCGCGGACTTGCCTTCTGCGCCCCGCTCCGCCCCGGAGCCGCCGACAAGGGCAGGGAGTTCGTGAGCGACGCCTACTCGCGCCCCGAGTTCACCGACTCCCGGCGGAAGTTCGGCGGCAGCGTAGAGGTCGCGACCATCAACTTCACGCCTGAGGGCGAAGTGGTCGCCGTCTACGTGGAGGCGAAGGACCCCGGTGAAGCGAACCGGCGATTCGCCGAGTCTACGGACCCGTTCGACCTCTGGTTCAAGGACCAGCTGCATGGCATCTTCATCGACTCGGTCGACTTCACTCGGCCCGTCGAGGGCGTCGTCGAGGTCCTCGACTCCACTCTGATCGCCGACCTCGGCCTGCGAGCCGCCGCCTAGCAGCCCGCGCACACGACCCATCAAGACACTTGAACGGCCGCCGGCGCACAAGTGGGCGGCCGTTCTCCTTTCCGTCGACAAGCCGGACGGGGCTGGTCCCAGCCACACACTCGCGGAAGCTGCCGGAGACGGCGGGAAAGGAAGGCGTTTCTGCCTGCCTGACTCGTCAGCCGTGAGCTGCGTGGGTCGAGCGGCGGGTCTCCTCGAGCGCCGCCTCGGCCTCGCGGACCAGTCTCTTCACCAGCGATGCGGCGGGCACGATGTCATCGATGAGGCCCACTCCTTGCCCCGAGTAGATGGCCATGGCCTCGAGGTCTCCCTCGGCTCCCTCGAAAGGGGTAGCTCAATCCGTAGCGCACGTACTCACGCTCCCCCCACCGGGCGACCATCTCGCCCTCGCCGGGCCGGCCGCCCGGCGCCGGCCGCCCGGCCTCTTTCCAAGCCTCGACGGTAGAGTTCCGCAGCGTCCTGACCGGCGCGTCCGGCCAGCCGACGTCGAAGACCTGCGAGTACTCCGTGTCGCTCTCCCTGGCATCGATGAGGGCCTGCTTGTAGATGGCGTGGGCCGGCGCTTCGTCCGTGGCCAGAAATCTGGTGCCGAGGCAGGCGCCGGCGGCTCCGAGCACGATGACCGCTGCGATGCCACGGCCGTCGGCGATCCCGCCCGCGACGACGACCGGTGTCGGGCGCACGGCGTCGACGAAGCGCGGCACAAGCGCCAAGGTGGAGACCGTCCCATTACCGCGTCCTGAAACGTGCTGCCGGAAGGAGTTATCAAGCCCGGGAGGCGGGAAGGCAGCAGGTATGCAGGCGTCATCAAGACGGAGATTCCGAGCGGGCGCTCGACCTTGCTGATCGAGCGCCGGAGACGTCAGGAGGCGATGACATGGCTTCAAATGCCACAGACGCCGAAATGCCGAGCGTTGGGCAACAAACCAACAACCTGTGGATGCAGGGCGTGCTTGTCGATGTCAAGGTGTCCGCGAGCGATGGGAACGACGGCATCTGCTTGATGGAGTTCAGGGCTCCCCCCGGGGCAGCGACGCCGCTCCACGTGCACCACACTCACGACGAGGTCTTCCACGTCCTTGAGGGCGAGGTGACCTGGCGAGTCGGGGGCGACGACATCGTCTGCCGCCCGGAGGAGACGCTGCTTGCCCCCAAGGACGTCCCCCACGGCTACCGCGTCACCGGCCCCCAGGGAGCCCGGTGGCTGTCGATCACGCATGGCCGCGACTTCGAGGGCTTCGTCCGCGCGCTCTCGCGCCCCGCGCGCCCGTCGGACGTGCCGCAGCCGACGGCGCCGCCATCGGGGGACGGCATGAAGAAGCTGATGGCAGCCGCTCGAGGCAACGGGCTCGAGGTCCTCGGGCCGCCTCCCCTGCCTGCGACTCACGGCGGCTGAGCGCCGGCCGGTGACGAGACCCTCGAGCAAGCCGTCTTCCTCGGCCTCCGCGCGCTCTACATGGCCTACCGGCCAGCGCGCGCCGGGCGTCGTATATGGCTGCGGCCGAGGGGCCGGAGCCGAGGCTACTCGCCTCGCGGAGCAGCAGAAAGAAGATCACAGGAAGGTTGCTTGACTGAGTGGGTCCGCCGCCTGACTTCCTGCGCAGGGTCGTCCGGGGCTGTCCCTCTGCGGGCCGCTGCCTCCTCCTGCAGCGCCGGGATGAGGTGCGAGAGCGGAGGCCGGTCTGCGTGGCGCGCAGCCTAGGGAAGCGACACTCCGCCCGATCCTGTGATGACGTCGATCTGGGCCAAGATGGTGCCCGAGGGTGTCGTCGCCGGCTTCTGCACGATCTCGTCGATCGTGATGGTCAACGTGAAACTGCCCCCGATGCCCTTGTACGAGCCGCTGCCGGAACCGCTGACGATGGGCGCTGCTCCCGTGACCGAAACGTGCCCGGAACGCGTCTTCGCGTTGAACTGGACGCGGCCGAACGCGCTGACGAGCTTCTTGTCCAGGCCTACGACGCTGAGGCGAAAGGATCCCTGCATCAGCCGCAGTTGCAGGTCGGCGCTGTGCTCGGGATCTATGGTGCCGTTCGCATGGACGAAGACCGCCTTGCCGAAGTCGCCGATTGCCCCCGTGAGGATCGCCGTCAACTTGGTCCCGTCACCTTGGCCGTAGGCAGTGAGGTGGGCCGTGGCAGCGGTCTCCGGCTGCTGGTTCGTTGTCGCGGTGCCCCCACACGCGACCAGGAGGGCGCCTGCCAGCAGGACCAGCCCGCTGACCACCGATGTTCTGATCCAGCGCAACAGACGCCTCCGCAGTTGGTCAGTCCGCCGGGCGTCGGAGGCGGGCGGACGCGCATTCATGAGCGTGGCTCCAGTCTACCCCTCCGCCAGCACCAGCCCCGCGATGTACCGCCGCCCCCCTGCAGCGACGGCCCGAGCTCATGTCACCCCTTGGGTGACTCCGTTCAACTGCTAGGCGTATCGCATCGGCACGTGGTCGAGGACGCCCGGAGATCGCATGCAGAAGCGCGGCGTGGGCATTCGCTCGACGTCCTGAAGATGTGCGCCCGCCCCGAGCCAGCGAGCTCGCTCAAGAGGGCCCACCCCGTGCGCTGAGCCCCTCGGTGGCTGCATTTCCTTGTCGTTGATGACCTGACTTCGCCGAATGTCCGCACGGTCGTCGTCCTCAGGCCGCACGAGCGACGCCTACTCGCGCGCGGGCGCCGCCGGGAAGGCGGGGCTGGCGCTTGCAGCACCCGACTCCACCGGCCTCTGCGTCGGTCGCGGCATCGAGGCCGGGACGGCCGCTGCCAAGATCAGCATCGCAGCCACGACGTGGAGCACGGTCGACGGGCCGGTCGCTTCTCGCCGAGGACGCCGAGAAGCGCCGCCACGAGGCCTCCCATTCCGATACTGATGCCGACGGTCATCCAGACGTGAGAAGGCACCGCACACGGACGTCGAGGCTCTCACGCTCCGCGACCAGAGCGGCGCCCTGCCCGTCCATCAGGACAGGCGGACAAGCAGGCGAGGGCGTCATGGTCACCTACCATATCTCGCGAGTCCGGGCCGCCAGCTACGGCTGCGATGAGCGCCAAGGCAGGGCGCGCCGGCAGGGCGGGAACAGAGAGACAGCGTCAACGTTGACCCGTCTGTGAATCGGGTCTATACACTTCATGCAGCCTCGACGGTCCGGCGTAACGAGGCTGCAGGGCATTGGGACACGCGGCACTCTCCGAAGCACCGCTGAGAGCACTGCTGCGCTCTGCATTCGCCTCAAGCCTCGGGCATCCTGTGGAAGGGGAAGAGGGGAGCCGCCTATGAGCTAGCGGTCGTTTTCGCACTGCGACGAGGATGCCGGCCATGGAAATTCACGACGTGAGCCGCTCCTATCCTTCTTGTGCGACCGCCGCGCCTCTCTCATGGAGCGCATTCGCGGCCGCAGTCTCTCTCTCAAAGGAGATACTCGTGCGCAGACTATTTCTTGCGCTGCTGATCGCGGCGCTGCTGCTACTCCTTGTGGCGGCCGCGGCCTCGGCAGCTCCTCTTGCCGCTCCCTGGAACGGACAACCTATCTCGCCGGGCATCGGCCCGACATACGGAGAGCCCTGGCCCGTTCCTGTCCCCTCCGATGAAGCCGTCGCCAACCTCCAGGGTCCGCCCCACGACAGCTCGACCCTGGCGGTCATGCCCTATGCCGACGTCGCCCCCGAGCTGGCAAAGTTCCAAGCCGAGGCCAAGGCGGCGGGCATCCCGACGCGTATGACCTGGTACGTCTCGGGCAAGTCGGCCGGCGGCCGCGACATGTACGCGGTGGTGATTAACGATACGGAGACCGGTGCTCAGCGAAGCGCGTTCGAACGCTGGCAGAACCTGCGTTCCAAGGAGCTCATCAACCCTGCCGTAGCGCAGACATTGCTCGCGGCCTGGGGTGACAAGGTCAAGATGCCCATCTACATCGAGGCTGACATCAACGGCAACGAGTACGAGGGCACCGACGCGATGATGCAGGTCATCCGTGATTTGACGATCACGCCGCTCGGCACCAACGCCGCTGTGGACAAGATCCTCAACCACTCGATCCTAGTCATCGTGCCGACGTCGAACCCCGACGGACGCGTGATGGGCACCCGCGGCAACGGGGGCGGCCCCGACAACGTGCCGGGCGTCTACGACACGAACCGTGACTACTTCGTGCAGTCGCAGCCCGAGGAGCAGATCGACTCTGCAATCCAGCAGCAGTGGCTGGCTACGGGCGCCCTGCACCTGCACGGCTACGTGAACCCGATGCTCGTCGACGGCGACACGAGGCCCCTCAACGCCGGGACCGACGCCGTCAACTACTACACGTGGAACACGAAACGGGTCACGCAGACCAAGTCCGACTTCTCCGCCGCCGGCTTTGGCCTGCAGAGCCCGGTGCTCGACTGGAACGCGAGTGGCGACATCCCGACGACGTACACCATCGCCGCCGCTCCGACGGGAGCCACCGAATCGGGCACCACTGCGACAATCACCACCACGGCCTCCAACAACGGGCAGATCAGCGTCGGCTACACCGTCATCGTCGCGGGCGTGGCCGAGGCTGGCTACAACGGCACCTTCGTGGTTACCGGCAAGCCCACGAGCACGAGCTTCACCTACACCGCGGCCGCCTCGGGCCTCCCCGCCTCCGGTGGTGGTACGGTGGTCAGCCCCGCGGGACCGTCGTTCGCGCAGACCTGGGACGGCTGGGGACCGTTCTACGGCCAGACCTACATGGAGTTCCTCGGCGTCGACAGCTCGACCTGTGAGATGAGTGACAACAGCACGGTCGAGGGCAATCCCGGCACGCAGGTCAGCGGCCGCCTCAAGGCCAAGGTGGAGCAGTACCTCGACTTCTACTCGGCCGCCGACTACTGGCTGGACCATCAGCAGGCCATGATGAGCGACCAGCTTGCGATGTTCCGGCGCGGTGTCGAGAACGCGCCCACCGATCCCAACGCCTTCGCCGACAGCAGCTACCTCACCGGCCTGGGCTTCACCGATGCGGCCAACAACTGGATGATCCAGTACCCGACGGCATACATCATCCCGTTCGGCGTGGGTCAGCGCAGCGACGCCGAGGCCAACCGTCTGGTTGACTGGCTTCTCAAGAACGGTGTCCAGGTCGAGCGCGCCCAGAAGCCCTTCTCCTGGAACGGCACAATGTACGAGGCCGGTTCTTACGTCGTCTCGATGAGCCAGGCCCTCCGCGGCATCGCCTGGAACGCTCTCGCTGCCGGCACCGACATCGAGAGCGGGATCAGTATCCTCTACGCCTCGCCCGCGGCTTGGAGCCACGGACTGCTCTGGGGCGCCGACACCGTCGAGGTGCCGCGCGGCGACACCACCTTCAAGCCCATGACCAAGCCCATCAGCGGTCCCAGCAGCCTGAGCGGCGGCATCGTCGGCGGTGTCAAGGCGCCCGCCGACTACTACGCGGTCACCCTCCGCGGCGTGCATGAGGACCAGGCCATCCTTGCCGTCCTGGGCAGCGGCATCACGGGCGAGATGGCCGAAGCTCCCTTCGCCAGCACCACCGGCGGCGAGCTTCCGGCCGGCAGCCTGATCTTCCCGGCCGACAAGGCGACCGCCGCGGCGCTCGATGCGGCCGGCAAGGCCTCCGGCATGGCGGTCCAGCGCGTTGCCTCCGCGGCCTTGCCGCAGACGACCAAGGTGGACGAGGCTCCGAAGGTCGCCATCCTGGTGAGCAGCGTGCCTGGCCCGGCCAACTCAAGCGCCTCCGACTCGGCCGGCGTGCTTAAGGAGCTCTTCGGCGACGCGAACGCCACCTACGTGGCCACGACCTCCGGTGCCGGCTCCCTACAGAACGCGACCGACGACCCGTTGGCTGACTACGATGTCATCTACAACATCAATGCCAGCTGGCCGTCGGCGGCGAATACCGTCGCCCGGCAGCGGTTGCAGGCCTTCTTCGCCCGCGGCGGCGGCTACATCGCCGGCAACGTCTCGAACAACAACTTCACGTTCCTGGCGGGCGCCGGCCTCGTGAGCGGCAGCTTGACCCAAGGTAGCCAGTCCGCTTACGGCGGCATCGCGCAATGGGTCAACGCGGGCAGCGTTGGCAGCCCCATCAGCGGTGCCTACCCGGGCGCTGACTTCATGTTCCTGCCTTCCAACACGACCTACTTCACGGCGCTGCCCGCCGGAGCGGTGACCGACGGCCAGTACCCCGGCAACATCGCCACCATCGGGCCGCAGAACGGCTACGTCGCCGGCATGTGGCTGAACCGGAACATCGTAGCGAATGATGCACCAGTTCTGATCCACGGCGACACGACGGCCGGCAGCCGGTACGTCGCGTACGCAACGAACCCGTTCTCGCGCTACGACGCCGAGCGGGAATGGCCACTGATCGTGCAGGCGGCGCTCTGGTCCGACCTCACTGACTGAGACAGACCACAAGCAGCGGACCGGCCGACGAGCGCTGACCGCAGAGTTGCGCCTGGCGGCCTGAGGAAGTCAGCGACAGGACTGACGAGAGGGGGGAGCCCTCGCGAGGGCTCCCCCCTCCGTCGGGCCGGAGAAGACGCACCGCAGGCGGTGGCCGCATGAGCAGGCGCAGGGCCTCTTCGCCGGGGCCACCGCGGCGTGCAGGGCCCAGAACCCTTGCTGCGCCTCATCGGGAGTCCGCCCGCTGATCGGTCGGCGCAACACTTGAAGTTCACCACAGCGTCTCACCGCTGCCGGAGCGCCGCGCCTCGTCAGCCATGGGAGCACGGCGCGCCTGTTCGGCGGTGAATGGGTGGACACGATGAGGGGTGTCAGTCCATCACACGGTCGCCGCTGGCGACGTCAGGTCGAAGCGACCCAAACGATGCGGCCGGGCGTTTCATCGTGGCCTGACGCCTTCCTTTGTGCCGGCTTCAGTCTCTCGCACCGAGCGCTGCAGCGACTGTCACATCACACGCGAGGAGCGCGCGTCATGAGGCGACGGCCGCAAGCGACCCGCCTGTCGCTGTTTTCGTCCTCGACCCCGATCGGCAGCGCAGTCTCCAGCTGATTGCGCCGATGAGCGCCGGCCATTCTGTGCAGGCGACCCCCCCGCCTTCACAGCCTGTCCCTCGGCTCGCGGGCAGGTGTCGGAGGCCAAGTCCGCTGCCGAATCTTGGAGCCGCAGCCACGAGGCGGAGCGACTGACGGAGTCCCAGAGCGTCGCCACGCCGTGCTGCATGTTGCTGGGCTATGCTCAAGAAACGGCTGCAGTCCCTTCTCCCCCCAGAGTCCACGCTAGACTGCCGGCAGAGTCACAGGGGGAGTCTTCGCCAAGAGACGCGATCTCGGGGAGGAGCACATGGGCACGACGGTGCGCGTACTGCTGGCGGTGGCGGCGATCGTCCTGGTTGCTCCCGGAGTCGCGGCGGCGAATCCCAAGTCGCTGAGCGGCGTCGTGCAAACGGGGGGGACGAGCTTCAGCCGGCCGCTGCCTCACGTCAAAGTCACGTTGTTCGAGGCGACGAAGGGGTTCCCGAGGGCGCTGGTCCGCGCGACGACGGACGCCGCCGGTCACTTCCGCCTGCGTCAGAGGAGGGGCACCTCGCGCAGCATCTTCTTCGTCCAGGCCAATGTCGGCCGGCGCGTGAGGTTCGTTGCCATCCTCGGTCCGCACCTGCCCAGACGTGTCACCATCAACGAGCTGACCACGGTGGCTGCCAGCTACTCGATGGCCCAGTTCTTCAGCACCGGCGTGATCTCGGGCAAGTCGTTCGGCCTCCGGATCGCGGCCGGGATGAACGACAACATCGTCAGTCCCTCGACCGGCCGATCGTCAACGGTTCTACGCGACTCGCCGAACGCCGACCAGACGAACTCACTGCGTTCCACACGGTCCCTCGCCGATGCGCTGGCGGCGTGCGTGGGAGATCGCGGCGTCACATCTCGTCTGTTGCATCGGGCGACACCGCCGGGCGGCCGCCGTCCACGCACCACTGCCGCGGCGCTGGCGAACCTCGCTCGCGATCCGGGACGCAACGTGGAAGGGATCTACGCATTGACCTTGCTGAGCGACTTGTACGCGCCGGCGCTCGTCACCGTCCCCGATGCCTGGACGGTGACGGTCAAGGTCAACGATTCGGGCAGCGATGCCCGCCTGATCGGCGGGCCCGGCAACATCGCGTTCGACAGGCGAGGCTACGCCTGGGTCACGAACAACACGTTCCAGGGCACGCCGGACTCCGGTGACTTCAATCTGGTCTTCAAACCCAATGGCCAGCCGGCCGACGGCAAGAAGGGAACGCCGCTGTCGCCCCTGCTGGGTGGCGGCGTTCTCGGTGGCGGCTATGGCGTCACGATCGATCCCCGCGGTTCGGTGTGGTTCGGCAACTTCGGCTGGGGCGACTGCCCGAGTTGCGATCCATCTCCCGGCGGGAACGGCAGCGTCTCGCGCTTCACGCCCAGCGGCAGGCCGGTGTCCCCGCCCGATGCGTACCAGGGAGGACCCGTCAGAGTGATGGGGATGGAGTCGGACCGGCACGACAACATCTGGATCGCCAGCAACGGCAATGACGGCGTCTACGTGTTCAAGCGTGGGAATCCACACAGGTCGGTGGGCTTCACACAATACGCCGGAAGCCAGCCGTTCGACGTCCAGCTCGCTGCGAATGGAACAGCCTGGGTCACCAACGGTGGCGGGTTCGACGGCGCCTACCCGAGCAGTGTCGCGAGATACAGGCTCGTCGACGGCGCGTTGCGGCAGCGATCCCTGCAGTTCGTGGGAAAGGCGCTCAAGGCCGTGGCTCTGGACTCTGAAGGAGATGCGTGGGTCGCGTCACAGGGCGACGACCGGGTCTATCTCTTCGCCCCCGATGGTACGCAGGCCGGCAGCTTCAGCGGCGGCGGCATCGATGGGCCGTGGGGAGCCACGGTCGATGGCGAAGACAACGTCTGGGTCGCGAATTTCGGCCCTCTCGAGCTGAGGCCCCGCAACGACTTCACGGGCAGGCTCACCAAGCTGTGGGGTGTCAACGCCCCTCCCGGCCACCACGTGGGCGATCCGGTATCTCCGGCGACGGGCTATACCGTGCCGTCGGCGGGCAGCGAGGTGCTTCTCCACGATGGTGGGCGGTTGTATGGACCACAGGGCCCGCCCTGTTTCATCCCGATGATGCGTCAGACGGCATTGGGTATCGACCAGGCCGGCAACATCTGGTCCCTCAACAACTGGAAGCCCGATTTCGACATCGACACCATCGGTCAGAACCCGGGCGGAGATGGCATCATCATCTTCGTCGGACTTGCGTCCCCGCCTCGTCCGGGCCACTGAGACAGCCGGCATCGGCGAAGCCGTGGGTAGTGCGCAGCAGTCTCGCTCGAAGCGCCGGCGCGCCCTTTGCCTCTGCGCGCCAGGGCGGAGAACCAGGAGCGTCAGTGGCGGGTCCTGCAGGAGAGTTCGGCAGCTGCCACCAGACCGGTGCGGTTGGTGACACCGAACTTGCGGAACAGATTTTGCACATGCTTCTTCACGGTGTGCACGCTGACGACGGGCTCTGAGGCGATCTCCTGGTTCGTCCAGCCTGCCGCCACGAGCGCGAGGACGGTGCTCTCCCTGGCGGTGACCGCAGGGCCCGTGGCCGTACGGAGGGCAGCTCCCGGCGCCTCGGCGCTCTCGACGGAGAGCGTGTAGACGCCACTGGAGCCCCCGACCGGCGCGTCGAGAGCCGGCATGAGGCGGACGTGCAGGCGCCGCGCTACGACCACGTCGCCAGCGATTCCCGGCTGGTCGACCTGTTCCATCGCAACCTGGTCGCGCGCGTCCCGGAGGGAGGCATCGACGTGACGCCCGAGCCGATCAGTTCCACCGACAGGGGCAACGTGAGTCAACTCGTGCCGACCATCCACCCGCTCATGGCCGTCGCGCCTGCCGGGATCCAGCCTCACACCCGCGAGTTCGCGGCGGAGACGGTGACCGAGCGGGCGCGTGAAGCAGTCGCCTCGGCGGCCTACGCGATGGCGTGCACCTTGATCGACGTCATCATGGGAGGCGCTGGAGACTGAAGAACGGCTCTGCGGCAGGTCGGCGAGCACACTGCTCACGCGGGGCCCAGCGTAAGGCGGGGTCCGCGCGGCGGAAGGACTCGACCTCGACGAGGCGCACGCCGGCCCTCATGACGGCGTCGTCACAGCGCCTCCCGGCGCCACCGCCGATCTCGGCGTGACGACATCTGCCCTCAGTCTTTGTGCTGCAGCGTGTACCGCACCGTCTGCACGCGGATCAGGCCGTCGCGAAAGACGAACGTGTCGATGCCGTCTTCCACGCGCGTGTGGGCAGAGTCCGCCGACCACTCGAGGAAGAGGATGTCGTCGGCGAACACGGTCTTGAGCTCCCACTGGGCGTTGGGCACATCACCGACGAGCTTGACGAACGCCTGCCGGATACCCTCCTTGCCTCGCAGCGTCCCATCCGGGCTGATGAAGATGGCGTCGTCCGAATAGTCGCTGACGATGCCGTCGATGTCGCCGGCTCCCAAGACCTGGCCATGGTGCTGGAATACCTCTTCTGGTGTTCGCTGGTCGCTCATGTTCGCTCCTTGTCCCGTCCGTTGTCTGTGTCGGCCTGGCGCCGCTGCGCCGCGCTCATGTCGGTACCAGCACGCCGCGGCCGTGCAGGTGGCCGTCACGGAGCTCGGCGAGCGCCACGTTCACCTCGTCGAGGCCGTACTCGCGCGTCTCCAGCTTGACCCTGCCTTGCGCCGCCAAAGCCATGAGCTCCGCGAGCTCGGTGAAGCTGCCCACAAGGCTGCCGACCACGCTGATCTCGCGCGAGATGATCTCAATAGCGGGGAGCTCGACGCGGCCGCCGTAGCCGACCACGAAGTAGGTGCCTCCCACGCTCAGCATCGCCGGCCCCTGCGCGGTCGTGCCCAGCTCGCCGACGAAGTCGAGCACGACCTCGACGCCCCTGCCGCCGGTGAGCTCGCGCACCTGCAAGACGGCGTCGTCACCGGCCTTCACGACGTGGTCGGCGCCCATGCGCGCGGCCATCTGCAGGGCTTCATCGGAGACGTCGACGGCGATGATCTCGGCGCCGCTCATGGCTCTCAGGCACTGCACACCGATGTGCCCGAGGCCGCCGATGCCGATGACGGCGCAGCGGGCACCAGGGGGCAGGAGCGGTGTCGCCTTCTTCACCGCCCGGTAGGCGGTCAGTCCGGCGTCGGCATAGGCGGCGACGTCCTTGGGGGCGAGACCCACTTCGAGCTTGAGGGTCGAGCGCTCCACCGTCTTCAGGTACTGGGCGAAGCCGCCGTCGACGTTGAGGCCCGGGAACTCCGCGTGCTCGCAGTGCATGTCCTCGCCCTTGCGGCAGGCAGGGCAGACGCCGCAGGTCTTGAGCGGGTGGACGATGACCGCGTCGCCTGGCCTCAGCGTGGTGACCGATGAGCCCACCTCCTCGACCCAGCCCGCGTTCTCATGCCCGAGGGTGTAGGGCAGCCTGGGATCCTGGATGCCGCGCCAGATGCCCTCCATCACGTGCAGGTCCGTGCGGCAGACGCCGGCTCCGCCGATGCGGATGATCACGTCGTGAGGACCTTCCAACTGGGGGTCGGCTACCTCGTCCAGATGCAGCCGCTCGTCCCCGTACCCATGTAGCCGTGCCGCTTTCACCTCGCGCCTCCCTCACATCCGGGTACGCCGACTGGCGGTAGCTGTCTACCCTTGCCGGAGCGACGGGACACCGATGGGGCGTGGTGCGATACTCCCGCTGCGTCGGTCGCACCGAGGCGCATTTCGCCCGCATCGGAGAGGTGAAGCGTGATGGTAGACGGTCTGTTTATTAGATGGTGGGCAATCTTACGAACAGGAGCGTTCTTCGTTCATAGAAGGAAGTCATGGTCCATTCGGACGCGGTTCAGCTCCTGGATGTAGCCGAACTGGGGCAGTGATGATGAAACATCACAAGGCCCTTCACTGAGAGGAGCGACGGCGACCGATGGCACTCTGGAAAAAGCACGGCGCCGCAGCCAAGCGCGTGCGCCTCTTCTACGCGACTGACGTGCACGCCTCCGAGCGCACGTACCGCAAGTTCATCAACGGCGCAGCGTTCTACAAGGTCGACCACCTCGTCATGGGCGGCGACATCATGGGCAAGTTCATGGTCCCGATCGTGAGCGAGGGCGGCGGTCACTACCGGGTGACCCTCCAGGAGGAGCACTTCAAGCTGGACGGCGACGACGAGCTCGCCGGCATGAAGGAGCGTATCGAGACGCTCGGCTTCTACTACGTGATCGTGGGCGAGGATGAGATCCGCGCCATGCAGGAGGACCAGGGTCTTGTCGACGCCGCGTTCAAGCGCGAGGCGCACGCCCGGCTGGAGCGCTGGATCGCACTGGCCGATGAGCGCCTCGCCGGCACTGACGTCATGTGCTACGTCACCGGCGGCAACGATGACCCGCAAGAACTCATCGACACGCTCGAGGAGGTCGAGAGCGAGCACGTGATCAACTGTGAGGGCAAGATCGTCCTCTTTGACGAGACGTATCCGATGGCCAGCTGCGGCCATAGTAACCCGACTCCCTGGCGCACTCCCCGAGAGACCGACGAGGTGACGCTGGAGGGTCTGCTCGAGGAGGCGGTGGCGGGCATCACGGACTTCACCAGCGCCATCTTCAACATCCACGTGCCGCCCTACAACAGCACGCTCGACGAATGTCCCAAGCTGGACTGGGACACCGACCCGCCGACGCCGATCGTCACCGGCGGGGTCCTTCAGTTCGCGCCGGCCGGCAGCACGGCCGCGCGCAAGCTTGTCGAGGAGCACCAGCCGCTGCTGATGCTCACCGGTCACATCCACGAGGCGCGCGGTCTGGTCAAGATCGGCCGCACGACGGTGATCAACCCCGGCAGCGAGTACGGTGAGGGCGTGCTGCGCGGCTGCATCGTCACTCTTGAGCCGGGCAAGGTGGTCGGCTACCAGATGACCTCGGGTTAGCCGGTAGGCCAGGTCTGACGGTCAGGAGGGCGCCTGCGGCGGTCGTGGTCGCACCGTCGCGTCCCTCGGCTCTCGCGCAGACGCAGGTCAGCGAGAAGGAGGCGAGGCTATTGCGCCGTGACGCGTCCAGTGCCGCACGGCGGTTGGGTGACGCGTGTGGACCGATGAACGGGATCCGGTCACCGTGTGGCCATAGCTGCGATACAGTGATGCGGCCCGACCGGGAATCGTGAGAAGCACGTGGCCGCGTCGCCTTGGACCGCAGAGCAGAATGCGCAGCACCACCCACGGGCCGCGGCCGTTCGAGGCTTGGAAAGAGCGTGAGAACTCCTGCCCAGACAAGGAAGGCGATCGAGGGAGAGCGCGACCTCCTTGCGGCGGCGATCGAGGCTGCCGAGGAGCTCCTCGTCATCCTCGACGATCAGGGCCGCGTCGTGCGCGTGAACCGGGCTTTCGAAGTGGCCACAGGTCACCGCGGTAGAGACCTGCGCGGCAGGGGCTTTCTCGACACCCTGCCCATCCCAGAGACGCGAGAGACGTTCGCAGACGGCTTCCGGAGGCTGCGGGTGGGCATCGCGCTGTTCGCGTTCGAGGACCACTGGCGAAAGAGCGACGGCGAGCGCCTCCTGGCCAACGGGTCCCTGAAGGCCGTGCGCGACTCTGAGGGCGGACTCCGGTCCGTCATCGTCGCCGCCAGCGATGTGACCCAGCAGCGCGCGACCGAGCGCGAACTGCGCGCGGCCGCGCTGCGCGACGACCTCACGGGGCTCTACAACCGGCGCGGTTTCGCGCTCCTGGCCGAACGGCGCCTCACGGAGAGTCGGCGTTCAGGGGCGCCGCAGGCACTGGTCTTCGCCGATATCGACGACTTCAAAGCGGTCAACGATGCCTACGGACATGACGCCGGCGATCGCGCCCTCATCCTGGCCGCTCAGGCGCTCACGGCCACCTTTCGCGAGGCTGACATCGTGGCCCGCATCGGCGGCGACGAGTTCGCCGTCATCGCCGACCTGGGAAGCGCTGACCACGACGTCGCCGCGCTCTCTGCGCGACTCGAACATCAGATCGCCAGGCTGCTGGCGGACTCGGACCTCGGCTTCGACCTCGCCCTGACGCTCGGCGTGAGCTACTCCCGCTCTCCGCAGGCGATCTCGCTGGACGAACTGCTGCGCCGGGCCGACGAGTTCATGTACGAGCGCAAACCCGGCACGGCACGGGACACGAGCGCACGAGCCGTCTGGCGGGCAGCGCAGCCCGACAGCCGAGCCGAACAGGGCGCCGACGAGTCCGACACGGCATCGTAGGCGGCGTGCCGTTCGGCGCCGGCTGCGCAGTCGCAGGGCCCATGTGCCGCTATACTGGCGCGACCCTCCGGCAAGCCCGGAGAAGGCAACGGGCGATCGAGGAGGTAGTCGTGGACAGGACCAGTTCGGAGAGCGTCGTCGCTGCAGTCGCGCAGGTCATCGGCGAGCGCCGCTCTGTCCGCAGCTTCGCAGACGAGGTCCCGGCGCGCGAAGCGGTCGAGCAGATCCTCGCCGCCGGCCTCGAGGCGCCCTACGCGGCGGCGATGGCGCCCGGGAGCGCGCTCGACCGGCGCTTCTTCGTGCTGCCGCGGGGGAGCGAGGCGGCGGCGACCGCCAAAGCGGCCATCCAGGCCCACGCGGCGGCCGCTCTCGCGGGAGGCGACCTGCCGGCGCCGTTGCGCGCCCGCCTGGAGCCGGTGTCGCAGGGCCGCATCCTCGGTGTGGGCACGGCGCCCTACTACGTGGTCATCGCCGAACGCGGAGCGATGATGCCCGTCCAGCAGCAGTCCCTCTCGCACGCACTTGAGAACATGTGGCTGATGGCGACCGCGCTCGGCCTCGGCATGCACCTGGTCTCCGCCACGACGACGATGGGCGACGACCCCGCCTTCTGCGTGCTGCTCGGCCTGCCGGTGGGCGAGTACGCCCTCAACGGCTGTGCCCTCGGCGTGCCGGCACAGCGGCCCGAGGCACGCCCGGCTCCAGACGCAGGCGCCGTCACGACCTGGCTGGACTGAGCAGGGTCCGCTCTACGGCATCCGGGAGCCCGCCCCGGCCTCCTGCTCCTCGAGCTCGGCGAGCAGCTCGAGGAGCGGCCTCACGGTCTCCTCGCGGTTGAGCGAGTAGCAGCGACGGCGACCGTCGACGCGTACCTGGACCAGGCCGGCTCGCCGCAGCGCCGCGAGGTGCTTCGACGCCGTGGGCTGGTCCAGGCCGGAGCCGGCGCTGAGACCGCCGACGTCGCACTCGCCCCGCGACAGCGCCTGCAGCAGCGCTCGCCGCGCGGGGTGGGCGAGCGCTCTGCAGACGCCGGTCACGAAGTCGGTCACGAAGCGGCCTTTTCGGTCAGCGGGACCGGCTCACTCAGGTACTCCAGGGCCGAGAGCGCCGCCACCGTGCCGTCGGCCACCGCCGTGGTGATCTGCCGCACCCGCTTGTCGCGCACGTCGCCGGCGGCGAAGACCCCCGGGAGGCTGGTCCTCAGCGCGGCGTCGGTGACGATCTCGCCACGCTCGGTCAGGTCGACCTGGCCCGCGAAGGCCTCGGAGTTGGGGACGTACCCGACGAACACGAAGCAGCCGTCGACCAGGGTCTCGGTGACGGCGTCGTCTTCCTTGTGGGCGGAGCGCACGCAGGCCAGTCCGGACTCCCCGGTGAAGTCGAGCACGCGCTGGTTCATGAGGAAGCCGATCTTGTCGTTGGCCTGAGCCTCCGCGACGATCCACGGCTCGGCCTGGAAGTGGTCGAACTCATGGATGACGGTGATCCGCGAAGCATACTGGCTGAGCGACACTGCCTCTTCAAGCGCAGAGTTGCCGCCGCCGATGACGGCGATCGGGGAGTCGGTGAAGAAGTCGCCGTCACAGGTGGCGCAGTAGGAGATGCCCCGGCCGACGAACCCAGCCTCACCGTCCACACCGAGCTTGCGCGGGACGCCGCCGGTGGCGACGATGACCGCCTTCGCCGTGAAGCGGGCGCCGTTCTTCAGCGTGACCGTCTTGACCTCGCCGGTCAGGTCGACCTCCGCAATGCGCGAGAACGCCTTGACCTCGCACCCGAAGGCGCGGGCTTGCTGCGCCATGGTCTGCGACAGCTCCCGGCCGGAGGTCTCCGCCACGCCCGGGTAGTTCGCCACCTTGTCGGTGAGCACGGTCTGCCCGCCGATGGTGCCGTTGTCGAGGATCAGCACCGACCGCCGGGCCCGCGCCGCGTAGATCCCCGCGGTCAGGCCCGCCGGCCCTGCTCCCAGGATGACGATGTCGTAGTCCGTGCCCATCGGTGCTGCCGGTCAGCCTTGGGCGGTGAAGTGCTCGTCGAGCATCGCCGTGACCTGGTCCATGCTCTGGATGCTGCTCGTGGCGGCGACGACCTCGCCGTTCTTGAAGTACACCGTGAACGGCAGGCCGGCAAAGCTGGCGGTCTGCGGCAGGCTGCGGATGAGGCTCCCCACGGGCTCGTCGAAGGCCATGTCCCGGAACGCCACGTGCGGGTAGTCGGGCGTGAGCGTCTCCATGACGTCGTACACGGGCAGGCACATCGGTCCCATGCGGCCGCAGCAGATCATGACGTTCTCGTTCTCAGTCAGGGTGTCCTTGAAGGCCTGCTCCGACTCAATGTGCTCAAGTCCGGTCTGAAGCATAACGTGCTCTCCTCTCGTACGGCGGTCCATCGCCGCCTCATATACCGACTATACCATATACTGACATCGGTATGCTTATGTCGGTGGCTCGGCGTGTGGCTGGTGCTCATCCACGGCGATGGAGACGCGGAGGCGGGTCGAGGTGGGTAAGCTCTGGTCCATGGCTGCCCCGGCCCGCACCATCGTCGTCACGGGTGACGTGACCATAGACTGGCTGCTGTTGTCCGAGCAGAGAGGCGGCGGCGGCCCGGTCGACTTCATCTGGATGTGGGGCGGCGGCTATGCCTGCCGCGCCCTGGTCAGCGCCGGCGCTGCCGCCTCCCACGCCGACATCCTTCGCTACACGGTGCGGGAAGCTCCCGGCCTCGACGTGGCCGTCGTCGGACCCCAGGTCCCCCACGAAGCGCTGATGTCGCCGCGCGATCCCGGCTACGTCCACACGTTCGCCGACATCGCACCGTTCCCGCGCACGCTGGGCGCCGCTCATGATCGCGCCTGGCGGATCGCCGAGTTCAAAGGCACGGATCCCGCCCGCGCGCTTCGCGAGGATGATGGGGCGACGCCGCCCGAGGCCGTCGACACGGTGATGATCGTCGACCACGCTAGCGGCTACCGTCACCGCTTCCCCGATCTGCCGGCCCTGCTCGCCGCCGGCCCTCGCCACATCCTCTGGCAGACCGGGGCGCCGCTCGCCGGCTCGCCGCTCGCCGACCTGCTCCTGCGCGACCACTCCGACCACCTCACCGTCCTCACCTCGTCCGATGAACTGCGAAAGGCCGGGGAGCAGGTCGGCTATCCGCTCTCGTGGGAGCGTCTCACCGACGAGGTGCTCGCGGCCGTCCACGCTCAGGGCCTGGACGCGGCGCGCCGGGTCATCATCGTCATGGGCGCCTCCGGCGCGCTGCTCATCGACCGCGGCGCCGAGAACGTGCTCGTCTTCGACCCGCATTCGCAGGAGGGCGACTGGGCGCGGCGGCACCCCGGCATCGGCGCGGCCTACGGGCGCTGCCTCGATGCGGCGGTGGCGCTGCAGTTGACCCAAGGCCCCGAGTCGGGACTGGTGGATGCCGTGAAGCGCGGTCTTGTCGCGGCTCGCGCCGCGCACATCGCCGGTTTCAACGTGACGGCGGACACGGACGGCAGCATCACGCCCTTCCCGCTGCAGCAGGTGGCCGCCGCCCTGCTGCGGGACGGTGACGAGTTCGCCAGTGTCGTGTACCGCCCGCAGGCGGGCACCTCCATCCTCTCCCAGACCTACGGAGGCGACTCGCTGACCGAGGTCGCCGGCCTGGTGGCGGTGAACGGCATCGGCAGCCTGCCGCATGGCGTTCCCGTGGAGACCGTCGGCGCCTGGTCCTCGGTCGACCGGCCCGAGATCGAGAGCCTGCGCAGCATCCGCAACATCCTCGCCGAGTACGTGCAGTTGTCGCCGCTCGGCGCGGCCGGTGCGCCCTTGTCGATCGCCGTCTTCGGCCCGCCGGGCGCGGGCAAGACCTTCGCGGTACGGCAGATGGCTTCGGCCCTGCTGCCGGGGCGCATGCGGCGCCTCGAGTACGACCTCTCGCAGGTGCCGTCCGACAACGAGCTTCACGCGGCGTTCCACGAGATCCGCGACGTGGCCCTGCAAGGCGAGCTGGCGCTGGTGTTCTGGGACGAGTTCGACTCACCGCTGGGCGGCCTCCCGCTGGGCTGGCTGCGCCACTTTCTCACGCCCATGGGTGACGGCCGCTTTCGCGACACGTCGGGCTTCCATCCGCTGGGCCCGGCCATCTTCGTCTTCGCCGGCGGCACCGCCCACAGCTTCGAGGAGTTCATCGGCGCCGGGGACCACGGCGCCGCGCGCGCCGTCAAGAAGCCAGACTTCGTCAGCCGTCTGCGCGGCTTCGTCAACGTCACGGGCCCCAACCAGCAGAGCCCGGAGGACGTGGCCTGGCCGCTGCGGAGAGCGCTGACGATGCGCTCGCTCATCGAGAGCCGCGCGCCTCAGATGTTCCAGCCGGGCGGTGCGGGCGGGCGACGGCTCCTCATCGACGAGGGAGTGCTGCGAGCCTTTCTGCAGGTGCCCGAGTACATCCACGGAGTGCGCTCCATGGAGGCCGTCGTGCAGATGAGCTCGCTGGCCGGCAAGCCACGGTTCGAACGCTCGAGCTTGCCGGCCACCCAACAGCTCGCTCTGCACGTCGACGCCACCGTGTTCATGCGGCTCGTGCAGGGCTGAGGCGGGCGTCACGCGACCGGCGCGATCTCCGCGCCGAGCCGGATCTGGCAGGCCGAAGTGTCTAGAAGTGCAGGTCCCTCCGGCCGCCGTCGATGGCGGCGAGCCGCTCCTCGAGCTGGCTTCGTCTGTCGCCGGGCGCGAGGGCGGCGAGTTCGCGTCCGATGAGCTCCGTGCCCTTGGCCTTCGTCTCGGCTGAGGCGTAGTCGATGAGGTACTCCTTCAGGGTGAGCAGGGCATTTGGCGTGCAGAACCGCTTGATGAAGCCCGGGATGGCGAACTCCATGAAGTGCTCGCCCGTGCGGCCCTCGCGGTAGCAGGCGGTGCACCACGAGGGGATCTCGCCCATCTCGAGGAGCTCGGTGACGATCTCCTCGAGCGAGCGCTCGTCGCCGATGCGGAACTGCTCGCGCTCGAGCTCCTGGTCGCCGTCGCGCTGGCTGTAGCCGCCCAGGTCGATGCGCGTGCCGCCGTCGATCTGCGAGACGCCGAACTCGATCAGCTCGCGCCGCAGCGCGGCCGGCTCGCGAGCCGTGAGGATCATGCCGGTGTAGGGCACGGCGAGACGGAGGATGGCGATCAGTCGCTTGAACTCGGCGTCGCTGGTCGCGTAGCGCGGGTCGACGGCGCTCTCGCTGGCGTCCTTGACGCGAGGGAACGAGAACGTGTGCGGGCCCACGCCGTAGCGCTCCTCCAGGTGGATCGCGTGGGCGAGCAGGCCGAGCGCCTCGAAGCGCCAGTCGTAGAGGCCGAAGAGGGCGCCGAGGCCGACGTCGTCGCAGCCGCCCTCCATGGCGCGGTCGAGGCCGTACAGGCGCCAGAGGTAGTCGGCCTTGTGGCCGCGCGGGTGCACGCGCTCGTAGGTCGGCCGGTGGTAGGTCTCCTGGAAGATCTGGTAGGTGCCGATACCGACGTCCTTGAGCGTCCGGTAGCCGTCCACGTCGAGAGGCGCGGCGTTGATGTTCACGCGCCGGATCTCTCCCGGGCCTTGCTTCGTGTCGTAGATGAGCTCGACGTCGCGAGCGATCACCTCGGCGCTGTAGTCGGGGTGCTCCCCGTAGACGATGACCAGGCGCTTGTGGCCCTGACCGACGAGTGCGAGCACCTCATCGCGCAGCTCGTCCTCGCTCAGGGTGCGGCGCACGACCTCCCGGTTCTCGACGCGGAACCCGCAGTACAGACAGGAGTTGGTGCACTTGTTGCCGATGTACAGCGGCGCGAACAGGACGATGCGGTTGCCGTAGACGGTGCGCTTGAGCGTGCGGGCGGCGGCGAACAGCTCCTCCTGCAGCTCGGGGTCGGTGACGGAGAGCAGCGCCGCCATCTGCTCCAGGGAGAGGCGCTGCTTGGCGGCCGAGACGGCGAGCACGTCGTGCACCTCGGCCGCGTCCGCCGGCTCGCGGCGCAGCAGCTCTTCGATGCGCGCCGCCGGGATGAAGTCGCTCAGGCGTTCGGGGCTGAGCTGTCTAGGGGAGAGGGTGGTCATCGGGCACGGCTCCTTCGGCTGCGGGCTTGGCCATGAGCGATCTGACCTGCACGCCGGGGAGCTTGCCCAGCTTGCCGGTGAGCGCGGAGAGGCGCTCCACGGAGCAATCGGTGATCAGCGTGATGATGTTCACGCCGCGCTCGGGGTACGGGAGTCCGAGCCGCCCGACGATGTCCTCTCCGAACTGCGACAGCAGCTCATTGATGACCTCTACCGGGGCGACCTGACGCTCCACGAGGATGGAGATGGTGCCGAGCCTCTTTTCCACCGGAACTGCTCCCGTGAATCAGATCACAAAGTTGCCTCCAGTATAGCGCAGAAGCGATCCTGAGTCTGCCGTGGCGCGGGCTGCCCGGGCGTCTATCGCGCAGCCGCGGCTCGGCGCCCGGTGCGGCGGCTCGCGATGAAGCCGAAGGCAGCGGCCGCGAGGCAGACGATGCCGCCGAGGACGATCGGCGCTCTTCCGCCGAAGGTGTCGGCGATCCAGCCCATCAGCGGTCCGCCGACCGGCGCAGTGCCGGCCATGAGCACCATCTGCAGGGCAAGCACGCGCCCGTGCATCTCGGCCCGCGCCTCAAGTTGCACGATGGTCGTGGTCGCGGTCAGGTAGAGGACGCTGGCCATCCCGATGAAGAAGACCGCCGGGACGGCGGCCGGGACCCCGGGGACCGAGGCGAGCACGAGCATCGTCACTCCGAGGGCGGCGGCGCCGGCGACGACGTGACGCAGGCGGACCATGCCCCGGTGGGCGACGATCAGGGCGCTCACGACCGCGCCGACGCTGAACACCGAGTAGAGCAGGGTGAACACGCCGCCGGTGCTGTGCAGCGTGTCGGTCACGAAGAGCGGCAGCGTGACGTTGAAGTTGTACGACAGCGTCCCGATGGCGGCGAGCATGGCGAAGCTGATCCACAGCACGGGCATGGACCGGACGTAGCGCAGGCCCTCGCGGACTTCGCCCCTGGTCCGCGGCCGGGGAGGCCGGCGCCGGAGTTCGGCCGGCCGCATCAGCAGGAGGCAGATGAGCACGGCGATGTACGACGTGGCGTCGATGGTGAAGCACCAGCCGTACCCCAGCGTCACCACCAGGAGGCCGGCCAGGGCCGGCCCGAAGATGCGGGCCACGTTGACCGTCGCGCTGTACATGACGACGGCGTTGGGGATGTCCTCGGCCCGCACCATCTCGGTGACGAACGAACGTCGCAGAGGATTGTCGAACGCGAGCAGCGTCCCGCCGGCGAGGGCAAGGGCGTACAGGCCGCCGAGGGGCGGGTGCGGCAGGAACGCGAGCACGGCCAGGCCGACCGACTGGGCCATCTCCAGACTCTGGGTCAGCAGCAGCATGCGCCGCTTGTCGGTCCTGTCGGCGATGGCGCCGGCCCACGCGGACAGCAGAAGGATCGGGCCGAACTGGCAAGCCGCGAGCACACCGACCGCGAGCCCGCTGCCGGTGATCTTGAGCACCAGCAGGATCAGAGCGACGCTGGTCAGCCAGTTGCCCGTGTTGGAGACCAGCTGGCCGGTGAAGTACAGGCGGAAGTTGCGGTTCCGGAGGGAGACGAAGGTCCTTCGCACGACGGCCCCGGCGCGTCCGCGGGGCAGCGCGCCCTTGTCGTGGTCAGGGACATTGCCGGCCATGCTCTCATCCTCTCCGCGAGAGGCGCATGTGCGGGCCGCGCACCGTTTCACTCCGGCCGGGGGCTCCCCCGGTGTACCCGGGCGCCCGACGGTGCCATCATCGCTGAGACACGTGAACCCTCTACGCGGTCGCGGACTGCCGGTGGCCGGCGCCACCGTCGTCGGCCGCGGCAAGGAGTGGACCGACCATGAGCGACCCCCTGTTCTCGCCGTTCCGTCTCGGCGCCCTGGACCTTCGGAACCGCATCGTCTGCCTGCCGATGTACCTCGCGTATCCGGGCCCCGATCATGAGGTGGACGACCTCGTCCTCGACTACTACTCGGAGCTGGCCGGCTCGGGGGCGGGGATGGTGGTGGTCGAGAACTGTACCGTCGAGCCGCGGGGGCTCACCAATCCGCGCACGCTCCTCATCTCCGACGACCACTTCGTCCCGGGGCTGAAGCGGCTGGCGCAGGCCATCAAGGCGCGTGGCGCCGCGGCGGTGCTCCAGCTCCATCACGCCGGCCGGCACGCGAAACGGGACGACCGCGTCGCTCCCTCCGCCGTGGAGACCTGGGGATTCACGCCGAAGGTCATGGACCAGGCCGACATCGACGGGATCGTCGCCGCCTTCGCGGCCGGGGCGAGGCGGGCGAAGGCGGCCGGCTTCGACGCGGTGGAGCTGCACGGTGGCATGGGCTACCTGCTGACGCAGTTCCTCTCCGCGCGCACCAACCTGCGCGATGACGGTTACGGCGGGGATCTCGCCGGCCGGATGCGCTTCCCCCTCGAGGCGTTCGCCGCCGTTCGTGACGCAGCGGGCGACGAGTTGCCGGTGGGGTATCGGTTCCTCGCCGACGAGTGTGTGGAGGGCGGCGTCACGCTGGACGAGACCGTGCCGTTCGCAGTGGAGCTGGAGCGCGCCGGCGTGGCATACCTCTCGGTCATGGTGGGGTGCTACGACTCGCCGCCGCAGTACGTGGTCGACGACCGCCGGGAGGCGTTCATGGCCCCCTTCGCCGCCGCGGTCAAGGAGGCCGTTCCGGCGACGCCCGTCATCGCGGCGGGTCGCATCCAGCGGCCGGAGACGGCGCGGCGGATCCTGGACGACGGCGTCGCCGACCTGGTCGGGCTCGGGCGCGTCGCCTTCGCCGACCCGCTGTGGCCCAGGAAGGCGAGTGGCGAGATCGCCGAGCCCATCACCGTCTGCGCGCCTACCTGCAGTCTCTGCATGAAGCGCATCATGGAGCAGAAGCCCGCGTACTGCGCGCGTTGGCCAAAGGAGCGGCGTGAACGCTTTCTGGAGCGCGTCGGCGGCTGAACGGACCGCGGTCTTCTGCTGCGGCCTCGAGGGAGAAAGGACTCCGCACTGCACGTCTACGATCTGATGATGGTCGGCCTGCTCGTGTTGCTCGCCTGGCGCGGTTCGCGACGCGGTCTCATCAGTGAGCTTGCCGGCCTGGCCGCCTTCGTCGTCGCGCTGGCGCTCGCCTTCCGTCTCGACGGCCAATCCGGACGCTGGCTGAACAGCGTCGCGCCCAGCCTTACCACCACGGAAGCAAGCATCCTGGCCTTCCTCGTCATCGTCCTCGTCGTCTCCGCCGGCGTCGGTCTGGCGGCGGGTCTGCTGACGCGGGTGATCCGGCACGTACCGCTCGCCGGCGGGGTGAACCGCATAGGGGGGCTGCTCGCGGGGATGGCGCTGGCCGCACTCGGCATCTGGCTGGTCACAGCCTGCCTGCTCCTGCTGCCTGCTACGCTGCTGCCCTTCACAGCAAGTGTGCACCACTCCGAGACCGCTCGTCTGCTGCATAGCGTGCCGGCGCAGTGGAGCCACAGCTTGCGGGCCCATCTTGAGCACCTCGAGACCGGTGACCTGAGTCCCTGAGGGGCGCCCCGAGGCGGCGGCTGTTGTAGACACTCCGTCGCCTGCCTCACCGCCCTTGCGAGGATCAGGTCTACGTTCCGCTTCGTCACGTGGGCGTCCGTCATAGAGGCATCCGCTTCGCAGGCGTGCTCGGCGGCGCGGGGCTTGCCTTTGCCGCCGTTTGCTCTACTCTTGAATGTGACTACACGCTTTCGGGGGACACCGGGCCCGCGGATCGCACTCGTGGATCTACCCGGCAGACCGCCCTCAGGAGACCGGCGTAGCCCCCTCGTTCCCAGCGCTCCACCCCCCGTCATCGCCGCATGCACTCGCCGCTCACCGCGCGGTCGATCGAGCTGCGGCCATCGCTCGAGAAAGCGTCCTCGCATGAAGATCCGCCTGATCGAACCCGCTCCTGCCCACCTGCACATGTGGTCGTACACGTTCCTGCCGCGCCTCGGCCTGCCGCTCATCGGCGCGGGCCTGAAGGCGGCCGGCCATGACGTGGTCATCTACTGCCCGCAGTTCTCGCCCATCGACTGGGACGACGTGCTGTCGGCGGACCTCGTGGGCGTCTCGACGACCACCTCGACCGCTCCGTCCGGCTACGAGATCGCCGCGCGCGTCCGCGAGCACGGCCTGCCGGTCATCGTCGGCGGGTCGCACGTGACCTTCATGTCGGAAGAGGCGCTTGAGCACGCCGACTACGTGGCGCGAGGAGAGGGCGGAGACTCCCTGATGCTCGAGCTGATCGAGTCGCTGGAGGGCCGGCGCGAGCTGGACAGCATTGCCGGCCTCTCGTTCATGCGCGCCGGAGAGGCCGTCCATAACCCGGCTCGGGAGGCATGCAAGGACCTCGACACCCTGCCCGTGCCCGACCTCACGCTCATAGCCGGCTCGTCCGAGCAGAAGGGCACCACGCCGATCATGACGAGCTTCGGCTGCCCCTTCGGCTGCAACTTCTGCTCGGTGACGGCGATGTTCGGGCGCAAGTACCGCTATCGCAGCCCCGAGCACATCATGGCCGAGATCGAGGCCAAGCAGCCCAGGTCGATTTTCTTCTACGACGACAACTTTGCCGCCGACAGGCGGCGCCTCAAGACGCTTCTGCGCATGATGATCGCGGGC
Source organism: uncultured Thermoleophilia bacterium (assembly GCA_963775255.1). Taxonomy (GTDB): domain Bacteria; phylum Actinomycetota; class Thermoleophilia; order UBA2241; family UBA2241; genus CAIXSE01. Next base: position 484,577 of record CAVZIA010000006.1, on the reverse strand, counting down.
GGTCGCAAGATCCCGTGGTCGGCCCAGGTGCGCACCGACGTGACCGACGACCCCGAGCTCCTCGAGTTGATGCGCGACTCCGGCTGCGACCGGGTCGCGCTCGGCCTCGAGTCGGTCAGCCAGGAGACGCTCGACGGCTTCGACAAGTCGCAGAGCGTGGACGACATCATCCACGCCCTCGCCACGCTGCACGACTACGGCATCAAGACGCACGGCATGTTCGTCCTGGGCGCCGACAGCGACACCGCCGACACGATCCGAGAGACGGCCCGGTTCGCGCGCAAGCACGACATCAGCACGCTCATGCTCAACATCCTCACGCCGCTCCCCGGCACGCCGCTGTTCGACGAGCTGGACGCGCAGGGCCGCATCTTCGACCGCCACTGGGATCTCTTCGACGGCCAGCACGTCGTGTTCAGGCCGCGCAAGATGGCGCCCCAGAAGCTGCAGGCCGAGGTCTGGGGCGCCTACGCTCGCTTCTACTCGTTCCGCCAGTGGCTCAAGTACCTGGCCACGTTCCGCTACGGGACCATGGCGCTGTACAGCTGGTACTGGGTGTTCCTGCGCCGCTGGCGCAGGGAGACAGGCAACCGCGCCTACCTCGAGATGCTCAAGCAGCTGCGGCCAGCCGGCCCTGCGACAGCGGCGGCCGAAGAGCGCGGCTGAGGCCGGCCGGCGGGGCGCTCCGGCGCGGGCCGGCTCGGGGCGCCGGGAGCTAGCTCGAGGCGTCGGCAGGCGACCCGGCAGGATGCGGCGGCAGGGACACGGTCACGACGAGGCCGCCGGCGGGCGGAGCTGTGGCCGCGACGCTGCCGCCGTGGACGTCGGCCACGGCGGCCACTATCGCGAGGCCGAGGCCGGAGCCGCCGGTGCGCCGGTTGCGCGACGTGCCGCGCCGGTAGAAGCGCTCGAAGAGGTGCGGCACCTCGTCCGGGTCGATGACTTCACCCTCGTTCCCCACCTGCAGGGTGACGCGGCCGCCGGCGTCGGCGTCGGCCGCGACGTGTACGACACTGCCCGGTGCGGCGTAGCGCACGGCGTTGTCGACCAGGTTGTCCACGAGCCGCTCCAGAAGCGCGGCGTCACCGAGCGTGACCGCCGGCGCACCCGTGACGCCGAAGGTGATGCCTCGCGCCTGCGCCTCGCGCGCGTGGTCGTCCGTGGCGCGGTGCGCGAGCTCCGTCAGGTCCACGGCGACGCGCTCGGAGAGGTCCTCGCTCTCGGCGAGGACGAGGAGCCTGTCGATCACGTCCTCGCTGCGCAATATGGCGTCGCGGATGGTCTGGGCCATGCGGCGCAGGTCGTCGGCGTCCGTCGCCGGGTCCGCGAGGGTGACGTCGAGTTCGGTGCGCATGATGGCCAGCGGCGTGCGCAGCTCGTGCGAGGCGTTCGAGACAAACTCCTGCTGGGCGTTGAATGCGGTCTCGAGGCGGCCGAGCATGGCGTCGAACGTGTCGGCGAGCTGGCCGAGCTCATCGTGGGGGCCGTCCAGGTTGATGCGTTCGTGCAGGGTGCTGGCGGAGAGACGCCGGGCCACCCCGGAGATCTCCTTGACGGGGCGCAGCATGCGCCCCGCCATCCACCAGCCGGCGATCACCGAGACGAACGTAGCGAAGGCGAGCGCCCAGAACGTCACGCCGAGGAGCGCGCGAAGCACCGACGAGATGGTCTGGTCCTGGATCTGCCGAAGGAACACCCCGACGGACTGACGGCCTCCGGTCGGCGACGTGATGTGCTGCTGCAGGTAGGCCTGGCTGAGGTTCAGCTCGCGCGCCGTGTGGTTGGCGAGTTCGCCGGGGTTGCTGATCGCCACCTGGCGCAACAGCAGGTAGCTGAGCGCCAGGAGCAGGAAGCCGATGACGAAGAAGAGCACGCCGTACGACAGCGTGAGGCGCAGGCGCAGGCTGGCGCGATGTCTTCTCCTCACGACAGCCGGTATCCCGCACCGGTGATGGTCTCGATGAGCTGCGGCTGACCGAGCTTGCGCCGCAGCGTCATCATGGTGACGCGCACGACGTTGCTGAACGGGTCGGCGTTCTCGTCCCACACCTTCTCGAGCAGCTCCTCGGCGGACACGACGCCGCCGTCGGCGCCGAGCAGGACCTCGAGTACGCCGAACTCCTTGTTGGTGAGCTCGAGCCGGCGGCCGCTGCGGCGCACGTCGCGGGTGGCCGGGTCGAGCTCGACGTCGTGGCGGCGCAGGAGCGGCGGGCGCGCCGGGCCCGCACGCCGCGCCAGGGCGCGCAGGCGGGCCACCAACTCGTCGAAGTCAAAGGGTTTGCCCAGGTAGTCGTCGGCGCCGAGGTCGAGCCCGGCGACACGGTCGCGTGAGCGCCGCGCGGCCGTGAGCATCAGGATCCGCGCGGCCGAGCCTGAGGCGACGAGCCGCCGGCAGACCTCGTCGCCGTGCATCCCTGGGAGGTTGCGGTCGAGGACGACGACGTCGTAGTCGTTCAGGACGGCCTTGTCGTAGCCGGTCGGGCCGTCCAGCGCCACGTCGACCGCCATGCCTTTCAGGCGCAGCCCGCGAGCCATGGCGTCGGCGAGAGCTTCTTCGTCTTCGATGATGAGTACGCGCATCTGGTGCGGATTATGGCAGCTCGCGTGTAGGGAGGGCGTAAGGCGGCGTGAGCGGCGTGTCGCCGCCCGCTTTACGCCGGCCTTATGCCCCCCCGGGTACGGTGGACAGGCGAACCACATCCGCGGCGCCGTGCCATGCCGCCGCGCGAGCCAGAAAGACGACAGGAGGACCACCCTACATGGACACACCAGCCGCGCCGAGCGGCGAACGATCAGTCTCAGCCGCCGCCGACGAGGCCCCTGTGGTGCTCGCCACCCACGAGCTCACCAAGAGCTTCGGCGGCGCCCTCGCCGTCGACCGCCTGAGCCTCTCCGTGCGCCGCGGCGACATCTTCGGCTTCCTCGGCCCCAACGGGGCCGGCAAGACGACCACCATCCGCATGATCGTCGGGCTCATCTATCCGACGAGCGGGTACGCCGAGGTGCTCGATCACCAGGTGCCTCGGGACAAGGAGGATGCCCTGCGCCACATCGGCGGCTTCGTCGAAGTGCCGGCCTTCTACGCAAACATGAGCGCGCGCAAGAACCTGCGCCTCATGGGCAGCCTCAACGGCAAGGTCGACGAGGCGCACATCAGCGAGGTCCTCGACGTCGTGGGCCTGCTCGAGCGCGCCGACTCCAAGATCGGCGACTACTCCCACGGCATGAAGCAGCGCCTCGGCATCGCCAACGCGCTCATCAACGAACCTGAGCTCGTGATCCTCGACGAGCCCACGAGCGGCCTCGACCCGCAGGGCATGAAGGACGTGCGCGAGCTGGTGCGCGCCCTCGGCGCCGGCGGGACCACCATCTTCCTCTCCTCGCACCTGCTGAACGAAGTCGAGCAGGTCTGCAACCGGGCCGCCATCATCAACAAGGGCCGGGTCGTGGTCGAGGGACCGGTGAGCGAGCTGCGCCCCGAGCACTCGGCCGTCAAGCTGCTCACCTCCGACCAGGACAAGGCGCGCGCGATCGTCGCGGCGCTGCTCGGCGCCAACGAGGTCGAGCCGGACGAGGAGTACCTGATCGTCCAGGCCGGCAACGGCACCGTCCGCGAGGTGGTCCGGGCGCTCGTGGCCGCCGAGATCGGCGTCGACGCCGTCATCCCGGCCCGGGAGCAGGGACTCGAGGACTACTTCCTCGGACTCACCCAGAGCTCGGACGTCGACGCGTCGAAAGGCGGTGCCCGATGATGCTCCTGAGTCGCGAACTGACCAAGCTCTTCGCCCAGAAGCGCAGCTACGTCGGCTGGGCGGGCCTGCTGCTCGTGCCCATGCTGATGACGCTGGCTCTGTACCTCAACCGCAACAACCAGCACGACCACGGCCCCGGCGGCATCATCAGCCAGGCCATGCACAACGGCCTCCTGATCCCCGTCGCCGCCATCACGCTGCTCTCCGCCTTCCTGCTCCCGCTGCTTGCCTCGATGATCGGCAGCTACCAGCTGGCAGGCGAGGCCGAAACGGGCACGATCAAGACCTGGCTCATGCACTCCATCAGCCGCGGCGGCGTGCTCGCCTCCAAGTGGGGAGTCGCGGTCATCTACGTCGCCATCGGTCTCGCGCTGGTGGCGGCCGGCGGTCTGGTCGCCGGCGCGCTGGCCTTCGGCCTGCACGCGCCGGTGCTGCTCTCCGGCCAGACGGTCAGCATCGGCGCCGGCCTGTGGCTCAGTCTCCTGAGCTACCTCTACGTGCTGGTCGGCGTGATCTGCGTGCTCTCACTGGCGCTGCTCTTCGCGACGTTCACGAACTCGAGCCTCACCGCCGCCATCGCGGCGCTGGTCGTGGTGATCGTCATGAACGTCCTCGGCGCCTTCAGCTACTTCGACTTCCTCAAGCCCTACCTGTTCACGAGCCACCTCGACGCCTGGCAGGGCCTCCTGAGCCAGCCGATCGACTGGCACCCCATCACCACCGGCCTCATCACGTTCGCGATCTACATCGTCGCTCTGATGGGCGCGGCCTGGTACGTGTTCCGCCGCAAAGACATCCTGGTCTGACCAAGGAGGACGCATGTCCCGCAGATACATCATCTCCCTCGCCGTCGCCGCGCTGGTCGTAGCCGGCGTGGTCGGCGTAGTGGCGAGCCGGGCGCAGGGCGGCACGACGCTGCCCTCGATCAGCCCGGCAGCCCTGCTCGCCAAGGTAGCCTCCGCGGCCAAGTCGCCCACTCCCGTGAGCGGCGACGTGGCCTGGACCAACGGGCTCATCCCGGGGTCCGACCTGACCAACCTGCTCAGTGGACAGGGATCCGCCCCGAGCAGCCTGGCCGGACTGGCCATGGGCGGCTCCGGCCGGCTCTGGGTCCAGCCGGGCAGCGGTGTGCGCCTCGACGTCCAGGGCTCCGGCTCCGACTTCGTCCTCGTGGGCGGCAAGGCCGGCGTCTGGACCTACAGCTCCGCGACCGGCACGGCGGTGGAGTACTCGCTTCCGGTCGGCGCGGCGACCCCGTCGCCCGAGCCCAGCGCCTCCGCGGTCGATCCGCTGGCCGCCATCACCAAGGGCCTCAAGCAGTTCGCGGCGACCGGCACCGTGGCCGTGACCGGCGACCAGACGGTGGCCGGCCGGCAGAGCTACGTGCTCACGATCACGCCCGCGGCCGGGACCACCACGACGTTCGGCTCGGTGCGCGTCGCCATCGACGGCGCCACCTACGTGCCGCTGCAGATGCAGGTCTTCGCCAAGGGCGACACCACACCGGCGCTTTCCGCGGGCTTCACGAGCGTCTCGTACGCCGCCAACGACGCGAGCCTCTTCAGCTTCACGCCGCCGGCCGGCGCGACCGTGCAGCACAAGACGCTGCCGTCAATGACGCCCGCGAGCGGCGGGCCGACGACGACTCCCACGCGGACTCATCACGCTCAGCTGACGCTGGCTGAGGCGCAGGCGAAGGCGAAGTCCTACGGCCTGACCCTGGCCGTTCCGGCGAGCCCGGCGTCGCTCCCGTTCGAAGGCGCGACGGTCGTCCCCGGCAAAGGCGGCAGCGGAGCCACCGCGATCCTGCACTACGGCACAGGCTTCGGCTCCGTGGTGCTCGCCGAGTCCACCGGAGCGACCGGAACGACCGGCGCGACCGGCTCGGCCGGCGGCATCACGCAGCAGCTGGCCAAGCTGCCGCAGGGCCTGCTGGCGAAGATCACAGTCGGCGGCGCCCAGGCGCATGAGCTCTCGACTTCTCTGGTCGACGCCATCGTCTGGCAGCGCGGCCAGGTGACGCTGGTCGCCGGAGGCATGGTGCCGTCGGCGACGCTGCACCAGTTCGTTGCCGGGATCCGCTGAAGCGCGGAGAACGGGCAGGCGGCCGGCGGTCTCGCGCAGACCGCCGGCCGCCTTGGTTCGATGGTGCTTCCGTCTCGTCCCTCGGGCGCGACGGTCAGTGGGAGGTGTGAAGCGACAGCAATGGACCTAGTGAGCGAGCGTCGGCGCGGGATCTGGCGCCAGGGCATCCTCGACGATTCGACCGACGCGGCCGGCAAGGCTCTGCGCCACGGCCGCTTCGATCTGTTCTACGGCCCGTTCTACCTCCGATACACGCGCAGCCTCGGGGAGGACGGCAGGATACGTCTTCGCCTCGAGGAACGGGCTTATCTCGTCGCCCGCCGCGACGGGGGCACGGACCTCCGCCTCGTGGGCGAGACCTCGCCCCGCTTCGTGCTCGAGGAGGTGTTGCCCGAGGCCGCCGCCCACTTCGCCGGGGCGCCGCCTCTCGCCTCGGGGCGCCGCTTTTTCGAGCGGGCTGCTCGCCTGCTTGACGACCTCGCTACGCGAGAATCGCCGCGATCCTGACGCCGCAATCCCGAGTGTGAGTCCTACGCGGCCGCGCAGGAGACCCCCGCCGGCAGGCGCCTGAGCTCGAAGCCCTCTATCAGGTTGCGCACTTCCTTCACGCGGCCGTTCGCGAACGACCAGACATGACTGAAGGGCAGGTCGTAGAACTCCGAGGTCCCGCGCGCCCGCACACGGTAGCTGCCGCCGACGACCAGGCGCGCGTGGCGCTCGCTCGGCCCCCAGGACCTCACCTGCACGCCGATCAGCTCGAACTGCGCGGGGAAGCCTCCGAAGAGGTCCAGTGCCGCGACCTCTCGCGCCGGCCGCGAGCGCACCCGGCGCACGTCGAGGCTGTGGATCCGCCAGCACGCGGGCTCGGGCCCGTCCTGGTCGAGCATCGCGAGCACGTCCGCTTCGGCGCCGAAGCCGAGTGCGTGGTAGCCGCGACGGATGGGTTCGAAGATGTCCCTGCCGTGGTCCCCTGTCTCGGAGTGGGGCGCCCGGCCCGTCAAAGACGCGGCGACGCGAGCGATGCGCCTGCGAAGGTCGACTCTCATGGATTCACCTCGGGGTGGATCGAACTTCCCGGCCTGGCATGGCAGCCGCCATTGGCGTAACGGTCGTGCCCGCCGGTGCCATCTCTCTAAAGAATGGCCGCTCGGCCTGCCCGAGAAACCGATTCTCGGGGCGCCCTCGGTTGAGAAATATGACGCGGATGGGCTGGGGGATCGGACCAGCCCCGGTCAGGACCCGTCTTCGGGCCGGCGTGGCGGCGCCGGCACGCCGGCCAGCGCCTCCGGGCTGAGGATCTCGTCCAGGCGCTCCCTGCTCAGGAGCCCGCTGCAGAGGACGATGTCGTGCACGCTCCCGCCCGTAGCCGCGGCCTCCTGGGCGACGGCGGTGGCCTCTGCGTACCCGATGATCGGGTTGAGCGCGGTGACCAGCCCGATGGAGTCCTGCACCTGTGTGCGCAGGTGATCCACGTTTGCGGTGATTCCTCTGACGCAGCGCTCGGCGAGCGTGCGGCACCCCATCTCGAGGTGCGTGACGCTCTCAAAGAGCGAGTGCGCGATGATCGGCTCGAAGGCGTTGAGCTGCAGCTGACCGGCCTCGGCGGCGAAGCTCACTGTGACGTCGTTGCCGATGACCTCGAAGGCGATCTGGTTGACGACCTCGGGGATCACCGGGTTGACCTTGCCGGGCATGATGCTCGACCCGGCCTGTACAGGCGGCAGGTTGATCTCGTTGAGCCCCGCCCGCGGCCCCGAGGAGAGCAGGCGCAGGTCGTTGCAGACCTTGGATACCTTGACGGCGATCCGCTTCAGCACGCCGGAGAACTGGACGAAGGACCCCGGGTCCTGTGTGGCCTCGATGAGGTTGGGCGAGATCACCAGGGGGATGCCGCTCATCTCGCCGAGGTACCGGCAGGCCAGCTCGCAGTACGCCGGCGGAGCGTTGAGACGCGTGCCGATCGCGGTGCCGCCCAGGTTCACCTCTTCGATGAGGCGGCAGGCCTCGGCGAGCCGGTGCTCGTCCTCGCCGATCATGACCGCGTAGGCCATGAACTCCTGCCCGAGCGTCATGGGCACGGCGTCCTGCATCTGCGTGCGCCCGACCTTGATCACTTGCATGAACTCCTCCGCCTTGACCTCGAAGGCCTCACGCAGGACGCACATGGCCTCGAGCAGGCGGTCGGCCGACCAGTGCAGGGCGACCTTGACCGCGGTGGGGTAGACGTCGTTGGTGCTCTGCCCCATGTTGACGTCGTCGATCGGATGCAGGAACTCGTACTCTCCGCGCGCGTGGCCGAGGTGCTCGAGCGCGCGGTTGGCGACGACCTCGTTGGCGTTCATGTTGGCCGAGGTGCCCGCGCCACCCTGGATGACGTCGCAGATGAACTGGTCGTGGAGCTGCCCGGCGCGGATCTCCTCGCAGGCCTTCAGGATCGCGTCGGCCTTGTCGTCGGCCAGGAGGCCAAGCTCACGGTTCGCCGCCGCGGCCGCCGCCTTCACGGTCGCGAGGGCATTGACCAGCGCCGGGTAGGTGGAGATGGCGATACCGGTGATGGGGAAGTTCTCCCGGGCGCGCAGCGAGTGGATGCCGTAGTAGGCGTCGGCAGCCACTTCACGATCGCCGAGGAGATCGTGCTCGATGCGGTTCACGGCAGGCGACATCAGATGCTCCACGGTAGGGGTTGAGCGGGGCGCCGCTTCGCACGCGAAGAGGCAGACCCAGCCTATCGCAGGACGCGGCGCGCTGCCGCCGGGGCGCCGCGGCGCGTGAAAGCCCCTTCCGAATCGGCAAGTCGCAGGCTCGCGACGAAGGGTCGGCTGGCAAGGACCCGCCCTCATGAGCGATACTGTCTGAACTCAGTGCCCAAAGACTGATACTCTGACTGCTACGCTGGCGGCGAATGCCGGCATAGACGAACGGCTTCTGAAGGGAAAACGAAGTGCCGAAGAGCAAAGCCAAGCCACGGACGCCCAAGAGAGGTCGTCCCATCGACCCCGCGCGACGTCGCTACTGCGCCTTCTGCAAGGAGAAGGTCGACGAGGTCGACTACAAAGACGTGACCACACTCCGTCGTTACGTGAGCGATCGCGGCAAGATCAAGACCCGCCGCGTGACCGGCGCGTGCCGGCGTCACCAGCGCCAGGTCGCAGAGGCCATCAAGACGGCCCGCGAGATGGCCCTGCTCCCGTACACCGCCTCGGTCGCCGGCGGCGACGACAGGCGCGGCGGGCGGCGCGGCCGGGGCTGACCCCCCGCCGCCGGAGCGGCGCGCAGGCGCCGGCCTCCGGACATCAGGATCTCCACACCGGCCCTCGAGACGAGCAGACGCCTCGGGGGCCGGTGTGCGCACGAGCGAGTGCCCAGCCGAGCGCAGCGACGAGAAACCTGCTATACTGCCGCCAGTGGGTCGAGTGGGCCCACAGAACTGCGACGTGACACACCGCATTTCGAGCGGTGGGCACGTCTTTTTTTTGCCCTACAAGGGCGAAGGGATTTGATCAGACATGGCTACAGGCAAAGTGAAGTGGTTCAACGCGGGCAAAGGCTTCGGGTTCATCGAGCAGGCTGACGGCGAGGACCTCTTCGTGCACTTCTCGGAGATCCAGAGCGAGGGCTTCAAGTCCCTCGACGAGGGCCAGGCAGTATCGTTTGACGTCGGCAACGGCAAGAACAACAAGCCGCAGGCGACGAACGTCCGCGTCATTTCGTAGCACCCTCGCTACGTAGCGTCTCCCGAAGGGACCGTGCAGCTCTCGCGAGCTACACGGTCCCTTCGTCATTGGGAGGCGGCTTGCGCGGCCCGGCCCTCCCGTGCCTCGGCCGGCGGTCGTGTGCGGGCGGGGAGGCTACCTTAGCGTCTTGATGTAGGCGATCAGCGCCTGGGCGTCCGGCGTCGAGACCGCCCCCGGCTTGATGACGCTCGTCATGACGTCGGGCTTGAAGCCTTCCACGATCTGCTTGTTCGGATCCTGGATCGAGTTGAGCAGATAGGTCTCGTCGGCGGTGACCGTCTGCCCGTCGGTCAGTGTCACCGTCGAGCCGTACAACCCCTTCCAGGTCGGACCTGTGCCGGCGGTCCCGTCCGTCGAGTGACAGACCGAGCATCCAAGCGAGCTGTGCAGCATCTCTCCTCTGGCCGCCTCGCCCTGCAAGGGCGAGGCAGGCGCGGGCGTGCCGGACGACGAGGCGCCGCCACCGCAGGCTGCGACGGCGAGCAGTGCGAGGCCCAGGACGGCCACCGGCAAGGACCTCCATCTCGGACTCCGTCGCGTGACCTGCCTCACCATGACGACCACCCTCTCTCGGCTCCGGTCTCACGTTCCCCCTGTGCGTCTACCCGTACCGGCGGCGGCGGAACGAGGACGGTGTTGAAGCCCCCTGGAGCGCCGGGCGCTCCACCGCGCCTCAGGGTGCGTGCCGTGCGGCGCGAGCCAGATGGCGTTGGTCGCGGGTAAGCCATTCTCAGGATGCACGTTCACGTTCCAGAGAGGTTCCGCCCGGCCTTGCACGTCCGGTGGCTTGGCCTCGCGTCTCTCCCTCGCAGGGCGGGTCGCAGGTGGGCCGACTGGCTGCGCGGGAGCCCGGCGGGGTTCGCGGCGCTCGCCATGATCGTCGGCGCCGGCGCCGGCGCCGGGGCAGTGGTGTTCCGCTACCTGATCGAGGGCTTCACTGTGCTCTTCACCGGTCACCTCGACTACACGGTCCTGGGCCGCGTGCCGAACCCGCACGTTCCCGGCCTCGGCGTGTGGTACGTGCTCTTCGTGCCCGCCATCGGGGCACTCATCTTCGGCCCCCTGATCGAGCGGTTCGCGCGCGAGACGCGGGGCCACGGCGTGCCCGAGGTGATGGTGGCCGTGGCGGAACAGGGCGGCCACATCAGGCCGCGCGTCGCAGTCGTCAAGTCCGTCGCGTCCGCCCTCTGCATCGGCTCGGGCGGATCGGTCGGCCGCGAGGGGCCGATCGTACAGATCGGCTCCGCCCTCGGCTCGGCTCTGGGGCAGGGGCTGCGCATCCCCGACTCGCGCCTGCGGCTCCTCGTGGCCTGCGGAGCCGCGGGCGGCATCTCGGCGACGTTCAACGCCCCGCTCGCCGGCGTCTTCTTCGCCCTCGAGATCATCCTCGTCAACTTCCAGGCCGGGAACTTCGCCGCCGTCGTGATCTCGTCGGTCACGGCCGACATCGTCGGCCGCGCCGCCTTCGGCGCGCACCCCTTCCTGCTGCTCCCGCCGTTCCAGCTCGTCAGCGTGTGGGAGTACCTCCTCTACGCCGGTCTCGGCGTCGTGGCGGCGGTGGCGGGAGTCGCGTTCATCCGCGCCCTGTACGGGCTGGAGGACCTGATCGACAGGGTCTGGCGGTTCCCCGAATGGCTCCGGCCGGCGGCCGGCGGCGCGATCCTGGGGGGCATCATCCTCGCACTCCCGCAGATGTACGGAGTCGGGTACCCCGTGATCTCCCGCATCATCGACGGGCGGTATGTGGTGTGGTTCCTGCTCATACTGCTGGCCGGCAAGGTCCTGGCGACGAGCCTGACGCTTTCCAGCGGGGGCTCCGGCGGTGTGTTCGCGCCGTCCCTCTTCATGGGGGCCGCGCTGGGGACCGCCTTCGGCGGCGCGGTGCACACGGCTCTTCCCGCACTGACGGCCGCGCCGGGCGCCTACGGCCTCGTCGGCATGGCGGCCCTGTTCGCCGCCGCGGCGCGGGCGCCCATCACCGCGGTGCTCATCGTGTTCGAGCTCACCGGCGACTACCGCATCATCCTGCCGCTGATGTTCGCGGTGGCGCTTTCCACGACCCTGAGCCGGCGTCTGAGCCGCGACACCATCTACACGCTCAAACTGCGCCGCCGCGGCATTGACGTCACCGCGACGGGCTCGACGGTGCTCATGGACGTCGTCCGCGTCGGCGACGCCATGCGTCCGGTGCCGGAGGCCGTGCCTCCGGAGACCCCGGCGGCGGAGCTGGCCGTGCGGCTCGACGCCGCCCAAGCGGACGCCCTGCCGGTCGTCGACGGGAAGCAGGCGTACGGAGGAGTCGTGACAATCGCCGAAGTGCAGAGCGCGCTCGACCGCGGGATGCTGGACGCGAGCGCCGCGGACCTCGCCAGGGACCTGCCGACGCTGCGTCCGCATCAGTCACTCCGGGAGGCGCTCGACGTGCTGCTCGCGCAGGACGAACGCACGGCGATCCCGGTGGTCGACGAGGAGAGCCGCGCGGTCGTCGGCTGGCTGGGCCAGCGCGAGGTGCTCCTCGCCTATTCGCGGCGCGTCCGCAGCGAGGCGGCGCGGGCCGGGATGGACGCGGCGCGGACCCCCGACGGGCGTGAGCCGAGGAAGCCCGCGCTCACGCCTCGCGCGAACGCGCTCGCGCCGCCCACGGGTTCTCCGCGGCCTGCGGCGCGCGAAGCGGACGGCAAGGACTCGGCGCAGATGAAGGGGACGGCCGGGTACCGCTTGGTCGACGTCACCCTGGAGCGGAAGGCGTGGCCCATCGGGAGACGTCTGGACGAGATCGCGCTGCCCGCTTTCACGGCGATCGTGGCCTTGCGGCGCGCCGGACAAGTCATGGACGCAGGACCCGACACGGTGGTCGCCGACGGCGACGTCCTGTCCATCTTCGTGCGCGCGTCTCAGGCGGCGGAGGTGGCGGACTCGCTGACTCGCGAGGGACCCTCGAGGCGCGCCTCCCGTCGCGCCTCCTGATCCGCCGGAGGGCCGTGCGGACGAGACGGGTCGCTCGATCGGCGCCGGGGCCTCAGTCCGGGTGAGCCAGGTCCGCCAGGAGACCCCGCAGGTGGACCTCCAGCTTCTCCTGGTCGCGGTCGTCTCCGCCGGTCAGGCAGCAAGCCGGCCCGTAACGGACCCGGGCCCATGGGCGCTCGCGCCAGCCTCCCGGGAGCTCGCGGCGCCAGGAGCCCGACTGCAATTCGTCCGTGCCGCTGATGGCGACCGGGATCACCGGCGCGCGGCAGGTGAGTGCGAGCCAGGCCACTCCCGCGCCCAGCGGCGGCAGGCGCCGCCCCCCCGGCGTGTCGAGAGACGGCGACCGTGAGCCGGGCCGGCGCTCGTTGGGCTCCGGGAAGACTGCCACGATCTCGCCACGCCCCAGGAGAGCCACGGCCGGCGCGAGAGCTTGGGGGATCGCGCCGCCGCGCTCGACGGACACGGTGGCGAGGCGGCGCATGCACCAGCCGACGAACGGGATGTCGTAGTGGTCCGAGCTCGCGAGGAAGTGCAGGGTCCTGGCCAGCGGCAGGGCCACCAGCAAAGGGTCGAGGTCGCTCGGGTGGTTGGCGACGAGCAGGGCCGGGCCGCGGGCCGGTACGTGGTCGCGGCCCGTCACCTCCAGCCGGGCGTGCAGGCGGGCGAGAGGAGCCAGAGTCAGCCGGGCGACCGTGTACAACCAGGGATCCCCAGGCACCAGCAGGGGCAGAGCGGGATACCGGTCGCACCGGCGGTCCGCGAGCGGCAGATCCTGGAGACGCACGCTGGTCACGGTAGTCTTCTCCTCGTGCGGGGGCGGACTTCGAGGCCCGAGGCTGTTGGTCCACGGGGAGCCTGACGTCGCACGGGCCGCGCGTCAGTCTGCGACTTCCCTGCGCCGTGGCGCTGAAACCGCCTACTCCGGCACTCGCGGGTGCGCACGCGCTCGACGGGCGGTGGTCCGTCGGCCTGGGCGGACCGATGGCGAGGGGGAGGTACGCCGCCGGGACCGATGCTCGCGGCGTCATCACCGCGACGGGTGACGGCAGCCGGTGTCAGGGGAATAGGGGCGGGTGAGCGTCGACCGTCTGTCTACCGGAGAGGAGACCGGGATGCATGAGACCGTTGAGATCAGTACGCCCGACGGCGCGGCGAACGGCTACCTCACCCGGCCGGACGGCGACGCGCACCCCGGGGTGCTCCTCATCCCCGACGCGTTCGGGCTCCGGCCGGCCATCGAGGAGATGGCGGATCGCGTCGCCGGCTGGGGGTACGTCGTACTGGCGCCGAACGTGTTCTACCGAGCCGGGCGCGACCCGGTCACGGAGCTGGTCGGCCCGGTGGACGGCGAGAACCGGGCGGGCGCCTTCCAGGCGGTCCTGCCGTTGATCAAGGAGCTCACGCCCGAGCGGATCGCCGCCGACGGCGGCGCTTACCTCGGGTACCTCGAGCAGGTGGCGGCGCCCGGACCGCTCGGCGTCACCGGGTACTGCATGGGCGGGCGCCTCGCCTGGCGCATCGCGACGACCCAGCCCGTCCGTGTGGCGGCGCTGGCCGCGTTCCACACGGCCGGCCTCGTCGGCGAGGGCCCCGACAGCGCTCATCTCGCGGCCGGGGACCTCGGCTCGGCCGAGGCGTACTTCGGCTTCGCCGATGAGGACCCTGGCGCGACCCCGGAGCAGATCGCCACGCTGAGGCAGGCCCTCGACGCGGCCGGCGTGCGCTACACCGCGGAGGTCTTCGAGGGCGCGCACCACGGCTACGCGGTGCCCGACGCGCCGGCCTACGACCAGGCTGCCTCCGAGCGGCAGTTCCGGGAACTGCAGGCCCTGCTCCGGCGCACGGTCGGGTAGCGGCGGCGCATGGGCGCGGCGCGGGCGGCCGGCGATCTCGAGTGGGTCACGACCGCCCTGCGGCGCGCCGGCTGCGTCGCCGCCCGTGAGGAGGCCGTCGAGGTGCTGGCGGCGGCGCGGGGCGACCAGCATGCGCTGCGTGAGCTCGTCACGCGCCGGAGCGCCGGCGAACCGCTCGCCTGGCTGGTCGGCGCGGCGCGTTTCTGCGGGCTGAGCGTGCCGGTCTGCCCGGGCGTCTACGTGCCGCGCCCGCAGAGCGAGGCGCTCGTCCGCGAGGCGATCCTGCGCCTGCCCCGCCGCGGCCTCGCCGTGGACCTGTGCACCGGCAGCGGCGCCGTCGCCGCGGCGCTGGCCCATGCCCGCCCCGAGGCACGGGTGCTCGCCACGGAGATCGACCCGGTGGCAGTGGCGTGCGCGCGCGGCAACGGCGTCGACGTCCGCGCCGGCGACATGACCGCGCCCCTGCCCGAGGAGATCCGGGGGCGGGTCGATGTCGTGACCGCGGTCGTGCCCTACGTGCCGACCGGCGAGCTCAGGCTGCTGCCGCGTGACGTCGTGGCCTACGAACCTCTGGCGGCGCTCGACGGCGGCGCCGACGGCACGGACCTGCTCGCGCGGGCGGCCGCCGAGTCGTCGGGACTGCTGCGTCCCGGCGGCTCGCTCCTGCTGGAGCTCGGCGGCCGCGAGGCCGACCTGCTCGAGCCGCTGCTCGCGGAGAACGGGTACGGGGACGTGCGACGGCTGTGCGACGAGGAGGGCGACCTGCGAGGGCTCGCCTGCCGGCGCTGAGCCGCCGTCAGGGCACGACGCGCCGGCAGGACTTCGCCAGCTTCATCATCAGGCCGTTGGGGAGCAGGTCGTCCAGCGTGTTGACGACCCAGTAGGTGGTCCCGTTCTCCTGCCAGGCGACCATGTGCAGGCTCTTGTCCTGATTGAAGAGCAGGTACGTGCGGCCGCCGACGGTGCGCGTGGCGCTGGGGTTGGCGATCGCGGGCGGGTCCTTCCACTTGAGCGCCTGGACGCCCCAGTACTCGGTCGCTCCCCAGGCGCCGCCGGCCACCGTCCCGACTGCGATGGCGGCCTTGGCGTGCTTGCCGTCGGGGAGCTGCACGGTGTAAGCGCGGAAGGGCACGCCGGTGGTGTCGTAGCCGAGGCCGGTGGACCACGTCGTCGGCGCCTCGAGCTTGAGCGAGGTCTGGCCGGCAAGCGAGCTCCAGCCGCTCCAGTCGTACACTTTGCCCGGCGCTGCCTTCGCCGAGACGGAGGTGCCGGCGGTGGCCGCAGGGGTCGCCGTGGCGGACGCGCTCGCCGAGGGGCTCGCCGGCGGACTCGCGGAGGGGCTCGCCGACGCGCCGGCGGCCTGTGTGGAGGCCGGCGCCGGCGTGGACTGCTTCACCGGGTGCTCGAACTGCGCCACGGCCTTGGCGATGTCACCCGGCGTCGCGAGGACGTAGTCGGCCCCGTTGATCACCGACGAGGTGCCCTGGACGTGCACCTGGTAGATGTGTGCCGTGTCGAGGCCGAGCGCCATGTTGGCGATGGGCAGGAGCTGAGTGAGCGAGTCGAGGTCGGTCGTCGAGAGCTTGCTGATCGCCCGGACCATCTTGACCACCTTGGTCCAGTTGCCGCTCCAGCGCATCGCCTGACGCTGCACCTCGCGCAGGAACAGCTGCTGGCGGACCATGCGCGTGAAGTCGCCCATCTGGTCGTGGCGGAAACGCACGAAGGCGAGCGCGTCCTTGGCGTGGAGGAGCTGGTAGCCGGGCTGGATGTCGATGGGCTGATAGCCGTTGCCCTCGCGGTTGAGGTACTGGTGGTCGACGGGCAGGTAGACGCCACCAAGCAGGTCGATGAGGTGCCAGAAGCCGCTGAAGTCGATGCGGATGAAGTGGTGGATGGGCACTCCGGTGAGCTGGTGGAACGTCTGCACCGCCAGCTTGACGCCGCCGTAGGTGTAGGCGGCGTTCAGCTTGTTGGTGCCCACCCCCGGGATGTCGACCTGCAGGTCGCGCGGCAGCGAGAGCATGGAGATCGTCTCGGTCTGCGGGTCGAGGCGCACGAGGATCTGCGAGTCGGAGCGCCCGGGGTCGCCCGGGCCGGCGTGATCGACACCGAGGAGGAGGATGTCCACCGGCTTGTCCGGCAGAGGATGCTGCAGGGCCGACTTCGCCTGGGCGACGGTGGAGCGCTGCTCCGCGTTGCCTCCGCCGCCGGCACTGCCGAGGGTCCGGTCGACGTAGCCGAACGCGAACCCCGGAGCCACCAGGGCGGCGACGAGCACACCCAGGCAGATGGCTTTGACCCACCGGCGGCGGCCGAACGCCACAGAGACAGTCACCGCGACGAGCATGAGCACCGCGACGACGGCCGCGGCGTAGCGCGACCACACCGGCAGACGGCGGAGGTGTGTGGCCAGACCGATCGTGCCGGTGGCGTCGCTGAGGGCCTGACGCCCGTACAGCACGCCGAGCGCGACGGCGGCCACCAGCAGTGCGGCCACGACCAGCGCTTTGACGAAACCGGAGGAGCTTCGTCCGCCGGCGCCTGGAGCGCCGAGGGAGGCGGGGGTCTCGGTGGCGGAGTGGCCGGCGGTCCGTACCGGCCGGTCCTGGCCGCTCTTGTAGACGGTGTAATCGGTCATGGAGAGGCGCCGTGCATCGCGGTCGATGGTAGCAGGCGCGCGGGTCGCTTCGTTCTATAGCGCACCGACGATGATCGAGGCAAGGATGAGGATGCCGAGTCCCACCAGCGGGCTGAGGTCGAGGGCGGCGTTGCCGAGGCGCACGATCGGGATGTAGGGCCTGAAGAGGCGGAGGTACGGCTCACTCGCGTCGTAGAGGACGGCGTAGACGCGGTAGGCGAGGGTGCCTGAGCGCAGCGGCGCCCAGCTCAGCAGGAACCTGCCGGCGATGACGAGCATGTAGACCGTGAGCGCGGTCTGGATCAGGATGAGGATCAAGCCCACGGGCACTCGCTTCCTGGTGGCGTCCCACAATGGGTCCGCACTGGGGTTCTTGCCTGGACTCCGGCTCCCCGAACCTGCCTTGTCCTGGGCCGCCGCGTCGCGGCGGCGCTGCGGAAAGTCTCGCTCGGTAGGGGGTGTCGACGGCTTACGACCTCAGGACGAACGGCGCGGGGTGGGGAATCGAGTGTCGTGCGGAGGCCGGGCGGCCGGACCGTTCCCAGAACGTCGACGGCCCGTGACCGGAAACAGGGCGTCTCGCGTGCCACAATCGGCAGGCAGGACGGGCGCGGCGGGTGTGTCCCGCGCCCGGACCAGAGACCGGCCGGCTGCAGAGGAGGGCACGATGAAGGGCGACGCCAAGGTGATCGACGAGCTCAACGCACGGCTCGTGGAGGAGCTCACCGCCATCAACCAGTACTTCGTTCACGCGGAGATGTGTGAGGACTGGCACTACGGTGGCCTGGCCGAGCCCATCAAGAAGCGCTCCATCACGGAGATGAAGCACGCCGAGCGGCTGATAGAGCGCATCCTCTACCTGGACGGGCGTCCGCTTATGAGCGAGCTCAACCAGCTCCACATCGGCGCTGCCGTCCCGGACATGCACGCCAACGACCTGGCGGCTGAGGTCGACGCGGTCCGGGCCTACAACGAGAGCATCCGTATCTGCACGGACCTCAAGGATGACGGCACCAAGGAGCTGCTCGAGTCGATCCTGGCCGACGAAGAGGAGCACGTCGACTGGCTGGAGGCGCAGCTCACGCAGATCGAGCAGGTCGGTCGCGAGATCTATCTGGCCGAGCACATCGGGTAGAGGCTGCGCGAGGGCCGCCCGCCGGGTTGGGCGGGCGCCTCCGGGGTGCTACGCGGCCTTGCGCTGGTCGTCCTGCTCGCTCCGGACGTCCAGTGGAGCGACCTCGGCTGGAGTCGAGCGACGGTCGGCACGCCGCTGTGCGAGCGCGAACGCCATTGCCGCGCACAGCAGCGCCGCGGTCAGCACCACGGTGACCGCGAGCGTCGAGCCCGACGACGGATTCAGCGGATGTGGCGCCCGGAGATACAGCGGATTCGGGCCGCCCGCCGCGGCGAGAGATGCGCCCGCGACGAGGAGCCACGCCAGCGCCGCCGCCAGGACGATGAGGAAGATGCCGGAGGCCTTGATGAACGCGCGTTTCATGGCGGACCCTCCTCTCGGCTAGCACATCCCCGCGGGCCAAGTCTCGGGAAGCCCGCGGGCCTACTGCGATGGTTCCCGGGTGCAGGCACATCGAAATCGGGGTCGTCAGGGACGGGGCGCGCCGGGCCGCTGCTAGAGTGGCTCCATGAGCCGACTCCTGGTGCTGACCCCGATGCGCATCGAGCGTGCCGCCGTGTGGCGGGGGCCGCCCGGTGCGCTGGTGCTGCGCACCGGGGTCGGCGCCGCGCGGTCCCGGGCGGCGGCGCTGCGCGCTGCACGCGCGCCCGCCGCCGCCGTCGCGGTGGCCGGCTTCTGCGGCGCCGTCGCCGAGGGCCTGCGTCCCGGCGACGTGATCGTGGCGAGCGAGCTCCGCGGGCCCGCCGGCGTCGTCGCCTGTGAGAGCGCCGCCCTTGTCGCCGCGTTGGCGACGGAGGGCATCGAGCGCGTGCACGTCGGCCCGGTCGCGTCCACCGATCACGTCGTGCACGGGGCCGAGCGCGGCGTGCTGGCGCGCGAGGGTGCTCTGGCCGCCGACATGGAGTCGGCCTGGCTGGCGGCGGCCGCGGCGGGCAGGCCCTTCGCCGTCCTGCGCGTCGTGCTCGACGCGCCCGGCGGCGGCCCCGGCCGCCTGCCCGTGTCGCCCGCAAGTGTCTGGGCTTCGTGGCGCGCGCTGCGTCGCGCGGCGCCGGCGCTGGCGGTCTGGGCGGCCGTGTGCGGCGGCCGGCGCGACTGAACGCCGCTCCTCTGCCGACTCTTCGCGCAGCGGGAACAACCCAAACAGGGCTCCCGGTCCGGGAGACCTGTCGCGGGGAGGAGGGAGCGATGCTGCGCGTAGGCTGCAAGGACATCGGCATCGACGACTGCGATTTCGTGGCCGAGGGTGAGAAGGTCCGCAAGGTCGAGGACGCGATGATGGTCCATCTGAGGGACGCACACCCCCATGTCATCAGCGGGCTCACCGACGTCCAGCACAGGGACCTCGAGACGCGGATCAAGAGCGGCATGCACGGTCTTCCGCCCGAGGCCGCCGTGCACGAGCGCGGCAAGCATGGGCTGCTGCGTGTGTCCTGCGCGGACCTCGGGATCGAGGGCTGCGACTTCGTCGCCCAGGAGCGCAAGGTGCGCAAGGTGGAGGAGCGGTTCTTCGACCACCTGCGCGACCTGCACCCCGAGGTGCTCACCGGGCTGACGAGCGACCAGCACGGCGAGCTCGAGCACAGGGTGAAAGAGGCGATCCGGCACGAGTGACTCCGGAGAGAGGCTGTATGCTCCGGCGACTCGGGGAACAACCGGAGCATGATCTCCGATCTGCTGTTTCTGGAGCGCCTGTCGGACGCCGACCTGGGTCTGCTCGCGCGCGTCGCCGGCGCGGCCGGAGAGGCCGCGGACCCGGCCGCGCTGCGAGGCCGGCCGGCCGCGGTCGAGCCGTTGCTCGGCCGGCCGGACGTGTTCGACGCGCTGTTCGCCGGCGGCGGCGAGGACCCGCTCGTGCTGGTCAGCCCCTTCGCCGCCTTCGCCGTCCTGGTCGCTCATACTGCGGGGGCGCTGGCGGGGGCGACCTTCGTGAACGAGCGGGTGGGCCGCCGCACCTCGGTACCCGTGTTCGAGGTCGAGCCGCTGCGGCGCCTGCTGGACGACCCGCTGCGGCGGCTGTTCCTGGCAGACCTGCTGGCCAGCTACGCGCACGTCGCCAGCGGCACCGTGTGGATGAAGGGCCGGCGCGGCTGGCGGCACCGGCGCTTCAGCGAGCTCGACCCGGTGCAGCTGGCCGAGCTCGCCCTCCTGGCGCCGCCGCAGGAGCGGCCGGCGGTCTATCGCCGCCTCGGCGATCTTGCGCTCTTCCTCGGCGGCGTGTTCCCCGACTACGTGGAGGTCCACCCGCTGCCGCCGGTCGGCGTCGAGCGTCTGCAGCGCGCCCTCGCCGGGGGCGGACCCGCCGGAGCCTCGGACCTGCCTCACGAGCTCGGCCCGGGCCTGGGCGCGCCGACGCTTCTGGAAGCGGTCGGGAAGCGGTCGTACCAGCTCGCGTGGTCGGCCGTGCCCTACCCGGACCTCGGTCTCTCGCCGGCGCTGGGGTACGTGGCGGAGCACTATCGCCACGCGCGGATGGTGCTCGGCTATATCACCGACTCGTACCTGCGGCGCATGCGGGGCCGCTGGTTCCCCCTGGGCGAGGGATAGGCGAGTCGACCGCGCCGAGGTCCGCAAGGGCGGTGCTATGCTGCCGGGGGCTCGGCCGGGCCGTGGACGGAGGGGGCGCATGAGAATTCCCGGGGTGAAGCGCAGGACGCTCGTCCTCACGCTGGCAGTGCTGACTGCTCGCGGCCGTCGCCGGCTCCGCGCTGGCCGCTCTGGCGCCCCCCGCCGAGGGGGCGGACAGCCGCCGCCGCCGGCACGCTGCAGGTCGACGTGAGGCCGGCGGTGGGATGGCAGAAGCGCGACGTGCGCCTGCGATACCGCGTCGTCGACCCGAGCGACAGCCGGCGCGAGCTGTCACTCTCACGATCTCCGACGCCGCCGGCGAGGTGCTGACCACGCTGCCGCCGCGGGACGTGAGCACCGGCGACTGGCAGTCCGCGTACGTGGGTCCCCGCGGCGGCCGGGGAGTACTCCTTCACGGCGGCCGCGACGGACACCGTCGGCGGCGCCGGCGTGTCCGCCGAGGCGGCCGTCCACGTGCTCGCCCTGAGGCGCTTCGTCGCCGGGCGGTCCGTCCGCGGCCGCTCCATCGCCGTCACCCGCTTCGGCGCCGGCGACCACCGCCTGCTGCTCCTGGGCGGCGTGCACGGCGACGAGTACGGCGCGCCCGTCGCGCGGGCGCTCGAGCGCTATCTGCTCGCGCACCCGCGCGCGCTGCCGCAGGGCGCCGCCATCGACCTGGTCGCCTGCGCCAACCCGGACGGCTCCGCGGCGCACGCGCGCGGCAACGCGCGCCGCGTGGACCTCAACCGCAACCTGCCGACGCGCAACTGGCGCAGCCGCCTGCGCGCGCAGGACGCGTCCAGCCTCCTCGGCCTCACCGGCGGGAGGTCGCCGGGGTCGGAGCCCGAGACCAGGGCCGTGCTCAAGCTGCTCGCGACTCGCTACGACGTGGTCGTGAGCCTGCACTCGCGCGCCGGCGTGCTTGACTGCAGCGGTCCCGGCGCCAAGGCGCTGGGGCGGCGGATGTCCAGGCTGTGCGGCCTGCCGCTCGGCACGGTCTGGTACGACCCGTACATCACCGGCTCGCTGGGGCGGTACGTGCCCGAGAAGTACGGCATCCCGATCGTCACGGTCGAGCTCCGTAGCCCGAAGATGAGCGCCGGGATGCGCGACGCGCTGCTCGAGGCGGCGCGCTGGCGTCAGCCGGTCACCGCCGTCGCGCCTACCGCAAGATGCGGAGCGACCGCGGGTTGCTGGCGCCGGCCCTGCGTGTCGCTACCGTGACCCGCACCTTGCCGCGCGGCGCGTTGGCCGGCACCTTGCAGACGACCCGGTCGGATGTCCAAAGAAGCACCTTGCGGCACGTCCTCCCCCCGATCCTCACCGTGCCGCGCCGCTTGCCGAAGCCCCGGCCCGTGAGGGTGAGCTTCGAGCCGCGGCGAGCCGTGAAGGGTTGCAGGCGGGAGAGTCGCGGCCGGCTCAGGCAGGCCGCGAAACGAGTCGCATGGGTCACCGCAAAGAAGAGGTGCCCGTCGACCACGTCGGCCGAGCTCTCGTCGGCCCAGGCGTCCCCGTCTTCGACGAGCGACTGCACGTGCATGCGGTAGCCGTCGTAGCGGGAGCCGACGGCGAGTCCGACCTCGACCTCCTTGCTGAACGAGAGGTTCAGGCCCGGGATGCCGAAGCGGAGTGTGGCCACAGGTTTGCCGTCGAGGTCTGTGGTCGGCACCGTGTCGTCGATGGTGAACGGTGTCGCGACCATCTTGTAGAAGGCGAAGCTGCCCGCGTCGCGGCGCGTCACCACGGTGCCGGGACAGAACGTGACCGAGTTGCCGCCGCCGCGCAGGGTCCACCCGCGGTCGATGGTGACTTGCTCGGCGACCGCCGTGTTGATCACGTACAGACCCTCAGCACCCGGAAGCGCCGCGTCGAGATCTTCCGGCCGTATGAACCCGCTGTTCCCGAGCTTGTCGGACGCGGAGAAGGTAGGTCTCCAGATACCCTCCTTGGCGTGCTGCGGGATGGTCGCCGTGCCCTCGTAGACGGCTCGGTAGTCGTCGCCGGAGACGCGATGGACGGAGAACTGGGCCTCCTGGAATCCGGTGAGCGGCTGGAGGAACCCATCCACGTAGCCGATGCCCGAGCCGTCGTCGGCGACCGTGAACGAGACGTCGAGCGTCTGCGGCCCCGGGGAGGCGTCGATCTGCGCTGGGGTGACCCTGTAGGCGATGATCCGCGGCATGGCGTCGTCCCACACGGCTGCTTCATTGCTGACCTCCACGTTGGCCGCTCCGAAGAGGTCACGCATGTCCTGCAGCCAGAGCATCGTGGTGTTGGCAGCGTGGTCCGTCGCGGACGTGAGAGCACCCCAGCCGCCACCTTGACTGTCCTTGGGCATGATGGCCGTGGCGGAGTACACCCCATGCAGCGCGTCGCCGGAGACACGGTGGGGGTAGAAGCGGATCTCCTGCTGGGGGGTGACGAAGGACCGCAGTGTCACCAGGATGTCGTCAACGCCCGCCAGGTTGTCGGTGACCGTGAGTGTGACCGTGAGTGTCTGACCCTCACTTGCGGTGTTCACGCGCTTGGGCGAGATGTGGAAATCAGTGATTCTGGGGGCTTGGGCGTCGTAGGCGGCGGCGTCGTTGGTGATGCTCTCGCTGCCGCTGCCGAACAGGGATGCGATGTCGCCCGCGCGCAGCAGCGCGACGTTGCCGACGCCGTCGCTGATGCCCAAGTCGGCCACCCACGCGCCGCCCTGGCTACCCCTGGGCAGCACGATCTGTCCCGTGTACGTGCCTGTGAAGAGATCGCCGGAGGTACGCACGAGCCCGACCGACCGGTTGGGTTGCGCGCTGCCGGGCATGAAGAGCGACCACGTCACCGAACCCACGCCCGTCTGTGTGTCACGCGCGGTGAGGATGACCGTGACGGTCTGGTCGGCGGTCTCGGTATCCACGTGCTTCGGCGTCATGCTGAAGGCAAGGAGCTCGGGCGCCGTGGAATCGTCCGCAACGGCGGGGCGCGCTGCGGCGAGCAATGTCAGCCCGACGAGCAGCAGGAGCGCGGCCAGGAGCAGGACGGCCGAGCCGTGACGGCGTCCCGGAATGCGAACGGTCATGCTTGTCCCCCAGCCCTCCGCGGCTCGCGGGCGCGAGCCCAGTCGATCTTATGCTACCCGACGGAGCGTGGACCTGACAGGCTGGACCAGGCCCGGCGCATGGAAGCCTGGTCACTCGTCCGTTCCCCCGGCTTGGTAAGGTGAGCAGGCGCGGCGCCGGCGGCACGGGCTCGCCGCACGTCAACGGACCTGGGGGACGCGGGTGAGGTTCATCCACACGGGCGACTGGCACCTCGGCAAGCTCCTGCGCGAGCGGCAGCTGATCGAGGACCAGGAGTTCACGCTGCGCGGCCTGCTGCGGCTGGTGGAGGAGCTCCGGCCGGACGCCCTCGTCGTCGCCGGCGACGTGTACGACCGCGCCGTCGCTCCGGTCGAGGCGGTAGGTGTCCTGGACGAGATCCTGGCAACTCTAACCCTCGACCTGAGGGTTCCGGTTATCGTGATCGCGGGCAACCACGACAGCGCCCCGCGCCTGCAGTACCTCGGCGGCCTCGTCACGCGCGTGGGGCTGCATGTGGTGGGCGAGGTGGGGGCGGCGCCGGCCGGCGTGCGTGTCGCCGGCGCCGACGGCGTGGAGGTCGTGTTCTGGCCGCTCGCTTACACCGATCCCGAGACCGCGCGCGGCGCGCTCGGGCGCGCGGACATCCACACGCACGAGGCGGCGCTGCAGGCGCAGCTGGACCTCGTGCGCGAACAGATGGGCGACGACGCCCGTCACGTGGTCGTCGCCCATGCCTTCGTCACCGGCGCGCAGCCGTCGGAGTCCGAGCGGCCGCTCTCCGTCGGCGGCTCCGGCGAGGTCTCGCGCGACCTCTTCGACGGCTTCGACTACGCCGCGCTCGGCCACCTGCACCGCCCGCAGCGGGTCGGCGAGCGCGTGCGGTACGCCGGCTCCCTGCTCAAGTACTCGTTCGACGAGGCCGACCACCGCAAGTCCGTCAGCGTGGTCGACATCGACGCCGCCGGTGGGCTCACCGTCGAGCAGGTCGAGCTGCCCGTGCTGCACGACCTCGTCCGCCTCACGGGCAGCTTCGACGAACTGCTCACCCGTTCCGACGCGGCCGAGTACGCCCAGGCCTACGTCGAGGTGCTCCTCACCGACACCGACCCGGTGCTCGACCCCATGCAGAAGCTCCGCGCCGTGTATCCCAACATCCTCTCCCTGCGCCGGGAGGCGTGGCTGGGCAGGGAGGGCATCGCGCCGGCGCCCGACGTCGGCCGGCTCTCCACGCGTGAGCTCTTCGGCGAGTTCTTCGAGGAGACCGCCGGCGAGCCGCTCAGCGAGGCGCAGCAGCAGGAGGTCGACGCGGCGCTCAACGCGACGGGCCGCGAGGAGCGGGAGGCGCCTGCGTGAGGCCGCGCAAGCTCACCATGCAGGCGTTCGGCCCGTACAAGGGCAGGGAGGTCGTCGACTTCACGCAGCTCGGCGACAACCGGCTGTTCGTGATCCACGGCGAGACCGGCGCCGGCAAGACCAGCATCCTCGACGCCATGGTGTTCGCCTTGTACGGCGACACGAGCGGCAACGAGCGCAAGGCCAACCAGATGCGCTGCGAGTCGGCCGACCCGGCCACGCCCACCGAGGTCACCTTCGAGTTCGCCTTGGGCGACGAGGCCTACCGGGTCACACGGCGGCCGTCGCAGGAGGTCGCCAAGTCGCGCGGAGAGGGGTTCACCAGCCAGGCCGCCAAGGCGGTCATCTGGGACGTCACGCATGCGGCGGCGGGTGACGAAGGCGAGGTGCTGGCCACGCAGATCGGCAAGGTCAACGACAAGGTGCGCGAGCTCCTCGGCTTCTCGTCGGAGCAGTTCCGCCAGGTCGTCGTGCTGCCGCAGGGCAAGTTCCGGGACCTGCTCGCCGCGGGGTCCGACAAGCGGGAGGAGATCCTGCGGCAGCTGTTCTCCACACGGGAGTGCGCCGCGCTGGAGCGCCGGCTCAAGGAGCGGGCGCGCGAGGTAGTCAAGCTCAACGAGGAGCTGAAGGTCGAGAAACGCACCAGGCTCGACGCGGCCGGAGCCGAGGACGAGACGCGGCTCGCGGCGCTCGTCGCCGAGGCCGAGGCCGCGGCGGGGCGGCTCGGGACCGAGGCGGCAACGGCGCAGACGGCGGCGCAGGCGGCCGCCGCGGCGCTGGACGAGGCGCGGCGAGCCGACGAGGCCGCGCGAGCCGTGGTGGCCGCGCGCGAACGGGTGCGCGTCCTCGAGGAAGACCGGCCGCGGGTGGAGGCGCTCAAAGCCGCCGCCGCTCAGGGCCGGCGCGCGCAGCGCGTGACGCCTCTGGCGACGCAGCTGGCGCAAGCCAAGGCGCGCCGCGGAGCGGCGGTCGAGGCGTCCGGTGAGGCCCAGCAGGCGCTGTCGGACGCGGCCGAGCAGGAGGCCCGCGCCGCCGACGCGCTGCAGGAGCAGCAGGCGCGCGAGCAGCAGCGGGCCGACGCGGCGGAGGTGGTGCGTCGTCTCACGGAGATGCGCCGGACCGTCATCGCGTGGCGCGGCGCGGAGGACGAGCGCGGGCTGGCGGAGGTCGCGCTCGCCGCGGCCGTCGAGGAGCTGGAGCAGGCGAAGAAGCGCGCATCCGAGGCGGCGACCGCCAAGGAGGTCGTCACCGAGCGGGCCGGCAAGGCCGCCGACGCGAGCGCCCGGCTGGAGGCGGCGCGGCAGCGCCGCGAGCAGGCCGCCAGACTCGCCGAGCTCTGTGGCAAGCGCGACGAGGCGCTCGCGGCCGAGGCGAAGCTCGTCGACGTCCGGGAGCGGGCGGTCAAGGCGCAGGTACTCGCGAAGGCCGCGCTCGCGGCGCGGCAGGACGAGTGCGCCGCCGCCGAGCACTCGTGGCGCGCCGGCCGCGCGGCGGCGCTCGCGGCGGGGCTCGCGGACGGCGTGCCTTGCCCGGTCTGCGGGTCCACCGACCACCCGGCGCCGGCACAGGGCGGCGACGCCGCGGACGACGCCACGCTCGCCGCTGCGCGCGAGCGTCTCGAGGACGCACGTCGTGAGGCCGAGCAGAGCCGCGAGGCGCTGGTCGCGGCCGACACGGACCTCACCGCGGCGCGTGCGGGGCTCGAGGTGCTCCGCGAGCAGGCGCCCGGGGATCTCTCGTTCGAGGCGGCGTGCGCCGCCGTGGAAGATTGTGACGGCGAGTGCGCGCAGCTCGACGCCGCGATCGCCGCCGCCGCCGACCGCGAGGAAGCCCTCGCGGCCGCAGGCGCGACCGTCGCGGAGACCGAGAAGCGCGTCGCCGGGGCTCAGCAAGCGGAGCGCGACGCGCACGACGCGCTCGCTGAGAAGGCCGCCGTCGCCGCCCAGCTCGCCGCCGCGGTGCCCGAGGACCTGCGTGAGCCCGAGGAGCTCGAGGCCGCCCTGGCAGATGCGACGGCGCTTGCGGAGCGGCTGGTACAGGATCTCGAGACCGCCCTGCAACGCCGGTCGGAGGCCGAGAAGGCCCGGGTGGCGGCGGACAGCCTCCTGCAGGCTGCCAAGGCGACGGCGGCGCGAGAGGCAGAGGCCGAGGCCGAAGCGCGGAGACTCTTCGCAGCCGCGCTCCAGGAGCACGGATTCGCCGACGAGGAGGCCTACGCCGCGGCGGCCAGACCCGAAGAGGAGCTCACCGCGGTGGAGGCCGAGGTCCGGCGGCACGAGGACGGGCTGCTGAGCGCTCGCGCCGAGCTCACCCGGGCCGCTGCTGCGGCCGCCGAACACCCCGTCACCGGCGAGCTCGCTGCGCTCGAAGAAGCTCATCGCGGTGCGGCCGAGGAGGCGCAGCAGGCGCAGGCCCGGCAGGTACAGGCCGACGCCCGGGTGCAGAGCCTGCGCGCCGTGCGCGCCGCGCTCGACGAGCTCGCGCGCAAGAACCAGGAGGTCGACGAGCTGTACCGCGTGGTCGGCCGTCTCTCTGACGTGGCTAACGGCGAGGGCGGCGGCGCCAAGGTGTCGTTCCAGCGCTGGGTGCTCGGCAAGTACCTCGACGTCGTGCTCGTCTCCGCCAGTGAGCGCCTTCGGGCGATGAGCCGCGAGCGGTACGAGCTGCACCGGCAGCGCGAGACGACAGACCTCCGGCGGGCCGGCGGCCTGGAGCTCGCAGTCGCGGACGCCTGGTCCAACCGCTCGCGGCCGGCCGTCACGCTGTCCGGTGGGGAGAGCTTTCTCGCCGCCCTCTCTCTCGCGCTGGGTCTGGCGGAGACGGTCGAGGCCCAGTCCGGCGGGGTACGCCTCGAGACCATCTTCGTCGATGAGGGCTTCGGCGCTCTCGACCAGAGCGCTCTCGACCTCGCCATGGAGGCGCTGGCACAGCTGCAGCACACGGGCCGCCTGGTGGGCGTGATCAGCCACGTCCCCGAGCTCCGCCAGGTCATCAAGGCCCGCCTCGAGGTCACCGGCGGGCCGGACGGCAGCACCGCGGCCTTCCACGTGCCCTGACGCGCCGCGTCCCGGCGACGCGCGGCGCGGGAATCACCAGTACGTCATCCCAGCTCGACCAGGAGGACGACATGGTAGACAAGAGCACCATCGACAGGTGCCTCGAGGGCATCACGTTCCCTGTAGGGGCACAGACGGTCGCCGACTGCGCCCAGGTCAATTCGTGCCCGAGCGACTTGCTCTCCCAGATCCGGGAGTCGTCCGTGGGTACGTTCGCGTCCGAAGACCAGGTGCTCTGCACTCTCGGCAACAGTACCTACTGCTGAGGCCGAGACGGCGTGGCCCGCCGGGGCGGCGAGCTCGTTGCCATGGCTCGCCGCCCCAGGACCCGCACTTGCTCCCGGCGGGCCAGGTCTGGAAGACTCCCGCCATGGCACACGTCTATCCCCAGGCCTGGTTCGGAGACGGCCTCCTCCCGGTGGGGGAGGCCGGCCTCAGCATCACGAGCGCCGCGGTGCTCTACGGCCTCAGCGTGTACACGGTCCTGCCGGTCACGGTGTCTCGCGACGGAACCCTGCTGGGGTTCCGGCTCTCCGACCACTACCGCCGGCTGGTCAACTCGGAGCGCATCATCGGCATCGACACGTGGGAGCCCGCGTGGAGCGAGGAGCGCTTCGAGGCCGCCCTGGCCGAGGTCGTGCGCGCCAACGAGGTCACCGAGGACGTCTTCGTACGCGTGAGCGTGCACGTCGACGCGGAGCTGCCGGGCACGCGCTCGCGGGGCATCAGTACTCGGCTCAGCATGTTCGTCTACGACGCTGAGCCGATCCTGCCGCTGGACGGCGCCAGACTGAAGACGAGCGTCTGGCGCCGCATCCCCGACTATTCCATCCCGTCGCGGGCCAAGGTCAACGGCGCTTACGTGAACTCCGTGCTGGCCAAGCAGGACGCCATCGACAGCGGCTACGACGACTGCATCTTCCTCGACGCCGCCGGGCACGTGTGTGAGCTGAGCGCCGCCAACATCTTCATCGTCCGCGGCGGCGCGCTCGTCACGCCGAGCACGGCGCAGGACCTGCTCGAGGGCATCAACCGCAGCACGGTGCTCGCGCTCGCGGAGAGCATGGGCGTTCCCGCGCTCGAGCGCGAGGTGGACCTCACCGAGCTCTACATCGCGGACGAGGTGTTCGCCTGCGGTACGTCCACCTACATCGCGCCGGTGATCGAGGTGGACGCCCGGGTCGTCAACGGTGGCGCCGCAGGTCCGTTGACGGCGCGTCTTCGCGAGCGCTACCTGGCGGTGCTGCGCGGCGAGGACGACGAGTTCTCGCGCTTCGTGACGCCGCTGGGCTGACGGGTCCCCGCCGCTCTCCGGAGGTAGAATCGCAGAGGGCAGCCGGGAGGGATGGATGCACTGTGTCGGGCGACGGGTCGTGCGAGTCTGGGGGCGTGGAGCATGATCGCCTGTCCCGCCTGCGGCGCCGCAAACCCCGATCAGGCCGACTTCTGCATGTCTTGCGGCGCCGCGGTCGCTCACTCGATCGTCCGGCCCGAGGAGCGCAAGGTCGTGACTGCACTCTTCTGCGACCTCGTGGGCTTCACTGCCATGAGCGAAGCGGCGGATCCGGAGGACGTGGACCGCCTCCTCGGCCAGTACTTCGCGCATGCGCGCAGGGTGATCGAGTCCCATGGAGGCGTGGTCGAGAAGTTCATCGGCGACGCGGTGGTCGGGATCTTCGGAGTCCCCGTGGTCCACGAGGACGACCCGGAACGGGCAGTGAGA
The DNA here is from genome assembly GCA_963775255.1 of uncultured Thermoleophilia bacterium. Classification (GTDB taxonomy): domain Bacteria; phylum Actinomycetota; class Thermoleophilia; order UBA2241; family UBA2241; genus CAIXSE01. Next base: position 454,651 of record CAVZIA010000006.1, on the reverse strand, counting down.
AGCGCTCTTCGACTGCTCGAGGCTCTTCGTGACGCAGACCTGAGACGACCCGACGGAGCACCTCTGCAGGCTCGCTGCGGGGTCAACACGGGCGAGGCGCTGGTACGCCTGGACGTCGACCCGCTCGCCGGTCGGGGTTTCATCACCGGCGATGTGGTGAACACGGCCGCCCGCCTTCAGGCCGCCGCTCCGCCCATGAGAGTCCTCGTCGGCGCGCTGACGCATGAGTCAAGCGCCGATGCCATCGACTACGAGGACGCCTCACCGATCACCGCCAAAGGCAAGGCGGAGCCCGTGAGGGTCTGGCTCGCGCGGCGTCCGTTTGCCCGGACCGGGCTTCGGACTGCTGCGCTCACCACGTCGCCGTTCCTCGGGCGGGAGCAGGAGTTGAGGGTCCTCGAAGAAGCGCTCAGCGCCGCGGTGCGCCGGGTCGAGAGCCGCCTTGTGCTCGTGACCGGGGAGCCCGGCATCGGTAAGAGCCGTCTCGTACTCGAGTTCGCCCGCTCCGTCGACGCTCGGCCTGACCTCACGACGTGGAGACAGGGGCGATGTCTGGCGTACGGCGAGGGTGTCACGTACTGGGCGCTGGCCGAGATCGTGAAAGCGCACCTGGGCGTCTTCGAGTCGGACGATGCCGACTGTGCTGAGGCGAAGCTGGTCGCCGGCCTGCCCGAAGGCGAGGACGGGGAGTGGCTTCGGCAGCACCTGCGGCCTCTGCTCGGCCTGGACGCACCGCGCGCCTCCCGCGAGGAGAACTTCGCGGCCTGGACTCGCTTCCTGGGGCTCATCGCCGCCAGCCGGCCCACCGTCCTGGTCCTCGAGGACCTGCACTGGGCAGGCGGCGCCATGCTCGACTTCGTCGAGCACCTCCTCTCTGAGGCGCTCAGAGTCCCGCTTCTCATTGTCGCGACGGCGCGACCCGAACTGCTTGTGCAGCACGAGGGCGCGCTCACCGTCGGCCATGCGCGCGTCCGTCGGCTCACGCTGTCTCCTCTTCCCGAGCAGGCAGCGGGCGCACTGATGGACGATCTGCTCGGCGCCGAGCTCGCGCCCGACGTCCTGCCGCGCATCGTCGAGCTGACCGCCGGCAACCCGCTCTATGCCGAGCAGTATGTGCGCCTGCTGCTCGACGGCGACCATCTGGTGCAGTCACCCGATGGCCTCCGCGTTGTGGATGAGGCGCTCCCTCTGCCCAGGACGGTGCAGGCGGTGCTCGCCGCCCGGCTCGACACGCTGCCGCCCCAGCAGAAGGCTGTGCTCTGCGACGCGGCCGTGGTCGGTGAGACGTTCTGGGGAGGCGCCGTCGGGGAGCTCTTCGGGGGCGAGCCGTCGGCAGTTGAGGAGACTATGGCCGCGCTCATGGCTCGTGACCTGATCCGTCCCGTGGTCAGCCCGTCGCTCAAGGGAGAGGCGGAGTACCTCTTCTGGCACGCCTTGGTTCGCGATGTCGCGTACGGGCAACTGCCGCGCGGCGTCCGGGCGCAGAAGCACGTCGCGGCCGCTACATGGGTCACGCGGACCATCGGCGATCGTAACTCCGAGTTCGCCGAGATCCTCGTCCACCACTACGAGACCGCCCTGGATCTCGCCCGCGCCGCCGGTGAGGACGACCTCGCTGGATCGCTCCTGGACCCGACGCTCCGGAGTCTCACACTCGCCGGCGAGCGAGCCCTGCGCCTGGACCCTGCCGCCGCCGAGCGCCATCTGCGGCGTGCTCTGGAGCTGGCCGGACCGGACGGAGTGGAGCGGCCGAAGCTGCTTTCGCGCCTGGCCGAGGCGTTGTTTCTCAGAAACCGTCTCCGGGAGGCGGTGGAGGTCCTCGAAGAGGTGATCGAGCGATTCCGAGAGGCAGACGACATCCGCGCCCGGGCCGTCGCGATGTGCATGCTCGCTCACACCCTTCCCCGGCTGGGTGAGTCCGACCGCGGCCTGACACGGGCTGCCGTCGACCTCCTTGCCTGCGACGACCCGTCCGCAGAGCAGGCCGAGGTCCTTGGGATGCACGCCCTCAGTGTGTCGATAGAGAACACCGATCCGCTGGAAGTGATCGACGCGGCGACGAGGGCGGCCGCGATCTGCGACCTCCTGGGCCTTCCCGAGCCGGCTGTGGCGCTGCACTGCCGGGCAGACGCTCGACTCACGCTCGGCGACCTCGAAGGCATGGAGGACTACGAGCGCGCCGTCGCGGCGGCTCGGGCTCAAGGGCTCGGCCGCGAGCGTGCAGCCATCGAAGGCAACCGCACCGTCTCGATCTTCGCGCTCGAGGGCCCCCTCTCCGCCTGCCGCGCCACCATGGAGGTGATGGAGTTCGATCGCAGCCACGGACTGGAAGCGTACGTGATGAACAGCAAGGTCGCTCGCGTCTCCTATCTCCGCGACGCAGGAGATTGGGACCGCGCGGTCGCGGAGGCCCGCGATCTGCTCGCCGCGCTCGAGAAGACCGATGATGTATCCGACCGGCTGTACGTCAGCTCTCTATTGGCGCACGTGCTGGCTGAGCGGGGGGAAGCGGCGCAGGCCGTCTCGATGTTGCCGTGGTTGGTGGACATGGGCCGCGAGAGCGTCAGCTATCTTAGAGGTTCCGCCCTGCTCGGAGGCGCCCTGGTGTGTGGCCGGACCGGCGAGACGGAGGAGGCCGCGGCGCTTCTAGCCGAGTGTCTCGCTTCACCGGCGGCCGTCCGGTCCGTCGTCGAGTCGGTCCCCGCGGCCGTGCGCACCGCACTCAGTTGCGGCGAGCGCGCGATCGCCGGTGAGTTCCTCGAGTGCTGTCTCACGGGCTTCCCCGAGCCGAGGCTGCCTCTGGTCGAGAAGGTCGTGGCGACCGTGGAAGCGCTGCTCGCGGAGGCGGGCGCCAAGCACGAGACGGCGGCGGCGGGCTTCGCCGACGCCGCGGCGCGTTGGCGGGAGTTCGAGATGCCGTATGAGGAAGCGCACGCCCTCCTCGGCCTCGCGCGCTGCAGTGTGGAGCTCGGCCGGGCGCCTGAGGCCGCCGGTCAGCTCGCCGCCGCCGCGGAGATCTTCAGGCGTCTCGGCGCCGGGCCCGCGCTCGAGGAGACCGAGGAGCTGCGCGCCTCGCTGGCGTAGCCGACCCGCTACGTACGGTTGCGGGCCGGCGGCATCGCGGGCATACTGCAAATCATGTTTGCGTTCACTATGGTGATTTGCGCTTTGACGCGACCGAGCCGGCCGGCATGAGCGAGCCCAGGCGGGGGTTCACGCAGCGCATCTCGCTGGCCTGCGCGCGGCACCCGTGGGGGACGATCGGCATCTGGCTGGTCGCCGTGGTGGCCGCCGGCGCCGTGTACCTGACCATGGGCGGCGTGTTCACGTCCTCGTCCCGGTTCCTCAACGAGCCGACCTCGAAGAAGGCCTCCGACCTGATCCAGCAACACGGTGGCAACGCCGGCAGCTCGGTGGCGCAGGCCGGCGCGGCCGTGCAGGGCCTCGCCGACGGCCTGGACCGCGCGCACGCCGGCGCGCGCGAGCTCACCAAGGGGTCGAAGTCGGTGACCTCGGGGGCGAAGGAACTGCACCGCGGCTTGGACAAACTCGCCAAGGGCGCGGGGAAGGTCAGCAGCGGTTCCCGATCGGCCAGCGCCGGCGCAGGCCAGCTGAGCAACGGCCTCGTTACGGCCTCGCAAGGCGCCAGCAGCTTGAGCTCCGGCCTGCAAAAGGTGAGCGGCGCGACCGGCGCGTTCAGCGGCGGGCTCTCGCAGCTCTCGAGCGGCGGCTCTCAGCTCTCCTCCGCCGCCGGCAAGGTGGCGAGCGGGGCGAAGAGCCTCGCCGCCGGGGCCGGCTCCACCGCGGAGGGCGTGAGCGCGGCCTTGTCGACGGCGGACCAGCTCGCCGGTGGGGCGTCGACGCTCGACCAGCTCGTCAACGCGTACGCGCAGGCGCATCCGGACGCGGCCTCCGATTCGACCTACCAGCAGATCATGGGCCTGTCCGGCCAGCTCGAGGCGGGCGCCTCGGGGCTTGCTTCCGGCCTGCAGCAGGCCAGCGCCGGAGCCTCGTTCGTGGCCTCCGGCGCCGACCAGGTGGCCTCGGGTGCCTCCGGCGTGGCGTCGGGCGCGCGCCGGCTCAGCTCCGGCATCAGCCGGAGCGCCTCCGGCGCGCGCACGCTCGACCAGAGCATGGGCAAGCTGGCCTCCGGCGGCGCGGCTCTGGCCGGCGGTGTCGGCTCCGCCGCCGCCGGCTCGCAGCAGCTCGCCGCCGGCCAGCAGCAGCTCGCCGCCGGGACCGGTGAACTCGCCGCCGGCGTAAGCGGCGCGGCCGCCGGCTCCGGCAAGCTCGCGAAGGGCAGCGGCAAGGTCACCGCGGGAGCCGCCAAGCTGACCCAGGGCCTCGCCTCCGCCTCGAGCGGCGCCGGCAAGCTCGACAGCGCGCTCCAGTCGGTCGGCACCCTGAACAGCCATGACAGCGAGGTCGTGGTCGTCCACAGCCCCACGCTCACGGTCGGCGATCCGGCCTTCAGGGCCGAGGTGCTGCACATCCGCGACCAACTCGACGCGCTGCCCGAGGCCGACGTGGTGAGTGTGCTCAGCCGCTACGACTCGGGCCTCGACGTCGCGGTCCGCGACGGCCTCACCTCGAAGGACCTCCATACGACGCTCCTCAAGGTCGAGCTCTCCACCCCCACCGACCAGGCCATGAACCACATGGACGGGGTCTACGCGATCGTCGGGGAGGCCGACGCACAGCCGCGGTTCGAGGTTGCCGTCACCGGAGCAGCGGCGCTCTACAAGGACGCGCAGGACCTGAGCCACAAGGACCTGCGCCGCGGCGAGGCCATAGGCATCCCCGTGGCGCTCGTCATCCTGGTGCTGGTGTTCGGCGCGCTCGTCGCCGCCGGGCTGCCGCTGGTGCTCAGCATCGTCTCCATCGTCGTCGGCCTGGCCATCACCGTGCTCATCGGGCAGGCCTTCGAGCTCTCGGTGTTCGCCCTGAACATCCTGACCGCGACGGGTCTCGCCGTCGGCATCGACTACTCGCTGTTCATCGTCTCGCGGTACCGCGAGGAGCGCCAGGGCGGCCTCGACAAGATGACGGCCATCGCGGCGGCGTCGGCGACGGCCTCCAACGCCGTGTTCTTCAGCGGCATGACCGTAGTGCTGGCGCTGGTCGGCATGCTGATCGTGCCGCTGTCGATCTTCGTCAGCCTCGGCGTCGGGGCGATGAGCGCGGTGTTCGCCGCCGTGACCGCCGCGCTCACGCTCCTGCCGGCCATCCTCTCGCTGCTCGGCGACAAGGTGGACGCGCTCAAGGTACCGTGGCTTGACCGCTACGGCCGTAGCCACGGCGAGCACGGCTGGTGGGGCAGGATGGCGCGGCGCGTCATGCGCCGGCCCGCCGTGAGCCTCGTTCTCGGCATCATCCTGCTGCTGGCCGTCGCCGCTCCGGCGCTCACCATGCGCAGCGGCGGGCTGAGCGCTGCGACCTTCCCCGACTCGTACACCTCCAAGAAGGGGCTCGACATGCTGCAGCGCGACTTCGCCGCCGGCATGAGCGAGCCCACCACCGTGGTGATCGACGGCGACATCGGTGACCCCCGCGTGCAGCAGGGACTCAAGGATTTCGTCGCCAAGGTCAAGGAGGATGGGCGGTTCACCGTCACCGGACTCTCCACCAGCGCCGACGGCTCCCTGGCCGTGCTCCAGATGGTGCAGGACGCGGACGCGATGTCCGAGAAGGCCAAAGCGGCGGTGCGGGACCTGCGCACGACCCTCGTGCCGGCGGAGTTCGCAGGCACGGGTGCCCGGGTGTACGTGGGCGGCAACACCGCCGCGCAGATCGACTCCACCGACCTGACCGACCACTACATGCCGATCGTCATCGGCGTGGTGCTCGCGCTGAGCTTCCTGCTGCTGCTGCTCGCCTTCCGCTCGGTGATCGTGTCGGCCACCGCGATCGTGATGAACCTGCTCTCCGTCGGAGCCGCCTACGGTGCCCTGACCCTGGTGTTCCAGCACGGCTGGGGCGCCGACGTGGTGGGGCTAACCAAGGTCGAGTCGATCGAGTCCTGGGTGCCGCTGCTGATGTTCTGCGTGCTGTTCGGGCTGAGTATGGACTACCAGGTGTTCCTGCTGAGCCGCATCCGCGAGCGCTGGTACGAGACGCGCGAGAGCCGCGAGTCAGTGGTGTTCGGGGTGCAGTCCACGGCCGGCATCATCACCGGCGCCGCGCTGATCATGGTGGCCGTGTTCATGGGCATGGGGAGCGGACGGATGGTCGTGCTGCAGGAGCTGGGGTTCGGTCTCGCGATCGCCGTGCTGCTGGACGCGTTCGTAGTACGGGTCATCGTGGCGCCGGCGATGATCTCCCTGATCGGCGACCGCTACTGGTGGATGCCGCGCTGGCTGGAGTGGCTGCCGCGCATCGACATCGAGGGGAAGACGCAGGCGGATGCCGGCGCTGCGGCGAACGGCGCCGCGGGTGAGGGCGCCGCCAGTGAGGGCGCCGCGGCCGCCGGCCACGGCGCCCGGAGCGCGGCGCCCGCCCACGGCCCGGCTGTCCCCGGCTACGAGCTGGGCGGCGGGATATGAGCGACCCGCGGACCGGCGCCGAGCACCGGGGTGCTCCGTCCGGCCGGCGCGCCGTCCGGCACGCGCGGACGCGGGACGAGATCCTCGAGGCCGCGTCAGACCTGGTCGACGAACGCGGCGTCGACGCCTTGAACCTCCAGGAGGTGGCGACGCGGGCCGGGTTCGGCAACGCCGCGTCGCTCTACCGCTACTTCGAGAGCAAGCAGGACATCGTGGGCGCGCTCGCGTCTCGCGGCCTCGCGCGCCTGGGTGACTACATGCGCCGCGTGCCCGAGGATTTGCCGCCCGAGGAGCAGATCATCGAGATCTGCATGACCTACCTCGAGTATGCGCGGGAGAACCCGGGAGAGCGGCGGCTGCTGCTCACCGCCGCCGGCGGCGTCGCCCCGGACTTCCGCGCCGCGGCCCTTCCGGACGAGTTCGTCCGCCGCATGTTCCGGCTCGGCGCGACGGCGCGGGAGAGCGGCGCCCTGGACATCCGCGACGAGGACGATATCTTCGTGGTCCTGCACGCCCTCTGGGCGCTCGCGCACGGCATGGCCGAGTACGACGCGTTGTACGAGGAGCCCGAACGAGGGCTGCTGCGCGGCCGGCACCGCGATGTGTTCCGCGCCTGCGTCGCGGGCTTTCGCGGCGACTGGCGCGGCTGAGCGCCAGTCACCGGGCGCTGAGAACGCGAAAGGGGCGCGGAGGCACCGTGCGCCGCCGCGCCCCTTTCGCCGGTCCTAGAAGACGTAGACCGTCGCTCCCATGTAGGCGAACTGGTACACCCACGGCGCCTCGGGCATCGGCAGGCGCACGCAGCCGTGCGAGGCCGGGTACGCGGGCACCTCTCCGTACCCGTGGAGCCCCTCTCCGTTGTGGAAGAAGCTCGCGTAGGGCATCCACGAGCTGTACTCCTTGGACCAGAAGCGCGTCGACTTGAGGTATACGCTCCAGGTGCCGGCCGTTGTCGCCAGACCGGGCCGGCCGGTGGAGCAGTGGACGGCGCGCACCAGCGTGCCTCCGTCGATGCAGAGCGCCACGCCGAGGCTGCGATAGACCTCGACGTAGTGGCCGCTGGCCCCTTCGGGCCGCGGCGTGGGCGCCGAGGCCGTGGCGAGCTTCTTGCGCGTCTGGACGCCGGCGACGCCGTCACGGGTGAGGTGGTTCCAGGCCTGGAAGGCCATGAGCGCCTGCGAGGTGCGGTAGTCGGCCTTGCCGGTGACTGCTCCGGAGGGCAGGTACTTGAGCTGGATCAGGCGCCGCTGGACGTCGGCGATGGTCGGCAGCGGCATCTGCTTCATCGTCAGTCTGGCGTGGCCTTTGGTCTTCTGGACGTTGCCGGCGAGGTCGGTCGCCGTGACGACCCAGGTGTACTGTCCCTTGCCCAGCTTGATGGTGGCCGAGGTCGAGTGAGCCGCGTTGAAGGTGGTGCGCTTGACGATGATCCGCTGCTTGGTCTGGCCGTTCTTCTGGATGGAGATGCGCACCGAGCCGGCGCCGCACGTCGGTTTGGCGTCGGTCACCTTGAACGTGAACTTGGCGGTGGCGCCGGTGTAGGCGGTGACGTTGCCCAGCGCCTTGCAGACGGGCTTGCTGAGGTCGATGTTGACGAAGCCGGTGTGCTTCTTCTCGACGTTGCGGGCCCAGTCGGTCGACCAGTACTTGACGATGTGCGACCCGGCGCCGGCTATGTCGAACGGCCCGGTGTAGGTCTGCCGCGTGCCGCCGTCGACGGTGTAATACGTCGCGGCCACGCCGGCGCCGGCGTCGGTGGCCTTGAGCGTCACGGCCTGCTTGGCGTGCCGCCAGCCCTTGGCGGCGCCGGTCTGCAGGCCGCTGGCGGTCGTCCCGGGCGCCGCGGCGTCGACCACGCCGCCGGTGCTGGTGGTGAGGATTTCGCCGGCGGCGCCGGCCGCGGCGCCGCGACCCGGGTTCGCGAAGGCCACGGCGGCGAGGTCGCGGCCGGAGCCGGTCCCCTGTGTCGTCCACTTGACGCCGCCGTTCACCGACCGGAGGACTGTGCCGGCGGCGCCGGACGTCCATACGCGCGTGGAGTCGCCGTAGGCGGCGCCGAGCAGCTCACTGGTCGTGCCCGAGGCCCGCAGCACCCAGGCAGATCCGTCGGCGGTGGTCACGATCGTGCCGTCGGCGCCGACGGCGACCACGTGCGTCGGGTCGGCTGCGGCGACGGCGTGGAGTGTCTGCGTGGTGCCCGACGTCTGCGCCGCCCATGTCGCGCCGTCCACGGTCGCGAGGATCTCGCCGCCCGCGCCGACCGCCCAGGCGTGGGTCGCATCTGCCGACGCGACTCCGGTGAGATCGGTGGTCGTGCCCGACGCCTGCGGCGTCCACGTCGCGCCGCCGTCGGTCGTGGCGAGGATCACGCCGCCGGAGCCGACGGCCCAGCCCGTGGAAGCGCCGGCGAAGGCGACTCCGGTCAGATCCGCCGTGGTGCTCGACGCCTGCGGCGTCCACGTCGCGCCGCCGTCGGTCGTGGCGAGGATCACGCCGCCGGAGCCCACGGCCCACCCGTTCGACACGCTTGCGAAGGCCACGGCGTGCAGGTCCTGAGTGGTGCCCGACGTCTGCGACGCCCACGTGGTCCCTCCGTCGACCGAGGCGACGATGACGCCGCCGGCGCCCACCGCCAAGCGCAGGCCTGCGCTGGGGGCCGCGACCCCGGTCAGATCCGCGGTGGTTCCGCTCGCGGCGGTCGTCCAGCCACTGGACGCGAACGCCGGCACGGCCAGCGCCAGGACCAGCGCGACCGTCGCGCCTGCGATGGCCGTCCTGAAGATCCCTCGGGTGATGGATGTGGGATGCACGTCGCCCCTCTCGATTCTGTCCGGTGCGGCGGAGGACCGGCCTGCGGTCCGGGCGGGCATGGTGCCGCACGCCGCCGGGATTGTCGTCCACGCATGATACCGCTCGCGGGCCCGCAGGTCGTCCCGGGCCCGCGCGTCATTCGCGGCCGCCGGCCGCCATCCCTCGGTGTTGCCGATTGCCCTCGCCGGTCCTCCGTGCGAGACCTGTCAGGCGTAGGTCCGCAACGCCCGCCAGGGCCGCGGGCCGGTGAAGTCCAGGTACTGCGTCCGCGTCACCTCGACCTGCCCGGCGCCCATGAACGGCCCTGGGATCCTCGCCCGGTGCAGGCGGATGTGCTCGTAGTGCTCCGCGGCGACGGCGACCGCCGCCCTGTGCGTCTCACCGCGGTGCCACTCGTCCGGGACGTCCGGGGTCCAGAAGAGGATCAGGTTGCCGTAGCGGCCGTGCTCCGGTCCGAAGTCGAGGTAGCTGAGAAAGCCGAGCGGTGCGAACTTCGGGAACGTCTGCGCGATGGCGCGCTCGTGTTCGAAGAGCACCGTGTGGTCGACACCGCGGCGCAGCAGCCCGAAGAACCCCACGGCGGTCACGTCGCGCGATGCCAGCAGGGCGCGACCGTCGGGGACGGCGAGCAGTTGCCGGGTCTCGCCGCGTACCCGCTCGCTGATGTCCGGCCCGAGGATGTCGGGCCCCCAGGTCAGCGCGATCTCGCGCTCGAGGGCGAGCATTCGGGTCATGACGAGCACATCCGCTTCGGTCTCTCCGGGGTCGGTGAAGGACCGGCCCGGCAGGACGTCGGCCGGGCCCAGCACGGCGGCAAAGGCGGCGTCTCGCGGCCGCCCCGATCCGTGCTCTTCCCGTCGCTGCGTCGTCGCCATCGCGCACTCTCCTACTGATGAGGTGCGCGCGGAGGGCGTGGCGCAAACCACGCTCCCGTCGCCGGCCGGAGGTCCGTCCTCCCGCGCTCGCCGGCGCCCCTGGGTCAGATGAGGTGGTCGCGCACCGCGATCGCGACCACCTCGGCGCGACCCGATGCGCCCAGCTTCGAGAGGATGCTGCTCACGTGCGTCTTGATGGTGGACCGGGCGACCACCAGCCGGTCGGCGATCTCCGCGTTCGTGAGGCCCTCGGCGAGCAGAGCCAGGACCTCCCGCTCGCGTTCGGTCAGTGTCGCTCCCACCGGAGGCGGGCCGGTCATCGCGTGCATGAGCACGTTCGTCACCTCAGGAGCCAGCGTGGGGACTCCGGCTCGCGTCTGTCTGATGGCCGACGCAAGCTCGTGGGCGGAGACGTTCTTGAGCACATAGCCGGTAGCCCCGGCACGCAGTGTCCGCTCGATGAGGTCCGGGTCCGAGAAGCTGGTAAGGGCGAGGACCCTGGCGTCTGGGACACGTCGCAGGATCTCGGTGGTCGCCTCCGGACCGTCGAGGTCCGGCATGACCAGGTCCATGAGCACCACGTCCGGCCTGGCCTCCGCGCAGGAGGCGACTGCCTCCTGTCCGCCGGCCGCCTCGGCCACCAGCTCGAGGTCGTCGAACAGCTCGAGAGACCGGCGTATGCCGGTGCGCACGAGCTCGTGATCGTCGACGATCATCACCCTGATCCGCTGCGGCATCGCAGCATCGTCACTCACCTGCAGACCATTCCCTCTCCACGGCGGGCCACGTGAGCGTGACTACCGTACCACGACCCTCTTCGGAGGTGATCTCGAGTGTGGCTCCCACCGCGGCGGCGCGCTCCCGCATGCTGACGATGCCCAGCCGGTCCTGAACGATGACTTCCGGATCGAACCCGCGACCGTCGTCGGCGACGGTGAGTTCCGTGCTGTCGGCGCTCCCTGTCAGCTCGACCTGCGCCGTGGCTGCGTGAGCGTGCTTGACGATGTTGTTCAGGGCCTCCTGGGTCACACGATAGAAGACCAGGTGGACGCCCTCGGGGAGCGGGGGCCTGCTGTCGCAGCGCAAGGTGATCGTCACGAGCGACCTGGTCTGCGCGGCTTCGACCAGGTGCCGGAGAAGCTCCTCCAATGGCGCTCGCGCGATTCCGTCCGGGCGCATCTCCAGGAGCATGGTCCGCATCTCGGCAAGCGCTCCACGGGTCAGTCGCCTGAGGTCGTCGAGGGCCTCGGCCGCTTGCTGTGTCTCGGCAGAGCACAGCTCCGCCACGACGTCGGCCTCGAGGCTGGCCGCGAACAAGGACTGGGTGACCGAGTCGTGCAGTTCGTGCGCCAGCCTGAGACGCTCGGCTGCGGCTGCGGCGCGCTCCACATCCTCGCGCAGGCGTGCGTTCTCGACCGCCAGCGCGGCCTGGTCCCCGAACGTCTGGGCGATCCCCACGTCTTCGTCGTGGTAGACGCGTCTGTCGCGATCGCCCAGCACGAGGGCGCCGAAGACGTCGTCCCGTATGAAGAGCGGGACGGCGAGCCGCGAGCCGTGGAGGACCGCCGCCCGCTGCGCGACGGCGCGCGCCGCGGCCGAACGCGGCCCGTCGTCTCCGTCCGTATCGGAGCCGGGCGACGGCGCCCCCGCTCTCGCCTCGAGCTCGAGAGAGGCGGAGTCGCCGTGCAGACGGTACACGGCGCACGTATCGCTCCCGAGGAGCCGGCGAGCCTGGTCGGCGATCCGCTCAAGCAGCGCGTCCTGCTGCGACGCCGGCTCCAGGATCGCGGCCTCCTGAAGAGCTCGCAGCTGGGAGGTCAGCACGTGCAGCCGCGAGGTCGTGCGTCTCTCCGACTCGTACAGCTGGTCGAACCGGTTGTAGAGGTACGCCAGCGCGAAAAGACCAGCAGCGGCGAGCACCGCGAACCAGACGAGCAGGATGTTCTGGGCGTCCACGCGGCCCTGCAGGACCATGACGAAGATGGTGAGCGCCAGCGCGAGCGCTCCCACGGCCGCCGCGTACCTCCCCGGCAGCGCGAACGCCGCCAGGAGGATCGGCGCGAGGTAGAAGCCGGAGATGGCGTAGCCGGGGATAGCGAGGTCGAGGACGAGACCGGTCGCCAGGAGTGCGACGGTCAGGACGATGACGAGGACGCGCGAGGAGCGGAGCCACGAGATCCAGGCGATGACGCGGGCGAAGAGCCGATGACGTGAGCCCTTCCCCCGCGCGCTGTCGTCCAGTGCCGGGCCTTGTCTGACCTCGCGCATGGTCTGCACACGTCACCTCCGGTGGCGACTTCCCAACCCTACTTCCGGGCGGCGCCGAAGGCGAGTGCGACCGCTGCCTCCCATGAGACCGCGCCGGCCGGGACCCCGGCCGGCGCGTGAGTCGGCCGCGGGCGGGTGTGCCAGTTCCCGCCCGCGGCCGCGTGGAGCCTTTGGTGGCAGTCGCCTCAGGGCTCGCGAGTGTGGTAATAGCTGCGGAGTCGCTCGCGGTCGTCCGGGGAGATGGGCTTCCTGGCGTCCACCGAGGGAGCCATGTCGAGGTAAGCGCTCATGAAGGGCACCTTCAGGCAGGCGCCGTCCTCCGTCACCACGTCGCATGGCACGACGCGGCCGCGGGAGAGGAATCCCCCGATGACCACGTACTCCACCAAGTCACCGCTGCGCACCACGTCCTTGACCCTGCCGAGCTTGGTGCCGTCGCGCGAGTAGGCGGTCAGCCCGACGTAGTCCCTGTCTGCCGCAGTCGCCATGGTCCACCCCCTGTGTAGTCTTCCTCCCCGCCATGCGACGAGGAGTCGCATGCTGTCAGGAGGAGTCTAGGGAGCGCTGCGAGCGTGCGCATCGGCCGGCGGCGCGGTCTTGGAGCCGGCCGAGCGGGCGAGACCGGCCTCCCCCGACCGGCGGCCGGTTGGGGGAGGTTCAGGACGCCGCGGCGTTGTCCGGCTTGGGCTTGCGGACCGGAGCCTTGGCGTGCGACTTCTTGATCTTGGACGCCTTGACGAAGGTGCTGCCGTCCTGGTTCACGCGCACCGCCATGTTCGTGGCGCTGCCCTGCCAGAGCTGCTTCCAGCTGAGGAACCAGACCGTGTAGCCGTCGTCCCAGGAGCCCGGCTTGGGGCTGCCGGTGACCGTGACGGGGTCGCCGGGGATTGACCAGGAGTAGTACAGGGCCGCGTTGCTGGGCCCGACGTTGACGCACCCGTGGCTGACGTTGGCGAAGCCCTGCGACCCGACCGACCACGAAGCGGCGTGGACGAAGTCGCCGCTCCACGTGAACCGCACGGAGTACGGCACCATGAGGTCGTAGTCCGGGCCGACCATGTGCTGCGGGTTGGCCTTCTCGATGGAGAGGTATGTGCCGTTGGGCGTGTCGTGGCCGGGCCTCCCGGTGCTGATCGGCCACGTGGCATAGTGCTTGCCGTCCTTGTAGACGTCCATGTGATGGCCGCTGGCGCTCGCCACGAGGATGAGCGAGCGGCCGATCCTCCAGCTCTGGTGGAGCGTGTGGGTGGTGTACACACCGGACGAGATCTGCACGCCTTCGAGGTGGCCGGTGAAGCTCAGCTTGATGTTCTGCGGCCAGTAGTTGCGCGGGCGGAAGAGGAGCGCCTGGTCGCCGTCCCAGTACCAGGCGCCGACGACCGGCTTGGAGCTCGTCAGCACCAGCGCCTTCTCCACGGCCTTCTTGTTCTCCACCGGCTTGCTGAACGAGAGCATCACCGGCATGCCGACGCCGTAAGTCTGGCCCTTGCCCTCGTAGATCTGGCAGTCGGCGGTGGTGTTCGGCACGAGCGTGCGGAAGCGGCTCATCTTGGTGATCTCGCGTCCCTCGGCGTCCACCGCGGTGACCCGGACCACGTATTGCTGGCCGGTGGCCAGCGTCCACTTGCTCTGCCAGGCCGTGGACGTGTCGTCCATGGTGCCGCCGACCGCGCCGCCGTTGCCGCGCGCGGTCACCTTGACGATGGTGCCGTCCTTGACCGTCACGGTGATGCCCTTGGAGGGCTTGGCGGCGTGCGAGCCGTTGTTCGGCGTGATCTTGACCTTGGCCGCCGAGAGCGTGGGACTCGGGCTGGGGCTGGGGCTCGAGCTGACGGCCGGGTCGCCCGACCCCGAGATGGACGAGGTGGAACAGCCGTTGGCGACGAGCGCAAGGACGGCGAGGACGGCCACCGTGGCGGCCACGCAGCGCCAGCCGGAAACGACGGACATCCAGTATGGCCGCGGGTCGTTCGTCGTGTCGCTCGGTCGCTCGGTCCTCATCACTCTCCCTTGAGTTCGTCAGGGTACCGCGTCCGCCTGCCTCGCGTCTTCCCGGGTGTCGTCTCTTTTCCCACTTCAGGCGTTCTCAGGCCGTGGTGTCAGGCCGGCTCAGGTTGCTTCCGGACGTCTCCCAGACTCCGCCCGATGTTGCCACGTCCACCTCGTCGGGGCCGCCCTTCGGCGTTTCAGCGTCCGGCCGGCAAGAGACGGCCAAGCCGAGCAGCACCTGTCTGGCGGCTACGTCGCGACGAGCGCGGCCACGGTCAGAGCGGCGGTGCCGGTCGCCGGGAGCACCCAGGCCGGCGCCTTGCCGGAAAGGCGCGAGCTGAACTGCCGCGACTCCGGGCGGGCGTCTGTGGGGGAGATTCTGCACTCCTACCCCGCGAGTCCGACGATGTACGCCGGAGACGTTGTAGAGACACCGGCTGAGGACCAGCTTCGCTGCGGCTGGGCTGCGGCTGTGCACATGAGGCCGTCGGCGGTGGGAACAACACAGGTGTACGGAACTCCTCATCCGAGAAGGGCTTCACGATGATCGACATGGAACTCATGGGCGACTGCCTGAGCGGGATAGGCTTCCCGGCGGACGTCCACAGCGTCACCGAAGGAGCGGAGCGGAACGGCTGTCCGCGGGGCGTCGTCTCGCAGTTGCAGTCGCAGCCCGACCGGACCTACTCGTCTCGCGCGGAGCTGCTCTGCCGGCTCGGCGACCCTGCGTCCTGCTTCCTCGAGGCCTGAGCGACCGGCGGCGGGCCCGGGGCGCGGCGCAGTTCCGTCCGCCCCGGGCCCGCCGGTCGCGTCCCGGCTGGTGCTTGCGTCAGGGCTGCCGCAGGCTCGCCGGTCCGTGGTCGCCCAGCAGTCGCAGGGCCGCCGCCTCGATGTCGCCGGCGGAGATCCCGGCAGCCTCCATCAGCTCCTGCGGCGTCCCCGAGCCGGGGAGGTCGCGCACGGCGAGGTGCTCGAAGCGCAGCGGCTCGTACAGGGAGGAGAGGGCGGTCAGCACCGCTTCGCCAAGGCCGCCCTCCGGATGGTGGTCCTCCGCCACCACGATCCGCCTGCCGGTCTCGTGCGCGGCGCTCGCGAGGGTCACGGCGTCGATCGGCTTGACCGAGTAGAGGTCGATGACACGCGCGGGGAGGCCGCGGTCCGCGAGTCGCTGCGCGGCCTCCAGGCAGGCGTGCACCGTCACCCCTGCGCCGATGAGCAGCACCTGGTCCTGCGGCGACTCGCGCAGGACCTTCGATCCTCCGACGGGGAACGTCTCGTCGGGGCCGTACAGCACCGGGTAGGCGCCGCGCGTGGTGCGCAGGTAGCTCACCCCGGCGAGGTCCGCCATGGCCGCGGTGAGCGCCGCCGCAGAGGCCGCGTCGCTGGGATAGAGCACCGTGGACCCGTGCACGGCGCGCATGGCGGCGAGGTCTTCGAGGCCCATCTGCGACGGGCCGTCCTGCCCGATCTCGACGCCCGCGTGGGACCCGCAGAGGCGGATGTCCGCGCGCGAGACGGCGGCCATGCGGATGAAGTCGTAGGCCCGCGTCCAGAAGGCGGCGAAGGTCGCGGCAAAGGGGACGTAGCCGCGCACGCTCAGGCCGACCGCCGCTCCGACCATCTGCTGCTCGGCGATGTACATCTGGAAGAAGCGGTCGGGATACTCCTTCTTGAACTTGTCCGTGTAGGTGGAGTTGCCGACCTCGCCGTCGACGACCACGACCTCCGGCCGGACGCCCAGGGCGGCGAGCGCGTCGCCGAAGGCCGTCCTCGTCGCCACCTTCATGCCCATCTCGTACCTGGGGAGGGTGACACTCGCGGTCGGCTTCTCCGGCGCCGCCGCCGGCCTCGTCGGGCGCGGCGGCGTCGCCACGCGGATGTCGGTCACGCCGCCGAGCGCATCGATCGCCGCCTCACCGGCCTCGCGAGGCACCGGCTTGCCGTGCCAGCCCTCCTGGTCCTCAACCTCAGGTACACCCTTACCCTTCACCGTCTTGGCGAGGATCACCGTCGGCCGGTCGGACCGCGCGGCTATCGAGAAGGAGTCGTCGATCCGCCGCAGGTCGTGGCCGTCGATGACCACGGCGCGGCAGCCGAACGCTTCGACGCGCCGGCGGTACGCCTCCACGTCCCAGCCGAGCTCCGTGGGCCCGGACTGCCCGAGGCGGTTCACGTCCACGATCGCCGTCAGGTTGTCCAGCCCGTACAGGGCGGCCTTGTCCAGCGCCTCCCACATCGAGCCCTCGGCGAGCTCGCTGTCGCCGCAGAGCACCCAGACGCGGTAGTCGAGACGGTCGAGCCGCTTGCCCGCGAGGGCGACGCCTACGCCGTCGGGCAGGCCCTGACCCAGCGAGCCGGTGGCCACGTCCACCCAGGGGAGCTCCGGCGTGGGGTGTCCCTGGAGCGGCGAGCCGATGGTGCGGTACGTCTCCACGAGCTCGCGGTCGTCGATCGCTCCCGCCGCCTTGAAGAGGGAGTAGAGCAGGGGCGACGCGTGCCCCTTGGAGAAGATGAGGTGATCGTTGTCGGGGCGGCCCGGCCGGCTCCAGTCGTAGTGGAGGTGGCGGGCGAACAGCACGGCCATCAGGTCGGCCGCGGAGAGACTGGAGGTGGGGTGGCCCGACCCGGCGCGCGCGGTGCAGCGGATGCTGTCCACGCGCAACTGCCGGGCCACGGCGGCCGCGGCCTCGAGGGCGGGCCGGGAGGCTTCTTCGGGTAGCGCGCTCATGATGGGTCTCCTCGTTCGTTCACGCGCGGGCGCGTGCGTTGCGCATCCGTACTTGCTTGTTGCTTTCCCGCTGCTCGGGACGTCGGCGACCGCGCCGCGTTGGCGACCGGGCCGGTGACGGCGCCGCGTTAGCCGCGCCGCCGTCCGGGCAGGTCACAATCAGACGGGCGGCGGCGCGGGACCCTCCACTGCACGCCGCCCGTCCGAACAGCTCGGAAGGGGAGGATGAGATGGCGAAGCTGTACGCGGGCACGTCGGGATATGCGTACCCGGCCTGGAAGCCGGTGTTCTACCCGGCCGACCTGCCGGCTTCCCGGTTCCTGCAGCACTACGCGAGCCGGCTGACCTGCGTCGAGATCAACTACACCTTCCACCACATGCCGTCGTGGCGGACGCTGGAGTCGTGGGTGCGGGCCACGCCTCCGGGCTTCGTGTTCGCGCTGAAGGCACACCGGCGGATCACGCACACGCACAGGCTTGGAGACGGCGCGCGGGAGCCGCTCGAGTACTTCCTGGGCACGCTGGGCCCGCTGCGCGAGGCGGGGAGGCTGGGCCCCGTGCTGGTGCAACTGCCGCCCAGCCTCCGCGCCGACCTGGACCGGCTGGCGCGGTTCCTCGACCTGCTGCCGGGAGACGTGCGCTTCGCGTTCGAGTTCCGCGACGCGTCGTGGTTCACCGAGCAGGCCTTCGACCTGCTGCGGGCCCACGGCGCGTCGCTCTGCGTGGCCGATGCGGAAGGCTTGGCCGTCCCCGACGTGGCGACGGCCGACTATGCCTACTACCGCCTTCGCCGGCCCGGGTACGACGACCTCGCGCTGCAGCGGCTGCGCCGCCGAGCGGACGTGCTGCTGGGCGAGGGGCGCGACGTCTTCCTGCTCTTCAAGCACGAGGCGGACGCCGGCGGCGCGCTCGACGCGGAGCGCCTGCTCGCCTGACCGGCGCTGATGGACATGAGCACCGCGCGGTTCGCGAAGCAGTCTCCGGCGAGCTTCGGCTCCCGCCGCCGCCAGCTCCGGCTGCTCTGCCGCGCTTGCCCCTGTAGGATGACCGGGTCGCACAGCCACGCCCTTCGGAGGACCAGGTGGAGTATCAGGAGTTCCTCGAGCTGATCAGGACCCGGCGCACGATCCGCGCCATCAAGCCCGACCCCGTGCCTGGTGACACGGTGGACAAGTTGCTCGAGGCGGCGCACTGGGCGCCGAGCGGCTTCAACATGCAGCCCGTCGAGTACCTGGTCGTCGCGGACGCCGGTCTGCGCGCCGAGGTCCGGCGTATCGTCGACGACTACAAGAATCGCACGTTCTTCGCTCTCGAGGCGACCAGGGAGCCCTGGCAGGGGCCGGTCTGGTCGGCTGAGACGCACGGGAGCTGGGTCACGCCGGACGCGCCGGTGATGATCGCCGTGCTCGGCGACACCCGCCGGCGCGTGGGCCTGCCCATGGCCGCCCGCCACGCCACGCAGAAAGGCGACTCGATCTTCGAGGCGTCGCTGGCCGGCGGGTTCTTGTACCTGCTGCTGGCCGCGCACACGCTCGGGCTCGCGGCCATGCCCGTCTCCGCGGTCAAGTACCCGTCCGTACAGGGCCTGCTCAAGCACCTCTTCAACCTGCCGGACTTCATCTACGTCTACGACATGGTCGTCGTCGGGGAGCCGGCGCAGGGCGGGGAGGCCGCGACCAAGCTCACGCGCGGCCTGGACGAACTGGTGCATCGCGACAGGGCTGCGGACGACGAGTTCCCCGATGAAGAGGCCCTGCGGCGCCAGATCGTGCAGTTGCGGGGCGGCAGCGTCGACCGGCACGAGGTCGACACGGAGGACGACTGAATCTCGCAAGAATCTCGCCATTTCGTAACCATTACGAGGTATGCTTTCAAACTACGTGAGGACTGAGAAAGCTCTCGTAGAAACGAGGAAGGCGGAATGGACCCGAGCGAATTCCACGCGGCAGGCGCCGGCAGGGTCGTGAGCTCTCCGGAGGGCTATGCCGCGTTCGTGCCGGCGCCGCTCCCCCCGAAGATCTCGTACACCAAGCGCCTGGTGCTCGCACTCTCGCGGGCCGACGCCGCGCTCGGAGAGCTCTCCGGCGTCGGCGGCGAGCTGCCGGACCCGGCCATCCTCGACGCGTCGTTCAAACGCCAGGAGGCGCTCTGTTCGTCGCGCATCGAGGGCGCGCAGGTGAGCCTCTCCGACCTGTACCTCGACCAGGTCGGCGCCGCGCGCCCCAGCGTGCCGCGCGACCACCTCCGCGAGGTGCGCTCCTGCATCCAGACACTCCGCTTCGGCGTGGAGCAGCTGCGCCAGGAGCCGCTGTCGCTTGAGTTCATCAAGGAGCTGCACGAGCAGCTGCTGCGCGACGAGGTCAGCGGCGCGCGCACCCCGGGCGAGTTCCGCTCCTCGCAGAACTGGCTGGGTCCGCCCGGGGCCACCCAGGCGACGGCGACCTACGTGCCGCCGCCGGTGGAGCAGTTGCCGGAGTTGCTGGACGCGTTCGGGGAGTTCCTGCAGGAGCGCGGCGATCTGCCCGACCTCATCCAGTGCGCCATGCTCCACGCGCAGTTCGAGAGCATCCACCCGTTCGTCGGTGGCAACGGCCGGCTGGGCCGGCTGCTCATCACGCTGTTCCTCATCGAGCGTCAGCGCCTCACCCGGCCGCTGCTGTACATCTCCGCGTATCTGGAGGGGCACCGCGACGAGTACTACGCGCTGCTGCAGCGGGTGCGCACACACAACGAGTGGACGCCCTGGCTGACGTTCTTCTGCGAGGGCGTGCACGGCACGGCCGTGCGCGCGACCCGCCAGGCGCGCGCGCTCATCCGCCACTACGAGCGCGACCGCGAGAAGGTCAAGGGTCACGCGCTGCGGCTCGCCGACGAGCTCTTCCGCACACCGGCGATGACGGTGCCCGAGGCGCAGCGCATCCTCGACGTCGCCAACCCCACGGCGCGCAGCGCCGTGCGCCAGCTCGAGGCCCGCGGCCTGCTGACCGAGTGGAGCGAGAAGCGCTGGCCGCGCGTGTACCTCGCGCGACATGTGCTGGACGCCGTACTGCACCCGCTGGAGGACCTGCGCAGCGGCCCCGGCGCGGCCGCTCCGCACACGACCGTCAAGAGCGAGACCACGCAGGCGCAGCGTCCGCCGCGCCGCGCCGACCGCCTCATGGCCGAGGCCATGGACACCATCGACGCGGCGCGCGCCCAAGGCGTACACCTGCGCCTCACCGGCGGCCTCGCCGTGCGCCGCTACTGCACGGACCTCGACTTCATGGAACGCGAGTACTCCGACATCGACTACGTGGGCCTCGGCGACCAGAAGAAGGAGATCCACGCGGTCTTCGAGAGCCTCGACTACACCGAGAACCGGTATGTCACCCAGTCCACCGACTCTGGCCAACTCCAGTACATCAAGAACGAGGCGCTGGAGGGGATGAGGGCCGAGGCGAAGGCGACGGTCCAGGGGGGACAGAGCGACTACGAGCCACCGCTCGTCGATCACATCGACATCTTCCTCGACGTCATGCGCATGGACCACGACCTCGACGTCCACGACCGGCTCGAGATCGACGACTACGCCATCTCCCCGGCCGACGCGTTCATCGCCAAGATGCAGATCGGCAAGATCAACCAGAAGGACGTCCACGACGTCATCGCCCTGGTCAAGGACGTCCCGCTACGCGACGTCGACGACGACACGTCCATCGACCTGCTCTACATCGCCGAGGTCTGCTCGCGGGACTGGGGTCTGTACCGCGACATCACGACCAACCTGGACATCGCCCTCGCCATGGTGGACGACTACGGGCTGACCGAGGGGCAGCAGGACAGGGTGTACGCTCGCCTCGCCGCCATCAAGGAGTCGGTGGAGAACGCCGGCAAGAGCCTGCGCTGGCGTCTTCGCGCTACGGTGGGCGAGCGTGTCGCCTGGCGGCGTGAGATAGAAGATACGGAGGGCACGCAGATCATCGCGCCTGAGTGGGACTACCGGCGCGACCTGGGCTGAGCGAGGCCCGGCAGGAGACGAAGGGGGCAACATGACGGGCATGGTCCCGCACGACGTGTTCGAGCTCACGGGAGTCGCGGATCCGCGACTCTCTCCCGACGGCGAGATGGTGGCATGCGTCGTCGGCCGCGTGGACGAGCAAGCCAACGAGTACCGGTCGGCGATCTGGCTGGCGGCGGCCGGCGGGTCGGAGCCGCCGCGCCAGTTCACGAGCGGGGAGAAGTCCGACGCCGACCCGCGGTGGTCGCCGGACGGCACGCGGCTCGCGTTCACGTCCAACCGCGCCGACAAAGCGTCGCAGCTCTACGTCATGCCCGTGGCCGGCGGGGAGCCGCGCAAGCTCACGTCGCTCAAGGAGGACGTGACCCAGGCGGTGTGGTCGCCGGACGGTGCGCAGATCGTCTTCGCGGCGCGGGTGCGCGACGCGGACCACGAGGAGGAGGACGACAAGAGGCGCCGGCCGCGGCGCCTCACCCGCCTGCAGTACAAACTCGACAGCGTGGGCTGGACGGCCGGGCGGCCCCAGCACGTCTTCGTGGTGCCGGCCGACGGGTCGGCGGAGCCCCTGCAGCTCACCGACGGCGACTACGAGGACCACTCGCCGTGCTGGTCGCCGGACGGGCGCACCATCGCGTTCGTGTCCGCCCGTCACCCCGACTGGGACCTCGAACTGGTCAACGACGTGTACCTGGTGGACGCCGCCGGTGCGGAGCCGCGACGTCTCACCCAGGGCGGCGGCGCCGTGGGCGGCGTCGCCTGGCTGCCCGACGGCCGTCTCGCCGTCGAGCGGGTCTCCGGCGTGTGGGACGACCCGAGGCACACCAAGATCGCCGTCGTCGACGCCGAGAGCGGGGAGTTCACGCTGCTCACCGCGTCGCTCGACCGCAACTGCACCACGTACCCCGGCATGCGCGAGCCGCTGTGGAGCGACGGCGAGCTGCTGTTCGTCGTGGAGGACCACGGCCGCGTGCACATCTACGGGGTCGCGGCCGACGGCTCGGACGAGCCGCGGGTGCTGGTGGGCGGCGAGCGCGAGGTCACCGGCCTCGACCTCGCGGCCGGCCGCCTGGTGTTCACGGCGAGCGACCCGACCCACCTGAGCGAGCTCTACGACGCCGGGCCGGTGGCGGCCGTCGAGCACCCCGCCTCCGCCGGCGTGCGCCTCACGGACGCCGGCGACGCCTTCGCCGCCGGCCGGGAGCTCGCCCGGCCCGAGATGTTCACCGCCGTCTCGCCCGACGGCAGCGGTGTGGACGCCTGGATCATGCGGCCCGCCGGCTACGAGGAGGGCAAGAAGTACCCCACCCTCCTCAACATCCACGGCGGGCCCTACGGCCAGTACGGCGAGGTGTTCTTCGACGAGTTCCAGGTATACTGCGGCGCCGGCTACGCCGTGATCTTCAGCAACCCCCGCGGCTCGTCCGGCTCCACCGAGGACTGGGCGCGCGCCATCCGCGGCCCCGGCGACAGCGGCCCCGGCTGGGGCTCCGTCGACTACGACGACTGCATGGCCGTCGTCGACGAGGCGGTCCGCCGCTTCGACTTCGTCGACGCGGACCGCCTCGGCGTCATCGGCGGCTCCTACGGCGGCTACATGACCTCCTGGATCGTGGGTCACACCGACCGCTTCAAAGCCGCCGTCTCCGAGCGCGCCGTCAACAACTTCGACTCGCAGTGGGGCTCGAGCGACTTCGGCTGGGACTTCAAAGGCTACACGGACAAGTTCCTCTTCGAGGACATCGACATGTATCGCAGAGTCTCGCCGGTGAGCTACGCCGAGAACATCCGCACGCCGCTGCTCATCCTGCACTCGGAGGACGACCTGCGCTGCCCCGTGGAGCAGGCCGAGCACCTCTTCACCACACTGCGGCTGCTGAAGCGGCCGGTGGAATTCGTGCGCTTCCCGGCGGAGTCCCACGAGCTGACGCGGTCGGGCAGCCCGCTGCACCGCGTCTGGCGCTTCGAACTGGTGGTCGAGTGGTTCGACCGGTACCTCAAGGGCTGAGGCGGGCCGCGTTGGCGGCTCTCGGGCTGGTCCTGGCGGCGGCCGCGCTCGCAGGAGCTTCGCCGCCGCTCGCCGCCGGCACGACCGCCGCTCGCGACACGGCCCGTCCGCCGGCGCGCTGGGTGCGTGTCTCGGTGGCCACCCTGTGGGCGCGGCCCGGGCAGGCGCGTGCCGTGGATGCGCCGGCCGTCGCCTATCCGGCCGACCCGCGCGCCTGGGTCCGTGCCATGACGACGAGGCAGAAGCGCTGGCTGGTCGGCAGGCTCGAGACGCAGGCGCTGTACGGCGCCAAGGTCTACCTGCTCGGCACCTCGGGAGGCTGGGCGCACGTCGCCGCGGCCGGTCAGACCACGCCGAGGAACCGGTGGGGCTACCCCGGCTGGGTGCCCAAGCGCCAGCTCAGCGCCGTCGAGCCTCCGGCGGCGGACAGGGTGGCGCTTGTCAGGCGGCCTGCGATGTGGCTGTACGAGACACCGGAGCTGACCGGGCGCGTGCTCCAGGTCTCGTGCGGCACGCGTCTGCCGGTGGTGTCCTCTTCAAGTCAGGCCGTCGAGGTGCTGCTGCTCGGCGGCGCGCACGCCTACGTGCGGGGCGCCGGAGTCGTCCTGCACGAGACCGGCACGGCCTGGCCGCGGCCGACCGGCGCCCAGATCGTGAAGCTGGCGCGCAGCTTCGCCGGCCTCGGGTACCTCTGGGCCGGCACGTCGGGCTTCGGCGTCGACTGCTCCGGGTTCACCGAGCTGGTCTACAGGGCCTTCGGAGTGACCATCCCGCGGGATGCGTCCGACCAGGCCAAGGCGGGCGCGCGGGTCGCCACGCGCGGCGCGTTGCAGGCAGGCGACCTGGCCTTCTTCCGCGACTCCGCCGGCAAGGTCCACCACGTCGGCCTCTCGGTCGGCGCCGGCAAGATGATCCACGCGCCCCGGACCGGGAGCTCCGTGACCACCGTCTCGCTGTCGTCGGAGCCCTACCGTAGCGAGTTCGCCGGCGGGCGCCGGCCGACGAGGTAGGCGCGCCGGACGTGGACGCGGCGAGCTTCAGTGAGTCGGCGAGCGGACGTCTGACCATCACCGAGGGCGGCGACCCGGCGTTCGTGCCGGCGCCGCTCCCCCCGGCGCTCGCCTTCGGCGCCGAGCTGGCCGAGCGCCTCTCGGCCGCGGACGCGGCGCTCGGCGAGCTCAGCGGCCTCGCCGGGGCGCGGCGCGACCCGCAGATCCTCGTCGCGCCGTTCCTGCGCCAGGAGGCCGTGCTCTCGTCGCGCATCGAGGGCACGCCCGCGACGCTGGTCGATCTGCTGTTCGACGAGGTCGCGGCGTCGCCGGATCTCGAGCTGCGCGTGAACCTCCGTGAAGTGCGCAACTACGTGGCGGCGCTCCAGTATGGCGTCGAGCGTCTGGCGGAAGTCCCGCTGGGCACCGGGCTCGTGCTCGAGCTCCACGAGCGCCTGCTCCGCGGCGTGCGCGGCGCCGGGTGGACGGCGGGCGAGTTCCGCACCGGTCAGAACTGGATAGGACCGCCGGGCTCCACCATCGGGACGGCGGTCTATGTGCCTCCGCCGGTGCCGGAGATGCACGAGGCGCTCGCCGCCTGGGACGCGTTCCTCGGCGAGCGCCAAGGCCTCCCGCCGCTCGTGCAGTGCGCCCTCATGCACGAGCGCTTCGAGGCCATCCACCCCTTCGTGGAGGGCAACGGCCGCCTGGGACGGCTGCTGATCACGCTGTTCCTGATGGACCGCGGCCGCCTCTCGCAGCCGCTGCTCTACCCATCCGCGTACATCGAGGCGCACCGAACCCAGTACTACGATCTGCTGCAGGAGGTGCGCACCGCGGGCGCTTGGGAGCCCTGGCTGCTCTTCTTCTGCGACGCCGTGCGCGAGACGGCCGAGCGCGCGTCCGCCCAGACGCGCGCGCTCATGGCCCTGCGCGAGCAGTACCGGTGGAAGGTGTCCGGGCACGCCCGCGAGCTGGTGGACGACCTCTTCCGCACCCCGTTCGTCACGGTGCCGGAGGCTCAGCAGACGCTCGGCGTGAGCAACGCGACGGCGCGCAAGGCCGTGCGCGAGCTGCAGGAGTGGGGCATGCTCGAGGAGCTGGCGGCGCGCCGCTGGCCGCGCGCCTACATCGCGCGGCCGATCCTCGACGCCATGCAGGCGCCGCTCGAGGATCTCCGCCTGACGTCCGAGGCCAGACCGGAGGCCGCCCCGCTCAAGTCGGCGAGCGACCTCGAGGAGCCGCCCGAACGCCCCGCCGAGCGGCACATGACCGAGGCCATGGCGCTCATCGACGAGGCGCGGCGGTTCGGCGTACAGGTACGGCTCATGGGCGGCCTGGCCGTGCGCCGCTACTGCACAGACCTCGGGTTCATGGACCGCGAGTACTCGGACGTCGACCTCGTCGGCTTCTCGGTGCAGAACCGGGCGCTGCACGAGGTGTTCACCCGGCTGGGGTACGCCGAGAACCGTCTGGTGACCGAGGCCACGGGCGCCGGCCAGCTCCAGTACGTCAAGACCGAGGTGCTGGAGGGCGCCGGCGCCTACCGCATCGGCGCCGCGGAGGACGGGCGCGCTGCGCGCGGCGCCTCGGCCCCCGACGCGCCCCTCGTCGACCACGTCGACCTCTTCATGGACGTCATGCGCATGGACCACGACCTGGACGTCCGCGACCGCCTGCTCATCGACGACTACGCCATCTCCCCGGCCGACGCCTTCATCGGCAAGCTCCAGATCGGCCGCATCAACCAGAAGGACGTGCACGACGTCATCGCTCTCCTCAAGGACGTGCCTCTGCGCCGCGCGGACGAAGAGCACTCGATCTGCCTGCCCTATCTGGCCGAGACCTGCGCCGGCGACTGGGGCCTGTGCCAGGACGTGCTGGCCAACATCGACATCGTCCTGCAGATGGTGGACGACTACGACCTGGGTGAGGAGGACGCGGCGCGTGTCCGCGGCCGCCTGACCGCCATCCGCGAGGCCATCGACGCGGAGGAGAAACCGGTGGGCTGGCGCCTGCGCGCTCGCGTGGGCAGGCGCGTGGCGTGGCGCCGCAGCATCGAGGACCAGGACGGCACGGACGTGATCGCGCCGGAGTGGGACTGGCGGCGCGACCTCGGCTGACGGCCGGGAGGTGCGGTCGGGGCCCTGGCCGGGCACCTTGATAAGGGCGGTTTCGGGCGTACACTGTCGCCCACACGACGAAAGGGGCTGGCATGGCCTTCGTCCTCATCGAGCACCGCGTCGGCGACTTCGAGAAGTTCAGGCAGGTCTTCCTGGACGACGCCGTGCGCCGCGAGGGGCTCGGGTCCAGAGGCGGGGTCGTGTACCGCGTCGCCGACGACCCCCGCAACGTCATCGTCGTACTCGAGTGGGGCACCGTGGAGGAAGCACGTGAGTTCGCCGGGTCGCTCGAACTCGAGCAGGCCTTGGACTGGGCCAGCAGCGGCGTCACCACGCCGCGCGTCACAGTGCTCGACGTAGCGCTCCAGTCGCCGCGCTGACGACGGGGCGCCGCCGTTTCGCTCCATCTCCGCTGTGAAATACGAGGGGAGACGGAGCGGCGCCGGTCGCCGCACCCACGCAAGGAGGAGTGCCATGGCGGACGATCATCTTCCCGACGTGTATGTCGGCTTCCGTGAAGACTACCCGGAGGTAGCCGCGGCGCTCGACGCGCTGGGCGAGACCGCCGACGGCGCGGGGCCGCTCGGCGAGCGCGACGCCCGACTCGTCAAGCTCGGGCTCGCCGTCGGCGCGCTGGCCGAGGGCGCGGTCAAGTCCAACGCGCGCAAGGCGCTGGCGGCCGGCGCCTCTCCGGCGGAGGTCCGGCAGGTCGGTATCCTGGCGATCACCACCTGCGGGTTCCCCACGGCCATCGCCGGCATGGGGTGGATCGACGAGGTCCTCAGGGCCTGAGTCGCGGCGGCCGCGATCTCACCACCCGTCGCGGCCGCCGTCGCGGGCGATCTTCTCCTCGCAGATCCGGCCCATCGCGGTGCGCACGGCGCGCGCCGCCAGCCACCCCACCGGGGTGGCTGGGCCCGCGTAGCGCGACTGCTCGCCGCGACCGGTGCAGGCCACGACCACGGTGTCCGTGGACGTGCCGCTCGCCGCATCTCCGTCGGGCGTCTTCACGTCCCAGGCGCCGAGCGTCATCGTCTTCGCCTCGGTGGCCGTGATCACGGCATTCACCATGGCCGCCGGAGAGAGAGCGCCGTCGACCAGCAGGATGATGTTGATGGTGCCCGGGCCCGGCGCGGCGGCGTCGCGCCGGGAGTCCCGCGCTGCGGCCGTCTCCAGGCCGATGGGCGGGGTCACGCCGGCCGACGTGGTGTTGCTGAGCCCGACGGAGACCACCGCGGCGACCGTCAGGTCGCCGAGCGTCTCCACCGCGCAGCGTGCGTACTCCGTGTACGCCGCCGTCATCAGCCCGACGTACGGCCCTTCCGCGTCGATCTCCGCGGCGACGACGGCGAGATCCTCCTCCGGCTTCTCGCTGTCGTACTTGTCGTCCACGTGCGCGTTGAAGATCTCGCGGGCGCGGCCGTACCCGCCTCCGGCGACGGCCGAGCTGAGCACCGCCAGCGGCTCGCGGCTTGAGACGCGGACCGCCCGTGGTCCGATCCTCACGGTGACGCCGGGCAGAGGCTGCAGCAGTTCGTCGTCCACGCGTCGTCCTTCTCCGGGGGCAGGGCGTCCGACATCCTAGCGCAGGTCGGCCGGCGGTGACGAAACGGGAGTGACACCGACCGGTATCACGGGAACATCCCGGGTAGCCGGACCCGCTGAAGAGGTTCCGGACGCGACGGAGGAGAGATCCCAAGTATGACAGTGTTGACCGCATCCATCGAGGCCGACGTCCCGGTCTCGTTCGCCGACGAGGAGTGGCGCGAGTTCGTCGGCCGTTCTGTCTACGACCGCTTTCCCGAAGGGTACGAGGACCTGCGCTCGTCGCTGGCCGATCTGGACGCCGACGACGGAACGGTCTCCTTCGCCGACCTGGGGACCAACCGGTCCCGTGTGCAGGTCGAGCTGGAGTACGACGCGACCGGCGACCGCGGAGCTCTCGACCGCGCCCGGCAGGAGCTGGACCACGACCTGGCCAAGTTCCGCGAGTTCGTGTCGCGGCGCTGTGACGAGGAGTTCTGCCGCCACTAGCGCCGGGCACCGCGCGGGCGGCCGGGCTGCGCCCGGCCGCCCGCGCCGCGTACGTGTGCGGGGACACGCCCATGCGCCGGGTCGGGGTTCGCTGTCGTCCCGGAGGTCGGGTGCACGAGCTTCGGGGCTGCATACGCTCGAACGTACGCCTGCGGATTGCGGGTGCCCGGGCGCCGCCGCCGCTCCCCGGTCGCCCCGGCCGTGTCGCAGCGGGGCGCGTGGGTATAAGAGGACTGATTTCGTCCACTTTCTCCGCAAGAGGTGATCCATGAGTCGTGGTGGTGCGCCCGCCTTCTCCGAGCGGCCGGCCCTGTCGCTTCTGTTACAGGATCCGCGCTACGAAGTCATCCCCGTCCAGGGGATCGAACAGAAGGTGGCCGCGCTCCCGTACGGCGCCACCGTCACCGTCACCGCGTCGCCCAAGCTGGGCATCGACCGGACGTTCGACGTCAGTACGGCTCTCGCCGCGCGAGGCTTCAAGGTCGTGCCTCACCTCGCCGCGCGTATGGTCACCAGCCGCGGACACCTCGAACGCCTCGTGCAGCAGGTCGAGGATACGAGCATCCGCGAGGTCTTCGTCATCGGCGGTGACGCCGACCCGTCGGCGGGCGGCTACGCGGACGCCGGCGACCTGCTGGAGGAGCTCGCCGGCATCTCACACCCGTTCGCGCGCATCGGGGCGGGCGGGTACCCGGAGGGCCATCCGCTGGCGTCCGACGAGGAACTGCTCGAGGCCCTGCTCCGCAAGCAGCCCCTCGCCAGCCACCTGGTGACGCAGATCTGCTTCGATGCCCGCGCCCTGGCCGAGTGGACGGCCGGCATCCGCGCCGCCGGGGTCCACCTGCCTATCACCGTCGGTCTGCCTGGTGTGGTCGAGCGGCGCAGGCTCGCCGAGATCTCGCTCAAGTCGGGTGTGGGCGCGTCGCTGCGCTACCTGCGCAAGCATGGCCGTCAGGTCGTGACGCTGGCACGCTCGCGCCGCTACGACCCGACGCCGCTGGCCGAAGAGGTGGCGGAGTACGCCGCGGACCCGGCTCTCGGCCTCCGCGGCGTGCACCTCTTCACCTTCAATCAGGTGGAGCCGACGCGGGACTGGGTCGCCGCGCACGACTGAGACGTCTCAGGGCGCGTAGGGATCGGCGGCGAGCTCGTCCTCGAGTCGTCCTCCCTCGCCGGGCGGCGTCCCCTCGGGCGCCCGTCGCGAGCGCGACGTGGCCAGCGCCAAGCCGATCAGGATCAGCGGCATGCCGACGGCGATGCCCGGAGTGAACGGCTCGTTCAGCAGGACGACACCGAGCAGCACCGCGACCAGTGGATTGACGTAGGTGATCACCGTGGTCCGCGAGGGCCCGACCTCCCGGATGAGTGCGAAGAAGAGGAGGAACGCGACCACGGTGCAGACCACTGCGAGCACCGCCACCGACCCGATGGTCTCGGCCGAGAGCGACGCCGGCATGGTGAGCAGGCCGGCCGGCGCGTAGAGCACGGCGGTGACGATCAGCGAGGCCGCGATCACGCCCATGGCCGGCAGGTGAGAGAGGCGCCGGCTGATGACCACAGGCCCCATCGCGTAGCAGAACGCAACGCCGACGGTCTCGACGATGCCGAGCGCATCGCTGCGCGAGAGGTCGAGCCCCACCAGTGCGGCGACGCCGGCGAATCCCACGAAGAGCCCGGTGAGCCGGCGCGTGTCGAAGTGCTCGGCTACGCCCAAAAAGCGATAGGCGAGTGCGCCAATGAGCGGGACCGTCGCAATGAGGAGGCCGGCGAGCGAGCTGGAGATGCGCTGCTCCGCATGAGCCAGGAGGAGCCACGGGACGCACAGTTCGACTGCCGTGTAGAGGAGCACCCAGGGCCAGCTGTGCAGCACCCGCCGGAGCTCGCCCCTGCGTAGAGCGAACGGCAGGAGCAGGAGAGCCGCCGGCGCCGTGCGCAGGAAGACCAGCGCCGGCGGCGGCAGCTCGCGCACGGCGATACGGACGAACAGGTACGGGATGCCCCAGATCACGCACAGCGAGATGAACAGCAGCCAGCCTCTGCGTGACACGGGGGTCCTTCCGTCGATCCTGCCCCGCCATCCTACAGGGCACGGCCTCCGTGGTAGGCTCGCGGCCGGCAAACGGCGGGAGGAGAGCGGCATGGACGTGTTCGAGGCCATCGAGAAGCGCTACAGCGTGCGCGGGTACAAGCCGGAGCCCGTCGAAGACGAGAAGCTTCAGCAGGTCCTCGAGGCGGCGCGGCGGGCGCCGACGGCCGCGAACCGGCAGCCGTTCCGCATGCTCGTGGTGCACACCGCCGGCCGCGAGGAGGAGCTGGCGCGCGTGTACGGCCGCCGGTGGCTCTCCCAGGCCCCGCTCCTCGTCGCCTTCGTCGCCGTGCCCGGCGAGGCCTGGCGGCGCATGGACGACAAGCCCTACGACGAGGTCGACGCCACCATCGCCATGGACCACTTCGTCCTCGCGGCGACGGCGCTGGGCCTCGGCACCTGCTGGATCGCGGCCTTCGATCCGGACGCAGCGCGCGAGGTCTTCCGTCTTCCCGCCGACGTCGAGCTCGTGGCGCTCACGCCTCTCGGCTACCCCGACAAGGCCTCGGCGGCAACGACTCGCCGGCCGCTCGAGGAACTGGTCAGGTACGAGCGCTGGTGAGGCCTGCCGGGGTCTGGAGAAGCTTCGCTCACCCGGGGCGCCTCCCGCGGCGACTGCGGCACCAAGAGCCCGGGTACACACAAAGTACGGTCGTAGTCGTCGGCCGCACAGAGGGGAGGCGGGCATGGGGTTCGTTGACGAGTCCATCGGGGTGTCGGTCGACATTCAGGCCGCCTACTCACTCTGGCTCGACTACGAGCACTACCCGCTGTTCATGCGGAGCATCGACGAGGTGGCCGTGGTCGGCTACTGCCGCCTTCGCTGGACGGGGCGCGTGTGCGGACGCACCGAGGTGTGGGAGGCCGACGTCATCGAGCACGTGCAGGACACCCGCGTGCGCTGGCAGGCGCGCGACGGGCGCGAGACCGGCGAGGTGACGTTCGCCAAGTGGGAGGCCGGTTCGACGCAGGTCCACTACCAGCTTGAGTACGAGCCGTCCCCTTGGGGCGTGGACGAAGACGGCCTGCGGGCCTGTCTGCAGGCGCGCGTCCACGACGACCTGCAGGCGTTCAAGGAGGTCGCCGAGTCGGAGTGAAGGGCGGACCGGGCGGCGGCCGGTGCGCTGCGGGTCGACCTGTCGTCTGGACGAACGACCCAGGTGACAGATGTTGGTGCCCGGCGTACAGTCTTTCGCAGGGCCAACCTCCCCTCTTAGCATTGACTCGCCAGGCTATGCTTACCCCCCGGTTGGCCCTTTTCTCTGCCTGATCCCTGCCGGCCGCGCTTGCCGAAAGCCCGGCAGGAACGCCTCGCCGTGCGGCGAACCCTTGGCTGGGGTCGCCGGCCATACCAGTGCTCCTCGGCTCGCTCCGCTGTCCTTCTCAGCTCAAACGGCGACCCCAGTTTGTTGGGCGGGCTCGGAAGAAGGCGCGATGACGGCGAGGAGGGCGGGTTGAGCGGACCACAGCGAACCCTCATACTCCTTGCTTGGCCGTTGGCGGCTGACAAGGGAGAGTCTGTCCCATGATCGTCTTCGAAGACGTCACCAAAACCTACGACCCGGATGTGGTCGGCCTCCAGAACTTCACCTGCCACATAGGCAAGGGCGAGTTCGTGTTTCTGGTCGGCGCCTCCGGCTCGGGCAAATCCACGCTCATCAAGCTGGTGCTCAAGGAGCTCGTCCCGGAGACTGGGCGCATCCTCGTGGCCGGTCGCAATCTCGGCACCCTGCGACACAGCAAGGTGCCGCTGCTGCGGCGCAACATCGGTTGCGTGTTCCAGGACTTCAAGCTCCTGCCCAACAAGACGGTGTACGACAACGTTGCCTACGCCCTCGAGGTCGTGGGCGAGCCGCGGCGCAGCATCCGCCGCAAGGTCCCGGAGATCCTCAGCCTCGTGGGTCTCAACGACAAGACCAACAGCTACCCGCACGAGATCAGCGGTGGCGAGCAGCAGCGCGTCAGCGTGGCGCGGGCGTTCGTCAACCATCCGCCGCTGCTGCTCGCCGACGAACCGACGGGCAACATCGACCCCGAGACGGCGGTCGGCATCATGCAGCTGCTCGTGCGCATCAACCGCACCGGCACCACCGTCGTGATCGCCACGCACGACCGCGACATGGTCAACCGCATGCGCCGCCGCGTGCTTCAGCTCGACGCCGGCCGGCTCGTGCGCGACGAGCGCCGCGGTGGCTACGACCAGGTGACCGACGTGGAGGAGCAGGAGGTGCTCACGTGAGACTCGGCTTCTTCCTCGGCGAGGCTTTCGGCTCCATGCGTCGCAACTGGGTGATGGCCATGGCGGCCGTCATCACCGTGTTCATCAGCACGGCCATCCTCGGCGCCGTGCTCGTCACGCGTGACAACCTCAACCAAGGTGCGACGAGCCTCAAGAACCGGGTCCTCATCGAGGTCTTCATCAAGGACGACGCCACCGAGGAGCAGAAGGCCGGCCTGGAGCAGAAGATCCAGGAGTTGCAGTCCCAGGGCCAGGTCAAGAGCTACAAGTACATCAGCAAGGAAGAGGCGCTCAAGCGTTTCGAGGAGCGGTTCGGCTCGCGCATCGTGCAGAACCTGCCCATCAATCCGCTGCCGGCCAGCTACGAGATCCAGGTCAAGAACACCGACCAGGTCGACGCGGTGGCGGCCAAGTTCTTCGACAATCCGGCGGTGGACAATGACCCGGGCACGCACAACGGGGTCAAATACGCCCGCGAGACTGTGCGCAAGATGCTCGGCACGATCAACCTGATCGGTATGGGCATGTGGGTGGCCACAGGTATCTTTGCGCTCGCCGCCGTGCTGCTCATCAGCACCACGGTGCGCCTCAGCATCTTCGCCCGGCGGCGCGAGGTCGAGATCATGCGGCTTGTCGGAGCGACCAACTGGTTCATCCGCTGGCCGTTCGTGCTCGAGGGGTTCATCACCGGGCTCATCGGCGCCATCGTCGCCGCCGGGTTCGTCTGGCTCGCCAACTGGGCGCTGGCCAACTGGCTGAAGAGCAGCGACATCAACTTCCTGGACATCCGCGTGTTCAGCATGTGGTGGCAGAACGGGTCCTGGCCCGCCGGCCTCATGCCCACGCTCGCCGTCCTCGGCGCCGTGCTCGGCGCCCTGGGCAGCATGGTGGCGCTGCGGCGCTACCTCAAGACCTGAGGCGCTCCGCGCCTGAACACTCGGCGGCCGGAGGCGGCCTACAAGGAACGCCGCCTCCGGCCGCCGAACTCTTCTGATTGCCATGGTCTCTCCGCGCAGACTCCTGGTCGTCATCCTTCTTGCCGCCGCCGTGCTGGCCCTCGGCGGGGCGGCGGCGGGCGTCGCGCGCTCCGAGACGGCCGCCGAGCTGCAGCAGAAGCTGCAGGAAGCGCGCTCCAAGATCGACGCCGCTACGAAGCAGAAGCAGTCGCTGAACGAGCAGATCAGCGACCTCGACGGCCGGCTCGCGGCGATCCAGAAGAAGCTTGACGGTCTGGCTCCCGAGATCGCCGCCGTCGAGGAGAAGCTCTCCGTGACGCAGGAGAAGCTGGCGCTGCTGCGCAAGGAGCTACGGCTCAAGCAGCTCGAGCTCCAGAAGGCGCAGGCCAAGCTCAAGCTCGAGCAGGAGAACTTCGCCCGGCGGGCCGTTCTGAGCTACAAGAGCGACGATCTTGACTATCTCGATGTTCTGCTGGCGTCCGCGGACTTCGAGGACCTCATCAGTCGCGCCGATACGATCCACGAGCTGCTCGGCGGCGACAACGCGCTGGTCGGCGACCTGCAAACGACGCGTGACGAGGTCGACGCCGAGAAGGACGCCATCGCTAAACGGGAGGACGCGGTGGCCGTCGCGGCCCGCGTCCTGCAGGAGAAGAGCGACCAGCTCGCCGCCCTCAGAGCGGCGCAGGCGGCGAGCCAGGCGGCCGCCTTGGCCGTGCGCCAGCAGAAGCAGGGCGCGCTCAAGGGCGTCAACCAGGATCTCGCCGAGCTCGAAAAGCAGGAGAACGAGCTGCTCGCCGAGAGCCAGGCGATCACCGGCGTCGTCGGGGCCGGCGGCAGCACCGGCAGCGGCTCGGGGACCTTGAGCTGGCCGGTGAGCGGACCGGTCACGTCGCCGTTCGGCTGGCGCATCCACCCGATCCTCGGCTACAAGAAGTTCCACACCGGCATCGACATCGGCGTCGGGTACGGAGTGCCCATCCACTCCGCCGGGGCCGGCACGGTGATCTATGCCACCTGGATGGGCGGCTACGGCAACGTGATCATCGTCGACCACGGCAACGGCCTGTCGACCCTGTACGCGCACCAGTCGAGTCTGGCCGTGGGCAAGGGCGCCCGCGTGGCGCGCGGCCAGACGGTCGGCTACGTCGGCTCGACGGGGTTCAGCACCGGCCCTCACCTGCATTTCGAGGTCCGGGTCAACGGCAACCCCGTCGATCCCATGGGCTACCTGTGAGCCCCAGGCTCCGTTTGCCGCCTCACCGCCGACCGACTACCATCTACGATTGATGCGCATCCTCCGCACCGTCATCGTCGTCCTTCTCGTCTCCCTGGGGTTTCTCGGCGGCTACTTCGTCGGCTGGTACCTGCACGGGGAGAACACCGTGCGCCTCACGCCGACGCAGGCTTCGTCGGCCAACGACGCCGGCGAGCTGCAGCAGAAGATCATTGAGGAGTTGCAGACCCGCTACTACAAGCCGGTGAGCGTCGGCAACCTCTCCACCGCCGGCATCAACGGCATGCTCAAATCGCTCAAGGACCCGTACACGGTCTACCTGACGCCGCAAGAGGTGCAGGACTTCGCGGAAAAGGAGAAGGGCTCGTACTCGGGCATCGGCGCCTCTCTGCAGAAGACCAAGGAGGGCCTTGTCATCTCCGGCGTGTTCAAGGGGTCGCCGGCCAAGGCCGCCGGCCTCGCCCCCGGCGACACCATCCTCACCGTCGACGGCAAGGACACCAAGGGCACGTCCATCGAGACCAGCATCACCCGCATCAAGGGCGCGGAAGGCAGCACTGTCAGCCTCACCGTGCAGCCCAAGGACAAGAAGCAGCCGGTGAAGACGTACAAGATCGTGCGCAAGACCATCGAGATCCCCGAGACGAGCAGCAAGATCATCAACGACAAGGGCGTCAAGGTGGGCTACGTGCAGCTCTACGAGTTCGGCGGCCTCGCCGGCCGCGACGTTCGCAAGGCCGTCGACGATCTCGGCCAAAAGGGCGCGCAGTGGTTCATCTTCGACCTGCGGTACAACGGCGGCGGCCTGCTCACCCAGGCCGTTGACGTCACCAACGTCTTCCAGCAGGGGCTCGTCACGTCCACCGCGGGCCTGCACTCGCCCAAGGAAGTCCTCGACGCCACAGGACCGGTCGCCACCAAGAAGCCCATGGTCGTGCTGGTCAACGGCTTCTCCGCCAGCGCCTCCGAGATCACCACCGGCGCGCTCAAAGACCACAAGCGCGCCGAGATCATCGGCACCACCACGTTCGGCAAGGGTCTCGTCCAGACCATCGTGAACCTCGGCAACGGGGCGGCCCTCAAGCTCACCACGGCCGTGTACCTCACGCCCAACGGCACCAACATCAACAAGAAGGGCATCACGCCGGACATCGTGGTCAAGGACAACCCCAAGTCCAAGGCCGACGAGCAGATGCAGGCGGCGCTGCGCTACATCGACCGTCAGCAGAAGCAGAAGTAGTCCGGTGAGCCCCTCGCGGCGTCCCGGCGGCCCGGGCGACAGAGCGAGAGGAAGAGGGCGAGGCCCCGACCAGGGCCGAGGCTCGCAGCCCCGAGGCCCGCGGCAGCGCCCGCAGCCCGAAGTACCCCAGGACCGCAGCCGTCCGCTCCCATACCGCGTCGCCCGCTGGGGCAAGTTCTGGTCGCTCGAGCCGCTCTTCGCCGACCAGCGCTCGTACCTGGTGGCCAAAGGCGGCGTCCCTCCCAGGCTCGACGACCTGGTGTTGGCCGTTCCGAGCCACGGCGACCGCAGACGGATCGTCGAGGTCCTCGGCGGCGCGGACGACGTCAAGGCCGTGCTGCGCGCCCTGCTGCACGCCAAAGGCGTGCGCCAGGGCTTCCCGAGCGCCGTGCTGGACGAGGCGGCCGCGGTCAAGGGGCGCGCCACGCGCCCCGACGCCGGCCGCCACGACGTCACGGCACTGCCCACCTTCACCATCGACCCGGACACGGCGCGCGACTTCGACGACGCCATCTCGGTCGCACGCGAGGGTTCCGGGTACCGGGCGCACGTGCATATCGCCGACGTCTCCTACTTCGTCGACGGCGACGGCGAGATCGAACGTGAGGCGCGCCGCCGGACGTCCAGCCTGTACCTGCCGCTGTTCGCAGAGCCCATGCTCCCGGCGGCGCTCAGCAGCGACCTCTGCAGCCTGGTGCCGCGGCAGCCACGCAAGTGCGTCACCGTGGAGTTCACGTTCGACGCCGCGGGGCGCCGCACCGCTACGCAGTACTATCGCTCGCTCATCAGCAGCGACCACCGCCTCACATACGGCTTCGCCGACACGGTGATCGGCCCGGCCGGCGTGGAGGCCGCGGCCGGCACGGAGGACCCGTCCGGCGCGCTCGCCGCGGCCGTGCCGCTCGCCGACCCCAAGGCGGCGGTCGCCGCGCTGCCCGGCGCGCACCTGGTGGCCGGCAGGGCGCAGCCGCCGCGCGACGTACCCGACGCCACCATGGAGGCCGACGACGCGCTGCGCGAGCAGTTGCTGCTGGCCGCCGAGCTCGCCGGGGTGCTGCGCCGCCGGCGTCTGGCCCGCGGCGCGCTCACTATCGGCTCGTTCGAACCTGAATACGCGTTCGATCACGCGGGCGCGCTCAGCGGGGCCGCCGCGCGCCCGGAGACGCCTTCGCATGCTCTGGTCGAGGAGTTCATGCTCGCCGCCAACGAGGCGGTGGCCGAGTACCTGCTGCGCAAGAAGGCGCACACTCTGTACCGCGTACACGAGCCGCCGCAGGCGGCGAGCACCCGCGAACTGCTGGACCAGCTCGAGGAGCTGGACGTGCCCACGCCGCCGTTCCCGGCCGGGGAGGCGGTGCCGGCGGCCCAGCTGGCCGAGTTCTACGGCCGCCTCAGCCGCCTCGTGCTGGAGACGAGCGTGCGCGAGGGCCGCGGCCGGCTCTCCTGGTCGACGCTCATCCTGCGCTCGCTCAAGCAGGCGCGCTACGCGCCGGTCAACCTGGGCCACTTCGGCCTCGCCAGCCCCGCGTACCTGCACTTCACCTCGCCCATCCGCCGCTACCCGGACCTCGTGACGCACCGCAGCCTGCTCTTCCACCTCGGTGAGGGCGGCTCGGAGCTCGGCGACGCCGAGCTCGCCGCCGCCGCCGACGACTGCTCGACGCGGGAGCGGGACTTCAGTCGCGTCGAGCTGAAGGGTGACGATGTCGCGCTGTGCTTCCTGCTCGAGAGCCGCCTGCAGGCGGAGGGCTGGGAGCAGACCTTCACCGGGGAGATCGTCGGCCTCGTTGGTGGCGGCCTCTTCATCCGCTTCGGCAACGTCTTCGAGGGCTTCCTCTCGTCGCGCCGCCTCGGCGGCGAGCGCATGGAGGTCAGCGAGCACGAGACGGCGCTCGTCGGCGAGTCGACCGGCACGCGCTTCCGCCTCGGCGACGCGGTGGACGTCAAGGTCGAGCGCGTCGACAGGCTCACCGGCAAGGTCGACCTGGCCCCGGCGCTCCCGGACGCGGACCGGCCGACCACCGGCCCAAACCGCCGTCCGGCGCGGCGGACCACGGGCTCGCGCCCGACCCGCCGCCGCGCCCCCGGCCGCGAGACCCAGCGCAAACGCCGCTGACCGCCGAGGGCATCCCGCCACCTCCCGGCGCCGCGCCCGGCCGCCGGGCGCGGCCGCCGTCACCGATGCGGTACCCTAGGCGGCATGCCGCGAGAGACCGGGATCAAACGCGTCGCCGA
This sequence comes from uncultured Thermoleophilia bacterium, assembly GCA_963775255.1. Classification (GTDB taxonomy): domain Bacteria; phylum Actinomycetota; class Thermoleophilia; order UBA2241; family UBA2241; genus CAIXSE01. The sequence continues at coordinate 416,297 of CAVZIA010000006.1, read as the reverse complement.
GAACCGCAAGGCGCGCCACGACTACTTCATCGACGACACCTTCGAGGCGGGCATCGCGCTCGTCGGCACCGAGGTGAAGTCGCTGCGCGAGGGCCGCATCAACCTGCGCGACAGCTACGTGGAGGTGCGCGGCAGCGCGCACGCGCCGGAGCTGTTCCTCATCGGCGCCCACATCAGCCCCTACGACCAGGGCAACATCTGGAATCACGACCCGCTGCGCGCGCGCAAGCTGCTCATGCACCGGCACGAGATCGAACGTCTCGCCGGCAAGGTGCGTGAGAAGGGCTACACGATCGTGCCGACCAAGGTGTACTTCAAGGACGGCCGCGCCAAGATCGAGGTCGGGCTCGGGCGCGGCAAGAAGCTCTACGACAAGCGCCACGACATGGCCGACAAGGACGCCAAGCGGGACATGCAGCGTGCCTTGCGCGGCCGCGGGGAAGACAGGCGGTAGGAGCCGGCGTCACTCCGCGGCGCCGGACGGCAGACCTTGGGGGAGGCGTCGATGGACACGCTCAGTCAAGAGCAGATCGCGGCCGCGCTCGCAGAGCTCGACGGGTGGGGGTTCCAGGACGAGGCGTTCGTGCGCACGTTCCGGTTCCCGGACTTCGTTCACGCGGTCGACTTCGTGGAGCAGTTGGCCGAGGTCGCCGAGGGGCAGAAGCATCATCCCGACATCGACATCCGCTACAACAAGGTCACGCTGCGCCTGAGCAGCCACGACGCCGGCGGCGTCACCCAGCGCGACGTGAAGCTGGCGGAGGCGCTCCAGCAGTTCGCCTGAGGTGGGGGAGGGGCGGACGCCAACCACGACGCGTCGCGCGCCTGTCCGGTCCGCGGCGCGTCACGCAGGTGCGCCGTGCTAGAATGCCTGACCGTGCCCTCGTAGCTCAGGGGATTAGAGCGCGCGCCTCCGGAGCGCGAGGTCGAAGGTTCGAATCCTTCCGGGGGCACCAGCTTTCGCCGACTGCCGGCTCGCCGGACCTGGCGCTGGACGCACACGGGGCGTGTGGATCTGTGGATGCCGAGCAGTTGACACTGAACAACCTCCTTCTGGTCGCCGCGGTCGCCTTCGCCATCCCCTTCGTGCTGGGCCTGTTCCCGCGGGTACGTGTGGCTGCGGCCGTGGTGGAGCTCATGGGGGGGATCGTGTTCGGTCCCTCGGTGCTCGGCTGGATCAGCCTGGACGCGCCGGTACAGGTCATGGCGTCCCTCGGCGTCGCGTTTCTTCTGTTTCTCGCCGGCATGGAGCTCGACCTCAACATCCTGCACGGTGCGACTCTGCGGCTTGCGAGCCTCGGCTTCGTGGTGTCCATCGTCCTCGCGCTCGTCATCGAGCTGGCGTTCAAGCAGGCCGGCCTCGTGGAGACGCCCCTGCTCATCGCGATCGCGCTGTCGGCTACGTCCGTCGGGATCGTCATCCCTGTGCTCAGAGACTCCGGGTTCCTGCATACACCCACCGGCGTCTTCACCCTCGCCGGCGGCGCGGTAGCCGAGTTCGGCACGATCGTCCTGCTTGGCCTGTTCTTCGCGCAGTCGGGCCAGACGCCCATCGTCGAGGCCATCCTGCTGTTCTTCATCGCGGTGCTCGCGGTGCTGCTGCTCTGGGCGCTGGCGTGGTTCAGCCGGCAGCCATACACGCAGAGGATCTTCGGCCGGCTCGACGACTCTTCATCGCAGGTGCGAGTGCGGCTCGCGGTCCTGATCCTGCTTGCCGCCGCGGTCATCGCGAGTTCCTTCGGCTTCGAAGCCATCCTCGGGACGTTCATCGCCGGAGCGGTCTTTGCCGTGGTCATCCGCGGCTGGGACGACTCCGTCGGCTACCGCAAGAAGCTCGACGCTCTGGGATTCGGGTTCTTCGTGCCGGTGTTCTTCGTCGTCAGCGGCTTGCGTTTCGACCTCAGCGAACTGATCGGCTGGTTCGAGATCGGCAGGGTGATCGTCCTGCTGCTGGTGCTGCTGGTGGTCCGGGCGCTGCCGGTCCTTCTGTATCGTCATCACCTCGGCGGACGGGAGATGCTGGCGGCAGGCCTGCTCCAGGCGACCAATCTCTCGTTCATCGTCGTCGCGGTCACCGTTGGTGAGGAACTCGGTGCGGTGACGGCGAGCGGCGGCGAAGGTCTGATCGCCGCGGGTCTGCTGTCGGCGATCATCTTTCCGCCGCTGGCGCAGCGGTTCCTCCGCTCTTCCGCGGAGAAAGGCGGCAGCGAGTCCGTGCCCGGCGCGGACTCGAGCCGGGGCGAGTTCGCTCACGCCCAGATCGACTGAACGGTCGGGACGCCGTCAGGTCCCCGCGGCGTGCCTGCGATACCCTTGAAACATGGACCAGCGCCCGCCCGCCTCCGCTTACGCCGCCGCCGTCGGCATGACGCTGGCGTTCGCGCTCTCGTTCGTCGCCACCAAGACGGCGCTCAAGGGGTTCGAGCCGCTGCTCATCGCGCTGCTGCGGTTCACGCTGGCCGGCGCGATCCTGCTGGTGCTGTGGCGCCTGCGGCCGGTGCGCGAGCCGGTGACGCGCAGGGAGCTCGGCCGGCTCGCGCTGATCGGCTTTGTCAGCCTTACCGTGTACTTCAGCTTCGAGAACAGTGGGATCGCGCGCACGAGCGCCTCACAGGCCGCGATCCTCATCGCCACCATCCCGATCTTCGTCGCCGTCATCGGGGCGTTCCAGCCGACGGAGCGGCCGTCAGGCCGGCAGTGGGCCGGCATCCTGCTCTCGTTTGCCGGCATCGTTGCGCTGGTCATCGCCGCCGGAAGCTCGGGGGGCGGCTCTCTCACCGGCAATCTGCTGGTGCTTGCCGCCTCCGTGTCGGGCGCCGTGTACAGCATCCTGGCGCGGAGGCTGCTCGTGAGCCGCTCCGCGCTGTTCGTCACCACGTTCCAGAATCTCTTCGGCGCCCTCTTCATGGCGCCGCTGGCGCTGGCGGAGGCGCTTGTCGTGGGGGTCCGCCGGCCCACGGCACAGGCGGCCGGCGGCGTACTGTTCCTCACTCTCGTGTGCTCGATCCTCGCGTACCTGCTGCTCAACTACGCGTTCCGGTTCCTGCCGGCGAGCCGGGTGAGCGTGTTCATCAACCTCACACCGGTCGTCGCGGTGGCCAGCGCCTACGTGGTGCTGGGTGAGAGGCTCACGCTGGCGCAGGGCGTGGCCGCGGCCGTGGTGGTGTCGGGCGTGTGGCTGACCAACAGCGGTGGGCGCGGGAGAGCTTCAGGCAGGGCGGGCGGAGCGGGGGAGCCGCAGCTCAGGATTCCATCGGCAGGATGAGATCGCGCTCCGGCGCGGTTCGCTTTGCCTCCGGCGCTCAACAACTTGAGGCGCCGTCCGCAAGAGCGACGCTGACCGCGATTCCGATCCCCACTTGACGCGCGAAGCTCAGACGGCTCAGGCCCAGCGCTTGATGGCTGCGTCCGACAGGCGGTCGGCCGCCTCGCTGATGCGCAAGCCGACGACGTCCAGTCGCCGCAGCAGTTCACGGCGCTTGACGACCTCCATGGTGGGTTCGCCGCGGAAGAGCCGACCCAGTTCGATGTCATACAGGCGGCGGATCGCGTTCGTCGATCTCCTCGTCGCCATGGCGGCCCTGATGTCCTTTGGGTCTTCCGCGATCGCCTGCAGCGCCGACTGCAGGTCTTCGATAGCCCTCGCGACGGCGTCCAGAAGGGCGACGACCGCGTCCGCCTTCCCGGGCCCGTAGAGGTCCCACTGGCGCACGAAGTCACGCAGATTGTCGACCACGTCGTCGATCGAGCGCGACAGGCGGAAGAGATCTTCACGATCGATTGGAGCGATCAGCACCCCCGTGAGCCGGGAAACGAGTTCGGAGCGCATGGTGTCGCCGCGGTGCTCGATCGCGGCGATTCGCACGAGAGCGTCGGCGGAGGTGACTCTTCCCCCTGCCAGCGAACGGGACAGCCGGCACGCGGCCGTGGCCTCGGTGAGCTGGGCCTCGAGCGCGGCGATGACGGCGAGGCGACTGCGCAGGCAGCCTTCGACCGCGTCGTCCATAGTCAGGAAGAAGTGATCCTCGCCGAGCAGGTCGTACAGCCCGCTGCGCGCGAACACGTCGAGCACGGCAGAGCCCGCGCGAGCGAACACGAGGTCCCGTCCGCTGAGGCGCAGGTCGTGCACCAGCCGTATGAGTGACTCGGTTGCGGTGACGTCCAGGTCAGTCGTCGACTCCAGATTCCAGATCACGACGCGCGGCGGGGGCTCGACGTCGCTGAGGAGCCGGTTGAGCCGGTCGACGGCGAAGCCCGCATTGGCGAAGAAAAGCTGCCCGTCCAGACGGAAGATGAGCAGGCCGGGGAGTGTCTCGTTCTCTGGATGGCGGGCCAGGTCGCTGTACGTCCGCTCATTGGGCACGCGGCCGAGCGCGGCCGCGTGCGGCCGGCTGACGCGGTAGATCAGGATGGCGAGCGAGAGACCCACGGCGATGCCGAGACCCGGTAGCACGCCGAGCAGTAGCACACCAATGAGAGCGGCGAGTGCCGGGGCGACATCGGCGGCGCGGACGCCCGCAAACCGGTGCAGCGCCTTCAGGTCGATGAGGCCCCAGACGGCGCGTACCACGATGGCTCCCAGGATGGCCTGGGGGAGGTACTGCCCGACGCGTGTGACCAGCAGCAGGACAACGATCATGACGGCGCCGCCGATGAGCCCGGTCAGTTGCGACTTGGCGCCGCTGGAGTCGCTGAGCGCCGAGCCCGAGAGCCCCCCGCTGACGACCATCCCGCCGACGGCACCGGAGCCCACGTTGGCCAGACCGAGGGCGACCAGTTCCTGGTTGGCGTCGATCTCGTAGCTGTGCCGTATGGCGAAGGTGCGGGCGCCGCTCAGCGCCTCAGCGTAGACCACGATGGCGATCCCGGCGGCGCTCGGGAGCAGGCCGAGCAGCTCGCGGGCGTGGACGTCCGGCACCTGAAGTCCCGGAAGGCCGCTGGGGATGGTGCCGATGATCGCCACCCCGTGCGCCTCGAGGTGCAGGGCTGCGGCGGCGGCGGTGCCGAGCACGAGGACGGTCAGAGCAACCGGGATCCTCGGCCAGCGGCGCAGCGAGAACAGGAGGAGGAGCGCGATGGCGCTCAGGAGGGCGGTCGCGGCACTCGTCTCGTCGAGGTGGGCGATGTCCCGCCAGACGATCTGCACGAAGTTGGATGAGTGCGGAACATGCAGACCGAGCAGCGCGGGCACCTGACCGGCGATGATCGTCAATGCCAGCCCGGTAACATAGCCGCTGATCACCGGGCGGGCGAGGAACTCGGAGATGAAGCCCAGTCGAGCGACGCCGGCGACCAGGCTGACGAGTCCCACGAGGATGGCGACGATGGCCACCATCGTCAGCGCCTGTCCGGGGCCGGCGCCGCCGTGGGCGGCTACGACCGCCGCGGTCATGATGGCGGCGGTCGACGTGGGCGAGCAGGCGATCTGACGGGACGTCCCGAAGAGCCCATAGATGAACAGGCCGGCCAGGGTCGCGTACAGGCCGGCCTGGGGTGGCACGCCGGCTATCTGCGCATACGCCATGCTCTCGGGCACCAGCAGGCCGATCACGGTCAAGGCGGCGATGGTGTCGGATCGCAGCCATCGCCGCCGGTAGGTGGCGGCCCACGCGGTGATCGGCAGCCAGCGACGCAGCCGGGCGTACGACGCGACGCGCGAGGCGCCGTTCGACTGGGAGCCTCGCGCTGGTTCTTCGGAGCGTGTGAACGTCACCGGCCCTGCCCCCGATCGTTCGTCCGTGGCCCATGATAGTACGCTGGGCAGCCTGTCTGGATGGCGGCGGCAGGCGGGCCGCGTCGGTACATGCCCGCCTCCGTCTGGGGTGGTACTCTTCTCGGCAGACGGCGGTGACGCCTCTTCGCGGCATCGTCTACGCTGGCAAGGAGGAACGCCGGTCACTGCGGCGGCAGGGGGTCTACATGGCAGGGTCGGGTCGGTTGCGCAGGGCGATCCGGGAGCTCGGACGAGGGCAGCGCGCCCCACTGATCGCCATTCTCGAACGCCAACTCGAAGCGACCGCCGCAGCCTGCAGGCTGGCTCGAGCTGTAGCGGAGGGAAACGCCGTCCCGAGCGAAGCCCACGAGCGGATGGCCGAGATCGAGCACGGCGGCGACGTGTTGCGCCGCGAGCTTGTGACCAGGCTCGAGGGAGTGGTGGTTTCTCCGATCGATCGCGAGGACCTCTTCCGTCTCTCTCGCTCGATCGACGACGTGCTCGACAACCTACGCGATTTCGTGCGCGAGTGGGACCTGTACGAGATCGGCGGCGGCGATTGGTTCCTGGGGATCCTCGATGCCATCGCGAACGGGGTGGAGGACCTGCGCCTGGCGGTGCGGACGATCGCCAGTGATTCGAAGGACACGAGTCAGTCTGCTCTCGCGTCCAAGAAGTCGGCCAATGAGATCCGGCGCCTCTACGACGCTGAGGTGGGACGCCTGTTCAGCGGAGAGCTGACCATGGGGGTCCTCAAGTCCCGCGAGCTGCTCAGGAGGCTCGACGTCGTGGGCCTGCGCCTCAATGAGGCCGCCGACGTGCTGGCTGACGCGGCCGTCAAGCGTCGCGGCTGACATCGAAGCGCCGCTCACCAGCGGCGACTTGCCGTGCGCCGAGCGCGCCTCACCGCGTTTTCGCAGAGTGTCCGACGGCTCGCGCATCAGGCGAGCCGGGCGAGCGGGGGAGACTGGCGGAGCGGGCGAGCCGCGGCTCAGAAGTCCATCGGCAGGATGAGATCGCGCTCCAGTGCGGTCACGATCCGGTCCGCCTCTTCCTCGAAGTTGCTCCGCACCATCTGATCGGCCTCACGGGCGAGCGCCTGCGCGCCGAAGTACAGCTCGCGGTTGAACTGCTCCACGGAGGCGCGGTCCAGCGTCACCTCGCGCCGCGTCTCGCAGTCGGGACAGCGCAGGTCGAGCGTCCAGGCGGACGGACCGGTGCGATCCCAGTCGATGGGGTACACCAGGGTGCCGCCGCAGATGGGGCACGTGTGCGCCTTGAGGTCCTGGCTGGGAGGAGGCGGCGGCGCACAGCACGGCAGCGGGGCAGTGACGGCGGGAGCCGCTTTGGCCGACCGCGCCGCCGCCCTGTGCTGCCGCAGCTGATCGAAGACCATCATCTCCACCGACGTCCCGTCGGGGAAGACGAACAGCTCGATCCTGAACCGCTCAGCGCTCACGACCCGCCTCCAAGACTACGGTCTGCGTGCCTCTCTCACCGCACGTATCGGCCGGGAGATGCGGACGCTTGAGGGGTACATCTGTCGACGTCGGAAGGCGCTCATCTGGACAGGCCCGAGCGCGGTGGGGAATACTACCTGAGCGCCTCAGCGCGCCTCGACATGACCGCTTCTCCCTCAAACAACGCGCACCAGGTCTCCGCTCTGCCCATCGGCATGTTCGACAGCGGCATGGGCGGCCTCACCGTGCTCCACGAGTGCCTGGTGCAACTGCCCGCCGAGCACTTCGCCTACGTGGGCGACACGGCGCGTTTCCCCTACGGTGAGAAGAGCCGCGAGGAGCTCGAGCTGTTCTCGCGGCAGCTCACTGCCTTTCTCGAGACGGTGCCGTGCAAGCTCATCGTCGTGGCCTGCTACTCGGCCACGTCGGCGGCCCTGCCGGCGCTGCAGGAGCAGTTCGACACGCCCATCATCGGCGTCGTCATGCCGGGCGCGAGGGCGGCCGTGGAGACCTCGCGCTACCGCAAGATCGGCGTGCTCGCCACGGAGGCCACCGTGGCCAGCGGCGCCTACCCGCGCGCCATCGCCGGCCTCGACTCCGGGGCGGAGGTCATCCAGCAGGCGTGCCCCGGCCTGGTCGACTTCATCGAGGCCGGGGACGTGGCCAGCCAAGAGCTGGCCGACGCCGTGCGCGGCTTCACCGAGCCGCTCAAGGCGCGGCGGCCGGACGTGGTCATCCTGGGTTGCACGCACTACCCGCTCATCGCGCCCATGCTGCAGCGTTTCCTGGGCCGCGACGTCACACTCATCAACCCTGCGGCGGAGATCGCCCGGGAGGTCGAGGCCATGCTCCTGCGGCAGGGCCTCGAGCGCCCGGGCGACGTCATGGGCTCCTATCGCTTCTACACCACCGGCGACGCCGACCGCTTCCGCGAGACCGGCGCCCGGTTCCTCCAGATGCCGCTCACGCGGGTCCGTGCGCTGCCGCTCGAGCGGCTCGGCGAGCTCGTCGCGCCATGACCAGCCGGTTTCTGGTGAGGGCGGCGGTCTACGCCGCCCTCTACGCTGCGCTCACCCTCGCCCCGGGGCTGAGCTCTCTCGCCTACGGACCGGTGCAGTTCCGCGTCTCGGAGGTGCTCATGGTGTTCGCCTGCTTCGACCCGGCTGCCGTCGCGGGCCTCACGGTGGGCTGCGCGATCGCCAACCTGGGCAGCCCGATGATGCCGGTGGACACCGTCTTCGGCGCCCTGCTCACGCTGGTGGCGGGCGCCGTCATGTACAAGATAGGGCCGCGCGTCATCGCGCTCGCGGCGCCGGTGGTCGTCAACGCATTTGGCGTGGCGGCGATGCTCGCGCTCGTGCTCGACCTGCCATACTGGGCGAGCGCGCTGTGGGTGGGCATCGGCGAGACCGCGGTGCTTTTCACGCTCGGGCTCGCACTGCTGCTCTCGGTGCGTAGGCACCGCGAGCTGTTCGGACTGACAAAGCCGGCCGCCTGAGCGGCCACGGTCGCCCCGGCGGCGAGGAGGAAGACGTGAGACAAGGACGCAAGCCCGACGAGCTCCGTCCGGTGACCATCACGCCGGCGGTGGCCAAGTTCGCCGCCGGCTCGGCCCGCATCGAGTCCGGCGACACGCACGTGTTCTGCACGGCGTCGCTCAGCGACGGGGTGCCCGGCTGGCTACGCGGGTCCGGTCGCGGCTGGCTCACCGCCGAGTACAGCATGTTGCCGGGCGCAACTCCCTCGCGCACGGCCCGCGAGGCCGTTCGTGGCAAGCAGTCCGGCCGCACCATGGAGATCCAGCGCCTCATCGGCCGCAGTCTTCGCGGCGTGATGGACCTCGGCATCATCGGCGAGCGCACCATAGCCGTCGACTGCGACGTGCTGCAGGCCGACGGTGGTACGCGCACGGCGAGCATCACCGGCGCCTACGTAGCCGTGTACCAGGTCGCGCTCAAGATCAAGGACCTGCTGGGCCTGCACGAGCTGCCGCTGTTCGACTCCGTCGCCGCCGTCTCAGCCGGAGTCGTGGACGGGGAGCTGCGCCTCGACCTCGACTACGAGGAGGACTCCTCGGCGGAGGTCGACCTCAACGCGGTGATCACCGGCGACGGTCGGCTCGTCGAGGTCCAGGCCACGGCCGAGGGCGAGCCGTACTCGCGCGCCGCGCTCGAGGGCATGCTCGACCTGGTCTCGGCCGGCGCGAAGTCGCTGGCCGGCGTGCAGGCTGCCGCCTGTGCGGAGCTGGAGCAGCAGGCTTGATGCGCTTCGTACTCGCTACCGGCAACCGCCACAAGGCCAAGGAGTTCGGCGCAATCCTGGCGCCGTGCCGCGTGGACGTCATGCCCGCCGGCGTGGAGCTGCCGCCCGAGGGCGTCGCGTCCTTCGCCGAGAACGCTCTCGGCAAGGCGGAGGGGCTGGCGCGGGCGGTCGGTGCCGACCCCGCGCTTCTGGAGCAGCTGGGCCTGCGGCCGGACGAGCAGGTGCTCTACCTCGCCGACGACTCCGGCCTCGAGGTCGAAGCTCTGGGGTGGGCGCCCGGCGTCACCAGCGCCCGCTACGCGGGCGTGGACGGGCCCGGCGCCGACACGGCCAACTACGAGCGCCTGCTGCGCGAGCTGGCCGGCTTTGCCGGCCCCATCGCGCGCCGCGCCCGCTTCGTCTGCTCGGTTGTCGCCGTCGCGCCGGACATGAAACACTACGCCGCAACGGGACACTGGTGGGGCGCCATCGCTGAGGCGCCGCGCGGCGAGGGCGGGTTCGGCTACGACCCCGTCTTCATCCCAGAAGGGTCAGACCTCTCCGTGGCCGAGTGGCCACAGGATGCCAAGGACCAGGCCAGCCACCGCGCACTGGCCGGGAGGGCCCTCGTCGATGTACTGCGACGGGAGGGTCTGCTCCATGCCGACGAAGGCGCACAGGTCGACTGATCCAGCCGCCCCGGCCGACGACCGCCTCAACCACAAGCTCAAGTCGCGCGCCGCCGCGACCTCGATCGCGTCCAACGCGGTCCTCATCGCGTTCAAGCTCACCGTCGGCATCCTCTCCGGTTCCATCGCCATCATCTCCGAAGCCCTGCATTCCGGCTCGGACCTCGTGGCGGCGATCATCGCCTTCTGGTCGGTGCGCCAGGCGGCGCAGCCGCCGGACGAGCGCCACCAGTACGGCCACGAGAAGGTCGAGAACCTGAGCGGCGTCATCGAGGCGCTGCTCATCATCGCGGCCGCCGGCGTCATCATCTTCGAGGGTGTCACCAAGATCATCGACGGCCCTACGCTGGACCACGTCTGGCTCGGCATCGGCGTGATGGTCATCTCGGGACTCGTCAACCTGTACGTCTCGAGAAAGGTCCTCTACCCGGCGGCCCGGCGCACCGACTCGGCCGCGCTCGAGGCGGACGCCGCCCACTTGATGACCGACGTGTACACGTCGTTCGGCGTGGCCGGCGGCCTGCTGCTGGTCAAGATCACCGGCTGGCCCTACTTCGACCCTATCGCGGCCATCGCCGTGGCGGTGCTCATCATCCACACGGGTTACGAGCTGGTCATGCAGTCCACCCGCGTGTTGCTCGACGAGACGCTGCCCGACGACGAGCTCGAGGAGATCCGCCGCTGCGTGCGCGAGCACCGCGGAGACATCATCACCGGCTACCACAAGCTGCGCGCGCGGCGTGCGGGCAGCCGGCGGCACGTCGACCTGCACGTGCTCGTGGACGAGAACCTCACGATCACGCAGGCGCACGATATCGCCGAGCATATCGAGGCCGACATACGCGCTTGCATCCCCAACACGGACGTGCTCGTCCACGTCGAGCCTCGCACGCACAAGGCGGAGGACGGCGAGGCCGCCACGCCGCGGCGCGATGAGAGTGACGCCGCCCCGCCCGGCGTCGGGGATTGAGCGCGGCCGCTGCGCCATGCCGCCGCCGCGTCAGAAGATGAACGGCGACGCGACCAGCGTCACCGACAGGCCGACCAGCACCGCCGAGAAGGCCCAGGCGACCGTGTTGTACACCCTGCCATTGACGTGGTCGCCCATCACGTTCGGGTCGTTGATGATCTTGAGCACATAGAAGAGGATGATCGGCAGGAGGATCCCGTTGACGTCCTGGCTCAGCAGCATCACCTTGACCAGGGGCAGGTTCGGGATGATGGCGACGAGCGCCGGGACGACGATGAACACGGTCAGGATGCCGTTGAACGCGGGCGCCTCGTCGAACCTCTTGTCCAGGCCGCTCTCGAAGCCGAACGCCTCGCAGATCGCGTAGGCGGTGGTCAGCGGCAGGATCGCCGCGCCGAGGATCGAGACGTTGAGCAGGCCGAAGCCGAAGAGGAGCTCGGCCGCCCGCCCGGCGACGGGCTCGAGAGCCCGGGCGGCCTCCTGCGCGGTCTCGACGACGATCCCCGACTTATACAGGGTCGCGGCACAGGCCACGACGATGAAGAAGTCGATGGCGTCGGTGAAGATCGCACCGACCACGACCTCGATGCGGGTGTACACGTAGTCGCGGATCGAGACGCGCTTGTCGACGATGTAGGCCTGGATGAAGAACTGGCCCCAGGGCGTGATGGTGGTGCCGATAGCGGCGACCACGGTGAGCAGCCACACGCTGCTCATCGTCGCCTGCGGCCGCACCGCGCCGTGCAGCGCCGCGCTCCAGTCGGGCTTCGCCAGGAACCCGGCCACGATGTACGCGGCGTAGACGGCCGTGAGAGCCAGGAACACGCGCTCGACCTTGCGGAAGCTCGCGCGCGTGACCAGCAGCCACACGCCGGCGGCCACGGGCGGCACGCACGCCCACGCCGGCACGTGCGCGAGGCTGAACGCGGCGGCGATGCCGCTGAACTCCGCCACCGTGGTACCGAAGTTGGCGACCAGAAGGGCAAGCATGGCGAACGCCGTCACCCTCAGGCTGAACTTCTCGCGGATGAGCGCCGCCAGACCCTTGCCGGTCACGGCGCCCATCCGCGCGCCCATCTCCTGCGTCACCGCCAGGATGGGCGTGATGATCACCAGCAGCCAGAGCAGGCTGTAGCCCCAGCGCGAGCCGATGACCGACCAGGTGGTGATGCCGCCGGCGTCGTTGTCGGATGCGGCGGCGATCAGCCCAGGCCCCATGACGGCGAGCAGCATCATGAGCCGCGAGCGGCCGATGCGGCCGGCCAGGCGGCGGCCTACGAGATGCCTGGTCCCACGTGCCATCTGTCGCTCTCCCCGGTCATGAGGTGAACAGAGGGGAGAGAAGAAGGACCGCGCTCATGCCGATGAGCGTCACGGTGAACGTCCAGGCGATGACGTTACGTAGTCTGCCGTTGGTGTGCTTCCCCATCACGTGGCGGTCGTTGATGAGCAGCAGGGTGAAGATGAGGATCACCGGGAGAAGGATGCCGTTGAGGGATTGGGCTACGAGGATGACGCTCACCAGCGGCAGCCCCGGGATGATGGCGATGGCCGCCGGCACGAACATCAGCAGCGTGATGAGGCCGTTGAACACCGGCGCCTCCCGGAACGAGTTGTCGAGGCCGCTCTCGAAGCCGAACGCTTCGCAGACCACGTACGCGGTGGCCAGCGGCAGCACTCCGGCGGCGAGGATCGAGACGCTGAGCAGGCCGACGGCGAACAGGTATCTGGCGGCGTCGCCGAGGAACGGCACCAGCGCCATGGCCGCCTCCTGGGCCGATCGCACGACGACACCGTCCTTGTAGAGCGTTGCGGCGCACGCCAGGACGATGAAGAAGTCGATCGTCGTCATGAACACCGAGCCAGCGTAGATCTCGTACTTGGTGTACGCGAACTGCTTCCACGGCACCTTCTTGTCCACCACCGCGGCCTGGATGAAGAACTGACCCCAGGGAGTGAGCGTGGTGCCCACGGCGGCGATGACGGTGAAGATCCACAGGCTGTCCCAGGAGACGTACGGGTGCGTGGCGCCGTGCAGGGCCGCGCTCCAGTCCGGGCCTGCGAGGATGCCGGAGACCACGTAGGTCAGGAGCACGAAGCCGAGGACGAGCAGCACACGCTCCACCTTGCGGTACGAGCCGCGCGTGACGAGCAGCCAGACGCCCACGGCCACGGCGGGTACGGCCGCGTAGGGGGGCACATGGAACAGGCTGCTCGCGGCGGCGACGCCGGAGAACTCAGCCACCGTCGTGCCGAAGTTGGCGATCACCGTGGCGAGGATCGCGAGCGCGGTGATCTTGAGGCTGAAGTTCTCGCGGATCAGCCCCGCGAGCCCGCGTCCGGTGACCACTCCGACGCGGGCGTTCATCTCCTGCACGATGGCGAGGACCGGCGTCATCAGGACCAGCAGCCAGATCATGCTGTAGCCGTAGCGGGAGCCGATCACCGACCAGGTCGTGATGCCGCCGGCGTCGTTGCCGGCGTTGGCGGCGATGAATCCCGGCCCGATCATCGCGAAGATCACCAGCAGCCGGGACCGGCCGATGCGGCCGGCGAGCGGCAGGCCTACCCCGCGCGTTCTCCGCGCCATCGAGGCCTCCTCAATGGAAGATCCTCGGCAGGCGCTTCTTCCACGCGAGCGGGAGCACCAGGTCGATGGCGTCGTCGATGGTGATGATGCCGTGAAGCTCGCCCTCGTCGTCCACCACGGGCAGGGCGAGCAGGTTGTACTTGGCGATCACCTCGGTGATCTCTTCTTCGCTGGCCTCGGGGCGCACTGAGACGGGGTTCTCCGTCATGAACTCGCGCACCTTCCGGTCGGGCGCCGACATGACCAGCTCGCGCAACGAGAAGACGCCGCGCAGGTGTTCGGAGCGGTCCACCACGTAGATGTAGTAGACGGTCTCGGCCTCTTCTTCCTGCTCGCGCAGCCGCTCGATCGCCTTGTAGGCCGTGTCGTCCAGGCGCGCCCAGGCGTAGTTGGTGGTCATGATTCCGCCGGCGGAGTGCTCGGGGTAGCTCAGCAGCTCGCGCATGTCCTCGGCGTCGTCCTTCTCCATCATCGCGATGAAGTGCTGGCGGCGGTCGTCCGGCAGGTCGGCCAGGAGGTCGGCCGCGTCGTCCGGCGACATCTCGTTGAGGATCTCGCTGGCCTTGTCGTCCGGCAGGTCGAGCATCAGGGACGCCTGGTACGACGGGTGCAGCTCCTCGAACGTGTCGGCGGCGAGGTCGTCCTCGAGGGCGTCGAACACTGCCGCGCGCTCCTCCGGCGAGAGCTCGTGGACGAGCTCGGCGATGTCGGCGGGGTGCAGCAGTTCGAGCTTGGTCTGAGGCACGGCGAGCCGCACCGCGGCGTCGTCCGTCTGCTCGATGTCGACGTCCTTCCAGTCGATCAGGTGCGGCTTGGGGTTCTGCCGGTTCTTGGCCAGGCGGTCGCCCACCATGGCGAGCCCGACGCGGCGGAGGATGGCGTTGCTCGACACGTCGACCGCGGCGACGTGCACGAAGGGCCCGTTTCGCAGCAGCTGGATGTCGTTGACGCGGATGACCTTGCGGCCCTCGGTGTCGACCAGCTGCTTGTCGAGGAACCTCGCCGAGAGGAAGAGCTCGTCCGTGTCGAGCTCACGCTCGGCGAGCCCGGAGCCGGGGATGCGCAGCATCAGCCCCGACTCCTCGAAGCTGCTCACGGCGTCCCACGGCGCGTAGACCACCTTGCCGCGCCACTTGATGCCCACGGCGGTCACGCGCGGGTAGGCCTGTCTGGTGCTGACCACCAGGTCGTGGAGCGTCCCGGCGGATTTGTTCTCGACGTCCTTGACGGGACTGCCGAGCAGTTTGCTCAGGTAGAACACAGGCCTCACCTCCCTCGCGTGACGGCGCGCCGACACCGGACATACAAAAGCCTCCCTGTCGGGGAGGCTCCGGGCGCGCAGAGCGAAGGGGCGATCCTCACTCGTCCCAGCTTTAGCACAACACACCGTAGAGGTCAGGGCCTCAGCCGTTTAGGGCAAAACCTTGTGCCGGTAGTGCCTGTCCTACCCGTTGGCGTCTCTGGACGTTTCCGGGCAACGGCCTCTATGTGTGCCGGAGCCTCACCTAACGAGGAATGCGCGTGGTTGACGCTTGACGCTTGCTGAACGTATCGCCGCGCTCTGACAGTGTCAAGGCGGGGCCGGTGGTATACTGGGCGCCGCCGAGGGCCGGCGCCGCACCGGGCGCCGGCTTCTGTGCGAAGGTCACAGGAGGGCTCGTGTGATCATCACCGTCACGCCCAACGCTGCGGTCGACAAGACGCTCACCGTCCCCAACTTCCAGACCGGGTTCCGGCACCGCGCCCCCGAGAGCCTCACGCTCCCCGGCGGCAAGGGAGTCAACATCGCCCGCGCGCTCAAGACGCTGGGCGAGCCCGTGGTCGTCACGGGGCTCGTGGGCGGGCGCGCCGGGCAGCTCATCGTCGAGGGCCTGCAGCGCGAGAACATCCTCAACGACTTCGTGCACATCGGCGGAGAGTCGCGTACCTCCACTGCCGTGGTCGACCCCACCACCATGACGCAGACCGAGGTCGTCGAGTACGGGCCCGTGGTCACCGCTGCTGAGACCGAGTCCCTGCTCGAGAAGATCGAGTACCTGGCCAAGGGCGCGCGTTTCGTCGTGCTCGCCGGCTCGCTGCCGCGCAAGATGTCCGAGGACTTCTACGCGACCGCGCTGCAGCGTATCCGCAAGCACCGCTGCTTCGTGCTCCTCGACAGCGCCGCCGAGCCCCTTCGGCGCGGCGTCCGCGGCCGTCCCAATTTGGTACTGCCCAACCTGCGCGAGGCCGAGGACCTGGTCGGCCACGAGTTCCACGACGACCAGGACCTCGTCGACGCCACGGGCATGGTCTGCGACATGGGCGCGCGCAACGTCATCATCAAGACGCAGCACGGCTGCGTGGCCCGCTTCCAGGTGGGGCGCAAGCAGCGTGTGTTCCGTGCCGGCGTTGCGCCGCTCGAGACCGTCGTCAGCACGGTGGGCTCCGGCGACTCGTTCCTCGCCGGATTCATCAGCGCGCGCTTCCGCAAGCTCGAGCTTCCAGAGTGTCTGCGGCACGGACTGGCTGCCGGCGCCGCCAACACCCAGCGCTTCGGCGCCGGCGTCCTCGACGCCGCGCTTGCGGCCAGACTCCTCGACGACACCGACGTCGAGGAGCTCTCCGCGAGCTCCTGAGTCCGTGGACGGCGCAGCCCGGCGTCGCCTGCTCCGAGTGCACATCTGCGTGTGACCGCGTTCGTAACCTGTTTGCTCGGGACATACTGCATTTCGAGGGGTGAGCCGAGGGAGTGGAGGACCGGGCAATAGACCAGCTCGCGGGCACAGTCTTGCAGCACGTCCAGACCGCCGCCATCGCCGCAGATGGAGACGGCCGCATCGGCGTGTTCAACCCGGCGGCGGCGCGCGTCCTGGGCGTGGACGTCGGGGACGTCCTGGGACGTGACCTCGACGAGCTCGCCGAGGGGGACGCGGCAGTCGCCGCCCTCGCGGGGGTCCTTCGCGAGACGCGGCGCACGGGCCTGACCGTGGCCCGGCGTCAGCTCACCGTCTCCGGGACGGACGGTCAGCAGGTGCTCGGCTACAGCGCCTCCTTGCTCGGCGATGGCGCCACGGCGGTGTTCTTCGCCGACCTCACCGACGCCCTCGCCGAGGAGCGGCGGGCGGCCGAGGCGCAGCGCTTCGCCGAGGTCGGCCGCATCGCCAGCGCCATGGCGCACGAGCTCAAGTCGCCGCTCGCCACGGTGGAGCTCTACGCTAACCTCATGCGACGCGCGCTGGCCGACGACACCACATCCCTGGAGCGCCTGGACATCATCAAGGGCCAGACGAGGCTCTGCCTCGACCGCATCGGTGCGATCATGCACTCCATCAACCCCGACCTCGCCAAAGCCGGCGGCATGGCGCTCACTCCCGTCGTGCCGCTCCTGCGCGACGTGGTGGACGACCTGCACCGGCGCCACGAGGACGCGCGGATCCGGCTGCGCGGCGCCTCAGGCGAGCCCCGGGTGGCGCTCGCGGAGAACGATCTCCGCTCGGTGGTCAGCAACCTCATCGTCAACGCCGTGCAGGCGAGCGGCAGCCAGGCCGCGGTGACGGTGACGTTGAGCAGTGACGAAGACGCGGTCACCATCACCATCGCCGACCGCGGACCGGGCCTGCCTGAGGGCAACGTGTTCGAGGCCTTCTACACCACCAAGTCGAGCGGCACGGGCCTCGGCCTTTGGCTGACTCGCCGCCTGATAGACGACGCCGGCGGCAGCATCTCTTCCGGCAATCGCAGGGGAGGTGGCGCCGTGTTCACCGTGCGCCTGCCGCTGCCGAGGCACGAACGGCTGCGCGGAGCGCGGATCCTCGTCGTGGAGGACGACGCCCCGCTCCGTGAGGCCGCCGTCGCGGCGCTCGAGGAGCACGGAGCGAAAGTGACCGCGTCGGCTGCGGGCAAGGATGTCCCACTGGACTCCGAACGGTGGGACTGCGCGGCGCTCGACTTCCACCTGCCGGGTACCATGACCGGTATAGACATCGCGACGCGCCTGGCGTCCGGGACCCCGGTGCTCCTCGTGAGCAGCGACCCGGCCGCAGGAGCAGCCTTGGCCGAAGTGCGCGACAGGCGCGCATGGTACCGGCCCAAACCCGTAGAGATCGAGCTCTACCTCGATCTCGTCTCACTCCTGTTGGGGGCGACATGACCGTGAGCGACAAGGGAAGAGTGATCATCGCCGATGACCACGCGCTGTTCCGCCAGGGACTGCGGCAGCTGCTCGAGGCCGAGGACTACGTGGTGGCTGCGGAGGCGACCAGCGGCGACGAGGCGCTGACGGCCGTCGCCGAGCACCAGGGCTGCGTGCTGCTGCTCGACATCGCCATGCCGGGCATGAACGGTCTTGAGGTGGCGCAGCGGCTCAACGAGCGCGGTGACGACGTCAAGGTCGTCATGCTGAGCGCGCGCGAGGACCGCGACGCGCTGTTCAGCGCCATCTCGGCGGGCGCTCGTGGCTACGTGGCCAAGGACGCCGAGCCCGACCAGCTGTTCGCCGCCATCGACCTCGTGATGCGCGGCGGCACGGTGCTCAGCACAGGAGTCGCCCAGAACCTCGGCGAGGGCATCCGCCAGCTCGACTACGCCCCCGGCGCCTACGAACAGCGTCGTCTCGCGCTCACCGACAGGGAGCTCGAGATCCTGCGTCTGCTCGCCACGCCCAAGTCCCCGGCGCAGATGGCCTCGCAGCTGTTCCTGAGCAAGAAGACGGTGCAGAACCACATCTCGGCGATCTATCGCAAGCTCGACGTGCGCAGCCGCTCCGAGGCCATCGTCAAGGGCATGGAGCTGCACCTCATCGACAACAAGAGCTGAGAGACCGGGCGGCCGCCGGGCTCGTCCGGCGGCATCCGCTCACACCTGCCTCCGGTTCCGCGCACGGCCGGAAGCGAGGTCGGTGGGATAGGCGGTGCGCAGGCAAAGGCGTCGCGTCCGCCCCGGATCGTCCCTTGCGATCCAGGGGTGGGCCCCTATCGCCTTGGGGAAGGCGCATGACGATGCTGTCGGGGAAGGCAGAGACCCCGCCGGGTCGAGCGAAGATGCATCGGGGAGCGCGTTGAGCTCCCGAGCCGGTCCGGCGAGATCTCCTCAATCTCCACAAGGAGGCGCGCCCGGTCACGTCCCGAATGCTCATTTGCCTTGCCTGGCCTCCAAGGGGCGAGCGACGGTCTGCCAGGGCCTTCGCTCGCCCCGGCCACGTAAGGGCCCCCCGCCGCCATCCCGTCACTCCGCTCCTGTCGCATGGTCAACGCTGATTCGTTCAGGCCCTCTGGCGGATGGGCAACCGAGAGACAGGGCTGCGACGCGGCCCCCGGCGAGAGCCGGCACCGTGCGCGGAGGGTGCGTATGAGCGAGGTGCTGATCGGCGAATCCTTCATCGGTGACGGGGCCGACGCTGCTCACGTCAACGTCGTGCTCGGGCTGAGAGACGGCCCGGCCGGGACGGCGTGGGCGACGGCGCTGGCGACGCCCCGTGCCGGCCACGTGCCCTTCGTCGCCGTTCTGCAGCCGGGGCTCGCCGTCCAGCCGCCCACCCTGTTCGTCAACAAGGCGGCGATCGAACCCGGGCGCCATGCCGACCTCACATGGGGCGCGGCCCAAGCCGGCGTCGCGGCCGGTGTCGCCGACGCGGTCGCGGAAGGGATCATCGACGGCGGCAGGGTCGGCGATCTGGCGCTGATCGCCGCCGTCTGGGTGAACCCGGCGGCGGGTGACGAGCAGGCCGTGTACGCGAACAACCGCGAGGCCACCCTGACCGCGCTGCGCAACGCGCGGGACGCCGCGCCGCAGGTGGACGACGTCCTGGCGGCGCGTGACGAGCCTTGGAACCCGTTCTTCCGTGCCCGGTGATGGGAGGTGCGCGATGAGAGTGGCGTTCATCGGACTCGGCCACATGGGCGGCCCCATGAGCCGGCGGCTCGCCGAGGCCGGGCTCGACCTCACCGTCTTCGACCTGGACGCCTCGCGCGCCGCCCCCGCCCTCGAGCGCGGCGCATGCCTGGCGGGTTCGGCTGCGGACGCGGCCTCCGGCGCCGACGTCCTCATCACGATGCTGCCCACGCCGGCCGCCGTCGAAGAGGTCATGCTCGGCGCGGGAGGCGCGCTGGACGCGCTCCCGGCGGGCGCGTTCTGGGTCGACATGTCGACGTCGTCGCCGGCGGTCGCCTACCGGGTGAGGGCGCGTGGCGAGGAGCGCGGCGTCCGCGTGGTCGACGCGCCGGTGGCCGGCATGGCCACGGGCGCGGCGGCCGGCACACTCGAGATCTTCGTCGGCGGCGACGCCGCCGACGTCGAACGGGCGCGCCCGATCCTCGAGCACCTCGGCGACCCCGAGCGCATCTTCCACGTCGGCGGCCACGGGGCCGGCTACGTCGTCAAGCTCATGCTCAACCTCCTGTGGTTCGACCAGCTGGTGGCCACCGCCGAGGTGCTGACCATCGGTTCGCGCGCCGGCGTCGACCTGCAGGTCCTGCACCGGGCACTGGTCGAAGGACCGACGTCGAGCCGTCTGCTGGCGCGCGACCTGCTGCCGTTGCTCACACGCGGCGAGTACGAGGAGGGCTTCACGCTGGCGCTCGCCGGCAAGGACCTGCGGCTGGCCCTCGACCTCGCGCGTTCGGCCGGCGTGCCGGCCGAGCTCAGCGCCGTGGTCGAGCAGTTGTTCGCCCGCGCCCGCGCCGCCTTCGGCGACGACGCGGGGGAGATGACGCCGGTGCGCCTCTACGAGGAGACCGCCGGCATCCGTCTGCGGCTCCCGGCTGACGAGGAACAGGCGGCGTGACGACGCGTCGGCGCGCCTGGACGGTCGCCTGCCTCGTGTACACGCGCGCGCGTTGATTCTCGGCGGGGCCGCTGGTAGAGTCGCACCACGTTGCCACCGCAGACAGCAAGAGACATCACCCAGAGCCTAGAGACCCAGGGACGTCCGTGCCGGGGTCTTTTGTTTATAGTCGGCGAGCCTGCGTCGCGCCGCCAGTTGACGCGGCTTCGCTGGTCAATCTCGTATCGCGCCCCTGTCAGGAGGACGGCATGGAAGTAGAGATCGGCCGCGGCAAGAAGGGCCGCAGGGCCTACGGCTTCGACGACATCGCCATCGTGCCCAGCCGGCGTACCCGCGACGCCGAAGACGTGGACATCACCTGGAAGCTCGGCGAGCACACGCTCGAGCTCCCGTGCCTCGCCTCCGCGATGGACGGCGTCGTCGACCCCGGGTTCGCCGTCACCATGGGCAAGCTCGGCGGTCTCGCCGTGCTCAACCTCGAGGGCGTCCAGACCCGCTACGAGAACGCCGACGAGCAGCTCGACCGCATCGCGTCGCTGCCCAACGACACGGCGACCCGCACCATGCAGGAGATCTACAAGGAGCCCATCAAGGCCGAGCTGGTCGCCAGGCGCGTCAAGGAGATCAAGGACGGCGGCGTGCTGGCCGCCGCGTCGCTCACGCCGCAGCGCGTGGAGGACTACTACAAGATCGCCCTCGAGGCCGGCCTCGACGTGCTCATCATCCAGGGAACCGTGGTCTCGGCCGAGCACGTCAGCACCAGGGTCGAGCCGCTCGACCTCAAGCAGTTCATCAGCGAGTGCGAGGTGCCGGTGATCGTGGGCGGCGTGGCCAGCTACGCCACCACGCTGCACCTCATGCGCACCGGCGCCGTGGGCGTGCTCGTAGGCGTCGGCCCGGGCCACGCCTGCACCACGCGCGGCGTGCTCGGCATCGGCGTCCCGCAGGCCACGGCCATCGCCGACGCCGCGGCGGCGCGCGTGCAGCACCTGCTCGAGACGGGCGAGTACTGCAACGTCATCGCCGACGGCGGCATGCGCACCGGCGGCGACGTCAGCAAGGCCATCGCACTCGGCGCCGACGCCGTCATGATCGGCTCGCCGCTGGCGACCGCCAGCGAGGCTCCCGGCCGCGGCTACCACTGGGGCATGGCGACGTTCCATCCCGAGCTGCCGCGTGGCACGCGCGTCAAGGCCGGCACCAAGGGCACGCTCCAGGAGATCCTGCTCGGCCCGGCGCATGAGAACGACGGCACGCGCAACCTGTTCGGCGCCCTGCGCACCAGCATGGCGACGTGCGGCTACGAGACGCTGACCTCGTTCCAGAAGGCCGAGGTCATGGTCGCGCCGGCGCTCATGACCGAGGGCAAGAAGCTGCAGAAGGAACAAGACGTAGGCATGGGATAAGGAGGCGCAGTGGTACAGGGTCCGCCGCAGGTCAAAGGGTTCGACACCGTCCTGGTCCTCGACTACGGGGCCCAGTACGGGCAGCTCATCGCGCGCCGCGTGCGCGAGTGCAGGGTCTACTCGGAGCTGATCCCGCACGACGCGTCCATCGAGCGCATCAGGAGCTACGACCCCAAAGGCATCATCCTGTCCGGCGGCCCGGCCAGCGTGTACGTCGAGGACGCGCCCCGCGTCAACCCCGAGCTGTTCGAGCTCGGCATCCCCGTCCTGGGCATCTGCTACGGCGCCCAGGGCGTCGCCCTCGAACTCGGCGGCACGGTGTCGCGCACCGACCTCAGCGAGTTCGGCAAGACCACGCTGAGCGTGCACAAGAAGGGCCTCGTGCTCGAGAGCATGCGCCCCGAAGAGCAGTGCTGGATGAGCCATCGCGACAGCATCACCGCGGCGCCGCCCGGCTTCGAGGTGCTCGCGTCCAGCCCCGGCGCTCCCGTGGCCGCCATGGAAGACCGGGAGCGCGGCTTCTACGCCGTGCAGTTCCACCCCGAGGTCGTGCACACGCCCAAGGGCATGGACGTCCTCCGCAGCTTCCTCTACAAGGCCTGCGACTGTGAGCCCAGCTTCACGCCCGAGGCGGTCGTCGAGGAGTCCATCCGCAAGATCCGCGAACAGGTCGGCGAGTCCAAGGCCATCCTCGGCCTCTCCGGCGGCGTCGATTCGTCGGTGGCCGCGCTGCTCATGCACCGGGCCATCGGCGACCGTCTCACCTGCGTCTTCGTCGACCAGGGGATGATGCGCATGCGCGAGGCGGACCGCGTCGTCGAGACCTTCTCCGGCACCTTCGGCATCCCGCTCGTCTCGGTCGACGCCAGCGACCGGTTCCTGGACAAGCTGGCCGGCGTCACCGAGCCGGAGCGCAAGCGCAAGATCATCGGCGAGGAGTTCATCCGCTGCTTCGAGGAGGAGGCGCGCAAGCTCACGGACGCCAAGTTCCTCGTGCAGGGCACGCTGTACAGCGACGTCATCGAGAGCGGCACCCGGCAGGCCGCCAAGATCAAGAGTCACCACAACGTCGGCGGCCTCCCCGAGAAGATGGACTTCGAGCTTGTCGAGCCGCTGCGCTGGCTGTTCAAGGACGAGGTCCGCGCCGTGGGCGAGGAGCTGGGGCTGCCGGAGCACATCGTCTGGCGGCAGCCGTTCCCGGGCCCCGGCCTCGCCATCCGCATCATCGGCGAGATCACCCGCGAGCGCGTCGACGTGCTGCAGCGCGCCGACGCGATCGTCCAGGAGGAGATCCGCAAGGCGGGCCTCTACCGCGAGCTCTGGCAGTGCTTCGCGATCCTGCCCGTCATCCGGAGCGTCGGCGTGCAGGGCGACGAGCGCACCTACGGCTACCCCATCGCGATCAGGGCCGTCACCAGTGACGACGCCATGACGGCCGACTGGGCGCGGCTCCCGTACGACCTGCTGGAGACCCTGGCCTCGCGCATCATCAACGAGGTGCCCGAGGTCAACCGCGTCGTCTACGACGTCTCGAGCAAGCCGCCGAGCACTATCGAGTGGGAGTAGCGAGGCTCACCGACCATGGGCGCCCGTAGGGATCGACCGGGCGGGTCGAGCCCTCTTCGCTTCGCCGAGCCGGGCAGGTGGTTCCGGGCAACGCACGCAGAAACGTACGATTCTGCGCGAAGAACGTACGCTCGAGCGTACGTCGGTCGCGAGGATATCCAGGCCCCCCGCGGCGACCCGGGCAGCGCTCGGCGAACCTGGCTGCATCGTCCCGCGTCCCGGGTATCATGCAAGCAGTGATGTTGCCGCGCCGCGCCCTGATCTTCCTCTTCGTCGCCTGGGCTCTCGTGATGCTCTATCCGGATCCCACGGTGCTGGTGCGCAGCGTGCGCAACACGCTCCAGCCGCAGATCCAGCCGCAGGCCGTCACAACCCTGGCGGCCAAGCTCCCGAACGACCCCAAGGCGATCGAGGCCTACGTGCTCGACAAGCAGGTGCCGTATGCCTACGACTGGCAGACCGCGTCGGTCCCCTGGTACTTCCCGACCACGGCCGAGGCTCTCAAGATGGGCGCCGGCGACTGCGAGAGTCGCGCCGTGGTGCTGGCGAGCATCCTCACGGCCAAGGGCATCCCCAACCACCTGTACATGTCGCTCGACCACATCTGGGTGGACTATCCCGGGAAGCAGGCCAACGCGCTCGAGAACCCCGCCGTGCAGATCGCGGGCCGCAAGAACGGCGAGTGGTTCTTCCACCTGCCGCAGGTGGTGAACCTGCGCCAGGAGTGGGCCGACCAGGTGGCGATGTACTGGACGCCGGCGCCGGTGCTGCGCAAGGCGCTGCTCTTCGGCGGCCTCGCGCTCATCGTGCTGTGGAACGCGTTCGCGAGGCTGCTCGGCGCCGGCCGTCTGGCCGCCGACGGGCTGTTGCCCGCCGAGCGGCTGACCCGCCGCCGCTGGCTCCGGCGGCCTCCCGCGCAGGTCCCGGCGCACCGCCGCTTCGGGCTGCCCGGGCCGCAGCGCGCGTAGCCCGGCTCGCCGAAGCCGGTTCCGCAGACGCGCCTCCCTGCGATACGCTCCTACCGCACCCGCACGCCCGGCCAAGGAGACCTCATGAGCACTGTCGACCTGCGCAGCGACACCGTCACGCGTCCCTCGCCCGAGATGCGCGCGGCCATGTGCGCGGCGGAGGTCGGCGACGACGTGCTGGGCGACGACCCTACCGTGATCGCCCTGCAGGAGGAGGCGGCGCGGCTGCTGGGCAAGGAGGCCGCGCTGTACTTCCCGTCGGGTACGCAGTGCAACCAGGCCGCGGTACGGGCGCTGACGCGCCGCGGCGACGAGGTCTTCCTGCACGCGCAGGCGCACATCATCTTCTACGAGCAGGGCGCGGCATCGGCGCTCAGCCAGGTGCAGCTCCGCGTGTTCGACTCGCCGGACGGCACGCTCGACCTCGAGAAGATGGAGGAGTACCTGCACACCGACGCCGACATCCACTGGGCGGCCACACGCCTTGTGTGCCTCGAGCAGACACACAACCACTGCGGCGGCGTCGTAGTGCCGCTCGAGCACATCATCGCCGTGCGCGAGTTCTGCGACCGTCACGGCCTCAAGATGCACCTCGACGGCGCCCGGCTCTTCAACGCCGCCGCGGCGACCGGCGTCAGCGCCGCCGATTACGCGGCGCCCTTCGACACCGTCAGCATCTGCCTGTCGAAGGGCCTCGGCGCGCCCGTCGGCTCGGTGCTCGTCATGGACGCCGAAACGCTGCCGGCCGCCATGCGCGCGCGCAAGGTGCTCGGCGGCGGCATGCGGCAGGCCGGCATCATCGCCGCCGGCGGGCTCTACGCGCTCCGGAACAACGTGGTGCGCCTCCCTGACGACCACCGCCGGGCGCGGCGGCTCGCGGAGGCGCTCGCGGGGCTGCCCGGGCTGGACGTCGACCTTGGCAGCGTGCAGACCAACATGGTGTTCGCCGGCACCCGGGGCACGGGCGTGCCGGCCCCTCAGCTGGTCGAGCGTCTCGCCGCGGAGCGCGTGCTGTGCCTCGACGAGTCGCCCTGGTCGGTGCGGTTCGTCACGCACCTCGACGTGGACGACGAGGGCGTCGACCTGGCGATCGCCGGGGTAGCCCGGGTGCTGGGCGTCGCCTGAGAGCGCAACCTGTTGGCGGTGGCGGGCAACGGGGGTACGCTACGTGCATTCTCGCCACCCGGGTGGATAGGTGGAGTCTCCGGAGTGGCGTTGTCGTACCGACCGTGAGGGGAGACCGTGACGACGTCCCAGCCGAAGCCGAAGGGCAGACTGCAGTTCCCGTTTGAGGACCCCGTGGAGAGTCTTCCGGCGACGGCGCAGAAGATCCTCAAGGCGGCCCATGCACTCCTGGCCGAGAGAGGCTACGAGGCCGTCACCCTCGAGAACGTAGCCGCCGCGGCGGGCGTCAACAAGGCGTC
Organism: uncultured Thermoleophilia bacterium; assembly: GCA_963775255.1. GTDB lineage: Bacteria > Actinomycetota > Thermoleophilia > UBA2241 > UBA2241 > CAIXSE01. The sequence goes on along the minus strand of CAVZIA010000006.1, from coordinate 390,510 downwards.
CATCCGCTACAACTTCGGCAACAAGGCCGGGCTCATCATCGCGGTCGCCGACGCCCTCATCCACGACGAGTGCCTGCGCCTGGCGGCCGGCGTCGAGGCCGTGCCGCAGGAGGAACGGCTGCACGCGGCCATGGTCGGCATCCGCCGGATGATCGTAGACGCCGACTCGTTCCGCGGCTTCTTCGACATCCTGCCGCACGCCTTCCGCGACCCGGAGCTGCGCGCCCGCCTGTTCGCCTTGTACGACTGGTGGTACCGCCAGAACCTCACGTGGCTGGGCCTTGCGGCGCCGGGTGTGGAAGCCAACGAGATGCTGATGGGGCTCGCCGAGCTCATCGCCGCCATCCCCGACGGCCTCTCCGTGCAGGCGGGGCTGAACCCGGAGGGCTTCGAGTTGAGCCGTCCGCTTGCCACTCTCGAGTTCCTGCTGCGTAACTCGATGGTCCAGTTGCTGGAGATCGCCGCGGGCGGCACGGAGGAAGCGGCGGCCACTTCCTGACGGCCGCCGCGGTCCGCCGCGAAAACCCCCTCTCGCGCTTGACAACCCCCTATATGCACCTATTCTTCTCCACCTAGGTGGGTACTTTTCCCACGCACCAGTGCGACTGTGGAGGGGGTGAGCGGTGAGTTCCATCGTCACGCGCATGGGCGACGGCAGCACCGTCCAGATGACCCGGGACGAGATCCGCCGGGACATCGACGAGGGGTCCGAGGCCGCGGCCGTCAAGGCCAAGATCCCTGTGCTCGAGGAGAACGAGGTCGACTACCTGGTCGACATGTTCTGCTGCCCCAGCCGCGTCTGGGGGGTCGAGCGCGGCCACGAGGCCGTGATGACCAAGGACGGCGGTACCAACACGCTCATCAGCTCGCGGCTCTCGAGCGGCATCGCCGCGCCGATCGGCCGCGAGACGGCCGTCCGGCTGTTCGAGCGCGCGTTCGCGTTCGACTCGATGGAGGTCGGCCACATCGATTACTCGGTCAAGCCGAGCAAGTTCATCGTCAGCGTCGAGCAGGAGCACATGGAGCTGCTGCAGCACACCACGGTGTTTCCGCTGTTCTACGGGTTCATGCCGAACCTCGGCCTGTACTACCGCCCCGACGGCCAGTTCGAGAACCCGTCCGACCTTCTGCCGCTCGGCAAGATCGACGAGGCCCGCCGCACCCAGGAGGAGGCCCTCGAGGCGTGCCACGACGACGTGGTGTGGCAGAGCAAGATGTTCACCGAGACCGGCTGCGACGGCATCAACTACGACACCGTCGCGTCCACCGGAGACGCCGAGTTCCTCGCCACCCTGCGCGCCACCGAGACGATCTCGTCGACCACCGACATGCCGGTCGAGGTGAGCATGGCGGCGGAGATGGTGCTCGGCTTCCACGGCCGGCTCGAGTACAAGGGCACTCGGCTCGCCGGGCTGTGGCCGCACGAGCAGATGAAGCTGGTGGAGCAGGCCGGCGCGGCCATCTTCGGCCCGGTCGTCAACAACAACAGCAAGAAGTCGTGCGCCTGGAACGTCGCCCGGGCGGTGACGTTCGTCAAGGCCTGCACCGCCGAGGCCACGATCCCCATCCACCCCAACGTGGGGAACGGCGTCGGCGGCGTGCCGATGTTCGAGGTCTCGCCCATGGACATGGTCTGCCGGGCCAGCGCCGCGATGATCGAGATCGGCAAGGCGGACGGGTTGTAGGTGGGCACCGGCGACCCGAACGGCATGGGCATGGCGCACGCACTGGCCTCGTCGATGGGTGGCATCAAGACCGCGGGAGATCTCGTGGCCAGGATGCAGCTCAACAGGAAGATGAGGCTTCCGCAAGCCAAGCAGTACGTGGCCGACAAGCTCGGCGTCGGCGTCTTCGACCTCTCGGATTCGACGCTGATGCGCACCGTGCGGGAGGAGCTCGACATCGGCGTCGTCACGGCCGTGCCCGGCCTCGCCAAGGGGCTTGAGGCCAAGGCGCGCATCGCCGACCTGCTGGACATCCGCATCAACTCCGTCGAGCGCCTCAAGGCCAAGACGGGCTTCGGCGCCGCGCTAAGGAGACCACAGTGAAAGACCAGCTCAAGCAGTCCATCATCGACGGCGACGAGGGCGTGGCCACGGCCATGACCAGCGCGCTGCTCGCCACCGGGGCGTCCGCCCGCGAGATCCTCGACTCCGCCCTGCTCCCCGGCATGGAGGTGGTCGGGGTGCGCATGCGCGAGGGCGAGTGCTTCATCCCCGAGGTGCTGCTCTCCGCCCGCGTCATGCAGGCCTGCCTCGACCTGCTGCGGCCGCACATGGCCGCCGGCGAGGAGGCCGGCATGGGCTGCGTGGTGATCGGCACCGTCGAGGGCGACCTGCACGACATCGGCAAGAACCTCGTGGGCATGCTGCTGCAGGGCGCCGGCTTCACGGTCGTCAACCTGGGCACCGGGGTGACGGCCGCCGACTTCGTCGCCGCGGTCAGGGAGCACTCCCCGCAGATCATCGGCATGAGCGCCCTGCTCACCACCACCCTGCCGCACATGAGCGAGACCATCGCCCTGCTCAAGGGCGAGGGCCTGCGCGAGAGCGTCAAGGTGATGGTCGGCGGCGCCCCGGTCACGGCCGCCTACGCCGAGGAGATCGGCGCCGACGGCTACGGCGCCAACGCCGGCATGGCGGTGGAGCGGGCGAAGGAGCTGGTGGGGTAGGCTGGGCAGCGTCGCGCCGTCCCCGCCGCGCGGCGGGAGGACGGAAGCTGGAGCCTCGGAGCGAGCGGCGGGATGCCACCGTGCAGGCCCGCCGGCCGCCGGGCTCCCGATGCGGGATGAGGTGGCGGGATGACGGTGCGGGTCGAGTGGCTCACGGCCGAGGAGCGGGAGGCGGTCTACGCCGAGGCGCTGGACATCCTCCGGCGGGTCGGCATGCGCATGAAGGGCGCCGCGGTCCTGCCGGCGCTCCGGGAGGCTGGCGCGGAGGTGGACGACACCGGGACGGTGCGCCTGCCGGCCGAGCTCGTGGAGCGCGCCGTCGACCTCTGCCCGCGCGAGCTGCTCCTGGCCGGCGAGACTGTGGCCGACGACGTGCTGCTGGACGGCTCGCGCACGTTCTTCAACGTGAGCGGCTGCGCCGCCAAGACGCTCGACGGACAGACGGGGCGCGTGCGGCCGTCCACGCTGGGCGACCTGCGTGACGGCACCGTCGTGCTGGACGCGACACCCGAGCTCGACGTCGTCTGGACCTTCCTCACCGCGACCGACGTGCCGCTCGAGCGGCGCGAGCTGGTCGAGTACTACACGTACCTTACGGAGACCTCCAAGCCGGTGGTGTTCGTGGACTGCCCTGAGAAGACCGGCCACGTGCGGCGGATCTTCGAGATCGTCTCGGGAGATCTCGAGCGGTTCCGGGAGAGGCCGCGCATGTCGCTGCTGTGCGCGGCCCGCTCGCCCCTCGAGGTCAACGGCCGGCTCCTCGACGTGGCCTGCGAGTTCGCCTCGCTCGGCGCCCCGATCTGGGTGTACTCCATGCCCATCTCCGGGGCCACGGCCCCCGTTACCCCGGCCGGCACGCTGGCCTTGATGTGGGCGGAGGTATTGGGCACGCTCACGGCCATCCAGACCGCGGCGCCGGGCGCGCCGGTCCTCGCCTGCTGCGGCCCCGGCATCCTCGACATGCGTCACACCACCATGTCGCTCGGCAACCTCGAGAGCACGCTGATCGGCGCGGCCGCGGTGGAGATCGGCCACCACCTCGGCATCCCCGTGCACAACTCGGGCCTCTCCACCGACGCCAAGCACCTCGGCGTACAGGCGGGCTACGAGAAGGGCCTCAAGGTGATGGCCGCCGTGGCCACCGGCGCCGACATCTGCAGCGGCGGCTTCGGGTTCCTCGACTCGTCGAGCACCTTCAGCCTGCGCGCGATCCCCGTGGACGCCGAGATCGCCGCCATGGCGACGCGCATGGCGCGGGGCATCGAGATCACCCCGGAGACGCTGCTGGCCGACTCCGTCATGAGGGTCGGCATCGGCGGCGACTTCCTCAAGGAGAAGGAGACACGCACTCGCGTGCGCGCGGGCGAACACTTCCTCCCGCGCATCGGCTCGCGGCTGCCGTTCGAGCAGTGGATCGCGGAAGGCCGGACGGAGGTGGACGCGGCGGACGACGCCGTCCGCGCCGCGCTCGCCGCCCGCGAGGAGCGCGGCCCGCGCTTGACCGCCGACCAGAGGCACGAGCTCGCGGCGGTGTGCGACGTGCCCGTCATCACCGCGTGAGTTGATCACTTCGAGCAATCACCGATGAGAAGGGAGGTGTGCCCGTGAGACGGAACCATCAGGCAGGGCGCACACGCCGTGAAGGCGTCGAGTTCCGCGTGCTGACCGAAGACGACCTCGCGGACATCCATCTGGGGACCCTGGAGGTCCTCGAGAGAACGGGCGTGTTCGTCGAGGACGAGGAGGCCCGCGAGATCTTCGCCGGGGCCGGCGCCACGGTCGACGACAGGAAGGTCGTCCGCATCCCCGGCCACGTCGTCGAGCAGGCCATCCGCACGGCGCCCAGCAAGCTGCGGCTGGCCGGCCGCGACCCCAAGAACGACATCGTGCTCGAGGCCGGCCGCGTCGGTTTCACCAACTTCGGTGAGGGCGTCGCGATCATCGACCCGTACACCGGCGAGCTGAAGGTGCCGACCAAGCAGGACGTCGCCGACACCGCCAAGGTCGTCGACGCACTCCCCAACGTGGACGTCTACGAGCGCGCCGTGGTGGCCGAGGACGTCGACCAGCGCGTCGTGCACCTGCACCAGTACGAGGCCTGGGCGACCAACACGTCCAAGCACGGCTTCATGGGCTCGGGCAACGGCTACCTCTCGAGGAAGCTGGTCGAGATGGCGAGCGCCATCGCCGGCGGGCGCGAGAAGCTCAAGGCGCGCCCGCTCATCTCGTTCATCACCTGCCCGGTGAGCCCGCTCAAGCTGGTCCAGGACACGTGCGAGATCATCATGACCGGCGCCCGCGAGTACGTGGCCGTCAACATCCTGTCGATGGCGATGGCCGGCGGGTCGTCACCGGTCACGCTGGCCGGCACGCTCGTGACGCACAACGCCGAGGTACTGGCCGGTATCACGCTGAGCCAGCTGACCCGGCCGGGGGCGGCCGTCGTGTACGGCAGCTCGACGACAGCCATGGACCTGCGCCTGGCGTCGGCCAGCGTCGGCTCGCCCGAGTGCGGCCTCATCAACGCGGCCGTCGCCCAGATCGCCCGCTTCTACCTGCTGCCCAGCTGGGTGGCGGGTGCGTAGGGCGACGCCAAGACGGTCGATGCCCAAAGCGGCCACGAGAAGACCCTGACCGGCCTTATGCCGGCGTTGGCAGGCGCCAACCTGATCTACGGTCTGGGGATGATCGAGTCGGGCATGACCTTCGACTTCGGCCAGCTCGTCATGGACGACGAGTTCGCCGGCATGATCAAACAGTGCGTCCGCGGCATCCGCGTGGACGACGAGGCGCTCGCCGTGGACGTGATCGACGACATCGGTCCGTTCGGCGACTTCCTCAGCCACGACCACACCATGGCGCACATGCGCGAGCAGTCGCAGCCTGCGGTGATCGACCGCCGTGTCCGGGAGGACTGGACGACGAACGGTTCCCTCACCATCCAGGACCGCGCTCTCGCCAAGGCGCGCAAGATCCTCGAGACCCACGAACCCGACCCGCTGCCGGAGGGGGTGGCCGAGGAGCTGGCGGGCATCATCCGCGGCGCGGAGCGCGAGCTGGGCATCACATGAGGCCCGGGGGCGCGCGGGAGGAGGTGCGCCGGTGAGCGCGATACGCACGCGCATGGGCGACGGCTACGTCGTCCAGCTCTCGCCGGAGGAGCTGCGCGCGGACCTCGAGGCCGGCACCGCCGACGCCGTGAGGCGCGGTAAGGTGCCGCCGCTCGAGGAGAACGAGATCGACTGGCTCTTCGACCTCTTCGCCCACCCGAGCAGGATCATGGGCGTGGAGCCTGGCCACGAGGTCATCCTGACCAAGGACGGCTCGGTCAACACCCTGTACTCGGCCCAGCTGTCGAGCGGGGTAGGCCTGCCGCTCGGCCGCGAGCAGGCCTTTCGCGTGTTCGAGCGGGCGTTCTGCTTCGACACCATGGAGATCGGCCATCCCGACTACTCGTACAAGCCGGTCAAGCCCATCGTGGCGCTCGAGGCGACGGGGGTGGAGCAGGCGCTCCTCACTGCCGTCATCCCGGTGTTCTACGGCGCCATGCCCAACTTCGGCCTCTACGCCCAGCCGGACGGGCCGTTCCCGAATCCCGCCGACCTGCTGCCGCGTGGGGAGATAGAGGCGGCCCGCGAGGCGCAGATGCAGATGGCGGAGGCCTGCAAGGCCGACATGCTCTTCGTGTCGCGCATGATGGACCAGGTGGGGAGCGACGGCATCAACTTCGACACGACGGCGTCCACCGGCGACGCGGAGTTCCTCGCCGTCCTCGAGACGGTGGAGGAGCTGGCCGCCACCACCGACCTCGCCATCGAGGTCGGCATGGCGGCCGAGTTCGTCCTCGGCTTCCACGGCCAGCTCGAGTACAAGGGCAAGCGGCTGGCCGGTATGTGGCCGCACCAGCAGGTCAAGGTGGTCGAGGAGGCCGGCGCGCACCTGTTCGGGCCGGTCGTCAACACCAACTCCCGCCGGTCGGTGCCGTGGAACGTCGCCCGCGCCGTCACCATCGTCAAGGAGTGCTCGCGCGTCGCGACCATCCCCATCCACGCCAACGTGGGCATGGGCGTCGGCGGCGTGCCGATGTTCGAGGTGCCGCCGGCGGACGTGCTCACCAGGGCCAGCGCGGCGATGGTCGAGATCGGCCGTGTGGACGGTTTGTAGGTGGGCACCGGCGACCCCTACGGGATGTCGATCAGCCACGCGCTCGCGTCGGGCATGGGCGGCATCAGGACCTCCGGAGATCTGGTGGCCAGGATGCAGCTCCGCAAGAAGATGCGGCTCCCCGAAGCGAAGAAGTACGTGGCCGACAAGCTCCACGTCGGCGTGGAAGACCTGGGCGACTCGACGGTGATGCGCAACCTCCGGCAGGAGCTGGACATCGGCGTCATCACCGCCGTGCCGGGCGCACGTCGGGGCATCGAGGCCAAGCGCAACATCGCCGAACTGCTCGACGTCGGGGTGCCCTGCCTCAAGCGGCTGTAGCGATGGCAGGGCTGATTCAGAATCCATACGGTTCGGTCGTTCAGAATTACGAAGTATGGTCATGTGCCTCAAGGAGTTCACTTCATGACATGAAGTGCCGCTGTGACGTTTGAATCCGTGGTTTCGCGCTTGTCAGCGGACGGGCTCGGTGCTACCCTCGCAGGCGAAGAAGGGCAGTCCATCCAACAGCCGCCGAGGAGAGCTTCATGAACAAGATCGTCCCTCTCTGGTCCGTCCCGCGCTCCATCTCGACCGGGTTTGAACGCATGATGTTCGAGCGCGGCGACTTCAAGGTCATCCATGAGCCCTACGGCTACTTCTTCTACCTCGAAGCCGCGCACAAGGAGCCCGTGGGCATGCAGCCGCAGGAGGGTCATCCGCAGACCTTCGAGGGCACGACCGAGATGATCGAGAAGGCCGCCGCCGACGGCGACAAGCCCGTGTTCTTCAAGGACATGGCGTACTACGTCAGCGACGTCGCGGACGAGGACTTCATGGGCAAGTTCACCAACACGTTCATCATCCGCAACCCTGCCCTCACGCTGGTCTCCTACCACAAGCTCGACCCCACGGTGACCCTGCGCGAGATCGGCTTCGAGTCGCAGTACAGGCTGTTCGAGCTCGCCAAGAAGATGACCGGCGAGGTGCCGGCGGTCGTCGACGCCGAGGACCTGCTCATCGACGCCGGCTCCGTGGTCAAGCAGTACTGCGAGAAGGTCGGCATCCCGCACCTGCCCGAGTCGCTCACCTGGGAGCCCGAGTTCAAGCAGGAGTGGAAGGACTGGGAGATGTGGCACCTGGACGCCGGCGACAGCACCGGGTTCCAGAAGGACATGGAGGACTTCGGGTACACGGTAGAAGACGTGCCCGAGCTCAAGGAGATGTACGACACGTGCATGCCGCTGTACGAGAAGATGTACGCGGAGCGGCTTCGTCCGTGACGAGCCCGGAGCTCCGGAGAGGGCGCGTACGGCGCGCCCTCTCCGGGGGGCTCCGTCCCGGCGGCCTCCGGGTCGCATGGCCGCGGGGGTGAGGAGTCCTGCCGTGAACCCTGAAGTCGATCCCGCTCCCGGAAATCCCGGACCGGCCGGCCTGATCACGCCGTTCGGGGGGAGCCTTGTCGACCTGGTCGTCCACGACCCGGAGGAGCGCGCCGAGCTGCTCGAGCGGGCGCAGAACCTGCCGGTCGTGCCTCTCTCCCTGCGCGCCCAGTACGACCTCGAGATGATGGCGGTCGGCGCGTTCTCGCCGCTCGACCGGTTCATGGGTCACGACGAGTACGAGTCCGTCCTCTACGAGATGCGTCTGGAGGGCGGCGAGCTCTTTCCGATCCCGCTGGCGGTGCCCTGTCGCGAAGAGGTCCTGCGGGGGCACCCGCGCGAGATCGCGCTGTCGGATGAGCAGGGCGCCATCCTGGCTCTGCTCGAGGTGGATGAGGTCTACCCAGCGGACATCCTCCGCGAGATGCGCGCGGTGCTCGGCGGCAGGGACAGCGCGCATCCGCTCGTCATCGAGGCCAAAGGCTGGCCGAGCCACTACCTGGCCGGCCGCCCGCGGGTGTTCGACCTCCCGCGCCACCGGCTGCACGGCCCCCTGTGCCTCACCCCCGCCGAACTGCGCGAGCGCCTCACCGCGATGGGCAACTCCACCGTGGTGGCGTTCCAGACGCGCAACCCCATGCATCGCATCCACGAGGAGCTCACCAAGCGCGCGCTGCGGGCTGTGGGCGGTACCCTGCTCATCCATCCCGCCGTCGGCGTCACTCGCCCGCAGGACGTCGGCGCGGCGCTCCGCGTCGAAGCCTACGAGGTGCTCGTCGACAACTACTACGACTCCTCGCGGACGCTGCTCTCGCTCATGCCGCTGGCCATGCGTTTCGCCGGGCCCCGCGAGGCCGTGTGGCACGCCATCATCCGCCGCAATTACGGCGCGACTCACCTCATCGTAGGACGCGACCACGCGGGGCCCGGCCCGGACTCGCACGGCGTGCCGTTCTACGGGCCCTACGACGCGCAGGCCATGGCCGAGCATTACTCGCACGAGATCGGCGTGAAGACCATCATGGCGCGAGAGCTCGCCTACCTGACCGACGAGGACCGGTACGTCGAGCTCAACGAGGTCCCCTACGGGGCCCGCGTCTCGTCCATCTCGGGCACGCAGGTGCGCGAGGAGTATCTCGCCAAGGGCAAGAAGCTGCCCGAGTGGTTCACGCGGCCCGAGGTGGCGGAGGTCCTGCAGCGGGCGTACGCGCAGGCCGGCGATGCGGCGCCCGGCGCCTGACGGCCGCCTCCGGTTGAGCCTGCCCTCGCGGCGCGATCTGCCGCGCGACATCGTGGCCGGCGTCACAGTGGGGGCCGCGCAGATCGGCAACTCCATGGCCTACACCATGCTGGCCGGCATCCCGCCGGTCCACGGTTTGTACGCGGTCATGGTCGGGGCCCCCTCGGGAGCGCTCACGTCGAGCTCCGAGCGGATGTCGATCGTGCCGACCGCGGCCCTCAGCCTGGCGGCCGGCAGCGCGCTGGCGCTCCTGCCGGCGGACCGGCGTGTCGCCGGCATGTTCGTGCTGGCGCTTCTCACCGGTGCGATCATGCTGCTGGCCGGCGTGCTGCGCGCCGGCGGCCTGGTCCGATTCATCTCGAACGCGGTGATGGTCGGCTTCATGGCCGGCATCTCGGTGACCATCCTGTGCGGCCAGCTGGCCGCCCTCACGGGGTACGCCAGCGTGTTCGAGAACAAGGTGCTGAAGGCCGCCGACACGCTCATGCATCTGGGGAAGTTCGATCCCGCGACCACCGTCATCGGCCTGACCACAGTGGCGCTCGTCCTCGTGCTCCGGCGCACGCGCCTCAAGCTGTACGCTATGGCGGTCGCGCTGGTGCTCCTCACGGTGGCGGTTTGGGCGCTCGGCTTGACCTCGGTCGCGGTCGTCGGCGACATCGCGCCCATCCCCAGGAGCCTGCCCCTGCCGCAGCTTCCCGATCTCAGCCTGGCGCCGTCCCTCCTGCTGCCCGCCGTCTCGCTGGCGATCATCGGCCTCGTGCAGGGAGCGGGGATAAGCAGGACGGTCCCCAACCCGGACGGCAACCTGGGCGATGCCAGCAAGGACTTCGCGGGGCAGGGCGTCGCCAACCTGTTCTCGGGCGCGTTCGGCGGGGGTATCGTGGGTGGTTCTATCCAGGCCACGGCACTCGACCTCAGCGCGGGAGCACGCACGCGATGGTCCTCGGTGTTCGCCGGGGTCTTCGTCGTGCTGGTCATCCTGGTCGCCGCACCGCTCGTTCAGCAGGTGCCGCTGGCCGTCACGGCCGGCATCCTCATCGTGGCCGCGTCGAGCGCGTTGCGGCCGCGCGCCATGCTCGAGGTCTGGCACGCCGACAGGACGTCGGCCGCCGTCATGCTCGCGACCTTCGTGCTCGTGCTCGTCGTGCCGTTGCAGTACGCGGTCCTCGCCGGGGCGGCTATCGCCGTGCTCAAGCACATCTACCTGTCGTCGCTCGACGTGCGCGTCATGCGAGTCGTGACGGACGACCACGGTCGTCTCAGAGAGACCGAGGCGCCGCGGGCGCTCTCGAGCGACGCCGTCACCGTGCTGGACATCTACGGCAGCCTGTTCTTCGCGGCCACCCCCAAGATCAAGGCGCTGCTGCCCTCCGTCGGCGCGGCGCACTGCCCGGTGGTCGTCCTGCGCCTGCGCGGACGTGGCACGCTGCACAGCGCCACCATCGCGCTGATCCGCGAGTACGCGACCGAGTGCGCCACCTGCGGGGGGCGTCTCTATCTCGCCGGTGTGGGGGAGGAGATGCGGGAGCAGTTGCGCCGTACAGGCCTTCTGGACCTGCTCGGCACCGACGCCGTCGTGGCCGCCACGGACGAACTCTACGGCGCGTGTGCGACCGCGCAGCGGCGCGGAGAGACGTGGCTGCAGACGAACGCGGACGGGTGGCCGCCGGATCCCCGCGCCGTCTGACGCCCTACGGCCGGCCGCGCCGCCCGTCCGCGTGGCGATCACCGGCTGAGGGGATCAGCCGCCCTGGCCGCCCGACCGGCGTTCCGGATGCTCGGCGCACCAGTCGTCCGACGCCGTGAGCGGGAAGGCGCGCGGCGGCCGCGGCGGGTACCTGCGGCACTCGCCCTTGTCGTTGGGAGTGCGGATCTCCACCTGCTCGCCGTCGTCGGCCGACCAGCGGTACTCGACCCGCTCGGGTAGTCGCAGCCACCAGGGGCAGGTCGCGCATGCCGGACCTTCCATGGGATCACCCGCTTCTGGTCGTCGAGGTCTTGGAGAGCTGTCAGGCGCGAGCGTACTCTCCTCCGGCGCCCTCGCGCCATCCCGCCCCGGAGGCCGTCAGCCCAGCGTGATGCACACGATGCCGGCGAACACGAGGGCGGCCGCGACCATCTGCAACGGCTTGAGCCGCTCGTGCAGCACGGCCGCCGCCCACACCATGGTGACCGCCGGGTTGAGCCAGCCGAGCACGCCCACGAGGCTCAGGTACCCGTGGGCGGTCGCGGATGTGAACAGGATGTTGGCGGCGGCGATCAGCACGCCGACGACCAGGAGTGTGGGGAGCGCCCGCCTGCGCAGCCGTATCGCCGGGCGGGTCGCGGCGGCGACGACGAGCAGGGTGAGCGCCGCCGTGGTGCGCGCCGCGGTGACCGTGTACAGGGGCTCGGCCTTGTCGCCGTAGCTCAGGGCGACGAGGAAGAGGCCCATGGCGACCGCGCACAGGATAGCCATGAGGATGCCGGTGCGGGCGCGCGAGCGCGCCTCGCCGGCATCCCTCCGCCCCGTGCTCGAGATCAGGGTCATCCCGAGGAGCGCACAGGCGATCCCGAGGACCTGGACGGCGCCGGGCCGCTCGCCGGTCGCGACGCCCCACAGCACCGGCACGAGTGCGGCGCCGGCGATGATCGGCGACACGAGGCTCAGGTCCGCCAGCGCGAACGCCCTGTAGCCGAGGACGACCCCGACGCCGCCGACCAGGCCGCCCGCCGCGGGCGCGACCAGTGCGCCCGGAGTGGGGCGGTCAGGCGACATCGCCATGAGCAGCACGATCAGCGACAGCGAGGCGACGACCTGACCGCCGAGCGCGGCGGTCCACGCCGTCGAACGGCGTGACTCGAGGCCGGCGAGGAAATCGGACGTACCCCACGAGAAACTCGCGAGCAGGGCCAGGACGGCGGCGGTCATCGAGGGCGGAAGTGGTGGGGGCCGCGCCGGACGGGCGGCTGCCGAAGGCAGTCCCGGAGGGCTACGGGAGCACGTTCAGGAGGACTCGTCGTCGTCGGAGGTTTCCCCGTCCGGCGCCGTGGAGGGCTCGAGACCAAGGTCCTCTCCCTCCCAGTTGTAGAAGAACTTCTCGGTGCGCAGTACGTTCCAGGTCTGCGTGCCGGCGATGCCGTCGATCTTCTCGAGGTCTTCGTTGAGGAACTTGAAGAGGCCCTCCATGTGAGGCAGGTACGCCTGGATGATGATGTCGAAGTTGCCGGCGACGTAAGCGACGTAGGCTACGTTCTCCATCTCCGCCAGTCTGCGCCCAACCATCTTCACTTTGCCGCGCACCACGTTGATGCCGATCATGGCGTCGATGGGGAAGCCGATGGGCGCCGGGTTGATGCGCGCGGCGTTGATGATGGCGCCCGCGTGCACAAGCCGGTCGATGCGCTTGCGTACGGTAGGCTCGGAGAGCCCGACGGTACGCGCGATGTGGGCGTAGCTGAGTCGAGCGTCGTGTCGCAGCAGCTTCATGATGCGCCGGTCGACGTCGTCCAGTTCGATGGTGCCGTGCGGCAGCGAGCCGTGGCGGGCGACGGGCGGACTTTCGAATTCACTATCTGTTTTGCCATTCATGAAGACGAAGTATAGCGATTCAAGGCAAGTCGTTCAATGAACTGCTCGGAATCAGTTACTTCCGCTACGATTCCGTAGGAGCGTTCTTGCCTGCGGCGGACCCTGGTGTTACTGTCTGTCTCCAGGAGTCTTGACAGAGCGGTGGCGCCTTGGCCATAGTGGCGTATCGTGTCTACCCACCCGGGTGGATGGTCAGCAAGGATCGTCCGGCCGGGGGATGACGGAGGCGAGGGGGCTTCCCGTCGCGGCGTTGTGACCAAGCACGGTCCGCGGCATCGGATAGACTCGAGTGGTGCTGGGGATCGGAGTGAAGCTCGACCTTCAGGAAACGACCAGGACAGGGGGACGGGTATCGTGACTGACAAGGATCAGCGGGGTGCTTCAGGGTTCGACGAGCTGAATGCGCTCGTCAACGACAAACGCTTCTCGCGGCGCAGCCTGCTCAAGGGTGCCGCCGCGGTGGGCGCCGCAGCCGCGATCGGGCCGGTCGCCGCGGCGTGTGGCAGCAGCGGCGGGACCTCCGCGTCCAGCTCGCCTGCGACCGGGGCCAGCCCCACCAAGGGCGGCGACCTCATGGTCGGCATCGTCGGCGGCTCGGCCAAGGACACGGCCGACCCGCAGGTAGGCTCGTACGAGCCCGACATCGCCATCCAGTACATCATGTACGAGGGCCTCTGCAACTTCGACTTCGACGCGCAGGTCGTCAACCAACTGGCCGAGACCGTCGAGCCCAACGCCGACGGCTCCGTCTGGCAGATCAAGCTGCGCGACGGCATGATGTGGCACGACGGCAAGCCCATCACCGCCGACGACGTCGTGTACTCCATGGAGCGCATCGTCGACCCCAAGGATCCCAAGACGGCCGTCGCTTCGCTTTCGGGCGTCGTTCCCGGCAGCACCAAGAAGGTCGACAACCTGACGGTGGAGATCAAGCTCAAGAGCGCGAACGTGCTGCTGCCCGAGGGCCTCGCATTCCGTGGCAGCGCCATCGTGCCGGTCGGCTTCGATCCCAAGAACCCCATCGGGAGCGGCCCGTTCAAGATGGTCGACATGAAGCCTGGTGAGCAGTTCAAGTTCGCCGCTTTCGCCGACTACTACGGCGGCGCCCCGTACGTCGACACCCTCACCATGATCGAGTTCGCCGACGATACGGCGCGCATCAACGCGCTCAACAGCGGCCAGATCCAGGCGATGTCCCAGTTGCCGAAGAGCCAGGCCAAAGTCATCGAGGCGACGAGCGGTCTCGCGCTCCTCAACGCCGAGACGGGCGCCTGGCGTCCGTTCACCATGCGCATTGACGTCAAGCCCTTCGACGACGTGCGCGTGCGCCAGGCGTTCCGGCTCATCGTCGACCGCCAGCAGATGATCGAGCAGGCGTACAGTGGCCTGGGCGCCGTGGCCAACGACATGTATGCCCGGTACGATCCCGGCACACCCGATCTCGAGCAGCGCATGCCGGACATCGAGCAGGCCAAGTCCCTGCTCAAGCAGGCAGGCTACGACAACAACCTCACCGTCGAGCTCACCACGTCCGAGGGCGCGCTGGGCGGCGACGAGGTCGCGGCGGCTCAGGTGTTCGCCGAGCAGGCCAAGGCAGCCGGCGTCACCGTCAACATCAAGAAGACCGACGCGAGCGTCTTCTACGGCAAGGACTACCTCTCCTGGCCGTTCGCCCAGGACTTCTGGGCCACGCGCAACTATCTGAACCAGGCCGGCCAGGGCACCATGCCGGACGCGCCGTACAACGAGACCCACTGGAAGAACGCCGAGTGGCTGTCGCTGGTCAAGAAGGCGTTCACCACGGTCGACGACACCGACCGCAACGACCTCATCACGCAGGCGCAGCAGATCGAGTTCGACACGGGCGGCTACATCGTCTGGTCGTGGCGTAACCAGGTCGACGCCTACTCCAAGAAGACCACCGGCTACAAGCTCGACAAGCTCGGCGGTCCCATCGGCCGCATGTACTTCAAGGACGTGTACTTCACGGCCTGATCGCCAGCACTGCAGCGGCCGCGGGTACGGGGCGCCGCCCCGTACCCGCGGCCCTCTCCGCCGCTGCGCCCGCTCGATCGTGGATGTCGATCGCGGCGGCCCTGTGACCCCGCCTTTTCTGTATTCCAGCGCGAGAGGCAGCCATCATGATCAGTAGAACCGCAAGAGGGAGATGCCGCTCATGCCCCCGCTTCTGAAGCTGATCCTCATCCGGATCGGCCTCGGGGTGCTGACACTGTTCCTGGTGTCGGTGGTCGTCTTCGTCGCGACGCAGGCTCTCCCC
Source organism: uncultured Thermoleophilia bacterium (assembly GCA_963775255.1). Lineage (GTDB taxonomy): Bacteria > Actinomycetota > Thermoleophilia > UBA2241 > UBA2241 > CAIXSE01. The sequence continues at coordinate 375,222 of CAVZIA010000006.1, read as the reverse complement.
GGAGACACCGCCAAGGCCATCCTCGGCAGGGAAGCGGTCAACAAGGAAAGGTACGAGGCGCTCAAGCAGCAACTCGGGCTCGACAGGCCCATGACGGCGCAGTACCTCAGCTGGCTCGGCGGCGTCGTCACCGGCGACCTCGGCAAGTCGCTCACGGCGGACGAGCCGGTCACTCAGCTCATCGGCCGGCGCGTGCTCAACTCCTTCATCCTAGTGTTCATCGCGGCCTTGGTGAGCGTGCCCGTCTCGCTGCTCCTGGGCTCGCTCACTGCGTTACGAAGAGACAGCAAGTTCGACGTCAGCATCACCGTGGGCAGCTTGGCGCTGGCGGCCCTGCCGGAGTTCGTGATCGGCATCATCCTCATCTTTGTGTTCGCGACCCAGGTCTTCAAGTTCATGCCGTCTGTCTCGAACGTGGATCCGAGCGTGCCCATCGCGCAGCAGCTCGACATGTTCGTGCTGCCGGCGCTTACGCTCACGCTGGCGGTAGCCCCGTACATCACCCGCATCCTGCGCGCCAGCACGATCGAGGTGCTCGAGAGCGAGTACGTGATGATGGCGCGCCTCAAGGGTCTGCCCGAGCGGCTGGTGCTCAACAGGCACGCGGTCCCCAACGCGCTTGCTCCGGCGCTCCAGGTCACGGCGCTCAACCTGGCCTGGCTGGCCGGCGGCGTCGTCGTGGTCGAGTACCTGTTCGCGTTTCCCGGCATCGGCTCGCTGCTCGTCGACTCGGTCGCCAACCGCGACATGCCCATGGTGCAGGCGATCACCCTGATCATCGCCGCGGTGTACGTGCTCGCCAACCTGACCGCCGACATCCTCACGATCCTCGTCAGCCCACGACTCAGGACGGGCCTGCGATGAGCACTCCAGAGATGCGCGTCAACGACTCCGAGCTCGTCGAACCGCCGGTGGTGCACGCCGACAACCGGCCATCGGAGTGGCTCATGATGCTGCTCGAGGCGTGGCGCATGGGGCGCACCAAGATCGGCCTGGCCATCTTCGGGGTCATCGTCCTGATCGCGGTCGCCGGACCTTGGGTGGCGCCGTACTCGCCGACGGAGTTCGTCGCGCCGCCGTACTCGCCGCCGAACATCCCCAAGATGTGGCTGGGCAGCGACTACATCGGCCACGACGTGCTCACGCGCGTGCTGTACGGTGGCCGCACCGTCATCGTGCTCGCCCTCGCGGCCACCGTCATCGGCCTCGTCCTGGGCGTGACCCTGGGGCTCATCACCGGCTACGCGCGCCGCTGGATCGACGAGTCCATCATGCGCGTCCTGGACGTCGTCCTCGCGTTCCCGCAGATCGTGCTAGCGCTGCTCTTCGTCTCCATCCTTGGACCGAGGCTGTGGCTGATCGTGCTCATCGTCGGCATATCGCACGCGCCGCGCATCGCGCGCGTCGCACGTGCTGCCACGCTCGAGGTCTCTCAGCGCGACTTCGTGCGCGCCGCCGAGGCCTTCGGCATCGCGCGCTGGAAGATCCTCTTCAACGAGATCCTGCCCAGCATCACCAGCCCGCTGCTCGTGGAGTTCGGCCTGCGGCTGACCTACTCGATCGGCGTCATCGCCGCGCTGTCGTTCCTCGGATTCGGCATGCAGCCGCCGGCGGCGGACTGGGGCCTGATGATCAACGAGAACCTCATCGGCCTCAAGATCCAGCCGTGGCCGGTGGCGGTGCCCGTGATACTCATCGGCATCCTGACCATCGGCACCAACCTGATCGCGGACGGCCTCGGCCGCGCCCTGATCGGCATCGAACGTGACACGGGGGTGGGGTGATGGCGACGACGATCCCCGAGGGAACCACCACGACCCCGGAGAGCGTGACCGTCCTCGACGTCGAGGGGCTGCGCATCGTCCTCGACCCTTCGGGAGTGGACATCGACGACGAGGTCTCGATGGTGATCCATCGCGGCGAGGTGCTCGGGCTCGTCGGTGAGTCGGCCTCCGGCAAGACCACGGTCGGCACCAGCCTGCTCGACTACCAGCGCCGCGGCGCGAAGATCGCCGGCGGGCGCATCGAGATCGACGGGCAGGACATCCTGGCGATGGACCCCGCCGCCCTGCGCGGCATCCGCGGCGGAGCCATCAGCTACGTCCCCCAGGACTCATCGGCGGCGCTCAACCCGGCGCTGCGCATCGGGACGCAGCTCATGGAGATCCTCGAGGTGCACCACTTCGGGTCGTCGCAGGCGGACCGTGAGGCGCGCCTCACCCAGATGATGGAAGAGGTGCTGCTACCGTCCGACAGGGCGTTCCTGCGGCGCTATCCGCACCAGCTCTCGGGCGGCCAGCAGCAGCGCGTCGCCATCGCTATGGCGTTCGCCAACCGGCCTAAGGTCATCGTCCTGGACGAGCCGACCACCGCCCTTGACGTGACCACGCAGGCGCACGTGCTGGACACCGTCCGCGACCTCACCAGGTCGTACGGGGTCGCGGCGCTTTACATCACGCACGACCTGGCCGTTGTGGCCAACCTGGCCGACCGCATCGCTGTCATGTACGCCGGCAGGGTGGTCGAGACCGGCACGCGCGACGAACTCTTCGACGCCGGTCATCATCCCTATACGCGCAAGCTGCTCGCGTCCATCCCCGACATCACCGGGGAGCGCGCCCTGCGCGGCATCCCCGGCTGGGCGCCTCGTCCGGGACAGCGGCCCTCGGGCTGCGCCTTCACCCCGCGCTGCGACTGGGCGGTCGACAAGTGCAGCCAGGAGTTCCCGCCGGTCGAGGACGTCAGCCCGGGCCACCGCGTGCGCTGCTGGCGCTACAGGGAGGTCGGTGCGCAGGCGGTGGGGATCGACATCCAGCTGCGCGACAAGTCGCTCTCGGCTTCGCAGGCGCAGGAGAACCAGGTCATCAGCGTGCGCGACGTGACCGCGTTCTACCAGCACAAGGAAGTACTGCACGGCATCGACGCGAGCCTCAGCGAGCGCCGCTGCCTGTCACTCGTCGGCGAGTCGGGGTCGGGCAAGACGACCCTCGCCCGCTGCATCGCCGGGCTCCACCCGCACAAGATCGTCGGCGACATCGACTTCATGGGCAAGCCGCTGGCGCGCGACGCGCGAGGCCGGTCGCGTGCGACCCGGCAGTCGATCCAGTACATCTTCCAGAGCCCTTACAGCTCGCTCAATCCACGCAAGACGATCGCCCAGATCGTGTCGCAGCCGCTCAAGGTCTTCTTCGATCTCTCGCGCGACGAGATGGAAGACCGGATGGTGAAGGCGCTCGAGCAGGTGGCCCTCGACTCGTCCCTGCTCAGCCGCTACCCGGACCAGCTCTCCGGCGGCGAGCGTCAGCGCCTGGCCATCGCACGCAGCCTCGCGGCCGAGCCTACGGTGCTGATCTGCGACGAGGTCACCTCGTGGCTGGACGTCTCGGTCCAGGCAGCGATCATCGAGCTCCTGGCCGCCCTGCAGCGCGACATGGGTCTCTCGATGCTGTTCGTGACCCACAACCTGGCGCTGGTGCGCAGCATCTCCCAGGAGGTCGCCGTGATGAACGACGGCCGCATCGTGGAGTACGGGCTCGTCGACGCGGTGCTCGAAGACCCGCAGGCCGACTACACCAAGAAGCTGCTGTCGGACACGCCGACGGTGTAGGCGGCGGGCGGCGGGCGTGCGCAGTTCCGCCCGCCGCCCGCCGGCGCGTGCCGGCACCCGTCCCAGCACGAAGATCGGAGGAGGCCGATGCGCGCGCACATGACCTGGCTGGACGAGGCCGAGAAACGGACCTTCGTCGAGGAGGCGCTGGCGATCCTCCAGCGCGTGGGTGTCGAGCTCAAGGGGTCGGCGGCGCTGCCGTTGCTCGCGGATCTCGGGGCGGACGTCGACTTCTCCACCGGCGTCGTCCGCCTGCCTGCCGACCTCGTCCTGCGCTCCGTCGAAGCCAGCCCGCGGCGCGTGCTGTTCGCCGGCGCGACGCCTGAGTACGATGTGGTACTGGACGACGGCGAGCCGGCGCACTTCTGCTCTTCCGGGTGCGCCGCGTTCGTGCTCGACCACGAGACCGGCGTCCGGCGTCCCTCCACGCTCACCGACCTGCAGGCGGCGACCATCCTGCTGGACGAGGTGCCTGAGGTGGACGTCATATGGACCACGATCACCGCGGGCGACGTGCCCGTCGAGATCCGCGAACTGGTGGTCTGTTACGTGGTGCTCACCGAAGCGCGCAAGCACGTGACCCTCGTCGACAGCCCGTCCCAGGCCGAGCCGCTGCTGCGCATCATGGACGTGGTCTCCGGTGACGCCGAGGCGTTCCGCGAGCGGCCGCGGTTCAGCACGCTGCTCACCGCGGCGTCTCCGCTTCGCATCGATGGTCCGCTGCTCGACTTCCACGCGGCCACGGCGCGCCGCGGGGCGCCCGTCGAGGTGTACACCGTGCCCATGGCAGGGGCCACCTCGCCGGTGACGCTGGCGGGGACCATCGCCCAGGGGCTGGCGGAGTTCCTCGGCGTCGCTACCGCGCTGCAGGCGCTGGCCCCGGGGGCCCGTGTCGTCATGGGCGTCTCCGGTTCGATCATGGACATGCGCTCGGCCGGCGTCTCCTACGCCTCGCCCGAGTGCGCGCTGATGAACGTCGCCTGCGTGGAGCTCGCGCACCACCTGGGCGTGCCGGCAGCCGTGCCGGGGCTTGCGACCGACGCCAAGTACGCCGGCCTGCAGGCGGGCTACGAGAAGGCGCTCAAGGGTCTGGCGACGGCCGGCGTGGGCGCCGACGTGCTCAGCGGAGGCGTCGGCATGATCGACTCCGTCAACACACTGTTCCTGCCGCAGATCGTGCTGGACGCCGAGGTGGCCGGGATGATCCGCCGCGTCCTCGGCGACGTCGACACCCGGCGCGAGGAGATGATGGTCGACATGATCGAGCGGGTCGGCATCGGCGGTGACTTCCTCAAAGAGAAGGAGACGGCGCGACGTCTGCGCGCCGGCGAGCACTTCACCGCCAGGATCTCGTCGCGCCAGGCCTACGACCAGTGGGTCGCGGACGGGCGCGACGAGGTGACGAGGGCCAGGGAGCACATGGACGCGCTCTTCGCGGCGCGGGCCGAGCGCGGCCGGCCTCTCGACGACGCCGCTCGCGCGGAGCTCGCCGCGATTTGCGGAGTCACTCCCGAGATGGAGCTTGCGCTCGGGGACTGAAGCGGTCGTTGTTGACACCCGGGCGGGGAGCCCTTAGGTTTCCACCTGGGTGGATACCGGAGGAGAGGAAGGACGCATGGCAGAGCAGGGACAGTCGCCGGCCGGCGGGGTGAAGGAAGAGTTCCAGAACCTCTGGCCGCCGTTCACGCAGATGCAGGGTCTCGATCCCGTCGTCATGGACCACGCCGAAGGCGCGCTGGTCTGGGACAGCGAAGGCAACGAGTACATCGACGCCTTCGCCAGCCTCTGGACCGTCAATGTCGGGCACGGCCGCACCGAGATCTACGACGCCATCAACGAACAGGCGAAGAAGCTGGCGATCTACCACATCTTCCAGATCGCCAACGAGCCGGCGATCAAGCTCGCCGCCAAGGTGGCGGAGCACATGCCCGGCGACCTCAACCACGTGTTCCTCACGCTGGGCGGCGGGGAGTCCGTCGAGACCGCTGTCAAGATGGCGCGCCAGTACTGGCGCAACAAGGGCAAGGGCACCAAGTACATGGTCATGTTCCGCGACCGCTCGTACCACGGCACGACCATGACCAGCGTCAGTGCCCAGGGCCTCACCGTGAACCGCGCCAAGTTCGAGCCGCTGCTGCCCGGGTTCATCAAACTCGGCGCGCCCTACTGCTACCAGTGCGAGTGGCACAAGACTTACGGCGAAGACTGCCGGATGGAGTGCGCCACACAGGTCGAGCGGGAGATCAACTTCTACGGTCCCGAGAACGTCGGCACCATGCTCGGCGAGACCATGATCGGCACCGGCGGCGTGATCCCGCCGCCGCCCGAGTACTGGCCGATGGTCAACGAGATCTGCAAGGCCAACGACGTGCTCGTCATCAACGACGAGGTCATCACCGGCTTCGGCCGCAGCGGCACCTGGTTCGGCTTCGAGCAGTTCGGCTCGGACCCCGATCTCATCACGCTCGCCAAGGGTCTCTCGTCCGGCTACCTGCCGCTCGGCGCCGTGGGCGCCAAGGACCACGTCTTCGACGCGTTCCTCGGCGGGCCGAACGAGGCGTTCATGAGCGGCGCCACGTACATGGGCCACCCGCTCTGCTGCGCGGCGGGCGTCGCCAACCTCGAGATCCTCGAACGCGAGGAGCTCGTGGAGCGCTGCGCGGAGCTCGGCCCCTACCTGCAGGAGGGCCTCGCGACGCTGCTCGCCCATCCGGTCGTCGGCGACGTGCGCGGCGTCGGGCTCGTCGCCGGCATCGAGTACGTCAAGGACAAGGAGACGCACGAGTGGTTCGCGCCGGCGCAGGGCGTCGCCGCGAAGATCCGCGACGAGGCGTTCAAGCACGGCGTCTTCGTGCGGCTGCTCGGCGGCGGCCACGTCCACGCGGTCGCGCCGCCGTTCATCATCAGCAAGGAGCAGATCGACACCGTCGTCCGCGTGCTCGACGAGTCCATCGGCGTCGTCGAGAAGGGCCTGGGCTACTAATGGAGCGGAACATGGGAAAGCCAAGAGTGGGAGTGGTGGGCTACGGCGTCATCGGCCAGCGGCTGGCCGACGGCGTGGCGCTGCAGGGGGACATGGAGCTGGTCGGCGTCGTCGACGTCGCCCCGACCCTGTCCACGCGTGCGCTGCATGAGTCGGGCATGCCCTACGACCTGTACGTGGTCGAGGCCGGCCAGAAGGCCGCCTTCGACGAGGTCGGCATCCCGGTCACCGGCACCATGGACGAGCTGCTTGACAAGGTCGACATCGTGCTTGACTCCTCGCCCGGCGGCATCGGCCGCAAGAACAAGGAGCTCTACCAGGCCAAGGGCGTCAAGGCCGTGTTCCAGGGCGGAGAGAAGAACGACATCGTCGACGTCTTCTTCCACGGCTACGCCAACTACGACAAGGGCGTCGGCAAGGACTACCTCAAGCTGACGAGCTGCAACACCACCGGCCTCATCCGTGCGGTGGACTGCCTCGACCGTGAGGTCGGCGTGGAGCGCGTCATCGTCACCATCGTGCGCCGCGTCGCCGACCCCGGCGACACGCACCGCGGGCTCGTGGACGTGGCCCAGGTCGAGCCCGTCCCGAACCATCAGGCAGTCGACCTCATGACCATCATGCCGCACATCGAGGCCACCGGCCTGCTCGTGCACGTGCCCACCACGCACGGCCACATCATCAACGTGATCGCCACGACCAAGGGAGACGTCAGCAAGGAGCGCGCGCTCGAGCTCTTTGAGGCGCACCCGCGCATCCGCAACGTCAAGATCGCCGACGGCTTCAACAGCAACTCGGCGCTGTTCCGCTACGCGCGCGACCTCGGCAACAAGCGCGCCGACATGTACGACATCGCCGTGTTCGACGAGACTATCGCCAAGAGCGGCCGCGAATTCATGTTCGCGATCAACATCCCGCAGGAGTCGGTGGTGATCCCCGAGACGATGGACGCCATCCGCGCGGCGCTCAGCATGCAGACCGACCGCCTCGAGGCCGTCGGGCTGACCAACCACTACCTCGGGCTGGGCGCTCCGGTCGCCGCCAACGCCTGACGGCTGGCGGCGGGGAGGGGGCCTCGCGATGAAGTACGGCATCCACACGCTCGACGACTTCGAGTGGGGCGGCAAGGTCGTCCTGTGTCGCGTGGACATCAACGCGCCGCTCGACCCGGAGACCGGCGGGCCGCGGGACATCACGCGCCTCAAGGGCTGCGCGCCGACCGTCCGCGAGTTGGCTGAGGCCGGCGCGCGGGTCGTGCTGCTCGCCCACCAGGGCGGCGACCTCGAGTACCACAACTACGCGTCGACCGAGCCCCACGCCGCGGTGATGAGCGAGCTCACCGGCCGGCCCGTGAGCTTTATCGACGACGTCTGCGGGCCGGCCGCGCGCGACGCTGTCGGCCGGCTCGCGGACGGCGAGGTGCTGCTCCTCGACAACGTGCGCTTCTGCGGCGAGGAGCTCACGCTCTTCGAACGCAAGCTCGACCTCTCGCCCGAGGACCAGGCCAAGACCCTCGTGGTGCGTAAGCTGGCGCCGCTCGCCGACCTGTACGTGTGCGACGCGTTCGCCGCGGCGCACCGCTCGCAGCCCTCCCTGGTCGGGTTCGAGCAGTTGCTGCCGTCGGCCATGGGCCGGCTGTTCGAGAAGGAGTACGCCAATCTGGCGCATCTCCGCGAAGACCCGGCCCGGCCCTGCGTGTTCATCCTCGGCGGCACCAAGATCCAGGAAGCGTTCCCGATGATGGCGGCGGCGCTCGCCGACGGCGCGGTGGACACGGTGCTCACCGCCGGCCTCGTCGCCAACGTCATGCTGGCCGCCTCAGGCGTGGACATCGGGCGGCCGTCCATGGACTTCATCCGCGCCGGCCAGCTGGAGCAGTTCGTTGAGGAGTCGAAGGCGATCCTCGCCGAGCACGGCGACAAGATCGTGCTTCCGGCCGACCTCGCCTACGTCGACGGCGGGGAGCGCCGGGAGGTGCCCGTGGCCGACCTGCCGGTCGACGCGCGGCTCGTGGACCTCGGGCATGCGGCCGCCGCCGATTACGGCGTCTGTATCGCGGCGGCCGGCACGGTGTTCGTCAACGGCCCGGCCGGCGTCTTCGAGCAGCCCGAGACTGAATACGGTACGCGGGCGCTGTGGGAGGCGATGGCGGAGACGCCCGGCTTCAGTGCCCTCGGCGGCGGCGACAGCGTCACCGCCATGAACCGCTTCGGCCTCGGCGGCCGCTTCGACTACGTCTGCACTGCCGGCGGCGCCATGGTGCAGTTCCTGTCCGGCAAGCCCATGCCGGTGATCGAGGCGCTCAAGGAGTCCGCCGCGCGCTTCGGAAACGGCGTTCGGGCGGCGCAGTGAGGCTCTCCATACCGTACGGGGAGGCGGCGCTCGACGTCGACCTGCCCGACGGGCTCGACGTCACCGTCGTCGGCCCCGGCTGCGGGCTGGGTGAAGAGTCCGACCCGCCGGCGGCGCCCAGCGCCGGCGACGAGCAGGCGGAGATCCGGCGTGCCCTGGCGGAGCCCATCGGCTCGCCGCGTCTCTCGGAGCTCGCGGCCAGGGCGCGGCCGGCCGCTATCGTCGTCAGCGACGTCACGCGGCCGTGCCCGTCCTACCGCTTCCTGCCGGCGCTGCTCGCGGAACTCTCTGCGCTGCGGCCGGAGGACATCAGCATCCTGTTCGCGCTGGGTGGCCACCGGGCGCACACCGACGAGGAGCGTCGCCGGCTGGTCGGGGAAGAAGTGGCCGCGAGCGGCGTCCGCCTCGTGGACCTGGACGCAGCGCGCTGCGTGCCGGTCGGCACGACTTCGCGCGGCACGCGCCTCGAGGTGTTCGAGCCCTACCTCGAGGCCGACCTGCGCATCTGCACCGGCAACATCGAGTACCACTACTTCGCCGGCTTCAGCGGCGGCGCCAAGGCCGTCGTGCCCGGCCTCTGCTCCTACGCCACCATCTCGGGCAACCACAGCATGATGCTCGCGCCCACCGCCCGGGCCGGCGTCATCGCCGGCAACCCCGTGCGCGAGGACATCGACGAGGCCGGCGGCCTGATCGGCATCGACTTCATCTTCAACGTGCTGCTCGACGAGGAGAAGCGGATCATCCGCGCCGTGGCCGGCCACTACCTGGAGGCGCATCGCGCCGGCACGGCCGCCTACGACGCGCGCTGCGACCTGCGCATCCCGGAGGCCGCCGACGTGGTCATCGCCTCGCCGGGCGGCACACCCAAGGACATCAACCTGTACCAGGCGCAGAAGACGCTGGACAACGTCGCCGGCGCCGTTCGCGACGGCGGCGTGATCGTGCTCGTCGCCCGCTGTCGCGAAGGCTTCGGCAACAAGGTCTTCGAGGAGTGGATGACCGGCATGGGTACGCCGCAGGTGCTGATCGACCGCATCCGGCAGGAGTTCGTACTCGGCGGCCACAAGGCGGCGGCGGTCGCCGGGCTGCTGGCGAGGGCGGCTGTCTACCTCGTCTCGGAGCTCCCGGAGGATGTCGTGGAGAGCATGTGCATGACGCCGTTCGCGACCGTCGACGATGCGGTCGCCGCGGCGCTGGTCACTGCCGGCCCCTCGGCGCGCTGCCTCATCGTGCCTCACGGCAGCCGCGTCACCGCGGGCGGCGCCGGGCAGCTTGCGGCAGCCGGCCCCGCGCCGACTTCGCCCGCCTGACGTAACCTGCGCTCGAGGGTCGGCGCGCCGCAGCTCGACTCAGACGCCGGCGCCCAGGTCCCTGACTCTGTTGCGCAGCACGCCGATGCCCTCCACCTCGACCTCGACGACGTCGCCGTGCTTCATCGACAGTCTGGGGTCGCGGAACACGCCCACGCCCTCCGGCGTGCCGGTCATGATGAGGTCGCCGGGGAGCAGCGTGAGCGCGTGGGTGATGAACGCGACCAGCGTGCGCACGTCGAAGATCAGGTTGCCGGTGCGCGAGTCCTGTAGCGTCTCGCCGTTGAGGCGCTGGCGCACGCGCAGGTCGCCGGCGTCGCCGAGCTCGCTCACCGGGACGATGCCGGGGCCGACGGGGCAGAAGGTGTCCTGGCTCTTGCCGCGGAACCACTGCCGGTCGCCGAACTGCAGGTCGCGTGCACTCACGTCGTTGCCGCACAGGTAGCCGTGGACGACGTCCAGGGCGTCGTCGGCCGGGACGTCGTGCGCCTCCCTGCCGATGACCACGGCGAGCTCGGCCTCAGCGTCCACATGACCGATGCCGGCCGAGATCATGATGTCGTCGCCGTCGCCGCAGAGCGCGTTGGCGAACTTGGCGAACAGCATGGGGTTCGCCGGGAGCTTGGCGCCCTGCTCGGCGGCGTGGTCGGTGTAGTTGAGACCCACGCAGACGATCTTGGGCTCCGTACGCCCGAACCGGGTCTGCCAGTCGTCGCGCCAGTCGTACATGTGCCGCCTCCGTGAGCCTGTCGTGGTCGGAGCGGGCCCGCCGCAGCGGGCCACGCCGTCGGGCTCATCGTACGGGAAGGGCGGCCGGGGCGCATACCGCGCCCCGGCCGCCCTGAGTGCGCCGGCCGTCGCCCCCCGACGAGGCCGGCGCGGCTCTCGGCCCGGCGGTCAGACGGCCGCGGGCTCCTCGACCCTGCTGCCCGGACGCACGGCCATGTTGTGGTACACCTGCTCCATGTCCTCGCGCGTGAACTTGCGCGGGTTGTTGTTCCACAGCCGCGCCTGGGTCATGGCGCCCTCCACGAGGTCCGGGATCGCCGACTCGGGGATGTCCACGTCGCTCAGGTACTGCGGCACGTTCAGGTCGACGGCGAGCAGGCGCAGTGCTTCGACGGTCTTGTCGGCCGCTTCGCGGTCGGAGAGGCCGGTCATGTTCTCGCCCATGGCCTCGCCGACCTGGCGCATCCAGCGCAGGCAGGCGAGCTTGTTGAAGTCCATGGCCCACGGCAGGACCATCGTGTTGGCGACACCGTGCGGCACGTGGAACATGCCGCCGATGGGATACGAGAGCGCGTGCACGGCGCCGACGCCGGCGTTGCCGAAGGCGATGCCGCCCATCATGGAGCCCATGGCCATGGCGTCGCGGGCCCACATGTTGGTGCCGTCGTACACGGCGGTGCGGATGCTCTGGCTGATGAGCTTGATGCCCTCGTAAGCCAGCGAGTCGGTGTGCATGGTGGCGTTCACCGAGATGTAGGCCTCGATGTTGTGGATGAGCGCGTCCATGCCTGAGGCGGCGGTGACGTTGGGCGGGCAGCTGACTGTCAGCTCCGGGTCGATGAGCGCGACGTTCGGCATGAGGAACGGGCTCACGAGACCCTGCTTCACGTTGAGCTTCTCGTTGGCGAAGATGGCGATCGCCGTGCACTCGGAGCCCGTACCGGCCGTGGTCGGGATGGCGATGATCGGCAGACCCTTCTTCTTGACCTGGTCGATGCCCACGTAGTCGTAGACGGTGTCGCCGGTGTGCGGCAGCACCGCGGCGGCCTTGGCGACGTCGATCGGGGAGCCGCCGCCGAAGCCGACGATCAGGTCGTAGCCGCCCTTCTCGACGATGCGCACGATCTCCTCGATGGTGCTCATGGGAGGCTCGGGCACGGCCTTGTCGTAGAAGTCGACCTCGAGCCCGGCGTCGACCAGCGGCTTCTCCACGTCGACGCACATGCCGCACTCGCTGACGCCCTGGTCGGTGATCACGAGGATCTTGCTGCCGTTGAGCTTCTTGGCCTCGATACCGAGTTGGTCGACGGCGCCGACGCCGGTGATGAGCGTCTTCGGCTGACGGTGGATGCGCATCTTGCGCTCGACCCGGCGCAACTCGGCCGGCTGGCCGTTGGCCGACGAGAGGATGCGCGGCTCAGGTTCGTTGTGGACGTGCTCCATGGCTTTCAGCTCTCCTTGGTGAGCGGGTGGCGGGGCAGGCGGCCGACCCCATACACCTCGGCCGCCTCCTCCCGGATCTGGTCGCGGAACGCCGGATCGGCGATCTCGATGAGCGCCTCGGCGCGCTCGCGCAGCCCGAGGCCGCGCAGGTGCGCCACCCCGTGCTCGGTGACGATGTAGTCCACGTCCGCGCGCATGGTGGTCACGGCGGTGCCCGGTGCGAGGGCGGCGACGATGCGGCTGACCGTGCCCTTCCTGGCCGTGGCCGGCAGGGCGATGATCGCCTTGCCGTCGCGGCTGCGGGCGGCCCCGCGCACGAAGTCGACCTGGCCGCCGATGCCGGTGAACTGGGCGGCGCCCATGGAGTCGGCGACGACCTGGCCCATCAGGTCGACCTGGATGGCCGAGTTGATGGCCACGACGCGGTCGTTCTGGCCGATCACGTAGGGGTCGTTGGTGATGTTGACCGGCAGCATGTTGACGACCGGGTTGTCGTCGACGAAGTCGTACAGGCGGCGCGTGCCCATGAGGAACGTGGCCACCAGCTTGCCGGGATGGAACGTCTTGCGGGCGTTGGTGATGACGCCCTCGCTGTAGAGGTCGACGACGCCCTCGCTGAACATCTCGGTGTGGACGCCGAGGTCGTTCTTCTCGTGCAGGAACATGAGGACGGCGTCGGGGATGCCGCCGATGCCGAGCTGCAGGCACGAGCCGTCCTCGACGAGGCCGGCGATATGTCTGCCGATGGACTCCTCGACGGGGCCGATGGCGGGCGGCTGCAGTTCGATGATGTCCTGATCGCTCTCGACGAACGCGTCGATGTCCGAGACGTGCAGGAACGAGTCGCCGTGCGTGCGCGGCATCTTGGGGTTCACCTGGGCGATCACGGTCTTCGCCACCTGGGCCGCCGGCTTGGTGTAGTCGACCGAGATGCCGCAGGAGCAGAAGCCGTGCTTGTCCGGCGGCGAGACCTGAATGAGCACCACGTCTGGCGGCAGGTAGCCCTCGCAGAAGAGTCTGGGGATCTCGCTGAAGAACACCGGCACGTAGTCGCCGCGGCCGTCCTTGACCGCCTGGCGCGACGAGGCGCCGACGAACAGTGACTTGTGGTAGAAGGCGTCGGCGTACTCGGGCCGGCAGTACTCGCCTTTGCCCATGGCGACCATGTGGTTGATCTCGACGCGCTCGAGCTCGCTCTCGCGGGCCACGAGCGCGTCGACCAGGTCGAGAGGCTCGCCGCAAGCGTGGGCGAACACCACGCGGTCGCCGGACTTGACGCACTTCAGGGCCTCCGCCGCTGTCGTGCGCTTCGCGGCGTAGTCGGTCTTCCAGTCCATCCCCTTACTCCTTGAGCTTGCGCGTCACGGCGCGGGCGAGCTCCTGCGACGGCGTGGGTACGCCGTCGACCAGCTCGCCCGCCACCACGACGACTGGTGGTCCGTCCCGGCCGGCGGGGGCGCCCGCCGCGCCCGCCGCGGCCTGCCCATCCAGCTGCGTGGCGGGCTCGTCGAGCGGCGTTCCGTCGGTGCACCGCTCATCGCCCTCCGCGACGAGCTGGTGGTCCGAGGCGCACGCGCGAGGACAGCCGCTGAGGCGCACGGTCGCCCCCGGCGGAACGTCCGGGTCGTCGATGGGAAGGCCGGCGGCGACGGCGGCGCGGTCGATGTGCGGGTTGCAGCCCCCGCAGTACACGACCTTCACGCGCTCCTCCGCCGGCGTGCCCTCGTCGGTCATGTTCAGTGCTGCTCGACGGCCGTCGGCGCCTTGACCTTGCCCCTGTCCCAGGGCTTGCCGACGCCGGCGAGCGCCTTCGCGAGATCCTTCTTGTGATCGATGTTGGACTGCCGCGCGATCATGATGCGCTGCGCCTGCGGAGACCCTGCCCCGTGCATGCTCTCCGTGCGGTAGCCGACGGCGGCGGTGCCGAGCGTGAGGTTCTCGATCAGCCGGAGGATACGCATCCGGTCGATGGTCGGCGTGTCGCACTGGCCGACGAGGTACTTCTCGACGATAGGGCCGATCTTCTCGTCGGCGAGGTCCTGGGCCGACGGCATGGTGACCATGAGGCCGCCGGCGATGTCCTCGGCGAGGCGGGCGATCTCGTAGGGGAAACGCGTGATGTTCTGCTTGCACACGTTGGCGAGCAGCATGTCGATCTGGTAGTTGCCGGAAGGCATCTTGACGCCCTCGTAGGAGCAGGCCAGCCCGCAGGAGAACAGCGTCTCGTTGAGATGCGTCATCTCGATGAGCTTGTCCTTGATGTGGCTGGCCCGTGCGGCGCCGTTCATGTCGGCGGCGGTCGCCGCGGCGCCGATGAGCACGTCGCCTACGCCGACCTTGCAGCCGCCGTAGCTCTGCCGGTGGAAGCCGGCGAACCGCTCCACGAGCGCGCCGGAGAACTCGATCTCGCCGCACAGGTAGACGCGCTCCCAGGGCACGAAGACGTCGTCGAAGACCATGAGGGCCTCTTGGCCGCCGAACTGCGGGTTGCCGACGTCGAGCACGTTGTCCTCGAGCTTGCGGGTGTCGCAGCTCTGGCGCCCGTAGATGTAGTACACCCCCTCGGCGTTGGCGGGGCAGCTGAAGCTGACGGCGTAGTCCTCGTCGCCCTCGCGCATGGCGACGGTCGGCATGACGATGATCTCGTGAGAGTTGCAGGCGCCGGTCTGGTGGGCCTTGGCGCCACGGACGACGATGCCGTCGTCGCGCTTCTCGACGATGTGCACGTACATGTCCGGGTCGGGCTGCTTGTGCGGCGGCAGGCCGCGGTCGCCCTTGGGGTCGGTCATGGCGCCGTCGGCGACCAGGTCTTCTTCCTGGAGGTACTTGACGTACTCCCTGAAGCGCTCGTGGTAGCCGGTGCCCCTGGCCTGGTCGGTCTCGTACGTGACGGAGTACAGCGCGTTGATGGCGTCCATGCCCACGCACCGCTGGAAGCAGGAGCCCGTCTTCTGGCCGAGGAGGCGCTGCATCTTGACCTTCTTGGCGAGGTCGTCTGTGGACTGGTGGATGTTGGTGAACCGGTTGACCTTCTTGCCGGTCAGATGGCTGGTGGCCAGCATCAGGTCTTCGTACTCGGGGTACTGTGCCAGCTCATACGTCATGGCGACGGAGTTGATACTCGGCTTGATGATGGGGTGGTCGACGTAGTCGTCGATCTTCTCGCCGAACATGTAGATCTGCAGGTGCAGATCGGCGAGGCTCTGGACGAACTCCTCGGGCGTCTTGAGAGCCATGCGGTGCACTCCTTCCTGGCGCCCTCGGGTGCGCGGGCGCTGCGCTGGCCTGCCGGGCGCGGGCGCGCGCAGATGCGGGAGCGCTCACGCGGTGAGTCGGTGCGGCGGGGCGGGAGGGTCCGGGGGGTCCTGACGCCCTCGCGTCTCACTATAAGAGGGCGCGTCTTCTTAGTCAATGAAGGCGAACATGAGACCAATCAGAGTGCCCGATTTTGTACGGAATGTACAAGACGAGGAAGCTGGAAGTGGCGGGTTCGGAAGCCGCCGTCCGCTGCCTCCGGCCGACGCGGCAACGCCAGAGTGTTGACCAGACGGACGATTGATATGCCACTGTGTACCATCTGGCCCACCTTCGGGGTCCAAGTTTGGCCCGTATGGCGACTGACTCGTCTGCGGCCAGGGCGTATGCTCCGGGCGCCCTGCGCCCGTTCTTACGCCTGTCGAGCGCGCAGGGCGAGCGTCAGGGAGCCGACGCGATCATTCAGCACTCAAGGCCTACGTGGAGGGCACTACATGAGCGCATTCGTCGACGAATACATGGCCAAATTGAAGGCCAAGAACCCCAACGAGCCGGAGTTCCATCAGGCCGCCATGGAGGTCGCTGAGTCCCTCGAGGTCGTCATCGCCAGGAATCCCAAGTACAGCGAGCACAAGATCCTCGAGCGCATCTCCGAGCCCGAGCGCGTGGTCATGTTCCGCGTGCCCTGGATCGACGACAAGGGCGAGGTCCAGATCAACCGCGGGTTCCGCATCGAGATGAACAGCGCGATCGGCCCCTACAAGGGCGGCCTGCGCTTCCACCCGACCGTGTACCTCGGCCTCCTCAAGTTCCTCGCCTTCGAGCAGGTCTTCAAGAACTCGCTCACCACGCTACCCATGGGCGGCGGCAAGGGCGGCTCGGACTTCGACCCCAAGGGCAAGAGCGACCTCGAAGTCATGAAGTTCTGCCAGTCGTTCATGACCGAGCTGAGCCGTCACATCGGCCAGTTCACCGACGTTCCGGCCGGCGACATCGGCGTGGGCGGCCGTGAGATCGGCTTCATGTTCGGGCAGTACAAGCGCGTGCGCAACGAGTTCGTCGGCGTGCTCACCGGCAAGGGTCTCAACTGGGGCGGCTCGCTCATCCGTCCCGAGGCGACCGGCTACGGCGCCGTGTACTTCGCCGCCGAGATGCTCACCACCCGCGGCGAGACCCTCGAGGGCAAGACCTGCCTCGTCAGCGGCTCCGGCAACGTGGCCCAGTACGCCATCGAGAAGATCCTCGACCTCGGCGGCAAGCCCGTCACCTGCTCCGACTCGGGCGGCTACATCTTCGACGAGGCCGGCATCGACCGCGACAAGCTCGCCTTCCTGCTCGAGCTCAAGAACGTCAAGCGCGGCCGGATCAGCGAGTACGCCGACAAGTTCAAGAGCGCCGTCTACACCCCGGTGGACAAGGCCAAGGACTTCAACCCGCTGTGGGACCACAAGGCTGAGTGCGCCTTCCCGAGCGCGACGCAGAACGAGATCAACGCCAAGGACGCCGCCAACCTGCTCAAGAACGGCGTGTACGTGGTCTCCGAGGGCTCCAACATGCCGACCGTCCCCGACGGCGTCAACCTCTTCGTCGAGAAGGGCATCCTCTACGGTCCCGGCAAGGCCGCCAACGCCGGCGGCGTGGCCACCTCCGGCCTCGAGATGTCGCAGAACAGCCTGCGCCTCTCGTGGACGCGTGAAGAAGTGGACGCGCGCCTGCACGGCATCATGAAGGCCATCCACCGGCAGTGCGTGGACGCCTCCGAGGCCTACGGCATGAAGGGCAACTATGTGGCGGGCGCCAACATCGCCGGCTTCGTCAAGGTCGCCGACTCCATGCTCGACCAGGGTCTCGTCTGAGCCGCCGATTCGGGGTATGTACGACGCGAGCAGCACAAGGTGTGGACCAGTGAGCACATCCCGCCGCGCGAACGTGCGGCGGGCTGAAAGGAGCGGCGAAGCAGAATGAAGAAGATCGAGTGCTACATCCAGCCGTACAACCTCGACGCCGTGGCCGAGGCCCTGGCGGTCGAGGGCGTCGTGGGCATGTCGGTCGCCGAGGTCAAGGGCTTCGGCGTCCAGAAGGGGTTCACGCGCGGCGAGGAAGTCAAGGCGCACGAGTACCGCTTCCATCCCAAGATGAAGGTCGAGATGGTCGTTCTCGAGAAGGACGTGGAGCGCATCGTCAGCGCTATCTCGACCTCGCTCAAGAGCAATCAGATTGGTGAAGGCAAGATCTTCGTGCTCCCCATCGACGACGCCGTGCGCACGCGCACCGGCCAGCGGGGGCGCGACGCCATCATGTGAGCCACCCGCGGCCGTGAGGCCGCGCACCCGGTGAGACATGAGGGGCTCGGCGGATGCCGGGCCCCTCGTGCGTCTTGACCGGTGCAGAGCCCAGATCGATTGCGGCGCCGATTCCAGATGCGAAGGCTTCCGGCCGATGGAGGACTCAGGAACACTCGTTCCAAGGACGTCAGGAGGTTCACGTGAGGCCCAGGATTGTCTTTCGAGGAAGAGGCGCGGTACTGCTGGCCGCCGTCGGTGCGGCTGCGCTGATGCTGCTGGCGCCCGCGGCGTTGGCGTCGGCGCCGACCACGCCGTCGGTGACCATCGTCGGCGCCGAATACTACACGCCGACACCGTCGGCTTCGCCGACCGCCGCGGCTGAGGCCGTCAACGACCCTTGGGTCGAACTCTACTTCCAGGACAACGACTGGGGTGCGACCTCGTTCCGCCTCTCCAACGATGGCGGCGTGACGTGGGGAGACGCCACCGATTTCGTCACCTATCTGTCGGAGTGGTACCTGTTCGCCTCCGTCGACGACCCCATGCTCACCATCGACGGCAGCCACACGGTCACGGCCCAATTCAGCAGCGATGGCGGTTCGACGTGGGGGGGCACTGCGAATGCCACGACCATCGTCGACACACAGATGCCCGTCGTCACTGCCCCCGAGGGATACTGGAACCCGTCCTACCCGTATGTCGTGTCGGCTCACGACCAGGTCGGGCTGTCGGGCGTGCAGGCCCTCTGGTACCGGGTGGACGCGGGCCAGGTGAGCGAGGTGACCAACACGCAGCCCGTGGGCACGTCGACCCCGCTCTCGGCGGCCGTCGAACTCACAGGCGACACGGGGACGCCACACACCATCTCCAGCATCGCTCTGGACTATGCGGGCAACTCGAGCGTGCAGGCCAGGTATGCGCTGAAAGCGCGCCTGCTCCTCGCGGATCGCGGCTTTGCGAGTATCCAGTCATATTCCGCGTACGTGGTGCTCGACCGCACGCCTCCGACGGTCAAAGCGAGGGGCGTGAGCAAGAACTGGCGCCACCGCCCTGTCGTCGTACGCTTCGCGGCTACAGACCGTCTTGCCGGTGTCGCGAGTATCGAGTACAGCGTCACCAGCATGAAGGCCAAGAAAGCCGGCTGGTGGACCGCCGGCACGAGAGCCGTGGTCACCAGCAACGGAAGGCACAAGGTCTGGTACCGCGCGATCGACGCTGCCCAGCCGGTGGGCAACACCAGCAAGGCTCACTACGTGGTGGTCAAGATCCGCCGCTAGCCTGCCCGTCGTGCGTGCGCGAACGGGGCGGCCCCAGGGCCGCCCCGTTCGTCAGCGCCTCGCAGGGTGCGCCCGTCGCAGTGGGCGGCGCGCCCCGGTCTCCAGGCTCTGTCAGGTGAGCCCGAACTCGTTGAGGAAGTCGGCCTTGGAGCGCGCGCCGATGACCTTCCTGGACGGCTCGCCGTCTTTGAACAGGATGATCGTCGGGATGCTCATGATGCCGTACTTCTGCGCGACCGCCGGGTTCTCGTCCACGTTGAGCTTGCCCACGGTGACCTTGTCGCTGTGCTCCTGGGCGATCTCTTCGATGACAGGGCCGACCATGCGGCAGGGGCCGCACCACGGCGCCCAGAAGTCCACGATGGTGGATCCGGCGGCGATCTCGCCGTCGAATGTCGCGTCGGTCAGGGTCTTCACATCAGCCACGGGTTTCCTCCTTGGCGCGGCAGGTCTGGCCCTGCCCGGTTTGTCGTGATTCTCTCACAGGCTCTCGAGTACGCGGTCGAGTCTTTCTTGAATCTGGGCGGCGATGGGGTCGAGACTCTTGTTGCCGACCATGCCGATCATCTCGCCGGCGTTCACGGCGGTCACGCGCGTGCCCTTGTCCGTCGCGTAGACGACGACATTGCAGGGCAGCAGCACACCGAGGTCCGGCTCGATCTCGAGTGCGGCGTGCGCGAGCTTGGGGTTGCAGGCGCCGAGGATAGTGTGCGGCGCCACGTCGACGTCGAGCTTCTCAAGCAGCGTCTTCTTCATGTCGATCTCGGTGATCACTCCGAAGCCTTCCGCCTTCAGCGCGTCGACGACGCGTGGCAGCGCCGTCTCGTAGGGTTCATCAAGGTAACGGCCGACACCGTACGCCCCGCTGTCCATGGCAAACCTCCTCGCAGGGTGGGGCCGCGGGCCTTATACCCACAGGGGTATATCCTCATGCTTCGCGGCAACCGCGCTGTGCTCAAGGGGGTAGATGCCCGCGGGCCCGGCGCGCCAATCGCCCGCGGCGCGAGCCTGCGGCTTGGCCCGGGCCGCAGCCCTTCAGGTATCATTTGAAGTTCATGGCCGCCGTCTCGAAGCGGGGCGGCCGGTACGCCGGCGACGAGGAAAGAAGACTGCCGTGAGAAGCGACGAGATCAAGCAGGGTCTGGCGCGGGCGCCACACCGTGCACTCCTGCGCGCGCTGGGTGTGAGCGACGCCGAGATGGAGCGGCCGTTCGTCGGCGTCGTCAACGCCTTCAGTGAGGTCGTCCCCGGGCATCTCCACCTGCGCAGCGTCGTCGACGCCGTCAAGGCCGGCGTGCGCGCGGGCGGCGGGGTCCCCTTCGAGTTCGGCGTCATGGGCATCTGCGACGGCATCGCCATGAACCACAGCGGCATGCTGTACTCCCTGCCGAGCCGTGAGCTCATCGCCGACACGGTCGAGTCCATGACGGTCGCGCACGCGTTCGACGCGCTCGTCCTCGTGCCGTGCTGCGACAAGATCGTCCCCGGCATGCTCATGGCCGCGATGCGGCTCAACGTGCCGGCCATCATGGTCGGCGGCGGAGCCATGCTCGCCGGCCACCACGAGGGCCGCACGCTGGACCTGAACAGTGTCTTCGAGGCGGTCGGGCAGCACCAGGCGGGCACGCTCGACGACGAGGGCCTCTACGCCATCGAGTGCAACGCCTGCCCCACGTGCGGGTCGTGCTCGGGCATGTTCACCGCCAACTCCATGAACTGCCTGGCCGAGGTCATCGGCATGGCGCTCCCCGGCAACGGCACCATCCCGGCCGTGTACAGCGAACGTATCCGCTTCGCCAAGGACAGCGGCGAGCAGATCATGCGGGTGCTCGCGGCCGACCGCCGGCCGCGCGACATCCTTACCGAGACGGCCGTCGGCAACGCACTGGCCGCCGACGCCAGCCTGGGCTGCAGCACCAACACCGTGCTCCACCTCGCGGCCATCGCCACCGAGGCCGGGCTGGACTTCGACCTGAACCGGATCAACGAGGTGGCGGCGAAGGTCCCGCACATCTGCAAGATCGCACCGGCCGGCTCGCATCACATGGAGGACCTGTACCACGCCGGCGGCATCCAGGCGGTCATGAACCGCCTCATCGGCGCCGGCCTCATGGACGGGTCGGCGTTCAGCGTCGCCGGCGGCACCGTCGCCGAGGCGGTCGCCGGGGCGCGCGTGCTCGACGACAGCGTCATCCGGCCGGTCGAAGACCCGTGGCACGCCACCGGTGGCCTCGCCGTGCTCTTCGGCAATCTCGCTCCGTCCGGTGCGGTCGTCAAGGAGGGCGCGGTCGCCGACGAGATGCTGCAGCACCGCGGGCCGGCACGCGTGTTCGAGAGCGAGGCCGACGCCGTGGCCGCCATCGCGGCGCGCGACATCGCCGACGGCTCCGTGATCGTCATCCGCGGCGAGGGCCCCAAGGGCGCTCCCGGCATGCCCGAGATGCTCAGCGCCACGTCCATGCTCGCCGGGCAGGGCCGGGACAAAGACGTGGCGCTCATCACCGACGGCCGCTTCAGCGGCGCGACGCGCGGCGCGGCCATCGGCCACGTCTCGCCCGAGGCCCACGCCGGCGGCCCCATCGCCGCCGTGCGCGACGGCGACGCCATCAGCATCGACATCCCTGCACGCACGCTCACGCTCGAACTCTCCGACGAGGAGGTCGCGCGGCGGCTGGCCGAATGGCAGCCAGCGCCGCGCGAGGGCGTAACCGGCTATCTGGCCCGTTACGTCAAACTCGTCTCCGGCGCGGAGAAGGGAGCTGTGCTGCAATGACACCAGACAAGAAGATGAAGGGCTCGCACGCCCTCGTCGCGGCCCTCGAGCACGAGGGCTGCGATGTCCTGTTCGGGTATCCGGGGGGCGTCGCCATCCCGTTCTACGACGCCCTCTACGACGCCAGGAAGCTGCGTCACGTGCTCGTGCGTCACGAGCAGGGCGCGGCCCACGCCGCCGACGGCTACGCCCGCGCCACCGGCAAGGTGGGCGTCTGCACGGCCACCAGCGGCCCCGGCGCCACCA
Organism: uncultured Thermoleophilia bacterium; assembly: GCA_963775255.1. Taxonomy (GTDB): domain Bacteria; phylum Actinomycetota; class Thermoleophilia; order UBA2241; family UBA2241; genus CAIXSE01. Next base: position 352,959 of record CAVZIA010000006.1, on the reverse strand, counting down.
ACCTCGTCACCGGCATCGCCACGGCGTACCTGGACTCGTCCCCGCTGGTCGCCATCACCTGGCAGGTGCGCAGCGACCTCATCGGCACGGACGCCTTCCAGGAAGCTGACATCACCGGCATCACGCTGCCGATCGTCAAGCACTCCTACCTCGTGAAAGACACCGCCGACCTGGCCCAGACGGTGCACGAGGCGTTCCACCTCGCCTCGACCGGCAGGCCCGGTCCTGTGGTCATCGACATCCCCGTGGACGTCGCCTTGGGCGAGTCTGCCTACCACGAGGCCGACACGCTCGATCTTCCCGGCTACAGACCGACCTTCAAGGGACACGTCAAGCAGATCCGGGCTGCCGCCAAGGCCATCAACGAGGCCCACCGGCCGGTGTTGTACCTGGGCGGTGGCGCCATCACCTCCGACGCCGCCCCGGAGATCCTCAAGCTCGCGGAGCTGCGCCGGCTGCCGGTGGCGACCACGCTGATGGCGCTGGGCGCCTTCCCGGAGACGCACGAGCTCTCGATGGGCATGCTGGGCATGCACGGCACGGTCACGGCCAACTACGCCGTGCACGAGTGCGACCTGCTCATCAACCTGGGCGCGCGCTTCGACGACCGCGTGACCGGCAAGCTCAAGGCGTTCGCGCCGCACGCCAAGGTCATCCACGCAGACGTGGACCCGGCGGAGATCGGCAAGAACGTAGCGCCGCTCGTCCCCATCGTCGGCGACGCCAAGCACGTGGCCGCCGGGCTGGTCAAGGAGCTCCAGGGCATGGAGTGGTCGCCCGAGCAGACCGCGGAGTGGCTGGCGCGCATCGCCGAGCGCAAGGAGGAGTTCCCGCTGCACTACGAGGATCCCGAGGACGGCAAGCTCGCGCCGCAGCTCGTCATCAAGGAGATCGACCGCATCACCGGGCACGACGCGCTCATCTGCACCGACGTCGGGCAGCACCAGATGTGGGCGACACAGTGGTACACGTACACCCGCCCGCGGCAATTCATCAGTTCGGGCGGGCTGGGCACCATGGGCTTCGGTCTGCCGGCCGCCATCGGCGCGAAGGTCGGCCGGCCGGACCAGACCGTCATCGACATCAGCGGCGACGGCGGCTTCCAGATGACCATGCAGGAGCTCGCCACGGCCGTCAGCGACGACGTGCCGGTCGTGGTCGCCATCCTCAACAACGGGTATCTGGGCATGGTGCGCCAGTGGCAGGACCTGTTCTGGGACAAGCGGTACTCGTTCACCTGCATCGACGCGAGCGACTGTGACGCATGCCCTCAGGCGCCTCAGTGCGTGCGCCGCGGGCGGCAGGCGCAACCGGACTTCAAGCTGCTCGCCGAGGCCTTCGGCGCCGTGGGCATGCGTGTCACCGAGAAGGACGAGATCGAGCCCGCGCTGCGCGAGGCTATCGGCAACGGCCGGCCCACGGTCATCGACTTCCGCACCTCGGCCGAGGAGAACGTGTACCCCATGGTGCCGGCGGGCCAGGAGATCACCGAGATGATCGGCGGGACCTCACCCAGGAAGAGGAGGAAGCCGTGAAGCACACGCTCTCCATCCTGGTCGAGAACAAGCCCGGCGTGCTGACGCGGGTCGCCGGGCTCTTCGCCCGTCGCGGCTTCAACATCGAGAGTCTGGCCGTCGGCCTGAGCGAGGACCCCAAGTTCTCACGCATCACCATCGTCATCGACGGCGACGAGCACCCGGTCGACCAGGTGACGAAGCAACTGCACAAGCTCATCAACGTGCTCAAGATCCGCGACCTCGACCCGGACAACCAGGTGTCGGCCGAGCTCCTCATCGTCCGCGTCGCCGGAGAGGGAGAGAAGCGCACCGAGGCGTTGCAGATCGCCGAGATCTTCAACGCCAAGATCGTCGACGTCGACCGCCGGCAGCTCACGCTGCGCGTTGTGGGCACCAACGACAAGCTCGAGGCGCTGCTGGAGCTCCTGCAGCCGCTGGGCGTGCTCGAGGTGGTGCGCACCGGCACGATCGCGATGGGGCGCGGGCGGGGCTGACGCCTCCCGCGCTCGTTCGGCGGACCCGATCCGTGTGAGCGATTCGTCCCGAGCAACGGCCGCATCCGGAGGCTCACTCGTCTTCGTCACCTGTGCGAGTGAGCCTTCGGATGTGCCACCTGGCTCGCGGCCAGGGAGCTCTAGTCCGGGTGCTCCGTTCGCGGCCGACGGTTCAGGGCCGCGTCGCCGCGGGCACGTGAGCACCAGGCGCCGGGATGCCGGCGGACGGCAGCCGCACCGAGGAGGACGACCATGATCGAAGAGACCCGCATCCGCGACTGGCTGGCAGCCTACCGCCACGCCTGGACCACCGACGACCCCGATGAGGTCGAGCGGCTGTTCGCCGCCGACGTCCGCTACTTCACCGCCCCGTATCGTGCACCGCTCGAGGGCGTCGAGGCCGTGACCGGCTACTGGCTCGGTGAGAAGGAAGGTCAGATCCCCTGGTCGTTCGAGTACCAGGTGCTGGCGCAGGAGGACGACCTGTTCGTGGTCCGCGCCGTGACCACCTACCCGGAGGGGACCAGCGAAGCGGAGGGCCCGGAGACCTTCCACAACCTGTGGCTGGTGAGGCTCGACGTGGACGGCCGGGCGAGCGAGTTCGTCGAGTACTTCATGCTCGTGGAGTGACCCGGCCGCCAGAGGCTCAGAGCGCACGCCGCCGCCGGGTCGCGTAGACTCACTCGCGGTCAGCACACGCGCGAGCGCGAGGAGTGAGCAGCATGGCGGAGCAGGCGACGGTCCACGAGGCGGAGGCGGAGCACGCGGCGAGACGGCAGGCGGTGCCCGACGAGGCCGGGTTCTTCGGCAAGTACGGCGGGCAGTACCTGCCGCCACAGCTCGAAGCTCCCTTCGCGGAGATCACCAAGGCGTACCACGAGATCGAGAACGACGCGGCCTTCATCGCCGAGTTGCGCTACCTGCGCAAGCACTTTCAGGGCCGCCCCACGCCGGTCTATCACGCGCGCACGCTCTCGCTCGAGAACGGCGGCGCGCAGATCTATCTCAAGCGCGAAGACCTCAACCACACCGGCGCGCACAAGCTCAACCACTGCATGGGCGAGGGCCTGCTGGCCAAGTACATGGGCAAGAAGAAGCTCATCGCCGAGACCGGAGCCGGGCAGCACGGAGTGGCTCTGGCCACCGCGGCGGCGCACTTCGGGCTCGAGTGCGAGATCCACATGGGCGTCGTGGACATCGAGAAGCAGGCGCCCAACGTCAGCCGCATGCAGCTCCTGGGCGCCACCGTGGTGCCGGTCACACACGGGCTGCAGACTCTCAAGGAAGCGGTGGACTCGGCGTTCGAGGCCTACCTGGCCGACTACGAGAACTCGATCTACTGCATCGGGTCGGTCGTCGGCCCGCACCCGTTCCCGCTGATGGTGCGCGACTTCCAGAAGGTCGTCGGCATGGAGGCGCGCGAGCAGTTCGTCGAGATGACCGGCAACATGCCCGACGTCGTCGAGGCCTGCGTGGGCGGCGGCAGCAACGCGATGGGCATCTTCTCCGGGTTCCTCGACGACCCAGTGGAGCTCATCGGCGTTGAGCCGCTAGGACGCGGCGAAGGCCTCGGCGACCACGCCGCGACGATGACCTACGGCACGGAGGGCGTGATCCACGGCTTCCGCTGCTACCTGCTCCAGGACGAGCAGGGCGAGCCGTCGCCGGTGTACTCGTGTGCCAGCGGCCTCGATTACCCGGGCGTGGGGCCCGAGCACAGCTATCTCAAGGACTCGGGCCGGGTACAGTACGTCACCTGCTCCGACGAGGCCTGCCGTGACGCCTTCTTCGCGCTCAGCCGCAAGGAGGGCATCATCCCGGCGCTCGAGAGCGCGCACGCGGTGGCGCACGCGCTCGTCAAGGCACGCGAGATGAAGACCGGGACCATCCTGGTCAACCTGAGCGGTCGGGGCGACAAGGACATGGACTACGTCATCCAGCACTGGGGCATCGGCGACGCGGAGTGAGGCCGCGCCGGCTGCCTCCGAGGAGGTGAGACGGCTGGACCGTGAGACGACCCGTGCGCTCGTGGGGCGCCGGCTGCGCGCGCAGCGCCTGACCGGCGCGCCCTGCGCGACGCCCGAGGAGGCCGTCGGCCTTCTGCTCGGGGTGCAGGCGCAGGACTTCGGCCTCTCCAAATGGGCGGTCGGCGCTCGCGTCGGCGGGGCCACGGACGCGTCCGTCGAAGAGGCGTTCGCCGCCGGCCGCATCCTGCGCACGCACGTGTTGCGCCCCACCTGGCACTTCGTGCTTCCGGCGGACGTGCGCTGGCTGCTGGCGGCGACCGCGCCGCGCATCCGCGCCCGCGACGCCCGCAGGTACGCGCAGCTGGGCCTGGACCAGGCGACGCTCCGCCGCGCCGCCGAGATCTTCACGGCGGCGCTGCGGAGCGGCCGCGCGCTGACGCGCGCCGGGATGGCGGCGGCGCTCGAGGACGCGGGCGTCTCCTCCGCCGGCCAGCGCATGCCGTACCTGCTCATGAGCGCCGAGCTCGACGCACTCATCTGCAGCGGCCCGCGTGAAGGCAAGCAGCACACGTACGTGCTCCTGGAGGAGCGTGCGCCGGCCGCCGCTGAGCTGACTCGCGACGCGGCGCTGGCGGAGCTCGCGAAGCGCTTCTTCGCCGGTCACGGGCCGGCCACCGTCAAAGACCTCGCCTGGTGGGCGAGTCTGACGCTGACCGAGGCGCGCGCCGGCATCGAGCGCGCCGGCGACGGACTGAGGCGCCGGGAGGCCGGCGGCCTGACGCTCTGGTCGGGCGCGGGGGAGAGCGACGCCGACGTGCCGGCAGGCGCCGAGTATCCCGCGCAGGACGCCGCACCGGCCGTCCGCCTCGTCCAAGGCTACGACGAGTTCATCATGGGCTACAGCGAGACCAAGCGTCTGCTCGCGCGGCCGGGCTCGACCTGGGTCGCCGCGACGCCGCCGGTCGGCAGACTCGTCATCCTGCTCGACGGCCGCGTCGGCGGCTTCTGGCGCCGGGTGCTCGAGAAGGACCGCGTGGTCATCGAGGCCGAGCTCATCGACGGGTGGGGCGACGAGGCACGCGCCGCGCTGGCTGCTGAGGCGGCCCGCTACGCCGCGTTCCTGGGCCGCCGTCCGGAATTGCGGCTGGTCGACCGGCCGGCTCCGGCGCGGCCTCGACGGGACGGCGCATGAGGTGGGCAGGGATGGCGGCGTTCGGCCGCGTGCTGCTGGCGTCGAGCTTCGCCGTCGCGTGTCTTGCCGTCTCGGCCTGCGGCGCTTCAGGCTCCCCCGGGTCCTCCAGCGGGCCGGCCGCCACGGGAGATGCGGCCCTCGGGACGGCCTTCGCGTCCCGGGCGCAGGCCGTCGAGGTCCAGGGCGAGGGCACCGTTGTCAGGATCCTCGCGGACGACGAGGAGGGGAACAGGCATCAGCGGTTCATCCTGCGGCTGGCGTCCGGCCAGACGCTGCTCGTGGCCCACAACATCGACGCGGCTCCTCGCGTCGAGGGCCTGCAGCCCGGCGATACGGTCGCGTTCCGCGGCGTCTACGAGTGGAATGCCGAGGGCGGCATCATCCACTGGACGCATCGTGATCCGGGCGGCGGTCACGCCCCCGGCTGGTTGCGGTACGCTGGGCGGCAGTACGACTGAGCATCACGGTCTCGGCTCTCGGCGGAGGCACGCTCTCCATGTGCGCGACCGGCGACCTGGTCGGTCGGCGGATCACGCGGCTCGTCCTCAAGGTCAGGGCTCACGTTGCCGCCGCCCCCGCCAGCCAGTAAAGTCATAACTTCCGGGTAGACCCCGGCCCTCTCGGGCCGTCCAGACAAGGAGACACCACATGTACTACGACAAGGACGCCGACCTCTCTCTGATCCAGAGCAAGACCGTCGCCATCATCGGCTTCGGCAGCCAGGGTCACGCCCATGCGCAGAACCTGCGCGACAGCGGCGTCAAGGTCGTGGTCAGCGAGCTCAAGGGCACGCCCAACGGCGAGCGCGCCGAGAAGGCGGGCTTCGAGGTCCTCAGCGCCGCCGAGGCGACGAAGCAGGCCGACGTCATCATGATGCTGGTCCCCGACCAGACGCAGGCCGTCGTCTACAAGAACGACGTCGCACCCAACCTCAAGGACGGCGCGACCCTCATGTTCGCCCACGGCTTCAACATCCACTTCGGCCAGATCGTGCCGCCGAAGACGGTCGACGTGAGCATGGTGGCGCCCAAGGGCCCCGGCCACCTCGTGCGTCGCCAGTATGAAGAAGGCAAGGGCGTCCCCGTGCTCATCGCCGTGGAGCAGGACGCCAGCGGCAAGGCCAAGGAGCAGGCGCTGGCCTACGCGAGCGCTCTCGGCGGCCTGCGCGCCGGCGGCCTCGAGACGACGTTCCAGGAAGAGACCGAGACAGACCTCTTCGGCGAGCAGGCTGTGCTCTGCGGCGGCGCCACGGAGCTGGTCACCGCCGGGTTCGAGACGCTCGTCGAGGCCGGCTACCAGCCGGAGATCGCCTACTTCGAGTGCCTGCACGAGCTCAAGCTCATCGTCGACCTGATGTGGGAGAAGGGCATCGCCGGCATGCGCTACAGCATCAGCGACACCGCCGAGTACGGTGACCTCACCCGCGGCCCGCGCGTCATCAACGACGACGTGCGCGAGACCATGGCCGAGATCCTCGGCGAGATCCAGAGCGGCGAGTTCGCGCGCGAATGGATCCTCGAGAACCAGGCCAACCGGCCGGTCTTCAACGCGCTGCAGCGCCAGGGCAAGGAGCATCTCATCGAGACCGTGGGCAAGGAGCTCCGCGGCATGATGAGCTGGATCGACGAGGGCGGGCTCGACATCGACGTCTGAGCCCACCGCTTTGGCGCAAGCCTTCGACGGGCGCGGCCCGCCTCACGGCGGCCGCGCCCGTCGCCGTTCCCGGAGTGGACTCCCCGAGCGCTGGTGCACTAGCCTGTCGTCGGGCGGAACGCCCACGACGCAGGCAACGACCCTTGGGGGCGACACATGACCGCGACTCACGACGTGCTGGTGCTGGGCAGCCTTGCGCCCGAGGGTGTGGCGCACCTCCAGGACGAGGGTCTGCGGGTCGACGTGCGCCCCGAGGCGGACCAGATCGACACGACGGCCGTGCGCGGGTACGACGCGCTCGTGGTCGTGCCGGGCGCTCCGGTCACGGCGAGCATGCTCGCCGAGGGGAGCGCTCTCCGCGTGGTCGGCTGCGCCGGAGTCGACGCAGGGGCGATCGACGTCGCGGAGGCCACACGGCGCGGCATCCTCGTGGTGCACGCGCCCGACAGCGCGCTCATCTCGGAGGCCGAGCACGCGCTCGCGCTCGTGCTGGCGGTCGCCCGCGACCTCGGCGGCGCCGACGCCGCGCTGCGGCGTGGCGACACGGGCAGGCGGTCGGGCGACGGCGCCGAGGTCCGCGGCAAGACGCTCGGGTTGGTGGGCGTGCGCCCGAGCTCGAACCTGCTGGCGGAGCGGGCGCGTGCGCTCGGCATGGAGGTGCTCGCCTGCGACCAGGACCCGGACGGTGGCGTTGTCGGCACCCTCGAGTGCATCCCCCCGGAGCTGGTGCTGCCGCGCGCCGACGTGCTGATGGTGCAGACTCCGCCGGAGGCGCGCGCGCTGTTCGGCGCCGCTGAGCTGGCGCAACTCAAGACCGGCGCCCGTCTGGTCAGCCCGTGTTCTCCGGGCGCCGTGGATCTCGAGGCGCTCGCAGCCGCTCTGGAGGACGGCCGACTGGCCGGAGCCGCGGCGGCCGTGGAGCCCGGTGCGACGCTACCGGCGGCCGTGCTCGCGGCGCCGCACCTGCTGCTGACGGCGCCGGCCGAGGCTGCTACGGCCGACGCGCGCCGGCGCGCCGCCGAGTCGGTCGCCGACCAGGTCGTCGCCGCGCTCGGCGGCCGCCTGCTCCGCGGCGCCGTCAACGTCCCGGCCGCGGCCGGCGACGACGCCGACGAGCTCATGCCGTACATGGAGCTCTGTGCTCGCCTCGGTCGCCTGCTCGTGCAGCTGGCCGGTCAGCCGGTCGACGCAGTCGAGATCACCTACGGCGGCAGCATCGCCTACTACGACACGCGACTGCTCACACTCGGCGTGCTCGGCGGCGTGCTTGCCGGCCGCGCCGCGGGCCCCGTGAACTTCGTCAACGCCGAGCTCGTCGCCGAAGAGCTCGGCGTGTCCACCCTCGAGTCGCGGGAGCCCGCAGTGCCGGACTTCCCGCGCCTCATCACCGTCGCCGTCGCCGGCACCGAGGGTCGCATGTCGGTCTCGGGCACGTCGCTCGGCTCGCAGCACAAGCAGCGGCTGGTGCGCGTGTTCGGCGAGGACGTGGATGTGGAGCCGGCGCCGCACATGGCGTTCCTCCGCTACGTGGACGCCCCCGGCATCGGCGGCAAGGTCGGCACCCTGCTCGGGGAGTGGGGCGTCAACATCGGCCACATGTCGGTCGGCCGCGGCAAGCTCGGCGACGAGGCGGTGATGGCGCTGACGCTTGACGAGTCCCTCACCGCCGAACAGACGGCCAGGCTGGTCGCCGACTGCGGCCTGGCGTACGCGCGCACGGCCGAGATCTGAGCGGGATCACATTCCCGGCAGCCGCGGCACCTTGCCCAGCTTCCTGAGCCTGAAGTACTGCCCCCAGCTCTGCTTGAGCCAGTGCCCGACCACGGGCATGGGGAGGAAGAACGCGCGCCGGTCGTCCCGGTAGATGAACCCGGCTCCGTTGCCCATGTCCATCACGCACAGGATGGAGAGGTCGTCCACGTAGCTTTCGCTCTCGCCCTGTCCGGTCTCTTTGCGGGCGATGTCGTCCGCCGCGATCCGGGCCATGACCTCGGCGATGTGACCCTGCTTTGCCTTCCAGTCGGGGCCCTCAAGCGCGGCGGCGTCGCCGACGGCGTACATCCAGGGGAGGCCCTCCACCTCGCACGACGGTGAGATCGAGATGAAGCCGGCTTCGTTCTGCGGGAGGTCCGAGGCTTTGACCACAGCGTGGCCGTTGCCTGCCGCGATGAACATGACCAGGTCGGCGTCGAGCCGGCTGTCGTCTTCGAAGACGACCCCGCCTTCGTCGAACAGCTTGATCTTCTTGCCGGTGTACGAGCGGATGCCGGTGTCGTCGAACATGCTGTCCATCATCTGGACGGCCTTCTCGCCCATGCGGATGCCCGGGCTGGGCATGGGCGCGAAGAAGGCGAGCGAGAAGTGTCTGCGGATCTTCTGCTTCTTCAGCATGTTGTGGACGTTGAAGAGGAACTCGAAAGCCGGGCCGCCGCGTACGGCGCTCGGATCCTTGGGATTGCCGCCGAAGCCTACGGCGATCGTGCCGCTGCCTCTGGCGACGAGCTCGTCCAGGCGCTCCTTCACGCGCACGCTCTCCTGCGGCGCCCCGCAGATGGAGAGCACGTTCTCCTTGCCCTTGTGCGGCATCTTGTGCGCGCCGATGGCGGCCACCAGGTAGTCGAAGTCCTGCCGCGTGCCGCCCTGCTCGAGGGTGAAGCTCTTCTCGGCGCCGCTGATGCCGGTCACGCCGTCGACCGTGAGCGTGAAGCCGTGCGCCCTGGCGATGTCCGCGAGCCGTATGCTCGTCTTCTCGAACGTCCGCTCGCCCGTGGGGATCCAGATCGCCAGTGGGTAGACGAAGAGGTAGTCGCGGTCGCTGACCAGTTCTACCTCGAACTGCTTCTTGCGCAGGCTGATCGCCGCCTCGACCCCTCCGATCCCGCCGCCCAGCACTACCGCCTTCTTCATCAGCACTCCCTCTGACTCGTCATTTACGGCACGACCGCGACCACGTGGCCTCGACGGTCTCGAGCCTATGTACCCCCGCCCAATCCTCACGGCGAGGGGCGGGAGGCGCAGCGCCGTCCCGCCCCCTCTCCGTGCGCTCACGCCGGCGCGGTCACGCGGCCTTGCGCATGACCTCCGGCAGTTCGTTGCCGATGGCGAGGGTGTTGCCCTCGCTGTCCTTGAACCAGCCGGTCTTGAGCCCGCTCTCGAGGCTGGCGATGCCGTCGACCGTCTTGAGGCCGGGGAAGTCGTACTCCTCGAACTTGACCCCCCTGCCGCGCAATTCACGCACCGTCCCCTCTACGTCGTCGACGAAGAAGCTCGCGTAGGTGGTCTCGCCACGGCGGTAGGAGCTCTTGTAGAGAAGAAGACGATCCCCTTGACCGATCTCGACGAGCGCGCTGCCCATGTCGCCTTCGAGCCGGCGCACTGACAAGCCCAGCGTCTCGCTGTAGAACTTGATGGCCCGGTCGAGATCCTCTACCGCAATGGTAGGCATGACTGACTTGATTGTGAGGCCCATCTCTTCACTTCCTTGTCTCGATGGGGTTCCGAAGGAATAGAGGAGTCTTCCCACTCTGTTTCGTGCGAAAAAACCGTTTCGGGTTGGACACCGACCAGTCCGGTCGGGTATGCTGCCCAGCATGCGGAGCTCTTCACATCGCCCGTCGTGACGGCTGGTGTGGCGCGGTCCTGTAGGACCGCGCCACACCAGCCGGCTCCGCTTCTCCGCGACTTCCCCTGTAGTGTCGCCGCCTGCGCCAGTACGGCCACGGCGTCTTCCCCTGTGGGGCCCGCGACCGGGGCCCTTGACGTCCATCCGCGTCGTCACGGCCGCCGCCGCCTGTGCCCCCGGCGCCAGCGCTTCTCAAGGCTGCAGCCGCGGCTCACCATCGCGCGATCGCGGCCGCCGGCACTCGCCGGCAGGCGGCCGCGCCGCGCGCGGGAATGACCCGCGCGGCGCGGCCGGGATGCAGTCGCATGCGGCCGCCCTCTCCACCCGCCTGACTGAGCGTTCAATGTTTGTGACGGGCCGCACGTGTTCCATAGAATCGCGGTCTTGCACCCTGGTCCAGAAGGTCAGCCGGCACGAGCCGGCACCGAACAGTCTCCCCCCGGAAAGGACGACACGATGCAGAAGCGCTTCCTCATCACTCCCGGCCCCACGCCTGTGCCGCCGGAGGTGCTCTCCGCCCTGGCCGAGCCGGTCATCCACCACCGCGCGCCGCGGTTCACCGAGATCCTCACGCAGGTCGTCGCGGGCATGAAGTACATCTACCAGACCGAGAACGACATCATGGTGTACGCCGCCAGCGGCACCGGCGCCATGGAGGCCGCCGTCGTCAACGTCGTCAATCCCGGCGACCATGTGCTTGTCGCGTCGGTCGGCAACTTCGGCGAGCGCTGGAAGAAGCTGGGCGCCACCTGGGGAGCCGAGGTCACCGCGCTCGACTACGCCTGGGGCACCAAGGCCGTCCCGGCCGACATCGAGAAGGCGCTCGCCGCCGACCCGTCCATCAAGGCCGTGTTCGTGCAGCACAGCGAGACGTCCACCGGCGTCGTCAACGACATCAAGACCATCGGCGCGATCGTCGCCAAGACCGACGCGATCCTGGTCGTGGACGCGATCAGCGGTCTCGGCGCCAGCGACCTGAAGACCGACGACTGGAAGGTCGATATCTGCGTCGCCGGCTCCCAGAAGGCGCTCATGGTGCCGCCGGGCCTCGCGTACGCGGCCGTCAGCGACAAGGCATGGGCAGTCATCGACGAGTGCAAGACGCCGCGCTTCTACTTCGACTTCGTCGCAATGCGCAAGAAGATGACCGGCGACTCCGCGCAGACGCCGTACACCCCGGCCGTGAACCTCATGGTCGCCCAGAACGCGGCCGTCGATCTCATCAAGGCCGAGGGCCTCGAGAACGTGTTCCAGCGGCACCGCGTGCTCGGCAAGGGCGCGCGCGAGGGCGTCAAGGCGCTCGGCCTCGAGCTGTTCGCCGTCGAGGATCCGGAGGCCAACTCGGTCACTGCCGTCAAGGTGCCCGAGGGCGTGGACGGCGGCAAGATCGGCAAGATCGCCCGCGACAAGTACGGCGTGTGGCTGGCCGGCGGCCAGGGCGCCGTCAAGGGCAAGATCTTCCGCTTCGGCCACTGCGGCTACTTCGGCCACAGCGACATCACCGTCGGCCTGAGCACCGTTGAGATGGTGCTCTCCGAGCTCGGCTACGACGTCAAATGGGGCGCCGGCGTCGGCGCGGCCGAGCAGGTGTTCATGACCAGTACCGTGCTGCTCTGAGAGGGGCGAGCTGAGATGACCGAACAGAAGAAAGTACTGGTCAAGGAGAAGCTCGCCCCCGAGGGCGTCAAGTACCTTGAGGACCTCGGCTTCCAGGTGGACATCGGCACAGAGTGGGACGCCGACGAACTGCTCAAGCGCATCCCCGAGTACCACGGTCTCATCATCCGCTCGGCGACCAAGGTCACCGCCGAGATCATCCAGGCCGGCGAGAACCTGCAGGTCGTGGGCCGCGCCGGCGTCGGCGTCGACAACGTCGACGTCAAAGAGGCGACGAAGCGCGGCGTCATCGTCGTCAACGCCCCGCAGAGCAACGTGCTCAGCGCCGCCGAGCAGACGATCGCCATGCTCATGGCCTGCGCCCGGAACCTCGCGCAGGCGCACGCCGACCTCAAGAACGGCGAGTGGACCAAGGGCCGCTGGGGCAAGGGAGGCGTCGAGGTGCGCGGCAAGACGCTGGGCATCATCGGCCTCGGCCGCATCGGGTTCCTCGTCGCCGAGGACGCCCGCGGTCTCGGCATGAACGTCCTCGCCTACGACCCGTTCGTCCCGGCGGAGAAGTTCCACGAACTCGGCCTGGAGCGTGCCGACAGTCCGGACAAGATCTACCGCGAGGCCGACTTCATCACCATCCACCTTCCGAAGAACGCCGAGACGCTGGGCTTCATCAGCGACGAGGAGTTCGCCAAGATGAAGGACGGCGTGCGCGTCATCAACGTCGCTCGCGGCGGCATCATCGACGAGGAGGCTTGGGCGCGCGCCATCGAGAACGGCAAGGTCGTCGCCTCGGCCGTGGACGTGTATCCCAAGGAGCCCACCACAGAGAGCCCGCTGTTCAAGTACGACAGCGTCGTGGCCACGCCGCACCTCGGCGCTAGCACCGTGGAGGCGCAACTGCGCGCCGGCACGATCATCGCCGAGCAGGTGGCCGCGGTGCTCCTCGGCCAGTTCGCCAGCAACGCCGTGAACATCCCGCTGGCGCCCGGCGAGGACGCCGACGAGGTCATGCCGTTCCTCGGGCTCGCCGAGATGCTCGGCAAGCTCGTCGTTCAGATCGCCGACGGGCCGGTCGACAGCTTCGAGATCGCCTACGGCGGCGGCATCGCGCGCTACGACACGCGCATCCTCACGCTCGGCGTGCTGCAGGGCGTCCTGGCCGACAAGGTCGACGGCCCGGTCAACTTCGTCAACGTGCAGAACATCGCCGAGGAGCGCGGCATCACCGCCAAGGAGAGCAAGCAGCCGGCGGCGGTGGACTTCCTCAATCTCATCACGGTGACCGCCCACGACGAGCAGGGTGAGCTCTCGGTCTCGGGCACCACGCTCGGGCCGAAGCACAGGCCGCGTCTGGTCAAGGTCTACCGTCAGGACGTCGACATCGAGCCGGCGCAGCATATGGTGTTCCTGCGGTACGCCGACGTGCCCGGCATGATCGGCAAGATCGGCACCAAGATGGGCGAGTTCGGCATCAACATCGGCCAGATGGGCGTGGGCCGCGAGGTCACGGAGCAGAAGGCCGTCATGGGCGTGACGCTCGACGAGCGCATCAGCTCCGACCAGCTCGCCGAGCTGGTCGAGAGTTGCGGTCTCTTCGACGGCAAGCGGGTGGAGCTCTAGGAGCTCCGGCGCAGCCACATGGCAGACCGCCGCGGGGCGGCGGGCCTCCCGGCCCGCCGCCCCGCGGCCGCGCGTGGCGCCCTGCTTCTTGCGGCGTCAGCCTTTGCGGATCTTGACCTTGAGGGTCGCCGTGGTGGACGCGCCGTCGGCGAAGCTGGAGTCGGCCTTGACCAGCGTGCGCAGCTTGTACGTCGCGGTGCGGTACGGCAGGCGCCAGCTCACGCGGTACCGTGAGCGGGAGTCGAGGCGCCCTTTCGCGACCGTGCGCCAGCTTCCCGAGACCTTGCGCTGGATGTTGATCCGCGCGCCCCGGTGAGCCGGCTTGACCGAGCCGCTGAAGATCTCGGTCAGGCGCCTCCCCGAGATCTTGTGGGAGAGCGCCATCGTCACGGCGGGGGACACCCGGATGAGCACCGGTCCGCTGTCGGAGCCCGCCGAGGTCATCCAGTACGCGTTCCGCTTGGGCCGGACCGTCTTTTGATAGTAGCCGGTGCCGTTCGAGATCGTGGTGGCGACGCGCGTGAACGTGCCTCCCTTGACCGTGCCGACGGCGACGGACTCGCCCACCGGTACGCCGCCCATGGCGGTGTCATAGCCGGCGAGGACGACGCTCTTGCCGTACTGGACGAGAAGCGCTCGGGGGCGGAGAGTCAGCGAGCGCTCGGCCTGACTGATGTGCCAAAGGGCGGCGTCGGCTCCGGTGCCGAGCATCCACGCACCGCCGGCGCCGTCGGGCGCCGCCCCGGTGTACTGCCCGGCTGCGGGCGCCGGGCTCACGTCGCTCCAGGCGCCGCCGGTGTAGGGCAGGACGGCGACGCCGGCCGCGCCCGTGGGCGCCGCTGCCTCGTCGTCGTAGGCGGCGAAGAGGTCACCGGCGCGGTTGCCGGTCACGGCGTCGACCCGGGGGGTGGTGAGCCCGAGCCTGCTGGATATGCTCGGCCCCCACGTGGCCTCGCGCCCCGTCCCGAGGATGTGACGCGCCGCGATCCCGTCGCCCGACGGTCCGACGATGTAGACACCGCCTGAGCCGTCGGTCGTGAGCTTCACGGCTCCCCCCATGCTCACCGAGGGTGGCACCAGCCAGAGCCGGTCGCCGGAGGAGTCGAAGCGCTGGGCCTTGACCTTGCCGCTCTCACGCCAGATCAGGAAGATGTCATCGGTGGCCACCAGGGCGATCGCCGTCATCGACGGCGTGGGGCGGGGCGGGAGCAGGTACGGGCTGCGCGCGCCGCTCCAGTCGCTACTGAGGGCCGGACCCAGCCGGTCGACGGTCGCGTCCGAGCCGCCGGTGAGGAGCAGGCACGCGTGGCCGGCGTCGTCGCTGTCGAGGGCTATCACCTTGCGGCCGACGGGCTTCATGGCCGGGGTGGTCGTCGCCAGGGCGCCGGTCGCATCGATGTGGTTGAGAAGCGTGTAGGAGCCGCCGGCCGGGCCTGGGGAGACGGTGCACCAGATGTACGCTCCGCCGTCGCCGTCGGCGCTGATCCCGGCCGGGACGACGGTGGTGGACGAGCCGTAGAGGGCGGTAGCCTGCCCGTCGGTGCAGACGGCCCGGCGGGGGTAGCCGTCCGCATCGGTCGAGAGGTCGTGCCGCTTGACGTACACCGTGTCGCCGTCCTTCCACAGGACCGTGACTGACGGCCCGTCGCCGCTGGCGAACCAGGCGCCCGGCGAGGCGATGCCGGACACCACGGTGTACGGCCCCAGGGCCGTCCCGGCGCCGAGCGGGACGCGCGCCGCCTTGAGCGCCGCGCCGTCCGACTCGGACCATATGAAGGTGGCCCCGCCGGTGCCCGGCACCAGCCTTGCGCCGGCGTCGACAGGGACGGGCAGCACCGGCGCATAGGCCAGCGCCGGCGCCGTAAGGATCACGAGCACGACGAGGACGACGACTGAGCTGACGCACGCACGACGGATCATGATGCCCCTCCTGCTGCCCCCCGTGGACTCCTCGATGGTAGCAGAACGGTGTTCGGGTCACCGTCGGGTGAACCCCGGATTGCTTGCGTGCTCACGCACGCGTGACGTAGACTCTCCGGACCATGCGTCGCCGTGCGACAAGCGAGTCCAGCCGGGAGGCCCACATTGGGGTACGCGCCCGCGACCTCTTCCTCCTCGGCTCCCTGCTGCTCCTCCCCCTCCGGGGGGATGCGTAGACACCTGCCGGCCGGCACGGCCACTCTTTGGATCACATCCGGATCCAGTCTCCACCCAGTGACGACGCATGCCTCGAAGGAGGTGCAGGTGACTCGTGAGCAGTGACAGGTACATCAGGATCTTCGACACCACGCTGCGCGACGGCGAACAGGCGCCCGGCGCTACCCTGAACAAGGCCGAGAAGCTGGAGGTGGCGCACCAGCTCGCGCGGCTCAAGGTCGACATCATCGAGGCCGGGTTCCCGATCGCCTCGCCCGACGACTTCGAGGCCGTGCAGGCCATCGCCACGGAGGTCAAGGGCGCGCGCATCGCCGGTCTCGCGCGCGCCATCGAGGAAGACATCCGCGTGTGCTGGGACGCCGTCAAGGTCGCGGATGTCCCGCGCATCCACACCTTCATCAGCACCAGCCCGGTGCACATGAAGTACCAGATCAAGAAGACGCCCGACGAGGTCCTGGCGGACACGCGCGCGATGGTCACGCTGTCGGCCGAGCTGGTGAAGCAACATCCCGAGGCCGACCTCGAGTTCAGCGCCATGGACGCCAGCCGCTCCGAGCCAGAGTTCCTGGCGCGGGTGCTCGACCTGGCTGTGCAGTGCGGCGCCACCACCATCAACGTGCCAGACACGGTGGGCTACGCGCTGCCGCTCGAGTTCGGCGACTTCATCCGCGAGCTCTACCGGCTGGCGCCGTCGCTCAACGACGTGCACGTCAGCGTGCACTGCCACAACGACCTCGGGCTGGCCACGGCCAACTCGCTGGCCGCGGTGCGCGCCGGCGCCACGCAGGTCGAGTGCGCCGTCAACGGCATCGGCGAGCGCGCCGGCAACGCGTCGCTCGAGGAGGTCGTCATGGCCATCCGCACGCGTGGCGAGTACTTCGACTGTCACACCGGGGTCGAGACCACCGAGATCGCGCGGACGAGCCGGCTGGTCAGCTCGCTCACCGGCTACACGATCCAGCGCAACAAGGCGATCGTCGGGCGCAACGCGTTCGCGCACGAGAGCGGCATCCACCAGGCCGGCGTGCTGAGCGAGGCGTCCACCTTCGAGATCATGACGCCCGCCGACGTCGGCCTCACCGACAACGACATCGTGCTCGGCAAGCACAGCGGGCGGCACGCGCTGCGCGCCAAGCTGGCCGAGCTCGGCTACACGCTGTCGGACGCCGAGCTCGGCGACGCCTTCAAGAGGTTCAAGGAGATCGCGGACAAGAAGAAGCGCGTGACCGTGCTCGACCTCGAGGCGCTGGTCAGCGAGGAGATCCGCGAGCGCGAGGACCACTTCACGCTCAAGAGCTTCGTCAACCAGTCGGGCTCGTCGATCATCCCGACGAGCCAGGTCGAGGTGCTGGTGCGCGGAGAGGTCAAGAAGGGCCGCAGCTTCAGCAACGGTTCCGTCGAGAGCGTGTTCGCCGCCATCGACGAGGCCGTGGGCATCAGCGGCAGCCTGGCCGACTACCAGGTGCGCGCCATCTCCTCCGGCAAGGATTCACTCGCGGAGGTGCGCGTGGCTGTGGAGGTCAACAGCCGCTCGTTCAACGGGCAGGCAGTCAGTTTCGACGTGATGGAAGCCTCGGCGAAGGCCTATGTGAGGGCCGTCAACAACGCCGCGGCAGCAGGGGAGGTTTGATGGGTTCCACGATCACCGAGAAGATCCTCGCTCGCTCCGCGGGGCGTGACGAGGTCAACGCCGGCGACATCATCGAGGCGAAGGTCGACCTCGTGCTCGCCAACGACATCACCGCGCCGCTGGGCATCGCCGAGTTCGAGAAAGCCGGGTTCACCAAGGTCTTCGACCCGGCCAGGATCGCCCTGGTGCCGGACCACTTCACGCCCAACAAGGACATCAAGGCGGCGGGCCAGGCCAAGAAGATGCGCGAGTTCGCCCGCCGGCACGAGATCGTCAACTACTTCGAGGTAGGTCGCGTCGGCATCGAGCACGTGCTGCTGCCCGACACCGGCATGGTGGCGCCGGGCGACGTCGTCGTCGGCGCCGACAGCCACACCTGCACTTACGGCGCCATGGCCGCGTTCAGCACCGGCGTCGGCAGCACCGACTTCGCCGCCGCCATGGCCTGGGGCCATGTGTGGCTGCGGGTGCCCGAGACGTTCAAGTTCGTCTACTCGGGCACGCCCTCCCCCTGGATCACCGGGAAGGACCTCATGCTGCACACCATCGGCCTGATCGGCGTCGACGGCGCCCTGTACCAAGCCATGGAGTTCACCGGGCCGGCCATCGAAGGCCTGTCAATGGACGAGCGCTTCACCATGTGCAACATGGCCATCGAGGCCGGTGGCAAGAGCGGCATCGTGGGCTTCGACGAGAAGACCGCGCGCTACCTGCAGGGCCGGCCGGACGGCAGCCGCGCCCGCACCGTGGGTCAGGTGTTCGCCAGCGACGTCGACTCGGAGTACGCGCGCGTGCTCGAGATCGACGCCTCCGCCGTGCAGCCCACGGTGAGCAAGCCGCACCTGCCGAGCAACACGGCGGCCGCGGCCGACTGCGCCGACATCACCATCGACCAGGTCGTCATCGGCAGCTGCACGAACGGACGCCTGCACGACCTGCATCAGGCGGCCGGCATCCTCAAGGGGAACAAGGTCCACCCGGACGTGCGCTGCATCGTCCTGCCGGGCACCCAGGACGTCTGCCTCCAGGCGATCGCCGACGGCACCATGCAGACGTTCATCGAGGCGGGCTGCGCCTTCAGCACGCCAACCTGCGGCGCCTGCCTGGGCGGCCACATGGGCGTCCTCGCCGAGGGCGAGCGCGCCGTCGCGACCACCAACCGCAACTTCGTCGGCCGCATGGGTCACCCCGGCGCCGAGGTCTACCTGGCGAGCCCCTATGTGGCGGCCGCGTCGGCCCTGGCCGGCCACATCGCCACCCCCGAAGAGGTCGGCGCCGTGAAGGGAGGCTCGCGATGATCTTCGAGGGCACGGTCCACAAGTACGGCCGGGACGTCGACACCGACGTCATCATCCCGGCCCGCTACCTCAACACCAACGACCCGCAGGAGCTCGCGAGCCACGCCATGGAGGACATCGACGCCGACTTCGTGAGCCGCGTGCAGCCGGGCGACATCATCGTCGCCGAGGAGAACTTCGGCTGCGGCAGCTCCCGCGAGCACGCGCCGGTGGCCATCAAGGTCTCAGGCGTGAGCGTCGTCGTCGCTTCTTCGTTCGCGCGTATCTTCTACCGCAACGCCATCAACACCGGGCTGCCGATCGTGGTATGCCCGGCCGCCGCTGCCGACGCCAGGATGGGCGACCGCCTCAAGGTCGACCTCGCCGCCGGCACGGTGGAGAACCTCACGCAGGGCAAGACGTACGAGTCGGAGGCGTTCCCGCCGTTCATGCAGGAGCTCATCGACCGCGGCGGCCTGCTGGAGTACGTCAAGACCCAGCTCGAAGGGAGCGCTTCGTGAACGGCCCCCGTAGCGAGGCCATCGAGCGGGGCACTGCAGGTGCACCGCTGGCGACTCCCGCGAACCTGCGCGGCTACCGTGTCATGACCCTGCCGGGCGACGGCGTGGGCCCCGAGATCGTCGAGGCCGCCAGGCGCGTGCTCGACGCCGCCGGCGAGAAGTTCGGCTACCTGCTGGCCTACGAGGTCGGCATCATGGGCGGATGCGCCATCGACGAGTTCGGCGCGCCCATGGAGCCGGGCCTGATCGAGCGTTGCCAGGCCACCGACGCGGTGCTGCTGGGAGCCGTCGGCGGCCCGAAGTGGGACACCACCGACCCGCACAAGCCGCGTCCCGAGCAGGGGCTCCTCGACATCCGCAAGGGACTCGAGCTGTACGCCAACCTGCGCCCCGTCAAGAGCTTCAAGGCGCTGGCCGGCAACAGCACACTGAAGCCCGAGGTCATCGCCGGCGTGGACATGGTCGTCGTGCGCGAGCTCACCGGCGGGGTGTACTTCGGCAAGCGCGAGCGCACCGCGGACTCGGCATACGACACGATGATCTACACCGAGGACGAGGTCGACCGGCTCATGGAGTACGCCTTCAAGCTGGCGCAGGGCAGGCGCGGCCTGCTGCACTCCGTCGACAAGGCCAACGTGCTCGAGAGCTCGCGGCTCTGGCGCGCCGTCGCCAACCGCGTCGCCGAGCGGTATCCGGACGTCGAGATGCGGCACATGCTCGTGGACAACTGCGCCATGCAGTTCATCCGCGAGCCCAAACAGTTCGACGTGGTCGCCACCGAGAATCTGTTCGGGGACGTGCTGAGCGACGAGGCCGGTATGCTCACCGGCAGCATCGGCATGCTGCCGAGCGCCAGCGTGGGCGCCGAGGGCGTGAGCCTTTACGAGCCCATCCACGGCTCGGCGCCCGACATCGCGGGCAAGGCTCTCGCCAACCCGTGCGCGACCATCCTGAGTGCCGCGATGATGCTCGACCTGAGCTTCGGCCAGACGGCCGCGGCGCGCGCCGTAGAGAGGGCCGTCGAGACGGCCCTCGAGCAGGGCGCCCGCACCGCCGACATCGCCGCGCCCGGAGAGAAGACCCTGACCACAGATGAGATGACAGACGCGATCCTGGCCGCCCTCGCGGCCGGATGACAAGTACCTGAGGAGGAAGACGATGGCGCCGATCCCCGAGATGGACACGATCTGGATGGACGGCCGTCTGGTCCCCTGGGCCGACGCCAAGGTCCACGTGCTCACGCACGCGCTGCACTATGGCTCCGGGGTCTTCGAGGGCATCCGTGCCTACAAGACGGAGCGCGGCGTCGCCGTGCTCCGTCTCACCGAGCACCTCAAGCGGATCGAGCGTTCCGCGAAGCTCTACTACATGCCGGTGCCGTATACCGTCGAGCAGCTCTACGACGCCACCTTCGAGGTGCTCGAGTCCAACAATCTGGACGCCTGCTACATCCGCCCGCTGGTCTTCCGCGGCTACGGCGAGATGGGCCTGTTCCCGATCGATGCGCCCGTCAACGTCATCATCGCCGCGTGGCCGTGGGGCACGTACCTCGGCGACGAGGGCGTCAAGCACGGCGTGCGCGCCAAGACCAGCAGCATCCAGTCGCTCGACCACACGGCTCTGGCCCGCGCCGCCAAGGCCACGGGCCAGTACCTCAACAGCATCCTCGCCAAGATCGAGGTGCTGAACGCGGGGTACGACGAGGCTGTGATGCTCACGGAGCACGGCCACGTCGCCGAGGGCTCGGGCGAGAACATCTTCTGCGTGCGCAACGGCGTGCTCACGACCCCGCCGCCGAGCGACGGCGTGCTCGAGGGCATCACCCGCGACATCGTGATGGAGCTCGCCAGAAGCGAGAGCATCGAGTGCAGGGAGCGCACGCTCTCGCGCAGCGACCTGGTCATCGCCGATGAGCTGTTCTACACGGGCACCGCCGCCGAGGTCGTGCCCATACGCGAGCTGGACGATCACCTCATCGGCGAGCCCGGTCCGGTCACACGCCGCATGCAGGAGCGGTTCGCGTCCATCACGTCGGGTAAGGACGAGCAGTTCGGTCACTTCATGGAGTACGCGAGAAAGTAGGCGCCGGGATGGCCGAGCGGCAGGTACAGCTCTACGACACCACGCTGCGCGACGGCATGCAGCAGGAGGGTCTTTCGGTCTCGGTCGACGAGAAGGCGCGCATCGCGCTCAAGCTCGACGAGCTCGGCATCGACTTCATCGAGGGCGGGTTCCCCGCGTCCAACCCCAAAGAGGTCGAGTTCTTCCGGCGCATGCGCGACGAGCGGTTCCGGCACGCGGAGCTCGTCGCGTTCGGCATGACGCGGCGCAAGGGTGTGCGCGCAGAGGCCGACGAGAACCTGCGCGTGCTGGCGGAGGCCTTCACGCCCACGGTCGCCATCGTCGGCAAGACCTGGGGTCTGCACCTCAGCAAGGTCCTGCACGTGAGCCGCGACGAGAACCTGCGCATGATCGACGAGTCGGTCAGGTTCCTCACTGCACAGGGCAAGCGCGTGGTGTACGACGCCGAGCACTTCTTCGACGCCTGGCGCGACGACGCGGCCTACGCGCTGCGCTGCGCGACCGCGGCCGCCGAGGCTGGCGCCGCGGTCGTCTGCCTGTGCGACACCAACGGGGCCAGCCTGCCGCCGTTCGTGGCGGACGCGGTCCGCGAGGTCACGGCGGCCCTGCCCGAGGTCGTCGTCGGCATCCACGCGCACAACGACAGCGACTGCGCGGTCGCCGGCAGCCTCGTCGCCGTGGAGGCCGGCGCCCGACAGGTGCAGGGCACCATCAACGGCTATGGCGAGCGCTGCGGCAACGCCAATCTCGTCAGCATCATCCCGGCGCTCAAGCTCAAGATGGGCTACGACGTCGTCACCGACGAGCAGCTCGAGCGCCTCACCGAGACCTCGCACTTCGTGGCCGACACCGTCAACGCCGCGGTGTGGAGCCACGCTCCGTATGTGGGCCGCTCTGCGTTCGCGCACAAGGGCGGCCTGCACGTCGCGGCCGTGGAGAAGGCGCCGCAGACGTTCGAGCACGTCGACCCGGAGAGGGTCGGCAACGAGCAGCGCATCGTCATCAGCGAGCTCTCCGGCAAAGGCGCCGTCGTGCGCAAGGCGCAGGAGCTCGGGCTGCAGCTCGAGGGCGACGACACGCGCGTCGCCACGGTGCTCAAGCGGCTCAAGGCCCGCGAGCATGAGGGCTACCACTACGAGGCCGCCGATGCTTCGTTCGACCTCCTCCTGCGCCAGGAGCTCGCCCCTCACGATCCCTTCTTCCGCCTCGAGAGCTTCCGTGTCATCGTCGAGCAGCGCGAGGACGGCCACACCGTCGTCGAGGCCACCCTCAAGATCCACGTCGGCGACGAGCGCATCATCAGCACCGCGGAGGGCAACGGCCCTGTGAACGCGCTCGACTCGGCTCTGCGCCAGGCGATCGTGAGCAAATACCCGCACCTCGCCGACATCGAGCTGGTCAACTACAAGGTGCGCATCCTCGACGAGACCAAGGGCACCGGCGCCGTCACCCGCGTGCTCCTCGACGCCAGCGACGGCGAGGACAGCTGGGGCAGCATCGGCGTGAGCGAGAACATCATCGAGGCAAGCTGGCAGGCGCTCGTGGACTCCATCGAGTTCGGCCTGCTGCGCGGGTCCGGGACCTGAAGCACACACGGCGCCGCATCGAGTCGCCCAAGCGCTGCTACCAGGCGCCCGGCGCAAGAAGGCAGGGCCGGCGGCCGGCGGACGCTATGCCTCCGGCCGCCTTCGCATGAAGAGGCGGCTCGCCGCCCGGCGAGCCGTCAGAGCGCGCCGTCGATGAACTCGATGGAGCAGGAGGCAGGCAGGAAGACTCCCGCGGTGGCCTCCACGCTCTTGAGGACCGCCGCCGGGACCACGCAGCTGGCGCGGCAGCAGTGCTTCGCGGCGAGCGCGTACGTCATGGTCTCGTTCATCGGGCGGGACAGCTCCACGCCGGCGTCGACCGCGGTCAACTCCTCGGCCAGCGCCGTGATGTGCTCGCACGTCGTGGTGAACGACAACGCTATCTGTGACGGCCCCGTCTTGGACGCCTCGACGGACGTCTCTTCGCCACAGACCCCCGCCTGTACCCAGCACATCGACACGGCATCCTCCCTGGTCGGCGCCCGCCTGCGGGCTCAGCCTCGGTTGCCACCGAAGTATACCCCGAAGGGTATATCGTGCGGCAGTCCGGGCCCCTCTCCATGCTAGAATCCGGCCCATCCATGACCTCCGAATTCGTCCACCTGCACGTTCACAGTGAGTACTCGCTCCTCGACGGCGCCTGCCGTGTCAAGGAGCTGGTGAAACGGGCCAAGGAACTGGGCATGCCGGCCGTGGCACTCACCGACCACGGCACGCTGGGCGGCACCGTCAAGTTCTACAGTGCCGCCCGGGAGGAGGGCATCAAGCCGATCATCGGCCTCGAGCTCTACGTGGCCACCGACCGCCACAGCCGCGCCGGCGTCAAGGAGCGCAACGCGCACCTCACGCTGCTGGCGCGCGACGAGGCCGGCTATCGCAACCTCGTCAAGCTCTCCACGACCGCGTACCTCGAGGGCTACTACTACAAGCCGCGTGCCGACTGGGAGCTGCTCGGCCAGCACCACGAAGGTCTCATCGCGCTCACCGGCTGCATGAGCGGCAAGGCGGCTATGCTGCTGCGCGACGGCGACGACGCCGCCGCTCTGGCCGAGGTCACCCGTCTCGCCGAGCTGCTCGGCCCCGAGAACGTGTACGTCGAGCTTCAGGACGCCGGCCTGCCCGAGCAGCGCGAGCTGCTGCCGAAGCTCGCGCGGCTCGCCGAGAAGGCCGGTCTCAAGACCGTGGCCACCAACGACGTCCACTACCTGCGCCACGAGGACGCCTACGCGCACGACGCGCTGCTGTGCATCCAGACGCAGAGCTGCCTCACCGACGAGAAGCGCATGAAGTACGGCAGCGACGAGTTCTACCTCAAGTCGGGTGAGGAGATGGAGGAGCGGTTCCAGGCCTATCCCGGCGCGACCGCCAGCACCCTCGAGATCGCCGAGCGCTGTAACGTCGAGCTGGACTTCGGCGACTACAAGCTGCCCACATACCCGGTGCCGGCAGGCTTCACGGAGGCCTCCTACCTGCGGGAGCTGTGCGAGCAGGGCATCGCCCGCCGGTACGGCAGCGACCCCGGCCAGGAGGTGCTGGAGCGACTGGCCTTCGAGCTCGGCGTCATCGGCGAGATGGGGTTCGACGCCTACTTCCTCATCGTCTGGGACTACGTCAAGTACGCTAAGGACAACGGCATCGCCGTGGGACCCGGCCGTGGTTCCGCCGCCGGGTCCATCGTCAGCTACGCCCTGGGCATCACCGACATCGACCCGCTCAAGTACGACCTGCTGTTCGAGCGGTTCCTCAACCCGGGGCGCAAGAGCATGCCCGACATCGACATGGACTTCAGCGTGGAGCACCGCGCAGAAGTCATCGAGTACGTCGCGCAGAAGTACGGCCGCGACCGTGTGGCGCAGATCATCACCTTCGGCACCATGGCCGCGCGCGCGGCCGTGCGCGACGCCGCGCGCGTCATGGGCAAGCCCTACGCGATCGGCGACAAGATCGCCAAGATGATCCCCGAGCAGGCGCCGCCGGCGACGTTCGACGACGCGATGAAGCAGAACGGCGAGCTCAAACAGGCCTACGACTCAGACGAGGAGGTCAAGGAGGTCGTCGACCTCGCGCGCAGCCTCGAGGGCCTCATCCGCAACGACTCCATCCACGCTGCCGCCGTGGTCATCAGCGACAAGCCGCTCACCGAGTACCTGCCGCTGCAGCAGAAGGGCGAGGCCGAGCTCGTCACGCAGTTCGACATGAACGACGTCTCAAGGCTCGGTCTGCTCAAGATGGACTTCCTCGGTCTGCGCAACCTCGACGTCATCGAGAAGGCGCTGCAGATCATCGAGAAGACCAGCGGCGTGTGCATCGAGATCGACCAGTTGCCGCTGGACGACCAGGAGACTTACGCGATGCTCGCCCGCGGCGACTCCACAGGCGTGTTCCAGTTCGAGAGCCCAGGCATGAAGGAGGCGCTGCGCGAGATCGGCCCCACGGAGTTCGAGGACCTCATCGCCATCGTGGCGCTCTACCGGCCGGGGCCCATGCAGTTCATCCCTACCTACGCGCGTAACAAGAAGGACCCTGCGGCCGTGGTCTACGACCACGAGGCGCTGCGGCCGATCCTGGAGCCCACGCACGGCGTGACCATCTACCAGGAGCAGTACATGGCCATCGCCCGCCGGGTCGGCGGCTTCAGCCCGGCCCAGGCGGACGACCTGCGCAAGGCCATCAGCAAGAAGAACCACAAGCTGATGGCCACCCTCAAGGAGCCCCTCATGCAGGGTCTCGCCGAGAAGGACGTGCCGCCGGCGGTGGCCAACAAGATGTGGGCCAGCTTCGAGGCCACCGGCGACTACTCGTTCAACAAGAGCCACGCCGCCTGCTACGCCATGATCAGCTACCGCACCGCCTGGCTGAAGGCCAACTACCCGGTCGAGTACATGGCCGCCCTGGTGTCGAGCGTCATGAACACCAAGGACAAGGTGCCGTTCTACGTCAACCAGTGCCACGAGATGGGTATCGAGATCCTGCCGCCGGACGTCAACACCAGCGACGTCGAGTTCACCGTGGTCGAGGGCAAGATCCGTTTCGGCATGAACGCCGTGAAGGGCGTCGGCGTCGGCGCCATCGAGGCCATCATCAGGGCGCCGCGAGACCGGCGGGCCCTTCGAGTCGGTCTTCGACTTCTGCGCCCGCGTCGACTCGCAGATGGCCAACAAGCGCGTGCTCGAGGCGCTCATCCGCAGCGGCGCGTTCGACAGCACCGGCGACCCGCGGCGGGGCATGCTCGAGGCGCTCCCGCTGGCGATGTCCGACGGGGAGCGCAAGCGCAAGGACGCGGCGAACGGCCAGGGCGACCTGTTCGGCGCGATCGCGGCCGAGGACAGCGGCCACCCGCGTCCCACGGTGCCGCAGTCCGAGTACGACCAGGCCACCCTGCTCAAGGCCGAGAAGGAGGCTCTCGGGCTGTACGTCTCGGCCCACCCGCTGCAGGGCCTGCGCGACCAGCTGCTCGACGAGGTCGAGGTGCCCGTGGCGCGCCTCGACGGCGCCGGCGACGGCGCCATCACCTGGACCGGCGGTATCGTCACCAGCCCACAGAAGCGGGTGAGCAAGAACGGCGGTGTGTGGCTCCTGTTCCGCCTGGAAGACGTGGACGGCGGCATCGAGTGCCGCGCCTGGCCCAAGGTGTACGAGACGTACCGCGACCTGCTCGTCGAGGACGCGATCGTCAAGATCAAAGGGCGCATCGAGAAACGCGCCGAGGGCGACAGCGTGCTCGGCGCGATCGAGGTCGTCAAGTTCAACGGTGTGAGCGAGTATCACCCGCTGGAGGTGGTCCTCGACGCCGGCTGCGTGCGCCCGGAGGTCATCGACGACCTGCGCCGCGTGCTGGCCGACTTCCCCGGCCACGTGCCGGTGGTGCTGCAGATGGTGCGCGGCGAGCAGCGCGCCCGGCTGCGCGTGGGCGAAGGGCTCCGTGTGGACCCCGTCGCCGGGCTGTACGCGGAGCTCAAGGCTCTGCTTGGCGAGGGCTGTATCGGGGTCGGCTGAGGCCGGCCGGAGCGGAGGAGGACGCCGGATGATCCCTGAGGGCATGCGTGACGTGCTCCCGCCCGAGTCGCAGCGGCTGCGGGCGGTCGAGGACAGGCTGCGCGCGCGATTCGCCGCGTACGGCTACGGCGAAGTGCGCACGCCCTGGCTGGAGTTCGCCGACACGCTCGAGGCCGCCGAAGACGATACGCTCGCGGCGGGCTACCGCCTGCACGACGAGCAAGGTCACGAGCTCATGGTGCGCAACGACATGACGGTGCCGGTGGCGCGCATGGCCGCCGACCGCTGCGACGACGACCCGCTGCCGCTGCGCTTCAGCTACGTGGCCCCGAGCATCCGCCCCTGGGCGCCGCAGCGGGGCCAGGACGGCGAGTTCCAGCAGGCCGGCGTGGAGCTGCTCGGACTGGACTCGGCCGAGGCCGACGCCGAGTGCGTCGTCCTCCTGTGCGACGCGCTCGCGGGGCTCGGCCTGCGCGAGTTCACCGTCACGCTCGGCTCGGCCGCCTACCAGGAGGCGCTCATCGGCTCGATGGGCCTGCCGGCCGACGACCGCGAGACGTTCACCGAGGCGCTGGCCGACCGTGACTACCCGCTGGTCGAGAGTGTCGCCGGCAACGCCGACGTCGACGCGGGAGCGCTCACCGCGCTGTGGCGCATCCTCGAACTCAGCGGCGGGGAGGAGATCCTGGGGCAGGCGCGCAAGCTCGCGCGCAACGCGGTCATGGAGGCCGCGGTGGCGCGCCTGGCGCGCGTCCGCGACCTCGTGGAGGACGCGGGGTTCGGCGACCACCTGGCGTTCGACTTCGGGCTCGTCCAGGACCTCACCTACTACTCCGGCCTGATCGTGGAGGCCTACGCGCCCGGCGTCGGGCTGCCGCTGGCCACCGGCGGCCGCTACGACGGGCTGCTCGCGCGCTTCGAGTGGGACATCCCCGGCGTCGGCTTCGCAGTCGCGGTCGACCGCGCCGCCGACGCTCTCGACGAGGCCGGCGTGGAGTTCGCGCGCGCGCCGCTCGCGGTGCCCTTCATAGGCGGCCTCGAGGCGCCGGCGCGGGCGGCGGAGCTGCGCCGGGCCGGGCTGGCCGTCGCGGCTCTCCCCGAGGACGCCGCCGGGGTCGAGCCGCCGCTGCTGGTGCGGCGCGGCGGCGGGTACGCGCTCCGGCTCGCCGGCGGACGCGAGATCAGTGGCGGTGCGGCCGACATCGCCGAGGCCCTGAGGCCCGGATGAGGATCGGCCTCGCCTGCGAGGCCGGGACGCCGCCGGCCGAGCTCCTCGCCCTGCTCGAGGCGGCCGGCCTGCCGGCCGCCTCGCTGCGCGAGGAGGTCCCGCCGGCGCTCATCACAGGCGCCGGAGCCACCTGGTTCCTCGGCTCCGCCGCCGACGTGCTGCGCGCCTGCTACCGCGGCGCGCTCGACGCCGGCGTGGTAGGCAGCGACCGGCTTCTCGAGGGCCGTCTGGGCGTCGTCGACCTGCTCGACCTGCGCCGCTGCGCCGACGAGCTGGTACTCGCGGTGACGCCCGCGGCCACGCGCCCGGACAGGCGTCTGCGCGTGGCGACCCGCTACCCCGAGACGGCGCGGCGTCACTTCGCCGCTACCGGCGAGCAGCCGGAGATCATCGTCGCCGACGAGCCGCTGCTGGCGGCGTCCCTGGGCTTGGCCGACGGCGTCATCGAGCTCGCGAGGCGCGTGCGTGCCGGGCGGCCCGGAGCACCGGCGCTCGAACTGCGCACGGCGATCAGCGCCTGCAGCGCCCACCTGGTCGCCTCGCGCGCCTCGCGCGCGCTGCTCCGCACCGAGTTCGCCACTCTCGTCGAAAGCCTGCGGACCGCCCTGGAGGATCCATGAGACAGCTGCCCTGGAACGACGACGTCGGCGCCACGGTGGCGCAGCTGCGCGCTCTCGCCCCGGCCCCTGCCCAAGTGCGGGCGGCCGTCGAGGCCATCGTCGCCGACGTGCGCGCCAACGGCGACGACGCGGTGCGGGCGCACACGGCGAGGCTGGACCGAGTCGAACTGCCCGATGACTACGCCGTGCCCGCGGCGAAGATGCAGGCGGCGCTCGAGGGCCTCTCGCCGGCGCTTCGCGAGTCGCTCCAGACGGCTGCCGTGAACATCCGCGCTTACCACGAGCGCGAGGCGGTCGCGCCGTGGCGCAAGACCCTGGCGCAAGGCCAGGTCGTCGGCCAGCAAGTGGTGCCGCTGGCGGCCGCCGGGCTCTACGTCCCGGGCGGCCTGGCCGACTACCCGTCCTCGGTGCTGATGACGGCCATCCCGGCTCAGGTGGCCGGCGTGGAACGCGTCGTCGTGTGCTCGCCGCCCCGGCCGGGCGGCGGCGCGGCCGCGGGTGTGGCCGCCGCCTGCGCTCTGCTCGGCGTCGAGCGCCTGTATCCGATCGGCGGCGCCCAGGCCGTGGCCGCCATGGCGCTGGGGACGGCCCGCGTGCCGCGCTGCGACATCATCGTCGGCCCCGGCAACGCCTACGTCACCGAGGCCAAACGGCTGCTCGTCGGCGAGGTGGGCATCGACAGCCTCGCAGGCCCGAGCGAGGTCCTCATCATCGCCGACGCCGCCGGTGAGCCGGAGTGGCTGGCCGCCGATCTGCTCGCCCAGGCCGAGCACGGCTCGGGCGCGATGGCCTGTCTCGCCGACATCGGGGGCACGCTCACCGGCCCCGTCACCGCGGCCGTCGAGCGGCTCTCGGCCGAGTTCGGCATCGCCACGGGTAACATCGTCATCGTCGCCTGCCCGGATCGGGACGCGGCGCTCGCGCTCAGCAACGCGTTCGCGCCCGAGCACCTCGAGTTGCACTGCGCGCAGGCCCGCGAGCTGCTCGCCGGCGTGCGCAACGCCGGCGCCGTCTTCGTCGGCCGGCACGCCGCGACCGCCTTCGCCGACTACGCCGCCGGCACCAACCACGTGCTGCCCACCGGCGGTTCCGCCCGCTTCGGCCAGGGGCTCTCCGCCGATGCTTTCCGCAAGCGGGTGGCTGTGGTAGAACTCGACGCCTCCGCCGCCGCCGCGCTGGCGCTGACGGTGGCCACCATCGCCGACGAGGAGGGCTTGCGAGCGCACGCGCTCTCGGCTCGCCTCCGCGCCCAGTGAGGAGTCGTCCATGAGCGAGCGCCGCGCCGAGGTCCAGCGCACCACCACCGAGACGGACATCTCCCTCTCCCTGAATCTCGACGGTACGGGCGAGGCCGACGTCGCCACCGGCATCGGGTTCCTCGACCATATGCTGCAGCTGTTCGCTCACCACGGCCGCTTCGATCTCGCCGTGCGCGCCGGCGGCGATCTGCACGTCGACGGGCACCACACCGTGGAGGACATCGGCCTCGCTCTGGGGCAGGCGCTGCGGGAGGCCCTGGGCGACAAGCGCGGGATCCGCCGCTACGGTTCGTTCCTGCTGCCGATGGACGAGGCTCTCGCCCTGGTCGCGCTCGACCTCTCTGGGCGGCCCTACTTCGTCCACGACCTGCAGCTCTCGGGCGTGCGCATCGGCGAGTTCGACGCCGGCCTCACCCCGCACTTCCTGCGCTCGCTGGCGACGGTGAGCGGCATGACGCTGCACGTGCGCCTGCTCGCCGGGAGCGACGCGCACCACATCGTCGAGGCCGTGTTCAAGGCGTTCGCCCGCGCGCTGGCGCAGGCGTGCGGGCTGCACGGGCGGGACGACGAGGTGCCCTCCACCAAGGGCACGCTGTAACGCCGTCGTGAGTGTGCCTGCTTCCAGTGGCGCCCGGCCGCGCGTCGCGGTCGTCGACTACGGCATGGGCAACCTCGCCAGCGTCGCGAAGGCGCTGGCGCGCAGCGGCGCCGACGTGCGCGTGACGCAGAGCGCGGCCGAAGTGCGCGGCGCCGGCGCAGTGGTGCTCCCGGGCGTAGGCGCCTTCCGCGACGCGGCCGCACGCCTACAGCAGACCGGCCTTGGTGCCGCCGTCCTCGAGCGCATCGCGGCCGGCGCACCGTTCCTGGGCGTGTGTCTTGGCCTGCAGTTACTCTTCGAGAGCAGCGGCGAGGGTGGCCGGTGGCCGGGCCTCGGAGTGCTCCCCGGCAGCGTTGAGCGCCTTGAGACCGGCCTCAAGGTGCCGCACATCGGCTGGAACGACCTGGAGTGGGGGCCGGCCGGCACGGGCATGGCCCGCGGGCTGCCGGCCCCGGCCATCGTCTACTTCGTCCACTCGTACGCCGCCGTCCCGGCGGACCCCTCGGTCGTCGCTGCGACCACGGACTACGGTGGCCCTGTGGTCGCCGCAGTGGCGCGCGACAACGTATGGGCAGTACAGTTTCATCCTGAGAAGAGCTCGAGCGTCGGCTTGGCCCTCCTGGCCGGGTTCGTCGCCACCGTCCACCGGGAGGCCGGCCCCTCATGATCGTGTTCCCCGCCGTCGACATCCAGGCAGGAAAGGCAGTGCGTCTGCGGCGCGGCGACTTCGACGACGTCACCGTGTTCAGCGACGACCCTGTGGAACTGGCGCGGTACTGGCAGAGCCAGGGAGCCGAAGCGCTTCACGTCATCGACCTGGACGCCGCCCGTACCGGCGACCTCACCAACTTCAAGATCGTCGAGGACATCGTCAAGGCTCTCGACATCCCCGTGCAGTACGGCGGCGGCATCCGCACGCCCAGGTCGCTGGCGTTCATGGCCGGCATCGGCGTGCACTGGGTCGTCATGGGCACAGCGGCCGTCACCGCGCTGGACCTCCTCGACGACGCCGTCAACTGGCTCGGCGACCGCCTCGTGGTCGGGCTCGACTGCACCGACGGCATGGTCTCCACCCACGGCTGGCAGCAGCGTTCGCAGATGAGCGCTATACGCATGGCCAAGGTCCTCAAGGAGCACGGCGTGACGCGCGTGGTGTACACGGACACGGCCCGTGACGGCATGCTCGGCGGCCCCAACCTCCCGGGCCTCGCCGACCTCGCCGAGGTCTCGGAGCTGGAGATCATCCTCTCCGGCGGCATCGCGCTGCTGGACGACCTGCGCCGGCTCAAGAGACTGAACGCCGACAAGGTCGTCGGCGTGATCGTCGGCCGCGCCCTCTACGAGAAGGCGTTCACGCTGCGCGAGGCGATGGCGCTCTTCGCCGGCTGAGCGTCCAGCCGTGCACCGCAAGCGCATCATTCCCTGCCTGGACGTCCGCGACGGCCGGGTGGTCAAGGGCGTCAACTTCGTCAGCATCCGTGACGCCGGCGACCCGGTGGAGCTGGCCGCGCGCTACGACGCCGAGGGCGCGGACGAGCTCATCTTCCTCGACATCACTGCCTCGCACGAGCGTCGCGACATCATCATCGACCTCGCGGCGCGCTGCGCCGAGCAGGTCTTCATCCCATTCACCATCGGCGGCGGCCTGTCGAGCGTGGACGACGTCAGGGCCATCCTCGCAGCCGGCGCCGACAAGGTCACCATGAACACCGCCGCCGTGCAGGACCCGGACCTCGTGCGCCGCTGCTCGGAGCGGTTCGGCGCGCAGTGCATCGTGGTCGCCGTCGACGCGCGCCGCGTCCCCGGCGGTGGGGAACAGGGACGCCCGCCGCGCTGGGAGGTCTACGTCCACGGTGGGCGCACGCCCACCGGCATCGACGCGATCGAGTGGGCGGTGCGCGCAGCCGAGTTGGGCGCCGGCGAGTTCATGCTCACCAGCATGGACCGGGACGGCACGCTCGACGGCTACGACCTGGAGCTCACGCGCGCGGTCGCCCGCGCGGTGGACGTGCCGGTCATCGCCTCCGGTGGGGTCGGCACGCTCGAGCACCTCGCCGACGGGCTCGTGGAAGGCGAGGCCGACGCCGTGCTCGCGGCGAGCATCTTCCACTACGGCACCTACACGATCGCACAGGCCAAGGAGTTCCTCGCCGCGCGCGGGGTGCCCGTGCGTCCGGTGACGCCGGCGCGGGGCGCCGCCCGCGCGCCTTCGGCCGGCGCCGGCGCCTCGTGAGCGACCGCCGTATCGATCTCACCGCCCCCGGCGCCCCCGACGCGCGGCGGCTCTCGGGCCTGCTTGCCGCCTCCCGGCTCGTGTGCTTCCCGACCGACACCGTGTACGGCGTCGGCGGTCTCGTCACGCCGGCCGTCCGCACGGCGATGGTGGCCGCCAAGCAGCGCGACGAAGGCAAGCCGCTCCAGGTCGTCTACCCTTCGCTGGATCTTCTCGAGACTTCGCTCGCGCTGGGACCCTTGCTTGGCGACGCCGTGCGCCGCCTGCTTCCGGGGCCGTTTACCCTGCTGCTGCCGTACCCGCCGGGCCTGGCGTTCCCGCCGGCCGGCGAGGTGCCTCATCGCTCGCAGGGCATGTGGGGCGTCAAGACGCGCCGGGTACCGACGCTGGGCGTGCGCGTGCCCGCGTGGCCGGTTGCCGCGCGTGTCCTCGGCGAGCTGCCGTTCCCACTGCTCGCCTCGAGCGCCAACCCGAGCGGGGGAGAGGCGCCTCGGTCCGTGGACGAGGTGGACGGCGGCCTGCTGGCCGCCTGCGACCTCGTCCTTGACGCCGGGGCCGTCGGCGGCGAGGCGTCGACCATCGTCGACCTGAGCGTGTACGCCTCCGAGGGCGAGTGGCATATCCTGCGCACAGGGTCCGTGGACCAGAAGGGGGTCGCCGCACTGCTCGGCGACGGGGAGGAGCCCGCACCATGAGGAAGCTGCCGTTCGTCCAGGTGGATGTGTTCACCGACCGCCCGTTCGCGGGCAACCCGCTGGCGGTGTTCCCGGAGGGCGAGGACCTCACCGCCGTGCAGATGCAGGCCATCGCCAGCGAGATGAACCTCTCGGAGACCACCTTCGTGCTGCCGCCTGAGGGCGACGGCGACGCCCGGGTGCGCATCTTCACGCCGGCCGTCGAGCTGCCGTTCGCCGGGCACCCGAGCGTCGGCACCGCCTGTGAGCTCGTGCGCCTGCGGCTGGTGGACGTGTACGAGCCGGTGACCCGGGTCGTTCTCGAGCTCGGCGTCGGCCTGGTCACCGTCGAGGTCGCGGTGCGCGGCGGCGAACCCGTCTCGGCCACCGTCCACCAGCGGCCGCCCGTGTTCCACGCCCCGGCGCCGCGCGGCTCGGTCGCCGCTGTGCTCGGCCTCGACCTCGAGGACCTGCACCCGGAGTTCGATCCGGTGCCCGTCGACACCGGCCTCTGTTACACCATCATCCCGCTCGTCTCGCAGCGGGCGCTCGCGCGAGTCTCTCTGGATCTCGAGCTCGCCGGTGATTTCGAGCGCCGGCACGCGGAGATCTACCCCTGTGCCTTCACCGGCCAGGACGACCCGTGGGTGGAGGCGCGCGGTCTGTTCCCCTTCGCCGGCATCCAGGAGGACCCGGCCACCGGCAGCGCTGCCGGGCCGCTCGCCGCCTACATGGCTCGCGAGGGCGTGCTGCCGCTCGAGGAGGAGCGCGTCGTGCTCCAGGGACAGCAGATCGGACGCCCGAGCTTCCTCAGGGTGGCGGTGTCCGGGACCGCCGACGACATCACCGACGTCCGTGTCGGCGGTCAGGTCCAGCCCATCCTCAAAGGCGAGCTCTCCCTCCCGGATTGACGCAAGGGGACAGGGGTGAGCGGGCGCCGGCACGAAGGCCCCCGCGGCGCACGGACTAATCGGCGAAGCCCTATTGAGCGGGCGCCGGCACGAAGCCCCCGCGGCGCACGGACTAATCGGCGAAGCCCTATTGAGCGGGCGCCGGCACGAAGCCCCCGCGGCGCACGGACTAATCGGCGAAGCCCTATTGAGCGGGCGCCGGCACGAAGCCCCCGCGGCGCACGGACTGATACAATCGGCTCCCTGCAGCCGAGCCCGGGGGCCCAGCTGAGGACGATCGTCAGCGCGTCCTTCGCCGGGGCCGTCAGGACTCACAACGCTCTCGTGATCAGGAGGAGTCCAGCATGAAGATCGCCGCCGGAGCCGACCACGGTGGGTTCGCACTCAAGCAGGCCGTCGTGCGCCGTCTGCGTTCTCTGGGGCACGAGGTCGTCGACGTGGGTACCGACTCCGAAGAGGTCTCGGTGGACTATCCGGCGTACGGCCACAAGGTCGCCGAGCTGGTGGCCTCGGGAGAGGCCGAGCGCGGCGTGCTCGTCTGCGGCACCGGTATCGGCATCTGTATGGCAGCCAATCGCCACAAGGGCGTGCGCGGCGCCGACTGCTTCACGCCCTACCACGCGGAGATCACCCGCCGTCACAACGACTGCAACGTGCTGTGCCTCGGCGGGCGGCTCCTGAGCGAGGACGAGGCCTGGGCCATCACCGAGGTCTGGCTGGAGACGCCGTTCGAGGGCGGACGTCACGAGCAGCGCGTCGCCCTTCTCGACGAGGAGGACCCTGCTTGAGCCCCGTCGGCCGCGAGTGGCGGCGCGAGCCGCTCTATCACCTCGACCCTGAGCTCAACGAGCTGCTGCGCAGCGAGCTCATCCGTCAGCAGGAGACGCTCGAGCTCATCGCCAGCGAGAACTTCGCCAGCCGGTCCGTCCTCGAGGCGACCGGCTCGGTGCTCACCAACAAGTACGCCGAGGGTACGCCCGGGCACCGGTACTACGGGGGCTGCGGCGTGGTCGACCAGGTCGAGCAGCTCGCCATCGACCGCTGCAAGGAGGTCTTCGGCGCCGAGCACGCCAACGTACAGCCGCACTCCGGCTCGTCGGCCAATCTTGCGGCGCTCTTCGCTCTGCTCGAGCCGGGCGACACCCTGCTGGCGATGGCACTTGCTCACGGCGGGCACCTCACGCATGGCATGGGCATCAACTACTCGGGGCGCACCTACAACGTGATCCCGTACCACGTGCGCCCCGACACGGAGATCGTCGACTACGACGAGGTGCGCGCGCTCGCGCTCGAGCACAAGCCCAAGCTCATCATCTGCGGCTACAGCTCGTATCCGCGCACCATCGACTTTGCCGCTTTCCGTGACATCGCCGACGAGTGCGGGGCCATGCTCATGGCCGACATCGCGCACGTCGCCGGCCTCATCGCCGCGGGGGTGCATCCCAACCCGGTGCCGTACTGCGACGTCGTCACGAGCACCACGCACAAGACGCTCACCGGCCCGCGCGCCGGCATCATCATGTGCCGCAAGGAGTACGCCGAGGCCATCGACCGCGCCGTGTTCCCCGGCATGCAGGGCGGGCCCCTCATGCACGTCATCGCCGCCAAAGCCGTGTGCCTGCGCATCGCCCAGAGCGACCAGTTCCACAGGCTACAGAGGCAGATCGTCAAGAACTGCGCGGTGCTGGCGGACACGCTGGCCGAGGGCGGCCTGCGACTGGTCTCCGGCGGCACCGACGTTCACCTCGCTCTCGTCGACCTGCGACCCGCCGGCATCAGCGGGCTGGAGTGCCAGGAGTTGCTCGAAGAGGTCAATATCACGGCCAATCGCAACGTGGTGCCGTTCGAGGAGGCCTCGTTCAATGTGGCCAGCGGCCTGCGTGTCGGCTCGCCGGCGGTGACCACCCGCGGCTTCATGGAGCCCGAGATGCGTCAGACCGGCGGGCTCATGCTGCGCGCCATCGCGGCCCGCGACGACGACGCCGCGCTGCGCGAGATCCGCCACGAGGTCCTCGACCTTCTCGACCGCTTCCCGCTCTACGAGTTCCTGTGAAGCTTGGACCCGCAGAAGGCGCCGGGCCGGCCGCCTGGCGTCGTCCGAGCTGGGACGAGTACTTCCTCCAGCTCGCTCTCCAGGCGGCCACCCGCTCCACGTGTCTGCGCCGCCGGGTCGGCGCAGTGCTGGTGCGCGACAAGCGCCTCCTCGCCACCGGCTACAACGGCGCTCCGCGCGGCGTGGCGCACTGTCTCGAGACTGGCTGCCTGCGTGAGCGACTGGGCATCCCGTCGGGTGAGCGTCACGAGCTCTGCCGCGCCATCCACGCGGAGCAGAACGCCGTCATCCAGGCCGCCGTGCACGGCGTCGCCATCGAGGGCGCCACAATGTACTGCACGCACCACCCCTGCATCCTGTGCGCCAAGATCCTCATCAACTGTGGGGTGCGGGAGATCCACTACCTCGAGGGCTACCCCGACGACCTCTCCCGCGAGTTGCTGGCCGAGGCGGAGGTAGTACTTGTGAAGGAGGACCTGTCATCGACGGGCCGCTGAGTCTCTCGAGCCCGCTACGCACAGCGATCCTCGGCTTCTTCATCGCGGCGTTCATCGTGTACGTGCTCACTCCGTTCATGGGACGGCTGGCACACCGCACCGGCGCCGTGGACACGCCCACCGACGACCGGCGCATGCACGAGCTCGCTACGCCGCTCCTCGGCGGCCTCGCCATGTACCTGGGCTGGATGATCCCGGTGATGCTGCTCGTGGAGGTCGACCGGCCGGTGTGGGGCATCATCGGCGGCGCCACCATCGTGGTCGCCGTCGGCCTCTTCGACGACCTCTACGAGCTCGAGCCAATCGTCAAGTTCATCGGCCAGTTGCTGGCGATCGGCGTAGCCATCTACTTCGACACCCGCATGACGCGCATCGGGGTGCCCTTCACCAACGAGCTCACCGTGCACCTGCCGCTCGCGGCATCCATCCTGGTCACGGGCTTCTGGATGGCGATGATCATCAACATGGTCAACTTCATCGACGGGCTCGACGGGCTGGCTGCCGGCGTCTGTGGCATCTCAGCACTCACGTTCGCGATCATCTCTCTCGCGACCGGGTTTGCGGCCATGGGAGTGCTCGCCGCCGTGCTGGCGGGCGCCACCTTCGCGTTCCTGCGCTTCAACTTCCACCCGGCGTCCATCTTCATGGGCGACGCCGGGTCCATGCTGCTGGGGTTCGTTCTCGCCTGCATCAGCGTCCAGAGCGTGATGAAGGGTACCGCGGCCATCGCTCTCGTCCTGCCGCTGCTGGTGCTGGGCGTGCCGTTCGTCGACCTGTTCCTCATCGTGTGGCGCCGCTGGCGCCGCGGTGTGCCGTTCTACTCCGCCGGGCAGGACCACGTGCATCACGACCTTGTGCTCGTGCACGGATTCTCGCAGCGCAAGAGCGTCCTCATGCTGTATCTGTGGTGTGCCTGCCTGAGTGCACTGGCGATCTCGTTGCAGCAGCGGTTCTGGCCGGCGATCGTGGCGTTCGGCGTCACCGCCGCCGTTTCCACCATCTACATGGCGCGGCTGCTCAGCCGCTACCGGTCGCATCGCCGCGGTCTTCCCGATCCGCTCTCCCCCGGCGTGGGGAACAACCCGACCGGGGGCGCGGGCGGCGACGCGCATGGGCGCGCGTGAGGGTATGCGCCCAGTCGTTCAGGCGTGAAAATGGTATGGAGATTTCATTTGCAGGCCCCAGAACCCTAAGGTAGAGTGTGACGCCAGAAAACCCCGAAGATGGGAAGAAGGATCAGCCGCGTTCGGCGGCGTCTGCCGAGTCCGTCGCCTTCCTGCTGCTGGCGGGTGTGGCGCTTGGGCTTGGCTTCGGCGCAGGCGTCGACTGGCTCTTCGGTACCTTCCCCCTCTTCGTGATCATCGGCGTGTTCGCCGGCTTCGGTCTGGCGCTGTACGCCGTCTATCTGGAGACGAAATGACGCGTCCAGGAGGGGTCTCATCCGCAGGCCGTTCGTAGCACCGCTGCTGCTTGTCGCCGCCACTCTCGCCTGCGCGACCGTCGCGGCGTTCGTCGGCCAGCCCGTGTGGGCCGCCGCCGCCGGCGCCGGCCTCGGGCTCGTCTACTGGGCGCTCGACGCGATCATCTGGCGGCGCGCCCGCGACCGCAAGGACCTCGCCCTAGGTCTCGCGCTGAGCGGCATGGCCCTGCGAATCGGCGTCGTCCTCGCGGGGCTGGTGGTCATCGCCGTGCTCGACCGGCCCGCGGTCGCGGCGGCGGCGCTCTCGTTCCTCGCCGCCTTCACCCTCTACAACCTCATCCGCCCCATCACGTACCCGCAGGCCACGCCGCCCGCGGGCCAAGCGAGGCTGCAGTGAAACATCCCTGGCGCTGGATCATCGGTCTTCTCGTCCTCGGCTTCCTCATCCTGCTCGCCGTCCTCCCGGGTGGCAGCAAGATGGAGTTCGCGGTCGCCAGCGAGTTCCAGCGCGAGGTCCTCATCAAGCTGCCGACGATCGGTCCCTTCGACCTGTCCATCACCAAGGCCGTGGCCTATCTGTGGATCTCGGTCGCCGTGATCCTCGTCGCCACCATCATCGTGGCGCGGTCGCTCAAGGTGCAGCCGGGCCGCTTCCAGTACTCCATGGAGGTCATCTACGAGCTCGCCCGCGACGGCATCGTCGGCTCGGTGATGAAGAGCGGCAAGGCCACCTGGTTCCCCTTCATCGGCGGCGTGTTCGTCTTCATCCTGGTCAGCAACCTCGTCGGGCTCCTGCCGCTGCCGTTCGGCGAGAACCACCAGCCCGCCTTCTACGCCGCCACGGCCAACCTCAACGTCACCCTGATGCTGGCGCTGTTCACGTTCGTGTTCACGCACTACGCCGGTATTCGCAAGAACGGCGCCATCCACTACATGCGCGCCTGGGCGCCCGCGGGCGCGCCGCCGGTGCTCAAGCAGATGATCTGGTTCATCCACGTGGTGAGCGAGATCTTCCGTCTCGTCTCGCTCTCCGTCCGTCTCTTCGCCAACATGGTCGCCGGGCACGCCATCTTCGCCGTGTTCTTCGCCATGGCGCTCATCTTCCAGAGCTACCTCGTCGGCCTCGCCCTGCAGGGCGCGTCCGTGCTCATCTACATGTTCGAGATCTTCGTAGCCTTCATCCAGGCCTTCATCTTCGCCATTCTCTCCGCCGTCTACATCGGCGGCGCGCTCGACCAGGACCACTGACCCTCACCACTCGACAACTTCTGTAGGAGGACGAACACATGGACGCTGCAGCCGCCAAGGAACTCGGCAAGTTGCTCGGCGCCGGCCTTTCGATGGGCCTCGGCGCCATCGGCCCGGGCGTCGGCCTGGGCATCATGATCGGCAAGGCTCTCGAGTCGATCGCCCGCCAGCCCGAGGTGGCCGGTGACGTGCGCACCAACATGTTCATCGGTATCGGCGTGACCGAGGCCGTCGCACTGTACGCCTTCGTGGTCGCCCTGATCCTCATCTTCGTCGCCTGATCCGCCGGACTGACAGTCGCGAGGCAGGCTGGAGAGGAAGCTCATGCTGAACATCGAACCGGGCCTGATGATCTGGACGCTGATCACGTTCGGCATCTCCGTGTTCATCCTCTGGAAGTACGCGTTCGGGCCGCTGCAGAAGATCATCGACCAGCGGCGTAACGGCATCCAGGAGAGCATGGATGTGGCCGAGGAGACGCGCGTCGAGGCGTTGCGCCTGCTCGAGGAGTACAAGGCCACGCTCGCCAAGGTGCGCGGAGAGTCCGAGGAGATCCTCGAGCGTTCGCGCACCACCGCTGAGCACGCCAAGTCCGAGATCATCGTCGAGGCCAAGACGCAGAGCGACCGCATCCTCGAGAAGGCGCACGAGCAGATCGAGCGCGACACGCGCGCCGCGCTCCGCGAGATCAAGGGGCAGATCGCGGAGCTCACGGCGCTCGCCACCGAGAAGGTCGCGGCGAGCAGCCTGGGCGCGGCCGACCAGCAGCGGCTCATCGACGAGGCGCTGGCCGAGCTCGACGTGGAGAAGCTCGGCGCGGAGGGCTCGAATTGAGCGAAGAACAGGTAGCTCGGGTCTACGCCCAGGCCCTGTTCGACGCGGCCAAGGAGACCGGCGTCGTGGTGCCGGTGCGCCGCGAGCTGAGCGACTTCGTCGCCGCCCTCGCGGCGTCCGCCCCGCTGCGCAAGGTCCTGG
Source organism: uncultured Thermoleophilia bacterium (assembly GCA_963775255.1). Lineage (GTDB taxonomy): Bacteria > Actinomycetota > Thermoleophilia > UBA2241 > UBA2241 > CAIXSE01. The sequence goes on along the minus strand of CAVZIA010000006.1, from coordinate 312,315 downwards.
CCGACCCCCAGATCGAGACGAACGCCAAGACCCGTGTGCTCGCCGAGGTCACCCGCGGCGGGCAGCGACTGCTCGCCAGCACGCTGCAGCTCATGCTTGAGCGCGGCCGCTTCGCGGCCGTCCCCGAGCTGTGCTCGGCCTACGACGCCCTCGCCATCGTCGAGGAGGGCGTCGTCGAGGTCGAGGTCGTCTCGGCCGCGGAACTCTCGCCCGAGACCGAGAAGAAGATCGCCGCCCGCGTCCAGGAGGCCACCGGGCGCCGGGTCGAGATGGCCCGGCGGGTCGATCCCTCCATCCTCGGCGGCCTCGTCCTGCGCATCGGCGACGTCATGGTCGACGGCAGCGTCAAAGCACGGATCCGCCAGCTGCGCCGCCGGCTGGCTACCGCAGAAGTGAGAGGTGACGTCCAGTGAAGTTGCGACCCGAAGAGATCGCTTCCGTCCTGAAGGCCCAGATCGAGGGCTACCAGGCGGAGGTCGAGGTCGAAGAGGTCGGCACCGTCCTCGAGGTCGGCGACGGGATCGCTCGCATCTACGGCCTGCGCAATTGCGTGGCCATGGAGATGCTCGAGCTCCCTCACGACGTCATCGGGCTGGCGCTCAACCTCGAAGAAGACAACGTCGGCGCCGTGCTTCTGGGCGAGGACACGCTCATCAAGGAGGGCGACCTCGTCAAGCGCACCGGCCGCGTGCTGCAGGTGCCGGTGGGCGAGGCCATGGTCGGCCGCGTCGTCGATCCGCTCGGCCGTCCGCTCGACGACAAGGGCCCCATCGAGACCGACCAGTTCCGTCCGGTCGAGTTCAAGGCCCCCGGTGTGGTCGAGCGTCAAGGTGTCAAGGCGCCGCTGCAGACGGGCATCAAGGCCATCGACTCCATGATCCCCATCGGTCGCGGCCAGCGCGAGCTCATCATCGGCGACCGCCAGACCGGCAAGACGTCCATCATCGTCGACACGATCATCAACCAGAAGGGCCAGGGCGAGATCTGCGTCTACGTGGCCATCGGCCAGAAGGCGTCGACCGTCATGCAGGTCGTGCAGAAGCTCGAGGAGTACGGCGCGATGGACTACACGATCGTCGTCGCCGCCACGGCCTCGGCGTCCGCGCCGCTCAAGTACCTTGCGCCGTACGCCGGCTGCGCGCTGGGCGAGTACTTCCTCTACAGCGGCCGCCACGCGGTGTGCTTCTACGACGACCTCTCCAAGCAGGCCGACGCCTACCGGCAGATGTCCCTGCTGCTGCGCCGCCCGCCGGGCCGCGAAGCGTTCCCCGGCGACGTGTTCTACCTGCACTCGCGCCTGCTCGAGCGGGCCGTCAAGCTCAGCGACGATCTCGGGGGAGGATCGCTCACGGCGCTGCCCGTCATCGAGACGCAGGCGGGCGACGTGTCCGCCTACATCCCGACCAACGTCATCTCCATCACCGACGGCCAGATCTTCCTGACGAGCGACCTGTTCCTCTCCGGCATCCGCCCGGCCGTCAACGTCGGCATCTCCGTGAGCCGCGTGGGCGGCAAGGCGCAGGTCAAGGCCATGCGCCAGGTCGCCGGCCGTCTCAAGCTCGACCTGGCCCAGTACCGCGAGCTCCAGGCGTTCGCCCAGTTCGGTTCGGATCTCGATGAGATCACCAAGCGGACCCTCGCCCGGGGTGAGCGCATGGTCCAGGTGCTCAACCAGGCCCGGTTCGACCCCATGCCGGTCGAGCAGCAGGTCGCCGTCATCTTCGCCGGCAACGCCGGCTTCCTCGACGATCTCGAGGTGGCCCGTGTGGGCGCGTTCCTGGACGGCTTGCGCGACTACCTGCGCAGTCAAGCCGCGGACGTGCTCGCCGACATCCACGACAAGCTGGAGCTCACCGACGAGACCGAGGCGAAGCTCAAGGACGCCATCGCCGCCTACCACAACTCGTTCGCCGCCGACCTCGCCGAGAGTCCGGCAGTCGCCGAGATGGAGGCCGATGCCAAGGTCGTCGAGGCGGACGCCGAGAAGGCCAAGGCGACGGAGGCGGAGGCCTGACGTGGCTACGCTGCGCGACATCCGCCGGCGCATCGCGTCGGTCCAGAGCACGCGCAAGATCACCAAGGCCATGGAGATGGTCGCGGCGGCCAAGCTGCGCCGCAACCAGGCGCGCATCCAGTCGCTGCGCCCCTACGCTCGCGACATGATCGAGATGATGGAGGACCTCGCGACCTACTCGGGAGAGGCGCACCAGTACGCGCTGCTCCAGGAGCGCGAGGTACATACGGTCGCCGTGGTGGCGATGACCGGCGACCGCGGCCTCGCCGGCGCCTTCAACGCCAACGTGGTGCGCAAGGCGCTGGCCCTCGAGCGCGACCTGCGCGAGCAGGGCGCCGATACGCGCGTGCTCGCCGTCGGTCGCAAAGGCATCGGATCGCTCAAGTTCCGCGGCTGCCGCCTCGAGAAGAGCTGGCAGGGCCTCAGCGACCGGCCGCAGTACACCGACGCCAAGGAGGTCGCGGCAGAGCTCATCCGCATGTTCACGAGCGGCGAGGTCGACCGCGTGCGGCTGGTCTACAACCACTTCACATCGCCTATCGAGCAGACGCTCATGGACGACGTCATCCTGCCGGTGCCTCAGGAGGCCGTCACCGACGGCAGCGAGCACCCGCCCGTCTCGTACATCTACGAGCCGGCGCCCGAGGACATCCTCGAGGGTCTGCTGCCCGCCTACGTCGAGATCGCCGTGTACCGTGCACTCCTCGAGTCGAGCGCCAGCGAGCAGGGCGCTCGCATGAGCGCCATGCGCAACGCCAGCGATTCCGCCGAGGAGATGATCGACAGCCTCACGCTGGCGCTCAACCGCGCCCGCCAGGCGGCCATCACCCAGGAGATCCTCGAGGTCGTCGCCGGCGCCGAGGCGCTGGGCTGATGCCCGCCGCAGGTACGGCGTGCTACCCCCCTACCAGACACTCAAGCGAGCGGAGTTGACGCGATGAACAAAGGCGAAGTCGTCCAGGTGATCGGGGCGGTGATCGACGTCCGGTTCCCCGACGAGATCCCGGCCATCTACAACGCCCTCAAGGTCCGCATCGGCGAGCAGGGCAACGAGGTGATCTGCGAGGTGCAGCAGCACCTCGGCGACAACAAGGTCCGCGCCGTGGCCATGGACGCCACCGACGGCCTCGCGCGCGGCACTGAGGTCATCGACACCGGCGCCCCCATGACGGTGCCCGTGGGCGAGTCCACCCTGGGCCGCCTCATCGACGTCAACGGCAACACGATCGACAAGGGCCCGTCCCTCGCCGACAGCGAGCACTGGCCCATCCACCGGCCGGCCCCGGCGTTCGAGGAGCTGGACCCCACCGACGAGCTGTTCGAGACCGGCATCAAGGTCGTCGACCTCCTCGCGCCGTACGTCAAGGGCGGCAAGATCGGCCTCTTCGGCGGCGCCGGTGTGGGCAAGACGGTCATCGTCCAGGAGCTCATCAACAACATCGCGACGCAGCACGGCGGGTACTCCGTCTTCTGTGGCGTGGGGGAGCGGACGCGCGAGGGCAACGACCTGTGGACCGAGATGCAGGACTCGGGCGTCATCGACAAGACCGCGCTCGTGTTCGGCCAGATGAACGAGCCGCCCGGCGCCCGTCTGCGCGTCGGCCTGGCCGGCCTCACCGTGGCGGAGTACTTCCGCGAAGCCGGCGGCCAGGACGTGCTCCTCTTCATCGACAACATCTTCCGCTTCGTCCAGGCGGGCTCCGAGGTCTCGGCGCTCCTCGGCCGTATGCCGAGCGCCGTGGGCTACCAGCCCACGCTGGCCAACGAGATGGGCGAGCTTCAGGAGCGCATCACCTCCACCAAGCGCGGTTCGGTGACCTCCGTCCAGGCCATCTACGTCCCTGCCGACGACCTCACCGACCCGGCGCCGGCCGCCACGTTCGCGCACCTCGACGCCACGACCACGCTCTCCCGCGCCATCTCGGAGAAGGGCATCTACCCGGCCGTCGACCCGCTCGACTCCAACTCACGCATCCTGACGCGCGACGCCGTGGGCAACGAGCACTACGATGTCGCCATGAGGGTGCAGGAGATCCTGCAGCGCTACCGCGAGCTCCAGGACATCATCGCCATCCTCGGTATGGACGAGCTCTCGGATGAGGACAAGGTGATCGTCCAGCGTGCGCGCAAGATCGAGCGCTTCCTGAGTCAGCCGTTCACTGTGGCCGAGGCGTTCACCGGCACACCGGGCAAGTACGTCAAGCTGGCCGACACGATCCGTGGCTTCAAGGACCTCGTCGAGGGCAAGTGCGACGAGCTGCCGGAGCAGGCGTTCTTCATGGTCGGCGGCATCGAGGAGGCCGCCGAGAAGGCCAAGACGCTCGCCGGCGCCGAGGCGTGAGGGGCGCCTCGTGAGCGACGAGCGCATACTCCACGTCGAGGTGGTCACGCCGGACGGCGAGGTCTACAACTCCGACGTCGCCATGGTCGTGCTGCCGGGCGTCGACGGCGAGCTCGGCGTCTTGCCGAGGCACCAGCCGGTAGTCACGCTGCTCGCCATCGGCGAGACGCGCATCCGGCGGGTGACGGACGAGTGGGACTACATCGCCACCGGCATCGGGTACGCCCAGGTGCTCTTCGACAAAGTCCTTGTCGTGGTCGACCACGGCGAGCTCGCCGGCGCCATCGATGTGGCCCGGGCGGAGGAGGCGCACGATCGCGCCAAAGACCGCATGAAGGAGAGCGGCGATCTGGGCGCGCAGGCGGAGGTCGACTACTTCCGCGCCGAGCAGGCGCTGAAGCGCGCCGAGAACCGGCTGAGCGTCTCCAGACGCGCCAACTGAAGCTGCGTCCGTCGCGGACGGCTATACTACTGGGCGTCTGATGGACGGCTCGAGCGAACACGACGCGCGCCTGCAGGTGCGCGGCGGCCGGCGGCTGCAAGGAGAGGTGGTCCTCTCCGGGGCCAAGAACTCCGCCCTCAAGCTGCTTGCCGCCAGCCTGCTCACCACCGATCCCTGCGTGATCCGCCGCATCCCGCGGATCACCGACGTGACCACGATGGTGACGATGCTGCGCGCCCTGGGCGCGGAGGTCAGCGGCGAGGGCGACCGGCTGGAGGTGCGTGCCGGCGACTCGCTCTCGGGCTGCGCGCCCTACGAGCTCGTCCGCACCATGCGCGCCAGCATCATCGTCATGGGCCCGCTGGTGGCGCGCCTCGGTGAGGCCACCATCGCCATGCCGGGCGGCTGCAACATCGGGCCGCGGAGGATCGACTTCCACATCCGCGGCCTGGAGAAGCTCGGCGCCCACATCGACATCGACCACGGCTTCATCCGCGTGCACACAGAGGGCCTCAAGGGCGCCGTGGTCCCGCTCGACTACCCCAGCGTGGGCGCCACCGAGAACCTCGTGATGGCGGCCACTGCCGCCGAGGGCGAGACGGTGATCGAGAACGCCGCCCGAGAGCCGGAGATCATGGACCTCTGCGAGTTCCTCTGCGGCATGGGGGCGACCATAGAGGGCGCCGGCACCAGCACCATCCACATCGCCGGCGGACGGCCGCTGCACGGCGTCGACCACGCCGTCATCGCCGATCGTATCGAGGCCGGCACCTACCTGCTCATGGGGGCCGCCACCGGCGGCCGGGTCACTACCGTCGGTCTGGACCCGGCCCACCTCGAGCTCTTCCTCACCAAGCTGCGCGCCATGGGCGTGCAGGTCGAGGGGGGTGACTTCAGCATCACGGTGGAGCGCGACCGCCCGCTGGATCCGGTCGACATCTCCACGCTTCCGCATCCGGGGTTCGCTACCGACCTGCAGGCTCAGACCATGGTGCTTCTCTCGCTCGCCGAAGGTACGTCCATCATCACCGAGAACGTGTTCGAGAACCGGTTCGTGGTGGTCGACGAGCTCAACCGTCTCGGCGCCGGCATCGAGACCAGCGGGCACCACGCGGTCATCGCCGGACCGCGCACGCTCAGCGGCACCGTCGTCGAGGCGCCGGACCTGCGCGGCGGCGCGGCGCTGGTCACAGCCGGACTGGTCGCCGACGGGGTCACGGAGGTGCGCAGCGTGTACCATATCGACCGGGGGTACGAGGACCTGACCGGCAAGCTGCGCGGGCTCGGCGCCGACGTGGTCCGCACCGGTGACGAGCCTCGAACCGAGCCGGCGGCGCACACGTCTCTCCGGTCATGCGAGGACGAGGCCGTGCGCAGCGCGTGACGCGCTGCGCCGGAGGAGCATGGGCGACTACAGAGTCTACAGAGTCGGAGAAGACAAGCACGTCCGTGAGGTGACGGACGCGACGCCGGGGCCGTTGCCGCGCCGCGACGGCGACTCACGGCGCGGCGCCACAAAGGCGCCCGCGGGCTGGTGGGTCTGGGCGCTCATCGTCGCTGCCGTGGCGGTCGGGATACTGCTGTACTGGTTCTTCGGCCGCGATGCCGTGAGCAACTCACGCGCGGCCCTGGACATCGCCAAGATCTCGGGCAAGGTACCCGGCTGGGCGGTGCTGGCCGCGCCCGTCATCGTCGTCCTCGCGGTCGCGCTCGTCACCGCCTACCTCGCCTTCGGTCGCCGCCTCGCCGTCAAGCTGATCGGCGTGGCCGTGGTCGTTCTCGTGCTCGCCACGCCCGGGCTGGCCGTCGGCTATGCCAACGGCCTCGTCGCCGGCGTCGGCGGCGACCAGACCGGCAGCGCCGCCAAGACGTCCGATCAGCAGCAGGCGATCGACGACGCCAACAAAGAGATCACACGCCCGATCCCCAACAAGCCGATGAACATCCTCCTCATCGGCTCAGACAAGACCACCACGCCCGGCGATCCCGGGCGCTCGGACACGCAGATGCTGATGCGGCTCGACCCCGAGACCAAGAGCATCTCCATGCTGTCCCTGCCACGCGACCTGCGCGTGAACATAGAGGGCGTCGGTTACGCCAAGATGAACGAGGCCTACTCCTACGGCGGGCCGAAGCTCGTCATCAGGACGTTCAAGCAGCTCACCGGCCTGCCCATCAACGGCTGGATCGAGGTCAACTTCGGCGGGTTCTGGCACGTGGTCAACCTTCTCGGAGGCGTTTATCTGCCCATCGACCATAAGTACTTTGTGCCGGCCAGCGCCGACTACAAGTCCATCAATCTGGAGGCCGGCTACCAGCTGGTCCGCGGCAAACAGGCGCTCAACTACGTGCGCTACCGCCACGACCAGCGTGGCGACTTCACGCGCATGCAGCGCCAGCAGTTGTTCATCCGGGAGTTGCAGCACCAGTCCGACCGCTGGAGCGGCGACTGGAAGAAGGTGATCAAGCTCATCAAGGCGATCACCAAGGAGACCGAGTCGAGCTTCAACTCGCTCGGCAAGATCGAGCCGCTGGTCGAGCTCGCCTTCCAGGTCGACACGTCCAAGGTCTACCAGGCGCACCTCGAGGGCGAAACGCCCATGATCGACGGCATCTCCTACGTCACCGCGACCGACGGCCAGATCGCCGACGTGGTCCACCAGTTCACCAACCCGACTGCCGCTCCCATCACCACGAAGGGCCAGAAGATCAAGAAGCGCGACTTCACTGTGCACCTGTACAACGGCAGCGGCATCGACGGTCTCGCGACGAGCGCCGCCTCGCAGCTTGCGGTACAGGGTTACAAGACCGTGGCCGAGGCCGACGCCTACGAGTTCCCCGGCAAGGTGACCACCATCTACTCGCCCAAGGAGCTGGAGTCGTACGCCAACGCTCTCGAGTCCATGCTCTCGCCGGCGAACGTGCAGATCGTCAAGCGCGCGCCCGGCACCGTCGACGACGGCATCACCGTGTTCGTCACCTCGTCATTCAACGGGACTATCAATATGCCGCAGGAGGTCGTCCAGCAGCAGCAGACGCTGGAGAAGAACCAGAAGGTCGACTGGCCGACCTGGAAACAGTACGACGCGAGGACGCCGCTCAAGCTCGAGGCGCCGACGGCGTGGTCGTCCGGCTTCACGTACGACCAGTGGCGCAACTACTCCATCGAGACGACCGAGGGCAAGCACTCGGCCGCCTCGGTCGCCGTGGTCGAGACCCCGCAGTACGGCTACTGGAGCATCCAGGCGATGCGCTGGAAGGATCCGCCGGCGGTCCAGCACCCGGACTCCACGCAGACCGTCAAGGGCCGCAAGTTCATGCTCTTCTACCAGGGCGACCACCTGCACCTGGTGGCCTGGCGGGAGCACGGTACGCTGTACTGGGTCATCAACACGCTGGACAACCAGCTTTCGAACGACCTGATCCTGGGCCTCGCGGCCTCGTGTAAGCCTGTGAAGTGAGCTGGCTGCGCGCAGCGATGCGGCGACTCGACCCGTGGGCCGCCCTCCTGCTCGGCGGCTTGCTCGCCATGGGTGTCGTCATCCTGCTGGCCACGCCGGGCCCGTGGCAGCGCGTCGTCGGCAACGAGCCTCCCGTGCACCTGGAGGCGCCGGCTCCGAGCGATGTCGCCGTGTTCGTCATGGCCGGCCGGGCGTCTACGTGCTCCGGCGTCGTGTGGCTCCACGTGGACGCCGAGAGGCACGCGCTCACGGCTGTGGTCGTAGCGCCGTCCGTGTCCGGGTTCTCTCCCACGGACGGCTTCGCTCCTATCTCCGCCATCGCCGACAGCGCCGGGCCCGGCACCGCCGCGGAGGCGCTCGGGGGAGCGTTGGGGGTCAGCATGGACGCCTGGGTGGCCCTGGACCGCGCGGCGACGGACCTGGCGGTCCAGGCCATGGTGCCCATGAACGACGTGAAGGCCGCTCGCAGCCGCTATCGGGCCGCGCGAACCGCATGGCGTGGCCGTGGGAGTGTGCGCTCCGCGTGGCCGACCCAGTACGAGACCTTGCGCGTGGCTCTGCCCCAGGTGCAGTTCCAGGACCTTGGAGTCGTGGCCTTCGCGAACTACGTGCTCGGGTTCGGCTTCGTGCGCAGCGATCTCACGCTCCAGGGCGTGACTTCGCTGGGTGAGGCGCTGCGCGACGTGGACCGCAGCCGCGTCGAGGTGCGCGCAGCGCCGGTCATCGTGGAGCGCTCTCGCGACGGGGAGGTGTGGCGGGTAGACGCCAGCGCCGTCGAGCCGCTGTGGCGGTCGCTGGCCACCGGTATCGTGCCGCCCGAGAGCGATCGCCTCATCAGCGTGCGCAAGCGCGCGGCACGCGTGCTCGTGGTGGCGCCCTTCGCGCGCCAGGCGGCGGAGAGCTACGCGGCGCAGGTGCGCGTCGCGCTCGCCAGATCGGCCGGCGCCCCCGTGCAGGTGAACGTCGTCTGGGGCGCCGACACGCGGCTCGCGTTCCGCGCCGCCCGCGAACTCGACCGGCGCCCCGCGCTCGCGGTGCTGGTCGCGCCGGCCGCCGAAGCGTCGCCGGCGGTCCAGAAGGTGTACGCGATGCTGCGTAAGCGCCGGCAAGAGGCCGTTGCGTCCGGGCCCTGGCCGTCGACGACCTCCGGCACCGACCCGGCGACGGCGGCGGTCGTCGCCGGGCGGCTCCCGGTCTCATGGCTGCCGGGCACACAGCCCGCCGGGGAGAGCGTGGCGCGCTCCGCGGACGTGGCCACGCTGAGTCTGGACGCCGCGGCCCGGGACAACACGCAGACGCTGGTCCGCGCTTGCTGGCCGGGTACGCTGGCTCCGCGCCTGCGCTCCACCGCCCTCGGCTTTGCCTTCATCGAGGCGCGCCACACCGGGGTCGGTGTAGTGGGCGCGTCCGAGCCGGCCGTCGCGGGGGTGCTCTCGCGGTTGCGCCTGTGGGGCTTTGCGGCGGCCCGCCTGACGCTGCAGGACGGGGGTTGGCAGCCACCGGCGCCCGGGCCGCTGCTCTGCTATCGCCCCGGTTCACGGGTGGCTGCGAGTGCCTTGGCCGGCGATCTGGGGCTGTCGCCACAAAGTGTCGTCAGGTCGGGCGACAGCCCGCGCAGACTCGTCCTTGTCCTGCAGTACTGACGGTCGCGGGCATCGCCGGCGCCGACAAGGGAGTGGCTTGCGTCGCCGCGCCTTCTCCGGCCGCCGCCGGAGTGTCGCAGACGACAACGGCAGCCATCCCTCCAGACGACAACGGCGCCACACCCCGAAGGGTGAGGCGCCGTTGAGGCCGAATCCTGGATGGTCTGTGTCAGGTCTGCGCGCGTCTGAGCACGAGTCCACCGCCGATGAGCGCAGCGCCCGCGGCCAGGACCAGGAAGATCTCGCCGCCGGTGAAAGCGAGCTGACCGCCCTGTTCTCCTGGAGCCTGCAGGCTCGCCAAGTAGTCGTCGAGGACACCCTCGATGTCGGAGTACTGCTTGTAGATCGGGTTGTCCTGGATATAGGCCAGCGTGGCGCGGATCTGCGCGGCCGTCCAGTTGCCGTCGATCGTGCCGTCCTGGGCGTCCTTGATGATCGCGTCGATGACCGATTGCGGCACCGCCGCCGAGGCGACGACTGCAAACACCAAGATGAGCAGGAGCGCGATGGTCAGAGCTCCTATGAACTTGACCCTCATCTTCTCACCCCCCCTCGACTACTTCTGTCCGGTGTGAACCGGTTCATGTCCCGTCCGTCACTTGTACCACTTGCCCGCGTAGATGACCATACCCCGAATGCAGCAGGCTTGTTCCGTCGGTGCACGCGTTCGCGCTCTGCACCCGGGACGAAAGTATAATCCCGTCGATGGAGAGCCCCGCAAACACGGCCCGCCTTGTGACAGAGACGTTCAGGGCCCGCAACACGGTCCCCTTCGCGCTGGTCTTGGCGGCCGTGGGGATGTTCTCGTTCCTCTCCGGTGGCTATATCATCGGCCGCAGCACTCCCGTCGTCGTGGCTCTGCTCGTCGCTGCCGCCGTCTGGGTCTGGTTCCTGCGGCGGAGCACGCGGCCGTCCATGTTGTTCCTCGCCGCCTTGGGGGCGTTCACCGCATTCACCGTGTGGTCCGGGCTCTCCGTGCTGTGGTCGCTCGGCCCTGACCTTACGTGGGTCGCCTTCAACCTGACGGCGGTCTATCTCGCCGTGGTCGCCGTGCTCGGGTTCACGTCGGTCCGCGGCCTGCAGTTGCGCGCCGTCGCCTACGGGTCTCTGGCGGTGCTGACCGCCGTGGGCGTCTACGCTTTCCTGGGCAAAGGGCTGCCGGACGTGGTGACCCACGCACACACCTACGCCCGGCTCGACAGCCCCGTCGGGTACTGGAACGTGCTGGCCGTCATGATGGTGATGGGCCTGCTGCTGGCGCTCGCCGTCGGGGGGGACCGGACCGCTCCATCCTGGCTTAGGACGCTGGCTGCCACAGCCGCGGTGCCGATGTGCTTCACCTTCTTCTTCACGTTCTCACGCGGCGGCTGGCTGGCTCTCTTGCTTGCGTTCGTCCTCTACTTCGCCTTCACGACCACCCGGCTGGGTGGGATAGTGACCTTGGCCGCTGTGGCGACTCCTGTGGGGCTGGTGCTGTGGCGGCTCCGCGGCCTCAGTACCCTCTTCGCACCCACGACCGACGACGCGCTGCGCACACTGCAGGGGCACACTCTCTTGCGCTGGGCGCTGGCGGCTCTCCTCGTGACCGCGGGGACGCAGCTCGCGGCGGCGATCCTGCAGCGGTCGGTGCGCTGGCCGCGCTGGTCCACTGTCGCCGCCGGCGCCGTGGTGCTCGCGGCGGTGTGCGTGGTGGTCTTCGGCGGCAGCGGCGTCTATCTGCAGCGGCACGGTGGCACGCAGTGGGTCCGGGACAAGGCTCACGCGCTGATGACGGACGCCGAGTCCGAGCAGAACGGCAACGCGGCCGGCCGGCTGTTCACTGTGACGAGCAACGGCCGCATTCCCCTGTGGAAGGAAGCCGCGCGGCAGTCCCGCTACGCGCGCACGGCCGGCACAGGTGCAGGCACGTTCCCATTCACGAACTACCGGTTCCGGACTGTCGGTTTCGTCGTGCAGCACGCTCACAGCCAGTGGTTCAACGTGCTCAGCGAGCTCGGCGTGGTGGGGCTCGCGCTCTTCGCCGTGGCGATCGTGTTGCTGGCTGCCGCCATGGTGGGCAACCCGTTCTCACGCCGCGACGACCCCCTGCACCCGCTGCTGGTGGCGATGCAGGCAGGCGTGATCGCCTTCTTCGTGCACATGTCCTGGGACTGGGACTGGGACATGGCGGCGATCGGCACGCTCGCGTTCTTGTTCGTCGCCGCGGTGACCTCCTACCGCACGACCCGTGCCGGCGACCTGCGCAGGGGGGCCCGGTGGGCTCGTCATGTGGCGAGGCTGGAGGACGCCGCCGCCGAGGGGACCGGGCAGGTCGTCGAGTCGGGAGAGAGCGCGCTTTCGCAAGGAGTGGAGAGAGAGGCCCACGATCCGGAAGCGGCAGAGCGCGGCTCCGGCGCAGAGTATTCGCCTGCTGAAGAGCCCGGCGAGGCCGGGCAGGGCGAGAGGCGCGGCCGGCGCCGGCGGCACTCGGGCTGGGGCATCCGCGCGGTGGCCAGCGCCGCACTCGTGCTGCTCGCCCTGTGCTGGCTGCCGCCGTACTTCTCGCAGCGGGCCGAGAACTCCGCCCTCGCCGAGGCCAGCGACGGCCGCGTGGCCGCGGGACTCGCCCAGGCGCGCAGGGCGGCGTCGCTGGACCCGCTCGCCGCCAGTCCGCTGCTCACTCAGGCGACGCTCCTCCAGCAACTCGGGCAGAACCGTGCCGCCCTCACGAAGCTGCAGGAGGCGGCGCGGCTCCAGCCCCAGAACTACGAGGTGTGGTTCGCCCTGGGGGAACTGCAACAGGGCGCGCTCGGCCAGAAGCGGGAGGCCAGGGCGTCGTTCACCCGGGCCCTGGCGCTCAACCCGCTGGACTCCGCGAGCCGGTACGAGCTCGAGAGGCTGGCCCAGTAGCCCCGCGCAGCGACGTGACGGGGCTCGTGTCAGCCTCGCATGGTAGACTTCCCGGCGTAGATAGGGGCTCGTTTCTCACCTGCAACGGAGGTACTTCCCGCATGGAATCCGCACCGATCGGCGTCGTCGGCACCGGCTACGTCGGCCTCGTGTCGGCCGTGTGCTTCGCCCACCTTGGCCACGACGTCGTGTGCATGGACGTCGACGAGGCCAAGATCGCGCGTTTGGAGAGCGGGGATATCCCCATCTACGAGCCCGGGCTCGAGAAGCTGGTCGGCGACAACGCGTCGCGCCTCTCGTTCACCACGTCTTACGACACGCTGCTCGAGCGTTGCCACATCCTCTTCATCGCCGTTGACACGCCGCCCTCACCCTCCGGCGACGCCGACCTCTCGCGCGTCCAGTACGCCGTGCGCGAGATCGCCGCCCGGGGCGGAGAGCGCCTGCTGGTCATGAAGAGCACGGTGCCCGTGGGTACGGGCGAGAAGGTCGTGGCCGATCTCGAGGCGATGGGCGTGGCAGGGATCACCTACGCCTCCAATCCCGAGTTCCTGCGCGAGGGCGCCGCCATCCAGGACTTCCTCGAGCCCGACCGCATCGTCATCGGCAGCTTCCGTGAAGAGGACGGCACGGCGGTCGAGGACCTCTACCGCGGCATCGACACCGACGTCGTGCGCACCAGCGTGCCCACGGCCGAGATGGTCAAGTACGCGTCCAACGCGTTCCTCGCCACCAAGATCTCGTTCATCAACGAGATCGCCAACGTGTGCGAGCAGGTCGGCGCCGACGTACGCACCGTCGCCAAGGGTATGGGTCTCGACCATCGCATCGGTCCGCACTTTCTGCAGGCCGGCATCGGCTACGGGGGGTCATGCTTCCCCAAGGATGTCCAGGCGCTCAAGCAGCTGGCCGGCAACACCGGCTACCACTTCCAGCTGCTCAACGCCGTCATCGAGGTCAACGCACTGCAGAAGCGGCGTGTCGTCGGCAAGCTCAAAGAGCGGCTCGGCAGCCTGCGCGGCGCCACCGTGGCGCTGCTCGGCCTGACGTTCAAGCCGAACACCGACGACCTGCGTGAGGCGGCCTCCATCGTGCTCGCCGGCCGCCTCATCCACGAGGGCGCCCGCGTCAAGGCCTACGACCCCATGCTTGACGCCGGCGAACATCCCTTGTTCCCCGGCGTCGAGATCTGCGAGGAGCCACTCGAGGCGCTGGTCGGCGCCGACGCGGCCGTGATCATCACGGAGTGGCAGGAGTTCGCCCGCCTCGATTGGCGCGCGGCCGCTTCGGCCATGGCGCGGCCTCTGCTGGTGGACGGGCGCAACTTCATCGACCCCGCCGTGGCCACGGAGGCCGGGTTCGAGTACGAGGGTATCGGCCTCGGCGACGAGATGCCGGCGCCCGTCGCAGGCTGAGCCGCCGATGAGCGCCGGTCGAGAGCACCCGCGGCAGGCCGTCATCCTCGTCGGCGGCGAGGGCACCCGGCTGCGGCCGGTCACCTCACGTTGCCCCAAGCCGGTCGCGCCGGTCGTGGAGCGCCCCTTCGTGTCGTACATCCTCGAGAACCTGGCGCGTCACGGCGTGGAGCGCGCCGTCTTCTCCACCGGCTTCCTCGCCGAAGCCATCGAGGCCGTCATCGGCGACGGTTCGGACTACGGTCTCGAGGTGGCCTACGCGGTCGAGACGGAGCCCCTCGGCACCGCCGGCGCCATCGCCAACTGCGAGGCCGTGCTTCACGACGGCAGCTTCTTCGTCTTCAACGGCGACGTGCTCAGCGACGTCGACCTCACCGCCCTTGCGGCCACGCACGTCGCCAAGGGCGGCATGGGCACCATCTTCCTCACGCCGGTCGACGACCCGCGCCGCTACGGGCTGGTCGAACTGCGCGACGACGGCTCGGTGGCCAGCTTCCTGGAGAAGCCCGGGGAGTGGGAGGGCACGCCGCTCATCAACGCGGGCGTGTATGTGCTGGAGACCGAGGTGCTGGAGATGGTCCCGCGCGGCCGGCTCTTCTCGATCGAGCGCGGGGTGTTCCCCAAGCTCGCCGCGGCCGGCTCCCTGTACGGTCACGTGGACCGCGGATACTGGCGCGACATCGGCACTCCGGACAGCTATTTGCAGGCCCATTTCGACATCCTCGAGCGGCAGCTCGAGACGAGCGCCGGAGAAGCGCTCGGCCCCGAGTATCTGTACGTCGCGCCGGGAGCGGTCGTCGCCCAGGGCGCGCGGGTGGTACCGCCGTGCTACATCGCCGACGGCGTGAGGGTCGCGGCCGGCGCCCGGGTCGGCCCGCTCACAGTCCTGGGCGACGCTTGCGCCATCGGGGAGGGTGCGACGGTCACCGAGGCGGTCGTCCAGGCCGACGTCGTCATCGGCGCGCACGCGAAGGTCGAGGGCAGCATCCTGGTGCGCGGCTCGAGCGTCGGCGCCGGGACGCAGCTCGAAGGCGCCGTCCTCGGCGAAGGCTGCGTGGTCGGCGCCGGCAACCGCCTGGCCGGCGGCATCTGTCTGTACCCGGAGACCGAACTGCCGGACAACTCCGTGCAGTTCTACGAGCAGCTCAGGAAGCGAGAGGGCACATGACCATCCCCGACGGCATCTTCAAGGCCTACGACGTGCGCGGTCTGTACCCCCAGGAGCTCGACGAGGCCGCCGCCGAGCGCATCGGCTGTGCCCTGGCTCAGCAGCTGGGCGCGACCAGGCTCGGCGCCGGCATGGACCCCCGGCCTTCGTCTGCCGGTCTGGTGGCGGCGTTCGCGGCCGGCGCGGCCGCGGCCGGCGCGTCCACTGTCGACTTCGGCCTCGTGCCGACGGAGATGCTCTACTTCGGCGTCGCGTCGCAGGGCCTGGACGGCGGGGCTATGGTGACGGCGTCGCACAACCCGCCTCAGTACAACGGCATGAAGCTCGTGCAGGACGGCGCTCTGCCGCTGAGCGGCGACGCCGGCATCCCGGAGCTCAAGGAGCGGGCGCAGGCGCTCACCCGGCTGCCCGCGCTTCACTACCACGGCATGCTCGAGACGCGCGACATCTACCCGGCGTACGTCGAGCACCTGCACAAGCTGGTCGACGCGAGCTTGTTCCGCCCGTACAAGGTGGTCATGGACGCCGCCAACGGCGTCGCCGGCAAGCTCGCCCCTCGCGTGTTCGAAGGCACCGCGCTCGACTGCGTCGAGATGTACTTCGAGATAGACGGTACGTTCCCCAATCACGAGCCTAACCCACTGCTCGAAGAGAACAGCCGCGAGATCCGCGAGCGCGTCGTGGTCGAGAAGGCCGACCTCGGCATCGCCTGGGACGGCGACGCCGACCGCTGCTTCTTCATCGACGAGGCCGGCGAGTTCGTGCCCGGCGACTTCGTCACCGCGCTCCTCGCCGAGGCTCTCCTGATCAAGAATCCCGGCGCGAAGATCCTCTACGACCTGCGCGCCAGCCGCGCCGTGCCCGATGTGATCACCGCGAACGGGGGCGTGCCCCTGCTGAACCGTGTCGGGCACGCCTTCTTCAAGCAGCGCATGCGCCGCGAGGGAGGCCTGTTCGGCGGCGAGGTGTCCGGCCACTACTACTTCGCCGACAACTACAACGCCGACTCGGGGTTCATCCCGGCGCTGCTCATCCTCGACCTGCTCTCACGCAAGCAGGCGACGATGGCGGAGCTCCTGGAGCCGCTGCGCACCAGGTACTTCATCAGCGGCGAGATCAACTCGGTGGTCGACGACGCGCCGGCGGCGCTGGCTCGCATCGAGGAGCGCTTCTCCGACGGCGAGCTCGGTCACCTCGACGGCATCTCCGTGGACTACCCGGACTGGCACTTCAACGTGCGGTCGTCCAACACCGAGCCGCTGCTGCGCCTCAACCTCGGCGCCGACTCGCAGGAGCTCATGGAAGAGAAGCGCGACCTCGTGCTCTCCGTCATCCTCGAGGGCTGAGATGGCCGGGACGGTGGAGCTGGGCCCGGCTCGGGTCGCCGAGATCGACACCTCCGGCATGTTCGGCGAGGTCGCCGGGCTGCCCGGCCAGCTGCGAGACGGCTACGAGAGCGCTCGCGCGCGGCTCGCCGGCGGCTTCTTCGGGACATTCCCGGCGGTCCCACCGGCCGAGCCGAGCGGGCTGGTCGTGTGCGGCATGGGCGGGTCCGCCATCGGCGCGGACCTGATCCTCGCCGCGTTGCCCGGCCTGTCCGTGCCGGCTGCGGTGGTGCGCGGCTATCACCTGCCCGCGTGGGTGGGGCCGGAGACTCTCGTCGTGGTGGTCAGCTACTCAGGCCAGACCGAGGAGTCGCTTACGTGCGCGGAGCAGGCGCGGTCGCGCGGCTGCGCGCCCGTGTGCCTGACGTCCGGAGGCAGCCTCGGCGCGTTCGCCGAACGCGAGGGTCTGCCGCTCGTCACCATCCCCGGCGGCGGCCAGCCGCGGGCGGCCGTGGGGTCCCTGTCCACGGCCACGCTCGCCGTGCTGGAGGCGGCGGGGCTGTGCGCCGACCACGCCGCCGACGTGGCCGCGTCCGCGGCGCAGCTCGAGGCGGACAACGACCTGCTCGGGCCCGCGCGTGGAGAGGCGCGCAACCCGGCGAAGACGCTGGCGCGCCTCCTGGAGAAGAAGCTGGCCGTGGTGTACGGCGCCGGGCCCACGGCGCCTGTCGCCCGGCGCTGGAAGAGTCAGATCAACGAGAATGCCAAGGCGCCGGCCTTCTTCAACGAGCTGCCGGAGCTCGACCACAACGAGCTCATGGGCTGGACGAGCCTGCCGCACGTGAGTCAGACCACCGTCGCGCTGTTCCTGCACGACCTCCAGGCCGAGGAGCGTCTCACGAGGCGCGCCGAGCTGACCTCGCGCGAGTATCAGGCGCTCGGCGTGGCCAGCGAGCTGGTGGCGGCGCGGGGCGACTCCGCGCTCGCGCGGCTCTTCTCGCTGGTCCAGCTCGGCGACTACGTGTCCTGCTATCTCGCGCTGCTGTACGGTGTCGACCCTACGCCCGTGGACGCCATCCAGGCGTTGAAGGCCGGCCTCGCCGTCGACGGCGGCTGAAGCCGCGGTGGCGGGCAGGGGCGTCGCGCTCGTCCTCACCGCCGCGGACGCGGCGTGCCGGGACGCCGGTGGCCGGTTGTTCCCGGGCGCGGCGTCCGTATCGTTCACACGAGCGGAACTGCGTCCGCTCGCGCCCTTCGAAGGCCCGCTCTTCGAGGTCCTCGCGGACCAGCCGCCCGGCTCGGTCGTGGCGCTGGTCGCGCCCGTCTTGGCGGCCGGGGGAGAGGCCGGCTCCACGCCCTGGCCGCCTCGGCGGTCTCGGACCGCGCCGCCCGCGCCGGCGCCTGGCGACCTCGTGCCGGTCCGCGACCACGTCGGCCTTGATCCGCGCGGCCCGCTCACCGGCCGCTGGCCGGCCGGCGCGCCGCGCGACTTCCCCAGCATGACCGGCATATATCAACCGGCCCTCGTTCGTCCGTTGGAAGGGGCTCGGGTATACTCGTCCGGCGTCGTGGCGGCTGGTGTCGCCGACGTCCGGCGCCTCACGCGCTTCGAGGCGCGGGCGGTCCGGGAGGGGGGCTGGCCCATCGTGTCCGACTCCCTGGTCCCCGTAACCATCGTCGCCGCGTACTACGGCCTGAGACTGGCCGCCTGCGGACTCGTGCAGGCGCCGACAGACTACAGAGAGTGAGGCTCGAATTGGGCAGCGATTACGACATCAAGGACATCGGGCTCGCCCCAGAGGGCGTGTTGCGCATCGAGTGGGCCGACATGCACATGCCCGTGCTGCGCGCCATCCGCGAGCGTTTCGAGAAGGAGAAGCCACTCGAGGGCATCCGCATCGGCGCCTGCCTCCACGTCACCACCGAGACGGCCAACCTCATGCGCACCCTGGTCGCCGGCGGCGCCGACGTGGTGCTGTGCGCCAGCAACCCATTGAGCACCCAGGATGACGTGGCCGCCGCGCTCGTCAACGACTTCGGCGTGCGCGTCTACGCCATCAACGCCGAGGACGAGAAGACGTACTACGCGCACATCAACGCCTGCGTCGACCACCGTCCCAACATCACCATGGACGACGGCGCCGATGTCATCGGCGTGCTGCACGGCGAGCGCCCGGACATGGCCGCCGACATCATCGGCGGCACCGAAGAGACCACCACCGGCGTCATCCGTCTCAAGGCGCTCGAGGCCGAAGGCCGCCTCATGTTCCCGATCGTGGCCGTCAACGAGGCCAACACCAAGCACATGTTCGACAACCGCTACGGCACCGGGCAGAGCACGCTCGACGGCGTCATACGCGCCACCAACATCCTCATCGCCGGCAGCACCGTCTGCGTCGCCGGCTACGGCTGGTGCGGCCGGGGCCTCGCGATGCGCATGAAAGGCCACGGCGCGGACGTCATCGTGCTCGAGGTCGACCCGCTCCGCGCGCTCGAGGCCGTCATGGACGGCTTCCGCGTCATGCCGGTCGCCGAGGCAGCGAAGATCGCCAAGCTGTTCGTCACCGCCACCGGCGACATCCACGTCCTGCGCGGCGAGCACTTCGAAGCCATGCAGGACGGCACCATCATCGCCAACACCGGCCACTTCAACGTCGAGATCGACATCCCGGCGCTCGAGAAGCTCGCGGTGAAGCAGCGC
Source organism: uncultured Thermoleophilia bacterium (assembly GCA_963775255.1). Lineage (GTDB taxonomy): Bacteria > Actinomycetota > Thermoleophilia > UBA2241 > UBA2241 > CAIXSE01. The sequence continues at coordinate 292,916 of CAVZIA010000006.1, read as the reverse complement.
AAGGTTCGCGAGTTCGTCGAGGAGTACACCATGGCGGACGGCCGCCGCATCTACCTGCTGGCCGAAGGCCGGCTGGTCAACCTGGCGGCGGCCGAGGGCCATCCGGCGGCGGTCATGGACATGAGCTTCGCCAACCAGTCGCTGAGCGCCGAGTTCATGGTGCAGCACCACGCCGAGCTCGAGAAGCAGGTGTACGTGGTGCCGAAGGAGATCGACGACGAGATCGCCCGGCTCAAGCTCGAGTCCATGGCTGTCGACTGCGACACCCTCACCGAGGAGCAGGCCAAGTATCTCGCCTCTTGGGACCAGGGCACCTGAGTCGGAGCAGTCGCGGTGAATGAGACTCGGGACACAGGCGCGGCAGCCTCGGCCGCGGGCGAGCGCAGCGGGCCCGGCGGCTCGCGCCTGCGCGTGCACACCGTCGAGGTCCTGCCCGGCGAGGTCGTTCTCATCGACCAGCTCGCGCTGCCGCAGGAGGAGCGCTACGTCACCTGCCGCACCTGGCGGGAGGTCGCGGACCGCATCAGCGACATGACGGTCCGCGGCGCCCCGGCCATCGGCGTCACGGCGGCCGGGGGCATCGCGCTCGCGGCCGCCGAGGCCGCCGCCGCGAGCCCCGACGACCCGGCGACGTTCCGGGCCGCGCTCGAGCAGGCCGCGAGCGGCCTGCTGGCCACGCGGCCCACCGCCGTCAACCTGCGCTGGGCGCTGGACGAGATGCGGCGAGCCTGGGACACGGCGCTCGCCGCGCCGCGGGTCAGCCCTGCGGCCGTGGCGGCCGCACTGCTCGCCCGGGCGCAGGCCATCCACGACGACGACGTCGACCGCTGTCTGCGCATCGGCGAGCACGGCGCTGCGTTGTTCAAGACCGGCGACCGCATCCTGACGCACTGCAACGCCGGCGCCCTCGCGACCGCCGGCTACGGCACCGCGCTCGGCGTCATCCGCTCGGCTGCGGCCGCGCACGCGGACATCTCCGTGTGGGTCGACGAGACCCGGCCATGGCTTCAGGGCGCGCGCCTCACCGCCTGGGAGCTACAGGTCGAGGGCATCCCGTACCGGGTCATCAGCGACAACATGGCAGGGTACTTCATGCGTCGCGGCGAGGTCGACGGCGTCGTGGTCGGCGCCGACCGTATCGCCGCCAACGGCGACACCGCCAACAAGATCGGCACCTACAGCGTGAGCGTGCTCGCCAAGGAACATAGCGTGCCGTTCTACGTCGCCGCGCCGCTCTCGACCGTGGACATGACCATCGAGAGTGGCGAGGAGATCCCGATCGAGGAGCGCGACCCGGCCGAGGTCACTGCCTTCCACGGCATGCAGGTCGCGCCGGTCGGGGCGCAGGCGCGCCACCCGGCGTTCGACGTCACGCCGGCCGCCAGCATCGTCGCCATCGTCACCGAGGCCGGCGTCCTGCGGCCGCCGTTCGGGCCGGCCCTGGCGGCCGCCTGCGGCGGCGGGGAGTGCCGGCCGTGAACCGCGACTCTTCGTTGCGCGCCTATCTCATGGCGGCCGGCCTGGGCACACGGCTCTACCCGCTCACCGGGCTGACTTCCAAGCCAATGGTGCCCATCCTCAACCGACCGGTCATGGAGCATCTGCTCAACCTCTTGCGGCGGCATGGGGTCACCGAGATCGCCGCCAATCTGCACTACCACCCGGACAAGATCACCGCCTACTTCGGCGGCGGTGACGAGTTCGGCGTCGAGTTGCGGTACAACCTTGAGGAGCAGCTCATGGGTACCGCCGGCGGCGCCGACGCCTTCCGCGACTTCCTCGGCGACTCCACCTTCCTCGTCATGAGCGGCGACGGACTCACCGACATCGACCTCAGCGCCTTTCTCGAGGCGCACCGGCGCACCGGCGGCATCGCCACCCTGGCCGTCAAGGAGATCGAAGACCCGTCGCTCTATGGTGTCGTGGTGCACGACGCCGGCCGGCGGATCACCGGATTCCAGGAGAAGCCGCCGCGTGAGGAGGCCCGGTCCACCCTGTGCAACTGCGGTATCTACGCGTTCGAGCCCGAGATCTTCGACTACATCTCTCCGGGTGCGTTCGTGGACTGGGCCAAGGACGTCTTCCCTGCGCTGTTGCGGGATGACCGGCCGTTTCACGTGTGGCGGCTGGAGAGCTACTGGAACGACGTCGGCAACATCGAGCAGTACCGCGTCGGCAACTTCGACGCGCTGCTCGGCCGGGTCGACGTTCGAGTCCCGGGCCGCGAGATCAAGCCACAGGTGTGGACCGGTCAGGGCACGGTGGTCGAGGGCGGGGTGCGCATCAAGCCGCCGGTGCTTCTCGGCGCCGGCTGTCTCGTCGAGGGTGGGGCCGAGCTCATCGGCCCGCTGATCATCGGTGACGGCTGCGTGGTCGAGCGCGGCGCCGTGCTGGAAGGGGTCATCCACTGGGACGGGGCCAAAGCGGGCCGCGACTCACGCCTCGCCGGCAGCATCCTCGGGCGCAACGTCGTGGTGCACCACGAAGCCGTCGTGCACGAGGGCTCGGTCGTGGGCGATCGCTCCGAGGTCGGTCCTCACGCGCTCGTGGACGCCGGCGCGCGACTGGAGCCGCGTACGTGTCTGGGCCCGGGCGCGCACTCACACGGGGACGGCGGCACGTGATCCGGGGGCCGCGGGTGCAAGCCAAGGGCGCACTCGACGGCCTGCTCGACCTGGTCTTCCCGCGGCGCTGCGTGGTCTGCCGCACCGCGGGCTCCTGGCTGTGCGAGGCCTGCGCCGAGGATCTCCACCCGTTACCGGACGACCGCTGCGGCCGCTGCGGCGCCCCGCTGCGTCGAGCCGGCAGGCCCGCCCGCCCGCCGCGCCCCGGCGCCACCGTCCACCGCATGCCGGCCTGCCGCGAGTGCGCGGGCCGCGACCTCGCCTTCACGGCGGCGTCCGCCGCGTACTGCTACGACGGGCCGGCGCGGGCGCTCGTCACGGTGTGCAAGTTCCGTGCCCTTCGTTCGCTCGCCGACGACCTGGCCGGGCGAGCGGCCCCGGCGTTCGCGGACGCCGTCGGCGGCGCCGGAGCCGGCGGCGCCGAGGTGCTGGTCACCTCGGTCCCGGCCCATCACGACCACCGGCGAGACCGCGGCTTCGATCTCGCCGAGTCGCTGGCCCGCCGGCTTGCAGCGGAGGCCGGGCTCGCCTATGCTCCGCTGCTCCGCCGCGTGCGGCACGGCGCTCGCCAGAGCGGGCTCAGCCGGGCCGCGCGGGCCGCCAACGTCCATCACGCGTTCGCGTTGCGGGAGCCCGGATTCGGGGTAGGTACTAGACCTAGGCGAGTGATCATTGTTGACGACGTCTACACCACAGGTGAAACGTTGAACCAGTGTGCGCAAGCGCTCGCTAACGCCAGCTTCGACTCCCACGCTTTCACCTTCGCACGGACCGTCCGTGCAAGCGCTTGCCCAAGCATCGCGAGACCACGCCGTCCCTAAGGAGCGATGTCGATGAAAACTCAGATCAAGGGTCGCAACGTCACCGTGACGCCCGCCCTGCAGGACTATGCCAACGAGAAGATCGAGCACGTCCACAAACTCCTGCAGCAGCGCAAGATCGACGAGGTCACGAGGGTAGAGCTCGAGCTCCAGGTCGAGAAGAACCCGAGCATCCCCGATCCGTGCATCGCCGAGGCGACGGTGTTCACACGCGGACCCGTGATCAGGGCACGCGAGTCGTCTACCGACATGTATGCGGCCATCGACCTGGTGAGCGACAAGCTTGTGCGCCGCGTCAAGAAGTACCACGACAAGGTCCACGGCAAGACTCGCCACGGGCACGAGAAGATCGTGGTTCCGACCGAGCCTGCGCCCGAGCTCGCGCCGGTGGCCGCCGTGGCGATCGCCGACGAGATCTCCGGCGAGCCGGATCGCGCCGGCGACAACGGCCGCATCGTCAAGACCAAGCAGTTCGCACTCAAGCCCATGTCCGTGCACGAGGCGACGCTCCAACTGGAGCTGATCGGGCACGACTTCTTCGTCTTCACGAACGCCGAGTCCAACCGGACCAACGTGGTGTACCGCCGCAACGACGGCCACTACGGGCTGATCGAACCGGCGGAGAACTGACGACGAAGCGGATCGATCGAAGGGTGCGCCGATAGGGCACCCTTCGATTGTTCGGTGGCTCCGCATGATCCGGCCCGGTTGGCACTTCGGGCGCCGGGCGCCATGCGTGCGACGAACCTCGCAGGCTGTGCGACAATGGGTAGAGACTTCATCCACCCTCTCCCGGGAGTCGATTCCCAGTGATCAAGATCGTCGACAAGCTGCTTCACGCCGGCGAGGGCCGGCGACTCAAGATGCTCGAGGAGCAGACCGCGCTGGTCACCGAGCTCGAGCCCACTGTCACCGGCCTCACGGACGAGCAGCTCCGCGCCAAGACGACGGAGTTCCGTCAGCGTCACGACAACGGAGAACCGCTCGACGACCTCCTGTTCGAGGCTTTTGCCGTGGCCCGCGAGGCGGGTAAGCGAGCGCTCGGCATGCGGCCGTTCGACGTCCAGGTGCTGGGCGGCATCGTGCTCCACGACGGCGACATCGCCGAGATGAAGACCGGCGAGGGCAAGACCCTCGTCGCTACCATGCCCATGTACCTCAACGGGCTTGCCGGCAACGGTGCGCACCTCGTCACGGTCAACGATTACCTCGCCAAGCGCGACGCCGAGTGGATGGGCCAGGTCTACCGTTTCCTGGGGCTCGAGGTCGGCGTCATCCAGGCCAACATGACGCCGGAGGAGCGCCGCGAGCAGTACAACGCGGATGTCACGTACGGCACCAACTCCGAGTTCGGCTTCGACTACCTGCGCGACAACATGACCATGCGTCGCGAGCACATGGTGCAGCGCGGTCATCACTACTGCATCGTGGACGAGGTCGACTCCATCCTCATCGACGAGGCGCGCACGCCGCTCATCATCAGCGGCGCTCCGGAGACGGCGGCCGACACGTACCGCCAGTTCGCGCGCGTCGTGCCGCGGCTCATCGCCGGCGAGGACTACGAGGTGGACGAGAAGCAGCGCACCGTGGCCGTCACCGAGAGCGGTGTCGCCAAGGTCGAGAAGGCCCTCGACATCGACAACCTCTACAAGGACTCCAACGGAGCGCTGGTCAACCACTTCATCCAGGCGCTGCGCGCCGAGGCCCTGTACGCCAAAGACGTGGAGTACGTGGTCCAGAACGGCGAGGTGCTCATCGTCGACGAGTTCACCGGCCGTATCCTGGACGGCAGGCGCTACTCCGAAGGCCTGCATCAGGCCATCGAGGCCAAAGAGAGGGTGCCGATCCGCGAGGAGAACCAGACGCTCGCGACGATCACCCTGCAGAACTACTTCCGCATGTACGAAGTCCTGGCCGGTATGACCGGTACCGCGAAGACCGAAGAGGACGAGTTCCGCCAGATCTACACCCTCGAGGTCGTGCAGATCCCGACGAACGCGGACCTGATCCGGCTGGACGAGAACGACTTCATCTTCACTACCGCGAAGGAGAAGCACGCCGCGGTCGTCGCCGATCTGGTCGAGCGCTACGAGAAAGGCCAGCCGGTGCTGGTCGGCACAGTGTCTGTGGAGATCAGTGAGATGCTCTCCCGGCTGCTCGAGCGTCACGGCGTGCCGCACAACGTCCTCAACGCCAAGCAGCACGAGCGCGAGGCGCACATCATCGAGAACGCCGGCCAGCAGGGCGCCGTCACGATCGCCACGAACATGGCCGGCCGCGGCGTCGACATCAAGCTCGGCGAAGGCGTACGCGAGCTCGGCGGCCTCTACGTGCTCGGCACTGAGCGCCACGAGAGCCGGCGCATCGACAACCAGCTCCGCGGCCGTGCGGGCCGCCAGGGCGACCCCGGCGAGAGCCGCTTCTACCTCTCGGCCGAAGATGAGCTCATCCGGCTGTTCGCCGGCGACCGCATGTACAAGATCCTCAGCCGCCTCGGCCCCAAGGAGGGCGAGCCGCTCGAGGCCAAGATGCTCAGCAGCGTGGTCGAGAAGGCTCAGGTCAAGGTCGAGGAGCTCAACTTCATGCGCCGCAAGAACGTGCTCAAGTACGACGAGGTCATGAACGAGCAGCGGCGTGTCATCTACGACCAGCGGCAGCGCATCCTCATGGGCGAGGACTTCGGCGAGCAGGTGCGCGAGATGGTCGCCGAACTGGTCGAAGGGACCGTGCGCGGTGCGCTCGAGGGCGTGCAGTTCTCCGAGGACTGGGACCTCGACTCGCTGTTCATCGGGCTGCGGCAGCTCTACAACCCCCAGCTCAAGCCCGCTGACATCGACATGGATTCCGGGACGGTAGACGAGGTTGTCGACCTCGCGGTGGACGACGCACTCGAGCAGTACGATCAGCGCGAGCGCCTCATCGGCGTGGATCAGATGCGCAACGTCGAACGCGCGGTCATGCTCCAGGTCATCGACGGTCGCTGGAAGGAGCACCTCCTCGACATGGACTACCTGCAGGAGGGCATCCACCTGCGGGCGCTCGGACAGCGGGACCCGCTGGTCGAGTACAAGGGCGAGGGCTTCGAGCTGTTCAACGACATGCTCGAGGGCATCAAGACGAGCACGGTCACCACGCTCATGAAGAACTCGCCGGAGGACCTCGCGATGTTCACCGCCATCACGATGGACGAGCCGGTGATGGCGATGAACTACACGAGCGGCGACGACCTCGCCAACCAGACGTCGTTCACCGGTGCGGCGATGGCCGCCGGCGAGTACCCCCAGGACGGCTTCGCCGACACGCCGCCGCCCAACGTGGCCGCCGGCGGCGGAGGCGCGAACACCACGAGCACGCAACCCGTGCAGGTGCAGCAGCGCATCGTCTACGACAAGGTCGGGCGTAACGACCCGTGCCCGTGCGGGAGCGGGAAGAAGTACAAGAAGTGCCACGGAGCCTGAGCGGGTCGGCCGCTCCTTTGCTCCGCGACCACCCGTCTGCAACGTAGCGAATCGTCCTTAGCGGTGGATGGCGCCGGCGCGGAGCAGTTCTGTGCACTCCGGCGCCGGCACGGCGCGGCTGTACAGGAAGCCCTGGATGACGTCGCAGCCTTCGTCCTTCAGCGCGCCGCGCTCGCCGATGGTCTCCACGCCCTCCGCTACGACCGTCAGCTCCAGGCGGTGCCCAAGGGCGATTACTGAGGCGGCCACCGCGGCGTGCTCGGGCACCGTGAGCAGGTCACGCACGAACGACCGGTCGATCTTGACGGTCGAGATCGGCAGCCGCACCAGGTGGCTGAGCGACGAGTACCCTGTGCCGAAGTCGTCGAGGGCGACGCGCACGCCCATGGTGCGCAGAGCGCCGAGGATCTGCGCGGTGTGGCGAGCGTCGCGCATGGCGGCGGTCTCGGTGACCTCCAGCTCGAGCGCATGCGCGTCGAACCCCGTCGCGCGCAGCGTGTGCCGCACCATGTCGACGAAGCCCTCGTCGTGGAGCTGCCGGGCGCTCATGTTGACGGCCATGCGCAGCGGCTTGCCGAACTGCCGCTGCCAGGCGCGTCCCTGCATACACGCCTCGCGCAGGACCCACTCGCCGATGGAGGTGAGGACCCCGGAGTCCTCGGCGACGGGGATGAAGTCCATCGGCTGCAGCACGCCGCGCTCGGGGTGGCGCCAGCGCACGAGGCTCTCGACGCCGATGATCTCCTCGGTCGTGGCGGCGACCAGCGGCTGGTACTCGAGGAAGAACTGGTCGCCCGCGAGGGCGCGATGCAGCTCGGCGTCGAGCGCCAGCCGGTCCGCCTGTTCCTCGTTGAGCCCGGGGTGGAAGAACTGCCAGCGGTCGCCGCCGGCGTCCGAAGCCTGGCGCATGGCGGTGTCGGCGTTGTGCATCAGCTCGCCGGTGGTCGCGCCGTCGGTGGGGTAGATCGCCACACCGAGGCTCACCGAGAGGAAGAGCTCGTGGTGATCCACCGGCAGTGGTTCGCTCACGGCCGTGAGCAGACCGGAGACGGCGGCGGTGGCCTCGGTCGGGCCCGCCGCCCCGGGCAGCAGTGCGGCGAAGGCGCCGGAGCCCAGATACGCCACGGTATCCTCGGCCCTCCCGGCCTGCTGGAGCCGTCGCCCGAGTTCCTTCAGCAGCAGTCCGATGTCCGTGTGTCCGAGCGACGACTCGACCGTGTCGAAGCGGTCGACGCGGAAGGCAGCGAGTGAGATGGACAGACGCTTGCGCTGCGCGTGCTTGAGCGCCTGTCCGATTCGGTCCTCGATGAGCGAGCGGTTGGCGAGACCGGACACCGGGTCGTGGAGCAGCAGGTGGCGGACCTGCTCCTCGCTCTCACGCTGCTTCGTCCTGTCGACCAGGACGGCCGTACCGCCGACGATCCTGCCGTCGGCGTCGTACCGCGGCGCCGCCTTGAGCGTGAGCCACAATCTGCGCCCGTCTGCGGCACCGAAGGGACCCTCGTGGATGCTCTCGCGGGCCTGGAGAGAGTCCTCGAGCGGGGTCAGGAAGGCCGGCTGCGTGACGACGTCGGGGATGCGCCTGCCGGCGTACCGCGACGTCTCCTCTCCGAGGATCTCCGCGAGCGCCGCGTTGCCCTCGAGGAACGTCAGAGCGGCGTCGTACATGAAGACGCCGACGGGCGAGCCGTCGTACAGCGAGCGGTAGCGCTGTTCGGACTCGCGCAGCGCTCGTTCAGCCTCCTCGCGCGCGGACTCCTGCTCCATCCGCTCGCGCCACTCGTGCAGCACCGGTGCGATGGTCGCGGCGAGGTCCTCCATGAGGCGCACGTCCGCGTCATCGAATGCAGTGTCGCGCTCCGCCAGGATGAGCACCCCGATGCTCTCCTCTCCGTGCACGATGGGCGTCGCCAGGGCGCGCGCGATGGGCAGGTGGCCCTCGGGCACCGTGCTCCTGCCCTCCAGCAGCTGGGGACGTTTGGTGCGGATGGCGCGCGACCAGGCGTTGTCGCTCCACTCCTCCTGCGGGAACCGCATCGGCCGCCCTTCGACGCCGCAGGCCTCCCAGACCTCCGCGTCCACAGACGGAGCGACGAGGGCGCCGTCCGCGTCGAGGTAGCCGAAGAAGCCCCATCGCGCGTCCATAGCCTGCCGGATGACCCCGAGGGCCTCCGTGAACATCCTGTCCGGAGCCGCCGTCAGGAAGATCGTCGCGATGCGTGCGTGCAGCTCGAGCACCCCGCGGGAAGACCGGAGCTCGTCCTCGATGCGGTGCTGCTCGGTGACGTCGACGAGGATGCCCTCCTGCGCGATTGGTATGCCGCGCTCGTCCTTGAGGAACGTGAAGCGGTCGAGCAGCCAGCGCTCGGCGCCGTCCTTGGCGCGGATGCGGTACTCGGCTTGGCCGCGCCCGGTCTCGGCCCCGATGCGCGAAGCCTCCTCCAACCTCGCTACGTCCTCGGGGTGCATGACCTGGTCCCAGCGGAAGTCGGGGGAGGTGAGCTCCTCGACGGAGTAGCCGGTCAAGCCGACATCGCCGCCGGCGATGAACTCGTCGCTCCACGGCGCCACGGCCTGGGAGCGGTACACCATGCCCGGGATGTTGTCGATGACGGTACGCAGACGGCGCTCGCTCTCTGCTTGCGCCGCGAGCGCCCCGTGCAGGTCGGTCACGTCGAACAGCATGCCGATCAGCTCGACCGGCTCACCCTCGGTGTCGCGGACGAACATCGCCCGGTCCAGCACCCAGCGCGGCTCTCCTCCGTCGCCGAGGACACGGTACTCCGACTGCGTGGTCGGCGAGCCGGCGGCGAGGTCTCGCTCCGTGTCCTCGGAGAGCATGTGCAGGTCGTCGGGGTGCACGAAGTCCGCCCATGACACCTCGCCCGCCACGATGGTCTCTGGGTAGCCGTCCAGCAGGGGCAGGAACCCCTCGCTCAAGAACGTCGTGCGCCACGGCGCCCGGAGCTCGCCGCGGTAGACGGCTCCGGGCAGGCTGGCGATGACTGCGGAGAGCATCTGCTCGCGCTCGCGGAGCGCGTGCTCGGCCGTCCGCAGCTCCGTGATGTCGACCAGCACGGCGAGGGAGCGGATCACGTTGCCGCCGCCGTCTCGCTCTGAGGTGGATGAGAGGACGACGTCCACTGTGGAACCGTCCTTCGCGACCATCTGCTCCGCGTGGTCCTCGGCCCTGCCCGTGGCGAAGAATCGCGGGAGCGACTCCTCCAGGGCCACGCGCCGGGATTCCTCGGTGAGGAAGTCGGTCACATGCCGTCCCAGCACCTCCTCCGCGGTGTAGCCGAGCCGCTCCAGCCAGCGGTCGCTGACGCTCAGCAGCCGGCCCTCGCCGTCGATGGAGTGCAGCATGACCGGGGTGCGCAGGTAGAGCGTGCGGTAGTTCTCTTCGCTCTGTCTCAGCGCCTCCGCCGCTCTCCGGTTCTCGGTGATGTCCCGGACGATCAGCATCAGGCTGCCGTCGTCGTGCGGGAAGTGGCGTACCTCGTCGTAGAGGATGGACGCCGGCGTGAACGACGCGATCTCCGCCGTCACCGGCTTGCCGGTGGCCCGCGCCAGCACGGCGGCCCGGCGCAGGCGGTCGGCGGCGTCTTCGGACAGCGACGCCCAAAAGGGCTCGCCGATCCCGGCGCGTGTGAAGGCGCGCGGGACTCCGTGTCCGGGAGCTCGCGCGCCGGTGATGTGACCGACCACGTCGGACGCGTCCACGTAGACGTACGTGTCTGGAAGGGCGGCTATGAGCTCACCGAGATCGGCCGCGGTCCGCTCGAGTGCGTCCTTCGTCTCCTTGAGCGCGGTGATGTCGACCAGCGTGAGGACGACGTTCTCGAGCGCGCCGGTGGGGGAGAACAGCGGCTTCGCCGAGATGCGTAGCCACGTGGTCTCGGCCCCGTCCCCGGCGAGGACGCCGACGACCTCGCTCTCCACCCGCTGCCCGTCGAACCCCAGTCTGGCCAGGGTGGACTCCGAGGGTCCGATACACTCGCCGGCCTCGGTGACCCACGTGCCGGCCCACTGGCGGACCTCGGTCAACGGCGTGCCGAGCGCCTCGGCCCGCTCCACGTGGAGCAGTGTGGCTGCCACCCCGTTGAGGTCGACGATGATGCCGTCGGCGCTGCAGACGAGTACAGCGGCTGCCACGGAGTCCATGCCGACAGCAGGGAGCCCCGGGACGGCCGCGCGGCTCGCGAAGGCCTCGCCGCGCCGTCCGCGCCCGCTGTCCCGTCCGTCTCCATCGCCAGGCGGTGCCGTCTCTGTATGCTTCGCCGCTCCCGCCATGCGTCTCCTGAGGACCTCCCCGCAAGCACTATGCCCGCTTGCCGCTGCAACGGTCGACCGTGTCGATCCCTCAGGACCTCTCGTCGGCGCTCACGCCGTTCGGCTGAAGCACTTCGGAGATTCGGGTACACTACCTCGGTCATGAGTCCCACCGCCTCAGAAGCACTCGTTCAACTGGATGAGCTCCGCGAGCGGCTGAAGGAAGCCTCAGGGCGCCTCGGCTGGCTGCGGAGCTATCTTTGACCCCCCCAGGCTGACAGAGCAGATCGAGGCTCTCGAAGAGCGCATGCGCGCCCCCGGGTTCTGGGACGACCAGGACAAGGCCTCGGTCGTCTCCTCCGAGTACAGCCGCTCCAAGCGCCGGCTCGAGGACTTCGCCGCGATCGAAGCCCGCTTCGCCGATCTCGAGACCACCGAGGAACTCGTGCGTGAGGAGCTGAGCGGCGACTCCGTGGACGAGGAACTCCTGGGGGAGCTCGTGAGCGGCGTCGACTCCCTTGAGGCCGACCTCCAACGCGGCGAGGAACTGCGCTTCTTCAGTGGCAAGTACGACGAGGGCGGCGCGATCCTCACCATCCACCCCGGCGCCGGCGGCACCGAGTCGCAGGACTGGGCCGAGATGCTCCTGCGCATGTACCTCCGCTGGTTCGAGCAGCGCGGCTTCAAAGTCGAGATGAACGACCTGCAGGACGGCGACGAGGCGGGGATCAAGAGCGCCACGCTCACCGTCGAGGGCGAGAACGTCTACGGGCTCATCCAGGCCGAGCGCGGCGTGCACCGGCTCGTGCGCATGAGCCCGTTCGACTCCGCCAACCGCCGGCACACGAGCTTCGTCTCCGTCGACGCGTCCCCGCTGGTCAGCGACGACGTGGACGTGGAGATCAACGACGACGACCTCCGCATCGACACCTATCGCTCCAGCGGCGCCGGCGGCCAGCACGTCAACAAGACCAGTTCGGCCATTCGCATCACGCACCTGCCGACCAACATCGTGGTCCAGTGCCAGAACGAGCGCTCCCAGCTGCAGAACAAGACGGTGGCCATGCACATGCTCAAGTCCAAGCTGGTCGAGCTCGAGGAGCGCAAGCGCGCCGAGGAGCTGGCGCGCGAGCGCGGCGAGGTGGTCAACGTGGACTTCGGCAGCCAAATCCGCAGCTACGTCCTGCAGCCGTACCAGATGGTGAAGGACACGCGCACCGGCTACGAGGTGGGCAACGCGCAGAGCGTGCTCGACGGCGACCTCGACGGGTTCGTACACTCCTACCTGGTCTGGCGCGCGGGCGGCAGCGAGTCGCGCAAGTAGCCTCGCTCGGCGCCGCAGCCGGGAGGGCCGCGTGAGCCACTACCGGGCATCGTCAGAGGGACAACCCGAGCTGGCCGGCGGGATGGTCAGGCTGCGCCCGGTGACGCCCGAGGACCTGCCGGCGCTGCTCGCCATCCTGGAGGAGCCGGACGTCGCGCTCTGGTGGCGCCGGTCGGAGTGGGAGCGGGTGGACGAGAGTGACGCCGACACCTTCGCGATCGTCGTCGGCGGCGACGTCGCGGGCTGCATCCAGTACAGCGAGGAGACCGACCCCGACTACTTCTCGGCGGCCGTGGACATCTTCGTCGGCACGGCCGCCCAGGGCCGCGGGGTCGGTCCGGACGCTCTGCGCACGCTGATCGCCTGGCTGATGGACGTGCGCGGGCACCACCGCCTGACCATGGATCCCGCGGCGGAGAACGCCCGTGCCATCCACGTGTACGAGAAGCTCGGGTTCAGGCGCGTGGGCGTGCTCAGAAGATACGAGCGCGTCGAGGCCGGCGTATGGCGTGACGCGCTCCTCATGGAACTGCTGGCCGACGAGTTCGTGCGCTGACGGCGGGGAGGGCGCGGCGGTGCTGCGCCTACGCGCCCCCGGCGGTCATTGCGGCTGCGCCGGGATCTCGTACTTCGTGAGGAACGCCGCGAGGGCAGTGAACTCCTCGCCCAGCTGGTGCTCCAGCCGACCCGGGTACCGCTGCTCGATGTAGCTCAGCGTGTCCTTCTTGCTGTGCCAGATCTCGCGGTCCTTGCCCGTGTTCTGGTAGCCGTCCTTCTCGCCGAGCAGCCAGTTGGTCGCCTCGAAGTACAGGTAGGGGATGCCGGCCTTACGGAACGCCACGTGGTCGCTCCAGTCGCCGGTGGTGCCGTAGGAGTACTCCTTGTTGAGGCCGGGGCTGGTGATGAAGTAGGTGCCGAGGCCGCGCGCCATGCTGCGCAGCGCCAGCTGCGGCCAGGCCGCGTCCTTGCTGCTGTAGCAGTAGACGCGGTCGCCGGTCGCGACCGAGTCGAAGTTGATCATGAGCGCGGTGTCCGCGCGCGTCTCGTCGCTCATCTGGCTGACGTAGAAGCTGGACCCTTTGAGACCCACCTCCTCGGCGCCAAAGGCCACGAAGACGAGCGTGTACGGCGTCTCTTCGTCGCGCAGGGCGTCGGCCAGTTCCATCATGAGAGCGACGCCACTGGCGTTGTCGAACGCGCCGCGGCCGACGTTGACGGAGTCGTAGTGTGCTCCGATGAGGATCTCCCTGCTGCTCACGCCCGGCTTGACCGCGATGATGTTGCGCGAGTGGCGGATCTTGCCGCCCTTGGTGAACGTGAAGTCCTGCGTGTCGGGCGTATACCCGAGGTCAGAGAACCACTGCAGGACGCGGTCGCCGGCACGGGTCTCGCTGGAGAGGCCGGCGACGCGCGAGCCGATCTCATCGCTGAGCTCCGCCATGTACTCGTACGCGTCCGTCCCGGCGGTGGGGCCGGCGACGGGAGTCTGCTCGTCCGCCGCGCGTGAGGTACGTGTGTTCACAGCGCCGATGCCGAGCGCGAGCACGGATGCGACGATGGTGACGGCGATGACGGCGAGGATTGTCCTCCGCATGGTGGTCTCCCGGGACGAGGTGGCGACGGTCTGCATCCCTATCTATACGGTGGAGGGGCGCCGGTCAATGGCCGCTCTCGCGGCTGCGATACCATGGTCCGGTGAACGTCGCGCCGTATCCCAAGATCGAGCTCCACGTGCACCTCGAGGCGACCGTGAGGCCCGAGCGGCTGCTCGAGCTCGGGCGCCGCAACGACGTCAAGCTCCCGGCGCGCACGATCGCGGGGCTGGAGCGGTTCTGCCGCTTCAGTGGGTTCGACCGCTTCATCCAGGTGTGGGTCCGTATGACCAGCGTCTTGCGGCGTCACGACGACTTTCGCCAGATCGTGATCGACTACGCCGCCGAACTGGCGGCGCAGGGCTGCTTCTACGCGGAGCCGCTGTTCTCGCCCTCGGAGCCGGTGCTGCGCGGCACGCCGTGGCAAGAGGTGTTTGACGGCTACTGCGACGGCGCCGACGAGGCTCGTGAGCTGCACGGCGTGGAACTGCTCTTCACGCCAGACATCACGCGCAACTTCCCGCCCGAGACCGGAGAGGAGCTCGCCGGGTGGGCCGTGCGCTACCGCGAGCGCGGCGTGGCCGGCATCAGCCTCGGCGGGAGTGAACACCGGTTTCCGCCCGCCCCGTTCGCGAGGGCGTTCGCCATCGCGCGGGAGGGCGGGCTCAAGGCGGCGCCGCACGCCGGCGAGACGGCCGGTCCCGCCTCCGTCCGCTCGGCTCTGGACGACCTGCACGCCGACCGCCTGCGGCACGGCGTGCGCGCCGTTGAGGACTCCTCGCTGCTGGCGGAGCTCGTCGAGCGCGGCATCGTCTGCGACGTCACGCCCGTGAGCAACCTGCGCACCGGCGTCGTGCTCTCTCTCGACGACCACCCGCTGCCGGCCATGCTCGCCGCCGGGGTCAAGTGCTCCATCGGCAGCGACGACCCGGCGCTCATGCAGACCTCGCTCAGCGAGGACGCGGCCGTCGCCGTGCGGCTGGGGCACACACCGCGGGCCATGTACGAGGACGCGGTGGCGGGCGCGTTCTGCGACGAGCGCACGCGCGCCCGCCTGCGGGCCGCGGCCTACGCCTACGACTGGTCGGCCGCCCCGGCGTGATACGCAGGCTGTCTTCGCCAGCTATCAGGATCGTGGTTCCGTACTTCCGCAGAAGGGGCAGTTGCGTGTGGGTGCGACGGTGCCTTTCCACGCCGGCCGCGACATCTCGCCCGCGCTCCTGCGCAAGATCGCCGCCGATCAGCCGTTCGTGGCCACCAGCTTCCGCAGTAGCTCGGGACCGCGACCCGCGCACGTCGGGCGCGGTGCGTCAGACGCCCAAGGGGCATACTCGGCCAAGACAGCCGCGCACGAAGAGAGGAGCGAGTCCCTTGACATCCAATGATGAGGTGACAGGTCCGTTCTACCATGGCACCAAGGCTGACCTGAAGCCGGGCGACCTGATCACTCCCGGACACCGCTCCAACTACGGCTACAGCAAGCGCACGAGCCCTTGGGTGTACATGAGCGCGACCCTGTCGTCATGGGGAGCCGAACTCGCTCAGGGGGACGGCCCCGGCCGGATCTACATCGTCGAACCCACCGGTCCGTTCGTGGACGATCCGGACCTCACCGACAAGAGGTTCGAGGGCAACCCCACGAAGGCGTACCGCTCGCGCGACCCGCTGAGAGTCATCGGCGAGGTCACGGACTGGCAGCCGCACTCGCCCGAAGAGATCAAGGCGATGACGGACGGCCGCGACCGTATGTTCGCCGCGCAAGCGGACCGGATCGCCCACATTCCGAGCGAGGCCGACTTCGCCCGGATCCACGCGCGCGCCGACGAATCGGCGTTCACCTGGGCGGTCGACGCCGAGTACCTCGGCTGCACGCTGCTGATGCTCATCAGGGGAGCGGACGTGGAGGTCTTCTCGACGATGGAGTTCCGCTCGGAGGCGCGGGGCCTCACTCGCGCGATCGACCTTCCTCGCGGACCTGAAGTACAGGGCGCCTGGCAGGGGGGCGAGGTCTTGCGGTCCGGCCGCATCGCGGCCGTCACGGCCTGGCACGACGGCTGGGTGGCCGTGATCGAGTCGTGCATCACCGAGATCGGTCTGAGTCTGGAAACGAGGCTGTGGATCGCGGTCGACGCGGACGACGATACGTTGACGTTCCGTGTGGACGCCGACGGACCCGAGCGTTCATGGCAACGCGATCTGCGACTCGTGCGCGGGGTGCTGACAGACACCGGGCATGGGGAGATCTGGGACTTCGGGAGATCTCGTGTTTGATCACGTCAAGTTCGGAGTCAGCGACTACGCGGCGAGCAGAGCGTTCTTTCTCAAGGCACTGGAACCGCTCGGCGTAGCCGTCGTCTCGGAGGGGCCGCCGACGTACGGCGTCGAGCTCAGCGCGGACGGCAAGGTCTCTTTGTGCCTGTTCCAGACCGAGGAGAAGCCGACGCACCTTCACCTGGCGTTCACGGCCGAAAATCGTCGACAGGTGGACGCCTTCCATCGCGCGGCTCTGGAGGCGGGCGGCAAAGACAATGGAGCGCCCGGTCTGCGCCCGCACTATCACGCGCACTACTATGCAGCCTTCGTCATTGATCCGGACGGGCACAACGTCGAAGTGGTCTGCCACGAACCCGAGCCCTGACTCTCCATCGGGCCTTCGCAAGCGGCTTCGCCCGCCCTGGCCGCTCCCCTTGCCGGACATCAGGCGCATCGGCGGGCGAATGCGCAGGCAGGAGTCGCCCGCTCCGCGTGATACGGCCGCCGACTCAGGTCGGCCTCGAGTGGGCACCATCAAGCATCGGCTTGGAGGTCCGCACTGCACTCACGCCGGATCAGCTGGATCATGGTGGTTCTCGCAGCCGCCTTCGGCGCCGCGGCTCTGCTACTGCCGCTGGAGGCTGTGGAGATACTCGGCGTGCCGCTCGTGGTGGTCGCGGCCTTCACCCTCGGGCTGCGCGGGGGGTTCGTCGTCGCGCTGTGGGCCACATTCGTCGCCACGGTGGCCTTCCTCGTCGTGCGCGTCGGCGACTTCGGTGACTACATCGTCACGGTCGCGGGCTACCTCATCATGGGTGTGCTGGTCGGACTGGCCGTCGACCGGTTCGACCGGCAGCGCAGGCGCCTCGAGGAGGCGGCGGAGTCGGCTGAGCTGGCGCAGAAGCTGTTCGCCGCCAGCGAAGGACGGTACCGCCTGCTCTTCGAGCACAGCGCCGACCCGGTGTACCTGCATGGGCTCGACGCGGCCGGTGAGCCGACGCGGTTCATCGCCGTGAACGACGCGACCTGCCGGCTGCTCGGCTACACCCGGGAGGAGCTGCTGGGGCTCACGCCCCGGGTCGTCGAAGCCGCGCCGAAGCCCGGACAGCTGCGACGCAAGATGGAGGAACTGCTGCGGGAGGGCGCGGTCCACTACGAGAGCGTGCGCCGCGCCCGTGACGGGGAGCTCATCCCCGTCGAGATAAGCTCCAGCCTCACGGAGGTCTCCGGCGAACTCGTGGTGCTCACCATCTCGCGCGACATCCGCGAGCGGATGCGCGAGGTCCACAGGCTCGAGGAACTCACGCTGCACGACGCGCTCACGGGGTTGTTCAACCGTCGCGGGCTGGACCTCATGCTGCCCGAGCAGGCCAAGCGCGCCAAGCGCTCGGGCCGCCCCGTGATCGTCGTCTATGGGGACATAGACCACTTCAAGATGCTTAACGACACCTACGGTCACGAGCGCGGCGACGAGGTCATCGTGGCCGTGGCCGGGGCGCTGCGCGCCGCCTTCCGCGAGAGCGACCTGATCGCCCGGCTCGGCGGCGACGAGTTCTGCGTGGTGGCGGAGACCGACGAGATCAGACCCGACGCGCTCGGTACGCGGCTCGACGTGGCCGTGGCCGCGGCCGCCGAGCGCCTCGGCCTGCCGTTCGGGCTCAGCCACGGCGAGGTGCTGACCGACTGGCGTGGCCTCGAGGATCCGCGCGAGTTGCTCGACCGGGCAGACGCGCGCATGTACGAGGCCAAGCATGCGCTCGGAGGGGAGTGAGCAGCCGGCGGCGCTTCGGAGTAGCGACGCCGGGCGCGCCGGACGTGGTCCCGGACCTGCCCGCGTCGGTCGCGGCGCTTGAGGGTACAATGAAGAGCTGATAAGGTCTGTTTCATCCAAGGGAGCCGGTTTTTCGCCCAGGCGCAGCGCGCCGGGCGCTTCCTCCCCAAGCAGATCCCGCAGACATTGTGATTACCGGGCAGTGTTCTGGACTGAAAGGAACACCCGTCCGTACTGAGTCTGGCCGCCCTGAGGGTAGCCCCCCACAAGACGAACTCCCGCGCACACCGCTGATCCAGGGCGAGCACACGCCTGCCCCGGACAGTGGCCAGTCGCCGCGTACGGAGTCGCCGAGGAAGAGAGAGACCGTGACACCACCCACCACCGAGACGACCACCACTGCCCCGACCGGGCAAGCCGCTGAAGGCGCTCCGGCCGAAGGCGGGGAGAAGCGCCGTCGCCGGCGCGGCGGCAGGCGCCGCCACGGAGCCGGCGGCCAGGACGCCCAGGACGGCGCCCGGCAGGACCAAGCGCCGCAGGCGCAGGAGAAGAGCGCCGAGGCCCCTTCGTCCAGCGTTCCCGCGGCGAGTCCCGCCGAGGGCTACAACAAGCGGGACGACCGCGAGAAGAGCCCCGACCGCCCGCGGCGCGACGAGCGTGGTGGCCGCGATCGCGGCAGTCGCGACAGAGGCGGCCGGGATCGCGCCGGCCGCGACCGCGACCGCGGCGGCCAAGGCGTCGACAAGACCTACAAGGAGCGCGAGCACATCGTGCAGCCCTCTGGTCCGGCCCCCGATGTCGAGATCCCGCTGTTCGCCGAACTCGGCCTCGAGGGCAGGCTGCTCGCCGGCGTCGCCGCGATGGGCTATGAAGAGCCGACGCCCATCCAGGAGCAGGCCATTCCGCGCGTGCTCGCCGGCCGCGACGTCGTGGGCTGCGCCCAGACGGGCACCGGCAAGACGGCCGCCTTCGTGCTCCCGATCCTTCAGAACATGAGCGAGCCGATGATCGTCGACGGCAAGAAGGCGCATCCCACCGCGCTCGTCGTCACCCCGACGCGTGAGCTCTGCGGCCAGATCGAGGAGGTCGGCGAGACGCTGGCCACCTACAGCGGCCGCCGCGTGGTCGCCGTCTTCGGCGGCGTGCCCTACGACCCGCAGGCCAAGCGCGTGCGCAAGGGCGTCGACCTCCTGGTCGCCACCCCGGGCCGCCTGCTCGACATGCTTCGCCAGGGCGACGTGCTGCTCGACAAGGTCGACACCCTCGTCCTCGACGAGGCCGACCGCATGCTCGACATGGGCTTCTGGCCGGACGTCAAGCGCATCATCGACGCCATCCCGTCCAAACGGCAGAACCTCTTCTTCTCCGCCACCATGAGCAAGACGGTGCTCAGCATCATCGCCGACACCCTGCACGACCCGGTCTTCATCGAACTCGGCGGCAGCGCCATGCCGGTGGAGAACGTCGAGCAGAGAGTCCTGCCGGTCAACCAGGACCAGAAGGTGGACCTGCTGGTCGGCTACTTCCGCCACCACGACCCCGAGCGCACGCTCGTGTTCACGCGGACGCGGCGCCGGGCGGAGCGGTTGTCCAACACGCTGAACAAGGCCGGCATCAAGTGCGAGGCCATCCACGGGGACCGCTCGCAGGGCCAGCGCCAGGAGGCGCTCGACCGCTTCAAGGACGGCCGCATCAGCGTGCTCGTCGCGACCGACGTCGTCGCTCGTGGCATCGACGTCGAGGGCATCTCGCACGTCATCAACTTCGACATCCCGACCAACCCCGAGGACTACGTGCACCGCATCGGGCGCACCGCTCGCGCGGGCGCGAGCGGGGTGGCCGTCAGCCTGCTCACGGCGGAGGACGTCCACGACCTGCTCGCGATCGAGCGGCTCATTGGCGCCACGCTCGAGCGGCACGACCTGCCGGACTTCGACTACGAGAAGCGCAACATTCTGGAGAGCAGCCAGGTGACGCCGCGCGCAGGCAAGCTGGTCTGGAACGGCGGCGCACATCGCGCCTGGAACAAGACCGGCGTCAAGCGCCGCGTGCCAGGCAAGCGGTCGCGCTGAAGCGCTGACGCACTGAGCGCCTCGAGGCGCCGCAGGCAGAACGGCTGAGGCCGGGCGAGCCCCATGGGGCGGCCCGGCCTCAGCCGTCCTTGCGCCCGGTCTCAGCCGTCTCAGCCGGGCGTCAGCCTTCCTTGAGGAACCCGGAGCCGACGAGTTCGGCTGCGTCAATGCGGTCGCCGGTCGTCGTGCAGTAGCCTTGCTGCTCCCACACGTACCAGCCGTCGTCGTAGCGCAGGCGCAGCCGGTAGCGGATCCTCACGCGGTCGACGATGTCGTCGACGACTCGCTCCAGCACCTCGACTTCGCGCGCGTCGTCGAACCAGTGCGTCAGCAGCCAGGCGGCCTCGCGGGCGCTTGAGACGTCGTGGTGTGCGTCCGGCAGAAGCGCCTTGAAGACCGCGCCCTGGGCGAGGCAGCGCGTGCAGGCGGCGAAGTCGCGCTGCACGACGGCGTCGAGAAAGCGGTCGACGGGGGCGATGTCGGCGGTCATGTGATCTCCTCTCACGAGCGCGCGGAGGGACGCGCGTGGGGCCCATCGTTCCTGCGTTCAGGCTAGCCGCGCACCCCTGCGCGGGACAGTCTCTCGCCTGTCCAATGAACGCGGTCGCCGGGGGCCAAGGCGGCTGCCGCCCCGCGACGGTGGAGTCGTCGCAGCCGCGCGGCGCCCCGGCTGACAGGCGCGCGCGGGCTTGCTATACTCCCGTTCCTGCGTGGGCGACTAGCTCAGTTGGGAGAGCGCCAGCTCGACAAGCTGGAGGTCGTTGGTTCAATTCCAACGTCGCCCACCATTCCTTTGCTCCGCCACCGCCGTGGCGGCTCCGCGCGGGAGGTCCGCGCCGCGATGAGGCTCGCGTTACGCGCACCGCGCTGATGGCTTCTGCCCCCGGGCGGAAGCCTCTTCTCGTTCCGGGACCTGCACAGAACGAGAACGGAGGAACGCATGGCCACACGACTGCTCTTGCTGGTGATCGCGGGCGCCGCGGGGACGCTCTGCAGGTACGCGCTCTCCGGCGTCGTGCAGGGCGCTGTCGGCGCCCGTTTCCCTTGGGGTACGCTGGCGGTAAACCTGACGGGCTGTCTCATCGCGGGTCTCGCCTTTGGGCTCTTCGAGAGCCGCTGGGGGCTCAGCGGCGAGGCGCGCACCATCGTCTTCATCGGGTTCCTCGGGGCGTTCAGCACGTTCT
Source organism: uncultured Thermoleophilia bacterium (assembly GCA_963775255.1). Classification (GTDB taxonomy): domain Bacteria; phylum Actinomycetota; class Thermoleophilia; order UBA2241; family UBA2241; genus CAIXSE01. The sequence goes on along the minus strand of CAVZIA010000006.1, from coordinate 271,545 downwards.
CGGGGTTCATGCTGGAGACCACGGAACTGGCTCGCGACGCGCAGTGGTTGAGCGCTATGACCAACCTGGTCCTGCAGAACGGGCTGGGGGCGGTGGCGCTGTACGGGGGCCTCGTGGCCTCACGGCTCATCTAGGGGAGGGGAGCGATGCATCTGCCGGAGGAGGCCGAGCTGCTGCGGGTGTTCGTCGGGGACAGCGACCGGTATCGCCACAAGCCGCTGTACGAGGCGATCGTGGAAGCGGCGCGGGAGCGGCACCTGGCTGGAGCGACGGTGCTGCGGGGCTACCTCGGGTACGGGGCGCGCAGCCGCATCCACACCGCCAAGATCCTGCGGCTGAGTGAGGACCTGCCCATCGTGGTCGAGATCGTCGACGAGCCGCAGAAGATCGAGGCGTTCTTGCCCATCCTCGACGAGATGATGGGCGAGGGCATGGTCACTGTGGAGCCGGTGCGCGTGATCACCTACCGGCACCACTCAGGGGACGAAGACGCCGGCGGCTGAGCGCGGCTCAGTGCCCCGACGACCCGGGCTCGTCGTCCCGGACGCGCACTCCGTCTCGCATGTGGACGACGTCGCGTACCACCGGGATGCCGCCGAAGTTGGGCTGGTCCTGGTACTCGATGATCCACGCGAGGCTCTTCCAGCGCTGCTCCAGACGGTCGGCGGCCCGCTGCGCGGCGCGAAGCGAGCCGAACCATTGGTCCGGCGGGGCATCCTCAGCGCCGGCGACGAAGAGGCGGAACGGCTTGTCTCTCCCCGGCCGGGGAAGGCGGATCTTCATGCGAAGAGGCCCTGCGGCCTGCTCAGGCTCCGGCGACGGCCGTACTCGCGTCGCCGACCAGCTTGCCGGCGGCCGCGCAGGCTGCGCCGGGCGTCTCCGCCCGGGAGACGGCGTCGATGAGGGCGCTGCCGATGATCACGCCGTCGGCCAGCGTCGCCACGCTCGCCGCCTGCTCGGGCGTGGAGATGCCGAAGCCCACCGCGAGCGGCGCGTCTGTGCGCTCGCGAAGGCGCGCGAGCAGCGCCGGGAGCTCGCTGCCGACCTCCGCGCGCGCCCCGGTCACGCCGGTGACGGCGACGCAGTAGACAAACGACGTGGCCGCGGCGGCGACGAGGTCGAGACGCTCACCGGTGCTCGTTGGCGTCGCCATCGGCACCAGCGAGACGCCGGCGCCGGCGGCGAGCCGCGCCAGCCCGCCCGCCTCCCTCGACAAGGCGACGTCCCGGCCGGCGGCCTCGTCCAGCGGCAGGTCGGGGATCACCAGCGCCTCGACGCCCGCGGTCGCGGCTCGCCGGAAGAACCGCTCGGCGCCGTAGGCGAGCACAGAGTTCAGGTACGTGAGCAGCACGAACGGCATGGCGGCGCTGTGCGCCGCCGCCAGCGCGAGGACGTCGTCCGGCGTGACGCCCGCCGTGAGGGCGGCGTGCGTGGACTGCTGCACCACGGGGCCGTCGGCGATGGGGTCCGAGAACGGTACACCGAGCTCGACGATGTCGGCGCCGGCGTCGATGAGTGTCGCGATGAGCGCGTTGCTCGTCTCGAGCGACGGATGGCCGCCGGTGAGATAGGGCATGAGCGCCGCACGCCGCGCGCGCGGCGCGCGGAACGCGCGCCTCAGGCGCGGCGCGAGGTCTTGCGGCAGTGCCGGAGCCTCGTCTGGATCGGCAAGGCGGCCGGCGGCAGTCTCTTCCGGCGCCGGCGGTCGGGGCTCCCGGCCCTCCGGCGGGTGCGGAAGCTTGCGCACGCTCATGACGCCTCCTCTTTCCGCGTACGCGAGCGGGCCGCCGACGAGCTGGGGAATCGGCTCGGAGGTCGAAGGCCGGGCAGACCGATCATCCCAGCACTCCCAGCCTCGCTCCGGCCTCGTAGACGTCCTTGTCGCCCCGGCCGGAGAGGTTGACCACCACGAGGTCGCCGTGGGCGAAGCGCGTGGCCGCGGGGTCGAACTCGGCCTCTCCCGGGATCGTGAACCTGCCGGTCTGGGACGGCGACGGCGCTGTGGGCTCGGCGTCCGACGGCCCGCGGAGCACGTAGGCCACGGCGTGGGCGCTCTCGAGCGCGGGGATGATGCCCTCGAGCTCCGAAAGCGTGCGGAAGGCCGCGAGAGCCTCTGCGTCGGTCGCCGCCGCGTAGGCCGCGCGGCCGGAGTCCTTGAGCCACGAGTGCTCCGGCCCCACGCCCGGGTAGTCCAGCCCGGCAGAGATGGAGTGCGCCTCAGTCACCTGTCCCCAGGCGTCCTGAAGCAGGTAGCTGTATGAGCCGTGAAGCACGCCCGGCGTACCCTTGGCCAGCGGCGCGCCGTGGCGGCCGTCAAGACCTTCGCCGGCCGCCTCCACGCCGGTGAGGCGCACCGAGGCGAGGTCGCGGAACGCGTTGAAGATGCCCATCGCGTTGGAGCCGCCGCCCACACAGGCGACGACCTCGTCGGGCAGGTGCCCGTACCTCTCGCGCACTTGGGAGATCGTCTCGTCTCCGATCACCGCCTGGAAGTCGCGCACCATCGCGGGGTACGGAGCAGGCCCGGCGACCGACCCGATGCAGTAGAAGGTGCCGCGCACGTTGGTCACCCAGTCGCGCAGCGCCTCGTTCATGGCGTCCTTGAGCGTGCGGGAGCCGCTCTCCACGGGGACGACGGTCGCGCCGAGCAGGCGCATGCGCACCACGTTGAGCTCCTGCCTGCGCACGTCCTCGGCGCCCATGTACACGGCGCACTCGAGGTCCAGGAGGGCGCAGGCGGTAGCGGTGGCCACGCCGTGCTGGCCGGCGCCGGTCTCGGCGATCACCCGGTGCTTGCCCATCCGCTTCGCCAGCAGGGCCTGGCCGAGGACGTTGTTGATCTTGTGCGCGCCGGTGTGACAGAGGTCCTCGCGCTTGAGCAGCACCGTCGCGCCGCAGCGCTCGCTCAGCCGCACCGCGTGGAACAGTGGGGTGGGCCGGCCGGCGTACTCCGCGAGCAGACGGGCGAGCTCGGCCTGGAAGGCGGTGTCGGCCGCCACCTCCCCGTAGGCGGCGGTGAGCTCGTCGAGCGCGGGAATGAGCGTCTCGGGGACGAACCGGCCTCCGTACGGGCCGAAGCGCGTCTCGATGCTCATCCGGTGGTCCTCCTCCTGGCCGCTCCTCCGTCCGCTTGTACCACGGCGGCGAAGAAGTCACGCAGTCTGTCATGGTCCTTGACGCCCGGCGCGCTCTCCACGCCGCTCGAGAGGTCGACGGCGGCAGGGTGCAGCGCGGCGATCGCCGCGCCGACGTTGTCCGGGCTCAGGCCGCCGGCGAGGACGGTGTCCCCCGCCGGCGCGGCGGGGTCCGCGGCGAGCGCCTGCCAGTCGAGGGTCTCGCCGGTACCGCCGTAGGCGCCGGTGGTGCGCGCGTCGAACAGCACGAAGTCGGCGAGCGCCGCGTCCGGCGTGTCGGCGGCGGCGATGACGAGGGGCCTCCGCCGCAGGCGCGCGGCCGCCTCCCGGACCTGTTTGACGGTCGGGCCGTCGGCGCCGGCCGAGAGCTGCACCGCGTCGGCGCCGCTCTCTTCGAGCGCGTCGGCGATCCAGCCTGCCGGCTCGGTGGTCACCACGGCGACGGCGTGAGGCGCCCGTCCGGGGCGCTCGTCGCCGGCCGCGCCGGATTCGCGCCGCTTCGCGGCGGCGATGAGCCGCCCTGCCTCGGCAGCGCCGATCCTTCTTGGGCTCTGCGTCAGCACGAAGCCGAGCGCCCAGGCGCCGAGCTCGGCTGCAAGGCGGGCGTCCGCGGAGCGGGTCAGGCCGCAGACCTTGACAAGCGTCACGCCGGCCACCCCGGGTCTTTGAAGCCGGCGATGATCCGGGGAAGCTCCTCGGCCGGCGCGCGTACGAGCGTCTCGCCGACGAGCAGCGCCCGGGCGCCGGAGAGCGCCACCCGGCAGGCGTCAGCCGAGGTCACGATGCCGCTCTCGCTGATCGGGAACATGCAGGGGCCGAGCGCGGGGGCGAGGTACTCGGTGGTCGCAACGTCCACTTCGAGGGTGACTAGGTCGCGGTTGTTGATGCCGACGAGCGTGCAGCCGGCGCGGGAGGCACGGCGGGTCTCGTCGAGGTCGTGGACCTCTACCAGAGGGTCCAGTCCGCAGTCGAGCGCCTCGATCAGGAGTTCGTGCAGGCGGTCGTCGGCCAGGATGCCCACGATGAGGAGCACGGCGGCGGCTCCCGCCTCGGCCGCCTCCCAGATCTGCCCCTTGTCGACGATGAAGTCCTTGCGCAGCACGGGGATCTCGACCGCCGCGCACACGGCGCGCAGATCGTCGAGGGAGCCGCCGAAGCGAGTCGGCTCGGTGAGCACGGAGATGGCGTCCGCGCCGGCAGCCTCGTAGGCGCGCGCCTGCGCGACTGCGTCGAGCCCCGGTGCGATGTCGCCCTTGCTCGGCGAGCGCCGCTTGACCTCGGCGATCACGGCGAGCTGCGGGCTCGGAGCGCCCGGCGTCCAGCTGGGGCGAGCCAGCGCTTCCCGGAAGCGGCCGGGCTCGCCGGGCGTCTCCGGCCGTCGCAGCTTGCCGCCCACGCGCGCCGCGGCGACGCGCCGGCGTGATCCGGCGACCATCTCGGCGAGAAAGCCGCCCGGGTTGGGCTGCTCGTAGGGCAGCGCAGGCCGGCGCCCGGAGCTGGGCGACTGCGCCGCGCCGCTCATACGTCCTCCCGGGCGAGCCGCCGGGTGGTGGCGACGAGGGCGTCAAGCTTGGCGCGGGCGGCGCCGGAGGCGACGGCGCGCCGGGCCTCGTCCACACCCTCGTCGATGCTGCCGGCGGCCTCGGCGATGTAGAGCGCCGCGCCGGCGTTGAGCAGGACGATGTCGAGATGCGATCCCGGCTCGCCGTCAACGACGGCGCGCAGCAGGGCCGCATTCTTCGCGGCGTCGCCGCCTGCGAGGTCTTCGAGTCGCGTCCGCCGCATGCCGAACTGCTCGGGCGTCACCTCGTAGCGCTCGTCGTAGCCCTGCCCGGCGAACACCTCCACCACGCTGGTCGGGCAGGTGGTGCTGACCTCATCCAGCCCGTCGTCACTATGCACGATGAGGTTGCGAGCGTTGCCCATGAGCCGCACCGCCTGGGCGATACGGTCGACGTACCGCGCGTCGGCTACACCGATCAGCTGGTGCCTGGCGCCGGCCGGGTTGGTGAGCGGGCCGATGAGGTTGAACGTCGTGGCCATGCCGAGCTCGCGGCGCACGGGCGCGACGTACTTCATGGCGAGGTGGTGGCGCGGCGCGAACATGAACCCGATGCCGCACGTGGCGATGCACCGGCTCACCTGCGCCGGGGCGAGGTCGATGGCGACCCCGAGGGCCTCGAGCACGTCGGCGCTGCCGCACTTGCTGGTGGCCGAACGGTTACCGTGCTTGGCCACGGTGACGCCGGCGCCCGCGGCTACGAGCGCCGCCGCCGTCGAGATGTTGAAGGTGCCGGCGTGGTCACCACCGGTGCCGCAGGTGTCGAGGATCACGTCGGCGTCCACCTCGACTTTCTCCACGAGCTCGGTCATGGCCCTGGCCATGCCGACGATCTCGGCCGCGGTCTCGCCCTTGACGCGCAGCGCGCTGAGGAAGGCGGCCGTCTGGGCTTCCCCCGTGCGGCCGCCCATGATCTCCAGCAGCACGCCGCGGGCGTCCTCCTCGGTGAGGTCGCGGCCGGCGCTGAGCTCCCCGAGGGCCGCGCTCAGGACGTCATTCGGCATCGTGCGCCTCCTCGCCCGGCGCGCCACCCGGCGCGGCCGCGCCGATCACGCCGCTCTCGCTGGTCATGCGCAGGAACGTCGCCAGCAGGTCCAGCCCCACCGCGGTGAGCACGCTCTCGGGGTGGAACTGCACGCCGTGCACCGGCAGCTCCCGGTGGCTCACGCCCATCACGATGCCCTCCGCGTTCCACGCAGTCAGCGCGAGGCAGGCGGGCAGCGCCTCGTCCACGACCAGCGAGTGGTAGCGCGTGGCCGTGAACGGGTCCGGCAGGCCTGCGAACACACCGGCGCCGGCGTGGTGTATCTGGTCGGTCTTGCCGTGGACCGGCGCTCCGGCCCTGCGCACCACGCCGCCGTAGACCTGGCCTATCGCCTGATGGCCGAGGCACACGCCGAGCACGGGCAGCCGCGCGGCGCCGAAGTGGGCGATGGCCTCCATGCTGATGCCCGCCTCGTTGGGGGTGCAGGGGCCGGGGGAGACCACCAGGTGTGTGGGCTCGGCCGCCTCGATCTCCGCGACGGTCACCTGGTCGTTGCGTTCCACAGTGATGTCGGCGCCGAGCTCGCCGAGGAACTGGACGAGGTTGTAGGTGAACGAGTCGTAGTTGTCGATCATGAAGACCCGGGCGCCGTCGCCGGCTCGGGGGGTGGAGTGCGTCATGCGGGACCTCCGTCGCCGAACTGCTCGTGGGCGAGGTCGATGGCGCGCAGCAGGGCGGCCGCCTTGTTCTTCGTCTCAGCGTACTCCATCGCCGGGACCGAATCTGCGACGATGCCGGCGCCGGCCTGCACGTGCGCCACACCGTCCTTGACGACCACCGTGCGGATGCAGATGCAGGTGTCGAGGTCGCCGCCGTAGCTCAGGTAGCCGATGGCCCCGGCGTAGGGGCCGCGGCGCACCGTCTCGAGCTCGTCGACGATCTGCATGGCGCGCACCTTGGGGGCGCCGCTCACGGTGCCGGCCGGGAAGGCGGCCTTGAGGGCCGCCGCCGGGTCGTGGTCCTCGGCCAGCGTACCGCTCACCGACGAGACCATGTGGATGACGTGCGAGTAGAGCTCCATCTCCATGAACTCGTCCACCTTGACGCTGCCGGGGACGCAGACGCGGCCGAGGTCGTTGCGGCCGAGGTCGACGAGCATGACGTGCTCGGCGCGCTCCTTCTCGTCGGCGAGCAGATCGTCCATGAGGAGCCGGTCCTCGGCGGGGCTCGCGCCCCGACGGCGGGTGCCGGCGATCGGCCTGGTCTCCACGCGGTCGCCCTGGACGGTGATCAGCGGCTCGGGGCTGGAGCCGCAGAGGGCGAAGTCGTCGAAGGCGATGTAGTAGAGGTACGGGCTCGGGTTCACCGCGCGGACGCCGCGGTAGATGGAGAACGGCGTCACGTTTACCGGCGTGCTGAAGCGCTGGCTGAGCACGATCTGGAAGGCGTCGCCGGCGTAGATGTACTCGCGGCAGCGCTCAACACCTGCCTCGTACTGCTCGCGCGTCATGGACGAGGTGACCGGTCGCAAGGGGGCGGGGCCGCCCGCGTCCGCTCGCCCGTCCACGCCTGTTCCGCCGGAGACCTGGGCCGCGTCGACCATGCGCCCGGCCGCGCCGGCGGGCAGTGGCGCGGCCAGCTTGGCGTGCACGCCCGCGATGCGCTCCACGGCGCGTTCGTAGGGGCCGTCAACGTCGCGCCCGTCCACGAACGCGTTGGCGACGATGGTGATGGTGTGCTTGAGGTGGTCGAACACCAGCACGGTGTCGGCCAGCAGGAACGCCATCTCCGGCAGGCCGAGGTCGTCGGGCGGGGCGTCCGGCAGCGGCTCGAGCCGCCGCACGAGGTCGTAGCCGAAGTAGCCGACGAGGCCGCCGGCGAGCGGCGGCAGGTCGGCGGCCACGCCGCTGGTGGGCGGCCGGTAGCTACGCATGAGGTCGGCCACGGCCGTGAACGGGTCGTCGTGCTGCATGCTCAGGCGGTCGCCGTTCTCCTGGACCGTGAGGCGCCCGTGCTGGTAGGTGACCAGGGCGCGGGCGCCGACGCCCAGGAACGAGAACCGGCCCATGTGCTGCCCCTGCTCGGCGCTCTCCAGCAGGAACGCGCGGCGCGGGGCGCCGAGCTTGAGGAACGCCGAGACGGGGGTCTCGAGATCGGAGACGAACGAGTGGGTGATGGGCAGGACGTTGTGGGCCAGTGCGAGGCGGCGTGCCTCGACTAGCTCAGGTATGACTCGTATGTCCTTCGCCACGGGCCAATCATGTGACACCTCCGGTGAGCACCGGGCCCTTCATCGTGTGCCTGCCGTCCCGGCAGGCGGTCTGGGAACCGTAGGGCAGGGAGCCGGGACCTGTCAAGCGGGCGCCCGGCGGACGCGCGCGCGGCGAGCCGCTGCGGCCCGAGACGTCAGGAACGCGCCGCGGCGATCGCGCCGCGGATGAGGTGGACGCCGCGAGAGGCGTCGTCGGCCCACAAGTCGGCCCCGGTCCAGCTCGAGGTCTGCTCGTCGACGATGCCGCCGCCGATGATGAGCGGGACGCGGCGACCCAGCCGCTTCTCGGCGCCGCGGACCGCGTCGACGGTGGCCTTCATGCCGTCGGTGGCCACCGTGAGCAGGCCGGAGAGGCCGATGATGTCCGGCCGCAGCTCTTCGGCCTTGCGCACGACCTCCTCCGGGGCGACGTCCACGCCGAGGTCGTGCACCAGGATGCCGTAGGAGCGCAGCATCATGATGACGATGTTCTTGCCGAGATCGTGGATGTCGCCACGCACGGTGGCCATGAGAACGATGCCCTGCGCCGCGTCCTCGGTCTCCGGCGGGAGGAGCGGCCCGAGCGCCACCATGGCCTCACGGAAGATCTCGCCGGCCATGATCAGGCCGGAGATGAAGTACTTGCCGGACTGGTAGTGCTCGCCCACCCAGCGCATGCCGAGCTGGCACTCCTCGATGATGGCGAGGGGGTCGTCGCCTGCGCCGATGCGCGCGCTGACCGCGTCCAGCGCGCCCTGCTCGTCGAGCGCGGCGATGCGCGCCGCGAGCGAGGCCGGGTCGAGGCCGTCGAACTCGGTCATCGGCGTCTCCTTCTTGCGGCTGTCCCGCCCTCGGGCGCCGGCGCGCCGACGCGAGCACGGAACGAGAACAGCTCGCCGCTCGCGATGAAGCACCCCCAGCTCATCGGCTTCTCGTCGTAACCGTAGAAGATGTGCTCGAGCACCCAGGCGGCCGCCCCGGCAGAAAGGCGCAGACGGCCGGCCTCCTCCTCGGTGAACACCGAGGCGTGGAGGATGAGCTCGCCGCGCTTGGGCCCGGAGCCCACGCCGCCCTCGAACATGTCACGCAGGGCGGTGACGTCGAGCTCGGACTCGATGGTGGGCCGCGTGGGGTCGTAGATGAGGGACTCGCGGTGGTAGATCAGCGGCTCGTCGCCGCGCTGCAGGATCCTGCGGATGGACACGACGTGCGTGCCGTCCGGGACTCCCAGGTTGGCGGCGGCGCGCGGCCCGGCGGGCAGCACGCGCGCCTCGACGACGCGCGCCGACACACCCGGCTCGGCCAGGATGTCGTGGAACTCGCTAAGGTCGAACGTCGCCGTCGCCAGGCGCAGAGGCTGCACGAAGGTGCCGCGTCCGCGCGTGGTGGTCACCGCGCCCTGGTCGAGGAGCATGCCGATGGCACGGCGTACGGTCATGGGGCTGACGTCGTAGGCGGCGCACAGCTCCGACTCGGTGGGGAGCTGGTCCCCGGCCTGGTACTGGCCGCTGGCGATGGCTCCGCGCAGGAGGTTCACCAGCTGGATGTACGCCGGCTCGTAGGACGAGCGGTCGATGCCTCGCCCCTGTGGGATCGCTGCCATGCTCCTGGATTCCCCGGTTCTCTGCACCATGGCCGCATCATATCAGCGGCAGAGCGAGCGCTTGCCTTTGAGGAAATATCTATACATTATGACCAACTGTGAGACAAGGCGCCGTGCGGGGCGCACCGATCCGCGAGGGAGGTAGGCATGTCAAAGGAGCTGACCGACGCCATCGTCGGCATGGACGAGGCCGGGACCATGCGTCTGGTCCAGGCCATGCTCGACGCGGGCGCCGACCCGTCGGACGTGCTTGAAGAGGCCAAGGCCGCAATGACTGTGCTCGGCGAGAAGTTCGAGTGCGAGGAGGTCTTCATCCCCGAGCTCATCATGGGCGGCGAGATCATGAAGGGTATCGCCGAGGAGCTCAAGCCGCGCATCAAGGGAGAGGCGACCGCGGCGACCCGGGGGACCGTCGTCCTGGGCACGGTCGCCGGCGACATCCACGACATCGGCAAGGACGTCGTGGTGCTCATGCTCGACGTCAACGGCTACGAAGTGCACGACCTCGGCATCGACGTGCCGGTCGACAGGTTCATCGCGGCCATCGACGAGCTCAAGCCGCAGATCATCGGGCTGTCGGGGCTGCTCACTCTGGCCTTCGACTCGATGAAGGCGACGATCGAGGGTATCGCCGCCGCGGGCAAGCGCGACCAGGTGAAGATCATGATCGGCGGCTCGCCCGTTGACGAGCAGGTGTGCACCTACGCCGGCGCCGACGGCTGGGGCCGCGATGCGGCGGCCGCGCTGCGCATGGCCGCCGACTGGACCGGGAGCGCGGCATGACCCAGACACCAGAGGAGCTGTACGCGCAGCGCGAGAAGCGTTTCGACGACGTCGTCGCGCTCAAGAAGCCCGACCGCGCGCCCGTCATGCCGCTCTACGTGCACAACTTCCCGACGCTCATCAAGGGCGTCTCCAACCGGGACGCCGGCTACGACCACGAGACCCGCTGGCAGTCGACCAAGGAGGCCACGCTCCGCTTCGGATGGAACTTTGCGCCCACCAACGACGTGCTCGCGTCCGACTTCTTCGCCTCTTTCGGCTGCAAGCAGATGATGTGGGCCGGGGAGGAGGGCGGGCTCGCCGACGACGCCCCGCACCAGTGGGTCGAGGACGACTACGTGAAGGCGGACGAGCTCGCCGAGTTCATCGCCGATCCCAACGGGTTCACCTTCAACAAGATCTTCCCGCGGATGGGCAGCAAGCTGGAGGGCCTGGGGCAGATCCCGCTGCCTCCACTCTACTGGTTCTCCAACGCCTACTACTTGCAGGTCCTCGGCAACATGCTCGGCATCCCGCCTCTCAACGAGGCGCTGCGGGCGTTTCTCGACATGGCCGACGCGCAGGCGAAGACCAACGCGGCGAACGGCAAGTACCTGCAGGAGATGAAGGACCTCGGCTATCCGCCCACCTGGGGCGCCGCGCTCATGCCGGCGTTCGACGCCGTCTCCGACACGTTCCGCAGCCTGCGCGGAAGCACCTTGGACATGTTCCGCCAGCCGGACACCCTGCTGCAGGCCGTCGACGTGATGCAGGAGGGGACCATCGGGCTCCTGCACGCCGCGTACGCCGTCACCGGGATCCCGCGCCAGTTCATCCCCATGCATAAGGGAGCGGGCGGGTTCATGAGCAACGAGCAGTTCGAGAAGTTCTACTGGCCGACGTTCAAGGGGCTCATCGAGGCGTGCATCGATGCCGGGATCACGCCGATGCCGCTGTTCGAGGGCGACTACACGCCGCGCCTGGAGTTCCTGGCGGAGCTCCCGCCCGGCAAGGTCGCGGCGCACTTCGACCGCATCGACCGCAAGAAGTTCAAGGAGGTCTGCGGCGACGTCCTGTGCTTCTGGGGCAACGTGCCGAGCTCGCTGCTCGTCACCGGCACCCCGCAGCAGGTCAAGGACGACGTCAAGGAGCTCGTCGATCTGTTCGGCGAGACCGGGCTCATCCTCGACGGCCCGGGCGGGATTCCCGACCAGTCCAGGCCGGAGAACGTCGAGGCGCTGGCAGAGGCCGTGGAGGAGTTCGGCGTGCTCTGAGCGGGAGCCCGCAGAGCAGGCGCGCCGCGGGGAGAGGCGGGCGGGACCACCGGTCTCGTCCGCCTCTCCATTTCCGCGATGCGGGAAAAGTCACTTGACTTGTGTGGCTCTATATATCTATATAACCGGCCATATCGCGGTCTGAGTCAGGGGACTCACATCGCCCGGCAGCTATTCCAGGGGGAAGCTATGAAGCGCTTGGGCAGATCGTTCGCTACACGATGGGCGGTGCTCGCCCTGACGCTGCTCCTGTTCGCCGCACTGCTGGCCGCGGGGTGCGGCAGTGGCGGAGGCACGAGCAGCGACAGCAGCGGCGGCAAGACCATCGTGATCGGCGTCGACGCCTCCATGAGCGGCCCGCTCGCCGGGTTCGGCGCTTTCGAGAAGTGGGGCGTCGAGGCCGCAGCCGCCGACCAGAACGCCAAGGGCGGCGTCACCGTGGACGGCGAGAAAGCCACCATCAAGATCGTCCTCCTCGACGACAAGAGCGACGCCAACGTGGCGTCCAGCAACGTCGACACGCTCATCAACAAGGATGGCGCCGTCGCCATCATCGGCCCGGTCACGCCGTCGGTGGGCAACCCCGCCGCCCTGGCGGCCGAGAAGAGCGGCATCCCGTACCTCGAGACGGGCAACCCGCTAGAACCCTTCATGGCCGTCAAGGAATGGAAGTACGCCTACGACTTCTTCGTCTCCGGCGTCGAGCTCGGCGACGACAACTTCAAGGTTATGACCGATCTCGGCCTCAAGGCGAAGACGAACAGCATCGTCGCCACCTGTGTGGACAACAGCCCCGACGGCCCGGTCTTCGACGCGATGTGGACGGCCGCCGCCAAGAAGTACGGCTGGAAGCAGGTCAAGATGCCGCCGTATCCCGCCAGCGCGACGGAGTTCAACAGCCTCATCCAGAAGGTCAAGGAGTCCGGCGCTGACTACATGATCGCCCTGGGCGACACTCCGCAACTGGTCGCCCTGCGCAAGCAGATGGACGCCGCCGGCCTCCAGCCGAAGATCCTGGACTTCGCCCGTGGAGCGCAGTTGCAGCAGTTCGCCGACTCGCTGGGCACGCTCTCCAACGGCGTCATGATCGAGAGCTACTGGCTCCCCGAGTTGCCGTATCCGGGCGCGGCCGAGGTCGGCCAGCGCTACACCACGGACACCGGTCAGAGCATGGGCCAGATCCTCGGTCCGGAGTACGCGGCCGGCCAGATCATGTTCGACGCCATCGACCGGGCCGGGACCACCGACCCGCAGAAGATCGTCGACGCCATCTCCGCGACGAGCGGCGACTTCGTCTGCGGTCCGGTCAAGTTCAACGACAAGCATGTGTCGGCCATCCCGGTCATCTGGACCCAGTGGCAGGATCAGAAGTCGGTCATCGTCTGGCCGGCGGACGTGGCGACGGGCGAGGCCATCTTCCCGCTGCCGTGACGGCGCGGGCGCCGTACGACGCGGCGACACGTGATGTGATGCGGGCGGGGCGCCGAGCGTCCCGCCCGCATCACGTCCCGGCATCGCGGTCCGTCAAGTGGACTTTTCATTCCGCTCTTCGGTACGACATGTGCTCTGCGGGGTTGACGGCCTTTCCGGAATATCTATATATATATCCTGCTTGCCATCGACGGGGTCGCTGGGCCTCGCGACGTCCAAGGACAAAGGGGAGAGTATGAGACGTTCCAGGTACACCAACCACGTGGCGCTCGGCCTCGTACTGCTGTTGAGCTTCGTGCTCGCCGGTGGGATCCTCGCAGCCTGCGGGAGCAGCGGCGGCAGCAGCGGCGGCGGGGACACGGTCACCATCGGTATCGACGCTTCCATGAGCGGCCCGCTGGCCGGCTTCGGCGCCTACGAGAAGTGGGCCATCGAGAAGGCGGTCTCCGAGGCCAACGCGGCCGGCGGTATCGACGTCGGCGGCACCAAGATGCAGGTCAAGACGGTCCTCCTCGACGACAAGAGCGACCCGAACGTCGCCTCCAGCAACGTCGACACCCTCATCAACAAGGATGGCGCCATCGCCATCATCGGTCCGATCGTGCCGACGGTGGGCAACGCTGCTGCCCTCGCGGCCGAGAAGAACGGCATCCCGTACCTCGAGACGGGCAACCCGGTCGAGCCTTTCGTGGGCGTCAAGGCCGACTCCGGCGGCTGGAAGTATGCGTTCGACTTCTTCGTGCTCGCGCCGCCGGTCGCCGAGAACGCCTACAAGTTCCCGGTCGATCTCGGGCTCAAGACCAACATGAAGACCTTCATCAGTGTCGACAACAGCCCCGACGGCCCCGTGTTCGGCCCCGCCTGTAAGGCTGCCGCCAAGGCCAATGGCTGGACCGTCGTCGGCTACGAGACGCATCCGTCCACGCAGACCGAGTTCAACAGCCTCATCGCCAAGATGAAGGAGTCCGGCGCCGACTACGTGTACGTCCTCGGCGACACCCCGACGTTCGTCGCCCTGCGCAAGCAGATGGACTCGGCGGGCTACACGCCCAAGCTCCTCTACTTCCAGCGTGGCGCGCAGCTCCAGGAGTTCGCGGACGCCGCGGGCGACCTCGCCAACGGCGTCACGCTCGAGGCCTACTGGCTGCCCACCATGCCGTATCCGGGCGCGTCCGACCTCGGCGCCGCTTACGAGCAGTCCACCGGCAAGAAGGCCGGCCAGATCCTCGGGCCGGAGTACGCAGCCGCACAGATCATGATGCAGGCCATCTCCAAGGCCGGTAGCACCGACCCGCAGGCCATCGTCGACGCCCTGGCGGCCACCGACGGCACCTTCGTGTGCGGTCCCGTCAAGTTCGACGCCAACCACACCGCCGCGCTGAACCTCGTCGTGGCCCAGTGGCAGGACGGTACCTCGGTGCAGATCTGGCCGGCGGGCGAGGGTGCGGTTCCGGCGCTCTTCCCGATGCCGTGACGGCTGGCGGACCCGACTACCTGATCTGATCCAGAGGAGATATGCCGATGCCCAGCAGCAATGAACTGATCACCGCGATCCTCAGCGGGCTGGGCATCGGCGGTCTCTTCGCCGTAGCCGCTCTGGGGCTCTCCCTGGTGTTCGGCGTCATGCGGCTCATCAACCTCGCCCACGGCGAGCTCATCGTCCTGGGCGCCTACCTCGCCTACAGTCTCACGCAGTGGATCGGCATCGACCCATTGCTCAGCATGCTCATCGTCGCTCCGGTGGTGGCTCTGGTCGCCTACCCGGTGCAGCGGTGGGGCCTCACCCCGGTGATGAGCAAGGGCGCCGAGGCGCCCTTGCTCATCACCTTCGGGGTTTCCGTCGTCCTGCAGAACCTGTTCATCCTCGCCTACACACCCGACGTCCGTTCGCTCAGTGCGTCCTACTCACAGGCGAACTTCTCGATCGGCAGCATCACCATCCCGGTCATCTACGTGATCACGCTGGTCGCGGGGATCGTGCTGCTGTACGCGACCCATCTGGTCGTCACTCGCACCGGGTTCGGCCGGCAGCTCCGTGCCGGGTCTGAGGACCCGGCCGCGGCCGGCATGATGGGCGTGAACGTCAGGAACATGTACGCGTGGACCTTCGCCATCGCGGCCGGCTCGGCGGCAATCGCCGGCATCCTCGTCGCGCTGGCCTTCTCGTTCGCGCCGTCGGCCGGTACGGCGTACCTCATCACGGGGTTCGCCGTGGTGGTGCTCGGCGGCATCGGCAGCGTCAAGGGCACGCTCATCGGCGGCCTGGCTCTCGGTGTCATCGAGAGCATAGGGGCGACGTTCGTCGGCGACGGCTGGCGTGTCTTCATCGGCTGCGCCGTCGTCCTGCTCGTGCTGACGATCCGGCCTCAGGGCCTCTTCGGCACGATGGAGGGCAACTGATGCAGACCCTCCTCGACTCGCTTCGCAGGCCCAAGGTCCTGCTCGCGCTGGTCACGGTCATCGTGGCGGTGATCGTGCTGGCGGTGCTGCCGCCGTACATCGGCCGGTACTACACGCTGGTCATCTACCAGATGCTCGTGCTGGTCGCCCTGGCGCAGGCCTGGAACATCCTCGCCGGGTATGGCGGCCTCGTCTCGCTGGCGCCGGCCGTCTCGGTGGGCGTCGGCGCCTACACCGCCGCCGTCATCGGCGGGCACCTGGGCTGGCCGCTGCCGCTGCTCATCCTTTGCGGAGGCCTCGTCGCCGCCGTGTTCGCGGTGATCTTTGCCGTGCCGATGTTCCGCTTCCGCGGCCTGTACTTCGCCATCGCCACGCTCGTGCTCGCCCAGGCCGTGTACGTGTTCATGGTCAACTGGAACGGCCTCGGCGGCACCACCGGCCTGTTCCTCACCGAGTACACCTCGCAGATCCAGACGTTGTATCCCTACGCCCTGGCGCTGGCGGTCATCTCCACGGTCGTCATCTGGGTCGTGCTGCGCACTCGTCTTGGCCTCAGCCTGCGCGCTCTGCGCGACGACGAGGATACGGCGCAGGAGATGGGCGTCTCCACGTTCCGCACCAAGTTGTGGGTGTGGGTGCTCTCGTCCTTCCTCATCGGCATGGTCGGCGCACTGGAGGCCCTGCGCCTCAGCGTGGTCACGCCCGACGGCGCGCTCGCCATCACCTGGACCATCAACATCGTCACCACCACCATCGTGGGTGGCATCGGCACGATCATCGGTCCCGCCATCGGCGGCGTCTTCACCGTCTGGCTGGCGGAGAGCCTCGCCGACTACCCGGAGCTCCACGTCCTCATCACCGGCCTCATCGTCATCCTGATCATCCGCTTCGCGCCGTTCGGCATCTGGGGCATGATCAAACGGGTCGCCACGAGGTTCGTCTTCAAGCAGAAAGCGCTGACAGAAGTGGGCGAGGAGGCGCAGATCGAGCTCACAGCCGAGCAGAGGGCGGCGTCGTCGGCCGCGGCCGCGAAGATCGCGGACGCGCTGAGCGAGACGCCGGCCGATACCAGCGCCGGCCCCTTGCTGCTCAGCTGTACCGGTCTCACCAAGCGCTACGGCGACGTGGTCGCCGCCTCCGACATCACGCTCGAGGTGCACAAGGGCGAGGTGCTCGGCGTCATCGGCCCGAACGGGGCCGGCAAGAGCACGCTCGTTGGCATGCTGAGCGGCGCGACCCACGCCACCTCCGGGACCGTGGAGCTCGACGGCAACGACGTGTCGCACATGCCGTCGTACAAGCGCGCCCGTCTGGGCATCGGCCGCACGCACCAGATCCCCAAGCCGTTCCGGCAGATGACGGTGCTCGAGAACCTCATGGTGGCGCGTCACTACGGCGCCCGCTCGTCGAGCGGCGGCGGCGTGCACGCGGAGTGCGAGACCATCCTGAGAGAGATGGGTCTCTGGGACGTCGCGCACGTCAGGGCCGAGGATCTGACCCTGCTGCAGCTCAAGCGGCTCGAGCTGGCGCGCACGCTGGCGCTCGAGCCCCGCGTCCTGCTCATGGACGAGATCGGCGCCGGCCTGGTGGAGTCCGAGGTCCTCGAGCTTATCGAGGTCATCAAAGCCCTGCGTCACCGCGTAGAGGCCATCGTCATCATCGAGCACATCATGGACGTCATCACCGAGTGCAGCGACAGGGTCGCGGTGCTCGACTTCGGCAGACTCATCGCCGACGGCCCGGTGCAGAAGGTGCTGGCCGAGCCGGAGGTCGTCTCCTGCTACCTCGGCACCGGCTGCGAGGCGCTCGTACCCCGCGCCGCCGCGCACGAGGTCAAGCAGGGCGCGAGCCCGGCCCTCACGCTCGACCATGTCTCGGCCGGCTACGGTCACTTCAAGGCGCTCAGCGACGTCGGCTTCGACGTGCACCGCGGCGAAGTCGTTGCCCTGCTCGGCACCAACGGCGCCGGCAAGACCACGGCGGCCCGCGTCATCAGCGGCATGATCCCGGTCACCGCGGGCCGCATCGTCCTCAACGGCAAGGACATCACCGGCCTTGCGTCGCACGACGTCGCCAAGCTCGGCATGGCGCACTGCATGGAGGGCCGGCACATCTTCGCCGACCTCACCGTGCACGAGAACCTCGTGCTGGCCGGCTCGGTCAAGAAGGACGGCATGCAGGACCGGCTGACGCGGGTCTACGACCTCTTCGACGTGCTCGCTGAGCGCCGCGACAAGTCGGGCAAGCAGCTGTCGGGCGGCCAGCAGCAGATGCTGGCCATCGGCCGTTCTCTGATGGCCGACCCCGACGTCATCATCTTCGACGAGATCGCGCTCGGCCTAGCTCCGGCGACGGTCGACCGTCTCTACGACACCCTCGTCCAGATCCGTGACGGGGGCACCACGATGATCCTCATCGAGCAGAACGTGGAGCGCGGCCTTTCGCTGGCCGACCGTGTGTTCGTACTCGAGAAAGGCACTATCGCGCTCGGTGGCACTCCGGACGAACTGCGTGGAGACCCTCGCCTCGAGGCGCTCTACATGGGCGAGGCGCAGGTGGAGGAGCTCACCCCGACTGGGACCCAAAGGGAGGAACAGTGACAAAGGAGCTGACGCAGGCCATCGTCGATCTGCGCGAGGGCGATGCCCTGGCGATGGTCGACAAGCAGTTGGCGGAGGGGGCCGACCCGGTCGCCATCCTGGCCGACTGCAAGGCCGCGATGGATGTGATCGGGGACAGGTTCGCGGCCGGCGAGGCCTTCATCCCCGAGCTCATCATGGCGGGCGAGATCATGAGCGGGGTCTCCGCCAAGCTGAAGCCGCACCTGACGGCCGCGGCCCCGGAGGACAAACTGGGCGTGGTCGTCATCGGCACCGTACAGGGCGACATCCACGACATCGGCAAGGACATCGTGGTCACGATGCTCGACATCGCCGGCTTCGACGTCGTGGACCTCGGCGTGGACGTGAAGATCGACGACTTCATCACGACGGCCGGGGAGAAGGGCGCGCAGATCATCGCCATGAGCTGCCTGCTCACCAGCGCCATCGACTCGATGAAGAAGGTCGTTGCCGCGGCCCGCGAGGCGGACCTGAACGGCACGAAGCTCATGGTCGGCGGCGCGCCGATCACCGAGCAGGTCGTCGCATACACCGGCGCCGACGGCTACGGCAAAGACGCCGTGGAGGCCGTCGAGCTCGCCAAGCAGTGGATCGGGGGTAACTGATGGCGTTCACCGAGGACTGGAAGGACCTGGACGCCGCGCAGCGTTACGAGGCGCGCATGGCCGCATGGGCCGACCCGGCCGTGGAGTTCGAGTCGGACGCCGTCAAGCAGGAGTACCGCGCCCGCGTCAAGCTGCTCCGCGACGCGGTCGAGCTCAAGAAGCCCGCCCGCGTCCCCATCGCCCCGTGGATGAGCCTGTTCCCCGGCCTCTCTCAAGGCCTCACGGCCAAGGAGACGTACTACGACTACGCCAAGCTGGCCGACGCGTGGATGAAGTTCCATGCCGAGTACAAGCAGGACGTGCTGGCGTTCTCCATCAACATCGTGCCGGTGCACATCTACGACGCCCTGGACTACAAGCTCTACGACTGGCCGGGCCACGGCGTGGGCGAGGACTCGGGCTACCAGTACAATGAGGCCGAGTACATGAAGGCCGACGAGTACGACCTGCTGATCAACGACCCGTCGAGCTACTGGACGCGGTTCTACCTGCCGCGCGTGGTCGGCGCGCTGGAGCCGTTCGCCGGCCTCGACCCGTTCACCGACCTGGTCGAGGGTCCGACCCTGGGTCCGTTCTTCATCCCCTTCGGTACGCCGCCGGTGCAGGAGATGCTCAAGAAGATGATCGACGCCGGCAACGCGGCCATGGAGTGGATCCAGAACTTCTCCGCGATGGATGCGAAGGCCATGGCCACGTTCGGGCTGCCCGGGTTCGCCGGCGGAGTGACCAAGGCGCCGTACGACATCCTCGGCGACACGCTGCGCGGTACGCGCGGGCTCATGCTGGATGTCTTCCGCCAGCCGGAGAAGGTGCTCGAGGCCTGCGAGCGTCTCGTGCCGCTTGCCATCGACTGGGCGGTGCGCTCGAACGACACGACGCGGCACCCGTTCGTCTTCATCCCGCTGCACAAGGGCGCCGACGGGTTCCTCAGCGACGCCGACTTCCGCAGATTCTACTGGCCGACCCTCAAGAAGGTTCTGCTCGGGCTCATCGACGAGGGTCTTGTGCCGCTGTGTTTCGCGGAGGGAGCGTACAACGACCGGCTCGAGGCGATCCACGACCCGGAGATCCCGGCCGGCAAGATGATCTGGATGTTCGACGCCACCAACATGAGCGAGGCGAAAAAGCACCTCGGCGGCTACCAGTGCATCGGCGGCAACGTGCCGGGCGCGCTGCTCACCACCGGCACGGCGCAGGACATGGATGACTACGTGCGCCAGCTCGTCGAGGACGTCGCCGGGGACGGCGGGTTCATCCTCGGCTCGGGCATCGTGATCGACGAGGCAAGGCCCGAGTGCGTCAAGCAGATGATCGCGGCCGGTCTCAAGTACGGCTCGCAGGTGTGACCCGGGCACAGGTTTGACGCTCGCGGAGCGGCCCGACAGACCTCGGGGCCTGGTGCAGCGCGACGGCGGGGGCCCGCACGGGCCTCCGCCGTCGTCGGTTCCGGGCCGGCGGCCCCGGCAGGGACGGCGTCCGCTCAAGCTGGATGCCGGGGGGATGCGCGTTCGACCTGCGTACGCTGGCGTGCGTTTCTCGACTGACAAGCGTACGCACCCCTCGCGCGACACCCCCGCCGCTGCCGAGTCCGGTGCCGGGACCGCGGCCGGAGGCGCGGCGCGCGCCGGGCCGGGCCGCTAGGCCAGGAGCGCGCGCACCACGCCCAGCCCTCGGGCGGCGTCGTCGCACCACGCGTCGGCGCCGAGCCGCTCCTTGACCATCTCGTCGACCGCGGCGCCGCCGAGGACGATGGGGAGGTGCGGGTGCCACGCCGCCGACTGCTTCCGCACCAGCTCGATGGTCTCGCGCAGGGCCTCGTAGCCGGACGTGAGCAGGCAGGACAGCCCGAGCACGTCCGGCCGCTCGCGCTCCACCGTCTCGGCGATCTGCTCGGGCGCTACATTGACACCGAGATCGACGAGGGTGAAGCCGTCGGCGTCAAGCAACGCGATCACGATGTTCTTGCCGATGTCGTGGATGTCGCCGCGTACCGTGGCGATGACCATCTTGCCGCCGCCGGTCTTCTGCCGCGCCGCCGCGAGGCGGGGGATGAGGAGCTCGGTGGCCTCGCGGATGATCTCACCGGCCATGATGAGCGCCGAGATGTAGTAGGCGCCCTCCTGGTACAGGTGACCCACCCGCTCCATGCCCGTGCGGCACTCCTCTACCAGCACGGCAGGGTCGTCGCCGGCGTCCAGCCGCCGGTGGATCTGTGCCAGCGCCCCGCGCTCGTCCATACGCACGATGAGCTCGTCGAGGCGCTCGCTGGGAGGCTCGCTCACGGCGTCACGCTCCTTCCTTGGGGCCCACGACGCCCACGGTGGTCGTGAAGCTCAGCCGGTCGGCGCGGCCGACGAAGCGACCCCAGCTCTCCGGGCGGTCGTCGAAGTCGAAGAAGAGGTGCTCGAGGACCCAGGCCAGCGTGCCGGGCTCGTCGCCCAGCTGTGCCGCCTCCGGCTCGGTGAAGGCGGAGGCGTGCAGCGTGAGGCGCCCATACTTGAGGTCCGAGCCGGAGGCGCCGGAGAAGAGGTCCTGCAGCGCCGTGGTCGCCAGCTCGGCCTCGACCAGCGGGCGCGCCGGATCGAAGACGAGGTACTCGCTGTGGTAGAACACCGGCTCCTCGGCGCTCAGAAGGAGCCGCTTGATGCTGATCACGCGGTCGCCCTCCTCGAGGGCCAGCTTCTCGGCGACCCGGGGCCCGGCGGAGACGATGCGCGCCTCCAGGATGCGCGCCTCGATGTCCGGGCTGGCCAGGTAGCGCATGAGGTCGTCGAGGTCGAACGTCGCCGCGGCGAGCTGCGGGGGCTTGACGAAGGTCCCGCGCCCGTGTTCGGTCACGACCACGTCCTCGCGCACGAGCTCGCCGATTGCGCGGCGCACCGTCATGGGGCTGACCTTGAACGCCGCGCACAGCTCCGCCTCGGACGGCAGACGGGCGCCGGAGCGGTAGTCGCCGCGCGCGATGCGCTCGCGGATGGCGCGCGCGAGCTGTGCGTAGGGCGGCTCGAACGACCCCCGGTCGATCTGCGTGCTGTTCTTCACTCTGCGTTCTCCCGGTAGCGGCGCCCCTTCCCGGCGGCGTTTCGCTCCGGATTCTACCACCGGAGAAGGAAGTTCCCTAGACCAGTAGGGTAGTTGCTGCTAGGATGGACCCGGCTCGTCAGGACAGACCAGGGAGGTTCCATGTCAGGCGGACTCAAGGAAGCCGTGATCGAGCTGCGCGAAGATGACGCGCTGCGGATCACGGACGAAGAACTCCAGGGCGGGACCGACCCGCTCGACATCGTGGCCACCTGTCGCGAGGCCATGGACGTCATCGGCCAGCGCTTTGCCGACGGTGAGGCGTTCATCCCCGAGCTCATCATGGCCGGCGAGATCATGCAGCAGATCACCGTGAAGCTGAAGCCGTATCTGAAGGCCGAGGCGACCGAGGAGAAGCTCGGCACCGTCGTCATGTGCACGGTGCAGGGCGACATCCACGATATCGGCAAGGGCATCGTCGTCACCATGCTCGACATCGCCGGGTTCGAGGTCGTCGACCTGGGCGTGGACGTGCCCGTCGCCAAGGTCGTCGAGACCGTCCGTGAGCGCCGTGCGCAGGTGCTGGGCCTGAGCGGCCTGCTCACCGTCGCGTTCGACTCGATGAAGGCCACCGTGGCCGCCGTCGACGCGGCGGGTCTGCACGGCGACGTCAAGATCATGCTGGGCGGCGCGCCGGTGACCGACGCCGTCGTGGAGTACGCCGGCGCCGACGGCTGGGGCAAGGACGCCGTGGCCGCGGTCGAGCTCGCCAAGTCGTGGGTGGGAGGTGCGTCATGACGCTGCCCGACAACTGGAACGAGCTCACCCCCGACGAGCGGCTGCAGGCACGGCTGGACGCCTGGCAGAACGTTCCCATCGAGTTCGCCACCCCCGAGGTCGCCCAGGCTTATCGCGACCGCGTGCAGCTGTACCGCGACGTGCTTGAGCTCAGGAAGCCTGCCACGGTGCCGATCGCGCCGTGGATCGGCCTTCTGCCCTTCCGCTTCTATGGGCACACCGGCAAGCAGGCGTATTACGACTACGAGATCTTCAAGGACGACTGGTTCCGGTTCCACGAGGAGACCATGCCCGACGGCCTCGGCCTGACGCTGGGCATCGTGCCGGGCAAGCTCTTCGACATCCTCGACTACCACCTCTACGACTGGCCCGGGCACGGCACCCCTGACGACACCTGCTACCAGTACAGCGAGCAGGAATGGATGAAGGGCGACGAGTACGCCGCTCTCATCCAGGATCCCGGCAGCTACTGGCAGCGCACGTATCTGCCGCGCGTGTTCGGCGCCATGGAGCCGTTCTCGATGCTCGCGCCGTGGACCGATCTCGTGGAGATCCCCTTCACGGCGCCGTTCTTCGCCGGCTTCTCGGCTCCGCCGGTCAAGGAGATGCTCAAGAAGCTGGCGGAGGCCGGTGACGCCGCCATGGAGTGGCTGCAGGCGGCCATGGCGGCCGACGGCCGGGTCATGGCCACCTTGGGCATCCCCCAGACGGCCGGCGGCGCCACCAAGGCCCCGTACGACATCCTCGGCGACACCATGCGTGGCACGCGCGGCCTCATGCTCGACAAGTTCCGCCAGCCGGAGAACATCAAGGCCGCCATGGAGAGGCTCGTGCCGCAGGCGATCGACTGGGCCGTGCGCTCCAACAACATGACGGGCAACCCCGTCGTGTTCATCCCCATCCACAAGGGCGCCGATGGGTTCATGAGCGACGCCGACTTCAAAGAGCTCTACTGGCCGACGTTCAAGGCCGTGCTGCTGGGCCTGATCGAAGAGGGTCTGGTGCCGTGGGTGTTCGTAGAGGGTTCGTACAACGAGCGGCTCGAGGTGATCGCCGACGAGGACATCCCCGCCCACCGCATGGTCTGGATGTTCGACGCGACGGACATGGAGCGCGCCAAGGCCGTCGTCGGCAAGCGCCAGTGCATCGGCGGCAACGTGCCGGCGGCGCTGTTCGCGATGGGTACGCCGGACGAGATGGACGCGTACGTCAAGGACCTGCTCGGCAAGACGGCCCAGGACGGCGGCTTCATCCTGAGCAGCGGCATCGTACTGGACGAGGGCGATCCGGCCGCGTACAAAGCCTTCATCGAGGCCGGCCGCAAGTACGGCAAGTAAGCCGATTCGCGACGGCGGCGGGGTGAGGGTCAGCGCCCCGCCGCCGGCGGCGTCGGGAGCGGCCGCCGGCCTACATCGTCCAGCAGCCCCTCGACCTGGGCCAGGCGCTCGCCCACGTCGAGGCGGCCGTCGAGCACCGCCTCCAGGGCCAGGTAGAGCACCAGGTGGGTGCGCATGGCGTCGCGCAGGTCGTACTCGTCGTCCCACGCGACGCGCATCAGCATGCGCTCGAAGGCGCCCTGGAGGCCCATCGCCGCGAGTTCCTCGGAGCAGGGGGGCGACGGGGCGCCGGGGCGCCGGAGGGCGGCGAGGTCGGCCTCGGCGCGCTCGGTGATGACCCGGTAGGTCTCCTGGGTCATCTGCTGCAGCTCGCCGTCGCCGCGGACGGAGGCCGCCTGCGCCAGCGCCTGGAGGTCCGGGCCGAAGGCCTGGATGGCGGCGCTGGCGCGCATGCGCCAGATGAGGCGGGCCGCGGGATCTACCTCCTCGTCCACGTGCGGCTCGACGTCCTCGGCCAGCCACTTGGCGTAGACGTGGTAGCAGGCGACGAAGAGCGCCTGCTTGGTGGGGAAGTGGTCGTAGAGGGCCCGAGGCGCGATGCAGAGCGCGTCGCAGATATCGGCGATGCGTGTGAGGCGGTAGCCCTGCGCAGCGAACTGGCGAGCCGCCTCCTCCAAAATCACATCACGGCGGCGGCGCTCCTCGTCCGCGACCAGGTCGACCTCTCCCGCGCCCCGCGCATCGATCCGCTCTGCCAGCCGCTCCCGGATCTGCTCCAAGCTGAGTCCCTTGCGTTTGAGGTCCCGGATAGCCTCGAGGAGCGCCACGTGATGTTCGGTGTAGAGCGCGCGCGTGGGGCTGGCCTTCTGCGCTGGAGGCAGCAGCCCGAGGTGGACGTAGTAGTAGACGATGCTTCTCCGCACGCCGCTGCGAGCCTCGAGCTGGGAGATCGTCAGACCGCGCGGCGTCGCTTGAGCGCCCCGGCTCACGTGCGGTACTCCAGCTCTGTCTCGGGCTGACTCGGCGGTCCTTCTCACGGTGCAGACCCTATGTCATTGACACGGTCCAGTTGGAACTCTAGTGTGCGTAGTCAGGTTATCAGATACTTTAGCTACCCAGTGACGCGGTCGTTCGATATGTGACGGCAAAGGGGGATCCATGCTCAAGAGCATCGTCATGATGGACCTGCCAATCGACGAGATCGCCCCTATGGAGCGTTGGTACTACGAGGCGCACTCTTCGGAGATCTCGCGGCGGTACGGCCCCTTCTTGCAGCGTCACGAGAGCTACGTGGCGCTCGACGCGCCCGACGACGCGCGCCAGTTCGGCTTTTACAACTGGCGCGTCACCGAGACCTTCTGGAGGGAGATGCCGGAGCCCGGAGCGAGGGGCGCCTTCTGCTTCACTCCAGCGCCGGTCTGGAACCCGGTCGCTACCTGCACGGTCAAGGCACAGCCGGACAACGACTTCTTCGGCTGGGACGGCTTCTCTACCCAGGGCGCAAGCATCCGCTGGTACATCCTGTTCCGTTATCCGCTGGGTGTGCGGCTCAACGAGGGGGAGGACTGGTTCCTGAACGTGCATGCCCCGGAGGTGTGCAAGCAGCCGGGGCTGACGCGTTTCTTCAGCTACAAGTGCGAGCAGGCGGCCATCCCGCTGCCCGGGATGTGGCATCCCGACGCCACGCCTCCTCAGGACATGATGATGGTCCAGTGGGACCGCGTGGTGGAACTCTGGTACCCGAGCTTCAGCGCGTGGCGCAGGTCGGTGATCGAGGAGCCGCCGGCGTACACGCCTCCTGAGTGGGCGACCGACGACTTCTTCAAGGACGGCTGCGCCACCTATCCATTCTTCAAGCCCGGCGCGGACTTCGTGAGCACCTTCCTGCTCGAGCGCCCCGCCGATGAGTTCCTGCGCGACACGCGCTACTACCGTCCGTGAACGCCCTGCCGAGGAGGACAGCCTGATGGCAGTACGTCAACTCACTCCCGAGGAAGAGGCAAAGCCCTACGCGAAGTACTACCACCGCCCGCTCACCCCGCCTGATCCGGACCTGATCGCGCAGATCCAGCCCGATGTCCAGATCGACCCCGCTCTGGCACTGCTCCCGGAACGCATCAGCGACCTGCTCGACCCCGGATATCACGAGGTGGAGACCGGCTGGTGCATCATGCCCGACGGCAGCGGCTACCTGGCAGTCCACAACAGGATGCCCGGCGTCACCGTCGAGATGCTCGACTGGTGGTTCTGGTGGCACTCCCTGGCGAGCGTGCGCTACGGACTCTGGTACCCGCCGGGTCATTACGGGATCTCCATCAGTAAGAGGAGCCGAGCGAGACTTGGCGACCCGTACGTATCTGCGAAGGAGAAGATCTACGGGCGCACCGACCACGTGGTCGAGGACGTCGGCACGGGAGCGGAGGACATCTACATCAGCTTCTGCGCGCCGGAGCAGATGGGCTTCGACATGAGCCGGTTCCACGCGCCGAACGTCGCGGCCGTCTACGGCGGCTACGGCTTCGATCAGCCGCAGGGCGCCAAGCCGAGCGACATCCGGGCGCCCGCGATCATGTGCCACTTCATCCGCGAGATCGACGGCGGCGTCGAGTTCCGCTCGCGCTTCTGGATGGGCTACAAGCTCGTCGACGGGCAGCCGGTGCTCGCCATCCCGCCCGGGGAATCGGTGCCGGAGGAGGTGCCCTACGGACTCGCCGACCACAACGTCCGCGAGTACTGCAACCTCAAGTCGCTCTTGCCCGAGATCTGGGCCGAGTTCAAGGACGCCGATCCGGCTCTGTAGGCCGGGCTGGGAGGAACCTCATGCCGATCAAGCTCATGGCGGCGTCACGCCGCCGGCCTGGACTCACAAGGGCGGAGTACTTCCGCTATATCGAGCACTACCACGGGACTGTGGCGCGCCTCGAGCGCTTCAGGATCGAGAAGTACATCCAGAACCACGTGATCGACGGCGCCTTCGGATTGATCTCGGACGCCGACGGCCACAAGAACAAGGTCGCCGACAGGGACGCTGTCGTCGAGCTCCACTTTGACAGCTTCCGCGACATGCTGGCCACCCTGGAGCCCGAGGGCGTCACCCAGTCGCGCGCCAACCAGGACGGCAAGTTCTTCGCGGATGAGCCGACCAACATCATCGTCATGGCCGAGGAGACGGAGCTCCCCGTCGCCAAGCCCACGCCGGACTTCAACCCCGGGCTGGGCGAGCCGGGCAAGGGTGCGCTGAAGGTCATGCAGTACATCATGCGCCGGCCCGACGTCTTCCCCCAGGACTTCCACCGGCTGTGGCGCAGGGCCCACGACGAGGCCCTGGCGGCGAGTCCCTACGCCGACGACATGTTCCGCAAGATCGTGGTGAGCAAGCGCTCTCGTGTGAACGACAACGACGCCGCCGCCCGCGCGCACTTCAGGATGGTCGACCCGCCGGTCTACGACCTCGTCGTCTCGTTCACGCTCGACAGCATGGAGCAGGCCGGCGCCTTCCGGCAGTACTTCGACGCCATCACGAGCAGCCCGCTGGAGTTCGCCGACTGGTCCGAGTCGTTCTTCCTCTACGTGAGGCAGGTACGGATCATCGACGACGCGCCCCCGAAGGAGTAGAGCCATGCCGGATATGACGAAGCCTGAATGGGCGGCCCAGAAGACCTACGACGAGAACCGGGCGTTCAGCAAGGTCAAGGCCACCCGGCCGCCGCTGACGCCCGAGGAAGAGCAGCGGCCATTCGCCAAGTACTACTACGACGAGATCCCGCAGCCCGACCCCGCGCACTACGCGATCATGGACCAGTCGATGGACCCGGCCGGCGCCCTCTACCCGGAGGAGATCAACGGGCTGCTCGACGTGCCGGCGCTCGAGGCGGGGGTGGAGATCGGCTGGTGCAACCTGCCCAACGGGGCCGGCTACATCGCCAACAGGATCCACTACCCGGAGTTCACGGCCGACATGGTCGACTGGTGGTTCGCTTGGCACCCGCTGGAAGACCTGCGGTATCGCATCTGGTACCCGCCGCAGCACGCCGGCATCATGCTGAGCCCCATCGACCGGGCGCGCATCCTCGACGACTCCATCCCCAACCGCGAGAAGAACTGGGGCGTCGTCCACAACGTGACGGAGAACTGCGACAACGGCTACGAGAACATCGACATCGCCTTCCGCTCGCCGGCCGACATGGGCTTCGACGTGCAGAGGTTCGACGAGGTGGCGGCGACCATGGCCGGCGGCATGGGCTGGTCGGTGTCGGTCGACAGGACCGATGAGTCGATCACGGCGCCGGCGATCATGTGCCACATGCTCTACGACGCGCCGGAGGGCGGGCTGATCCACCGCACGCGCTTCTGGATGGGCTATCGCTTCAACGAGGCGGGCAAGCCGGAGTTGTGCCTGCCCCCGGGGGTGAGCGTGCCGGTGGAGGCCGTCCAGGGTCTGGCGCGCCACAACGTCAAGGAGTACACGCGCTGGCGCGAGTTCCTGCCACGGATCTACGAGGAGCTGGGCCCGGGGATGTACTGCTAGAGGCGTCCAGCCGAGAACAGGACGTCGAGGCGGCGTTCGCCGGGGCGTTCAGCCGCGAGCGGCCCCTCCCGCCGGCCAGGTGGTCGCCGCGCCGGAGGCGCGAGACCAGGCGTCACGGACCAGGGCCGGCAGTGCCCGCTCGTCGACACCGAACACGATCACGTTGACCGTGAGTACGGCGTCCGCGGCCATCCCGGCCAGGCCGCCGGTCACCGCCGGGCGCGCGCCGAGCGTGGTGGCGTGGAACGCGAGGTCGCCGCGGCCCGGCGCCTCGACCGTGCCCTTGATGTGGCCGACGAGGGTGCAGCCGGCGCCGGCCAGGTCGCCCCCGAGCGCCTCGAAGAAGCTCAGCACAACGGATTCGAGCCGATCGCCGTGGACGGGCGGATCGAACGCGACCGCGGCGCGTTCGGCATAGACGGCCGGCTGCGCGGCATCGGGCACGTGACTCAGGTGCTTGTGGCCGCCGTGCTCGTGGTCTCCGTGACCGTGACGGGCTCCGTTCGTCACGGTACGGCTCTCAGCAGGCTCTGCAGGCCGGCGCCGGAGGCCGCCGAGACCGGCAGGACCAACGCGTCGCCGGCGAGTGCGCGCACGCTCTCCAGCACGGCGGCCAGGTCCTCTCCGCCCACCTCGTCCACCTTGTTGACGGCCACGACGTCGGCGCTCAGTAGCTGCGCGGTCACGAGCGGCTCTACCACCTCCAGCAGCATCGGCCAGCGTGGCGCGTCGACGATGGTCAGCACGCGGACGATGTCGAGGTCCGGGACGTTGTCCACCACGAGCCCGAGGATATCGCCCGGGGCGGCCAGCCCCGTCGGCTCGATGATCACCCAGTCGGGGTCGTAGGAGTCCCGGACGCTGAGGAGGGTCTCGACGAGGCCGACCTGCAGGGTACAGCAGATGCAGCCGCCGAAGAGTTCCTGCACGGGGATTCCCTGCTCGCGCACGTAGCCGCCGTCGATGCCCACCTCGCCGATCTCGTTCTCGATGACGGCGACGCTGGCCCCCTGCCGCGTCAGGGCACGGGCAACCTCGAGCAGGATCGTCGTCTTGCCGGAGCCCAGGAAGCCGGCGATGCAGAGGACGTTCACTCCGGCTCCGGCGTGGCGCCCGCCGCAGGCGGCCTCGGCGCCGCGTCCGCGTCAGAGTCGCTCTTGAAGAGCTCGGGGCGGAAGTCGCGGAGCGTGAGCTCGTGGCCGGGCGGGGCGACCACGAAGTCGTCGCCCCAGTCGTCGGCCACGAGCCCGTCGAGGATCCGCGTCGTGCCGGCGACCTCCTCGACGGCAAGGTCGTAGATGCCGGCCACCGCGCCCACACGCTCGCGCAGCGGCTCGAGGTCGTAGCGCCCGGTGTCGACGAGCACGACGCGCCTGTAGTGCTTGAGCACCAGACGCATCATGCGCTCGGCGCGTTCGCTCCCGTACTTCTCGACCATGGCCTCGTGCTCGCTGACGATGGTGGAGCACTCGTCGAGGTAGGCCTTGGCGACGTAGTAGCTGCCGCGCTCCTTCTCGGCCTCCCGGGAGAACGCCTCGTTGGAGCCGAGGAGCATGGCGATGCAGTCGTCGACGCGGGGGACCACCAGAGTGGCGTGCTCGGTCTTGAGGCCGAGCACCGCGTTGGAGCAGAGGCCGTAGCCGAGGACGATGGTGGCGCCTGGCCGGTCGAGCTCCGCGACGGCGTCGCGCAGGGCCACCTTGAGGCTCTCGGGCTTGATGTGCAGGTGCGCCTCGAGCTCGCGGCAGTCGACGCCTTCGGTGGCGCCCTCGGCGAGCTCTCCCGTCACGGCAGGGCAGGCGATGAGGACGAGCCGCCTTGAGCCGCTTTGCTCATCCGTCCTTGCTGTCGTCGCGTCGCTGGTCACGTCGTCACCTCGTCCTGCCCGTGTCAGTGGAGAGTAACGGAGCGGGGCGCCGGCGGCCATACCGCGGCCGGCGCCCCGCTCCGGACCTCACTGCTGTCTTCGGTTCAGCCGGCCGCGTCCTCGGCCGCGTCGGCCATGGCCTTGACGTTCGCCAGGGGTGCGTCGACCGGTATGTCGCAGCCCGACTGCAGGATGTAGCCGGTCGGGCCGATGTCGCGGACCAGCTGCGTGCAGTGCTCGTACACCTGCTCCGGCGTGCCGTTGCTGAGCAGCGCCGGCGGCACGTCGCCCATGATGCACATGTGGTCGCCGAGGATCTCCTTAGCCTTGCGGATGTCGGTCATGCTGTCCAGCGAGAGGATGCACTTCTGCGCCGGCAGTTCCAGCAGCCGCGGCAGGTCGCGCGTCCAGTCGGAGTCGAAATGGAGGATGGGGATGAGGCCGGCCTCGTCCGTCTGCCGGACGCACTCCTTGACGTAGGGCCACACGAAACGGTCCCAGAGCGGCTGGGCGAGCATCTTGCTGGCCGAACGCCAGCCGCCTATCCACACGCCCGGGGAGCCCATGGCGGCGCAGCCGGCGATGGCGGCGTCGTTGAGGCCCACGAACATCGACTGCATGACCTCATCGACCTTGTCCGGCATGCGGTAGAGGTCGAGGATGAACTGCGTGAAGGTACGGCCGCCGCAGAGCGACTCGAACGGCTGCATGACGATCGCCATCGAGAGGTAGGGCATGTCCGCGGCCGTGCACTGCTCGATCACCGAGGGGCCCTTCTGCAGGTATCCGACGAACTCCTCGAGCAGGCCGGGGCGGATGCGCTCGTTCAGGAACTGCGCCTGGAACGCCGGCCAGCCCAACTCGAGGATCTTGTCGTAGTCCTCCGGGGTCATGAGTCCGGACTCCTCGACCTGCCAGGGCTCGTCGGGGCCCACCTCGAAGCCGGGACGCTTGACGCCCGTCATCCAGATGAAGTTGAGCGCCGAAGAGGAGAAGCTGGGGTTGTTCACGCAGTCGGCATTGCCGACGAGCTCGAACGAGTCGATCTCGGCCTGCGTGGAAACGTTGGCGTCGCTGAGGAACTCCTCCAGCGTCATGCCGATGACGCGGGCGCACCAGGCTACGCCCTCGAGGCAGACGGGGACCTTGTCCACCGGCTCGAGGGCCACGGCCTTGCGCAGCCGCTCCCAGCGGGGGTCGTTGCTCGGGGCGATCATGCGGCACCTCCCTCGACGGCCTTCGCGGCGAGGATGACGGCGTCCTGGGCGCTCGTGCCGGCGCCGTCGGCGCCCAGCTGTTCGGCGAGGTCGGCGCTCACGGGACCGCCGCCGATCACGATGGTGACCTCGTCGCGCAGGCCCGCCTGGGCGAATGTCTCGATGGTCTCCTGCATTGCCGGGAAGGCGGTGGTCAGCAGGCACGAGAGGCCGACGACCTTGGCGCCACTCTCGCGCGCGGCGTCCAGGAACTGCTGCGGGGGCACGTCGACCCCGAGGTCGACGACCTTGAACCCATTGGCGCCGAGCACGCTGGCGACGATGTTCTTGCCGATGTCGTGGATGTCGGTGTGCACGGTGCCGAGCACCACGGTGCCGCGCGTGCCCGTGGCGGCGGCCGACTTGTCCAGACCGAGTTCCGCGAGGGCGTTCTTGAAGATCTCGGCCGACATGATGAGCTCGCTGAGAAAGTACTCGCCGGCCTCGTACTTGTCGCCGATCGTCTTCATGCCGGCCTGCAGGGCGGCGATGACTTCGGCGGGCGGGGTGCCCGTCTGTTTGGCGGCGCGGGTCGCGGCGAGCACGTCGTCCTCGCGCATCTCCACGAGCGCGGTGGTCAGGGTCTCGGTCAACGGGTCCTCCTCGGCGGTCGGGGGCGGCGGTCAGGTGCCGTGTCTCTGCGGATGAATGCGGAACAGGGTGAGGGCGCGAGCGGCCGGCGTCGGGGGGCGCCGCCCGCGCCCATCACGCGTGAGGAGTCGTGCCCGTCGTCATGCACCGGAGGCGATGGGGGGGAGGTGCATCGGATGGGGGGCGGGCGACGCTCCTGCGGGGGGTGCCATGCTGCACTGTGCCATTTGTCTAGACATTATACGAAAGCTACCGCGGGGCAGCTACCGGTGTCAAGGTGATACGACACCGGCCGGATGCCGGAGTTGACGGCGACGTGCGATGCATTACGATATATCGCAATTGGTCCGGCCTGGGTGGGTGACTGCCCGTACTCAGGTGTAGGCTGTTGCGACCCCCCTGGGACGAAGGAGGAGATGCCATGCAGTTCGAGGACGTCATCCGCGGTCGCCGCAGCATCCGCGCGTACACCGCCGACCCGGTCCCCGAGGACCTCATCCGCCAGATCTTCGACGAGGCGCGCTGGGCGCCGTCGTCGCGCAACACGCAGGCCTGGAGCGCCTGGGTGGTGAGCGGCGACGCGCTCGAGCGCTTCAAGGCCGCCTTCAAGGCCGCCCTGGCGCGCGAAGAGGCGGACGCCCCCGACCTGCCCGGGACGGCGACCGGCGACTGGCCGGCCACGTGCTCGTTGCGCGCGGTCGAGCTCATGAAGACGCGCGCCGCCACGCTCGAGGCGGCCGGCGAGACCGCCGGCCCGGCCGCCTCCATCGCGCGCATGGCCGACTGTTTCGGCGCGCCGGTGCTTCTCGTGTTCGGTTTCGAGGCCTGCCTCGCCGACGCCGGTGCGAGCTACGACACCGCCTCGTTGGTCCAGAACGTGTGCCTCGCCGCCTACGACAAGGGTCTCGGCACCTGCCAGTCCACTACGCTCGTGCGCTATCCCGGCCTGCTGCGTGACGTGCTGCCCGGCTCGGAGGAGCAGAAGATGGTCATCGCCGTCACCCTCGGCTGGCCGGACACGGCCAACGTCGCCAACACGTTCGCCCGTTCGCGAGCGCCGTTGGACGAGATCGTCACCTGGGTCTCGTGAACTGAGAGCTGCTTCTCTCCGTGGCGCTCATCAAACGCATCACCGACGAAGACCTCCACCGGCGCCGCTGGCAGCTGCTGGCCCTGACGTCCGTCGGCGCCTTCATGTGGCCGCTCGACGGCTCCATCGTCAGCGTCGCGCTCCCGGTCATGGGGCGCGACCTGCACCTGAGCTTCACGGCGGCGGTGTGGGTCTCGGCAGCCTTCCTGCTCACCACCGCCGTGCTCCTCATCCCGGCCGGACGCATCGCCGACCAGCACGGCCGCGTGCGCTACTACCTGTTCGGCATCGCCGTGTTCACCTTCGCCTCCGCCCTGTGCGCCGCCAGCATGAACGACACCTGGCTCATCGTGTCGCGCGTCATCCAGGGCGGTGGGGCCGCCTTCATGGGCGCTACCTCGGCCGCGATCGTCACTGCGGTCTTCCCGCCCAATGAGCGCGGCCGCGCCCTCGGCATCAACGTGATGGCCGTGTACATCGGCCTGACGGTCGGCCCTCCGCTCGGCGGCTTCATCACCGACGCGGTCGGCTGGCGCTGGATCTTCCTCATCAACCTGCCGATCGGCGTCATCGTGCTGCTCTGGGGCTGGCTCATGCTGCCGCGCAGCGAGCGCGTGGGCGGTCCCCGTCTGGACTGGCTCGGCTCCGTCCTTCTCGGAGTCTTCCTGGTCTGCCTGCTGGTCCCGCTGACGTTCTCCGTGCAGTGGGGCTGGGCCTCTCCGGCGACCATCGGCCTGCTGGCACTCTCAGCGGCGTCCCTGGTCGCCTTCGTGGTCCACGAGCGGCGGGTCGAGTCGCCCATCCTCAACCTCGACCTCGTCCTCAAGAACCGGCTGTTCGCCGCCGCCAACACCGCGGCTCTGCTGAATTACATGGCGTTGTACGGCATCGGCCTGCTCACGGCCATCTTCCTCGAGCTCGTCCAGGGTCGCTCCGCCTCGCTGACCGGCTGGCTGTTGCTGAGCCAGCCGCTGCTGATGGCCGCGCTCAGCCCGTTCAGCGGCCGCCTGAGCGA
The DNA here is from genome assembly GCA_963775255.1 of uncultured Thermoleophilia bacterium. Lineage (GTDB taxonomy): Bacteria > Actinomycetota > Thermoleophilia > UBA2241 > UBA2241 > CAIXSE01. Next base: position 237,415 of record CAVZIA010000006.1, on the reverse strand, counting down.
CCGTGTCGGTTCGCGCGTGCTCACCACCGGCGGCATGGTGACTCTTGCCGGGGGCATGGTGCTGCTGGCCTTCATCAGCGCCACCGCGCCGCTGTGGCATGTGGTCGGCGCCCTCATCATTGTCGGTTTGGGCATGGCGGCGTTCAGCGCGCCCAACACGTCGGCCATCATGGGCAGCGTCCGGCGAGACCAGCTCAGTCAGGCCAGCGCCTTCCTCGGCACCATGCGGACGTCCGGGCAGGCGCTCAGCGTCGCGCTGCTCGGCGGCATCGCGGCAAGTCAGCTGGGCGCGGTGGGTGGGCGTCTGTTGCTCACCCACGGTAGCGGCGGCGGCGCCGTCGCCGCCCAGGCCGTGGCCGCATATGCGTCCGGCTATCAGTACGCCATGCTGACCGGCGCCGCGCTGGCGCTGATCGGCGCCGCCGTCTCGCTGACGCGCGGCTCGTACGAGCCGCCACCCGGCGCGCCGGCGCACTGACGTGCACGAGCCGGCGCGGGGGCGCGCCGGCGGGCGCGACCGACGGCGGCCTGCCGGCGGGCGGGCATGTCGTTCACGGGTCGGAGCCTTGGATGGCGCCTTGGATGACGCCGACAAAGGCTGCGTCCAAGGCGCCAAGGTCCAGACGACATGTGCCCTTCTCGCTCCGGACCGGTAGCGCTGCCGGCGACCCGGCTCTGCCGCGGCGCGGAGCCTCCGGGCGACCGGCCTCCGCGGTCCACGGTTTGTGCTGCGCGCCGGACGGCGATGTCCCTGATGGAGGGGCAGGTGTCGGACCTGCCCGCCGTCGGCGCCGGGACGGAAGCGTCCGGCGCCTGAGAGGTGAACGATGGATCTCTGGATGGTCACTCACCGCGCGGCGCCCGTACTCGCCGGCGTCGCGCTCCTCATCGGCCTCGTCATGACCGCTGCCGGCCCGGCGACCGCCGCACCGCGCATGGGCATCACGGCGTCGCGCGGTCTTCCCGCCGAGAGCACCGTGACGCCCGCCGTAAGTCAGACCGCGACGCACCTCACGGCGGCCTCGGTCACGGCGCCTATCACGCGCCGGGAGGACTACTTCGTCACGCCGTGGGGCGCCGCTTGGGCGATCGGCGCCGTGGGGGCCGTGCTCCTGCTGGCCGGCGCCCGCCGCTACGCGCTGACGCAGCGGAGTGCGCGTCGGGCAGGGCCGGGCGAGCTGCAGGACCTGCGGCAGCCGGCGGACGAGCGGCGCAAGGCCGCATGAGCGGCGGCGCGGACCCGGCCGGTCACGACCGCGCCGGGCCCGCGCCGTGTCCATCGTCTGGCCCGCCGGGGTAGTCGCCCCCGGGCCCGGCGGGTTCGCCGCACGCTCACGCCGCGCGTTCCTCAGCGGGCTCGAGCGCGGGGCTGCCGGGTGACGCCGGAGCGCCCGCGGAGCCGGCGCTCGCCGGCGGCTCGGGCGCTCCTTCTATGCTCAGATGCGGCAGCCACTCGAGCCAGCTCGGCAGGTACCAGTTCCAGCGGCCGAGCAGCTTCATCGCCGACGGCACCAGGATCGTGCGGATGAGCGTCGCGTCCAGCAGCACGGCGACCGCGAGCCCGAAGCCCATCTGCTGGAACATCACCAGTTGCCCCGACGCGAAGCCTGCGAACACGGCGACCATGATCAGCGCCGCGCCGGTGATGATGCCCGCCGTTGCGCCGATGCCCTCGGTGACCGCAAGGCTGTTGTCGCCGGTGCGGTCCCACGCCTCCTTGATGCGGCTGAGGAGGAACACCTGGTAGTCCATGGAGAGGCCGAAGAGCACGGCGAACAGCAGCAGCGGCACCCACTCTTCGACCACCGGGACCTTCTGGAACCCCAGCAGACCGGCTCCCCACCCCTTGAGTGAGACCAGCGTGATGAGGCCGTAGGCGGCGCCGACGCTGAGCAGGTTCATCAGGATGGCCTTCAGCGGGATGACGACCGAGCGGAAGGCCACCAGCAGCAGCACGAAGCTCAGGCTGAGGACGAGCGCCACGACCCACGGGAAGTAGTGGTTGACGATGTCGATGTAGTCGAGGTTGCCGGCGGTCTGGCCGGTGACGTAGACGGACGCTCCCGAGCCGCTGAACGCCGCCGGGATGAGCGTGGCGCGCAGGTCGCGGACCGTGTTCAGCGCGGGGCTGCCGGTCGGGTCTCCGTTGACGGGCACGGAGAGCAGGGCGAGGTCTCCGGCCTTGGCCGTCTGCACCTGCACGGGGCCGAACATCGGATCGCGGGACAGTTCCTGGGTGAGCCGGGTCATGGCGGCCTTGACCGCCGGCGTGGTCACATTGCCGGCGACCACGATCTGCACCGGGTTCACCGTGCCGGACGAGAACTGCTTCTCCAGGATGGCGAAGCCCTGCTTGCTCTGGAAGCTGTTCGGGAACGAGTTGACGCCCGAGACCCCGGTCTTCATGTCGAGGGCGGGGTAGGCGAGCACCAGCAGGACGGCGACGCCGACGATGAGGGCGACGGCCGGCCGCTTCATCGCCCGGAAGGCGATGCGAGCGATCCAGGAGGTACGCCCGGCGGCGCGGTTGTCGATGATGCGGCGACCCAGATACGGCAGCTTGAGGCTGTTGACGCGGTCGCCGAGGATGCCGAGCACCGCCGGCAACAGCGTCAGGGCGGCCAGCACCGACATGCCGACCACGAGGATCGCGCCGATGGCGAGGCTGGCGAAGATGTTGGTCGGCACGATCAGCAGGCCCAGCAGCGCCAAGACCACGGTGAGGCCGCTGAACAGCACCGCACGGCTGGCGGTGCCGCCGGCGACGGCGATCGCGTCCAGCTTGTCGCGTCCGCGCGCCCGCTCCTCGCGGAAGCGCGAGATGATGAACAGCGAGTAGTCGATGCCGGTCGCCAGGCCCATCATGCTGATCATGTTGATGGCGAACACCGAGACGCTGAACGTCTGGCCGACGAGCGCCGTGAAGCCGACCGCCATGGTGATGGCCAGCAGGCTCAGGACGATGGGCAGGCCGGCGGCGACCACGGCTCCGAAGACCAGGAGCAGGATGACCAGGGCGATGGGCACGCCGATGGCCTCGCCCTTGCGCAGGTCGGTCTGCGCCGTGTGGCTGAAGTCGCTGTTGATGCTCGCCGTGCCCGTGATGAGCGTGTCGAACCCGCCCTTGCCGTCGGCCGCGTGGACGATCGCGTGCACCTTGTCGATGTTGTTCTCGGCCTGGGTCAGGTCGCCGGCCATGACGACGGGGATGATGGCCGTGTGGCCGTCGGCGGAGATGAGCGAGGCGTTGCCGCCCTGGTAGGCGCTCCTCACGCTGTCCACGACGCCCGGGCCGAGGGCGGTGATCCGCTGCTGCAGCCCTAACACCTCGGAGCGGAAGGCGGGCGAGCTCGCACTCGTTCCCGTGGAGCGCACGATGACCACTTCGTTGGCCTTCTGCGGCATGTTCAGACGCTGCTGCAGCAGGTCGCGGCCCCGCTGCGAGTCGGGGTTGCCGAGAAAGGTGTACTGGGCCGTGAGCGTGCCGGGGAGGACGAGCAGGATGACGGCGGCGGCAGCGACGAGGGCCGCCGCCCACAGGGCGATCGTGAGCCACGGCCGCCTGGCGGAGGCCCGCGCGAGCGCTGTGGGAGAGAGTCGCATGGGGTTTCCCCTTCACTACGGCTCCGCCGCGCCGACGAAGCCGGACTAAATCGGTCGGCTATAGGGGAGCACGTGCCCGGCCGGCGGGGACGGGAAACTCGGGAACTGTCTACTTGGCGACCGCGCGAAGACGGGCCGGCGGGGGCGCTGCGCCCTCGCCGGCCCGTCCCGTCGCCGCCGTCCTCAGGCCCTTGGGTCTCAGGCCCGGACGTTCTTGTACGCGTCGCTGCCGAAGCCGAGCACGAGATACATGATCGGGGCGAAGAAGAACAGCAGGATGGCGTAGCCGACTCCGTGGCCGAAGTTCTCCGCGATGCCAAGGCTGACGATGAAGTGGATCACGATGTTGACGAGGGGGATGAAGAACAGGATCAGCCACCAGCCCGGCCGGCCGGCGACTTTGCACAGCAGGTAGACGTTGTAGAACGGGATGATGATGCCCCAGCCGGGCTTGCCGGCTTTGACGAGCATCGGCCAGCCGCCGATGATTGCGATGACCCACCAGACCAGGCCGCCGTACCACGGGCCCGAGTACGAGTAGGCCATCGCGAGAGCATGGTGCATGTGCCCCTCCTCCGGTTGTCGCCGCCTGGGTCGGCGGCCACCGTGTTCCTACCCGGGGAGGACTATTACCGCAACTGGCCATTGGTCCGGGGCGCTTGAGTCTGGGATGCGGATGCCGGTCGGATGAAGAGGAGGAGCCCGGGCTGCGGTGCAGCCCGGGCTCCTCCCGTCGTCCGGATGCTCGGCGGCTCTAGGTCAGCGGCGGGGGCGGCGGCGGCGAGTTCGCCGGAGGCGCCGGCGGCACGTCGGGCGCGGCGGGGGCGTCGGGGGCCGCGGCATCGGCGGTATCGGGAGCGGCCGCGGGAGCCTCAGTCGCGGCGGTCTCAGCCGCCCGAGTCTCTGCCGGCGTCACCGGAGGTGTGACCGGAGGCGTCACCGGAGGTGTGACGGGAGGCGTCACCGGAGGTGTGACCGGCGCGGCGGCAGTCCCGGCGGGCGTAGCCGGCGCGGCCGGAGGAGCAGGTGGAGCCGGCGGCGCGGCATACGTGCCCGCGGCCGGCGGGGCAGGCGGGACGGCGCCGTAGGCGCCTGCCGCGGCCGGCTGGGTGATCTCTGAGCCCATGTACATCGTCGCGATGTAGCAGATGACATATGGGAATACCACGGCCTCGAAGACGATGAACAGCAGGCCGCCGATGACGGAACCTACCGAGCTGTTCGCCCTGCCGAGGGCTGCGGCGATCAGTGCGATGATGAGGGCGACGATCCAGATGGCGACCATCAGCAGGATGATCATGCCGAACGTCTTCCACCAGCCGACGTTCTTGACCATCTCGCGGCTCCTGACCTGCGCCTCGCCGAAGGTCATTCCCTTGTCGGCGATCAGTGGCAGCACGTAGAGCCAGATGACCTCGATCCAGATGCCCACCACGATCGCGATGATCGTCCCGATGACCGGCAGGATGTTCAGGAGGCCAAGGACGATGGCGATGCCGGCCACGACCAGCGCGAACATGGCGTAGGACCTGAACTTGCTGAACCCACTGAACAAGTCGCCGAAGCGTACCGGCCGGTTCTCTCTGGCGGCGCCGATGACCATTTCAAAAAGGCCGCCGTAGAACGTCATGGCAACGACCATGAGCACGAAGATGCCAACGACATACGCGACTATGGCGAGGAGGATCATGCCGGCGCCCACGCCGCTCATCGAGTTGGTCGCGCTGCTGTAGCCGATCCCGACGCCGCTCAGTGCGACGCCGAAGATGATCGCGAACATGACCCCGGCGATGACGGCGACGATGACTCCGATGACGAGCGCGGCCACAATCAGCCAGAGCACGTCCTTCTTCCACAGTTCAAAAGCCTTCGAAAAGACTTCTCCGACAGACATGGCCTTCTCCTCCTCAGTCCCCGTAATCTTGTCAACTTCTTGGTGTTCCTCGCCCCTTGGGCGCCTCCTGCCTTGCGAGCTATCGGCTCCGGTCAAGAGAATCTGAAGCTCTTAGGAGGTCTGACGGAGCCTATGTACCCGCTCGGGTGCCATACTGGACCTCAGGTCAGGCAGATCCGTCGAAGGAGAGCCATGAGAGCGTCGATGCCCAGGCAGGTCGCGCGCGGCGTGTACCAGCTCGGCCTTGGATTCGTGAACGTGTTCTTCGTGGAGGACGACGAGGGCGGACTCTGGCTCGTCGACACCGGCGTCGACGCCGCGGCCGAGCGCATAGGAGGCGGGATCCGGGCGCTCGGGAGAGAGCCGCGCGAACTGCGCGGCGTGGTCGTCACGCACCTGCACGGCGACCACGTCGGCGGGCTCGCCGCGGTCAAGGGACACACGGGCGCCGGGGTGTGGATGGGCGCGGAGGATGCAGCGCTCATCCGGGAGGGCAAGACCTTCCGGGAGCTTGAGCCGGGCCCCGGGGCCGTCCGCACCGCCATCGTGCGCGCGATGTCCCGGCGCGCCATGCCCGAGAGGGAACCCGTCGCCGTCGAACACGATCTTCACGAGGGCGACGAGCTGCCCTTTGGCGCCTCCGTCGTGAGCGCTCCGGGTCACACGGAGGGGCACATCGCCCTGCTGTTGCCGCGGGACGGCGGAGTGCTGATCGCCGGCGACGCCGCCACCAACGTGGGCGGCAGGCTCGGTGTCGGCCCCGTCTACGAGGACGTCGGCGAGGGCATGCTCAGCCTCCGGCGGCTGGCCGGCCTCGAGTTCGAGACCGCTCTCTTCTCGCACGGCCGCCCCATCACGCCGGGGGCGGCCGTCCGCTTCCGCGAGCGGTTCGCCGTCGTCTGACGCCGGCCCGCTCCGCGGCGGGCGGGCGCGGGACCGCCGGGCGAGATCGCGGCGAAGCGGCGTGGGGCGCTCAGTTTGCCGAAGAATCGCTCGTTGACGTCCGCTTCCCGCGACGTATCGTGTGGCCACGTCCCCGGGGCGGGCAGGCGATGACGAGGGAAGTCCGCGCATGAGTGCTCCTCACGCGCTGCCGACGGCTGCGACTGGGTGGCGAAGACGGAGTTCCGATTGAAGTGGGCCCCGGGCCGGGGCGTCACAGATCACGAGAGGCGGGGAAGACATGAAGGTGCTCATCGTCGGCAGCGGCGGGGTGGGGGAATCCACGGCGGCCATCGCCAGGCGGCGCGATCCGCACGGCGAGCTCTTCGAGACGATGGTGCTGGCCGACTACGATCTCGCCAAGGCGCAGGCGGCGTCCGCGCGCATGGGCGACGAGAAGCGGTTCCCAGCTGAGCAGGTGGATGCGGCGGACGAAGGCGCGGTCGTCGCGCTGTGCGCCAAGTACGACGTCGACGTCCTCTGCAGCTTCCTGCCGGTCGAGTTCAATCCGCACACGCTGCAGGCGGCACTCAAAGCGCGCGTGCACCACCTGGACGCCTCGACTACGCTGTCTGTGCCGCACCCCACCGACCCGTTCAACCAGGCCAACGTCGTCCTCGGCGAGACCGAGATCGCGCTGAGCAGCGAGTTCGAGAAGATCGGCAAGCTCGGGCTCATGGGCATCGGGGTCGAGCCGGGCATGGCCGACTGGTACTGCCGCTACGCCGCCGACCACTTCTTCGACGAGATCGACGAGATCGGCGTGCGCGACGGCGCTGACCTCGAGATCCCCGGCTTCAAAGGCATCAGCTTCGGCTTCTCTATCTGGATGACGATCGAAGAGTGCACCAATCCGGCCGTGGTGTGGGAGCGGGACCGAGGCTTCTTCACCGTCCCGCCGCTCAGCGACCCCGAGCCGTTCTACCTGCCGGAGGGGATCGGCTGGGTGGACGTCGCCCACGTGGAGCACGAAGAGGTCCTGCACGTGGGCTGGTTCCACGACCTGCTCAAGGGCGTGAAGAAGGCGACCTTCAAATACGCGCTGGGCGACGAGTTCATCCAGGCGATGGAGGTGTTCACGTCGGTGAACATGCACTCGCTGAAGCCCGTGAACGTACGCGGCAGGGAGGTGCGGCCCCGTGACGTGATCGAGGCGGCCGCCCCCGACCCTAACGAGATCGGCAAGCGGTACGTCGGGCAGTCGTGCGCCGGCACCTGGGTGAGGGGCCGCAAGGACGGGCGCGAGCGACAGGTCTACCTCTATCAGGTGGTGGACAACCAGGAGTGCGTGGCGCTCTTCGGCACGCAGGGTGTGGTAGCGCAGACGGCGTTCCCGGGCGTGATCGCCCTCGAGTTGCTGGCCACCGGCAAGCTCGCCGGCTACAAGGGCAATCCCGAGGCCGGCGTGTTCCCGGCGCAGGCGTTCACCTGCGACGACTTCGTGCGCATGCAGGGCGAGTACGGGTTCCCCGGCGGGGTGCTCGAGATGGACTCGGAGTACAAGCGCGAGCTCGACCACGCCGGGTTGGTGGCGCCGGTCGCCGAGGACGGCGCGTGAGCGGCGTGGACGAGACGCAGGCCCGCTCGAGACTGGTGGCTGGCGGGGCGCGCTGCCGGCGGTTCGAGGGCAAGGTCGCCCTCGTCACCGGCGGTGCGTCGGGCATCGGGCTGGCGACAGCGGAGCGGCTGCTCGAAGAGGGAGCCGCCGTCGTGATCGCCGACGTCGACGGCGATGCGGGGGAGGCCGCGGCGGCCGCGCTGCGCGGCCGCGGCCTCGAGCTCGCGAACGCCGCGCGCTGCGACGTGACGCGCGGCGACCAGGTGCAGGCGCTCGTGGAGGAGGTCGTCTCCCGCCACGAGCGTCTCGACGTGCTGTTCAACAACGCCGGCATCTTCGAGCCCGGCGAGGTCCACGAGGTGAGCGAGGAGGCTTGGGACCGCCAGATCGGCGTCAACCTGCGCTCCGTGTACCTCGTCTCGCACCACGTCGTGCCGGTCATGCTCGCGCAGGGGAGCGGCGCGATCGTCAACAACGCGTCGGTGGCGGCTCTGGTGGGTGACCACAATGGCGCCGCCTATTGTGCGAGCAAGGGAGGCGTCGGGATGATAACGAAGGCGATGGCGCTCGACTACGCGCAGCGCGGCATCCGCGTCAACGCCGTCTGCTGCGGCGAGATAGACACGCCGCTTTTCGAGCGCGAGTCGTACCAGATCGGCATGACTCCCGACTCGTACCGCGAACTGCTCAACGAGTACCACCCGATCGGCCGCATCGGCCTGCCCTCAGAGGCGGCCGCGGCGGTCGCGTTCCTGGCCAGCGACGACGCGAGCTTCGTCACCGGGGTGCTGCTGCCGGTCGACGGGGGGTACGCGGCGCAGTAGGAGGCGGCTATGCGCGGACTGCGAGCCAAGACGGCCCTCGTCACCGGCGGCTCCTCGGGTCTTGGGGAGGCGATCGTCTACCGTCTCGCCGAGGAGGGCGTGAACGTAGCCGTCGGCGGCAGGGACGAGGCGAGGGCGGCCGCAGTGGCCGCTGAGGCTTCCGAGCGCTCAGCGTGGGGCGGCCACGAGGCCGGGCACGCCGTGGTGCTCGGCGACGTCTCCGTGGTCGCCGACTGCGACCGCATGGTCGAGGAGGCGGTCGCGTACTTCGGCAGCCTCGACATCCTCGTCAACTCTGCCGGCATCTGGATCGAGAAGCCGACCACCGAGATGACGGAGGAGGAGTACGACCGCCTCATGGGCGTCGACCTCAAGGGTCCGTACTTCATGTGCCGGGCGGCGCTGCGCCACATGGCACCGCGCGGTTCGGGCGTCATCGTCAATCTCGCCAGCGACTCGGGCATCCACGGAGAGCCCAACGCGGCGGCCTACTCGGCGGCCAAGGCCGGCGTCGTGATGATGACGCGCGCCATGGCCATCGACCACGGGCCCGACGGCGTGCGCGTGTGCAGCGTGAGCCCGGCGATCTTCGACACGCCGATGCTCGCCAAGGCCATCGCGGACGCGGACGATCCTGCGTACACCCAGGGCATGGAGGACGACTATCCGCTCAAACGCATCGGCAGGCCGGAGGAGCTGGCCGCTGCCGTCGCCTTTCTGGCCAGCGACGACGGCAGCTTCGTCACCGGTCGCACCTTCGTGGTGGACGGCGGCGTGACCGCCTGAGCGCACGGGGCCCGGCGACCGTCAGGTCGCGGCGGCCACCAGGTCGATCTCCTCGATGAGCGCAGCCTTGCGTTCGCCGGGCAGCAGTGACGCGCTGATCGAGTTCCGCGCCAGCTGGGCCAGGTCGTCCCTGCCCAGGCCCAGCGCCTGTTGCACCGCCACGTAGTTGTCCAGCAGGTAGCCGTCGAAGTAGGCCGGGTCGTCCGAGTTGACGGTAACCACCAGCCCAGCATCGAGGAGCTTCTTGAGCGGGTGCTCCGAAAGGTCGGGCGTGACCTGCAGCGCGAGGTTGCTGAGCGGGCACATGGTGAGCGGCGTACGCTCGTCGGCGAGGCGCCGCATCAGTGCGGGGTCCCTGACCGCTGCGACCCCGTGATCCACTCGCTGCACCTTGAGCACGTCCAGGGCGTCCGTGACGTACTGGGGCGGGCCCTCCTCGCCGGCGTGCGCGACGGCGACGAAGCCGGCCGCCCGGGCCTTCTCGTACACCTCGGCGAACTCATCCGGGGGGTGGCCGGCCTCTGCCGAGTCGAGCCCGACCCCCACGATGACGTCGCGGTAAGGCAGCGCGAGCTCCAGCATCTCCAGCGCCTCGGCAGCGGGCCGGTCGCGCAGGAAACACATGATGAGCCGCCAGCTCACGCGGTACTCCGCCTCGCCCTCGCGCAGGGCGCGCGTGATGCCACCGACCAAGGTCGAGAATGAGACACCCCTCGGCACGTGGCTCTGCGGGTCGAAGAACACCTCCACGTGCCGGGCGCCGTCGGCCGCCACCCGGCGCACGTAGGCCATGGTCAGGTCGTAGAAGTCCTGCTCGGTGACCAGCACCGCCACACCCTCGTAGTAGATAGTCAGAAAGTGCTGAAGGTCGTTGAAGCGATACTGCGCGCGACACTCATCGGCGGTCGAGCAGCGGAGCTCGATGCCGTTTCGCCTGCCGAGCTCCAGCAGCAGCTCCGGCTCGAGCGTGCCCTCGATGTGGAGGTGCAGCTCGGCCTTGGGCAGGCGGCGGATGAACTCCACGACCGCCGCTTCTCCGTGGTCGCGGACGTCAGTCACCTTGGTCACGCGGTCTCCTTCCGGCTTGATTGTCCGGCTTGTACCCAGCCGGACGCGATGTGGCACCGGCCGACCTCGTTCTCGCCCGGCTCAGCCGGTCTTGACGACGCGAAGGTTGAACAAAGGTGTGCCTGTCGTGCTCATCAGGCTGAGCCACAGGGGCAGCCACATCTCCGGTCCGCGCGCCGCCGTGACGTCGCCCAGATCCAGTACGTGCCGCCAGCCGAACCAGCTCCCGAGCAGCTCGGTGCGCACCCAGTCCTTCGCCACCTGGTCGTTGCCCGCCACGAAGACCGTCGTGGGCTCGTTGAGCTGCGCCGGGTCGACCATCACCATGGCCGTGACCGTGTTGAGCGTCTTCACCACGCGGGTCTCCGGGAACGCGGCCTGGATCCGCTCCGCGAGCGAGTCGGTGTTGCAGAAGAGGAGCGTGGGCGGCATGCCGCGCGAGAAATCGAGGGCGTTCGCGACATCGACGAGGATCTTGCCGGCGAGGTTGGCTGCGCCGGCGGCCTCGAGAGCGTCCAGCGAGTGGCCGCCGGCCGTGGCGTTGATCACGACCTCGCCGTGGGCGGCGGCGTCGGCGAAGCTGCCTGCCGCCGCCTGCCTTGCGAGCGCGCGCTGCGCCTCCGCGAAGTCGGACGCGGACGGTACCGTGCCACGCGGACCGAGGTCCTTGGCCAGCGACGTGTCGCGCGAGCTGACCATCACGCTGTGGCCGAGCTCGAGCAGCTTCGCCGCCAGCGTCTGCGCGACGGTGCTCGAGCCGATGATCCCGATGTTCATGGTGTCCTCCCGGATCTACGGGAGCGCCGGCTCCCAAGAGAGTTGCTTACAGCTCTGGTGCCCTTGCCGTCTGAGACTCAAGCGGCGGAAGAGATGGGTGCTTCCGGAGTCGCGGTGCAGGCGGGTGGCGGACCCGGTAGAGTCCCGGTGTGGACCGTGAGCACGTCATCTACTCCTGGAGCGCGCAGGCCGGCCTGGATCCTATCCGGGTGGCCGGCGGGGAGGGGTGCTGGTTCTGGGACGACCGGGGCCGGCGCTACCTCGACTTTGCCTCCCAGGTCGTCAATCTCAATCTCGGCCACCAGCACCCGCGGCTGGTCGAGTCGGTGCGGCGCCAGGCGGACACGCTGTGCGGCCTGGCGCCTTCGTTCGCCAGCGAGCCGCGGTCGGAGCTCGCCCGGCTGCTGGCGGAGGTGACGCCTGGCGACCTCGGCATGACGCTGTTCACGACCGGGGGCGCCGACGCCAACGAGAACGCGGTCAAGCTCGCGCGGTGGGTGACCGGGCGCCAGAAGATCGTCGCCCGCTACCGCAGCTACCACGGCGCAACCGCGGGCGCCGCGGCGCTCACCGGCGACCCGCGGCGCTGGCCGGCGGAGCCTGCCGTCCCGGGGGTCGTGCGCATGTTCGACCCGTATCCGTACCGCTGCGCCGCGGGGCACGTCTACGACAGGCAGGGCGCTCACGCCTTCGACTCTGCCGCCGGTCACGCCGACGACTGTGCCATCGGCGCGGGAGGTCAGCATCTCGAGGAGATCCTGCAGTACGAGGGCCCTACGTCCGTCGCCGCGGTGATCCTGGAGACCGTGACCGGCGCCAACGGCGTCCTCGTGCCACCGCCGGGCTATCTTGCCTCGATCCGTGAGGTGTGTGACCGGCACGGCATCCTGCTCATCCTGGATGAGGTGATGACGGGCTTTGGTCGCACGGGCCGCTGGTTTGGCTGCGAGCATTGGAATGTCGTACCCGACATCATGACGCTCGCCAAGGGCATCAGCGGCGGCGCTGCTCCTCTCGGAGCCATGGTCGTCAGCGAGAAGTTGCGCCCGTGGCTGGATGAGCACGAGTTCGCGAGCGGGCTCACCGCCTGCGGTCACCCGCTCGCCACCGCCGCCGGAGTGGCGACCATCACGGCCATGCGGGAGGAGCGGCTGGTGGAGAACGCGGCCGCGATGGGCGAGGTCCTGGCCGCCGAACTGCCGGAGCTCGCCGACGATCATCAGTCGGTCGGCGAGCTTCGCGGGATCGGCCTCCTGTGGGGGTTCGAGCTCGTGCGCGATCCAGAGACACGGGAACCTCTCGTGCCGTATGCCGCTTCGGGGGAGGCCGCGGCCCCGGTGGCGGCGCTCAGGCGCGCCGCCCTCGACCGCGGCTTGCACGTATACCCGCACGGGAACCTGCTGCTGATCGCGCCTCCGCTCATCGTCGGGCGTGACGAGATCGCGACGGGTCTGGGCATCCTCGACGAGGTGCTTACGGTCGCCGACGGCCTCGCGCGCGGCTGAAGCTCGCGCCGGGGATGCGGCGCGGTCGCTGTCCTCCACTTCGGCGTCCGCGGCTCACCGGGCGTCCGGTCCCGCGCCTTCGCGCTTCAATCCAGGCTGAGCAGCTTGCGCGCCTCGGCGGCCGAGGCGATCGGCCGCCCGAGCTCGCCCGCCAGGCGCACCGCACGCTCGACGAGCTGCGCGTTGCCGGTGGCGAGCTCACCCCGGCGGTAGTAGATGGCGTCTTCGAGTCCGACCCGCACGTGCCCGCCCATCGCCAGCGCCAGCATCGCCACGGGCGTCTGAGCGCGGCCGACACCGATGGCCGACCAGGTTGCGCCCTCGGGGAGCATGGCGACGGCCTCAACGAGCGCCGCAGCCGTCGCCGGCATGCCGTGCCGGGTGCCGGTGACGAACTGGAAGTGCAGCGGCGCCGGGATCTTGCCCTCGGCGTTGTAGCGCAGCGCCGTCTCGATCATCTCTAGAGTGAAGCACTCGAGCTCGAGCTTGACGCCGCGCGTCCGCGCCTCGGCTGCCAGAGTGTCCAGGAACTCCGGCTCGTTGACGAAGAGCCCGGCGTCCATCTGGATGGTGCCGGCGTCGAAGCTGGCCATCTCGGGTCGCAGTCGCAGCGGCGCGACGCGCTCCGCCGTCGGCAGGTTCCTGCCCGGGATCCCGCTGGTGGTGAGGCAGAGGATCGCGTCGGTCTGGGCGCGCAGCGTCTCCGCGACCTCGCGGAACGCGTTCATGTCCTGCGCGCCCTGCCCGCTCGCGTCACGCACGTGGATGTGGACGACCGCCGCTCCGGCTCGCCAGGCGGCGATGCCCTCCGCCGCGATCTGCGCCGGCGTGATGGGGATGGCCGGGCACTGCTCCCTGGTGATTCGAGACCCGGTGAGCGCGGCGGTGATGATGACCGGGCGCGAGCGCACGCGTGAGAGTGCTAGCGGATGGGGTGACGCATGAGTTGCAGCGTCTCGACGATCGACCCAGCGTCGAGCGCCCGGCCGACGCGGCGCTTCGCGAGGTTGTGCGTGCGCGCGACGATGTCGTCGCGGACCAGCGGGATCAGTTCGGCGCCGAGGCCGGCAAGATAGCGCTCGCTGTCGCCGGAGACCACGCCCGGCAGTGCGACGCCAAGTAGCGGGAGCCGGAGGTCGGCGGCCGTCTCGAGCGCCCAGCGGACCCAGTCGTCGTCGGTCGTCCTCGCCCCGTACAGGCAGAGTGCGCCCGCACAGTGCCGGAGCCTTGCGAGAAGGCTGGCGCGGATGATGTCGCCGCGCTGACCGGTGAAGGGCTCGCTGGTGAACGCCTGGTCGAGGGCGATGCCGCCGCCGGTCAGCAGACGGGCGGCGACGGGGCGTGCCTGAGCAAGATCGCCGGCGGCGAACGTGAGAAATACCCGCTGTCGTGTCGTCTCGCGCACTGAAGCTCCCGCTGGCTTCGATCGCCTCATCTGCATCGGCATGTTCGGCGCGCGTCTGCAGGAACCTGTGTTGTCCGTGTGGACGAGTCGTTCCACGTGGAGGAACGGTACGCGCGCCCTCGCCGGACGCCCGCCCGGTCCCGGCGACTCAGGCCTCGGTTTCTCCGGGCAGCGCGACGCCGTAGAACCGGCGCACGGACTTGAGGGCCGCGACTGCAAAGATCAGCACTCCGACGACGCCGAACACCGGCTGCAGCCAGCTGAACGGGATGATCGTGATCTCCACGAGGATCCAGATCATAAGGCCGCAGCCGACGGTGAAGGCGGCGTACCAGGCCCACGTGCGGCGCATCCAGAGACCCGCCGTCGCGATCAGCGGCAGCACCCCGAGCACGAGGAACAGGATCAGGCCCGGGACGAGGAAGTCGGGGAAGGGCGAGCCGTCGAGGTAGGACAGCGGCATCTTCATGATGGAACCGTCGGGCCCGAGGGTGAGGGCGAGCCCACCGGCGAGTCCGCCGAGGCCCTGGATCGCCAGTAGCACCAGCAGGATCCAGGCTCCGGCAGGCCGGTGAGGCGAGTCGTTGGCCGGCATGGTCGTCTCCTTCCAGGTCGCGGGTTCCGGCATGCAGAAGCATATCGCCTCGCGTGCGCGTAAGTTCGGGTTGTGACGACGCTCACAACCGGGTATGGTGCGCGCCAAGCAACGAATCCGTGGAGTCGAACGAAGGAGAGGCATGGGGAACGAACACGTACTTCGCGGGCGCTTGACGCCTGCCATCATCATCGTGGCCGTGGTTCTGACCGTCGTGGCTGTTGCGGCCATGGTCGGCGCTGCCAAGGCGCAGGCGCTGCCGACGTTCAACACTGCCGCTCAGGGCCTCGGTCCGTGCGACAGCTGCCACACCAAGGACACCATCCACGCGGGCGTCACGCATTCCCAGCAATCGTGCACCACGTGCCACGTCTCTGGTACTGGAACGCCGCCTGCGCCATCCGCCTGCGCGAGTTGTCACGGCGAGACGGCCATCCTCGCCAGCGCCAAGCACACGAGCATCGGTTGCGGGACGACCGCGGGTTGCCACGGTTACGCGTCGCCGTCGCCGAGCCCCTCGCCGACCGCCGTCGACACGAAGATGACGGCGAAGGTCAGCCCGACCTCGGTCAAGGTGAAGAAGACCGTCACCGTGAAGGGCACGGTCACCCCGAGCGCGCAGCTTGCCGGGGCGAAAGTCTTCATCAGGGTCGACCGCAAGTCCGGCGCGAAGTGGATCAAGGCGAAGGCCGCTACGACCACCGCGAAGTCCACCGGCGCCTTCTCCTGGAAGTACAAGCCCACCAAGAAGGCTTCGTACAAGGTCACGGTGAGCGTGAAGGGGACCGGCACCTACAAGGCCAAGAGCGTCGTCAAGACCTTTAAGGCGAAGTGACAGCTCTCCCGGTCACAACGGCCGGATGCTGAAGACGCGAGAGGGCGGGCGGTCCGTGAGGGTCGCCCGCCCTCTCGCGTTCCGCGCCTGTGGCGGCCGGCGGGCTCGTGGACCGCGGTGACTCGCGGACCCGGGCGGACCTACAGCTCGACCTCGCCGGGCGCCTCGCGCGAGTCGGTGAACCACTCGCGCTCGATGAAGTCGCGGTCGGTGATGCCCTCGAGCGTCTGTTTGAGGTACTTGCCCGAGCCCTCGACGGCGACGCTGCCGTCGGCGAGGAGGATCTCCCCGGTGCCTTCGAAGATGCGGCTGGTGTCGCGCGTGATGCGCGCTACGCAGCGCACGTCCTCGTCCAGCGGCACCGGCCGGCGGAAGCGCGCGGCGAACTCGACGGTGACGCCCCACGCGCCGGGCTGGAGCAGCAGGATGGCCCGGCCGATGGTCTCGTCGAGGATGGTGGAGCTGATGCCGCCGTGCAGCCGACCGGGGTAGCTCTGGTGCTCCTCGAGCACGTCGAAGACACCGAGGAGCTCGGGGCCCGCGGCCGGGGCCGGTTCCGCGCCGGCGCCGGTCGCTGCAGGTTCTTCGGGCGCCAGCTCGTAGAAGCGGGCGTGGAGGCCGAGAGGGTTGTCACGTCCGCACACCAGGCACATGCGGCTGATGTTCTGGGTACGCTCGACTCTGCGCTGCCGACCGGACGTCGTAGCTCCTCTCGAAGGGCTGGGCGGGCCGCCTCATCATACCGGGTCGGCACACGGCCGGACCGGGCGCCGAGCTCCGGAGCATTTCCGGCCGGGTCTCGGGTGCGGACCAGCGGCAGGTCGGAGTTGACTCCGTCAGGGTCGCGGGCGAGGCTGGACGCGACGTGACGTGCGAAGGAGGCCGGCCGCGTGCGTGTCCTGGTCGTCGAAGACGCCGAGAAGCTCGCCCGGGCCCTCAAGTCGGGGCTCGAGGCCGAGGGCTACGCCGTGGACGTGCTCTACGACGGGGGCGCCGCGCGCCGCCGCTTCGCGGCCCGGCGCGGCGTCCCCGACGCCGGAGGCGCCGGGGACCAGCTCCCGTACGACCTGCTGGTCCTCGACGTGATGCTCCCCGAGGTGGACGGCTTCACCCTCTGCCGCGAGCTGCGCGATCAGGGTCTGACCGTGCCGGTGCTGATGCTCACCGCGCGGGACGCGACCGCCGACAAGGTCACCGGTCTGGACGCCGGCGCCGACGACTATCTCGTCAAGCCTTTCGCCTTCGAGGAGCTGCTGGCGCGCATCCGGACGCTGCTGCGGCGGCCGCGGCACGTGCTGCCGCCGCAGCTGCGGCTCGGCGCGCTCACCCTGGACCCGGCGACGCGTGAGGCGAGCCTTGCCGGGGAACCGCTGGCTCTGAGCCCCAAGGAGCTGAGCCTGCTCGAGCTCTTCCTGCGGCACCCCGGCGAGGTGCTCAGCCGCGAGCGGATCATCGAACGCGCCTGGGACGAAGAGTTCGACTCGTTCTCCAACATCGTCGACGTGTACGCGGGCCGGCTGCGGCGCAAGCTCGGCCGTCCCGGCGCCGGCGTGGTGCTGGAGACTGTCCGCGGCGCCGGGTACGCGCTTCGCGAGACGTCCGGCGAGGTCAGGCCGGGCGGTGGCGGCGAGGCGGGCGGGGCCGATGGCTGACGCCCGCCCCGACATGTTCGCCCGTGCGCAGTTGCGTCTGGCGATCCTGTTTACGGCGATCGTGGTGGCGCTGGTAGTGGTCTCGAGCGTCTTCATGTACCTCACCGTGCGCGCGGACATCCGGTCGGCCGCGTCCGGCAAGTTCCAGGACGGCGAGTCGGAGCAGGCGTTCGTCTCGCAGTCGCTGGGCTCGCTGCGCTGGCAGCTCGTGGCGGTAGACGCCGCGATCGTCGTCATCATCGGCGTCGGCGGCCTGCTGTACGCGCGCCGCACACTCAGGCCGATCCGGGAGAACGTCGCGGCGCAGAAGCGGTTCGTCGCCGACGCCTCGCACGACCTGCGCACGCCGCTGGCCATCATGAAGGCGGAGTTCGAGGTGGCGCTGCGGCGCGGGGAGGTGGACGAGGAGGCGCGTGCCGTCCTCGTGAGCGGCCTCGAGGAGGTCGACCGCATGTCCGGCATGGTGGAGGACCTGCTGACCCTGTCGCGCATAGACGCCCACCAGGAGCCGCTGGCGCGCGAGCCGCTGGATCTGGCGGCGCTCGCGCGCGCCACCGTCGGCGAGCTGGGCACGCTGGCGGCGGCCGGCGGCGTCGAACTGCTCGCGGAGGGGGAGTCGCAAGCTCCGGCGGTGGGCGACGCAGGGCACGTGCGCAGGGCGCTGCGCAACGTGGTGCGCAACGCCGTGGAGCACTCGCCGCACGGCGCCGTCGTGGAGGTGTCCGTGGCGCGCGTCGCCGGTGGAGCGCGGGTCGTCGTCACCGACCACGGGGAGGGCATGCCTCCGGAGGTGCTGGCGCGCGTGTTCGACCGCTTCTACCGGGCGGACGTGGCGCGCTCCCGCGACCGCGGCGGTTCTGGGCTCGGCCTCGCCATCGCCCGCTGGGCGGTGCGCGGCATGGGCGGCGAGCTGGCCGTGGAGAGCCGCGCCGGGGAGGGCGCCCGCGTCACGCTGTCGCTGCCCGGCGCCTGAGGCCGCGGCCGGCCGCTCAGGCCGGCACCGCCTCCACGCCGTGCAGGGCGATGGGGAAGCCGCGGGAGGCGCGCACGTTGCCGCGCCCGTCAACGATGAAGCCGTGGTAGCCCACGAGCAGCGACAGCCGCTCGAGGAGCGCTCCCTGGGAGGCGTAGAGCCCGGTGGCCAGCGCGTCGGCGTAGCCGAGGTCGTGGCCGATCACCGTCGCCGAGAGCAGCGTGCTCGTCGGGCTGCCGGCCCGTGGGTCGACGACGTGCTCCCCACGCTCGTAGGAGCCGGACGTGGCGACGGCCCCGGCGTCCGCCAGCTCCGCGGTCAGGAGGATCCTGCCGCGGTCCAGCGGGTGCTGGATGCCGATGCGCCACGACTGGCCCGGCGCCGGCCGGCCGTAGACGGCGACGTCGCCGCCGGCGTTGATCATGGCCGCCGGCGTCCCGGCCTCCTCGATGATGCGCAGCGCTCGCTGCGCCGCCCAGCCCTTGACGAGTCCGGTCGGGTCGACGCCGCCGGGCATGGCCCACGGGTCGAACCAGCCGTCCGAGGCCTCCCGGGCGCGGTGGCAGAGGTCGAGCACCTCCGCGACCTCGGGCGGAGCGTCCTCAAGGCGGATCTCACCTCGGCGGAGCCGGCTCACAGGGCTCTCCGGCTTCCAGGTGCTGAACACGTCGTCCACCCAGCGGAGCTCGGCCTGGGTGCGCGCCATGGCTTCGTCAGTCGTCGTGCTCCTGTCCTCCCTGAGACTGAACGAGACTACCGTTCCCATTACCCGCTGCTGCCAGTTGCGCATTTGCTCCTCCCTTCAGCTGACTGAGTGCGGCCTGCAGAGAGTTGCCGAAGGCCTGGCTCGTGTACGTGGCGCCGGAGACGCCGTGGATGGGTCCGCCGTTGGAGGCCAGCACCTGCTGCTCCAACTGCGGGATCACGTTGTTCGAGATCTGCTGGCTCTGCGGCCCGTGCAGGTTCATCTGGGCCATGCCGACGCTGGTGATCTTGCCGTTCGCGGCGGTGACCTTGACCTGGATGTCGCCGAGGCCACCGTTGAGCTGCTGGACGCTGCCGACGACGGTCTGGGCTCCGGCGACGTTGGTGTTGCCGGTGGTGAGGGCGGCGGCCGCGTTGGCGGCCGCCTGGCCGCCGCCACCGGCGACGCCGTGCGGCTTGAAGCTGAGCACGGCGGCCAGACCGGCGGCGGTGGCGGCGATGACGATGGCTGAACGCTTCATGACTCCTCCCGTGGTCGGGTCTGGTCGCCTTAGAAGGCGAAGTCCTCGTGGTGGATGCGCTCTCCGCGGACGCCCAGCCTTTGGGCGGCGGAGATGACGCTCTGCATGAATCCGCCGGGGCCGCAGACGTACAGGTCGCGCTCGGCGATGTCGGGGACGAGTGCGGCGAGGCCCTGCTCGTCGAGACGGGCGTGCGAGCGCGGCCCGACCAGCTCGTGGAGCTGCCCGCCGCGCTCGCCCACCAGGTGGGCCAGCTCGTCACGCAGGACCAGGTCGCGCCGGCTGGCGCCGCGCAGGATCGCGACGACGTCGACGCGCCGCGGCAGGTCCTCGAGCAGCGCCCTGACGGGCGTGACCCCGACGCCGGCCGCGATGAGCACGACCTGATCGGTGTGTCGCGCGTGGTGGGTGAAGGCGCCGTACGGGCCTTCGATGGCCACGCGCGTCCCGGGCTCGAGGGCGGCCAGCGAACCGCTGTGGTCGCCCAGGTCCTTGACGGTGATCCGCATCCGGTTCGCGGTCGGCACTGCCGACAGCGAGTACGGGTGCGCCTGCCACCACATGCCGCGCTTCAGGAAGCGCCAGTGCAGGAACTGCCCGCCCCGCGCCTCCAGCTTGTGCAGGTCCCGCCCCGCCATGGTCACGGAGACGACACCGGGCGCCTCTTCTTCGACCGAGTGGACCGTCACCTTATGCTGCAGGCTCCGCGCGATCGGCAGGCCCCAGCGGTAGACGATGACGGCGCCGGCGGTCGCGAACCAGAGCGTCAGCCACCAGGCCGTCGCCAGCGGGTGCCCCATGAAGGGCACGCCGGTGAGGATCTGGTGCGGCACCGAGAGGGCGACTGCCAGGTACGTGTAGAGGTGGACCGCCCACCAGGTCTCGTACTTCATCTTGCGGCGCACGTACCGGTAGGAGGTGAGCGCCGCCAGGAACAGCAGGCCGAGACCGGCGACGGCCAGCATCATGCCCGGGAACGTCGTGGCCAGGACGACGAGTTCATGCCACGGGCCGGCGCTGACCTGGGCGGCGTAGCCCAGAACGACGGCGACCACGTGCACGCTGATGAGGCCGAGGATGGCCGGGCCGAGCTGACGGTGCAGCTTGACGAGGCGGTCCTGGCCTATGGCCCGTTCGACCGCCGGGATCCTCGCTATCAGCAGCAGCGTGACGAGCAGCAGGAACGTGCCCGACATCGCGCTGACCCGGCCCACCGCGGTGAGCACGCCGCCGGGGCCGGCGAGCGAGCTCAGCGACGTCACCGGGACGACCAGCGCCACGCTGATGACCATGCCGATCGCGGCGAGTACGCCGAGCACCTTGGCCAGGAACCGGTTGGACCGGGCCTTCGCTCCGGCGGGATGCGCGCGAGCCCGTGAGCGCGTCCGCGCCCGCCCGTCCTCGCGCGCTGCCCACCCGGCGGCGTCGCTCGCCGGCAGTTCTCCGGCGCCTTCCCATTCTGTTGCCATCACATGCTCCTCTTGCGCCGGTGAGACGGCGCGGTCGGTGTTCTGCACCCTTCTGCCTGGGGTTGTTGCCGCGGGTGCATGAACGGGAGATGAACGTGCCGGCGACGCCGCCGGCCGGGCGCGGGAATCTTGCGGATGAGGCACTAAGGACGTTGAGAGGACGAGAGATGTCCGTGCAGGACAACGTCACCGCCGCCCGCCGCCTCCTGAGGGAGGCCTTCGGGGACGGCGACCTCTCCGTGATCGACGAGATCGTCGCCGACGACTACGTCGAGCATCAGAACCCGGTCCAGGGCGTCGGGCCGGAGGCCGTCAAGGAGATCGTGCGCGGCCTGCACCAGTCGCTCAGCGAGATGCGCTTCCACATCGAGTCGCTCGTCGCCGGTGAGGACACGGTGTGGATACGGTCGCGGGTCACGGCGCGGAACAGCCGGCCCTTCATGGGCTGGCCGGCCACGGGCAGGCGCATCGAGATCGACGTGTTCGACGTGCTCCGGTTCTCGGCCGGCAAGGCGATCGAGCACTGGGGCGTCGCCGACCGGCTCGGCCTGCTCGAGCAACTGGGACTGGTAGACGAAGGGCCGCGCCGGGTGGCGTGACCTACCCGGCGCCTAGGTACGCGCGCCGGAGGGTGCGCCGCTGCGTGCGCCGGCCGGCGCGCGGCCGCCCCACGTGGCCGTGTACTCGACACCCGGGCCCGGCAGCGCGAGGCCCGGGTCGGAGACGCTCCAGCCACCCTCCAGCCCGTGCTGTCGAGCCACCAGTTCGAAGTGGCACATGGCGATGCCGAGGTCCACACGCTGCAGGTCGGCTATGCGCAGCAGCTTGAACCAGGGGCTGCCCTTGCCGTAGCCCTTGGTGCGGAAAAGGTAGAAGTGCCAGTCGTCGCCGCGGCGGACGATGCGCCAGGGCTGCTTGTTGGTCGCGGAGGGCGCCATGCGGACGGCCTCGAGCGCTTCGCCGTAGCCGTCCGCTCCGGCGCCGAGCGGCACACCCAGCTCGCCTGCGAAGAACAGCTCGTCGGGCGGGAACCGCCGCGTGCCCTCTTCGCGCTCGCGTATGCGCCCGCTGCCGTCGTCTCCCGGGTAGCCGGTCGAGACCACGGCCGGGATGGTCTCGTCGCGGCCTACGCCGCCGAAGCGGGACGTAAAGGTGCTGCGCGTGAACGTCCCGCCCAGCCAGCAGGTGCCCAGGCCGAGACCGGTGGCCTCCAGGACGACCTCCTCGAGCAGGTACCCGTAGTCCTCGAGGTCGCTCGGCCCCTTGCGCACGGCGCCGACGATGAAGCCGCGCGCGCCCTTGATGAAGCCGTAGGTGCCGAGGCGCTTGAGCGCTCCCTCATCGTCGGAGGAGGCCGCGATGAGGCCGAAGCGGGCAGGCGTGCCGAGCGGGCCGCGCGTCTTCTGCGCCATGTACTCTTCGAGCGTCTCCTGGTCGCCGGCCGAGATCGGCCGGTCCAGATAGGTGCGGCAGGAGTAGCGGCCGTCGATCAGGGTGCGGACGTCCATGGCGGCGATATTGTCACACCACGCGGCATGACGCAGCCTCGTCCGGCTCCTCCGGACCAGTCGACGTTGACGCCTTCCTTCGTACGGGCAAGCATGGTTCATGGCAGAGGTCGCGCGGCTGGGGCAAGCAAGAGGCGTGGCCCTGGTGTTTCCCTACTTTCGCACCAGGGCGAGGACCGAGGTTCTGTTCCCACCCCTCGGGCCGGCGCTGCTCGCCGCCCATCTCACCCGCGCCGGCGTGCCGGCGCGGGTCTTCGACGGCACCTTTCTCTCGTTCGACACGCTGCTCGACGACCTCGTCGCCTGGCGGCCGGCGGTCGTCGGCATCTCCGCAATGGTCAGCCTCACCGGCAACGCCGTGCGCGTCGCGGCGAAGGTGCGCGAGCGGCTGCCGGGCGCCCTGCTGGTGGCCGGCGGCCCCCTGCCGACGGTGTTCCCGGACCGGTTCCTGTCGCACGTGGACGTCGTGTTCCGCGGCGAGGCCGATCTCAGCTTCCCCGCGTTCTGCCGCGACTACCTGGGGCGCGGGGCGACGCCGGCCCACCTCGGCGACCTTCCGCTCGGCGAGTACGCGGGCCTCGTCGCCGACGCCGGCGGCGTGCGCCGGGACGTCCCGCCGGTTCACCACACGCAGGAGCAGATCGCGGCGTTCCCGCTGCCGGACCGCCGCGACTTCGACCACCGCGCCTATCAGCGGGAGTGGGCGCCGACCGGCTCCCGGCCGACGACCCTGCTCGCCACCCTGGGTTGCCCCTACGATTGCGAGTTCTGCTCCAAGCCCGTGTTCGGTCGCTCTGTGCGCGTCCGCCCGCTGGACGCCGTGTTCGCCGAGATCGGCGACATCGTGCGTCTCGGCTACGACGGCCTCTGGATCGCGGACGACACCTTCACGCTCCGCCGTGACTACCTCGAGGAGTTCTGCCGGCGCATCACACCCCTCCGGCTGACCTGGAGCTGTCTCTCGCGCGCCAACGGGATAGACCCCGCGACCGCACGCATGATGCGGGCGTCCGGCTGCAGGCGCGTGTACCTGGGGCTGGAGTCGGGCAGCCAGGCGACCCTGGACCTCATGCGAAAGCAGACGACGGTCGAGCAGGGCGTCCGGGCCGTCAACGTGTACAACGACGCCGGCGTGGAGGTCGCGGCCTTCTTCATCGTCGGGTACCCCGGCGAGACGGCCGCCGGCATCGAGGAGACCCTGGCCTTCGCCTTGAGCCTGCCGCTTGCGGAGATCTCTTTCAACGTGCCGATGCCCCTGCCGGGATCGAGGCTGTGGGAGCGCCTGGGGGGCGACGACCCGGGCCGTGACTGGACGCACGAGAACGAGGTCACCTTCGTCTTCGGCTCCGACATCGACGAGAGCTGGCTGCGACGCCGGATCGACGAGACGATGACGGCGTTCGCGGAGAAGCAGCCGGTCGTCGCTTGACGGCGCCCGGCCGGCGGTGCCCGGGCGAGGGCCCGCCGCGGTCGAAGACCTCAGTGCAGGCGCCGGAAGAGGTCTTCCACCGGCGCTTGGGTGAGCCGGGCGGCGGCGGGGCCGAAGCGCCCGAGCCGCCGCCGCAGCTGGAACTGCCCGCGGCCCGCCAGGATCGCGAAACGCATCTTGACGGCCGAGAAGTCGCTCTCGAACGTCAACTGCTGGTTCAGCAGCAGGCTGCCGTCGGGCCGGGACTCGCGGGTCACGCGGCCCTCCATGCGCTGCCGCAGCGGGGTCCCCGGCAGCGGATACGGCATCGAGAGGCCCACGTAGTCCAGCGGCAGTGACCCGGCGAAGCGCAGCGTCTCGAGCACGGTCTCGTCGGTCTCGCCCGGATAGCAGAGGATGAAGAACGCCCCCACCTCGAGACCGGCGTCGTGCGCGGCCCGGACCGCGCGGCGCGCCTGGGCCACAGTGCTGCCCTTGCGCATGAGGCGCAGGATGTCGTCGTTGCCGGACTCGATGCCGAAGAAGACCGTCCGGCAGCCGGCGGAGCGCATCCTCACGGCGGTCTCGCGGTCGATGCCGTCCACCCGTGCTAGGCACTCCCAGTCGAAGCGCAGGCCGCGCCTGCCGATCTCGTCGCAGACGGCGGCGACCCGCTCGCGGCGCATCGTGAAGACGTCGTCGGAGAACGCGATGCGGTCGTAGCCGAGCGCGAGTGACTGCTCGATCTCGTCGACCACGCTCGCCGGCGAGCGCTCGCGGCAGGAGGAGCCGAAGACCACGTTGCTGCAGAACTCGCAGGCGAAGGGGCAGCCGCGGCTGCTCATCACCGTGGTCACGGAGTAGCCGTAGCGCCGCCGCCCGTGGCTGATGTAGGCGGCGTTGGGCAGCAGGTCGCGCGCGGGGAAGGGCAGAGCGTCGAGGTCGGCGGCGAAGGGGCGCGGCGGGCCTGCGGCCGCCGCGCCGTCCTCACCCGCCACGACGACGCCCGGCACCGCGCCCAGGTCGGCGCCGGCTTCGTGGGCGGCGAGAAGGTCCACCGTGGTCTGCTCGCCCTCGCCGCGGACGACCGCATCGAAGGCCACGAGGAGCGACTCCGGCTCGCAGGTCGGCAGCGGCCCGCCGGCGACGACGAGCCCGACGCGGCCGCGAAGTCGGCGCGCGAACCACTCCGCGTCATCCCGCATCGTGGCCATGCAGTAGACGCCGGCGACATCGGCGCGTGCGGCCAGCGCCAGGCGCAGCGCCCGCCGGCGGCCGAGGAACGTGCAGTCGAGCAGCCGCACCTCGTGCCCCGCGTCGCGGAGCGCCGCCGCCACGTAGGCGGGGCCCAGCGGCGGGAAGCGGAACCGCGACCGGTCGAGCGAGCGGCGGAAGAACGGATAGATGAGGAGCACCCTGCTCACGGGTGCACCTCGAGGCGCTCCACGTGCAGGGTGTATGTGAACGCGAGCGGGCCGGGTCGCAGGGAGTAGCCGAACCCGGCCCAGGCGAGCCGGCCGCGGGCGACCTCGCGCCCGTGGTAGAGGCGCGCTCCGGGCGCCTCCGGGTCGGGTTCGCTCTGGAGCGAGAAGGAGACGCCGCTCGCCGAAGCGACGAACGACGCGCCGGCCGCCCGGACCTGGTTCCAGGCGCCGATGCCGGCCCCGCGCTCGTCGGCGCCGTCGCTGTCGACGAAGCGGTCGAACACGTCGGCGCCGAGCTCGTTCATCAGGATCACCTCAGTCACTGCCGGTGGGAGGTCGCTCAGGTCGGCGCTGACCACGACCTCGCCGGGGCGGTCGCCGGTGGTGTACGTCACCGGCACGACCGCGACCTGGGTCGCCTGCTCGAAGCGGGTCCGGACGTGCAGCAGCCGGCGGATCCCGTTCGACGCCGCCAGCAGCGGGCGCCGCAGCAGCGGGGCGCGCCGGTACAGCAGGGCGAAGGCCTCGCGCGCCTCATCTAGCGGCCGGTGGAGAAAGCTGCGGTGGCGCGGTCCGCCGAGGCGCTCCACGCGGTCCATTGCGTAAGTCATCGTCACCGAGTGGGGGCTTCCGGGATGGACGGCGACCTCGGCGCCGCCGGCGAACACCGCCCGCGGCCCGCGTTTGAGTACCGGTACGCCGAAGCCGACACCTTCGCTGCTGAGCTCCTGCCCGTCGTCGAGCAGCAGGAGCCCCTTCTGCAGGCCGTTGGTCGGGTACGGCCCGACGACTCCGGGGTCGGGCCGTTCGTGGCCGGCGGGTGACTCCACGACGGCCAGAGTGAGACCGTCGCCGAGGTCGAACACCGTGTTCATGGCAGCGCCTCGCGCGCGGGGCCGGCGGCCGCCGGCCCGGCTGCGGTACCGGCCGGCCCGGCCTCTAGGGCGAGCGCGGTACGCGGACGCCGCAGGCACGCGGCCACGGTCCACCAGCCGGCGATCTGCCAGGCGACCACGAGGACGGCTCGCGCCGTGATCGTGACCTCGGGGTGGCTCCGTACCGCGGCGAGTGTGTGCTCGGTGGCGCCGGGGAAGGCCGCCCAGAGCAGGAACACAGGAGCGGCGTTCGCCACAGTGAACGCGAGCGCGGTCGCCCAGAGGGCGGTGAAGAGGCGATGGTCGATGCGTCCGAGCGCACCCAGGATCAGCGCCGGGGCGAGGGCCAGGATCACGTTGGACTCAGACAGCCAGGCGCGACAGAGGAAGAAGACAAGGGTGAAGGTCAGGCTGAGGGTTAGGAGGTCGGCGAAGTCGCGCCGTACTCGCCCGGTGGACAGCGCCACTGCGGCGGCCACGGCCAGCGCCGGCGCCCAGAGCATCCCGAGAAGCCACCAGTGTCCCCGCAGGACGATCGGGTCCAGCCACAGTCTCGGGACGGCTGCTATCGACATGGCTCCGGCCATTGAGAACTGCGAGTTGGCCGCGCGCGCCGGCGCCAGGTCCCACCCCAGCAGCAGGAAGGGAAGCACGTAGAAGACGAACGCGCCGGTCAGGAAGACGGCGGCGTACCGCAGTGCGCGCGGGACGGACGAGGCTCCGGCGAACAGCAGCACGGCAAGGAGCAGCGGGGCTGCCGTGGGCTTCACGCAGACGGCCAGCGCCAGCACGACTGCCGAGAGGTCACGCCGACCGCCGGCGAGAAGGGCCAGCGCAGCCAGCGCCAGGAGCGCGACTATGGCGTCGATCTGCCCCCAGACCGTGCCGACGAAGATGACGAACGGGTTGAAGAGGAGCGCGAGCCACGCGCGGCGGACCACGGTCACCGAGGCGCCGAGATTCTGGAGCGCCGCTCCCGCGAGGTAGGCGAGTCCTATGCCGGCGGCGACCGCCGGGAGCTTCATGGCCGCGTTGTACAGCGCGAGGTTGGGCGCCAGTGCGTACGTCACGCGGTAGATGCCGCCGAGCAGCAGCGGCCACGGCGGCGGGTAGCCGACGGCGGGGAGGTCCGCGTACAGGAAGGCGTGGAAGACCGGCCTGAGGTTGAGTGTCATGTAGGGACTGTGCCCCGTGCCCACGAGGTAGCCGGCCGCCCCGAAGACCCGCGTGTCGAAGGAGGCGCGGACCGAGAGCAGGACGAGGGCCGCCTGCACGAGGATCCCGAGTGCGAGGAGGCGGCGGTCCGGCGTGCGCAGCCACGCCCATCCGCCGCCCGTCCATGGGGAAGTCCCGACGCCGCTCGCGGCGCCCGGCGAAGTCATCGCGCCGGCCCCCGTCCCTTACAGGAAGCCGCGGAGGCGCTGCTCCGCCGCGTTCGCGAGCCGCAGCTCCACGGGGAAGCCGAAGGCCCGGTGACGCCAGCGCAGCCGGGCCGCCGCGCACATCGTCGCGTAGGCGGCTCTGAACGCGGGCCCGTGCTCGTCGATTCGCGACCGCGGGTAGAAGGCCCAGCGCGTCACCGCCGAGATGGACCGCAGCGTCTCCACGTACTCCCGCGTGTGCCACGGCGGCAGGAAGTGGAACACCTCGACGCCGGCCCACTCCTCCAGCGACTGCGGCGGCGTGAACTCGGGCGGGAGCTCGTCGAGCAGGGGGCTGGGGAACGGCGTGTAGAGGAAGATCCCGTAGTGCTGCGTGCGCGGGTTGGCGCGCGCCATCGCGTCCATGAGGTCGAGCGTCCGCCGCATGTCCGCGGAGGTCTCGCCGGGCAGGCCGCTGAGCCAGGAGACGAACGGGTCGATGCTCGGCGCCCAGCGACGCAGGTTGGCGACCGACGTCAGGATCTCGTCGGCCGTGACGTCCTTGCAGACCACGTCCTGCATGCGCGCCGAGCCGCTCTCGCCGCCGAAGTCCAGCTCCATGCAGCCGGCGCGCTCGAGGAGGCTGAGGAACTCGCCGTCGTACTTCGCCAGGTAGTCGAAGCGGCAGTTGGCGCGCCAGCGGAAGATGAGGCCGCGGCTGAGGATGAGCTCGCAGATGCTCTCGACGCGCTTGCGGTCGACGAAGAAGTTGTCGTCTACCGGGTCGAGGATCTTCGTACCCGGGAACCGGCGCAGCAGCCGCTGCATCTCGTCGACGACGCGCTCGGGGCTCTTGCCGCGCCAGCGCCGCTTGTTGAAGGCGGTGTTGTAGCAGAAGCCGCAGCGGCTGGGGCAGCCGCGGCTGGTCTGCAGGTGCACGCGCCCGGCCTGCAGCGTCGTGTAGCGCGGCAGTGGCAGCAGGTCGTAGGGCAGCTCGAGCGGGAGGGCGTCGAGGTCGACGAGGGCGGCGTCGGGGGTCGAGTGGATCGGCGGGCCGGAACCGTTGCCCCCGGCGACCGTGTAGGTGATGCCGGCGACGTCGTCGAGGGGATCACCGGCCGCCAGCGCGGCGGCCAATGGCCCGACCACCGTCTCGCCCTCCCCGCGGACCACGACGTCCACCCGCGGGTCCGCGGCCGTCTGCTCGGGCAGAAGCGTGGGGTGCACGCCGCCCCATACGATGGGCGTGCCCGGCCGCTCGGCGCGCACCCTGTCGGCGAACTCGATCCCGAAGCGGATCTGCGGCCCGCTCATCGCGGTGATGCCGACGAAGACGGGGTCGCCGAGGGGCAGCGTGCGGAAGTCGCCGAGACGGAGGTCGGCGACGCGCGTCCGGAACCCGGCCGCCCGCAGGGCGGAGGCCACGTGGAGCAACTGGAGCGGTACCTGTGGGTCGGGCGCGCCCTTGCGGCCCGGGAAGACGAGCAGGACGTCCCTGGCCTTACCCATAGGTCACGACGTAGAGCGCGACTCCCAGCGTGAACGCCGCCAGGTAGACCAGGTACGCCACGCGCATCGCGGTCTTGTAGCGGGCCACGCTCTGGCCGCGGCTCATGAGGCGGCCGGCGGTGATCACCACGAAGACTCCCAGCGCCACGCCGACGGCGCCGGTCGCGGCGTGGACCGCCGCGAGTGCGTGGCCCTTCTCGCTCAGGCTGCCCGGCAGGCCCGGGAGGAAGTAGCGCACGAGCGAGACGATCATCCAGATCGCGACCAGGACCGCGTTGAGGGTCACGGCCGACGTCTGGACCCAGCGATGCGCCTTGTACCGCCGGCGGCGAACGAGGATGACGCCGGCGGTAAGCAGGACGATGGCCGCGACGGAGACGAGCAGCGAGAGGTCTGCGCCCAGGCTGCTGCGGGCGGTGATGAACCCGGAGGCGCCCAGTGCGACGGCCGTCACCACGTATCACCCCTCGCGCACGGTTGCGGAACCGGATCCAGGTCTGACCTCCTCGTCTCGACTTGCAGCGTAGATCGGGTCCGTGGATGGGGCAACGTCGACGGTGTGCCGGGACCTTGGAGACGCGAGCCTGCGGAAGTAGGCTGGACCGGCAAACGCGCCGAGGGGGTCGCGTGACCACCACAGCCGGCCAGCCGGCACATCACGAGCGTCGCTTCGCTCGTCTCATCGAGCGGGTGGCCGCGCTCGGCAGCCACCGCGTGCTCGTCGTCCTGCTCGTGGTGGCGGCCATCCTCGGCGCGCTCGCGCTGGACGTCCGGTTCGTGAGCTACCCGATCGCTGGCTTCTACCTGGTCCCGGTGACGCTCGCCGCGCTCACCCTGCGCGTGCGGGAGACCATCGCCGTCGCGCTGCTGTGCCTGGGGCTCGGCCTGTACATCATCGTCGTGC
The DNA here is from genome assembly GCA_963775255.1 of uncultured Thermoleophilia bacterium. Classification (GTDB taxonomy): domain Bacteria; phylum Actinomycetota; class Thermoleophilia; order UBA2241; family UBA2241; genus CAIXSE01. The sequence goes on along the minus strand of CAVZIA010000006.1, from coordinate 207,314 downwards.
AGGATCGGCTCGACGGTCCCACGATCACGGTGGTCTGCCTCAGCGCCCTCAGCGGCGCCGCGCTCATCGCGCTGTCGTACCTTTTCAAGCAGGTCGGCCAGCTGTACGAGACGGAGCGCTCCACCACGGAGACGCTCGAGTCGCTGGCCGCGCAACTGCAGACCCTGCAGGAGGTCGTGGTGCTGGACAGCGACCGGCCGCTGGCGGAACTGCTGAGCCGGGTGATCGAGCAGGCGAGCCAGCTGCTGGGGAGCGACGGCTCCTGCGTCTACCGCTACGAGCCGGAGGCGGGGGTGCTGCGCACCGCGGCCGCCACCGGCTCGTCGTCGTGCGCGGAGGCTATCTCGCCGGAGGACCCCGGCGACCCCATCGTGCGCGCCCTCGCCGCCCGCGCTCCCGTCGCCGTCTCCGAGCGAGACAACGGCGGCGCCCTTCTCGCCGTGCCCCTGCTCGTGCGCAGCGAGGTCTACGGCGTGCTCGCCCTGACGTACCGCGGGCGGCGCGACTTCACCGACCTCGACGTGCGACTCGCGGCCTCCTTCGGCGGCCAGGTGGCGCTCGCCATCGAGAACGCCCGGCTGCGTGACGAGGTCGGCCAGGCCGCGGCGGCCACGGAGCGCTCGCGGCTGGCGCGTGACCTGCACGACTCCGTCACGCAGTCGCTGTTCGCCGCGAGCCTCAAGGCCGAAGCCGTCCGGCGCCGCTGGCGGCCGGAGAACGAGGAGGCGCGCGAGAACGTCGAGGACGTCGAGCGCCTCGCCCGCGGCGCCCTGGCCGAGATGCGCACGCTGCTCATGGAGATGCGGCCCGGCACGCTCGCCGACGCCTCGATCGTCACGCTGCTCGAGCAGCTCGCCGCGGCCACGGAGGGCAGCTCGCGCGTCCGCGTCCACATCGAGGTCCGCGGCGGCCGACAGCTCCCGCAACCTGTGGCTTCCGCGTTCTTCCGCATCGCCCAGGAGGCGCTCCAGAACGTGAGCCGTCACTCCGGGGCCGGAGAGGCGTGGGTTATGCTCGACACGGCGCAGCCCGAGGTCCGCCTCTCGGTGCGCGACGACGGGCACGGCTTCGACGAGGCGACCGTGACCCCCGAGCATCTGGGGCTGGCGATGATGCGCGAGCGCGGAGAAGAGGCCGGCGTGGGGGTCACCGTGCAGAGCCGGCCGGGCGCCGGGACCACCATCACGGCCCGGTGGCGCGAGCGAGACGTGGACGCATGAGCAAGGGAGGCGCGGTGCCCGAGGGCGACGAACGCAGGATCACGGTGGTGATCGTGGATGACCACGTGCTCGTGCGCAGCGGCATCGAGGTCGTGCTCGGCATGTTCGACGACATCGTGCTGGCCGGCCAGGCCGGCAGCGGAGAAGAGGCCGTCCGCCTGTGCGGGGAGCTCCATCCCGACGTGGTGCTCATGGATCTCGTCATGCCGGGCATGTCGGGGGTTGAGGCCACCAAGCGGATCCTTGCCGCATGCCCGGAGACGAGGGTCGTCGCGCTGACCAGCTTCACCGAGGAGGACCTGGTCGGCGACACGCTCCGCGCCGGAGCTATCGGCTATCTGATGAAGAACGTGTCGGCGGACCAGCTCGCGGCCGCCGTGCGCGCCGCCGCGGCCGGCCGCTCCACCCTCGCGCCCGAGGCCACGGACGTGCTGGTGCGCTCCGTGGGCGCGCCGTCCCAAGCCACGGACGCCCTGACGCCGCGCGAGCAGGAGGTCCTCAGGCTCATGGCGGATGGGCTCACCAATGCCGACATCGCCGAGCGCCTCGTCATCGGCGTCGCGACGGTCAAGACGCACGTGAGCAGCATCATGTCCAAGCTCGGCGTCTCCACGCGTACGGAGGCCACGTCCACGGCCATCCGCCGCGGCTTCGTCTGAGGCAGACTCCTCCCTTGGGCTTACCCGGCCCTCCACCTTTCGGATGACCGAAGACTCCGCCCGACGCTCGATGTGGCGCGGAGCCCGGACTGCTTCAATGACATCGAGGGAGCAGTGCCGGTCCGCGTGCCAGGAGGGTGGAGATGATCGAGAGGATCCTGCTCGCATCCGACGGCCCGGGCTCATGGGCTGCGGCTGCGGCCGTAGCGGATCTCGCCGCCGCATACGGCACGCCCGTCGAAGTCGAGGTGCTGCACGTCAACGAGGTCGAGTACGAGACTCCGCCCGAGGGATCAGACTCCACGGACCCGTTCCCTGAGAGGCGCACGCTTGTGGACCAGCTGGTCGCGGACCTGCGGCAGCGCGGGATCGCCGCGTCCGGCAAGGTCCGCGCCGGCGTGTACGACGAGGTCGCCGACGACATCGTCGACGAAGCCTCAGCCAGCGGCGCCGGGCTCATAGCCATGAGCTGCCGCTCGAAGTCGCGTCTCCGGTACACGCTGACGGGTAGCGTCTCGCAAGCGGTCATCATGCGTGCCGCGTGCCCGGTCATGGTGGTGCGCGAGCCCGGCGCGCAGGTCTGACCGGGCACGCGCGGGACACGCCGTGGCACGTCGCAAGCGCCGAGAGGGTCACTCGCTGCACAAGGTGCTGGGCGTCGGCGCCCTGTTCAGCACCGCCTACGGCAACGTAGGCTCCTCCATCTACTACGCGCTGGGGGTCGTCGCCGCGGCCGCCCTGGGCCTCACCCCGCTCGTCTTCGTCATCACCGGCGTCCTCTTCATCGCCACCGCCTGGTCATACTCGGAAGCCACGGCGGCCATGCCCGAAGCCGGCGGCGCCTCCAGCTTCACGCGGCGGGCTTTCAACGAGTTCGCGAGCTTCGGCGTCGGCTGGGCGCAGATGCTCACGTACACGGCCACCATCGCCATCTCGGCGCTGTTCGTGCCGCAGTATCTCTCGATCTTCTGGCCGATCCTGAAGCATCCGCCCTACAACGTCATCGGCGGCGCCGTCGTCATCCTCGTGCTCGTGGTCATCAACATCATCGGCATCAAGGAGGCGGCCAGCCTCAATGTAGTCCTCGCGCTGCTCGATCTGGGGACTCAGGTCCTGATCATGATCATCGCTCTGGTCCTGCTGCTCGAACCCAACATCCTGCTCTCTCAGATCCACTGGGGCATCGCCCCCACCTGGGGGCAGTTCCTGTACGGCCTCGCCATCGGCACGGTCGCCTACACCGGCATCGAGACCATCTCCAACATGGCCGAGGAGGCACATCATCCGGACAGGGACGTGCCGCGGTCCATCAACTTCGTCATCATCGCAGTGCTCGTCGTGTACATCGGCATGCCGCTCGCGGCGCTGTCGTCGATGAGGGTCGGGTTCAACGAGTTGCCGGTCGACTCCGCCACAGGCAAGACGCTGCCGGTGGAGGTGGTCCCCGGCAAGCCGCAGGGCACGTTCGTCCTCAAGTCGGATCCCACGGCCACGGTCTACGTACCGGTGGAGCAGCTGCCCAACGGCAGCTGGATCATCCCTCAACAGGAGCCGACCGGACCCGTCCAGACCATCGCCGGGGAGCTCGTCACCAGGCTCCACGGCAGCCAGCTCGGCAGTAACTATGAGGCCGACCCGGTGCTCGGCATGGTCCGCTTCTTACCGGACAACATCGCCTGGTTGCGCTGGATCCTCGGACCCTGGGTCGGCATCCTCGCGGCGACGATCCTCTTCATCGCCACCAACGCCGGCATCATCGGTGTCTCGCGACTGGCCTTCTCGCTCGGCCAGCATCGCCAGTTGCCGCGCGTGCTGGGCCGGGTCCACCCCACGCGGCTCACGCCCTACGTGGCCATCGCGGTGTTCGGCGTCATCGCCGTGATCCTGATCCTGCCCGGTGAGATACCGCTGCTGGCGGAGCTCTACGCCTTCGGCTCCATGATCTCGTTCACCGCCGCGCACGTGTCGGTTGTCACGCTGCGAATACGCGAACCGGACCTCGCACGTCCGTTCCGTCCGCCACTCAATGTCCGGGTGCGAGGCGTGTCCGTGCCGATGACCGCCGTCTTCGGCGCGCTGGCGACCTTCGCCGTCTGGTGCGTCATCCTCTACTACAAGCCGCTCAGCGGGTTCATCGGCATCGCCTGGGTGGCGGTGGGGCTCGTGGGCTACGTGATCTTCCGCAAGGCGCAGGGTTACTCCCTCACCAGGACCGTGCGGTCGCCCGACCTTCCGGCCTCGCTGCAGGAAGACGTCGTGTACGACCAGCTCCTGGTGCCGGTGAGGGACACGCAGGTGAGCGAAGAGATGATGGTGCTCGCCTGCCAGCTCGCCACGGAGCGGGGCTCTTCCATCGACGCGCTGTACGTGATCGAGGTACCGCTCAACCTGCCGATCGACGCGAGCCTGCCGGACGAACGCGAGCGTGCCCGGCAGGTGCTCGAGAAGGCCGCGCAGGCCGCCGACATGTTCGGCGTCAAGCTCATGCCGGTCGTGGTCACCGCGCGTTCGGCGGGGCGGGCGATCGTCGACGAGGCCATCGCCCGCCGCTCTGAGGTCATCGTCCTCGGCTCGCAGGGCAAGCGGCGCATCGCCGACAAGGTCTTCGGTCGCACCATCGACTACGTGCTCAACAACCTGCCCTGCGAGGCCATCATCAACGTGATCCCCAAGATCCCTGCGGGCGGCGTGGCCGCCGTGACGGCGAGTTCGGCGGCTGTGGTCACGCCGGCGACGCGCACGGCGGCGGAAGCGGAGAGCCAGACCGAGGCGGTGGCCGGGAGCACACCGGGCGACTCCACCGCCCCGAGCGGTCGTCTCGCGCGGCGCGCCCAGGGACTGCCCCTGGGACGCTACGCCGTCGCACGGCCCGGGGGCAACGGCAAGGGGCCGGCGGAGGTCGTCGGTTCGAATGGCGACGGCAAGGGCCCGGCTGATGAGAACGTCGCCGGGGGCGCGGACGCCGAGGACCGGGCGCTGGCTGTTTCCTCCCGACGGCGCGACTCGGAGAAGGCCTGAACGGCGTGCCAGAGGCCGCGCCACCTCCGTAGCCGGCTACGCGAGCGGCAGCGCCACGCGGAACGTCGTGCCGGCCTCCGAGCTGGCGAAGGCCACGGCGCCGCCCGCCTGGTCCACTGCCGCCTTGACGATGGCGAGCCCCAGGCCGTTGCCCGGGTAGGCCGAGACGTTGCGCGCGCGGTGGAAACGCTCGAAGACCTCGCGCTGCTCCTCGGCCGGGATGCCGACGCCGGTGTCGGCGACGGTCGCCACGGCGTCGGCTCCTTCGCGCCGCACCGTGAGCGTCACCGTGCCTCCCTCGGGTGTGAACTTCACCGCGTTGTCGAGCAGGTTGGCGAGAACCGTCTGGAGCCTCGTCGGGTCGAGCGGTACGGGGAGCGCGCCGGGAGTGACGTCCAGGGTGAGGTCCACGCCCGCCTGCTCGGCGCGCGAGGCCACGCTGTCGGCCAGCTCGCGCGCGACCGCGGCCAGGTCGGCGCTCTGGGCCTCGGCCGCCGGCTCGCCGGCCTCGAGGCGCGAGAGCTGCAGCAGATTGTTGGAGAGGCCGGCCAGCCGGGCGGTCTGGTCGAGGGCCCGGCCCACCAGCCGCCGCTCGTCGGCGCTCGAGGCTTTGCGCTCGGCCAGTTCGAGGTCGGCCTGCAGCGCCGTGAGCGGAGTGCCGATCTCGTGGGCCGCGTCGGCGACGAACCGGCGCAGCGACGTGACGGTCGTTTCGACGCGCGCCGCCATGCCGTTGAACGACTCGCCGAGGCGCCCGACCTCGTCGCCTCCGGCGACGGGGGCGCGGGCGCCCAGGTCGCCCGCCGCCATGCGGTCGCTGGCCTCGGTGAGCGCGACCACCGGCCGCGAGATGCGACGCGCGATCAGCCAGCCGGCCAGCGCCGCCAGGGCGACGGCCGCCGCGGCGGCCAGGATCCACGCCACGACGGCGCTCATCAGCGCGTCGCGGCCCGACGCCGGTCCTTCTGACAGCTTGACGTAGGCGCCGTTGGCCATGTCCATGGTGAGCGACCTGCCGGAGCGGGCGCTGCCGCCGCTGCCGAAGAGTCCGTTGCCGAGTGGATCGGGCAGCTGGTCGTGGTCGTGACGGCCGTACCCGTAGCCGCCACCACCGACCAGCGACTCGGCGTCGAGCGTGTTGGGCGACCCCGAGTCGACGATCAGCCTGCCGTCGCTCGAGTACACCTGCACGCGGGTCTGGGTGGTGAGCGCCGCCGCCGTGGCCCATGACGTCAGGGCGGACATCGTGGTGAGCGGCGGCGGGTCGGCGACGATCAGCTTGGCGCTGGCCGTCAGGTACTGGTCCTCGGCGCGCGTGTAGTGGCTGGCCAGCACGGCGATGAGGATGCCGCCGAGAAGGACGGCGGTGAGCAGCGCCATGGCCGCGTAGGTGAGCGCGAGCCGCCAGCGCAGTGAGCGCGTCCGCATGGACCCGTCCTCAGGTGCCGAGGCGGTACCCGATGCCGGGCACCGTGAGGATGACGGACGGGCTGCTGGGCTCGTGCTCGACCTTCTCGCGCAGCCGGCGCACGTGCACGCTCACCGTCTTGTCGTCGTAGAATTCGGCGTCGCTGCCCCACACGTTCTCGATGAGCTGGCCGCGGCTGAACACCTGGCCGGGGTGCTGGGCCAGGAAGACGAGGAGCCTGAACTCCGTGGGAGTGAGGTTGAGCGAGCGCCCGTCACGACTGACGGTGGCGCGGGTGCGGTCGATGGTGAGGTCGCCCGCGTACAGGATGTCCGCCTCGGCGGAGGCGAGCTCGCCGTAGGCGCGCCGCAGCAGCGAGCGGATGCGGGCGATGAGCTCGCGCAGGTGGTAGGGCTTGGTGAGGTAGTCGTCGGCGCCCATCTCCAGGCCGAGGACCTTGTCCATCTGGTCCGACTGCACGGTGAGCATGAGGATGGGTTGCCGCAGGCCCAGCTGGCGCAGCTGGCGGCAGAAATCGAACCCGTTGCCGTCGGGCAGGCGGACGTCCAGGACGATGAGCTGCGGCGAGCGGTCGCGCGCGAAGGCGACGCCGCCCTCGCCGGTGGTCTCCCAGTGCACCTCGTAGCCCTCGGTGCCGATTCCCTCCACGAGTGCTTCGCCCACGGCGGGATCGTCTTCGATGACGAGGATCGTCTGGGCTCGGTCCGGCATGGTCAGCATCGTAGCATGAGGTCGCGGCCGCCCCCGCCGGAAGAGCAAGGGGGCGGCCGCGGCGTGCGTCACTGGAAGTCGTACGACTGCGGGTTCGTCGTGGGGGCGGCCGACGGAGCGACGCTCGGCGCCTGCTGCGGCCGGCCGTAGCCCTGGCCGTCCTGGTCCCAGCCGTGACCGTAGCCCTGGCCGCCCTGGCCCATCCGCGGCATCATGCCGTTGCCGCCACCGTTGTCACCCCAGCCCTGCCGGCCGTAGCCCTGGCCTCCCTGGCCGCCGGGGAACTGCCCGCGCAGGTCACGGAAGCTGCCGTGGCCGTTGTCGCCGATGGCATTGCCGACGGCCATGCCGCCGAAGAACAGGATCGCGGCGGCGACGACGGCGCCGGTGATGACGGCCCACTTGCGCCGGTACCAGGGCGTGCCCGGGCCTGCGGGGGGCGCGGCCGGGGGCGCCGGCGGAGCTGGGGCGTAGGCCGGGGGCATCGCCGCGGTCGGCTGCTCGGCCGCCGCGGCCGCGACCTGGCCCTGCGTCTGCGCGGCCTCGGCCGCCGGCGTCTCCTGCGTGGGCTGCTCCGACGCCGGAGCCGCCTGCGTCGCCTGGGTCTCGCCCTCAGCGGCCGGCGGGGTCTCTGGCGGCGTGGCGCCTGCGTTCTCGTTGGTCGGGTCTGACATCAAGCACCTCACTGTCCAGCCTTGCGCGTCCGGAGCGGTCGTCCAGGTTCCGGGCGCCCTCGAACCGGCGCTTCGCCGGCGTCCTGGAGTCACTATGCCCGGATCATGTTGCGCTGCGCCTGCGCCGGGACTACAGGTCCGTAACCCGCCGCGAGGGTGGTTACGGACCTGTAGTCGCGGCTCAACGCCTGCTCAACATGCGTCTCCTAGAGTGGTCGTGGCCCCGGCGACGGGGCTGTGCCGTGAAGTCCCCCGACGGACGACCAGACGAAAGGAGCGCCGTTGTCCGCGAGAGCCCGGATCTGGCTCGACCTCGCTCTGTTCGGCGCGCTGTTCCTGGCGTACAACCCGGCGTGGACCCGCATCGCCGTGCACGAGTGGCTGAGCGTCGTCATCATCGTCCCGCTGCTGTTCCACGTGATCATCAACTGGGACCAGACCCTGGCGATCATGCGCCGCTTCGCCCAGATCGTGCGCGCGACGCCCAAGGTCAACCTCGTGGTGGACGCCGCCCTCTTCGTCGCCGTCGTGACGGTGATGCTGAGCGGCCTGCTCGTCTCGCAGTACGTGCTGCGCGCCGTTGGAGTCAGCGTGACGCCGACGGCGCTGTGGGTGGACACCCACCGGTGGTCCGCCGACGCCACGATCCTGCTGCTCCTGGTGCACTTCTCTCTGCATTGGCGCTGGATCCTGCGCGCGGCGGGCAAGCTCGGCCGGTCGCGCGTCCAGGTGCGCGAGGACGACCCCATCGTCGCCGTCCGCCTGGCCACGCGCCGGCTGGAGGAGCCGTGCGACGACCGCTATCGCCCAGTCCACTTCCGAGGAGAACGATGAAGAACTTCAGCAGAAACACCACCGCGGTGCTTGTGGTGACGCTGTTCACCGGTCTCGCCGTCTTCAGCGCCATCCAGCTCGGCGGCCGCCTGTTCGGCACCTCTACGGCGAGTGCGCAGACGGTCGCCACCCAGGCCGCCCAGTCGCACAACGGCAGCGGCAACGGTAACGGCAGCGGCAGCGGCAACGGCTACGGCCAGAGCGGCGGCAGCCAGACCTACTCCGACCCGTACGGCCAGAGCTCCGGGTCCTCGGACGGTGGCCAGACGTACACCTGCCCGGCGACCGGCTGCACGGCGTCGAGCTGTCACGCGACGCAGTGACGAAACAGCCGCCGGCCGGCGTCAAAGGACTGTGTGGAAGCGCGAGCCCGGCAGCAGAGCCCTCTCCCCAGGGCAAGGGCTGCCGGGCTCGCGCTTAGGGGGCCGGCAACGTCCCGTGTCGTCCGCCCTTTGGTGGCCGCATCGCGACAGGCGCCGTCAGACGAGCGTCAGCGCGGGAAGTCGGCGTAGAGCCACCACGCGAACGTGGCGGCGGCGCCGGCGACGCCGGTCAGGGCGACGATCAGGATGCTGACGGCCGTGACACCTCCGCCTGCGGATCCGGCGACCTGCGCGTACAGCGCCGGGATGGACCAGGGGAACCAGGCGCCGCGGCCGGTGGCGCCGATCACCTGCGCGAGGATGAGCATCAGCATCGCGAAGCCGAGCGGCGCCAGATAGCCGCGGCCCACGCCGGCGAGCAGCGCCAGCGGGAGCACGATGAGCACCGTGAGGCCGGCGCCGGCCCACACGTGGAGCAGGCCCGGCCACACGGTCGCGGCCGACCATCCCGGCAGGCCGAGCACGGCGCCGGTCGCCAGGCCGACCAGGGTGATGAGCAGCGTGAGAGCGCCGCACCAGAGGGCCACGACGACGAGCTTGGCGGCGGTGATCGCCGCGCGGGGCGTGGGCAGCGCGAGCAGGTAGCGGACGGTGCCGTCGGAGAACTCGCGGCCGAACACCCAGGCGACCACGAACGCGAAGAGCACGAAGCCTCCGACGGTGGCGCCTTGCGCGAGGAACGCCCAGTAGGCTGCCCAGTCCGAGCCGCCGCCGGCGAGCTGCGCCTTCTGGCCGATGAGGCCCATGCGCCGCGCCCGCTCCGGGTCGGCGAGGATGTACATGAAGAGCCCGCCGACAAGCGGGGCGATGACGAACGCGAGTCCCGTGAGCAGGGGCGCGACCGAGCGCCGCGTCTTGACAAGCTCCACGCGGAGCGCGGCGGCGAACCCGCTCATGACGCCTCCTCGAGCGACGTGAGGCGCAGGAAGTGCTCCTCGAGGTCTTCCTGCTCGACGACCAGCTTCGTGGGCGGGTGTCCTCCGGCGGCCAGTGCGGCGGCGACGTCGTCGGGCCGCTGCACGGCGCGCGCCTGCGTGAGCACCAGGCGGCCGTTCACCGCGGCCGGTTCGTAGCCGGCCGCCGTCAGGAGGGCGCGCGCGCCGCCGGTGTCGCGCGTCTCTACGACCAGGCGCCGCTCCCGCCGCCGTTCCATCTCCTCCGTGCTCAGCTCCTCGATGAGACGGCCGCGGTGGATGATGCCGACGCGCGTCGCCAGCCGGTCCACCTCGGCGAGGATGTGGCTGGACATGAGGACGGTGACGCCGCGCTCCGCGGCGAGCGCGCGCAGCAGGTCCCGCACCTCCACCACGCCGGCGGGGTCGAGGCCGTTGGCCGGCTCGTCGAGTATCACGAGCTCGGGCTGGTGGAAGAGCGCCATGGCGAGCCCGAGCCTCTGCCGGTTGCCCTGCGAGAGCGAGCGAGCCTTGCGCTGCGCGTACCGGCCGAGGGCGAGCCTCTCGACGGCGCGCGTCACGGCGTCGTCGCCGACGCCGCGCAGGCGCGCCGCCGAGCCCAGGTTCTCCAGCACCGTAAGGCCGGGGTAGGGAGCGGGGGAGTCGACAAGGTAGCCGACGCGGTCCCATGGGCCGCGCCCGCCGCGCCGCACCGCCGCGCCGAGCAGGGATGCGCGGCCGGCGGACGGATGGATCATGCCGAGCAGCATGCGGATGGTGGTGGTCTTGCCGGCGCCGTTGAGGCCCAGGAAGCCGTAGATCTCGCCGCGCTCGACGGTGAGGTCGAGCCCGTCCACGGCGAGCACGTCGCCGTAGCGTCGCGTCAGGCCGGCGGTCTGCACGGCAGGCTGGTGCGTGCTCACGAGCGGCCGCCCTTGCGGGGCTTCGCGGGGCGGCCGGTGCTGTTCCGAGCGCCTCCCGACAGCGCCGCGGAGAGCGCCTCGACCAGGAAGTCATCCACCATCGGCGCCACCTCGGCGCCGATGTCCGCGCGGTGCATGCCGACGAACACCATGGCGCGCAGCAGCCCGACGAGCAGTTCGGGGGAGGCGGCCAGCGAGACGCCTGAGTCGGTCAGGAGGCCGGCGATGGACTCCGTCATCTCAACGTCGCGGCGCAGGAACGCCTCCTGCTCGACCGGCGGCATGGTGCGCAACACGGCCACCGCCTCCTCCGAGATCGCGACGTCGAACAGCGGGTTCTCGAGACGGGCGTTGAGAGACGCGCGCACCAGCAGCCGGACCGCGTCTTGTGGCGCCTCGGCGACCTGCTCGGCCAGTCGGGCCTGCATCGCCGTCTCCACCTCCTCGACGATGGCGAAGAAGAGGGCCTCCTTGGACGGATAGAAGAGGTAGTACGCGCCCTTGGAGATGCCGGCGGCGCGTGCGAGCTGCTCGACGGTGGTCGCGCGGATGCCGCGCCGCGCGAAGAGGTCCTGCCCGGCGGCGAGCAGGCGCTCGCGGATGGCGTCGCGTTCCGTATCGCTGAAAGCCCGAGGCATGATAGAGAATCTATGACCGTGTGACCAAAAACGCAAACACAGTCATTGATGGGAGAACAGCCTCGGCAGATGGATCAGACGGGCGCCGGCGCCTCCCAGAGCGAGCGCACGCCGGCGCGGATGGACGCCGTGGTGACTCGGTCGAGGGGACCCTCGTCGGACGGCGCCCCTTCAGGCCCCGTCTGGACCTGCTCGAAGTGGGTCGCCACTGGCTCCGAGAGGAACCGCGAGCGCTGTGCGTAGCCGTGCGTGTCGGCCTTGGCCCACGGTTGCGTGTAGTAGCGCAGCGGGTGGCTGACGTACAGCTGCTCGCGGGCGCGCGTGCAGGCGACGTAAAGCAGGCGCCGCTCCTCCTCGACCTCGGCGGCGCTGCCGGTAGCCATGTCCGACGGGATGTTGCCGTCGGCCGCGTGGATGACGTAGACGACGTCGAACTCGAGGCCCTTGGCCGAGTGCATGGTGCTGAGGATGAGGTAGTCCTCGTCGAGCAGTGGCGGGCCGGCGAGCTCCTGCGTGTACGCCGGCGGGTCGAGCACCAACTCGGCGAGGAACTGCGAGCGCGTCTGCGAGCGGGCCGCGAGTCCCTCGATCTGCTCGAGGTCGCGCAGCCGCGCCTGGACGTTGTCGTAGCGGCGCTCGAGCAGCGGCCCGTAGACGCTGCGCACTGCGTGCACCTGCGCCGGGACGTCGGAGGGGCCGGCCGCGGCGAGCGTGGCGAAGAGCTCGACGACGGCCGGCCAGGCGGTGCGCGCAGGCTCGGGCACGTGCGCGCCGCTCCAAGCCGCCGTGAAGTCGCCGGCGGCGGCGCCCAGGCTCTCGAGCAGCGCCGCCGCCGTCTTGGGCCCGATGCCCGGCACCAGGCCGAGTACGCGCAGGCCGGCCATGGCGTCTTTGGGGTTCTCGGCCAGCCGCAGGAAGCTCACGAGGTCCTTGACGTGAGCCATCTCGACGAAGCGGAGGCCGCCGTACTTGTGAAAGGGGATGTCACGGCGGCTGAGCTCCATCTCGAGCGCCAGCGAGTGGTGCTGCGCGCGGAACAGCACGGCCTGCTGTTTGAGCTCTGTGCCCTGCTCGCGATGCGCCAGGATGCGCTCGCAGAGCCACTGCGTCTGCTCGTCCTCGTCGCGGCAGGTGGCGAGGACCGGGCGCCCGCCGCCGACCCGGTCCGTCCAGAGCTCTTTGTCGCGCCGTTCGGCAGCCTCGGCGATGAGCGCGTTGGTGGCGGCGAGGATGGGCCCCGTGCTGCGGTAATTACGCGTGAGCGTGACGACCTCGGCGCCGGGAAAGCGCTGCTCGAAGTCGAGGATGTTGCGCACCGTGGCGGCGCGGAAGGCGTAGATGGCCTGGGCGTCGTCGCCGACGCAGGTGACGCCGCTGCCGTCCGGCCGCAGCAGGCCGACGATGTCGGCCTGCAGGGCGTTGGTGTCCTGGTACTCGTCGACGAGTACATGGTCGAAGCGCTCTCGGGCCCGGGCGCCGCCGGCCGGGTCGGCGAGTAGACCGCGCCAGAAGAGCAGCAGGTCGTCGTAGTCGAGCACCTGCTGCTCCTCCTTGGCGTCCGTGTAGGCGGCGAACAGCTGGGCCAGACCCTGCTCCGCCGGCAGGCACCAGGGGAAGGCCGTGGCCAGCACCTCGTGCAGCGGCAGCTGGGCGTTGACGCAGCGTGAGTAGATGTCGAGGCTGGTGGACTTCTGCGGGAACCGCGAGCCGCCGCGCCCGAGCCCGAGACGGGTACGCGCGACGTGCAGCAGGTCCTCGCTGTCGCCGCGGTCCATGATCGTGAAGTCGGGCTGCATGCCGATGTCGCGCGCGTGGACCCGCAGCAGGCGAGCGGCGGTAGCGTGGAAGGTGCCGCCCCAGACGCGGCCGGAGGCGCCGCCGGCCTGGTGGCCGCGGGCCGCAAGCACCGCCTCGACCCGGCGCAGCATCTCGGCGGCCGCGCGGCGCGTGAACGTGAGCAGCAGGATGCGTCGCGGGTCGGCGCCGCGCTCGATGAGGTGCGCGACGCGGTGCACGAGCGTGGCGGTCTTGCCGGTGCCGGCGCCGGCGACTATGAGCAGCGGGCCGTCGCCGTGCTGCGCGGCGGCGAGCTGTTCGGGGTTGAGGTCGACGAGCATGGGGAGTCCTCCTCCGTGGGCCGGCTGCAGGCTAGCAGCCGGCCCGGACGGAAGAGAACGCGTGTTCGTGTCGGCGCCGCGCGGCGGCTCAGTCTGCCTCCGCGCGCCCCCCCGGATGCGAGGCTCTCGCCCGTCCGGCGTCGGGCTCCGGGCGGCCGCCGCGCGGCCCGCCGCCGGCGCCGACCTTCGCCGCCGGCGCGTCGGCTTCGGCCTCCGTCTGCGCGGCGTGCCGGTGAGCCTCCTCGTGCACGAACTTGCCGCCGCGCAGCCACGACGCCAGCGCGGCGCCCAGGCACATGACCGCGGCGAACACGAGCACGTCGACCAGCCCGTGCCGGAACGGCGCCGAGATCAGCGCCGGGAAGAACTTCTTGCCGATCAGCGCGAGGGCGTCCGCGTGGGGCAGAGCCGCGAGCACCTTCGTCCCGAGGAGCGACTGCAGGGGGTTGTAGCCTAGGAACGCCGCGAACAGGTACCCGGTAGGCGGCAGGTGCGAGAGGCCGGTGGCCAGCTGCGCCGGGACGTGGTGGCTGGTCAGGCCGCCGTACATGGCTCGCGGCACGGCGGCCGTCAGCCCCACCACCATCAGCGAGAAGAAGATGCCGATGGAGAGAGGCAGGCCGATGGACTGCATGGTGCCGCGCATGCCGGAGGCTATGCCGCGGTTGCGCGCCGGCACGCTGTTCATGATCGCCGCCGTGTTGGGCGCCGCGAACATGCCGAAGCTGAGGCCGTTCAGGAAGAGGACGGCGGCGAACCACGGGTAGAAGAAGTCCGCCGGCAGAGCCATGAGCAGCAGGAAGCTGAGCGCCGCAAGCACCATGCCGGTGGTGGCGAAGGGCCGGGCCCCATAGCGGTCGGAGAGGCGACCGAAGACGGGGCCGGCCACCAGGAACCCCAGCGTCAGCGGCAGCATGTAGATGCCGGCCCAGAGCGGCGTGTCCACGTAGTTGTAGCCGTGCAGCGGCAGCCAGATTCCCTGCAGCCACATGATGAGCATGAACTGCAGGCCGCCGTTGGCGATGGACGAGAGCAGCACCGCCAGGTTGCCGGCGGCGAAGGCGCGGATCGCCTGAGAGACGCCGATGTCTCGCACGCGGGCGGCGTGCCGCCGGAAGGCCTCGTCCTCGGCCACCGGGTGCCCGAACAGTTTGACGAGGAGCGCCCCCGACACGTTGAAGCGCTCCACCATGTTCGTGTTCATGTCGGCGAGCAGGTCGTAGTTCTCGCGTGTGATGGCCTGGAGCTTGCGCCCGAGCCAGCGCGCCGGCAGCAGGAACACCGGCAGCAGGATCAGCGAGACCAGCGTCAGCTGCCAGGAGAGGAAGAACATGATGACGAGCACGATGGCGACGCTGATGAGGTTGCCGATCACCGTGGAGAGCACGTCCGTGAACGCCTCCTGGGCGCCGTTCACGTCGTTGTTGAGGCGGCTCACCAGCGCGCCGGTCTGCGTGCGCGTGAAGAACGCCAGCGGCATGCGCTGCACGTGCTCGAACACCTGGGTGCGCATGTCGTAGATGAGGCCCTGGCCGACGCGGGCGCTGATGTAGCGCTGCACGAGCGTCAGGGCGGCGTCGGCCAGGGCGAGACCGGCGACCAGCAGGGCGAGCTCGACGATGAGCCGCGCGTTCCCCTTGAGGATGCCCTGGTCGATGATCGCGCGGTAGAGCAGCGGGTTGGCGGCGCTCACCACGGCGTCGATCACCACCACCACGAGGAACACGGTGAGCAGGGCACGGAACGGGCGCACGTAGCGCAGGATGCGCCGGGCCGTGCCCTTGGCCACCTTGGCCGACCTGACCGACTGGTCGCGGCGCAGCGAGCGCACCGCGGTGAAGGCGTTCGGGCCCATCATCGGGCGGCTCCCGCGGGCTCCGGCATCACGTGTCTCCCGCGGCGGCCAGCGCGCCGTCGTCGCACGCCTCCGCCGGCTCGTTGAGGATCGTGAGGAGCGCCAGCAGCAGTTCCTGCTGTGTGCCGGAGAGGCGCCCGAAGAGGACGCTCGCGCTCTCGCGCCGCAGGGTGCTCATGCGGTCCACGAGGGCGCGCCCTCCGGGCGCGAGCGAGACCAGGACGGAGCGGCGGTCCGAGGGGTCGGCGCCGCGCTCTACGAGACCGGCGGCCTCGAGCGAGTCGATCATGGACGTCGCCGAACGGGGAGCGACCTCGAAGCGCGCCGCGATGTCGCTCATGCGCTGGGGCTCGCCGGCGCGGGCCAGGATGCGCAGCACGCGCGACTGGGCGAAGGTCAGGCCGAGCGGGGCGAGCTCCTTGACGGCGGCGCGCCGCAGGCGCCACGAGGCGCGCGTGAGCGCCTCACTGAGCTGCGGCGTGAGACCGGGGAGGGCGGGCTGCGGGCCGGCGGAGTCCGCCGGTGGGATCTGGTGGGCGGTCATGGCCGCTCCTCGAGGTGGGAGTGACGAGATTACTGAGTCTACCTCATAATGAGTGATTGCCAGTATCTCCTCAGGCAAAACGCCCGGCGCGGCCCGGCGAGCATGCGGGTCCTCCCGCGTGGGAGGATGCGCGCACGAGCTCGCCCGGCAAGAACTCGCCCAGGTCGTGCTGGACGGCCGCGTGCACCAGAACCGGGCCTGCCGATGAGCCTGGGCTACCTCACGTGGGGACTTCCGCCGCGACACCCGGGGCGGAGCTGGACGAGGCCGAGAAGTAGTCACATGGCCATGCGCAGCAGCCCGATGAGCTCGAACGAGATGAGCGCGCCGTAGGTCACGGCCAGGCCCAGCGCGGTCGCGAGCGCCGCGCGGTGCCGGCGCAGCTTCCAGAGACCGATGGTCGCGGAGACCACCAGCCCCAGCTTCGCGACCGCCGCCGGCAGCGGTCCCAGGTCCAGGAGATACGCCATCAGCGGGTTCAGCTCGACCGCGCCCATCCGCAGGACCATCAAGGTGATGAAGAGGTCGAGGGCGCTCAGCACGTTGATCAGGACGAGCACCTCCGCCAGCATCCGCGGGTCGTCGCGGAGGCGCAGTACCGGCGCCTGCAGAGCGGCGGTGACCGGCGAGCGGCAGACGTTGCGGCGCCGGTCGAAGCCGGTGCGCCGCTCCTCGACGGCGAGCCGGTGACGCCGGCGCCGGCCCGGCGAGCGGGGTCTGCACGCGGGTGCGACAGTCCGCCGCGTGGGGGCCTCTCGCCGGGCGGTCTTCTGTGGGGTGACCATGGCCATGCTCGTTGTCTTCCCGGAAGCAAGCGGGCGTCCCGTGCGGATCGTTGCTCGCGAGGCGCGCAACGACGCTCTGCACAAGACAGTGTAGGAATCGGCCAGAGCGGTCGACAATGCCAGCATGGAGCCAGAGAGAGGCGAGCGGGGGTCGCGGGGCCGCCGCCGGCCGCGCCCCGTCGGGGCAGTACAACTTCTTCAGGTGAGCGGCGCCGCGGAGTGCGATCGGGGCGGCGCGCTGGACGCTGTCCGGCGGGCCGTCGCGCGTTCCGTCGACCCCCGCGACGCCCTCGACGAGCTCGCGGCCGCGGTGTGCGACGATCTCGGGATACGCGCCTGTCTTGTCTTCGAGTGGGACGAGCAGCTCGGCGGCCTGGTCTGTCTCGCCGGCGGCGAGCACGCCACCCTCCATCTGGACGATCGGGAGGAGTTCCTCTCGGCGTTCATCGAGGGTGGGACGGTCCACCGTGCCGGGCAGGTCCTGGCGCCGTTCGGAGTCGGCGGGACGGCGAACGGCTGTCTCATGCTCGTCGGGCCGGCCGGCTCGCTGGGCGACGCCGGCCTCGAGCGCCTGCGAGACGCCGGCGATCTCGCCGCCCTGGCGGTCCACCGCCTGCAGGCGCGGCGCGGCCGGGACGAGCAGCAGGCCAGGGTCGACTCGCTGCTCCACGCCGGTCACAGCATCACGTCGAGCCTCGTCCTGCAGGAGGTGCTGGACACGGTCGCGCGCGAGGTGGTCGACGCGCTCGGCGCGCGGTACTGCGTCATCTGGGAGTACGAGGAGGACGGCGACAGGCTCGTCGAGCGCGCAGGCTACGGCGTCGACCCGGACTACCGTGTCGACGGGGACGTGATCCCGCTCGAGGAGAGGCCGCACGAGCGGGAGATCCTGTTCGGCGGACATGCCGTGATCGAGACCCTCTCGGACCCCGGGCTCGACGCGCAGAGCCGGGAGTCCATGGAGCAGTGGGGGGAGAAGACCTGTGTCTCGCAGCCGCTGCGGTTCGGCGGTTCCACCATGGGGGTGCTGGTGGTGTGCGAGACCGAGCGGGAACGCCGCTTCGCGCCCGACGAGCTGGCGCTCGTGCGCGGCCTCGCCGACCAGGCCTCCGCCGCGGTCCACAACGCGCGCGTCTACCGCGACCTCGCCGAGCGGCACCGCGAGCTCGAGGTGCGGGCCCGGCGCGACCGGCTGGTGAGTGCGCTCGGCACCGAGCTCAGCTCGAGTCTCGATCCCCGCACCGTGCTCGACTCGGCCTGCCGGCTCATCTGCGAACTGCTCGACGCCACCGGGGCCGAGATCTGGGCCCGGTCCGGCGAGCAGGAGGTGGAGTGCCTTGCCTCGTGGGCCGACGGGGAGTTCGTCGACGAGTGGGTCGGTCGGCGCTACCCCGTCAGACATTGGGCGACGACGGGCCTCGCCATGGACTCGGGAGAGACGGTGGCCATCGCCTCACTGCAAGATGAGCGTCTCGGACCTGCGGAGCGCGAGATCATGGATGAGTGGGACCAGCGCTCGCTGCTCGCCGTGCCGATGTTGGCTCGCGGCCACACTGTGGGCACGGTGGAGATCACCCAGGCGGGACGCGAGCGTGCGTTCACCGCGGAAGAGGTGGCGATCGCCGAGGCTTGCGCGCGCATGACCGCTCTGGCCGTCGACAACGCCTTGTTGTTCGAGCGCCAGGCCGGCCACGCGAAGCGGCTGGCCTCGCTGCTCGAGGCGGGCCGGACGCTCACGTCGTCGCTCGACCTCCACGACGTGCTCACGGCGCTCGTGGCGACCGCGGCCGCGTCGCTGGGGTGTCCGGAGGCGATCATCTACGAATACGACCCGGAGGACGACACCCTCACCATGCGCTCCGTGTACCAGGAGCGCCCCACGATCTACCAGGACCTCGACAAGCCGTACGCTCTGGAGAAGTACCCGTCCGACCGTGCGGTGCTCGAGTCCGCAGACGTGATCGTGGAGACGATCTCCGACCCAACGCTGTCGGACGACGTCCGCGACTCAATGGAGCATCACGGGGAGACGACGTGTCTCACCGTACCGCTGAGGTACGCCGGCAAGTCTCTCGGCCTGCTGACGCTGGTCGAGACCGAGTCCGAGCGGGTCTTCACGGACGAGGACCTGGAGTTCGTGCGCGGCTTCGGCGAGCAGGCCGCGCTCGCGATGCACAACGCGCAGCTCTTCGAGGACATGAAGGGCATGCACCTCGGCAACCTGCGCGCCCTGAGCTCGGCGCTGACGGCGAAGGACTTCTACACCATCGGGCACACGGCCAGGGTCGCCGCCTACGCGATGCTGCTCGCTGAAGAGCTGGGCTGGACGCCGCGGGCCATCCAGCAGCTCGAGGAGGCGACGTACCTGCACGACATCGGCAAGATCGCCGTCGCCGACCGGGTGCTGCTCAAGTCGGGTCCCCTGACCGACGAGGAGTGGGAGCTGATGAAGCAGCACCCGGTGGTCAGCGCGGAGATCATCGAGACGCTGCTGGACGACGACTTCGTCGCCGCCGTGCGGCACCACCACGAGCGCTGGGACGGCGGTGGCTATCCCGACGGCCTGGCCGGTGATGCGATCCCGCTGGTGGCGCGGCTGCTGTGTCTGGTGGACTCCTACGACGCCATGTCGTCGCGCCGCGTGTACCGCCAGGCGCTCTCGTATCCGGAGTGCCGCGCGGAGCTGGAAAGCTGCGCCGGCACGCAGTTCGATCCGGACATGGTGATGGCCTTCGGTCGCGTGCTCGACCGCATGGCGGGCCGGCACGCCGTGCTGCAGGCGGCCGCCGATGAGGCCGCCGGCTCCGTCAACGCCGCCGACCACCTGGCCCTGAGCCGCACGAAGGACGTGGCGAGCGCGGAGTACGGGCGGATCCTGCGTCTCCTGCGGCAGACCCGGCTGGCGCACGCGGAGGTGCAGTCCGTCGTGACTGTGGCGCCGGTCGACGAGCTGCGCTCCATGATGGTCGTGGACGACGATGACGACGACGCGCGCGTCGTGCCGCCCGGCCAGGTCGAGTTCAGCGACGACCTCGAGCTCGATACGCTGGCCGGCCGCCGCGCCGAGGCGAACGTCGTGACGGTGGACCGCTGGGGCACCTGGCTCGCTGCGGCCGCGCCCATCCGCGTCGACGACGGGTCGATCATCGGCGCGGTCGTGGCCGCGCGGGCGCCCAGGGACGGGTTCGCGATGCTGGGCCGCGGCAGTTCCGTGAGCGACACCTTCTCGCAGATCATGCACACCGCCGGAGCCCGGCAGACGCGCGTCGAGATCGAGTCGATGATCGACGCGCTCACCGGGCTGTACAACCACCGCCGCTTCCACGAGCTTCTGCGCGACACCGTGGAGGGCGCGCGGGAGGGGGGCCAGGAGGTGGCACTTCTCTTCTGCGACATCGACTGCTTCAAGCAGTTCAACGACCGTCACGGCCACCTCGCCGGCGACGAGGTGCTGAGGCGGGTCAGCCGGATCCTTGCGTCGTGCGTGCGCAGAGGCGACGTGGCGGCGAGGTACGGCGGCGACGAGTTCTGCGTGCTCCTCCTCGGCGCGACGCTGGGCACGGCGATGGACGTCGCCGAGCGGATCCGCGGGCAGGTCGCCGACCTGCGGGCGGGGCAGGACAGCGTGGCCACCATCAGCATCGGCGTCGCGGTCCTCGACGGGCACCGCGACGCCGAGGACCTGCTGGAGCAGGCCGACAAGGCCATGTACGCGGCCAAGCAGGCCGGCCGCGACCGGGTGGTCCGCGCCGACACGCTCGAGGCGGCGGCTCCCCGCCTGACGACGCAGCTCTGAGCGGACCGCACATGGCGACCCGCCGCGGTCCGCCGTGCGGACGCGACGCGCGGCGGCGGCCGGGGGAGGGCGCGCTCCGCTCGAGGTCGCTCCAGTCACCTGGCGCCTGCCGCGCCACGGTCGCCATCCTGTCGCCCCTTCCGGCCGACGTGCGCCGTCATCGTAGTACCGGTCGCGGTCACGGCGCCCCCGCCGCCGTCCTACTTCAGCCGCGCGTCCAGCCAGTCGAGTACTACGTTGACATGCTTCTGGGTGTAGAAGACCCGGTCCACGTGGCCGGCGCCCTTGATGAGGTGAAGCGTCACGTTGTCTGCGCCTGTCGTCGCTGCGTAGGCTTCCGCCAGTCGCTTCGACTGCGGCCACGGGACCGTGCCGTCCGAGAGTCCGTGCTCGATGAGGATCGGCGGGTCGCCCGGCGTCAGGTAGGTGATGGGGTCGGCCGCCCTGACCTTGGCCGGCACGTCGGCGACGGGAGCGCCGAGGTACTGCGAAGGGTACGAACCCGGGCCCTCGGCGCCGGAGGCGCTGGAGCCTGCCGCCCGGAAGTCCTCGTCGAGGCGTGAGAAGGAGATCGGCCCGAACCAGTCCACGACGGCCTGGACCGCGTCGGACCGGCCGGCGCAGGCGGGGTCCCGGCCGCGCAGGGCGGCCGAGTCGCCGGAGGTGCCGGCAAGGGCGGCCAGGTTGCCTCCCGCCGAGTCGCCCCAGACGGCGATGCGAGAGCCGTCGAGCCCGTACTCGGTCGCGTGAGCCCGGAGCCAGCGGACGGCGGCCTTGACGTCGTTGATGGCCGCCGGGAACGGAGACTCGGGCGCGAGCCGGTAGTCCAGGCCGGCGACTGCATAGCCGCGAGTCAGGCCCTGCAGCACCGGCAGGATCTGGCCGTCCTGCTTGCCGCCCGAGATGAAGCCGCCGCCGTGGATGGCGACCAGCACCGGATACGGCGGCTCGCCGGTCGCCGGCAGGTACAGGTCCAGCCTCTGTGCCGCCGCGTCATGCGCGTACGCGACGTCCCGGTAGACGGCGCTCACCGCCGGCCCGCCCGAATAGGCGCTGGTCGTGACGCCTGCCGCCGCGCCGGGTGAGGCCGCCGCCTCGGGTGAGGCCGCCGCCCCGCCTGGGGCCGTCGCGCCCGGCGCCGAGTTGCTGGGACTGCCCGCCGCTCCACAGGCGGCCAGTCCGCCGGCCAGGGCGGCTGCGAGGCAGGCCACGCAGGCCGCTCTCGCTATCGTCCTCAGGTCCATGAGGTGAGGATACCGGCTTTGCGAGGGCCACGGCGGCGGTCCGTGAGGGACGCGGAGGCGGGCCGGGGCGGGGGGGTATGTCGTCCGGGGATCGGAGCCTTCGAAGGAGCCTTCGATGGTGCCATCCAAGGTGCCATCCAAGGCTCCGACCCCCGGACGCTATGTCTCCCTGCGGGGCCGGTCGTCACCCTTGGTCGCCGTCGCCGACTGGTCTATCGTGCGAACCCTCGCCGGGTGCCCCGGCACCGCAACGAAGGCAGGGATGGACCCTCCGATCATCGTCAACATCAGCCGGCTCCATCGAGAGACCTCAGCGGTCGTGCGGCAGGCCGGCGACTCAGACCGGCCCGTCTTCGTGACCCAGTTCGCCTTCGTCGTGGCCGTCCTCTTGCCCCGCCGCATGTACGACCGCTTGCTGCGGGCGGCCGACAAGGGCGGCACGACCGCCGGGCCGGATCGTGTCGCCTTATCGTCCAGTCCACTGGACGGGCCCCTCGCGGTCTTCGGGCCCCTGCCTCGTGGAACGAGGTTCCAGACCCGATGGGGCTTCTCGGTCGATCCGCAGCTGGCGGCCTTCCTCATGGAGGACGGCGAGGAGGTCACGCCGATCCTGCGTCCCGAGGAGCAGGCGGCGTTGCCAGCCACGGGCACGGTGTCTCACGCACGGCTAAACGAACGTACTATGCCAGGCGCTCACGGGGCTGACGAGGCGAGCAGTGGAGCCAGCCACGAGTCCCTCGGGGGAGGGGCTCTGACCCGGGAGCAACGATGAGAGTCCTGATCGCTCACGCTAACGAAGTGTCTCGCACCAAGCTGGCCGACACCGTGACTCGCGGGCGCCGGCTCTCCCTCGACATCCTGACCGCGGACAACGGGCCCGATGCCCTGGACCTTCTGCTGGCCGACGACCCTCCCGAGGTGGCGCTGCTGGACTGGGACCTCCCCGGCATCGAGGCGCCCGAGATGTGCCGTCTGGTGCGGGACTTCCATCAGCATCACGACAGCTGGCTCATCGTGCTGACCCCTTCGGCGCACCGCGAGTCGGCGGGCGAGGTCTGGAGGGCGGGCGCGGACGACTGTGTCTTCACGCCCGCCCCGGCAAAGCTTCTGAGCGACCGCGTCACCAAGGGGCTCTGCGAGATGGCGCCGCCGATCCGCGCGGCGGCCGCGGCGGCCGAGTCCGCCGCGCAGGCCGCGGCTCAGGCTGCGGCGGAGGAGGCGGCGGCTCTGCAGGCGCGGCAGATGGCCGCTCGGTCGGCGCTCCAGGCTGTGGCGCCGGCTGCCCTGGAGCTCGGGATCGTGGATGCGGCGGAGACGGCTCCTCCGGAGCCTGGGACCGCCGCCAATCGTCCGACGCTCGACGCCGTCTGTCGGAGTGACAAGGTTGGTGCGTTCGCGGAAGCGCCGGTCGGCCTCACCGCCGACCTCAAGGCGACCGTCGACCCCGACGGTCACGACGAGCCAACCGAGCTGGTCGCCTCGCCCCAGCTGGCGGCAAAGTGCGCCGAGCCGGACCTGTGCGACGACGGCCCGCGCGGCCGCGGGACGCTGGAGGCCGTGCTGGTCCGCCTCTGAGGCGCCGGCCGGGCCGTCCGCCGGTCCCGCTGCTCGACGCCTGATGCGAAGAGAGTGTTGCGCTGGCGTTGCGGTTCGTGGCGATGCAGCGTTGCCGGGCCTATGCGGGCGCCGGCGGGGAACACTTCCAGTAGCCGCGGGACAGACACGCGGCGGTGCAGACAGGACGCGGGCGCACACGGTCAGACTCGCCCGCGCCCGGAGGTGAGATCATGACAGCCAAGGTATGGCGCCGAACGGCCGCGCTGGTCGCGGTCGGCGTCTCGGCGCTTGCGCTGCTTGCCATCACCGCGTCGGAGGCGCTAGGGGCGCCGACGATGGCGGTGAACGGTAAGCTCATGGAACTCGGCGCGAACGGCGCCTTCCGCTTCCAGCCCCCGAGCACTTCGACGGCCTCGACGGTGGGCCTGCTGGCCAGCGCCGCGGCCATCATCGTCGTCGTCGGCGGGATCACCTGGATCCTCGACCGGCAGTCGCGCAGTCGCCTGGCGGCGGTCCGGAGCCGGCCCGCCGATGATGAGTGGCAGGCCATCCGCGAACGCCAGGAGGCCACAGGCACGCAGGGCTCTGAGCACGACCAGGAGCGCAAGGCGGCCTGAGGGCCTGCGCAGCAAGGGTGCGCTAGGCGTGGGAGTCCGCTAGGCGCGGGAGTCCGCCCGACGCGGGAGCCTGAGGGCTGCCGCGTCGGCACGGCGCGGAATCGTGCGGCACGGAGAGCGGCAGGCGCGGGCGGGCAAGGCGGAACGGCATTCGTCTCCGCGGCCGGCCGACGGGCCGTCCGAGACCATGCTACCGTCGCCCCCGTGAGCGGGTGCGACTGCGCCCGCCGAGGAGGAGGTCCTGCATGATCCAGCTCATCGAAGGCGCCCCCGAGGGGGTGCTGGCGTTCGAGGCCGTGGGCGAGGTGGACTCGGACGACTACGTCGAGGTCCTGAGGCCGGCCATCGAGGATTCGCTGGCCGGAGACGAGCGGCTCCGCTTCGTGTTCGAGATCGGCTCCGAGTTCGACCGTTTCACCGCCGACGCAGCCTGGGACGACATGGCGCTCGAGTTCGCCCACTTCAGGGACTGGCAGCGGTGCGCCCTGGTCACCGATGTGGACTGGGTGCGGCACTCGGCCAAGGCGCTCGGGTGGCTGATGGGCGGACGCCTCAGGGTGTTCGACATCGACGAGCTCAAGGCGGCGCTGGAGTGGGCGGCCGCGGACGACTGACGACGGGGGCCGGCCCGCGCCGTCTATGATGGCGTCATGGACCTCCGGACTGAACTGCATGCGGCCGCGCGCCTGCTCGCCGAAGGCGACCCTTGCGCGGCCTCCGAGCGTCTGCGTGCGGTCCTCGCCGCCGGCGGCCTCGCGCCGGGGCTCGAGGCCGACGTGCGCTACTTCCTCGGCCGCGCACTCGGTGAGAGCGGCGACCGCGACGGCAAGCTTGCCGAGTGGTGCCTCGTGCCGGCGCTCGACGCCGCCGCCCGGCGGCCGCGGCCGCTGCTGACTCCGGACGAGTTCGAGTCCGTCGCCCAGGCCGCCCTCGATGAGCTCCCTCAGGAACTGCTCGACGAGCTCAACGGCGTCGCCATCATGATTGAGGACCGCCCGACGCGGGAGATGGTGAGCGGCGGCATCGATCCGCGCATCCTCGGCCTCTACCACGGTGTGCCGCTGAACCGGCGCTCCGCCAGCTTCGGCGCGCCCTACGCGGACACGATCCACCTGTTCAGCGCCAACCTGGAGCGTGTGTGCAGGACGCGGGCCGACCTGGCGCGGCAGATCCGTGTGACAGTGCTGCACGAAACGGCACACTTCTTCGGCTACTCGGAGGGCCAGCTCCGGAGTATGGGGCTGGCCTGACGCGGGAGCGGCCGTTGGCGCCGGCCGGGGGGGTATGTCGTTCGGGGGTCGGAGCCTTGGATGGCGCCCTCGTTGACACCATCGGAGGCGCCACAAAAGGCGCCATCGAAGGCGCCGACCCTCAGCGCGATACATGCTCCGGCCCGGGCCGGCCCTGCGCGGCCTCGAGCCGGCCCGGCCGAGGAGTCCCTGGGTTGCTGCGCGCGCGACCGGGCACAGAGAAAGTGAGCCCACGGAAGCACTGCCGTGGTTCAGGCGGGGCCCCGGCCGTTCGGCTTGCGGACCCCGCATCCGAGGTGAATTCATGAGTACAAGAATCCGAAGGCGGATCGCCGTGGCGGCGGCCGCCCTTCTCGTCACATTGGCCGTGGCCGGTCCGGTGGCGGCGGTCGCACTTGCGTCCGGTCCGGCGCCCGCGACCAACGCCGCGGCGACGGTCGCAGTCTACCCGCAGGGGTTCCACCCCGGCAGGACCACCGGGCTGCTCAAGCCCAATCCGATGCGGAGTGCGGCATCGATCGTGGGCGCCGTCGCCACGACGTTGGTCGTCGTGTTTGCAACGGTGGTCATCATACTGACGCTCGACCGCCGCTCGCGCATGCGGTTGCAGGTGCTCGAGGGGCAGGGCGAGTCGGGCCAGAGTCCGCCCGCCGAGGGGCGAAGCGACAGGAGCAAGGCCGCCTGAGAGCCTGTTCGAGACGGTGAACCAGAGGGGCGGCGGCGCGTCATGCGCCGCCGCCCCCTCCGTGTGCGCGTGCGTGCGGGAGCAGGCCCTGCGGGACAACACCGGGCGGGAGCAGGCCGGAGCACGCGGGCAAAGGCCGGAGCCTGCCTCAGGCTGCCTCAGCCTGCTTGTGGTGCCCGTTGCCCGGGTCGCTCGCCCCGCGCGTGCCCTCGTGGCCGGGCCGCCGCAGCGGCGTCACGCCGGCGAGGTCGCCGATCACGTTGACCAGTTCGCCGTCCGTCGGCACCACGACGGTGGTGTTCTGCCAGAGGGCCTTCTCGACGGCCTCGAGCTTGCGCAGCATCTGCGCGTTGCCGACGAAGTACTGCTGCGCCGCCTCGTTGACCAGCCTGATGGCCTCGGCCTCGCCCTCGGCTTCGAGGATCCTGGCCTGGCGCTTGCCTTCGGCCTTCTTGATCTCCGCACGACGCTGGCCGTCTGCCTGGGTCTCAGACGCGGTCGCGAAGTCCACGGCCGAGATCTTCTCGTTCTCGGCCTTGACGACCTTGTTCATCGTCTCCTGGACGTCGCGCGGCGGGTCGATCTCCTTGAGTTCGGTGCGCAGGATCTCGATGCCCCAGCTGGCCGTCTCCACGCGGAGGGTGCTGCGCAGTTCGTCGTTGATCTTGCCGCGCTCGGAGTTCGCCGACTTGAGCGTGAGCGTACCGATGATGTTGCGCAGGGTGGTTCGAGAGAGGTTGACTACCTGGTTCTCGTAGCTGCTGACGTTGTACTGGGAGGCCTTGACGCTCTCCTCGTCGGCCGCGACCTTGAGGTAGACCTGCGCGTCCACCTTGGCGTTGAGGTTGTCGTTGGTGATGATCTCCTGAGGCTGCGCCTCCACCAGAGTCTCCCGCACGTCGACACGGTACATACGGTCGATGAACGGGACGATGAAGTGGACGCCTGCCTCGGAGTAGTGGTGGTACCGGCCGAGGCGCTCGACGAGCCCGCGATGGGTGGGTCGTACCACGCGGATACTGAGGGCGGCCAGCAGGACGACGACGGCTACTGCGACGCCGATGCCGATGAGCGAGGCGGTGCCGAGGCCGGTTACCGCGGCGATGATCATGTGAGCCAGTCCTTTGGTCGTGATGAGTCTGAACGGCTCGAGGCTGGAGCGGGGCGCCGGGAGGGGCGGCATTTCGCGGGCCGCCGGCGTCTGACTTCTGGATCAAGTCTTCACAAGAAGTGTTCCCCGTCGTTCAAACCAGCAACGGGGCGTTCAACGAGGATGGTTTACAAGATTCCTTTTAAAGGGTATCTTGTGAAACATGAGCACGAACGAGACACCGGGAACTGCCAGGCCGCGCAGCGTGGAGCTGCGGGATGCTCGTGCACTGCGCGCGCTCGCGCACCCCACGCGCCTCAAGCTCGTCGGCCTGCTGCGCCTGCAGGGGCCGCTGACCGCCACGCAGGCGGCCCGCCAGCTGGGCGAGACGCCGCAGCGCTGCACGTTCCACCTGGGGCAGCTCGCCAAGTACGGGCTCGTGGAGGAGGCAGGGGGAGGCCGCGGGCGCGAGCGCCCGTGGCGGGCCACAGCCTCATTCACGAGCTGGCCCAATGTGCTGACCGGGCAGGAGGCCGCGGCCGCCGGGCAGCTGCTCGAGGCGGTCGTGGTCGAGCAGCACTTCGAGGCGGTCATGGGCTGGGTCGAGCGCAAGGGCGAGGAGCCGCCGGAGTGGCAGGAGGCGGCGCAACTCAACGACGCGGTGCTCTACCTGACCGCCGCTGAGCTCGAACAGATGGGACAGGTCATCTCGAGTCTGTTCGAGCCGTACCTCGCGCGGGCCGAGCGACCCGAGCTGCGCCCGGACGGCGCCCGTCCGGTCACCGTCCTGAACCTGGCGTTCCCGCGGCGCTCGCCAGCGGAGGCCGCCGGCGGTTGACGCGCGCCCGCGTCCTCTGACGCCCGCCCGCGTTGCGCCCGCCCGGCTCGCTCGCACCATGAAGACGCTCTCCCGTCTCACTCCCGCGCTTCTCCGGGCGCACCCGCAGTTCCGCCGCTTCTGGACGGGGCAGACGGTGTCGCTGATCGGCGACCAGGTGACGTTCATCGCCCTACCGCTGGTCGCCGTGCTCGTGCTGGACGCGAGCGCCGCGCAGATGGGCTATCTGACGGCCGCGGCGCTCATCCCCAACCTGCTGTTCTCGCTGCACGCCGGGGCGTTCGTGGACCGTCGCGGCCACCGCCGGCAACTGATGATCCTGGCCGACGTGGGACGAGGCCTGCTGCTGGCGCTCGTCCCCCTGACCGCCATCCTGGGGCTGCTGTCGCTGCCGGTGCTGTACGCGATAGCGTTTCTCACCGGCAGCCTCGGCGTGCTCTTCATGGTCGCGTACAGCGCGCTGTTCGTGGCTCTCGTCCCGCGGGACGGCTACGTGGGCGCGCAGTCGCTGCTCAACGGCAGCCGCGCGCTGGCGAGCGTGGTGGGGCCGAGCCTCGGCGGCGTGCTCGTGCAGGCTCTGACGGCGCCGCTGGCGATCGCCGCGGACGCCGTCTCCTACATCGTGTCGGCCGCCTACCTGTGGCGGGTCAAGGTCGTGGAGCCGCCGCGGGAGGAGGAGCGCCGCGGTCTGCTGCTGAGCGGCGCGCGGTTCATCGCCGGGTCGGCAATCGTGCGCCCGGCGCTTCTGGCCACCGCCACGCTCAACTTCTTCGACTACGCGTTCCTGGCGCTGTTCGTCCTCTACGCGACGCGCTCGCTGGGAGTGGCGCCGGGCACGCTCGGCGTGGTGCTGGGCGCCGGCGCCGTGGGTGCGGTGATCGGCGCCGCCGCGACCGGCCGCGTGGTGCGGCGCATCGGCGTCGGCCCGGTCTTCGCGGTGGGCTGCGTGCTGTTCCCCGCCTCGCTGCTGCTGGTGCCGCTCGCCGGCGGCCCGCACTCCCTGGTTCTGCTGGCGCTGCTGGGCGCGGAGTTCGGGGCAGGGCTGGGCGTGGTGATGCTGGACATCAGCGTCGGGTCTATCTTCGCGGCCGTGATCCCCGACCGCTTCCGCTCGCGCGTCTCCGGAGCCTACATGGTGGTCAACTACGGAGTGCGCCCCCTCGGCTCTCTGGCCGGGGGCGCGCTGGCCACCGCCATCGGGACGCGCGAGACGCTGTGGATCGCGGCGGCCGGCGGCTGCCTGGCCGCGCTCTGGCTGGTGCGCTCGCCGCTCATGAAGATGCGCGAGCTGCCGGCGGGCGCCGAGGCCGAGCCCGGCGGTGAGGCCGCGGCCTGAGGTCTGACCTCGCCACGGGCCCCTGCCGGCCCGGCGACGGACTGACGCCCACGCGGAGGGGAACACATGGACCACGCGACAACCAGTCCAGACCAGGAGGACGACGATGGCGTCCAGGCTCAACCCGTATCTGAGCTTCCGTGACAACGCCCGTGAGGCGATGGAGTTCTACCGCGGCGTCTTCGGCGGCAAGCTCGAGATGACCACCTTCAAGGAGTTTGACGTCTCCACCGACCCCGCCGAGGGCGACAAGATCATGCACGGCATGCTGGAGGCTCCCAACGGCATGGTCCTGATGGGCGCGGACACGCCCAACGGCATTGACCACACGCCGGGCAATTCCATCAGTGTCTCGCTGAGCGGCGACGACGAGGCCGAGTTGCGCGGCTACTACGACAAGCTCAAGGAGGGCGGCACCGAGACGATGCCCCTGGCCAAGGCGCCGTGGGGCGACTCGTTCGGGATGCTCAAGGACAGGTTCGGCGTCGACTGGCTGGTGAACATCAGCGGGCAGGACGGATAGCGCGAGCCGGGCGGTCAGCAGGGCTGAGGCCCTGCGGCCGATGTGAGGCCGCGCGAGCGAGGCCATCACCGAGCCGGTGCGAGCGGTGGACGAGTTGATCGCCATCAACGTGCTGCTGGAGCCCGACGCGGCCACCAAGGCGCGGGCCGCGGAGCTCAACGCCGAGCTGCGGCGTGACGTCCGGGCAGGCTCGGCCCGGGGCGGCGGTTCAGCCTTTGCCTTCGACGCCACCCATTTGCCGCACGTCACCCTGTTGCAGCGGTACGTGCGGCGGGAGGATCTCGAAGAGGTGTTCGAGGCGGTCGGGGCTGCGGCGCACGATGCCGCGGGCACGGAGGGTCGGGATCTGCGCCTCCGCGCCGGCGATCTCAGCGGCGGTGAGCTCGGCACGCCGCCGGGCACGGTGCTGGCGAGTGTTGAGTTCGAGCCGGCGCCGGCCCTGCGCGCGCTGCACGACAGCCTCCTGCGCGCGCTCGCGCCGCTCACGGCGACCGGCGGTTCGGCGGCCGCGTTCTTCACATTGCCGGGTGAGTCGCCGGCCAACGCCGCCACCGTCGCCTACGTGGAGGGGTTTGTGCCGGCGCACGCCGGCCAGAACTACACACCTCACCTTACGGCGGGCGTGGCGCGCGAGGCCGAGGTGCGTCGCCTCGCGCGCGGCCACCCCCTCCGCGGCGCCCAGGTCGCGCCGGTCGCCCTCGCGGTGGCGCACCTCGGAGACCTGGGGACCGCGCGGCAGATCCTCGCGAAGTGGCCGCTCGTCTGACCGTCGCCCGCTCGTGTCGCGACGGCAACTCGTGGCCGGCCGGGTCAGGGCCGGGCCGACCGAGACTGGGCTAAGCCGGGGGGCGCTCCAGGCCAGGCCGGGACTGGCCGGGGAGGGGTATGTCATCTGGGGGTCGGTGCCTTCGACGGCGCCTTGGAGGGAGCCTTGGACGGCGCCTTCGATGGCGCCAAAAAGGGTGCCAACGAAGGCTCCCACCCCCGACGCGCATACCCCCCGGCCCTGTAGCATTGGAGCATGGATCACGGTGACGTGGACGTCAGACCCTGCGGGTCCTCCGACCTCGGCGCTATGGGGGCGGTCATCAACGCGGCGGCGACCGCCTACGCCGGCGTCATCCCGGCGGACCGCTACCACGAGCCCTACATGCCGCTTGACGAGTTGCGCGCCGAGATCGCGGCCGGCGTGCGCTTCTGGGGGTTGTGGAGCCCCGCCGCGGGGCTCGCCGGCGTGATGGGCGTGCAGGACGTGGACGTCGTGACTCTGGTGCGGCACGCCTACGTGCGGCCGGACCAGCAGCGCGCCGGCGTGGGCGGCCGTCTGCTCACGCACATCTTGGAACTGGCGGCCGGGGCGCAGCCGCCGCGGCCGCTACTCGTAGGCACCTGGGCGGCCGCGTGGTGGGCCGTGGCGTTCTACGAGCGCCACGGCTTCGTCCTCGTGACGCCGGAGGAGAAGGACCGGCTGCTCCGGCGCTACTGGAGCATCCCGGAGCGTCAGGTGGAAACGTCCGTGGTGCTCCGCTTCGGCGGCTGAGGATCCGGCCTAACGTCTGACCTTGAGCCGGCCGGCCTGCGTGAAGGCACCGTTCACGCGGACCTTCAGGCGCAGCCGGGCGAGCCGCGCGCCGCGCGGTACGACGAAGGTGACCGCGCGCGGCCCCCACTCCTTGTACGTGCGGCATGCCTTGCCGCCCAGGAACACGGTGCTCCGGCCGCGTGCGTTGCCGAAGCCCAAGCCGACGATGGTCACTCTCCCGCGTCGGCGGCACCGGCGCGGCGTCACCTTGGTGACGCGGGCCTTGGCCGTCTCGGCCACGAACCGCGTGGCGTGGTTCACGGTGAATTGGGCGACCCCGCCGCCGACGAGAGCTTCGGTCTCGTCGGCCCACGCGTCGCCCCCTTCCGTGAGCGACTGGATCCGCACCAGGTACCCGTCGTACTGGCCACCCACGCGCATGCATACCGAGACCGGCTGGCTGAACGAGAGGTCGAGGCCGGGGATGCCGAAGCGCAGCGTCGCAACCGGGTCGCCGAGCAGCTGGTCCGTCGGCACGTCCGCAGTCAGCTCGAACGGCTGCGCGACCATGCGGTAGAAGGCGAACGACCCGCCTTCACTGCGCGTGACCACGGTCCCGGCGGGGAACGTCACGGTGCTGTCTGCGCCCGTGAGGATCCAGTCCTTTCGGATGGTCACCTGCTGGGCCGCTGCGGTGTTGACGAGTGTGATGCCGGTCGCGCCTGGCAGCAGGGCGGCGAGCTGGTCCGGCAGATACCAAGCGTGATTGCCGAGGACATCGTACGTCTCGATTCGCGTTCGCCACGGGCCGACCTCCGCACCTTGCGGCAGCGTGATCGTGCCCGAGAGGACCCCGCCGGACTTGTCACCGGGCGCGGGATCCAGGAAGACGTAGTGCATCTGGTCACTCAGCATCGGGTCGATGTAGACCCCCACGGAGGAGAGGCCGGCCAGGTCGTCCGTGGCCCGGACGCTGACCGTGAGGGTCTGGTCCCCGGACTCTGTGTCGAACACCGCGGGAGTGACGGAGAGCGCGGTGAGTTGCGGCGGTGTGGTGTCGTCCACCGCCGCGTCGTTGGTGACGATCGCGTCGGCGCCGAAGAGTCCCGCGAGGTCCACGGGCGTGGAGCCGTTGCCGAGGGCGTCCTGCGCCGAGAAGTTGACTCTCCACTCACCGCTCGCGGCGTAGCGTGGGAGGGTGGTGGTCCCGCGGTACTCGCCGCTCGCCTCGTCGCCGGAGATGCGCGACAGGGCGACCCACCGTGACTGATAGCCCTTGGTCGAGTACAGCCAGGCGGTCGCGCCGCTCACGCCGCTGAGGTCGTCGCCGACGGTGACGGACACGGTGACGGTCTGTGCCGCCGCCGAGGTGTCGACGTGCGCGGGGGAGACGCTCACCGCGGTGGCCTGCGGCGCCGTGGAGTCGCACACGGCCGCGTCGTTGGTCACCTCGCCGGCGCCGGCGCCGAACCGCAGGTCTAGCTCCATCCATTGCAACGCGTCGAGGTTGCCGATGGCGTCGCGTACCCAGACGCAGGCGTTCCACGTGCCGCTCATGCTGCCCTTGGGCAGGACGAGCTCGGCTCGGTAGTCACCGTCCGCGGCGTTGCCGGACATGAGCGTGGCGTCGGTCTGGACCCACTGCTGGGAAAGGCTGGAGTAGAGCTGGACCTGGACGAAGGTGACGCCCGACTGCCCGTCCTGCACCGTGAGGTCCGCGGTCAGCGTCTGGGCGGCGGAGGAAGTGTCGACGTGTGAGGGGGTGACGCTGAAGACCGTGACCGTCTGGCGGGGTGATGTCCTCCGCGCGAGCCGGCGCAGCCGCGAGCAGAAGTGCGCCGCAGACGCAGAGGACGGCGAGTGAGAGCGTTCGCGCGGTTGTGCTCATGCTGGATCCCCCCTGCTCCGCAAGGCGGCCCCTCCGGCCACCCCTGTCATCATCGTACCCCGATGGCCCGCCGAGGGACAGCGGCGAGAATCGAGCGCCCTGGCGCGGTCTTCTGGCAGGTATGTCGTCTGGGCTCCAACTCCCCTGTGATCACGGTGTCGCGCCTGTGCTGCGAGCGGCGCCGTGCGCGATCTACCGTTTGCCCGGGGATTTGGTGGGCACCTATGAACTAAATCCACGGGCATCAATCCGTGGTCGAGGCAAGTCCGGCCCAACGTGGCCGGCCCTGCCATCGGAGGCGAAATCATGAAGAGAACAGCGCGGAGACTGGTCGCCTTGGTCGGCGCATCCGTCCTCCTGGTACTGGCGCTGGGCGCGGGACCCGCAGCTGCGGCGATGATGATCCAGAGCGGCCGGGGCACCGGCTTCGTCACCGTGAGTACTCCGCCGCCGAGCAACGCTTCACCCCTGCTGATCGCCCTGCTCAGCGCGGTCGCCATCGCCCTCATAGCGGGCGCCTCGCTGGCGGTCGAGAGACGCAGCAGGCGTCTGGCGGCGGCCGAGGCTGCCGAGAGGCCGGCGGAGACGCCGACCAGGGACGCGGGCCCGGTGTGCGACGACGTGGTCTGCGAATGGCCCGTGCCCCAGCGTGACATCCAGGAGCGCAAGGCCGCCTGAGGGTCGGCCGGCAGCGCCATGACCAAGTGGTCGGAGGAGAACTCATGAGAACAAGAACCTGGTTACGCGGAGCCTTCGCAGGCGCCACCGCGCTGGTCGTAGTGGCGCTTTCCGGCATCCTGGCCGCGGTGGCCGCGGCAGCTCCGGCGGTGATCTCGAGCGGCAAGACGTCGGGCTACCCGATGGATCCGGCGGCGTCCACGACGAGCACGGCCTCGGTCATCGTGATCATTGCCGCGATCGTCGTCACGGCTGGAGTCATCGCCTACGCAGCCTTCGGGCTGGACCGGCGCCGCAGCGCTCAGCTGCGGGTGGTCGAGGGAGCAGGCGAGACTGCGGACACGAGCGAGGCGCGGTCCGAGGACGAGAGGCGCAAGGCCGCCTGATGGCCTGAGGCGCCGAAGCAGCGACCCGGCGCCGCGGCAGCGACCCGGAGCCGCGGCAGCGACTCGAGGGGGCGGCGTGTACACGCCGCCCCCTTTCGTTGCTGCGGTCTGCGCAGGGACGGGGGTATGTCGTTTGCGGGTCGGTGCCTCGGATTGCACCTCCGATGGCGCCATCGATGGCGCCATCCAAGGCGCCAGGGGCCGAACGGCATACCTCCCCCCGGCGAGCGGGGGGGGCGTCGGGCTGGGCGGCCTCGGCGCTCGGCGCATCCGAGGCGCCGGCGCAAGGCTCTTCGGCCAGCTGTCGCGGAGACCGGGTGCGCTCGACGCCTTCTCAGCCGTCCTGCATCGCGGCGTAGGGGAGGAGCCGCTTGTCGAAGGCAGCGCCCTTGAAGAGGCTGTAGATCAGGTAGCCGTCGCTGCAGATCGTGATGACGACGGCTCCGTTCAGTTGTTGCGGGTTGGTACCGGTGAACGGGAAGTCCGAGGTGAGGTTGACGCTCGCCATCTTCGTCGTGGTGCGGTCGGCGACCACCACGGCCGCGCCGCTCACGTTCTGCCCGGACTGGATGATCGCCTGGCCGCCGCTGGCCGGGTTGCGCACCTGGCCGGCGTAGGTGGCGATGAGGGCGTCGCGCAGCGCGATGCGCGGGCTCCCTGTCGGCGGCTTCGGCGGGCTGTCCAGAGAGACGACGTGCGTCACCATGTTGCGGTCGTTGCTCTGCAGCGCGGCCCTTCTGGAGGACTCCCGCGCGCTCAGGTAGGTCGGCAGCGCGATGGCGGCCAGGATGCCGATGATGATGACCACGATCAGCAGCTCGATGAGCGTGAAGCCCTGCTGCGTCTTGCGCCCGTCGCGAAGCATTTGACCCTCCCGGAGCGTCCCCTGACGTCTCAATCGATCGTCACTCCAACTCTGCCCCCGGCTGGGGAGGCGGGTCTGGGTCATTCGTCCAACAGGCGGTTGCAGAGGCGCGCGAGCCGGCGGCCGGGGTGGCGGAGTATCCGCCCCGGCCGCCGGCTCTTCGGCTCCGGCCGCTAGAACGTCACGCGCTCCAACTCGCGCTCCTTCAGGATGTCGCCGAGCGTCCAGAAGCGCGCCTCGCCGGAGGCGATGCGGAACACCTCGGCGATGGGCTCGAGCGGGCGGCCGATGAGGCCCTCCAGGGCCGCCCGCTCCTCACTCACGCGGCGGACCAGATCGGCGTCGTCCACGAACTCCACGGTGCCGGTCACGCGCAGGGACCGCGCGTCGGGCAGCTCCGCGGCGCCGTTGAAGAAGCACACCTCGACGCGCGCGTCCCGGTGCAACTGCTCCGAGAGCTCTTTGGGGCTCATGGTCATGAAGTAGAAGCCTCGCTCGTCCGCGAACCACATCAGCAGCGGCCGCACCCGCGGCTGGTCGCCCTCGTGGGTGGCCAGGTAGCAGATGGGATGCTCCGTCGCGAAGGTGGTGCAGTCTGCCAAGCGCATCACGTCACCTCCTGGTCCTGGTGTCAAAGCGGCAGGCCGGGAACGCCGACCGGGACCGCCTGGATGTCCGGGTGCGTGCCGTCGAGGTTGAAGGAGAAGTACGCGCCGTTCTCCACGAAGAGCGTCTTGCCGGTCCGGCCCGTGGCGCCGAAGACGGGGGTCGTCGGATAGTCCAGCCAGCCGGGATCATCGGCCTTCGTCCTCAGGGCGCCCTTGGGCGTGAGCCGGAACAGACCACCGCTCACGCCGGCGCCGGTCGTGCCGTGGTTGGTCACGATCCACAGCCCGCCGCGGGCGTCGAAGGCGATGCCGTCGGCGCTGAACAGCTTGTCGGAGGTGCAGACGGTCCGCAGCGGGCCGTGCCCGCCGGCGGCCTTCACGTGCACGCGCAGGATGCTCGCTCCGTCGGCCACGCTGACGTACAGGAAGTCGCCGCGGAAGGCGATCCCGTTGACGCCGATGCCCGCCAGCGACTCGTCCGCCTCCGGGTCACCCGGAGCCAGCTTCTCGCTGAGCAGCCACGGCCTGGCCGGGGCGGCCACGCCGCTGCCCAGCCGTGCCCGCCAGATCGCGCCGGTCGCGCTGTCCGTGACGTAGAGGCGGCCGCCGTGGAAGGCGATCCCGTTGGGCCACACGCCCTCGGGCAGTGAGACGACCTGGGTGAGCGTGGTGCCGGGGCCGACCCGGTAGACACCGTTGCCGATCGTGCCCGCTCCCATGTCGTACAGGGCGACGTAGAGCCGGCCACGATGGGTCGCCATGCCGAGGAGCATGCCGTTCGGCGTGAGGTCCTGGGTCGCGACGAGCGTCTGCACGCCGCGCGGCGTCACCTTCCAGATCTCGCCGATGTTGGAGGTCATCAGCGGCGGGTCGACGGTGTCGTTGTAGAGCCCCCACGTCGTGAGCGAGACATACAGGGAGCCGTGGCGGTCCACGGTCATGCCCTCGGCGAACGAGCCGTAGTCGCCCGCGGGGAAGGACGTGACCTCCGTCGCCCGCAGGGGTGCCGCGGCCGCCAGCGCTGCCGTGAGCAGCAGAAGCAGGCAGGCCGCCGCCAGGAGTGTCAAGAGTCGTTTCATGTGGGGGCTCCCTTCGTCTCGAGACTGGTTCGGGAGAAGGCTCGCAGAGGTGGGGGAAACGCGCCTCACACGAAACGTGTGAACCTGCGCCGGCGGGCGGCCCGGGCTAGTTGAGCAGGCCCAGTTCCCGCGCCCGCTCCACCGCCGCGGTACGGGTGGTCACGTCGAGCTTCAGGTAGAGGCTCTTCATGTGCGTCTTGACGGTGTTCGTCGAGACGAAGAGGCGAGCCGCCAGCTGGTCGGCGGTGAGCTGCGTGGCGAGCAGGTCCAGGACCCGCCGTTCCGCCGGCGTGATCGGGTCGGCCATGTGCAGCCGCTCGAGAGCCTGCCGCAGCCGCTCGACCCGGCCCCGCAGCATGCCCGGATCCGGCGCGCTCGCCAGCGTCGCCTCGGCGCGCCGGGCCCAGAGCTCGGCGTCCGCCAGCTCGCCCGCGGCGAGCTGGACCTCGCCGAGCGTCACGGCGATCAGCATGACGCGCCACGGCACCTGAGGGACCATGTCTTCGAGGTAGCGTCCCGCGCGCGCGACCACGCCGGCTGCCTCCGGGTCCTGGAAGTGGCCGAGGACGCGCGCCCGCGCCAGCAGGATCGGCAGGGCGAGGAACATGCCCGGCGAGATGTCGAGCGTCATGTCGGGAGCGAGTTCCAGGGCTTGCCGCTCGAGCTCCGCCGCGTCGTCCCAACGGCCTTCATCCGCGGCGATGAGGGCGAGGAACGCCGTGACGTAGGCTTTGGCCGGCGCGTCGGCGCCCGCGGCCAGCATCGCCCGGAACGATCCCGTGGCCTGGCGCGGGCGGCCGCAGAGATACGCGGCCACGCCGACGACGCGTTGCGCTTCGCTGTCGTCCATGCCGGCGTTCTGTGTGCAGGTCAGGCTCAGCTTGGCGTCCGCCAGCATGCGCGTGACGCCGTCCGGGGCGAGCAGCGACCGCAGGCCCACCTGGTAGGCGCGCCAGGTGATCGAGCCGTCCGGCACTAGTTCGTCCGTGACCGGCACGGTGCAGGCAGCCCGCCGCCAGCGCTCGCCCTTCACCGGATCGCCGATGACGGTACCGTAGAGCCAGCCGGCCGCCATCGTCAGCGGGAGGTGGTCGGCGAGCTGCTGCGGCGTGAAGCCGTCCAGCAGCCTCCGCGCGCTCTCCACGCGGCCGCTGTCGACCAGCTCGTTGACCGCGTTGAAGGCGGGCCAGGCCGCGGCCGTCACGTGATCTCCCGCCACCCAATGGCGCACGGCCCGCTCGACGTCACCGTGCGCTTCGTACCACTCCGCCGCGCGCCGGTGCAGCAGGGGCGTCTCCGTGGGCTCGCGCCGCCGCTGTAGAGCTGCCAGCAGCTCGGCGAAGAGGTGATGGTAGCGGAACCACTCGTCGTGGTCGTCGAGCGCCGTGACGAAGAGGCTTTGGCGAGCGAGCGTCATCAGGTGGGGGCCCGCGTCGGCGTCGCCCGTGACCGCGTGGCAGAGTCCGGAGGACAGCCTGTCCAGGATGGCGGTGTGCAGCATGAACCGCTGGACCGCCGGCGCCTGGCGTTCGAGGACCTCCTCGGTCAGGTACGCGGCGATGGCATGCTGGTCGCCGCGGATCCAAGGGAGCTCTTCACCGCCGCCGTCGCCGGAGAGCAGGGCCAGGCGCAGCCCGGTCGGCCACCCTTCGGTGGCGATGAGAGCCTCCTCGAGCCTGTCGTCGTCCGGCTCGCATCCGTGCAGGCGGAAGAGCTCGCGCACCTCGTCCCGGCCGAAGGCGAGGTGGTCGAGCCGGTACTCCGCCAGCCGACCGGCCGCGCGCAGCCGGCCCAGCGCGAGCGGAGGATCCCTGCGTCCCGCGACCACGAACTGGGCGCCGGGCGGCAGGTGGTCCAGCAGCGTGCCGACGATGTCCCAGCAAGCCTCGGCGGCGACCAGGTGTCCGTCATCCAGGACGCAGAGGAACGGACGGGCTTCGCTGAGCGAAGCAGCCAGCGAGGGCAGGATGTGCTGGGCGATCGGGGGCGTGCGCAGGCGCAGCCATTCGAACACGCCCGGGTCCACCGCGGCCACGCGCTGCAAGGTCAGCGCGAGGTAGGTGAGGAGGACGACAGGGTCGTTGTCGGCCTCGTCCAGCTGCAGCCAGCTGCTCGGCCGTAGGTCGGCCTCGAGCCATTGCGCGAGTGCCGTGGTCTTGCCGTAGCCCGCGGGAGCGGAGACCACGACGAGCGCCCGCGGGTCCGCGAGCAGAGAGGCCACGAGCGCCTCACGCGCGACGAGCTTGCCCAGCGCTTGAGGCGGTCGAAGCCGGGATCCGAGCGGCGTGAACCCGAGCGCCCGGCCCTCCAGCCCGGGCTCGACGTCCACGGCGTGCTGTGACCCTCGCGGCATCTCCCCAGTCCCCTCTCAGCGAGAGTACTCCCATCCGCCGCACGCTGTCACCGCCGATCGGCGGCTCCTCGCTCCGCCGGGCTCAGGCCGCCCTGGCGGCCCCCGCCCGGCGCTCCGCCTCGGCCTTCAGGGCCCGCAGGCCGTCGCGCAGGCTCGAGCGCAGGGTGCGGTCCATGCGCGAGCGGAACAGGCGCGCGAGGAGGCCCTCCCAGGACTCGGCCTGGCGCACCAGCGTGCCGCCGTCCGACGCCTCGAAGGCGAACGCGTCGACGGCCCGGATGCCGAGGGTGACGCCGGTCCAGACGATCCTGTGGGGCGCCTCCACCTCGGCGATGCTCGACTTGATCGTGCCCGGCCCCGCCCTCCAGTCGAACGACGTGCCGGGGGCGACCGGGCCGTGCACCGACATCTCCCGCACGGCCTTGTTCCAGCTCGGCCAGCGCTCGAGGTCGGTGAGTACGTCCCAGACCGTCCGCACGTCGGCGGCGATGTGGAGCTCTTCGCGTGCGATCACGGGTGCGTTCTGATTGATGTCCATGTGTGCCTCGGCTGTTCAGACTGCTACCGGGCAGATACCCGGCCGAGGCATAGCCGCGCCGTCGACGGGCGGGGCGAGGAGGGGCTAGGCGGCAGGGGGGAGGTATGCCGTCCGGGGGTGTGAGCCTTGGATGGCCCCACGGACGGCCCCACGGACGGCGCCACGGACGGCGCCACGGACGGCGCCACGGTTGGCACCGCAGATGGCACCATCGGAGGCGCCAGCGGCGGTGCCATCCAAGGCACCAGACCCCGGACGGCATACCTCTCTGCGGCTGCCGGCGGTGCGCAGCCGGCCTCCGGGGGCTACTGGGCGGAGCGCAGTACTTCGAGCGCCCGCAGCGTCACCCAGCGGCTGGGCTCGCCCTTGGTCCCGATGGGCACGACGAAACGGTCGTTGAAGGTCTGCTGGAGCCGCCAGCGGCCTTGGGCGTCGGCGCGGGAGGCGACGAGGTCCAGGGCCTCGCGCGCACGCTCGTCGCGCAGGTAGGCGGGGTCGAGCCGGCCCAGGATCCAGAGGATCTCGAGCGCGTCCGTCTGGTACATGAGCGGGAATCCGAAGCGGCGCCAGCTGGGCTTGCTGTCGCGGGTGAGGTCGTGGCTGCGCCGGTGGACGTGGTGACGCAGGAAGAACTCGGCGCCGGCGCTGATGGTGGCCTGCATCGCCGGCGTGCGGCGCTCGGGCGGGATCTCCG
Organism: uncultured Thermoleophilia bacterium; assembly: GCA_963775255.1. Classification (GTDB taxonomy): domain Bacteria; phylum Actinomycetota; class Thermoleophilia; order UBA2241; family UBA2241; genus CAIXSE01. Next base: position 167,084 of record CAVZIA010000006.1, on the reverse strand, counting down.
CGAGCGCCTTGAGCGCCTTGATCGCTCCCATGCTGCAGGTGTGGCGGCCCCAGCACATCTCGAGCTTGTCGTATGGCCAGCCGGTGGGCTCTTCGCCCTCGGCGTCGTCGAAGCGCTGGTAGGTGGCGATCCAGTCGACCGCCCGCTGCACGCGCGGGTCGTCCAGCATGCCGAGGCGGACGAGGCTGAAGACCAGGTTGCCGGTGAGGCACGGGATGACCATGGAGTGGAGTCCGCCGCCGGCCTTCTTGCTGCGGCCGGTGGAGAAGCCGCCTGAGTCCGGGTCCTGCGCGTCACGCAGGATCGCCTCGCAGGCGGCCTGCACCCGCGCTTCAGCGCCGTCGGCGCCGATCTCGGCGAGGATGAGCAGCGACCAGACCGTGCCGCGGTACTTGGCCGTGTAGAAGCGGTCGGGACCTTCCCAGTGGCCGTCCGGAAGCTGCGCGGCCAGGATGGCGGGGACCGGGCCCTTCGTCATGATGGCGCGCCGCGCCTCCTGCACCTCCGGCGCATCGTGCGCGGCTCCGAGAAGGCGGGTGAGCGCGGCGTGGCGCTCCGCCGCGCCGCCCTCGAGGAGCCAGGGAATGGGGTCCGGCGCGGTTCTCACAGGCTGGTCACGCATGTCCTGGACATGCTACCGCAGGTTCATCAGGCCACACCGGGATGACATTCGACGCGCCGCGGGGTTGACGTTGGCGGTCCACCCTTGAACCGGCGTGACTGCCTACGAGAATGAGATCGGCGCGCCGCCGAGTCGCAGAGAGCGTGTGGTTGTCACTTGACAACCACCGGTCATCCGCCGATACTCGAGAGGTCTTGAAGTGCCAAGAAGGCGACATCCGAATGCCCACGTCGAGAGGGCCCTCAGAAATGCGGAGCGCCACGGCTGGCGCGTCGAACCCCTCGCCGCGCGGGCGCATGGCTGGGGCAAGATGTACTGCCCGCACAACGATCCCGAGTGCCGCTGCGGCGAATTCTGTGTGACGGTGGTCTGGGGCACGCCTCGCAACCCGGAGAATCACGCACGACAGCTGCGGAGAGTCGTGGACAGGTGCATCGGGGGTCTGCTTGCGACCGGCAATGATGAGGACTGACGGATGACCGAGTACACCTTCACGCTGAAGTTCGCGCTCGGCGCGCGGGGCGTCGACACGAGCGCTCTAGTCGAACGTCTCGGGGCCGCCGGGTGTGACGACGCGGTGGTCGGGGTGGGCAGGCCCGGGCGTCTCGCGCTCGAGTTCGCCCGGGAGGCGGAGAATGCGGCGCGCGCCGTCGGTAGTGCCGTCTCCGACGTGCGCTCGGCAGTGCCGGACGCGGTGCTCATCGAAGCGTCTCCCGATCTCGTCGGCCTCACCGATGTGGCGACGCTCCTCGGCGTCACGCGGCAGAACGTGCGCAAGCTCATCGTCTCGTGTGATTCGCCCGGGCCAGTGCCCGTGCATGAGGGCAAGCCCAGCATCTGGCGGCTCGCCGCCGTTCTGCGGTGGCTCGTCAGGGAAAAGCGCTATCCCGTCTCATCCCAGCTCCTCGAGGTGGCCGAGGCGACGATGCAGGTCAACCTCGCGGTCGAGGCGCGGGACGCCGACCCGCGCGCACAGGCGGAGATCGCCTCGCTCCTGGCGTAGGGGCCGCCGCGTTTCCGCGAAGACCCGAGGCGGGTCGGCTGCCTAAGCGACCAGCTCGTCGTCCGGCTCGGGCTCGTCCTGGCGGTCGGCGTGCGGGCCACCGTCAAGCGAGCCCTGCCCGAGGAACTGCGTGCGGTAGAGCTCCGAGTACAGGCCGCCGCCGCGGAGCAGGTCTTCGTGGCGGCCGCGCTCGACGATGCGGCCGGCTTGCAGCACCAGGATCTGGTCGGCGTCGCGCACGGTCGAGAGCCGGTGCGCGATCACCAGCGAGGTGCGGCCGGCGAGCGCGGTCTTCAGGGCCACCTGGACCGCGCGCTCGGACTCCGAGTCGAGGTGCGCCGTCGCCTCGTCCAGCACGACGACGTCCGGCGCCTTGAGCAGCAGGCGGGCGATGGCCACGCGCTGCTTCTCGCCGCCGGAGAGGCGGTAGCCGCGGTCGCCGACCACGGTGTCGAGGCCCTCGGGCAGCGCCTCGACGAGCGGCAGGACCTGCGCGCTGCGCAGCGCCTCGCGCAGGTCGTCGTCCGTGGCGTCCGGCTTGGCGTAGAGCAGGTTGGCGCGCAGCGTGTCGTGGAACATGTGCGCGTCCTGGGTGACCACGCCGACGACGTCGCGCAGCGAGTCGAGCGTGGCGTCGCGGACGTCCACGCCGTCGATGCGCACCGCGCCGCCGGTGACGTCGTAGAGGCGCGGCACGAGCTGGCTCATCGTCGTCTTGCCGGCGCCGGACGGCCCCACCAGCGCGATGAGCTGGCCGGGCTCGGCGACGAAGCTCACGTCGCGCAGCACCTCGCCGCTCGGCGCCTCGCCGAGCACGGCCACCGACTCGAGCGAGGCCAGCGAGATCTCGCCGCTCGTCGGATAGGTGAAGCGCACGTGGTCGAACTCCACGCGCGCGGCGCCGCGCGGGAGCGCGCGCGCATCCGGCTTCTCCGCCACCATGGGCGGCAGGTCGAGCACCTCGAAGACGCGCTCGAACGAGACCAGCGCCGTCATGATGTCCACGTTGATGTTGCTGAGCGCGGTGAGCGGCCCGTACAGGCGGTTGAGGTAGGCGGTGAGGGCGACGACGGTGCCCACCGCGAGGGCGCCGTGCACGGCGAGCACGCCGCCCCAGCCGTAGACCAGGGCGGTCGCGATGGCCGCCGTGAGGAACAGCGCGATGTAGAAGAAGCGCGCGTAGAGCGACTGCGTGATGCCGATGTCGCGCACGCGGCCGGCGTGCCGCCGGAAGGCTTCGTCCTCGGCGGCCGCGTGCCCGAAGAGCTTGACGAGGAGCGCCCCGGAGACGTTGAAGCGCTCCACCATGGTCGTGTTCATCTCGCCCATCAGCTCGTAGCGCTCGCGCGTGATGGCCTGCAGCTTGCGCCCCAGCCAGCGCGCCGGCAGCAGGAAGACGGGCAGCAGCACCAGTGAGACCAGCGTCAGCTGCCAGCTGAGGAAGAACATGATCACCAGCACGATGGCGACGCTGATGAGGTTGCCGATCACGGTGGAGAGGACGTCGGTGAACGCCTCCTGGGCGCCGGTGACGTCGTTGTTGAGCCGGCTCACGAGGGCGCCCGTCTGCGTGCGCGTGAAGAACGCGAGCGGCATGCGCTGCACGTGGTCGAACACCTTGGTGCGCATGTCGTAGATGAGGCCCTCGCCGACGCGCGCGCTGATGTAGCGCTGCACCAGGGTGAGGCCGGCGTCGGTGAGCGCGAGCACGGCGACGAGCACTGCGAGCCAGACGATGAGCGCCGCGTTGCCCGCCAGGATGCCCTTGTCGATGATGGCGCGGTAGAGCAGCGGGTTGGCCGCGCTGACCACGGCGTCGACCACCACGAACGCGAGGAAGATGATGAGCAGGCGCCGGTAGGGGCGCACGAAGCTGAGGATGCGCCGCGTGGTGCCCTTGGCGATCTTCGCGGATTTGACCGACTGGTCGCGGCGCAGGGAGCGCGCCGCGGTGAAGGCGCTGGGGCCCATCATGTCGCCGCCCAGGTCACGTGGCGGCGCCGCAGTCTTCCGCGGGCTCGTTGAGGACGCTCAGGAGGTCGAGCAGTTGCTGCTGCTGCGCCGGCGTGAGACGGACGAACAGCGCGTCGGCGCTGGCGCGCCTGAGCTCGCCGATGCGGTCCATGAGAGCCAGGCCGTCGGGCGTGAGGCCGACAAGGACCGACCTGCGGTCGGTGGGGTCGGCCCGGCGCTCGACCAGGCCGAGCGCCTCGAGGGAGTCGACCATCGAGGTGGCCGAGCGCGGCGCCACCTCGAAGCGCGCCGCCAGATCGCCCATGCGCATGGGCTCACCCTGGCGCGCCAGGATCCTCAGCACGCGCGACTGGGCGAAGGTGAGGCCGAGCGGCGAGAGCTCCTTGACCGACGCGCGCCGCAGCCGCCACGAGGCGCGCGTCAGCGCCTCCGCCAGCGGTGAGGCCAGCGACGCCGTGTCGCGAGCGTGGCTCGTCGTGTCGGTCATGGAGACTCCTCGGGGCGCGGAACAGGTCAAAGCTCATAGTGAGGTTACCAGATAGTGAGGTATCACCACTATCTGCGAAGACCAAACCGGCCGGGCGCGAGTCTCCTGCCCCGGCGGTGCGTCTGCGGGCGGCGGCCAGGACGGGTGGAGCGCGGACGATGAGGACGTGCGGGCGGGGCAGCGAGACCACGACCACGATGGCCGCGGCAACTTCGCTAGCCGTCTACTCGAACGGCACGAGCCTGAACCGCCAGATCTTGAAACCGGAACGCCCTCGCTCTTCCCAGTGCTCGACGACGCGATATAGGCCGTCGTATCGATATCCAGCCTTCGGGCCAACCCCAGCTGGTTCGCGCCAGCCTCTGATTACTCGGACTGGGAGTGCCCATTCGAAGCTTCGAACTAGGGAGAGGTTCGAGCCGGTGAGCGTCTGATCGGCGATCTGCTGACCGGTGGCGGGGTCGTTGCCTCCGTGCCCGGTATAGATGATCTCGTCTCTCGTATCGACGTCGTCTTCGTACCCGCCGTTGAGGACGATGGACTCTGCTCCGGTTTCTCCTGTCCCGCAGATACCTGCCTGCAGAGGGCGATGGATGCCCGCGTCGCGCAGCCCTTTGCGATTCGGGAACACGGTGCCTACTGCGACGTCGAGTGGTGAACCGATCGCGCCGGCCCTCACTGGTCGCGGCGAGGGAAGTTCTGGCACGATCTCGTGCACTACTTCGACCAGAACGTCGTGCTCCGACTGCTCATACGAAGTAGCTCTCTCGTCCACTGCGGACTCGGGTGGTGGCGGAGTCGGTGCCCTCCTTGGCACAGCGTCGGCCGCAGCCGCCGCTTTGGGCCTCTTCGCCCCCAGCATCTTGACGCCGTTTTCCTGCAGCCAGGCGGCTGTGCGGTCCAGTCTCGAATCCGGAGGAATGAACACCACCGCTGCGTCGCGTCCTCGCGTCAGCAAGACCCGATAGGCGTTGACTCTCAACTGGTACGGGTTCTTCACATGAGATCCACGCTGGTGCTGCTTCGCGTACTCGTCCGACCAGTGCTCGCTCCCATCAGGAGCGGAGAACCGGATGAAGTCCGTGCCCCAGGCCAGGAGCACGGCATCCAACTCGAGACCCTGAGCTCCGAACTCCGTGACGCACTGATTCAGATTCCGACATGATCGTGAGTTGCCATCTCCCTCGCCGTACCAGGGGCCCAACTGAACGCGTTGCGTAGCGTGCCAGCCGTTGGGGACGTCCCAGTCGGGCTCGAGCACCTTGTCGCGTGAAGAGGCGAGCAGTCCATAGCGAGCATCTGGTGCCTCCGCGTAGCGCTCCGCGAGATAGCCCTTGGCAGTGTCGAGATCACGTGTCATGCGAAGGTGGTATCCGGCTGCCTCTAGTCTCTTGGCCAAATCCCCGCCGTGGTCTGGATCGTCGCCTTCGAGCAAGTTCTCGACCCAGTCGTCGAGGTCGGCCGCGAAGTGGAATCGGAGTTCTACGGTGAGCTCGAGAGAAGCACTGGCCTCCGTCCTGGCAGCGAGGGGCTTGCCGCTCGCCCCGTCAGGGCCGAAGAAGGTATCAAGGACCCTCAGCGGCGCGTGCACCGTCCAGGACTCCGGATCGCTCGCCTTCTCAAGGGCCGTACGCCACTGGCCGAGGCCAGCCTCTTCGCCCACATGGATCTCCTGACCTGAGCCGATCAGGCCGACAAGGACGCTCCAGCCAGGGATGCGCTCGCCGAAGTCCACGAACGCCTCCGGTTCGCTCTTGGGAAGCGGCAGGCTGTGCTTACTCATGACCTGTTCGAGGTCCCACGCGCGCTGCGCCTCGTCGTAGACGATGACGTGCTGTGGCGGCACCTGCTTGCCGTCTCCCAGGTATTGCTTCACGTAGTTCTTGACGTCGCGAACGAAGGTCTTGCCGCCGCCTCCGGCGCCGCGCAGTTCGTACTGCAGCACTTGCACAAGGGGGCCGTTTCCGCTGAGGAAGATGCCAGGAGCGGTCGGCTTGCCACCGGCTCTTTCCACGGCGAGGTCGTTGAGAACTGGGTTGTGGACCGCACTCAGACCAACCAGTGTCTTGCCTGAGCCTGGCACACCGGTGACGAGCACGAGGTGTCGCGTGTGTGTGCGAGCAGCCTCGTGCGCGATGCGCGCAATCTCATCGATGGCCGGCTGCGTCTCGGCGCGAGCGCGGTGAATCGGCCGCACCTTGCCCTCAAGGAACAGTTCGCGTGCAGCTTGTACGAGGGTGGGCAGGGGGCAATACGCATCTCGAGCGAGGAACTCCTCCGCGGTGAGCGGGCCGTCTGCCCAGGGACGCTGAAAGTCCGCAATGAGCTGATGCAGAGAAGCGGGGCCGCAGATGTGCACCCCGTCGCGGACTCCAATGTAGCCGGGTGCGCGCGTGGGCACGACGACGGCATGGACTTCTCGGTCAGCGCAGTGGCGGTGATAGCAGCGGAGGTCACGAGCGTACGCCGCGGCTTGGTCCAGGTCCGCTTGCTCGGGCTCAAGCTTCCCCTTCAACTCCAACACGACAACCGCGCCGTTGATAAGGAGAACTACGTCCGGACGTCGCGACTCGAGCGGCAGTTCGTACTCGAGAATGGCGGTGTAGTGGTCGGCCAAGTCGTCCACTTCGACGACCTTGCCGGTCTCAACCTGGATCTTTGGAATGGAGTCGTCCCAGGCGCGAATCTGCGAGTCTCCGCTGTCTCCCAGGAACTCCTCGAGCGTGATGCGAACCATGCGCGGCTCGGCGTCCGAGAAGGTGGGGAAGTCGCTCTCCCAACCGTAGCGCGCGCGGACAGATTCGGGTTCATGCGTCATGAGGAACTCCCACTGTCGACCCACCCAGGTACTCAAGATACTAGTTGACGATGCCTTCGTAGCAAGGTCCGCTTCCGGAGCGTTGCGGCCGATCCTGATTCAACTGCCCGAGGTGAGCGAGGCTGGCGCAGCTCGGGATCCCCTCCAGGTGATCGACGATCCTAGTTTGATCGTGGCACACTCGCCCTGCCGACCAGAACCCGCGATTCCGGGAGGTCCTCATGGGCGAACTCCTTGCCGTCACCTGCGACTCGTGCGGCGAGTCAATGGTCCCCAACGTGAGCACGCTGGACGACGACGGTTGCGGCTGGATCTGCCTGAGCCCCGGCTGCCCGGAGCTGGCTGCCGGGGAGCTGGAGGCCGAGGACCTGGTGGAGGCCGGCGTGCCGGAGGCGCTCGCCGGCCGTCTCGCGCGGCTCATCGACCACTACGAGGACGCGGCGCAGGCGCGTGCCCGCGAGGCGGACACGCCCGCGTGGACGCGCGAGCGGGCGCAGGCCGAGCTCGTGCGTCTCCGCGCACTCGTGCTCGAGGTTGGGCGCCTCGCCGAAGGCGCAGGCGCCCTCGCCGGCCACCTGAGCGACTCGCTCGTCGTCTCGTACCACAGCGACGACTTCGCCAAGGCGCAGCACGTCAGGCAGGCGCTCGGCGCCGTCGGCGCCCTCTGCGCCGTCCTCCGCCGCACCGCCGGCGACGCCCGGGACCGGCTCGCCGGCGTCGAGCCGGAGCTGCCTGGGTTCACCTCCTGCTGACCACCGCCGCACGGTGTGCGACAATGCCGGGGAAGGGAGGTGGCGACATGAAACGCGAAGAGGCTCTCAGGGTGCTTGCTGCTCATCGCGAGGAGTTGAGAGCCATGGGCGTGGAGCGACTCTCGCTGTTCGGCTCCGTGGCGCGTGACGAGGCTGGCGAAGGCAGCGACATAGATCTGCTCGTCGAGTTCGTCGCCGGCGCCCGCATCGGCATGTTCGAGTTCCTGGGCGTACAGGAGTTCCTGGCATCGCTTCTCGGGGCCGAGGTGGACCTCGCCACCCCGGCGTCCCTACACCCGCGGCTGCGTGAGGCGATCCTTCGGGAGGCCGTTCTTGCCGCCTAGGGAGTGGGACATCCGCATCTGATCGGCGCGAGCGGGCGCAGGCCGAGCTCGCGCGTCTCCGCGCACTCGTGCTCGTAGTGGGGCGCTCGTCGAAGGCGCAGGCGCCCTCGCCGGTCACCTGGCACGCCAGGTCTGAGCACACCTTGCTCGCCGCAGTGTCCACCGGGAGCTGCGGTCGACATTCGTGAGCGCGCTGCCCGCAGACGGCGTGGGGGAGTGAATCCGGGGCGCGGTAGGATGAGGCGGCCCCGCGAGCGACTCAGGTGACCATGCGCCTCATCCCTCCGACCATCAGCGAGAGCACCAAGAGCGACGGCGAGCGCGCCGTGTTCGAGGCGCTCGCCGTTTCGGCCGGCGCGGGGGGCGCCGCCGGCGGCGGGCGGGCCGGCGGTGGGGCCGCAGGCCCGGACACCGCCGGCTGGACCGTCCTCCACTCCTTCGACATCGCCGACCACCGGCGGCGGCTCGCCGGCGAGATCGACTTCCTCTGTCTGGTGCCCGGGGAGGGCGTGCTCGTGGTCGAGGTCAAAGGCTGCCACTCGCTCCGTCGCCACGGCGGCGACTGGTACTACGGGCGCAGCGCCGAGCCCGACCATCGCGGTCCCTTCCGCCAGGCCTCCGAGGCCATGCACAGCCTGCGCCGGAACCTGGCCCGGCAGCACCCCGAGCTGAGTCACATCCCCTTCTGCTCGGCGGTCTGCTTTCCGTTCATCGACTTCACCGAGACCTCGCCGGAGTGGAACGACTGGCAGGTGATCGACCACCGCGCCCTGCAGGCGCAGCCCATCGCGAGGCTCATCAGCAACGTGCTCGGCCACGCCAGGGAGCGGCTGGTCGAGCGCAACGTCCCGTGGTTCCAGCCCGAACGCGGAGAGCCCACGCCGCTGCAGTGCGACGCGCTGGCCGGCCTCCTGCGCCCGGACTTCGAGTTCTTCGAGAGCCCCAGGTCACGTCTGCTTCGCGCCGAGGAGGAGGTGCGCCACTTCACCGAGGAGCAGTTCGAGGCGCTCGACGCGATCGACCTCAACCCGCGCATCGTCTTCGACGGACCGGCGGGCACGGGCAAGACGCTCCTGGCTATCGAGGCCGCCCGGCGCGCCGTCAGTCGCGGGCGTCGCGTGCTCCTGCTCTGCTTCAACCGGCCGCTCGGCCGCTGGTTGCAGGAGGAGGCGGGCGACCTGGGGCGCGGGGTCACGGCGCGCACGCTGCACGAGCACCTGCGTGCCCTCGCGGACATCGCGCCCACGCGCGAGCAGCGCTGCCGCCAGGAGTTCTGGCAGGAGGAGCTGCCCTCGATGGCCCTCGAGGCGCTGCTCGAGCGCGAGGGCAAACGCAACTTCTACGACGAGATCGTGCTGGACGAAGCCCAGGACGTGCTGCGCCGCAGCTACCTCGAGGTGCTCGACCTGAGCCTCAACGGCGGGCTCTCCGGCGGCCACTGGCGCTTCTTCGGCGACTTCACCTGGCAGCGCATCTACGACCCGGACGCGCTGACGGTGGACGAGTTCCTCCAGCCGCCGGCGGAGGCGCGCGCGGCCGGCGCCGAGGCCATCTCGGCCGCGCGCTGCGCGCTGCGCATCAACTGCCGCAACACTCCGCGGGTCGCCGCCCTCGCCGTCGCCTGCGGCCAGGTGCAGCCGGGCTACAAGCGCGTCCGCCGGCCCGACGACGAGGTCGAGCCGGAGGTGCTGTGGTATGCGGACGGTGACGAGCAGCTGGAGCTGCTCCGGTCCGTCCTCACAGATCTGCGCGGGCAGGGCTTCGCCGGCCCGCGCGTCGCCGTCATCAGCCCCCACGGCAACGAGGGCTGCGCCGCCGCGCAGCTCACCGAGCAGCCCTGGTGCGACCGGCTCGCCCCGCTCGTGCGGGAGCCCGGCGACGAGACCGGCGAGGCGGAGGCGGACGGCGACTGGCTGACGTCCTGCATCCCCAGCGACCTCGACGCCGTCAACCTGCACTCGAGGAGGATCACGTACTCCTCGATCTACCGCTACAAGGGTCTCGAGGCGCCGGCGGTGGTGATCACCGACGTCGACGCCCTGGACACGCCGGCCCAGCGCTCGCTCCTCTACGTGGGGTGCACCCGCGCCCTGCAGCGGCTTGTCATCCTCGCGCACGAGAAGGTGCGCGAGCAGCTGGTCGTCCTGCCTCCCGCCGACACCTAGGTTCTCTCGCCCATAGTGCCGGCGCGGCCACGCGGGCACGGGTGGTCATCAAGCGCACGGCCGGCAAGAGGCTCAAGACCCTGCCGGCGGCGGCAGGCTCGTCGTGCTCTTGACCATTCTCGGACGCAGGCGTGACTGGCGGGTCGTCCAAGAGGGTGGTCGTCTTCCTCGACCATCAGAACGTTTATCACCGTGCTCGTGAGGCCTTCTGTGCCCGGGACGCCCCCGCTCGCGAAGGCCAGGCGGATCTGCTCGCGCTGGGTCGTCTGTTGGCGTCCCGAGTCGCGGGCGGCAGCCTCACAAGCGTCCGCGCCTATCGCGGTCGACCAAGCAGGCGGCTTGACCCGCGCTCGTACGCCGCGTTCTGGCGGCAGACATGGGCGCAGGCCGCGCGCGGCGCCGGGCTTGTGACCGTCATCGCTCGCGACCTGCGCTATCCGCCTGACTGGCCGACTTGGCCCGCTCAGGAGAAGGGAATCGACGTCGCGCTCGCGGTCGACTTCGTGATGATGGCTGCTCGCCGTGAGTTGCCCACGAACGCGTGGCGCAGCATCCGCGTCAGCACTCGCGGCTTGGCGCCCGGCGTCTACCGGGTGGCCCTTCGTGCCGTGGACGCCGCCGGCAACTTCCAGCACGGGCTGACGCCGGTGCGGCTGACGGTCCGGTAGGGGGCGTCCCAACGACATACCCCCCGGGGGTCTGGTGCGTCACTAGGCGGCCTCCCGGAGCTGGGCCGCCTCGACCGTCTCTTCGTCGTCCTCGCCCGCGTCATCCAGCGCCAGCGCCTGCCCGGCGCGCAGGCCACGGACGAGGTACAGGCCGTAGGCCAGCAGGATCACGTCCTGGGTCACGAAGAAGGGGATGGCGGGCAGCTTCGCCAGCTGCCCGAAGAGGTCGGTGAGCATGTGCAGCGCGAGCAGCGGCCACAGCGTGTTCGTGCGTAGCCGCAGCGCCGCGTAGCCGACGCCGAAGCAGGCGGCGCCGACCGCCTGCGCGGCCACGAGGCCCGGGCTGCTGCGGAACAGCACGTTGCTCAGGTGCATCACGCCGAAGAGCAGTGACGAGATCAGCACCGCGCCGAGCGCGCCGCGCGGCGCGAGCACGCGGAGCAGGATGCCGCGGGCGAACGCCTCTTCGGCGAAGCCGGTGAGCGCGTACCCGGCGACCAGGATGGCGAGCGTGCCTGCGGCGGGGATGCTCCAACCGCCGACCAGCGGCAGCACCACCAGCACGGCCGGGAGCACGAGCAGGCGCGGGCTGCGCCACTCTCCACGGCCGTTGAACCCCACGGCGCGCCACCAGCCGAGCCCGCTGAGCGTCGCGGCCACGAGCACCGAGAGCACGCCCAGGACGATGAGGCTCTGGCTCTGGCGTGAAAGCCCCGGCGCGACAGCGCGCAGCGTCAGGGCGCTCGCCAGGGTGACCGCGAGCCACACGCCGACCATGGCTGTGGCCCAGGTCCGCGGCCGCCGCCTGAACGCCGCGGTCAGCGCCGCCCGGCGCGAGACGCGCGCCTCCCGGGCGGGCGCGGCTGGCGCCTCCGCCGGTTCGATCACGCCGCGCTCCGTGCGCAGCCGGGCGGCGACCAGCAGCATCCACAGCAGGGCCATCACCAGGAACGCGCGCTCGGCGAGCCCGGCGAAGGCCGCCGGCCCCGCGCTCGTCGTCGTGGTCGCGCCCAGCGCGACCAAGGCGAGCACACAGACGACGAGGGTGGCGGCGGCAAGCCGGGCGGTCAAGCGGCCGAAGCGGCGCCAGCGGTCGACCGTCGCGAGCCGCCGCGACACCAGCAGCTCGCCCAGCGCGACGGCCAGGAACGCCGCGAACGCCACGGCGGCGTGCACGGCGCCGTGCACCGTGCGTGGGTCGCCCGGCAGGTCGGTGGGGAACGCCGCCAGCAGGAACGCCGCGGCGCCCCACAGGCCGAGCAGCACGAGGCCCGCCCGCGGCCGCAGCCCTCTTCGAGCGGCGAGCGCGAGCGCGGCGACGAGCGCGAGTGAGAGCGCGCCCCTGAGCACGAAGGCCGTGGTCATCAGCCAGCCGTACCGGCCTACCGCGAGGTCGCTCTCGGCGGTGCGTACCACGTTGTAGTGAGGGGGCAGCAGTTGCGCGGTCACGACCAGGGCGGCGTAGGCGACGATGCCGGCGATCGTGAGCGTCGACAGCGCGACGGCCCAGCGCGCTCGGGTCGAAGATGGGGAGTGAAGAGGAGCCGCCGATGCGCCGGGTGCGGCGGCCTTCACGGTACGTGTCGTCATGATCCCTCCAGCCTTGCGACGGCGCCGCGACCCAAGGGATGGAGGGGCACGCGGCGTCGGGTCCTATCCATATAGGGCAAAAATAGTCCGCTTTCTGGGGGGACAAACCGTCGACGGTTCCTCTGGATGGGCCATTCGGGCGGCCGGCGGGGGTATGTCGTTCAGGGGTGGGAGCCCTCGGCGGAGCCTTGGATGGCGCCATCGAAGGCGCCGAGGGTCAAACGACACACCTCCCCCGGCCCCGGCCCGCCGCCCGCCGCAGCGGCCTATCTGACCTTGAAGGTGCGCCAGCGAGTCTGCGTCGCCGCGTGCGTCGCCGTCTTGGCCATCGTGAGGCGTACGCGCCAGGCGCCGCGCCTGGAGGGCCGGTACTTCCACGTCACGCGGCCCCCGCTCGCGATGGTCCGCGCGGTCGTGCTGGCCTTGATCCAGCGGCGTCCCTTCCGCCGCTGCACCTGTACGGTCAGCTTGTCGCCGGCGAGCGCGGCCGGCGTGACCGCGGCCTTGACCGTCACGCGGCTCTTCAGCCTGAGCCTGCCGGCTCGCAGCCCGCTCAGGCTGAGCTTCGCCTTGGGCGCGACGACGACGTAGCGGTAGACTCCGGCGTCCAGCACGGTCGGGGCGCCGCGCGCCGTCCGCGACTCGGTGCCGGTCGGGATCCGGAGCGCCGGGCCGGCCGCGCCGCCGGCGGCCACGGTCTCCTCGCTGCCGCTCGTGGCCGCGTACAGGATCACGCGGCCGTCTGCGGACTTGCCGGACGCGATGCTGAGGATCTGCAGGCGGCCGAAGGCGCCGGCGGCCCGCAGCCAGGTTGTCCCGGCGTTGCCCGAGAAGTACAGCCCGCCGTAGGAGGCGGCGTACAGGCGTGTCGAGTCCCCGCCCGCGAACAGGTAGCCGACGGCGCCGCCGACCCTGTGGTCGCCGTCGTTGGCCCGCTCCCATGTCTCTCCCTGATCCCAGGAGCGGTAGATGTAGAAGTCATCGGTCTCGGCGATCACGACGTGCCGCGGACGAGTGGCGACGGCGAGCGCCGAGAAGTCCTTGCCGCGTTGTGGCGGCTCCACCTGGTCCCACGTCGCGCCGCCGTCGGGGCTCCTGTAGACGCCGTCAGCCGTGAGGTAGACGACGCCCCGGTGGTCGGGGTCGAAGACGATGGAGTGGATCCACGGGACGCTCGTGCCCTGCCGGACGGTGATCGGGTGCCACGACGCCCCCCGGTCGTCGCTGCCGTACAGGTAGCCCTCGCCGACGCCGTAGGCTCCGGCGCCGAAGCTGGCCAGCAGGTGGCCGGAGTGGAACGGGTCGGCCGCCATGGTTACGAACAGGCCCGGCGGGGTCGAGAGGGATGGGTTCCACCCGTCGCCGGCCCAGGTCTCGCCCTCGTCGTCGCTCACGTAGAAGCCGGAGTCGGCCCCTGCGTAGACGTACTGCGGGTCGGCCGGGTCCGCCAGAGCCTGCCCCACGTTCCAGGCGCCGGCGATGGGGAGGTAGCTCCAGTGCCCCGTGCCGTCGTCGCTGCGGTAGATGCCGAGTGGGCCGGAGAACGCCCCGTACACCCGCAGCGGGTCGGCCTGCGAGACGGAGAGCGACTCGCAGCGCAGGCCGGTCAGCCCGTCGACCTTGACCGCCCAGGTGTGCCCGCCGTCGGTGGTCTTGCGGATGCCGACCGAGTCGTCGCCGATGTAGGCGACGAGGGGGTCGGCCGGATGCGCCGGGTCGGGCGGGGCGAAGGTCACCCCCGTGTCCCCGTACCACGTCTCGCTCGGACCGTAGGCGGACCAGGTCAGGCCGCCGTTGCTCGAGTGGTGGCTCCAGCAATAGACGGAGTCCGGACCGGCGAACGAGACGGTGTAGCCGGACGCCCCGGGCACCGAGACGTCCTGCCAGGCCGTCAGGCCCGCGTCCTTGCTCTTGTAGATCCCCCCGCCGGCTCCCGGCGCCGCTTTGGAGCTGATCCACACCTCACCGGGCCGGTACGGGTTGAAGCTGATGGAGCCCGTCGCCCCGAGGCTGGCGAAGGGCAGGTCGGTGGTGGTCTTCTCCCAGTTGGCGCCCCAGTCGGAGGACTGCCAGATCTCGCCGTTCGAGGTGGCCGCCACCACGTGTGCGTGGTCGGAGGGGTCGAACGCCATGTCCTGCACGGGCACGCCGCTGAGGTCGGAGACGACGGCCCACGTAGCGCCGCCGTCGGTCGACCTCACGAGGCCGAGCACGCCGGTGGCGCCGGGCACGCCGTACGACTCGTAGGAGCCGACGAACAGCGGCTGGGGGTGGTCCGGCAGGCTCTCGTAGGGAGAGACGAACACCTGGGGGAACTGCAGCTCGGGCTTGCCCGGCCACGGGTCCGTGGTCAGCCGTGTCCACGTGTCGCCGTCGTCCGCCGAGCGGTAGAGGCCGTCCCACGAGTACGCGTACAGACGGCCGGGATGCAGCCCATCGACCGCGAACCGGCTGTTGCCTACCATGACCTGGACGCCGACGTGCGACCAGTGCTCGCCGGCGTCCTCGCTCCGGAAGAGCCCGGTGATGTTGTACGACGAGGCAAAGAGCGTGCCGGGGTCACCGGGCTTCATGAGCAACTGCCGCACCTCTCCGCCGAACAGGTCGCCGGCGTTCCACCGGCCGATGCCGGAGGTGACCGTGAAGGCGGCGGGCAGGCTGCCGGCGCCGCCGCCCGGGGCGGTGACGGTGAGGGCATACACGCCGGGGTCCATGCCCCAAGGCACCGTGGCGGTCAAGGTGGTCGCGTCGACGACGGTCACATCGGCCAGGGCGGTGCCCCCCAGGGTGACGGCCGGGGCATCGCCGGTCTCCGCGCCGGCGGCGAACCCGCTGCCGGTGATGGTCACGGCGACGGCGACGTCGTTGGCGGCCGTGGCGGGTTGGACGGCGAGCGGCGCCGGGCTCGGCGCGGCGCCGAGGGCGCCCCCGGCGGGAGCGGCGGCCGCCTGGGGGAGGGCGTGAGCGCCCAGGGCGCATGCGAGCGCGAGTGCGGTCACGAGGATGAGGCGGACGACGACGGACAGCTTCATGGCACGACCCCCCAAGGCTCCCGGTGTGTCTCGTCGCTCACGTGCGGCGGGGCAGGGGCCGCGTGCGGCGGCCTCGCCTGTACTCTACTCCTCGCGGCCTCCCGGGGGGTTGGGCGGGCTCCCGGCGCCTCAGTCGCCTCCGCCGCGGCCGCCCTCGTGGCACTTGATGCAGTCCGTCAACTGCGAGAGGGACCTGCCTTCGTGCTGGTTCACGACGTTGGCCTGTGTGTGGGCGTGGCAGCCGAAGCAGGTGTAGGTGCTCGTCCCGTTCGGGTGGCAGGTCTGACAGTCGGACTTCTGCTGGTTGTTGCCGTGGTCCACCGGGAAGATCTTGTGGTCGAACGTGGCGCCGCTCCAGCCGTTGGTGGTGTGGCAGCTGCCGCAGTCCTTGCCGAATGAGCCCTTGTGCTCGTCGTCCTTGGCGTGGCACGAGTAACAGTCCTGCGGCGTGTTCTGAAAGTCCTGCATCGACTTGGCGCTGCCGTGGCAGCCGTTGCAGGGCACTGTGGCGTGCTTGCCGGTGAGCTTGAAGGGGAACTTGCTGTGGTCCACCTTGGCGTTGCCGCTACCATCGTGGCACGCCAGGCAGTCCTTGCCGAAGGAAGCCTCGTGCTGCGTCATGAACGCGGCGTCCATGGCCGCGTGGCAGGTCGCGCAGATGGACTGGTCGAACGTCGTGTAGCCCTTGGGGTGGCAGTCGCCGCAGGTGAACCTGCCGCCCTTCTGCTTCTCGCGGTGCCCGCGCAGGCTGAAGCCGGTCACGCCGTGCGGGAAGCTGCTTTCATCGAGCAAGGTCAGGGCGCCGTTCGCTCCGTGGTGGTCGGGGTGGCAGTCGCCGCACGGCGCCGAGCGCATCGCCGCGAGCGTCCCGTGCAGCCCGCTCTTGCCGGTGACCTGCGAGCTCACGTCGGTGTGGCAGGCCAGGCACTTGTCGGCCATGGTCTGGGAGCTCCACGGCGCTGTGTGGCAGGCGCCGCAGTGGTTGCCGAGCTGGGCGTGGCTGGCGACGCCACCCAGGGGCGCCGTCCTGGCCTGCGCGTTGAGTGAGCCGGGGCTGAAGAGCACCGGGCCGAGCGCCACGGTGAGAGCGACCACCGCCACGACGAGCGCGGCGGCGGCCGCGATGCCGACAGGAGAGAAGAAGCCCGGCCTCTTGCGCATCTTCACGTCGTCAGCCTCGTCCTAGCGCTGCAGCGTCGCGTAGTAGAGCGCCGCCACCACGTGGATGAAGGCGGCGACGAAGAGGACCCACGTGAGCGGCACGTGGAAGGTGTGCCAGGTGGCCAGCGCCTTGCGCCGTTTCGTCAGCCGGGTCTGCAGTTCCCGATCGCCGTCGCTCGCGGCAGCCTCCAACCCCCGGGCGGTGCGCGGCACCCGTGTGTAGAGGTAGCGCCCGACCACGCCGCTCGCGACCACGACGAGCGTCAGCGCCATGGTGAGCCCCGCGAGCCCGCTGAACCTCATGGCCGTGTGAAGAAGCACCATGTACGGGCCCACCAGGCCCGTCACCATGTGGAGCTTGAGCCAGCCGGACGTGCGGCCCCAGCTGGCGTCCCGGCGCAGCTTGCGTAGCGGGTACAGCGCCGCCGTCAACAGCATGAGGACGAAGCCGGCGATGCCGATGCCGTGGCCGACGAGGCTCGACGCTGTGGGGAACGCGCCTGCCTGCGAGTACGCGACGCCGTAGAGCGCGGTGATGGCGACGATCGCCGCAGCCGCATACGCCGACTCCGGCAGGCGGCCCAGCGCGCTTAGTCGCCCGGTCGCGCTCGGCGCGCGCACGACGGCCGGCGCCGGCGCGCCCTCGGCGAGTCCTGCCGACCGCCTAGACAACCTTGTCCTTCCACGCCTGCCAGGCCTGCTCGATCAGCCGGCCGACCGGGGCTCCCGGCGCGCTGAGCCGTTCGGCGGCCCCGCCGAGGTCCGCGTGGGCCTCGATGAGCTCCTGCAGCTTGAAGGAGAGGTCCTGCTCACCCATCACGACCGCGCCGACCACCACGCGGTCAATGATCTCCAGCCTGACGCGGGCGCCGTCCTCCTGCGTCTCGACGAGCACGGCGTCGCCCAGCTCCGACCAGGTCTGGCTGTCTCCGCGGGAGAGGCCCTCGAGGTCGGCGTCTTTGCCGGAGCCGACCGCGCCGATGATGGTGGTGTTCATGCCGGCCAGCCGCGTGATGTTGAGGGACGGGCCCTCGCTGTAGCGGTGCCGGGGGCCCGCGACCATGTTGAGGCCGGCGATGCGGCCCTTGTGGACCGCCGAGTGCCACAGCACCTCGACGGTGCGGCGGCCGGTGACGGGGCTGAGGGTCTCGGCCACGTCGCCGGACGCGAAGATGTCCGCCTCGGTCGTGCGCAGGTACTCGTCCACGAGGACGCCGCGGTCGCAGACCAGTCCGGCGTCTCTGGCAAGGCTCATCCGCGGTCGCACCCCGATCGCGACGGCCACCAGATCGCACGGGATGCGCGTGCCGTCGCCCGTCTCGACCGCGACCACCCGGCCGTCGCGGCCGACGACCCGCGCCAGTTCGGTGAACGGACGGATGCGCACGCCTCCGGCGCGCAGTTCCTCCTCCACGGCGCGCGACTCCGTCTCCGAGAGCACGTTCCTCCAATAGCGGTCCTGGCGCATGAAGTAGTCCACGTGTACGCGGTGCGCGCGCAGGCCCTCGACGATCTCGAGCGCGGTGATGCCTCCGCCGACGACCACGGCGTTCTTCGCCGTGGCGCTGCGGCGGATGATGTCGCGCGCGTCGTCCAAGTCGTCGAGCTTGACCACCCCATCCAGCTCGACGCCGGGCACCCTGGCCGGTACGGCCGTGGACCCGGTTGCCAGGAGCAGACGGTCGTAAGCGAGCTCGCCGGCGTCTGCGAGTGTCACCGTGTGACCGGCGGGGTCGATGCCGACCGCGCGGTCGGTCACCAGCTGCACGCCCATGCCGAAGAGTTCCGCGGGCGAGTAGGGCAGCAGCGACTTCTCCGGTATCTCCCGGGCCAGGTAGTAAGCCAGGCCCGGGCGGGAGTAGTAGCCGTGGGTGTCCGCGCTGACGAGGACGATCTCGGCGCCCGGCTCGGCGCCGTGGATCGCCTCTGCGGCCGCCACGGCGCCCGGCCCTCCGCCGATCAGTACGTGCCGTCGCGCCACTTCAGCACGCCCCTTCGGGGCGCACCTGCGCGCCGGCCTCGATCGGCTCGAACCGCAGCAGTCCCCGCGGGCAGCGCTTCACGCACTCGCCGCACGTCAGGCAGCGGCCGTCCACGACCGGCTCGTTGCGCCACACGTGTCGTCTGACGTCGATGCCCATGGGGCAGTTGAACGAGCACACGCCGCATTGCACGCAGCGCCGGGGCTCCGGGAGAACCCAGGCAGACACGAGGATCTCGTACTTCTCCCTGTCCGAACTGAACCAGTGCGTCACGATCCCGCTGCCCTTCCTGCGGTGCTGCCCGACCGGGCACGGCTCGAGCGAGCCCCGCTCAGTATTTCACAGCGCCGGTTGCCGGCGTCCCTCCGGCGTCGACACATCCGCGCCGGGGAGCACGGGGCGCAGCAGGCTGGAGCGTGACGACCCTGACCGTGCGGTAGGAGCACGGCCCCGGCGCGGCCGGCCACCGGGCTTGTCGGGCGCCGGCCGGCTCAGCAGGGATGACTCCTGTCGCCCGTGGGTAGGACGGTGCCACGATGCGGCACCATCGAGCGGTCCAGGAGGGCGCATGAGCAAGAAGAAAGACAAGAAGAAGGACAAGAAAAAGAAGAAGAAGGGCAAGAAGAAGTGACCTGAGCTTGCCCTGAGGCCACTACGGGGCCCCGGCCGGGTGGCGCGCAGCGCCCTCCCGGCCGGGGCCCCGTTGGCTCCGGGACTAGAATCGTCGCAGAACTCAGCATCCACGGGGCCAGGAGGCCGGCATGCGGGATCTCAGGCACAAGCAGATCGAGGCGTTCATCGAGCCGTTCAGGGTCAAGCCGGGCAAGAGGGTCGTGCTGGCGCGCGACTTCGACCCCGCCTTCAAGGCGGGGGTGCACAAGAAGAAGGAGGGCGTGGCGCTGCTCGCGCAGGGCGTCGAGCTCCTCGCCGAGTACCAGCAGAAGCTCGCCGCGCAGGACACCTACGGCGTGCTCATGACGCTGCAGGCCATGGACGCCGCCGGCAAGGACGGGACGATCCGTCACGTCATGAGCGGCGTCAACCCGCAGGGCGTCAGCGTTCACAGCTTCAAGGTCCCGTCTACCGAGGAGCTGGACCACGATTACCTCTGGCGCTACGCGAAGTGTCTGCCGGCGCGCGGTGAGATCGGCATCTTCAACCGCTCGCACTACGAGGAGGTGCTGGTCGTCCGCGTGCACGCCGAGGTGCTGGCCAACCAGAGGCTGCCCAAGTCGTCGCGTCGCGCCGGCATCTGGAAGCGGCGCTACCGCGAGATCAACGACTGGGAGCGCTACATCACCGACCAGGGCTTCAAGGTCGTCAAGATCTTCCTCAACCTGAGCAAGGAGGAGCAGCGGCAGCGGTTCCTCTCACGCATCGAGGAGCCGGAAAAGAACTGGAAGTTCAGCGCCGCCGACGTGCACGAGCGCGGGTACTGGGACGCCTACCAGAAGGCCCTCAGCGAGATGCTCAGCACCACCAGCACCGAGTGGGCGCCGTGGTACGTGATCCCGGCCGACCGCAAGTGGTTCGCGCGCATCGGCGTGGCCGCCGTGCTGGCCGACACGCTGATGCGCATCGACCCCAGGTTCCCGGTGCTGGACGAGGAGCGCCGGGCGGGACTCGAGGCCGCACGCGAGCAACTCGAGGCGGAGGCGCCCGAACCGGCCGGGGGCGACTGACCGGCGCCCGGCTCTCCGGCGCCCGGCCCCCGACGGGCGCCGCCCGGGCTGCGCGAAGGCCCCTCGCGATCGGCCGTCAACGCCCTTGTGCGCTGCCCGTTCAGGGAACATTACGATCGAGAGGGCGGCGTCGCGAGGAGGAGATCATCATGGGCGGTCACGGATCCACCCCTCACCACGGGCACTGGTATCACGACCCCGGGGTGCGCCTGTTGATCATCGCGCTCGCCGTCGTACTGGCGGTCTTCCTGATCGCGTTCACCCTCATGGCGGACAGCGCCGCGCGTGAGGTGGCGGCGCTCCTGGCCCTCGGCCTTTGAGCTGAGGCCGTTCGGCCGGCCGGTACGTTCAGGCCGCCGTGACCGCTTGCCCGTGAGCGACCCTGCCGAGATCCAGGCCGCCTCGCTCCAGCCACTGCTGCAGTGTCTGCAGGCCGGGATGGAGCCGACGCAGCATCGCGACGTCGGGCTCGTCCCGGGTTGAGACCTGGAGCCACCGGTACATACCGCGCGCGCGCCGGTCTCTGACCTCGCCGAAGGCGATCTGCTCATAGCGGACGGGCTCGCCAAGCGCCTCGCTCAGGAGGGCGCGGACCTCGGCGAGGCTCAGCTTCTCAGCCGCGAGAGGGACGGGCCCCAGGCCGAAGGCGCCGGGCCGGTCGAGCACCACTCGCACCAGCGTCCCGACGTCCTCTAATGCGATCAACGGGACGATCGTCTTCTCGGGCAGCGGCGTACGCAGGGCCAGCCCGCCGATCGGGCCCCGTGCCAGCGCGTGCTGTTCCACGTCCTCGATGAAGAACGCGGGCCTGAGCAGGGTCAGGGGCAGCTCGAACTGCTGCAGCAGGCGCTCGATGCCCCAAAGGTCACCGACGGACAGGGCCTGGTCGTGCTCGGGGTCGCCCACCGACGCGGAGACGAAGTGCTCCACACCGGCGCGCACCGAGGCCCAGGCGAGATCGCGGGCCTCGTGAAGTTCCGTTTGCGGGCCGCCTTCTTCAAACGGAGTGAGCGCCGCGAACACGTCGGCGGCGCCGGCGAGATCGCGCACGGCGACCTCCGGTGTCTGCAGGTCGTCCGTGACCACTTCGACGCCGGCCTCGAGCAGCCTGGTGGCCGCCGGCGAGCGCCGGTCGCGGCTGAGCGCTCGGACATGACGGCCGTGCAGTTTGAGTGTTCTAGCCACGACGCCGCCCTGGTCGCCGAGCGACCCGGCGACGACGGTGAAGCCGTCCGGGATCATGGTGTCACCTTCTCTCATCGCTCCGGGCGGCACCGCTGTGGTCCGCCGCCCGTTGATTGGTGAGCTTCCCGCAGCCTCGCTCGCTAGACCGTCGACGCAGGTCGTCGCGGGGAGGGGAGGGGGTATCTCATCCGCGGTTAGGAGCCTTCGATGGCGCCACGGATGGCGCCACACCCCACCCCTGCGTCTGGTCCGGCCGCCCGAGGGTGCGCCGGGCCGGGCCGGTCGGTCAGCGGCCGCGGAGCTCGTGCTGGGCGCGCAGGTAGGCGACGAGCAGAGCGTCGCGTTCCGCGACCAGCTCGTCGTAGCTGCGACCTCCCTTCTCCTGCGCGAGGCCGGCCGCTAGGGCGACGCCGGTCTCGGGCGGGAACGTCGTCCAGGTGGCGAGGTCGCGCAGCATGCCCTCCTTGACTGCGGCGAGGTGCTCGATGTGGCCCACAATGCCCTCGTGCGCGCCGCCGAGGTCGTAGAGCAGGTGCGGCCCCATGGCGGCCCAGCGCAGGCCGGGTCCGTAGCTGACGGCTTTGTCGACGTCGTCGACCGTCGCGATGCCGCGCAGCACGAGGTCCACGGCCTCGCGCCACAGCGCGGCGGACAACCGGTTGGCCAGGTAGCCGGGCAGGTCGCGTGTGAGCTTGACCGGCACCTTGCCGACGGCGGTGTAGAAGGCGGCGGCGCGGTCGAGCGCCTGCGGGGCGGTCAGCGCGCCGGGCGCCAGCTCGACCAGCGGCACCAGGTGCGGCGGGTTATAGGGGTGGGCGGCGAGGCAGCGCTCCGGGTGCGCCGCCGCCGTCTGGATCTCACTGATGGAGAGCCCGGACGAGCTGGTACAGATGAGCGCGTCCTCCGGCGCCGCCGCGTCGATCGCCGCAAACAGCTCGCGTTTGAGCGCGAGGTCTTCGCGCACGCACTCCTGGACGTGCTGCACGCCCGCGACTGCCTCCGCGAGGTCCGCAGTCGCGGTCAGCAGGTCCACACCGCGTTCGGCGGTCGGCATGTCGGCGAGTCCGCTCCCGGCGAGGAAGCCGGCCGCGGCGGCGGCGTGCTCCACCGCGGCCTCCAGGCGCCCGCCGTCCACGTCGTGGAGGCGCACCTTGAGTCCCGCGGCCGCGTAGAGGCCGGCCCAGCTGCCTCCGGTCAGACCGGCTCCGATCACCGCCACCGGCGCGTCGCGCAGGCCGTTCGTCGTTCCGCTCAGGCCCTGCGGGAAGTCGCCTGCCGCCATCTTCGCTTCGTTGCCCGTTTCGCCCATCTCTCGCCCCTGTCGTCGAGGTCGCCCGGTGCGCAGATTGTACGTTGACGGTCCGCCCGGACACAGAGGCCGGCCTGAACGGGAGTACGATGGCCGCATGACGAGCACCGGACGCCCCGACACGTTTCGCATCGCGCTCGTCCAGCTGCGCCCCGTGGACGGCGACAAGGAGCGGAACCTGGCCGCCGCCGGCGAGGCGGTCGCGGCGGCCGCCGGCTCGGGCGCCGGCTTGGTCGTCCTGCCCGAGTACGCCCTCACCGGCTTTCCGGCCGAGCGCATCCGCGAGCTCGCGGAGCCGCTGGACGGGCCGAGCCTCGCGGCGTTCCGCGAGCTGGCCGTTCGCGCCGGCATCTGCCTGGTCGCCGGCCTCCCTCGGCTCGGCGCGCCCGCTGAGGGTCCTTCAGGCGGGCCGGCCGCCCCGGAAGCGGCACCCGAACCGGCCGCGGAAGCACCGCCCAAGCCGGCCGCGCCTGCGGTCTTCGACACCACGGTCGTCATCGCGCCCGGCGGCGACCTTCTCACCGTCTACGACAAGACGCACCTCTTCGACCGCGAGCGCGCCGTGTTCGCGCCGGGCGGCGCGCTCCAGGCGCCGTTCGACTACGCCGGCCTGCGCTTCGGCGTCCTGTGCTGCTTCGACATCGAGTTCCCCGAGGCGGCACGCACACTGGCGCTGCGCGGCGCGCAGTGCCTGCTCGTGCCCAGCGCCAACATGGAGCCGTGGGGGCCCTCGCACCGCGCGTTCGTGCGTGCACGGGCGCTGGAGAATCACTGCTTCGTCGCCTACGCCAACGCCGTGGGTGAGGCCTCGGGCTACCGGTTCGAGGGGGAGAGCCGCCTCGTCGACCCGCTCGGCCGCGTGCTGTGCGACGCGGGGCACGCGGAGACAGTGGTGTGGGCGGACGTCGACCCGTCGGCGGCCGACGACGCGCGAGCGGTCGGCGACTATCTCGCGCAGCGGCGTCCGGAGCTGTACGACTGACTCAGGCGCCGGCGGGGCCGGGCCTGCAGCTGTTCACAGGTGAGGTACGAGACCGGTACCGCAGGCGGCCCGGGTCTCAGCCTGCCGGCGTGAAGACCGCTACGTCGTCGGGCGCGGCCGGCTGCGTCCACGCGCCGGTGACGCCGGCGTGCTGCGCGCCCAGTTCCACATGCAGGCGCGCGATGCCGAAGTCGATGGGCGCGGTCCAGTAGAGCCTGTCCGCGCGCCCCATCACGAGCGAATCGCCGTCCAGACGGAACCGCCACGGCTGCCGGTTGGCGCCCGAGGGCGCGAGCCGGGCGGCCTGCACGGCGGAGACGGCCCATTCGGGCCAATCGCCGTCGAGTACGCCCGGCGCCAGCTTCTCCACGCCGAGCCGCGCAGAGGCCTTGACGAGGGTACGCAGCAGACGCTCTCCGCCGGTCTGCTGCGCGACGGGATAGCCGAGCGGCGTGACGGCGATGACCTGCTCGTCGTGCCCGAGGCCGAGCAGGCCGGCGGCGGCAGACTTGTCGAAGCTGCCGGCGATCCAGCAGGTGCCCAGCCCGAGGCGCGTCGCCTCCAGGACGAAGGCCTCGCCGAGGTAGCCGGCGGCCTCCTGTACGTCCTCCGGCACGTCGTCGCCGGTGGCCCGGCCGACGAACGCCGCGGCCAGCGGCGTGCCGGTCACCTTGCCGTAGCCGCCGACGAGCCCCATGAAGAGCTGCTGCCGCGGGTCGTCGACGAGGAGCACGCGGGCGGACGCCGCCCCGCGCCGGCGCCGGCGCAGAACTGATCGAGCCGCCCGCGCAGCTCGCCGGGCACCGGGCGCCCGTCGAACCGGCGGCGGGAGATGCGCCGCGGGATCAGGTCGTACCAATCAGCCCGGAGGTCCATGCGCGCCCATGATATGGGGTCCGGCCGAGAACGGTCCAGTGGCACCGTGGCGGCCGCCGGCCGGACGGAGGCGCGGGGCCGTCGGAGCAGTCGCGTTGTTGAGGAAGAGCGCCTCCACGTGATGTTTAGTGCAAACAAGGGCACAAAAAGGACGTGTCCGTCGACACTGTCATCTTGGATCCACCAGCGAACGCAAGGAGCGTCTCATGGACTCTCGTGACACCCGCGCAGCCGGCTGGCAGGCCTTTTCGGGCCTTGTGCTGGCTTTCGGCGGGGTTTTCGCAGTCATCGACGGCCTGATGGCCGTATACAAGTCGTCGTTCTTCGTCGGCAACGCCGTGTTCGTCTTCAGCGACCTCAAGACCTGGGGGTGGATCACGTTCGGGCTTGGTGTGCTCGCGTTCATCGCCGGCCTCGCCGTCTTCAGCGGCAGGGAGTGGGCGCGGTGGACGGGCATCGCCATCGCAGGGCTCGCCGCTCTCGGGCAGCTGCTTACCGCCCAGGCGTATCCGCTGTGGTCGTTGCTGCTGACCGCCATCTTCGTCATGGCGATCTACGGACTGGCCGTCTACGGCGTCCGCGAGACCGCCGAGCGCGCGGGCAGCGGTCGCAGGTACGAGTCGACGACTCCGGACATCGGCGAGCGGCCCTCGAGCATCTCAGCCGAGGACAGGGAGCGCCGCGCGGCGTAGCCGGCATCGGCATGTGAAGTCCGGGGGGCGGTGGACCCCTTCCCGCCGCTCCCCAGGAGACGGCCCGGCGGCGGGCGCCCCGCACCAGAGGCGCCCGTCGCCGGGCCGCGCAACCTCCCGACCAGGCAGCGGCCTCGCGGGCATGATCGTGCCCGGCGGTGTCCAGAGCCGGCGGCCGCTCAAATGTAGGCACAACGACCGCCAAGATGTAGTTGCACGACAGCGGGTGGCCTTGGGCGGCATGACGGCATGCCGCACGTGGCGTAGTGCCGCCCGTGGCGTCGTCGGCCGCGCACCTTGGGCTGTTCAATTGACTTGGACAAGTGACCAATTCGGATGTACACTGCGCCGGTGAAGGGGCCCCGCGGCGCGAGGAGCCGGGTTGGCGAGCAGACGCATCCCCGTCCAGGAGCGCCGGCAGGCGCTGGTGGAGGCGGCCATGAGGGTCATGGAGCGCGAGGGCATCGCCGCGGCCACCACCCGCGCCATCTGTGCCGAGGCGGGCATGCCCAACGGCTTCTTCCACTACTGCTTCACCTCCAAGCAGGAACTGATGCTCGAGGTGGCCCAGCAGTTCCGGCGGCGCTTCACGGCCATGCTCTCGCTGGCCGACGGGCTGCATGGGGACGTCTACGCGGTCGTCTCCACTGCGCTCACCACACTCCTCGCCGACGCGGCCGCGCACCCCGACATCCACCAGCTCACCTACGAGCTGCCCCTGTACGCGCTGCGCGACGACGACCTCAGCGGCATCGCGCAGCGCTGCTACGAGGACAACGAGATCGTGGCCGCCGAGTTCCTCAGGATGGCGGCCGAGATCGCCGGCTGCGTCTGGACCGAGCCGACCGACAAGCTCGCCCGCTTTCTCGCTGTGACGGTCGACGGCACGGTGCTCCAGTGGCTGATGCTGCGCGACGACGATCGCGCGCACGAGCACATCGACGTGGTCGCCCGCCACTTCGCGGCGCTCGCCCGCCCTCTGCGTGAGGGCGAGCCGGCGGCCCGCGGCGGCGCGGGCGAGAAGCGAGTCATCGACATGAGCCGTCAGGGAGGAGCCAGATGAGCTTCGAGGACGTTCGCGCGCGTCTCAACCTGTTCGCCGTGCTGCCCAACCTGGAGGACGTGGTCCGCGACGACGCGGAGATGCAGGCGCTCGTCGCCGACACGCACCTCACGGTACGGTTCACGGTCGCCAACGGGCCGGGGACGGCGGTCACGTTCGACCACGGCGCGTGCACCGTGGGCCCCGTCCACAGGAAGGACGAGTCGGGAGAGGCCCGCGCCTCCGGCGCGGGCCCCACGGTGCGGCTCGCGTTCACCTCGGCTTCGCACCTCAACAAGATGTTCGACGGCAAGGGCCAGCCCATCCCGTACTGGGGCTTCAACCATCTCGGGTTCCTGATGAAGCAGTTCTCGGAGCTCACCGACCGGATGGGGTACTACCTCACGCCGACCGACGAGCTGCTCTCACACCCCGGGTACCTGGCGATGAACACGCTGCTGACACTCAACACAGCGGCGTTTGCGGTGCCGGTGCTCCTGGGTCACGACCCTGAATGCGTGCCGCTGCGCCACGGGCTCTCGCGCGGCACGATCGTCATCAAGGTGCTGCCGGAGGGTCCCGCCGTGAGTCTTGTGTGCGGGGCCTCGGGCGTGCTGCCGGTCAAGGGCGAGCTCACTCATCCGAGCGCGCTCGTGCTGCTCAAGGACCTGCAGACGGCCAACGACTTCCTGGCCGGCAAGCTCGACACGTTCGTGGCCGCCGTCACCGGCGACGTGCAGATCTGGGGCCGCGTCGCCATGGTCGACACTCTGGCGCTGGTGCTCGACCGGGTGGGCAAGTACCTGCAGCCGGCCGGCGAAGCTGCGCCGGCCGGCAAGACCGCCAAACCGACCGCTGTCGCCGGCTGAAGGAGAGCGCGAACGCCATGGACACCTACTCGTTCGCCCGCTCGCAGGAACTCTTCGTGCGCGCCGCCAAGGTCATCCCGTGCGGCATCCCCGGGCACTTCAGCCCGGCGCCGCTGGTGCCGCCGGCGGCCTACCCGTTCTTCGCCCGGAGCGGCAAGAAGGCGCACTTCACCGACGCCGACGGCAACGACTTCATCGACTACATGTGCGCCTACGGGCCCATGGTCCTGGGCTACGACAACAAGGTCGTGCACGACGCCGCGGCCAAGCAGCGGAAGCTGGGAGACACGCTCGGCCTGCCGGCGCCGGTGTCGATCGAGCTGGCGGAGAAGCTCACCTCGATGATCGCAGGCGCCGACTGGGCGTTCTTCGCCAAGAACGGCGGCGACCAGACCAACTACGCGACGATGGTCGCCCGGGCGGCCACCGGCCGCCCTCTCGTCGTCGCCATCGAGGGCGGCTACCACGGCGTGGCGCCGTGGATGCAGGGGCTCGGCCACCACGGCGTGATCGCCGGCGACGTGGCCGGCTTCGTGCGCGTCCCGTGGAACGACACGGCGGCCTTCGAGCGCGTGCTCGAGGAGCACGCGGGCCAGGTCGCCGGGTTCATCGCCACGCCCTACCACCACCCGACCTTCGCCGACAGCGAGCTGCCGGCGGACGGCTACTGGCGGCGCATCCGCGAGCTGTGCGACAAGCACGGCGTGGTGCTCATCGTCGACGATGTGCGCTGCGGGTTCCGGCTCAGCCTGCGGGGTTCCGCCGACTTCTTCGGCTTTACCCCGGACCTGGCGTGCTACTGCAAGGCCATCGGCAACGGCTACCCGATCTCGGCGCTCGTGGGCACCGAGGCGATGAAGAGCGCCGCCGCCCAGGTGTTCTACACGGGGAGCTACTGGTACCAGGCCGTGCCCATGGCGGCCGGCCTGGCCTGCCTCGCCGAGCTGGAGCGTCAGGAGGCGCCCGCCAGGATGCAGAAGTACGGGCGGGCGCTCACCTCCGGCCTGCAGCGGCTCGCCGAGAGGCACGGCTACGAGCTGCGGGTGACCGGCGTGCCGAGCATGCCGTACCTGCGGCTCACCGACGACCCGAGCATGATGCTCCACCAGCGCTGGTGCGCGGAGTGCACCCGCCGCGGCGCCTACTTCACCTCGCACCACAACTGGTTCATGAGCTGCGCGCACACGCAGGACGACCTCGACCGGACCCTGGCGATCGCCGACGACGCGTTCGCCGCACTGGAGAAGAGCCCTGAAGGGCAGGGGGTGAGCTGATGCCGCTCTCAGCGGAGGAGATCAGGAAGCTGCAGGACAAGGCCCAGAAGCTGCGCTGCGACATGGTGGATGTCACCGTGTGGGCCGGCGGCGCGCACATCGGCGGGTCGCTCAGCATGGCCGACGTGCTGACGGCGCTGTACTACCACTACCTGAACGTGCGTCCGGAGGAGCCCGACTGGCCGGACCGCGACCGGTTCGTGCTCAGCAAAGGGCACGGGGGTCTGGGGCTCTCCTGCGTGCTCGCCGACAAGGGCTACTTCGACGGCGAACTGCTCAAGGAGTTCAACCATTTCAAGAGTCCCTTCGGGATGCACCTGGACGGCAACAAGGTCAAGGGCGTGGACGCCAGCACCGGCTCGTTGGGGCACGGCCTCTCGATGGCGCTGGGCATGGCGCTGGGCGCCAGGTTCCAGAAGCAGGCCTGGCGCACGTACTGCATGCTCGGCGACGGCGAGTGTGACGAGGGCTCCGTGTGGGAGGCGGCCATGGCCGCCTCCCATTTCAAGGCCGACAACCTCACCGCGTTCGTCGACCGCAACCAGATGATGATCGACGGCCGCACTGAGGACGTGATGAGCCTCGAGCCGCTGGCCGACAAGTGGGCCGCCTTCGGCTGGCAGGTCCGCCAGATCGACGGCCACGACTTCGCCCAGATCGGAGAGGCCATAGAGGGCGCCCTGGCGATGCAGGGGGCGCCCACCGTCATCATCTGCGAGACCGTCAAGGGCAAGGGCGTCGACTTCATGGAGGCCGAGGTCAAGTGGCACTACGGCTCCATCGACTCGGAGCTCGCCGCCAAGGCCAAGGCGTCGATCATGAGCGGGGGCGAGGCCGGCGTCGCAGCCTCGCCGGCCGCGGGAGGTGTGTCATGACCGAGGTCACCGGCACCACCTGGAACGTCTACGACGCCAACGCGCTGACGCAGGCCGAGATCTACGGGCGCGTCCTCTGTGACCTGGCCGAGGCCGACCCGCGCATCGTGGCGCTGACCGCCGATCTCGCCAGGAGCACCAAGATCGGCGTCTTCCAGGACAAGTTCCCGCAGCGCGTGTACAACGTCGGCATCGCCGAGCAGAACCTCTTCGGTGTGGCCGCAGGCATGGCCAAGAGCGGCCTCCTGCCGTTCGTGAGCACCATGAGCGCGTTCGCCAGCATGCGCGCGCTCGAGCAGGTGCGTACCGACATCTGTTACCAGAACCTCGACGTCAAGATCATCGCCACCCACGGCGGCGTGAGCTTCGGGCAGGCCGGCACCACGCATCACTGCACCGAGGACATCGCCATACAGCGCTCGCTGGCCAACATGACGCTGATCGTGCCGGCCGACGGCTGGGAGACGGCCTGCGCGGTGCGCGCCGCCGTCGAGCACCCCGGCCCGGTGTACATCCGTCTGGGCCGGGGCTTCGAGCCCACACACTACGAGAACGACGACTACGGCTTCGAGCTCGGCAAGGCGGTGACGGTGAGCGAGGGCACCGACATCACCGTCATCGCCTGCGGCGTCGCCGTCTACCACGCCGCCGAGGCCGCCAAGCTGCTCAAGGACCAGGACGGCATCAGCGTCCGCGTGCTCGACGTGCACACCATCAAGCCTATCGACGAGGAGGCCATCCTGCAGGCCGTCCTCGAGACGCGGCGCATCCTCTGCGTGGAGGAGCACAACATCATCGGCGGGCTGGGCAGCGCGGTGGCCGACGTCATCGCCGCCAGCGGCAAGGGCTGCGCGTTCGCCAAGACGGGCCTGCCGGACTGCTACAGCGAGGTCGGCTACCCCGAGGATCTCTACAGCCACTACTGCATCGACGGCGACGGCATCGTCGGCCTGGTGCGCGAGCTGCTGCACCGGGAGTTCGAGGCCGACGAGGACTGGGAGGACGAGTTCTGATGGCCGTCGTCACCAGGCCGCCGGCCAACGAGCTCCCGCAGGCGCGCAGCCGCGAGTACCTGCGCGCCCGCCTGTTCCTGCGCGCGGCGCTGCCGTGCGTCAAGGTCATGCTCGAGGACGACCCGGCCACATCCAGGCGCTTCAAGCACGTCGACGCCGTCGTCCAGTTCGTGGCCAGGAACCAGCCGCGCGCGGTCGGCGCCTACCTCTGGTTCGAGAACGGGACCGTGCGCACGGAGCAGGGCTTCTGGGATGCCGATGGACTGGGCAAAGAGCCTGACATCACGTTCACCTTCGCGTCCCTCGGCAAGCTCTGCGATTTCTTCGCCGGCAAGACGGTGCTGCCGTCGATCCGCGGCTACAACCACCCGGCGCTGCTCGCCAAGGTGCTGCAACTCCTCCTGAGCTTGAAGCTGATGCTGCCGAGCGCGCAGCCCACAGACCCGGCCAAGCGGCGCCTCAAGCTCAAGCTGACGCTCTACATGATCACGACCGCCCTGAGCCAGTACAACAAGGGCGGCGACCCTGGCATGGAGCGCTGGACGAGCAAGCAGCCCGACCGTATCTACCAGTTCTCGGTCGAGCCGGAGGGCATCGCCGCGTACCTGCGCGTGCGCGGCGGCCAGACAAAGGCCGGGCGGGGCGTGTACCAGCGCCGCCGCCCGTTCGTGCACATGCGTTTCAACGGCGTGGACGGCGCCTTGGCCGTGATGAACAAGGACGTCGAGTTCGTTGAGGGCGTGGAGGAGGGCATGGTGCGCATCGACGGCTCGCCCGAGTACGCGGCCAACCTCAACGACTACATGATGCGGGTGCAGACCCTGCTGACCGACGGCTGAGGAGGCGGACGATGATCGAGCTCATGCAGGGTGCGCCTGAGGGCGTCCTGGCGTTCAAGGCCGTCGGCGAGGTGCACGCCGACGACTACAAGCAGGTGCTCAAGCCGGCGCTGGACGAGCTCCTCGCGGCCGGCGGCAAGGTGCGTTGCGTGTACGTCATGGGGCCGGAGTTCACCGGGTACTCCGCCGGAGCCGCCTGGGAGGACGCCGAGATCGGCCTGGGGCACCTCGGCAAGTGGGAGCGCTGCGCCGTGGTCACCGACAAGGATTGGGTGCGGCACCTCGTCAAGGGGTTCGGCTGGATGATGCCCGGGCGCATGCGCCTCTTCGAGGTCGCCGACCTGCCCGCCGCCATGGAGTGGGCCGCCGGCTGACACCGGCCGCCTGCCGACCGCCTCTACAGGTCCGTCGTGGCGCCGCTCTCCTCGAGCAGTTTGATCGGGACCTTCGCCGGGATGTGAGTGCGCAGTTCCTTGCTGAGAGTACCGACCGGTGGGCTCGCTCCCGAGCCCACCACGTCGATGTGGATCTCGCTCCCGGCGACGGTCACGTCCTGCAGACGCCAATCCGACCCCTTGAGCCAGCTCTGGGTGGTCGCCTCCGCGCGCTTCGTCCACACTTCGTAGCGCCAGGTGCTGAGCGACTGGTACCCGAGCGGCGCGATGAGCACGACGAGCAGGACGACGATCCACACGCGGGCGCGGTGCCCGGCGCGTTCGTCGGTGACGTGAGCCTCGAGCCGGTAGCCGGCGGCGGTGAAGACGACCACGCCGGCCACGAGGATCGCCGCGGCGTTCGTCAGAAAGAGGATGGCGGCGCCCGCGGCGAGGTCGAAGCGACGGCCTCCCAGTGTGATGCCGACGACCCCGAGCACGGGGACCAGCGAGATGGCGATGGCGACGCCGGCGAGGATGTTGGCGACGTCGCGACGCACCAGAGCAAACGAGCCGGCTATGCCGACCGCGACGGCTATCCCGAGGTCGAGCAGGGTCGCCGAAGTGCGGCCGACGACCTGGGGGTTGGTACCGAGCGGCAGGCGCTCGACGGTGAGCCAGGCGACTCCTACGCCGATCATGATGTTCACGGCGATGCCGCTGAGGAGGAGCAGCAGTGACGAGCGCAGCGCCCGGTGGTCGCCGGCGACGGCCGCGAGCGCCAGTCCATAGATCGGCGTCGCCAGCGGTGCGATGATCATGGCGCCGATCACCGCCGGTGTGGAGTTGCTCACCACGCCGCCGGCGGCGATGAAGCTCGCCAGCACGAGCTGGACCCAGAACTGCGTGGTCTTGGCGCGTACGGAGCCCCGGTCGAGGAACAGGCCGTCGGCGATATCGGGCAGCGGGTAGCGGTACTCACGCCCAGCGTCGATGATCCTCTCGAGCCAGCCCACCTCGCCTCCTTCCCCTCTTGTCGTGGCGGATGTACCCGTCGCTGGCGAGAGTATGCGTCTAGGCGCGTCGGGCTCTGGAGAAGCCCAGCGCAGCGAGCCCCAGCGCGAGGACGAAGAGGATCACGGAGGCAGTCCTGACCACGAGCGCGATCTGGTCCGTCGCCGCGAGCGTGTTCAGCGCCCCGAGGATGTTGTGCCAGTCGTGGCCCGCGCCCGACCCGTCGTCGCCGAACAGCGGCAGGATCATGACCTGCGCGTCGCCGATGTACACGGAGACGTTGTGCAGGTTCTCGGCCGCCCAGGCGACCATGAGGATCACGGCAAGCTGGTCGCGCCGCCACCAGAAGTAGGCGCCGAGCAGGAGGGGCGCCGCGACCTGCGCGGCCGAGCCGGCGAACGAGCACAGCAGCGCCGGCGCCCAGGCGGTGAGCAGATGGCCGAACTCGTGCACGCCGAGGTCGAACGCCGAGAGCACGGGGACCCAGCCTCCTCGCGAGTACGTGAGCCAGGCGAGGAGGACGGTGACGCCGGCCGCGACGACCCACTGCCAGGTGCGGGTCCAGGACGAGGTGGCCGGCCTTGGCTCCGGGCGGTGGGCGGAGAGTGCGAGCGACAGGCCGCCGCCCCGCGGGCGCGCTGCGCGCGCCGGCCGCGCCGGCTCGAGCGGCTGCAGCGCCGGCGGCGCCTGCTCGTCGTGTGGTGTCTGCTCGGTCATCTCGCCCTCAGTCCCCTGCATCGGCAGGCCTCAAGCCCGGCATGAACGGGTGCGGACGGTCTACGGGTTGCAGTTCACCCGGAAGGGGTGAAGAGCCGTGGCCGCTCCAGGTCCACACTGAGGGCGTGGCGGGGCAGCCACAGCCGAACTGAAGGGAGCACACCATGAGCAACACCATCGCCCACAGGCCCCAGGTGCACCACCACGTGTCGCTGATGCCGGTCTTCGCGGTCATCATCACCATCGCGATCGCAGCCGTCGTCATCTGGGCCATCAACCAGCCGCAGACCACCATCACGACCTCGGGCGGAGCGGGCGTGTCGGCGCCGTTCGTCCAGCCCGTGTCGGCGCCGGCGCCCGACAGCCCGGTGTTCCGCCACGCGCAGATGCGAACGCTGCAGAACGGCGGCTATCCGCATGCCTTCCTCGCGGGACGTGTGCATCAGGTCGAGGGGACGACGCTCGATCCGGTCGGCACACAGCCACAGACGAAGCAGGGCGTGCGCGAGTTCGGCCCGTTCAGCTCCAGTCGCTGACGCATCTCAGTCATCCGGCGGACGGCGGCCCCGGCGGGACCGCCGTCCGCAGCGCGCCGCGTCGGGGGCGGCGCTGTCAGCCCCGGCTACGCTCCTTGCGGCCGGGGCTGTACGCTCCCGCGGCGGGAGCGAGCCTGCGCCGGCCGCGGGAGCGACTCGCTGGGTCTCCGTCCTCATGGGCAGCGGGAACTGCGGGTCCGATTCTCTGTGGTGCAGGCTTCGGCGTCCGGCGCGAGCCGGAACGGGGGGCGGGGGATCGGGATGGACGTGCTCATCGCCCATGGGAAGGAGGGGGCCCGGCGCAGTCTGGCGACATCGCTGGACGCGCTGGACTTGCAGCTTCGCGAGGTGGCCGACGGGCCCGAAGCCCTCGAGGCGCTCCTCGCCGACGAGCCGCCGCGTGTGGCCGTCGTCGACTGGGATCTCCCGCGCATCGAGGGGCCCGAGCTGTGCCGTCTGGTCCGCGACTTCCACATCGTCGACCCGCCGTACATCGTGCTGCTGGCAGGGTCGGCACACCACGAAGAGGTCCAGCGGGGGCTCGCCGCCGGCGCGCACGACTGCGTGCGCACGCCGGTCAGCGCCAGGGAACTGCAGGCGCGGGTCGAGATGGCTCGCCGCGTGGTCGAGCTCCCGTGGGGCCGTGAGGAGATGTGCGGCGGCCGCTCCGTCGAGCTGGAGGGGGTCCTCGGGCCTGAGGCGGCCGTGCAGCTTCTGGACGCCGAGCTGGCGCGGGCGCGCCGGGAGCACGCCGACCTCAGCATCGGGATCTTGGACGTCGACGGCCTCGCCCGCGTCAACGAGACCCACGGGCGCCAGGCCGGCGACGCCGTGGTGGGCGACCTGGTGGGGCGCGTGCGCCCGCAACTCCGCCCCTACGACGCGCTCGGGCGCCTCCACGGTGAGGAGTTCCTGATCGTCA
Source organism: uncultured Thermoleophilia bacterium (assembly GCA_963775255.1). GTDB lineage: Bacteria > Actinomycetota > Thermoleophilia > UBA2241 > UBA2241 > CAIXSE01. The sequence continues at coordinate 132,285 of CAVZIA010000006.1, read as the reverse complement.
TCTCGAGGACCACGGAGGACGATGTCGCCGACGTGCTGAGGCGCGTGCGTCGGGTCGCCTCCACCATGCCGTTCAGGTTCGAGGGCGCTGCGCTCGCGGTGACCGTCTCGCTGGGCGGAGCCACAGGCAGGGCGGAATCCGCCGGCGAGCTGATCGAAGAGGCCCGCGAGGCTCTCCGGCGGGCCAGGACGGCCGGGCCGGACACGGCGATCGCCGGCCCCAGCACCGTACTGGAGGCTGTGCTCCTCCCCGAGTGACGCGGAGGAAGTGACGCCGGAAGAGGCGCGGCGTGGGATACTTCTCTCCGGTGCCCATCTACGCCGACATCGGGATCTCGACCGGCGCCTACGCGAACTTCTCGCTCGCGGCGGCGCTGCTGCGCATCGCCGAGATCGCTTCGGCCGCCGAGATCCTCTCGATGGGCACGCACAGCCTGCTTCACGCCGCGAACGCCCGGGTCATCGAGCTGTCCGGCCTGCCGTTCAGCGTCCACGGGCCATTTCTGCACTTCCAGTTCGGCAGCCGCTCGGGGCGCGAGCACCGCAAGGCGCTCGACGAGCATCGCCGGCAGCTCGCGGTGGCCGGCGAGCTCGGGGCGCGCGTGTACGTGGTGCACCCGGACCTGCAACGCCGCTGGAAGGGCTGGGACCCCAAGGTGGTGCGCGCGCTGGAGAGCTCGTTCGACGACCTCGCGCGGCTGCAGGACGAGTCCGGCGTCATCATCGCCGTGGAGAACCTGCCGTTCGTCCGGCACACGCACTTCCGCGCCCCCGGCGACCTGGACCTCAAGGGACTGGGACTGTCGCTGGACGTGGGTCACGCCGCGGTCACGGGCACACTGGAGCAGTGGCTCCATGACGGGCACTACAAACTTCGGCACGTGCACCTGCACGACAACGAAGGCCACGTGGGCGGGGACCAGCACCTGCCGCTGGGGCGCGGCGTCATCGACGCGGCGCCCGTCATGGAGCTCGCCCGCGCCCACGGTGCGATGGTGGTGCTGGAGCACAAGAACGAAGCCGACGTCATCGAGAGCCTGCGCCACCTCGAGGAGCGCGCCCTCGTCCGGCGGGCGGTCAGCTAAGGAGGCGGCATGCCGAGCGTCGCAGATCCGGCACGCGTGGCCGACAGGGTCAAGTTCCTGAGCCGCGTCGCGCCGTTCGAGAGCCTGTCGGAGGACGAGCTCCGCGAGGTCGCCGGCACGGTGCGCGAGCGCGCCGTCCCGGCCGGTGAGGCGATCCTGGTCGAGGGCGGGCCGCCCGGCGAGGAGCTGTACGTGGTGCGCCTGGGCACACTCGAGCTGATCCACAAGGATGCCTACGTCGCCGTCGTCCCGGCCGGTGAGGTGCTGGGGCACCCGACACTGCTCACCGGTCTCGCGCCCGAGTTCACGGTGCGGGCGCGAGAGGACTCACTGCTGTACTGCCTCCCGCGCGACGCCGCCATGGCGTTGCTCACGCATCCTGCGGGCGTGACATGGATGGCGGTCAACGGGCGCGAGCGCCTGCTGCAGGCCGCGGGGACCATGCGGGCGCTGCCCGACGTGCGCACGCTCCCGGTCACGTCTGTCACGCGCAGCAAGCCGCTCTTCTGCACCCCGGAGACGACGGCGCAGGAGGCGGCGAAGATCATGATCGCCGAGAAGCGCTCGGCGATCCTCGTGCGCACCAGGGACGGCGGCGTCCAGGGCATCGTCACCGACGTCGACCTGCGCAACAAGGTCGTCGTCGCTGGCGTCTCGCGCCACGCGCCGGTCACCGAGATCATGTCGTCGCCGGTCCACACCATCGGCGCCCAGGTGCTGGCGCCCGAGGCCAGCATCGCGATGATGGCGTCGGGCGTGAACCACATGCCCGTGCTCGACAACGACGGCGAGGTGGTGGGCATCCTGTCCGCCAGCAGCCTGATGACCCTCGAGTCGCGGAGCCCGTTCGCGCTGCGCCGCGAGATCATGGCGGCACGCACCGAGCAGGACGTGATCAAGGCGGCCGCCGACATCCCGCAGCTGTTCCTCGACCTCATGACGGCGCACATGGACGCCCCATCAGTGACACGGGTGCTCACCGTGCTTCACGACACGCTCACGGCGCGGTTCCTGGAGCTGGCCATGGAGCGTATGGGCGAGCCGCCCGTCCCCTTCGCCTGGCTCGCCTTCGGCAGCGCCGCGCGCTCGGAGCTCACGGTGGCGTCCGACCAGGACAACGGCCTCGCCTACGAGGACACCGACGACCCGCGCGCGCCGGATTACTTCCGCGACCTGGCGCGCGCCGTCAACGCCGGTGTCGAGAGCTGCGGCCTGCCGGCTGACCCTCACGGCGTGCTGGCTCGGCGCGCCGAGTGGCGCATGCCGCTCTCGCGCTGGCGGGCGGTCTTCGAGGACTGCCTGGACGGCAAGGACCTCGACCGCCTCGCGCGCGCCAGCGTCGCCTTCGACTACCGGCAGATCGCCGGCGAGCTCTACGTGGACAAGGTGCTCACCGATGTGCTGCGCCAGGTGCCCGAGCACAGGGGCTTCCTGAGCGGCCTGGTCAAGCTGGGCACCAGGGTCAGGCCGCCGCTCGGCTTCCGCGGCAAGATGGAGGGCAGCATCGACATCAAGAAGAACGGGCTCGTGCCCATCCAGAACCTCGCTCGCTACTACGCCTTCGCCTCCGGCATCACGGCGGCGTCCACGCTCGAGCGGCTCATCGCGGTGCGCGACGTGGTCGGCGAGAGCGTGGAGTCAGAGCGAGTGCTGCGCGAGGCGTTCGCCGGCATGCAGCACCTGCAGCTCCGCCATCACGCCAACCGCATGCGCAACGGGCGCCCAGTGGACAACATCATCGAGACGTGGACGCTGCCGCCGCTCACGCGCGCCAGCCTGCAGGAGGCGCTGCGCGAGGTCGTGAGCGCGCAGAAGCGCTTCAAGCCGGTGGAGCCGCCGCGGTAGGCGGGTGTTCCATCGCGGCGGCGGCGCCGAGCGCCGAAGATTCCTCCCGAGGAGAGAGCGCCGTGCCGGTGTGCGGCGGACCGATGGGGGAGATGTGAGACTGCTGATCGCGCACGGCGACGCCGGTTCCAGATACGCCCTTCGTGAGGTCGCGCACGACCTGAGCGCTCTCGGCCTCGAGCCGGTGGAATCGGGAGATTGCAGGCAGGCCGTGGAGATCCTGCTCGGCGACGACGCCCCCGGGCTCGCCGTGGTGGACTGGGATCTGCCGGGAGTGGGCGGGCCCGAGCTCTGCCGGCAGGTCAAGGCCCGCCGCCGCCACGGCAAGCCGTACATCATCCTTCTCGCTCCCAGCCAGGATGATATGGACGAGGCGTTCGCCGCCGGCGCGGACGACTGCGTCGCCGCCGGCGCCGGCGAGCACGAACTGCACGCGCGCCTTTTCGCCGCTCGGCGGCTCGGCGCGCTCTGAGCTTCACCGCCGCGAAGTGACCGCGCCGCCACGAACCAGCCCTCGGTGACCGGCGCCATGCCGGACTCGAGTGCTTCAAGGCGTGCTTCATCGGTCATCGGTTCCTCCGGTGCACTCGGATGTGGGTCAGGCCGGCCGGACCTTCGCCCGGTCCTTGAGGATCCGCTCCGCCGCCAGCATGCCGGGCGCACCCATCACGCAGCCGCCGGGATGCGTGCCCGAGCCGCACTGGTAGTAGCCCTCGATGGGCGTGCGGTACTGCGACCAGCCGGGCGCCGGGCGGAAGAAGAACATCTGCGGCGCCAGGAACTCGCCGGCGAAGATGTTGCCCTCGGTGAGCCCCGTCGTGCGCTCGATGTCGAGCGGCGTGACGACCTCGCGCTGCAGCACGAGGTCGCCGAACCCCGGGAAGAACGACTCGAGCGTGCGCTGCACGGTGTCGCCCAGGCGCTGCTTCTCGGCGTCCCAGTCGCTCTCGCGCAGCTTGTAGGGGGTGTACTGGACGAAGCACGACATGACGTGCTTGCCGGGCGGCGCCATGTCGGGGTCGATCGTGCTCTGGATGGCGCCGTCGATGTAGGGCCGCGAGCTGTACCAGCCGTACTTGGCCTCGTCGAAGGCCCGTTCGACGTAGTCGATGGACGGGCCGATGTTGAGGAAGCCGCGGTAGATGTCCTCGCGGCCCGGCAGCGCCGGGTACTCGGGCAGCCCATCCAGCGCGAAGTTGACCTTGGACGACACGCCCTGGAACTTGAGGCGCCGGATGTCCTCGACCAGGTCGTCGGGCAGCTCGCGCGGCTCGACCAGTTCGAGGAAGGTGCGGCGCGGGTCCAGGGCGCTCACGACGACGCCGGCGTGGAACTCGGTGCCGTCGGCAAGGGCCACGCCGGTGGCCCGGCCGTCCTTCGTGATGACGCGCTCGACCGGCGCCTCCAGGCGGATCTCGGCGCCGAACGCCTGCGCCGCGCGCGCCAGCACCTGGGTGAACCCGCCGTTGCCGCGCTTGTGGAAGGCCCAGGCGCCGGACTCGCCGTCGTGCTCGCCCAGCGAGTGGTAGAGCAGCACGAGCCCGGACCCCTGCGAGCGCGGCCCCACCTTCGTCCCGATGATGCTCGAGCTCGAAAGGTAGCCCTTGAGGAGCTCGGACTCGAAGTAGTCGTCCAGGAAGTCGGCGGCGCTGCCCGTGAGCAGGCGCACGGCGTTGTGCAGCGTGCGCTTGTCCAGGCTCGCGGAAGCGCCGCCCGAGGCCGGCGAGCGCCAGCAGCTCCTCCGGGTCGTCGCTGAAGAGGTCGGGCGGCGCCTCGTCCAGCAGCGGCTTGAGCGCCCGCACGACCATGCCCAGGTCGTGGCTGTACTGCTCGTAGGCGTCGGCGTCGTGCGGCGTTGTGCCGGGCGATCTCGCGCAGGTTGCGGTCGTGGTCCTTGGTCATCCACAGGTAGTCGCCGTCCTCCGCGGGCGCGAACCGGGACGACATGAGCAGCGGCAGGAACCCGTGCTTGGTCAGCTGCAGGTCCTGGACGATGCGCGGGCGCAGCAGCGAGAGCGCGTACGAGAAGGTGGTGAACGAGAAGCCGGGGCGCAGCTCCTCGGTGATGGCGGCGCCGCCGACGAGGTGGCGCCGCTCCAGGATCAGGGTCCGCAGGCCGGCCTTGGCCAGGTAGGCGCCGTTGACGAGGCCGTTGTGGCCGCCGCCGACGACGATGGCGTCGTAGGAGTGCTCGGTCATCTCACGCCGTCTTTCGCTCGGGGTTGAAGAGCGGCAGCCGGGCGACGTGCGCGGCGACCTGCTCGTAGTGATGGTCGACGGTGACCTCGAGCCTGACGCGTGTGCCGGGCTCGGCCAGGTCGGGGCGGACGCGGGCGAGTGCGATGTGGCGCTGCAGCACGGGGGAGTACATGAAGCTCGTGGCGTAGCCGACGCGCCGGTGGCCGTCGTCGTAGACCATGCGATCCTCGACGACGGGCGTGTGGTCCTTGGGCGGCACGAGGCCGGCCGCGGTGTACACGCGGTCGTAGTCCTGCCAGTCGACGACCAGGCCGCGCAGGGTCCAGCGCGAGGTCTGCTCCGCCAGCTCGCGCTCCAGCGCCCTGCGCCCGATGAAGGCGCGGTCGTCGTCCTTCGAGGTCGCGGAACATCCAGCCCCAGCCCAGCTCGACGGGGGTGGAGCGGTGCGCGTCGTTCCAGGCGTAGCGGCTGGAGTCGAAGTCGGCGTCCAGCATGAGCATCCCGGCCTCGATGCGCAGCATGCGCAGCGCCGCGAGGCCGAACGGCTGGACGCCGTAACCCCTGCGCGCGCTCCCATAGCGCATCCCAGACGGGGAGCGCGTCGGCGGCGCCGACCCAGAGCTCGTAGCCGAGGTCGCCGGTGAAGCCGGTGCGGCTCACGAGCACCTCGGCGCCGCCGACCTTGCCTCTGGCGACGCCGAAGTACGGCAGACGCTCGACCTGCGGCATCAGCAGCGAGAGGACTTCGCGCGATCGCGGCCCCTGCAACGCGAGCGCGCCCATCTCGTCGCTGACCTCCTCGATGCCCACGTCCAGACGCCCGACGCGGTCGGCGAACCAGCCCAGGTTGGGCTCGGCGCTGGTCAGCAGGTACTCGTCCCGGCGTCGGGTGGAGGATGACCCCGTCCTCGACGACGAAGCCGCGCTCGTCGAGCCAGCACGTGTACTGGGCGCTGCCCGGCGCGCACGCTGCGGATGTCACGGGCGAGCACTCCGGCCAGGAAGCTCTCGGCGTCGCGCCCCCTGAGCCAGTACTTGTGCAGGGGGCTCGTGTCGAAGACCCCGGCCGAGCTGCGCACCGCGAAGTACTCGGCCTTGTCGCTGAGCTGGTAGCGCTCGGCCGCGAGACAGTTGGACCAGTGGCTCCAGAGCCCGGTCTGGTTCAGGGCCGAGGTGCGCTCGTGGAAGGGCGTGGTGCGGACGAGCTCCGCGCCTGGCGTCTTGGCGTTCGTGGTCACCCTCCATTCGCCGGCGGACTGGTGCCCAGCGTCTACCCGGCGAACGAGGACCTTAGTCTGTGCCTCGGGCGAGCGATGAGGCCACCCCACGGCGACAGACGTTGCCGTTCTGCGGCGGCGACTCGGGAGGCGGACCGGCTCAGTCCTTCGCCCACGGCAGCTCGTCCCAGTGCTCAGGTCGGCTCGGCCTCCAGGCGCCGCGGCCGGCGTACGCCTCGGCCGGCGAGTCCGTCGGCGTCTCCACACCGGCGCCGTACTTGAGCGCCTCCTCCGAGCGCGGATACTCGATGCCGCCGTTCGGCCGTGCGCCGAGCATGAGGATCGCGCACGGCCCGTCGCCGGCGCCGACGAACACGTGGTGCGTGCCCGGCGGGCAGTGCACGAAGTCCCAGGCCCGCAACCGGCGCTCCTCGCCCTCGAGGATGGCGACGCACTCACCGGCCAGGACGAGGAAGTCCTCCTGCTCGGTCTCGGCGTGGTACAGCGACGCAGGCTGTCCCGGCAAGACCACGTCGAGGTTCACGCCGATCTGCGGGAACCGCGCCGGGGCGAGGTCGGCGCGGTCCTCGACCAGCACCTGGTGCAGCTCGAAGTTGCAGCGGGCGCCGAACTCGGGGTGTGCCCGCCATGCGGCGTCGCGGGTGTTCACGACGAACCAGCCGTCGGTGACGGGCGCCAGGCCGGAGCCGAGCTCCTCGAGGCGTGCTTCATCGGTCATGGGTTCCTCCATTCGGTAGGGTCGGCGGCCACGTGCTCGGCGACTGCGTCAACCTTGTCGTCATCTGTGTTCCCGCGACGCGACGCGTCACGCTCACGGCTACGGAGGAACGATGGACGCCGGGCGGGAAGGATGCAGTCATGGCCTGGGACGAACAGCTCGCCGAACGCGTGCGCGCCGTGGTCGCCGTGCGCGACGACGTGAACGAGAAGCCGATGTTCGGCGGCCTCTGCCTGCTGGCGCACGGCAACATGTTCGCCGGCGTGCAGAGCGAGACGTTGATGCTGCGCGTCGGGCCGGAGGAGTACGAGGAGGCGCTCGGCCGGCCGCATGCGCGGCTCATGGACTTCAGCGGACGGCCCATGCGCGGGTACGTCTACGTCGACCCGCCCGGCATCGCTACCGAGGCTCACCTTCGCGAGTGGGTCGAGCTGAGCCTCGCCTTCGTCGACACGCTGCCGGCGAAGTAGCCGCCGGACGCAGTTGCTGCGTGGCGGCTCAGGTCGTCCCGGGCGTCTTGCGCTGCGGGCAGGCCCGGATCGCGCGCTGTGCTAGCCGAGGGCGATGCAGACGATGCCGGCGAACACGAGCGCGGCCGCGCCGATCTGCAGCGGCCGCATGCGCTCGTGCAACACGGCCCGCGCCCAGACGATGGTCACGGCCGGGTTCAGCCAGCCGAGCACGGCGACGAGGCTCAGAAAGCCCATCGTCGTCGCCGACGCGAAGCTGATGTTGGCCGTCGCGACCAGGAGCCCCACTCCGACGAGGATCGCGAGCCCGCGTCCGCGCGGCCGCGCGGACGGCCGCGCGACGCCTGCCGCGAGGGCGATCGCGATCCACGCGACCGTGCGCGCGACGGCGACGGTCCACAAAGGGCCAGCCTCGTCGCCGTAGTCGAACGCGACGAGCACGAGGCCGAGCGTGATGGCCGAGCCGACCGCGACGAGCACGCCGGCACGGCTCGTCCGCCGGGGCCTCGCGTCCTGCTCGCCGCTTTCTTCGCGCGACGGCGACGGCCCACGCGAGACCACCACGATCCCCACCAGCGTCATCGCCATGCCGGCGATCTGCGCGGCGCCGGGCTGCTCCCCGCGTGCCAGGCCCCACAGCACCGGGACGAGCACCGCACCCGCGACGATCGGTGAGGCGACGCTCATGTCGAGCACGGCGAGGGCGCGGTACTGCAGCAGTGCGCCCACGCCGCCGGCGACTCCGCCGAGCACGGCTGGGACCAGCGCGACGGCCGGAGGAACGTCCGGCCCGAGGATGACGAGCGCCGCGACCAGCGCGAGCGCCGCGACGCCCTGCCCGATCAGGGCGGACGTCCAGGTGTTGGTCTTGCGCGCCTCGAGGCCGGCCCAGAAGTCGGCGGTGCCCCACGAGAGGCTGGCGAGCAGGGCAAGGAGCGAGGCGACCACGGCGGGCCGGATGCTACCACGACCGGCGGGGAATCAGGTTGGTCTGGAAGGCGAAGCGCGAGCGGCCGGCCGACGTGTCGCCGGCGAGCGCGCTTCAACGCACCGAAGGAGAACGAGATGACCGCTCTCTACACGTGGGACGTGTTCTCCAGCCTCGACGGCTACGGTACTGCCGCCGGCGGGGACTGGGGTGGCTACTGGGGCAAGCAAGGTCCCGAGTTGCTCGATCACCGCTACGCCCTGTTCGGCGAGGAGCAGCGACTGGTCCTCGGGGCCACCACCTACCGCCTCTTCGTGCGCATGGTGGCCTCGATCGCGGAGCTGCCGGAGGTGGGCGATCCCTGGGTCGGCCGGATGAGGAGCCTGCCGACGACGGTGGCGTCGACCACGCTGGAGGGACCCCTCGACGGGTGGGACGCGACCGTCGTGAGCGGCGACGCCGTCGACGTCGTAGCCCGGCTCAAGAAGGAGTCGCCGGTGCCGCTGTGCTCACACGGCAGCCTCTCGATGAACCGGGCGCTGATGGCCGCCGGCCTGGTCGACCGCGTCCGTGTGACGGTCTTCCCGGTCATCACCGGCCAGACCGGAGCGGACCCGATCTTCGCGGGGGCGGCGGATTTCGACCTCGAGCTCATCGAGAGCCGGACGCTCGACGGCCGCACCCTGGAGCTCGTCTATCGGCCGAGCTTGCATCGCTGAGGCGGTCGCAGCCGGAAGGCCGACCGCGAGCGAAAGGACCACACGCATGAAGCTGACAACCATGACGCAGATCACCGTAGACGGTGTGATGCAGGGCAACGGCGGCGCCTCGGATGAGGACCGCCGGAGCGGGTTCGAGCGCGGCGGATGGGCCATGGGAGTGTTCGACGACGAGACATTCGCGTTCATCAACGAGACCTACTGGCGCGCCGGCGCTTGAGCGAGCCTCGCGACCGGCACCCTGCCATCGTGCTGCGCAGACCACGCTTCCTCTTCACGAAAGTGTCGATGAGTAGATGCGGTAGACTCGATCGGTCAACAGCCCCCGCAAGGTGCGCGGGTGCGAACAGATGAAAGGACCGGTCCCTCATGACCCTCCACGTCACCCTGCCCGACGGCTCCCCTCTGGAACTCGGCGACGGCGCGACCGTGCGCGACGCGGCGGCGGCCATCGGGCCGCGGCTGGCGAAAGCCGCCATCGCGGGCCGCGTCACCGCCGTCGCCGACCCGGACGTCACCCTCCTGGTTGACGCTGCCGCTGCGCTCCACGACGGCGACTGTCTCGACATCGTCACTCTCAAGGGCGACGACGCCGACGCCGTGGACATCCAGCGCCACTCCGCCTCGCACATCATGGCGCAGGCCATCACGCGGCTGTTCCCGGGCGCCAAGTACGCCATCGGCCCGACCATCGAGAACGGTTTCTACTACGACCTCGACCTGCCGGAGCCCATCAGCGACGCCGACTTCGCGCGCATCGAGAAGGAGATGGCCAAGATCGTCAGCCAGAACCTGCCGGTGGAGCGCTTCGAGCTGCCGGTGGACGAGGCGCTCGCGGTGTTCGGCGCCGGCGAGAAGGGCACCAGCCCCGCCGGCCTGCCCACGGGGCTCGACCAGCCATACAAGGTCGAGCTGATCGAGGACCTCGTCACCGCGGCCGAGGCGACCGGCGACGAGGTGCCTGCCATCAGCGTCTACCGCCAGGGCGAGTTCGTCGACCTGTGTCGCGGCCCGCACCTGCCGAGCACCAACAAGCTGGGCGGCGGGACCTTCAAGCTCACCAGCATCGCGGGCGCGTACTGGCGCGGCGACGAGAAGAACCAGATGCTCACCCGCGTCTACGGCACCGCCTTCCCGAGCAAGGAAGAACTTGCGGCGTACCTTGAGGCGCTCGAGCTGGCTCGCCAGCGCGATCACCGGCGCATCGGCCGGGACCTCGACCTCTTCAGCTTTCACGAGGAGGGCCCCGGCTTCCCGTTCTTCCACCCCAAGGGCATGCGCCTCTGGAACGCGATGATCGACTACTGGCGCGCCGAGCATGTGCGCGCCGGCTACGAGGAGATCAGCACCCCGGTCATCCTGCGCCGCGAGCTCTGGGAGCGCAGCGGCCACTGGGACAACTACAAAGAGAACATGTACTTCACCGAGATCGACGAGCAGCCGTACGCGGTGAAGCCGATGAACTGCCCCGGCGGCCTGCTGATCTACAAGAGCCGCCGGCGCTCCTACCGCGACCTGCCGCTACGTATGGCAGAGCTGGGTCGTGTCCATCGCCACGAGATGAGCGGCGTGCTGCACGGCCTGTTCCGCGTGCGCTACTTCACCCAGGACGACGCGCACATCTACTGCACCCCCGAGCAGCTCGAAGAAGAGGTGCTTGGCGTCGTCCGCTTCATGAAACACATCTACGCCGCCTTCGGCTTCACCGACGTGAACATCGAGCTCAGCACCCGGCCGGACAAGAGCATCGGCTCCGATGAGGTCTGGGAGCTCGCCGAGGGCGTCCTCGCGCGTGTGCTCGAGGGCGAGGGCGTCGACTACGTGCTCAACCCCGGCGACGGCGCCTTCTACGGCCCCAAGATCGACTTCCACATCCGCGACGTCATGGGCCGCACCTGGCAGTGCGGCACCATCCAGGTCGACTTCGCCATGCCGGAGCGGCTGGATATCACCTACACCGGCGCCGACAACGAGGAGCACCGCCCGGTCATGGTCCACCGCGCCCTACTTGGCAGCATCGAGCGCTTCATGGGCATCCTGCTCGAGCACTACGGCGGCAACCTGCCGACCTGGCTGGCGCCGGAGCAGGTCCTGGTGCTGCCGATCGCCGACCGCCACGCCGGCTACGCGCAGCAGGTGCTGCGTGAGTTGCGCGCCGCCGGCGCCGAGGCGTCCGTCACCCTCCATGCCGACGTCGACGACCGCGGCGAGAGCGTCGGCAAGCGCATCCGCGACGCGCAGCTCCAGAAGGTGCCGTACATCCTCGTGGTCGGCGACCGCGAGGTGGACCAGCGCGCCGTGGGCGTGCGCGAGCGAGGCGAGGACAAGGGCGCGCGGCCGCTCGCGGAGTTCGTCGACGACCTCGTCGCCGAAGTGCGCGAGCGGCGGCTGCCCCAGGCGGGCTGACTCGTGGCGGATGAACCCGAGAAGACCGGCGACGCGTGTCTGCGCTGCGGCAAGCCGCTGTACACGTTCGGCGTGCAGGAGTTCCGACTCGGAGGGACCACCGGCGGCTGGAAGCTCCTGCTCGGTGAGTGGGCCGAGATCGGCGAGGACATGCTCGGCCTTGAGGTCCTCGGCTGCCGCGGCTGCGGCAAGGTCGAGCTCCGCATCCCGGACGAGGGCTGAGACCCGCGGGGCGAGGACACGCTGCGCCGTCCTCAAGCCGGCTACACGTGGACGCCGTCTGGTCTCAGGAATCCGGCGTCGGGTCCGATGCGGAGACTGGCGTCCGGAAACCTCGTGCCTCATTATTGAACGACTGGCGTCTGTCAAAGGGGAGGAGTCGTGATGCGTCGTCTGTCGCCGGGTGCGGCCTGGATGAGAGCGCTGCCGGCGCTCGTCCTGTTCGCGCTTGGGGTTCTCTCCATCGCGCTTCTGCCGGCGGTCGCGTCGGCGGCGAGCCAGCCCGACGCGGCTCCGCTCAACCCCGCCTTCGTCCAGTACCAGAAGGCCGTCCTCGCGGGCCGTCAGACCACGGAGACCGTCCAGGGCGGCCACGAGCTTGGCCTGGTGCCCGCCCCGATGCTGCTGCCCGACTCGCCGGCGGACGCGTCGCCGTCCGATCTCTTCGACGCGCCGGCGACCTTCGACCTGCGCACCTTGGGCAAGGTGAGCCCGGTCAAGGACCAGGATCCCTTTGGCACCTGTTGGACCTTCGCAACGCTCGCCTCGTTGGAATCGTCCTTCCTTCCCGGTACGCCGTACGACTTCTCCGAGGACAACGTGGCGCGCACCGCCGGCTTCGATTGGGACGCCTACGACGGCGGGGGCAACTCGAACATGTCGACCGCGGACCTCGCCAAGAGCGGACCGGTCTTCGAGACCGATGACGCCTACGGTGACTACAGCACTCCGGCAGGGCTCACGCCGCGCGCACGTCTGCAGGACTCCCTGATCATCGTGAACGATGAGGCGCCCACGAAGGACCAGGCCACCGACATCGCCGCGGTAAAGGACTGGCTGCAGACCGGCAACGCCCTCTTCACGACGATGGAGTGGAGCAGCGCCGCCTACAGTCCCTCCGGCAGGTGCTACTACGGCGGGACGTCCAAGTACGACGGAGAGGGCGGTCATGCCGTGACGATCGTCGGCTGGGACGACGCCTTCAGCGCCTCGAACTTCGCCTCACAGCCGCCCGGCGACGGCGCCTGGATCGTCAAGAACAGCTGGGGCTCCTCCTGGGGCGATTCCGGGTACTTCTACTTCTCCTACTACGACTACTCGGCGGAGCGCTTCGCGGTCGCCTTCGAAGGCATGAGCGCGAGCGCGTACACGGGCATCTACCAGTACGACCCGCTCGGTTGGGTCGGCTCGCTCGGCTATGCCGGCGGCGCCACGCCCACCGTCGCCTGGGGGGCCAACGACTTCACGGCCACGTCCACCGACCCGGTCACCATGGTCGGCTTTTACACGCCGGTCGCGAGCGCCGACTACGAGCTCTACACGGCGTCGACGCACGGCGGCACGCGCACTGCGCAGGGCAGCGGCACGCTGGCTCGCGCGGGCTACCACACCGTCGCTCTGAGCTCGCCGCTCGCGGTGACGCCGGGTCAGTCCTTCTCTGTCATCCTCAAACTGACGACGCCGGGGTTCGTGCACCCGGTCGCGATCGAGTACGCCTTCCCGGGCTATTCGAGCCAGGCGACGAGCGAGGCGGGGCAGAGCTTCCTGAGCCCCGATGGAATCTCGTGGGACGACGTCGGCTCCGCGTCCAACGCGACGCCGATGAACATCTGCATCAAGGCGTTCAGCGCGTACTCCGGCTCCGACACGACGCCGCCCACGACGACGGCCATCGGCGTACCGGCAGGCTGGGCGACCGGCCCGGTGACGGTCGGCTTCACGGCCGACGACGGAGCTGGGGTCGGTGTGCAGGCGACCTTGGCCCGTGTCGACCATGGTACCTACGAACAAGGCTCATCCATCCTGGTCTCTGCGGACGGCACGCACACGGTCCAGTACTACTCGGTCGACAAAGCGGGGAACGCCGAGCCGCCCAAGTCGGTGACGGTCAAGGTCGACGCCACCAAGCCGGTCACGGCGATCATGACCGTTGGCAACTCGACGGGCTGGACCAATGTGGCGCCGCTGATCACGCTCCACGGGGAGGACGGCGCTTCCGGACCTGCGCTCACCCAGTACCGCCGGCAGGGGGCATCGGTCTGGATCACCTACGCGGCTCCGTTCCATGTCACCACACAGGGTCAGTCCACGTGGGAGTACCGGTCCGTCGATGTGGCCGGCAACATCGAGACGCCCGTCGCCGTCACGTTCAGGATCGACTCGAGGCGCCCGGTGACTACAGGCTACGCCGCAACCGTGCGCAGGGGTAAGACGGCGGCGCTCAGGTTCAGGGTCACGGACAAGTTGCCGGGGTGCGCGAAGGCGACCGTCGTCCTCAAGATCTACCGCGGCAGGAAGCTCAAGAGGACGATCCACGCCGGGGTGCGGCGCTGCGACGTCAAGGCGAAGAAGCCCTGGCGTTGCACGCTGGGCAAAGGCCGCTACACCGTCAAGGTCTACGCCACCGACGTCGCCGGCAACGTGCAGCGCAAGGTCCACAGCGCGCGACTTACGGTGAAGTAGGTCGCGCGCTCTCTGCGAGCGGAGGAGATGGGCTGGGCCTGCCGCGGCCGCAGCCTAGGCTCCGAAGCCCAGCGCCTCCGCGTTGTCCTCGTAGAGCGCCGCCTGCTCGGCCTCGTCCAGATCCAGCCCTGCGAGAAAGGCCATGCACTCGTCCATATCCTCGTAGGGGTGGTCCGTGCCAAGGGTGATCTTGTCCATGCCGAGCGCCTCCCGCGCGCACTTGAACGCCGCCGGCAGGTAGTTGCCGCTCGTCGTGACGACCATGTTGTCGTGCAGGTAGTCGCTCGGCTTGCGCCGGAGGTCCGGCACGGCACCGCCGTCGGCCTTCACGAACGGGCGTACGAAGGGATGGTCGACGCGCTGCATGAGGAACGGCAGCGTCTCGCCGTAGTGGCCGAGGATGATCTTGAGGCGGGGGAACTCGTCGAAAGCGCCGGAGAGGATAAGGCGCATCATCGCCGTGGCGGTCTCGACGCCGAAGCCGAACGCCGCCCCGGCCAGGGCGAGGCCGTACGTACGCAGCTCGGCGATCATCGGTGCGGCCGGGTGCAGATAGATGGGCACGCCGAGCTCCTCGGCTTTGGCGAGCACTGGACGGTAGCGCGCGTCGTCGATGAACGAGTCGCCGAAGTTGGAGTGGGTCTTGACTCCCTTGAGACCGAGCTCGCGGACGGCGCGCTCGAGCTCGGCCGCCGCTCCATCCGCGTCCTTGAACGCGAGCGACGCCAGCCCCTCGAAGCGGTCGGGGTGGGCCGCGATCGCGGCTGCGACCGCGTCGTTGGCGTTGCGGGCCACCCTGGCGCCGACCTCGACGCCGAAGTGCTCGACGCCGGGCGCCGTGAGCGAAAGCACGGCGACGTCCACGCCGGCGGCGTCCATCATGGCGATCCGCCCCTCGCCGAGGTCGAGCAGCTTGGCGAGCAGGGCGTCGCCGGCCGGTTCGAACTCGTCGGCGGCCGCATAGAGCCGCCGCGCACCGGTGCCGGGTGCGTCCTCAAAGCGCGGGTAGTCCGGATTCGCGTACATGGCGTCGACCCACTCCTGGGTCACGAAGTGGTTCTCAAGGTCGATCGTCTTCACGTCTGCAGGCCTCCTGGGCAGGTGTTCAGCCACCGGCTATCGGGGTGAGTATGAGCAGGTCATCACCGTCCTGAAGGACGGTGTCGCGGTCGTCGAGGACGGCGATGTCACGTCCGTTCACGGTCACGCGGAGCGGGGGGTGGGCGCCGGCCGCGGCCGGCGCCTCGAGGTGCTGAGCGACCGTCCGGCCGTACTTCTCGGCCAGGAGGGCAAGGACGTCGCCGACCGTCGCGCCGTCCGGCACGGCGACGTCGAACTCGCCGCGCCCCAAGAGCGCCTTGAGCTGGCCGATGGTGCGGACCTTGACGGTCGTCACGGCGTGTCGCTCCGGATCACGCGCCTCGGGGTCACGCGGCCCCCGGCTCTTGACCGGACTTGCCGGCGGCCTCGAGCCTGTCCGCGACGTCGCGGAGCCGGAGGTCCTCGAGCCTGGCCCGCGTGGGCACGCCCTCCGGCGTCCAGCCGCGGGCTACATAGTATTCGTCCAGCATGAGGTCGAGCTCGGCTTGCGTGATGAGCTGGCCCTTGGCCGGGCCGGCGGGGATCGGCTCGGTCTTGAGTCGCTCGGGCAGGTCGTCATCGGCGCGCGTGAGTCCGGCCAGCGTGTTGAACGCGCGAGCCACGTTGTTGACGCGTTCGCCGACGCGGCGCACGTCGTCGGGGGTCAGCTCGAGCCCGGTCACTCCGCGCATGAGGTCGGCGGTGTTCTCGAAGAGAAACGGCGCGACCGAGGTGTCGAGCATGAAGATGCACATCGTGGGGCAGTCGCCCACGGAGGTTCGCGCATCCTGGTTCCACATCGTGAGGGCGCCCTTGCCCTCGGCCGCGAAGCGGTCGACCGGGTAGGGGAAGGGCAGGCCGAAGATCTCCTGGATGGAGTAGCCTTTGTTGTGGTCCGCCCCGGTGTACGAAGTGGCGTAGCCGAGGCCATGGCCCTTCGCGCCGCGCACGTCGTACGCGGGCAACTCGAGGCCCTTGACGTGCATCGCGTACCGCTCGCTGCCGCGACCGATCTTCTCGGCGGCGGCCTTGACCCCGTCGGCAAGGAGGTCGCCCAGCCCCTGACGCTCGCCGATCATGAAGAGGAGCCGGTTCATGGCCTCGTGGTTGCCGAACCGCAGGTCGAGGCCGCCGGTCTCCTCGGGCGTCAGGATCCCGCGTTCGAACAGCTCCATCGCGAAGGCGATGGTCACTCCCGCGGACATGGAGTCGAGGCCAAGCTCGTCCGCCATGCGGTCGGCGGCGATGATGGCGTCGGGGTCGGTGACGCCGGTGACGCCGCCGAAGGAGTAGAGCGTCTCGTACTCGGGACCCTCTGTCAGGATGCCCTCGTACGGGCCCGTCTGGGCGAGACGAAGCTGGCTGCAGGCCACGGGGCACTCAGCGCAGGCCGTGCGACCGACACCGCGCGTGCCCACGGCGTCCATGCCGATCGTGGCCGGATAGTCATACTCGCCGGTCGCCGTCCAGTTCTTGGCAGGGAAGATGCCGAGCGCCGTGCAGTTGTCTACGTTGCCCGCTGTGCCCACCTTGGCGAACTCGGAGTAGAGGACGGGGCTTTCCTTCATCGCGGTGAGCATGCGCCGGCGCGCCGCTTTGAACGTCTCCTCGTCGGCGACGGCCGGCGCCTGCTCGCCGCGGAGGGCGATGGCCTTGAGGTTCTTGGACCCCATGACGGCGCCCAGGCCGCGGCGGCCGACGACCCGGCGCTCGTTCGCGATGCACGCCATGCGCGAGAGCTTCTCACCGGCCGGGCCTATGCACGACACGCGGACGTTCTGGTCGCGCAACTCGTCCTTGATCACCTGCTGGCAGTCACTCGTCGTGAGTCCCCAGAGGTCCCGCGCCGAGCGGAAGCGTACGTTACCGTCCTTGATCCAGAGGTAGGTCGGTTCGGCGGCCATGCCCTCCACGATGATCACGTCGTAGCCTGCGCGTTTCATCTCGACGGGGAAGTGGCCCCCGCTCAGGCCGACGCCCACGGCGCCCGTCGCCGGCGACTTGGCGTTCACCGCCATACGGCTGGCACAGGGCACGCGCGTGCCGGTGAACGGACCGCAGGCGTAGATCAGCTTGTTCTCCGGTCCCAGCGGGTCGCAGTCGGCCGGCACCTCGTCGAAGAGGTATTTGACCGTGAACCCGGCGCCGCCGATGAAGTCGCGCGCGGTCTCGGCGGGGAGCGGCTCCTCGGAGAAGGTCCTTGCGGTCAGGTCGATGCGCAGGACCTTGCCGGTGTAGCCGCCGTGGTACATCTCTCGTTCCTCCTCGATCCTCACCGATATCGTCCGGACTCCCGCGCCGCCTTGACGAGCTGGAAGACGTTCACCGGCGGCGCCAACGGCGGAACGTCGCAGCCGGCCATCAATACGTAGCCGGCCGGATGGGCCATGGCCGTCTCGATGCATTCGCGCGCCTGCGCGAGCACCTCCTCGGGGCGGCCTTCCTGGATCAGCGTGGGATCGACGTTCCCGGCGATGATCTGGTCCGGGAACAGCTCCATCGCCTTCTCCAGTGCGACCTCACGGCCGAAGCTGAGGATGGTGTTCTCCGGCACGGGTACCTTCTGCCAGTGCTCGAGGTTCTTGTTCTGCTCGCCGCAGACGTGGATGAACATCGAGGAGATGCCGAGATCGATCACCCGCTGGTTGACCTGCTGGTAGTAGGGCAGGGCGAAGGTCTCGAACTGCTTCGGGGAGATGAGCTTGTTGGACTCGGTGGCGGCGCCGTGGAACGCCATCAGCGTCTCGGCGCCGAACTCACGCACGTAGTGTTCTGCCACCTTGATGGTGAACTCTGCGACCTTCTGGAGGACGTGCCGCACGGCCTCCGGCTTCTTGAGCAGCCACATCAGCATGCGGTCTTCGCCGATGACCGAGCCGGCCCAGGTGAAGGGCGAGCCGATCTGGAGCGTGACCGGCATTCCGTGTTCGGCCTGCAGGCGCGCGACGCCGAGGGCGATGGGGAGGGCGCCGCTGACGGTCACGTCCTCCGGCACCTCGAGCGCGAGCGCGTCTTCCTCGCTCTCGACCGGATGCCGGGTGACCACCGGTGCGCCCGAATACTTCTTGTACGGGAACTCGACATCGCCGCCGAACTCCCAGCCGCCGGCCGAGGCGTAGGCGTACAGTGGCCCGCCGTCGTAGCCGTACATCTCCTGGCACAGCACCTGACAGCGGAAGCTCTGCTCGGCGTCGTCGAAGACGCGCGCCAGCGGCTGGCCACAGACCAGCGCCGTGTGTCCGAAGATGAACGGGATGACCGGGACCCGGTCGGGCCGTTCTCCGCTCATCAGCGCGGCCATCCGCTCGGGACTGGACATCGTCTCATGCCACATGGGTGACAGCCTCCTTCGCCGGCTTGGAACCGTCAGGCGGTGACGCCGAGGAGCCGCTTCGCCACACGGGCGGCATCCATGGCGTTCTCGCCGTACCCGTCAGCGCCCCACTGGTCGGCAAGCATCTGTGACAGCGGAGCTCCCCCGATGAGGATCCTGGTCTCTGGGAGCTCCTCCTTGAACCGGGGCACGTAGTCCTTCATGGCGACCATGGTGGTCGTCATGAGCGCCGAGAGGCAGAGCAGGTCGGCGCCGAGGCGCTTCGATTCTTCCAGAAAGTGCTCCATCTCGACGTCCCGGCCCAGGTCGTGGACGTCGAACCCGGCGACTTCGAGCATCATCCGCACCAGGTTCTTGCCGATGTCGTGGACGTCTCCTTGGACGGCACCGATCACGACGACGCCCACGCCGTCGTTCGCCGACGACGGGACGAGCGGCCGGAGGATGTCGAGGCCGGCATACAGGGCCTCGGCGCCGACGAGGAGCTCCGGGACGAAGCAGTCGCCGGCCTCGTACTGCCGGCCGAGCTCGTTCATGCCGGGCACCAGGCCTTCCAGGATGGCCTTCTGCGCGTCGAGTCCGCCGGCCACCGCCGCGTTTGCCGCATTCACGGCGGCCGCGTCGTCGCCGTCCTCGACCGCCCTCCGAAGATCGCTCAGAAGAGCTCGTTCATCACTCACGCGGCTGCCTCCTTCGGGCGTCCTTGCGGCGCCTACTCATAGCGGCCCGCGTCACGGCAGGCCTTCACCATCTGAAACACGTTCACCGGCGGCGCCTGCGGCGGCACCTCGCAGCCGGACATCAGTGCGTAGCCGCCCGGGTGGTCCTTGCCGCGTGCGACGCACGTCCGAGCCAGATCGAGCACCTCCTCGGCCGTACCCTCCTGGAGGGCGACCGGGTCGAGGTTGCCCGTGATGATGCAGTCCGGAAAGGCTCTGCCGGCCTCGGCCAGGTCGATCTCACGGCCCACGCTGACCATGCCCCGACCGCCGTAGGGGAGCTGCGACCACAAGGGCAGGTTGCGGTTCTGCTCGCCGCAGATGTGACTCAGAAAGATGGCCACTCCCATGTCGGTCACCGCCTCGTGCACCTCGCGCAGATACGGGAACGAGAACGTCTCGAACTGCTGCGGGGAGTAGAGCCTGTTGGTCTCGATGCAGAGGTCGAATGCCATGACGCGGTCGGCGCCGAACTCGCGCACCCACAGCTCGGCCTTCTTGAGGATGAAGTCCGTGATGACCCGCAGCACACGGTGGACGAGGTCGGGCTTCTTGATGAGCCAGAGCATCAGACGCTCCTCGCCGCAGACCGAACCGGCCCATGTGAGCGGCGATCCCACTTGTACTGTACACGGCAGGTCGTGCTCTGCTTGCAGACGGGAGAACTCGAGGCCGATCGGGACGGTGCCGGCGGTCGCCACGTCGTCCGGCACCGCGAGCTCGAGCGCGTCCTGTTCACTCTGCACAGGGTTCCTCGTGACCATGGGGGCGCCGGCGTAACGGCGATAGGGATACTCCACCTCACCGCCGAACTCGGCGCCTCCCGCGTTCGCCCAGCCGTGAAGGACGAGCCCATCGTAGCCGTACAGCTCCATGGCGTTGCGCTGGCACTCGAAGCTCACGCGCGCGTCGTCGTAGATCTTCGCGATGGGCTGCCCGTTCACGATGGCCGTGTGGCCAAGGATGAACTGCAGGCACGGCACCCGATCGAGCGCCTTGCCTTGCAGCAGGCCCTCCCAGCGTTCTCGTGACGACATGCTGTCCGGCTTCAAACGGCCTCCCTTCGGCTCAGTCGGGATGTTCTTGCGCGTGGTTCTTGCGACGGCGCCGGCGGCGAGACGGGATCGCTCGCCGCCGGCTCCTCGTTCTTCAGGACGGCGCCTCCGCCGGCTGCGCCGGCATCAACTCGGTCAGCTCCAGACCAGCGGCGTGACGTCCTGCTGGATCTTGGCGTCGGGAGCCTCCGCGTTGGAGACGATCATCAGGTCGAATGGGTACTTGGTCCCCTTGACCCACTGGCCGCCGGCCAGGGGAGTGGTGGACACGTTCGGCACCGGGTTCTGCGCCCCGCCGGCCGTGAAGCTGACGTGACCGGCGAGCGTATCGAGGTCCGTGGCCTTGACGGCGGCCGCGATGGACTCCTTGGAATCGACGTTGTCCGTCCGCTTGAGGGCGTCGGCGACGATCTCGAACACGATCTCGTGCATGAGCGGCTGCGTCCACTGCTTGCCGGTGGTGGACTCCCAGCTGTCCGCGAACTGCTGACACGTCTGCCCATTGAGCGACGACTGGTAGGGGAACGTGGGATGCCACCAGACCTCAGCGGTGAGGCCGTAGCCGATCTCGCCCATGGCCTCGAGCTCCGAGGGGAACAGCAATGCCTTGGACATCGTGCAGAAGATCGGCTGGTAGTCCTGCTGGTGGACCTGCTTCCAGTAGTTCACGAAGTCCGGTGGGATCATGACGCCCGAGGCGATCTGCGCGTCGGCGGACTTGAACTTGGAGATCTCCGTGGTGTAGTCGTCGCTTCCGTCCTGATAGCGGCCGCCGTCGATGATCTTGTAGCCGGCCGGCGTCCAGGCGGCAGGCTGGCCGGTCTTGCGGTCGGACAGCGCGAGACCGTCGGCGTCGTTGGGCCACATGGCTCCGATGACCTTGTTGTTCTTCAGCTTCGACCACAGGTCGAGCTGGAAGCCGGCGTTGGTCTCGATGCCCCAGAAGGCGTGGTACGTCCACTTGAAGGCCTTGTCCGGTGAGCCCCCGCGGCCGAAGTAGAACGGCTGCCACGGGCTGTCGCTCGAGACGCAGGGCACCCCGAGCGCCTCAGCCTGGTCCGCGACCGGGACGACCGTGTCGGAGGTCGACGTGACCATGAGGATGTCGACTCCGTCGTTGGTCACGAGGTCGCCGGCGACGGTCGCCGCCCGGTTGGAATCCGACTGCGAGTCCCTGACCAGGATCTCGACCGGATGGTTCACGCCGTCAGCCGTCGTGATGCCGCTCTTGATGGCCTCGTTCCAGCTCTTGACGCAGAAACTGTCGGCTTCGCCGAACGCGGCCAGCGCGCCCGTCTGCGGTGAGACGAAGCCGACCTTGATCGTGCGTCCGGCTCCCGCGCTCGCACCGCCGCCGCTTCCGGAGCCGCCGCAGGCGGCCAGAGCGCCGCCGAGGCCGCCCGAGAGCCCGACGACCGCGCCCGTCGCTCCTGCCAACTTGAGAAAATCGCGTCGCGTGAGTGGCGCGCCGAGGCTGCCCCGGCCTTCCCTGTTTCCGTCGTCGTTCGCGCCCATGGAACCTCCCTCGGTCGTCCCCCAGATCCTTATCGCACGGTCGTTCGTGCCGGTCGTCTCGTCACCACGCTACGGGCGCCGGCTCCTCGTCGCGGCGATCGGCGATGTACACCGCCGGCAGGAACCGCGCGAGGTAGAACCACTCCTGCGAGGAGTGCTTCATCAGATTGAGTCCGAGCTGCTCGGGCATCTCCTGCTCGAGCTCTTCGGGCGCGAGCGGCAGGCCGTGACCCAGCCAGAAGTTGCTCCGCAGCACGAGGCCGAAAGGCGTGTCGCGGCCGAGGTGCACGAGCTTACCGCCCAGTGGCCGCCCTCGTTCGTCACGCGGCGGCTCCGCGCCGAGGCCGATATCGGCGGTCACGGCCGCCGATATGTCGCCGCGTTCCCTTGCCGCGGCCATATCGTCACCGAAGATCTCGGCAGGGTCGTGGAAGTAGATCTTGAGATGGTGGACCTCGTCGCCGCCCAGCTTCTCGTCGGCGACATGAGTGGACCCCACTCCGGTCCCGTCATCGGGAAGGTCGAGCCAGTCGGAGCCGACGTGGTCCACTGGGTGCCACCACGCATACTCCCGCGTCCCCGGGCCCGACCCGAACCACCACTGGAACATGGCCCCGGTGCAGCCGACCATGTAGGTGCGCACGGCGACGTGCAACTCTCCGTTCTCGAGGCGTTCCACGCCCATCTCGAGCGGGAGCGGGTCTGGAGAGAGCAGTCGTTTCGCCTCACTGAAGTCCATCGACGCTCCTTGACGTAGCGGGTTGTGGTGATGCCCCGGGGCGGGCCGCCAAGAGAGCGTCGAGGACGTCGTCGACCCGCGTGACCCAGCCGAAGAGGTTCTCAACGTTCCAGACGGTGGCCTCGACCGTGGAGGGCGGGCACTGCGAGAAGCAGGCGTCCTCGACGAGGATCGGCCAGTAGTCGAGGCAGAACGCGTCCCTGAGCGTGGACTCGACGCAGACGTTGGTAGCGCCGCCGATGAAGAGCAGGCGCCTCGCTCCGATGGTCTTGAGCACGTGGTCCAGGCTGGTTCCTGCGAAGCCGCTGTAGCGCTGCTTGCGCACCACGGGTTCGCCCGGCAGCGGCGCCAACTCTTCAACGATCGCCTCGTCCCAGGTGCCCTCAGTGACGTACTTGCCCCACTGCTCCGGCCGGCTTCGCATGAGCACCATGCCGACCTCCTTGTGCCAGTTGGGGGAGTCGGGGCCTCCGGCGCTCGCCAGGCCGGTGTCGTAGCTCATCGTGATGTAGACGACATGCACGCCGGCGGCTCGCACGCCGTCCAGCAGGCGGCGCGCCGGAGCGAGCACGGACTGCGCGCCGTCGATAGGCCAGCCTGCGTCGTCGAACATGCCGCCGGGGCTCATGAACGCGTGCTGCATGTCGACGACCACGAGCGCCGTCTGCGCAAGGTCGAGCTCGAGCGGATCGGGCCTGGCCGCCAGGGTGACAGTCGGACTCACCGATGTCTGCAAGCTCGCGTCCATCAGCCCGCCGGGATCACCGGCAGAATGATGTGCGACGGGTGGCCGGCCTCGTGATAGTAGGTATCTGTGCCCACCTTCACGCCGTAATAGTGACCACCGAAGTCGACCGCCGGCGAATCCCCGCAGGCGACGTCGACGCGGATGCGGTGACCCTTGCGGAAGAGGTTGCACGTCGGCCAGATCTCGATCTCGAACTTCGTGATCGATCCGGGCTCGATGTGCTGCGGCTCGTCGTGCCGGTAGTAGGGACGGTCCGGGCGGCTGAGGTCGGTGTCCTTCGTTGCTGCGTGGGACGCCTTGAGCCAGCCGCGTGTGAGGACGTACCCTTTCGGCGGCAGGCCCCGCACCTGCTCGTCGTCCGGCGCCTGGTCGACGAGGCGGCAGAAGAAGTCGGTGTTGCTCTGGTCCGAAGATGCGTAGAGGACGAGGACGATGTTGCCCGACACTTCAAGATCTTCTTCGAGCGGATCGCTGACGAACGTGGGGATGCGCCGCGTGAAGTGGACGACGCCATCCTCGATCGGGGCGGTGCCTCCGCCTGAGAAGTGCGTCCAATCCTGATCCGGATAGGCGTAGCTGAACGAGCTCTCCGCCGCGGCCGGCGGCTCCCAGAGGAGCCGGCCGTCGTTCATGGACTCGTGGATCGAGGTGCTCGGACCGTCGTGGAAGTAGAGCTTGCGGTACTCCGTCCTCGGGATCGGCCAATCGGTCTCGCTCCGGTAGCGGTCCGCGCCGCGAACGAAGATCGTCACCGGCGGCTCGTCCATGAAGCCGGTGTCGTTGTCCTTCAGCCAGTGGTCATACCAGCGCAGCATGAGGAGACGCATCTCCGGCGTGTTGTAGATGGCCATCTCGTCGCCGTCCATCTCGCCGTGAATGAGCATCATCTTCTTCGGCGTGTGCAACTCCTCGTAGCCGCGCACCACGCCGCGCAGATGCAGGCCGACCTTGTGGAGCGCGCCGACGGTGAACACCGGCACCTGGATCTTCGAAAAGTCGGGGTTCCGGAGCTTCCAGAAGTCGTCGTACGTAGGATGGTTGATGACGTTCCAGATGAGGTCCCAGCGCCCCGAGTCCGGGTTCTGAGGCTCGGTGTCGAAGCGGGCGGGGAGGCCCAGGCGGTAGTGAGCGCGGATCTCCCAGGTGTGCCAGGCGGTAGGGAACCCGAACGACATCATGCCGCCGTGCCAGGCGACATCGCGATACATGTCGGCGCCGGCGTCCCACGGCAGGATGCAGGCGAGGTGCGGTGGCTGCTGGCAGGCGGCGAACCACTGGACCCAGGCGAGCAAGGACTCTCCGAGCATGCCGACCTTGCCCGTGCACCAGTGCTGCCCGGCGATCCACTCGATCATGTCGTAGAGATCCGACTGCTCTTCCGCGCTCCAGAAGGCCCACTCGCCCTCGAGAGAGTGGCCGGTACCCCTCGAATCCGTGTGCACGAAGACATAGCCTCGAGAGACGAACCACTCGATGTCGTTGACCTCGACGCAGTGGAAGACCGGCAGTGTCGGGACCAGGTCGACCATGTCCTTCTGGTAGGAGTCGGCGGCGTGGAGCGCGGGGAAGGTGCCGGGCGCGTCGGGACGGTAGATGTTGGCGGCGATCATGACTCCGTCGCGCATGGGGATCATGACGTCCTTCTCGACGACGACGCCGTACCTCGGCTGGCTGAGGCGATCGGCGGGAAAGCCGGTCGGCAGCATCGTTTCCATGATCGCCGGCTTGAGCGTCTTCGAGTACATGCGTGCTCCGGTCCTGAAGTCCCCGGCGGCCGCCGCAACGGCGCCCGTCGCTGAAGTCAGTGCTTACTTACCAGAGCGAGTGCCAGGAAGCAAGAAAAATGGAACAGCGGTTCCGCATCGTGGAACTAGGCGGAAGCGCCGGCGAGACGGTCTGCGGAGATGCTGGCGAGGATGCGTTCGAGAAGGCTCGCCGAACCGGCCTCGGCCGGCCCGGCGAGCCCCATCAGGTAGGTGATGTCGCGCAGCCAGAACACCGACACCAGCGCCCACGCCGTCTCGGAGGCGTCGGCACCGGCTGCCACGATGCCTTCGTCAACTCCGTCGGCGACGATGGCGGCGATCATCTCCACGGCGTGGAGCTGCTTGCGGCCGAGCGGCCCGCGCAGTCCGGCGTCCGGCGGCGCCGCGATGAACTCAAACAGCGGAAGCGCGAACCTGGCTTCGTCTGAAGAGAGGGTCATCTGGTGGGACGCCGCGATCGCGCGCAGACGCGCGAAGGCGTCGCGTCCATCCGCTCGCTCGATGATCTCGAACACGCGCTCGTACACCGCGTCGAGCGCGGCCTCAAGGATCTCGTTGCGGCTCTCGAAGTGCCTGTACAGGGTCGCCTCGGAGACGCCGGCGGCGGCGGCGATGCGCCGCGTCGAGGTGCCTTGCACTCCGTGCTCGGCGACGATGCCGAGGGTCACCTCGACGATCTGACGCCGCCTGTCGCCGGCCGAAAGCCGCACCTTCGCCATGGTCTTCCCCTCTTGTCTCCGCCCGTCAGGCAGGCGGTATCACCGGCAGGACCAGGCACGACGGGTGGTCCTGGTCGTGGTAGATCGTGTCGCTGCCTACCTTAAGGCCGTAGTAGTGACCGCCAAAGTCGAAAGCGTTGGAATCGTAGCACGCGAGGTCGACGCGGAGCCGGTGTCCCTTGCGGAAGCAACACGAGGTCGCCCAGACCTCGATGTCGAAGCCGTATACCTTGCCGGGCTCGATCGGCCGCGGGTCGTCATGCCGGTAGTAGGGACGGTAAGGCTTGCTCAGCGTCTCATCGCGGGTGCAAGCGTGTGACGCCTTTAGCCAGCCGCGAGTAAGCATGAGACCGCGCGGCGGCATGCCCGGCGCCTGCTGGTCGTCGGACAGCTGATCGGTGAGCCGCACGAAGAAGTCCGTGTCCGTCTGGTCGGACGAGGCGAAGAGTTCGAGCACGATGTTGCCGATCACCTCGAGGTCTTCGTCGAGCGGGGCGCTCGTGAACGTGAGGATCCTGCGCACGGGGTTCGGTACGCCGTCCTCCATCACCGCTGTGCCGATGCCGGAGAAGTGCGACCAGTCCGGGTCGGGATACGAGTAGGTGAAGGAGCTGTCTTCAGCGGCGGGCGGCTCCCACGAGAGCCCGCCGTCGTTCAGTGACCCGACAGCGCCGCTCGGGCCTTCGGTCAGGTAGAGCTTGCGGTACTCGGTCCGCGGCAGTGGCCACTGCTTCTCGGATCGGTAGACGTCCCGGCCGCGCACGAACACGGTGACCGGGTCCTCCTCCATCACCCCGGTATCGTTGCCCTTGAGCCAGTGGTCATACCACCGCAGCAGCAGCAGACGCATCTCGTCGGAGTTGAAGATGGCCATCTCGTCGCCCTCGAAGTCGCCGTGGCAGAGCAGCAGCTTCTTCGGCGTTGTGAGTTCTTCGTACCCGCGCACGTTGCCGCGCAGGTGTATGCCGACCTTGTGCAGGATACCGACGCTGAACACCGGACAGCGGATCTTGCTGAAGTCGGCGTACCGGAGCTTCCAGAAATCGTCGCACGTAGGATGGTTGATGACGTGCCAAGGCATGTCCCAGTCGCCCAGGTGCTCGTCAGTTCCGTGGCGACCGAGACGGTAGTTCGCGCGGATCTCCCACATGTGCCAGGCGGTCGGGAATCCCACCGACATGATGCCGGCATGGTAAGCCACGTCGCGATACATGTCGGCGCCGCCGTCGAAGGGGACGATGCATTTGAGGTGGGGCGGTTGGGTGGCTGCGGCGAACCACTGCACCCAGGCGAGGTACGACTCGCCGATCATGCCCACGCTCTCGTTGCACCAGGGTTGGGCCGCGACCCACTCCACGGTGTCGTAGAAGTCGTCCTGTTCGGCCCGGCTGAAGAACTGCCACTGGCCCTCGACCGACTTGCCGCTGCCGCGGATGTCCTGGTGGACGTAGGCGTAGCCCCGTGAGACGAAGTACTCGATGTCGTTGGTCTCACGGAAGTGGAACGCCGGCAAGCTCGGCAGATCGACGAGGTCCTTGTTGTACGCGCTCGTGGCGTAGAGCGCCGGGAACTCACCAGGTCCGTCCGGGCGGAAGATGTCGACGGCCACGCGTGTTCCGTCGCGCATGGTGACGAAGACGTCCTTCTCGACCACCATCCCGTACTCCGGCTTGCTGAGGCGGTCGGCCGGGAAGTCCTCCGGCAGCAGGGTCGCCATGATCTCCGGCTTGAGGATCTTCGTGTACATCTGCCGCTCCCCCCATCGTTCGCGCGTGCCTGGCGCACGCCCTCCACCGGTGCCGCAGCCATGATAAGTCAGCGCTCACTGACATGCCATAGGAGCTTCGGGCTGTGTGCAGTAGGATGCGACTGGCGGCAGCCGGACGGATGCGCGGCGAGTACTGCGAAGGAGGCACGGTGGCCAGAACCATGCACTACGCCCCAGACGGTCTGGCGTCCGCGCGGGCAGATCTCCAACGCCGGTACCCGAGCTTCGCCGGCACCACCTCGATTGACGCGCTGCGGGCGAGCGAATATTCGCGTCTCGACCGCCTCGGACAGACCTATCTGGACCACACCGGCGGCGGTCTGTACGCGGCGTCGCAGATCCGGCGCCACCAGGAGCTCCTCGCCGGGGCCGTGCTCGGCAACCCGCACTCGCAGAATCCCACCTCGCTGGCTTCCGCCGAGCTCGCCCGGGAGGCACGCGACGCAGTGCGGCGCTTCTTCAACGCGCCCGAGGACGAGTTCGAGATCGTCTTCACGGCCAACGCCAGCGGCGCCCTCAAACTCGTCGGAGAGGCCTATCCGTTCGAGCCCGGCGGCGTCTTCCTGCTGAGCTACGACAACCACAACTCGGTCAACGGGATCCGCGAGTTCGCCGCGCGCAAGGGCGCGGCGACGACCTACATCCCGGTGCGCGAGGACGACCTGCGGCTCGACGAGGTGCAGGTCCGCACCGCGCTGCGCGGCGCCGGCGACGGCGCGCCGAAGCTTTTCGCTTATCCGGCGCAGTCAAACTTCAGCGGCGCTCAACACCCACTCGAGTGGGTCGCCGAGGCGCGCGAGCTCGGCTGGGACGTCATCCTGGACTGCGCCGCCTTCGCCCCGACCAACTGCGTCGACGCGCGGGCCATCGGCGCCGACTTCATCCCGATCTCCTTCTACAAGCTGTTCGGCTACCCGACGGGCTGCGGCTGCCTGATCGCGCGCCGGGAGGCGCTGGCGACGCTGCGTCGCCCCTGGTTCGCCGGCGGGACCATCACCCTTGCGTCGGTCCAGGAAGAGGACTGGTACCGTTTGGCGCCGGGGTCCACGGGGTTCGAGGACGGCACCGTCGACTACCTCGGCCTGCCGGCGGTGAGCATCGGCCTCGAGCATCTGGAGCATGTAGGCGTCGACGTGGTCCACGATCGCGTGCAGGCGCTGGCGGGCTGGCTTCTCGAGGAGATGTCGGCACTCCGGCACAGCGACGGGTCACCGCTCATCAAGGTGTTTGGACCGCGGGACATGGAGCGCCGGGGGGCGACCATCGCGCTGTATCTGGTCGACCCGGCCGGCCGCCCCTACGACGTCTACGACGTCGAGGCGGCCGCCGCTCGCGAGCGGATCTCGGTGCGCAGCGGCTGCTTCTGCAACCCGGGGGACGGGGAGGTCGCCCACCACATCTCGCGCGCCGAGATCGCCGCGTGCTTCAAGGACCCGAGCGCCGCCGTCACGCTCCTGCAGTGCCAGCGGCGCATCGAGGACGAGACCGGCAAGGTGCCCAACACCATCCGCGTTTCGCTCGGCCTGGCCTCGGACTTCGGTGACGTCTACCGCTTCATGGCGTTCGCGGAGAGTTACCGCGACAGGCCGGCGTCCTGAGGCCTTCCGTGAGGCCCCGCAGGTTCCGCGACGAGGGGCTCGGCGTCACCCTCGAACTCGACGAGCGCTTCGCCGACGTCGGCTTCGCGCGCGACGCCGAGCTCCCGACGGCGCACTTCATCGCCTCCGTGCCCGGCGAAGGCTGGATCGCGGCGCTGGCGATCGTCACCGTGCGCGCGGAGCCACTCCCGGCGGAGGAGTGGCTCGCCGGCCGGCTGGCGCGGGCGCGAGCCTCGTTCGCCGAGTGGTCGCAGGAGGCTCACGAGATGCTCGTGGCGCCCGAGGCGGCTTCGCTCGCCGGGCGCCCGGCCATCCACGTCCGCTACCGGCTGCTCGCCGGCGTGCCGCCGCAGGACGAGACCCCGGTGCCGGACGGCAGCTCTGTCCCGGCGTCCCTGGTCGAGCACTGGACGCTGCTCGTCGAAGAACGCCGCTGGCTGCTGGCGATGGAGTTGATGGTGCAGCCGCCTGAGTGGTGGGACGACGAGCGGGATGCGCTCGAGCTCCCCTTCCGGTCGCTCGAGCTTCTCTAAGGCATCGCCGGCCCGTCGCTGAACGCCCACCCGACGGCGCCCGTTGCGGTTCATCCGCGGTCAGGCTGATGCCTTGCTCGCCTCATGCAGATCGACACCAGGGTCACCCCGTTGGTCGCCGAGGTCGAGTGTCTGCGCGCGGTCCAGTCTGCCGCTCGAGGGGCCAGCTCATTGATGACGAGTGGGCGGACCGTCGCCGCGTCGTGTACGCCCAGTTGCGGCGCGTGTACTGCCTTGCCGTCTCGCTTTTCCGTGCTCCGGTGGGTCGCCGCGGCTGGCGACGGCGATGGACTTCCTGGCGTCGGGCTGTAGCCGCCCTTGACACCGGGCGCGCCGGCCACATGTGATTGACGCGCACGGCGGGCGACTCCTGGGGGGCGGCATGCGACCACAGGTCAGCTGGACCACGAAGGTGGAGCGCGACCTGCTCATCGACCAGGCGCTCGACCTGCTGGAGACGGTAGGCATGCGGTTCGGGCCGAGCGCCTCGCTGGGGGCGCTGGGCGAGGCCGGGGCGCGCGTCGACCGCGCGGCGGGGGCCGCGCGCATCCCGCGTGCGCTCGTGGAGCGCGCGCTGGCGCGCTGCCCGCACCAGGTGGTGCTGGCCGGCGCGACAGAGGCCGACGACGTGCTGCTGGACGGCTCGGCCGTACACTTCGTTCCCTCCGGTACCCCCAACAAGATCCTCGACGAGGAGTCCGGCAAGGCGCGTGACGCCACCACACAGGACGCGCGCCGCGCGGTCATCGTCGCCGATGCCATGCCGGCGGTGGACGTCATGTGGATGCCGGTCGGCGCCGTCGACAAGGCCCCGGACGAGATGCAGTTCGCGGAGCTCATCACGCTCGTCGAGTGGAGCGGCAAGCACGTGCAGCACGAGGTGACGGCGCCGTGGCACGTGGAGCCCACGCTGGCCGCGTGCGTCGAGCTGAGCGGCGGCCCGGAGCGGTTCCGCGAGCGTCCGCGTGTCAGCTTCATCTGCTGCACACACTCGCCGCTTGGCGTCGGGCACCCCCTGCTCGACCTCAATGTGCAGGTCGCGCGCGCCGGCGGGCCCGTCGTCGTGTACCCCATGCCCATCGCCGGAGCGACGGCGCCGGTCACCGTCGCGGGCGCCGTCGTCATGAACGTCGCGGAGTACCTCGGCTGCGCGACGGCCATCCAGCTGCAGGCCCCCGGCGCGCCGCTCGTGATGGGCGCCGGGACCAGCCTGCTCGACATGCGGGGCGGCACCTTCTGCTTCGGCGCCGCCGAGACCGCGCTCATGTGCGCCGCGTGCGTCGAGGTAGGGCACGATCTCGGCGTGCCGGTGCTGGCGCCGGGCCTCGCGACCGACGCGCTCTACGGGGGCATCCAGGCGGGCTACGAGAAGGCGCTCAAGGGTCTCGCCGTGGCCCAGAGCGGAGCCGACCTCATGACCGGCGGGGTAGGCATGCTCCACGGCGCCGGGCTGTTCAGCCTGCCGCAGGTGGTCATTGACGGCGAGATCGCGGCCATGATCCAGCGTCTGCTGCGCGGCGCCGACGTGTCCACCGACGCGGTGATGAACGAGGTGACGGCGCGGGTCGGGTTCGGCGGCGACTTCCTGCACCAGAAGGAGACCTCGCGCCGGCTGCGCGCCGGCGAGGTGTTCCAGCCGGCGATCGCCACGCGAGCGACGATCGAGGCCTGGGAACGCGCCGGCCGCGACGAGCTCGACCGGGCGCGCGAGCGCGCCCGGGACATCGTCGCGGCCGCCGAGGAGCGCGGCCCGGTGCTGCCGGCGGCGATGGGCGAGGCGCTGCGTGCCATCGCCGCCGAGGCGCTGGCCGGATCGCGCGCCACGCCGCCCGCGTCGACGCCCGGCACGAGGGCATCCTGAACGCCCGGGCCGGCGACTGGCAGTCCGCCGCCGTCATCGACCGTCTCATACGCAGGGACGGGGGGGTCGAGGTCGACCGTGAGAGTTGATAAGAATTATCAAATAGCGGGTAGTGTAGGGGCGCGCCAAGCGAAAGGAGCACCCCATGACCTCTGTCCCCGCCACTACTTGCCCGCCTGAGCCCACCGCCCGGGAGGTCGCCCCGGACGTCGAACGCCGCCTCAGCCGGCTGCGCCTCTGGAACGTCGGCGTCGGCCTCGTCCTCGCCGCGGAGGCCGTCGCCATCGCCCTGCTGACCAACGGCTTCAGCCTCCCCGTGACCTCG
Source organism: uncultured Thermoleophilia bacterium (assembly GCA_963775255.1). Classification (GTDB taxonomy): domain Bacteria; phylum Actinomycetota; class Thermoleophilia; order UBA2241; family UBA2241; genus CAIXSE01. Next base: position 100,236 of record CAVZIA010000006.1, on the reverse strand, counting down.
ACCTACATGAGCGGCCCGCCCGGGACTCCCGCGAAGCTCCAGCACCTCTTCGACATCCCGCTCGGCTGGGGAGTCTTCGCGTTCGTCGCCATCTCCGCGCTCGCCCTGTTCGCCATCGCCTCTCCGGGCGTCTTCGGGTGGTACAAGCGCAACCTGCTGCGCAGTCGCAACTACGGGCGCTGGATCGAGTACTTCTTCAGCTCCAGCCTCATGATCGTCCTCATCAGCATGATCACCGGGGTGAGCGACATCGCCGCGCTGCTCGCCATCTTCGGCGTCAACGCGTGCATGATCCTCTTCGGGTTGCTGATGGAGAAGTACGAGACGCCGGGCAGGCCCAGCTGGCTGTCGTTCTGGTTCGGCTCGTTCGCCGGAATCGTCCCGTGGATCGCGGTGGCCCTGTACGTCATCACGCCGGGCGTCGCCGGCCCGACCCCACCCGGCTTCGTGTACGGCATCGTCATCAGCCTGTTCCTGTTCTTCAACGTGTTCGCGCTGAACATGTGGCTGCAGTACCACAAGGTGGGCAAGTGGGCCGACTACCTGGTCGGCGAGAAGGCTTACATCATCCTCAGCCTGACGGCCAAGTCGCTGCTGGCGTGGTGGGTGTTCTCCGCCGTGCTGGTGAGCTGACCCGGGCGGCGGTGTATCCTGCCGCCATGCCCGCCATCAGCGCAGGACTGCTGCTCTACCGCAGAGTGCTCGACCCGGAGACCGCCCCCCGGGTCGAGGTCCTGCTGGTGCACCCCGGCGGCCCGTACTGGACCAAGAAGGACGCCGGGGCCTGGAGCATCCCCAAGGGCATGGCCGAGCCGGATGAGCTCGGGCCCGAGCCGGCCACGGTGACGGCGGCCAAGGCGCGCAACCGCGCCGCCGGCGTCGACCTGCTCGCTGTCGCGCTGCGCGAAGTGCGTGAGGAGACGGGGCTGGAGCCCGCAGGGCCCTTCCGACCCCTCGGCGGCGTCAAGGCGCACGGCCACAAGCTCATCTTCGCCTGGGCCGTGGAGCACGACTGCGACGCCGCGGCCGTCACCAGCAACACCTTCACCATGGAGTGGCCGCCCCGGTCGGGCAAGCAGGCGGAGTTCCCGGAGGTGGACCGCGCCGCATGGTTCACGTTGCAGGCGGCGCGCGTGGCCATCGTGCCCGTGCAACGCCGGTTCCTCGACGACCTCGCGGTCGTCGCGGCCGCCGGCGGTTGACTCACTCCCCGGCAGCCGGTTTCGTCGTCGCGTCGACCGGCGCTTCCGCAGCCGCCTGGACGGTCGCGGCCCCGGCCGTCGCCTCATCGGCGCCCGCCAGGCTCACCGCGTCCGGGGCCTCCTCGCCCGGCGCGCTCAGCGGCCGCCCGTTCGGCCCCAGCGGAGGCAGCGACGGCAGGTGTGGCTTGCCTGCGATGAGGTCGAAGAACGCGTCCCTCCAGGCGATCCAGCGCGCGTCCAGCCGTGCTTCGCGCCGCTGCGCCTTGGCCATCTTCCCAGGGCGCTTCGCGTACCTGCGCCGTGCCCACGGCGACTTCGGGCGCGCCAGCCTGATCGCTCCGGTGATGGCCATGATCGGTACGAACATGCCGATCACCCCGGTCCAGATCTTGCCCTTGAGCAGGCACAGGACGACGGGGATGATGACGATCACCACGTAGACCGCGACCGCGGCACGCAGGATGTTGCCGCTCAGGCCCGGGGCGCCGAAGTCACCGAACGGGTTGAGCCCCAGTACGAACAGCGCCGCGAAACAGACGACGATGACGACGGCGTCTACCGAGAGACGCCCCTCCTTGCGCCAGTACACGTCCTGCAGGTTGAGGATGAGGGCGAACTCGTCGAGAGTGAGAGCGACTCCAACGCCGAACAGCAGCGCGAGAATCTGGGCCAGCAGGCTGGTCGGCGAGAGCGCGATGAGCAGGATGCCCACCGAGACCATGAGCACCACGCCGATGACCATGTGGTGCACGTGCGTTCCGCCCTCGCTCTCGATGTCGTGGAACCACCAGCTCACGTTGGCGCGGATCAGCCGCGTGTTGATGCGCACGAACAGGAAGGTCGCAAGCAGGCCGACGAGGAACCCGGCCATGGCGGAGCGCGGGCCGTCCAGCCAGCCGGAGCCGACGGCGTCTGCAGCTACGTGCAGCATCTGGTTCCCTCCTCGCGGCTCGCGCGGCGACGTTCCCAGCCCAGGAAGCGTAAAACGGCTGCTCCCGTGGGACCGGAGAGGCTCCTCGGGAAGAGTATCGGCAGGTACCCTACCCGCTCAGGACCTTGGAGGCCCCGGTGAGCCACAACACCCCCTCTCTGGAGGAACTCTTCCGCGCGCAGGGCGACGGCTGGCGGTCGTTCATCGGCGCCGCCGAGCGCGGAGAGTCCTGGGCGGCGCCGGGCGTGAGCGTCGGCATCGGCGGCGAGGCCTCGGAGGACGTCAACTGGATCGTCGCCTACGGCCCCGAGGGCGTGGCCGAGGGCGTCGCCTCGGGCGCGGGCGCCTTGCGCCGCCGCCTGCTGCCGGGGTCGGTCTACGCGGCGTCGACCGTGGCGCCCGAGGCCGGCGAACGCGCCGAGGCTCTCGGATTCGCGCACGCCGGTCACCTGCCGCTCATGTGCGCGCACGCGACCGATGTCGTGCGCGCGAGCGACGAACACGAGACGCGGGTCGTCGGCGACGTGGAGACCATCCTGGCCGCCGGCGATGTCCTCGCCGACGCGTTCGATCTGCCGGTGGACTGGTGCCGGCGGCTCTTGGGTGTCGGCTTCGAGCGGCTTCCCGGCGTGGTGGCGTGTCTGGCGCTGCATGACGGCCGACCGGTCGCCGTCGCCGGCAGCGCGCTGGCCGGCGACATCGCCGGCGTCTACGCCGTCGGCACCAAGACGTCGCACAGGCGCCGCGGCGCCGGCGCCGCGGCCATGACTGCCGTCGTCGACCACCAGATCCGCGCCGGCGCGCACTGGTTCGGGCTTCTGTCCGCGGCGCCCGCCGAGCCGTTCTACGCCGGCCTCGGCTTCGTCACGGTCGACCACCCGGGCGTGTGGGTGCTGCGGCCGGAGTGACGCCGGGCTGCCTCAGAGCCACTTCTCGCGGCGGAAGAACAGGACCATGACGACTACCGCCGCCGCCTCGCTGACGATCGCCAGCCAGAAGAACGGCCAGAACCCCGTGATGCCCCTCACCATCCAGGTGAAGTTCATGCCGAAGAACCCGACGATGAACGTGAGCGGCATGAAGATGGTCGCCACGATCGTCAGCCGTTTCATGATCTCGTTCAGCCGGTTGGAGACGGTGGAGAGGTAGACGTCCATCGCCCCGGTCAGCAGGTCGCGGTAGCTGTCGATCAGGTCGCTGATGCGGATGAGGTGGTCGTAGACGTCGCGGAAGTAGCGCTCCATGTCCGGCGTCATGCCGGGCACCTTGATGACGCCGGTGATGATGCGCGCGAACGTGTCCCGCTCCGGCGTGACCACCTTGCGCCAGGTCACGAGGCGCCGCTTGAGCCGGAAGAGATCCTGCAGCTGCGCGTCGTCCGGTTTCTGTATCACGCCGTTCTCGAGATCGTCGATGCGGTCGTCGAGCGTGGCCAGGCTGGGGAGGAAGCTATCCACCAGCGAGTCGACGACCTGGTACAGCAACATGGCGCCTTGGGCCGGCGGCTGCATCTCGGCGGCCGCCTGCCGCCGCAGCTCGTCGAAGGTCGGGCAGGTGTCTCGGTGTACGGTCACGAGGTAGTCGCCGCTGTAGAAACAGTGCACCTCGACAAGCCCGTCCTTGTCCTGGTTGGTGCCGTAGACGACGAGGTAGGCGAACTGGTCGAACGTGTCGTACTTGGGACGCTGGCCGAAGTGCCTGACGTCCTCGAGGGCGAGGGGGTGGAAGGCGAAGACCTCGCCCAGCATCGTGATGTCGTCGGCTGTCGGCTTGTGCAGGTCGAGCCAGAAGAACTCGCCGGCCTCGAGGTGCGCGGCGATCACGTCGTGATCCACCCTGACGTGGGCGCCCTTGGCGTCGACGAGGAATGAGGGGGTGTCCCCGTGCTTCTTCGGCATCGCTGCTCCTTCGGCGTGACCCGGCGTCCGGACCCGCCGGCCGCCGGGACTCCATTCGCGGCGCGTTGCCCGTTCCCTAGGTCGGCGACGCCTCACCGTTCACGCTTCGGAGGCACTTCGTGTATACTGGCCTGCGCCAAAAGCGGGAGCTTGCGAGCACCCCACCCTGCGCCCGTTGGTAGGTCGACAGGGTCCTCTCACGAGAAAGGAGATCGTGAGGGCTCGCCGCCGGCGAGCCTTTTTTCGTCTATGGGCAGACCATTTTCTCCAAGAGACAGATTCATGCGGGACCGGGCCAACGAGCCCCGTATCCGTATCAACGACGGCATCACGGTGCCGCAGGTGCGACTCATCGATGAGAACGGCGAACAGCTGGGTATCAAGCCCATCCGGTTCGCCCAGGACTATGCGGCCGACAAGAGCCTCGACCTCGTCGAGGTAGCGCCCAACGCCGACCCGCCCGTATGCCGGATCATGAACTACAGCAAGTACAAGTACGAGCTGGAGCTCAAGGCCAAGCAGGCGCGCAAGCACCAGAGCCAGATCGTGATCAAAGAGATCAAGTTCCGGCCCAAGGTCGGCCAGCACGACTACGAGACCAAGAAGGGCCACGTGCTCCGTTTCCTGGAGCACAAGGACAAGGTCAAGGTCACGATCATGTTCCGGGGTCGCGAGATGGTCCATCCGGAGCGCGGCGAAGCGCTGCTTCTGCGCCTCGCCGAAGATGTGAAGGAATACGGCGTCATCGAGTCCAAGCCGCTCCAAGACGGGCGCAACATGGTCATGATGCTCGCGCCGGTGAAGTAGCGGGGAGGAGGTACGCATGCCGAAGATGAAGACACACAGCGCATCCAAGAAGCGCTTTCGCCTCACCGGTACGGGCAAGGTCGTCCGTCGCCACGGGATGAAGAGCCACCTCCTGGAGCACAAGTCCTCGAAGCGTAAGCGGGGCTTCCGCAAGGTGTACGACGTCAGTCAGGCCGATTCCAAGGGGATCAAGCGCCTGCTCGGGCTCCGCTGAGCCCGCAAGTCCCAAGGAGTACGGACAATGTCTCGTGTCAAACGAAGCGTCAACGCGCGCAAGAAGCGCCGCAAGGTACTGGATCAGGCCAAGGGCTACCGCGCGACCAAGAACTCGTCCTACAAGCGGGCGAAGGAGCAGGTCCAGCGCAGCGGGCAGTACGCCTACCGTGACCGCCGCGTGCGCAAGCGCGAGTTCCGCAAGCTGTGGATCGTGCGCATCAACGCCGGTGCGCGTGAGAACGGCCTCTCGTACAACCAGTTCATGCACGGATTGCAGCTGGCGCAGATCGAGCTCGACCGCAAGATCCTCGCGGACCTCGCGGTGAGCGACCCTGCGTACTTCACCTCTCTCGTCGAGCAGGCCCGCGCGGCCATCGACGCGGACAAGGCCGCCTGAGGGCCGGGGGCGAGTCGCTTGGGGTTTTCGGCGCAGCACTGACCAGCCCGCAGAACGCCCTCGTCAAACGAGCGGCGTCGCTGCACCAGCGCAAGTACCGCGACCGCGAAGGCGCCTTCCTGGTGGAAGGCGCCGACGTGGTCGCGGCTGCGCTCACGGCCGGCTGGCGCCCGCAGGCGGTGTTCCTCCGGGAGGAGGCCGCCGACGAGCTGGGCGAGCGTCTCGGCCTCACGCCGGCGGCGCCCGGCGCGGGCACGGCCGAAGGTGAGGGCGACCCCGCCGCAGGCCAGGCCGGCCCCGGCGTGTTCGCCGTCTCCGAGCGCGTGGCGGCGCGCATCTCCACGCTCGAGACGCCGGCCGATGTCGTCGCCGTGCTGCCGCTGCCGGCGCGGCGGCCGCTCTCGTCGCTGCTCGCTCCGGCCACCAGCCCCAAGACGGCCGCGCTGCGGCGCGCCGGTGGCGAAGCCTCGCCGGCCGGTGACGGCCCCGGCGCGCTCGTCGTCTACGTCGACGGCGTCCAGGACCCCGGCAACGTCGGCACGCTGCTGCGCGCGGCGGCCGCGTTCGGCGTGTCCGCCGTCGTCACCTCGGCCGGGTCCGCCGACCCGTTCGCGCCCAAGACCGTGCGCGCCAGTATGGGCGCGCTGTTCGCGCTGCCCGTGTTCCCAGGGCTGCCGCTGGCCGACGTGACCGACCAGCTCCCGTCGGCGACAGTGTATGGGCTGGCCGCCCACGGCGGCGCGCCCCTCGGGGCCGCGCAGCTGCGGCGGCCGGCGGTGCTCGTCGTCGGCGCCGAGCGCGCCGGCCTCTCGCGCGCGGCGCTCGCGCACATCGGTCAGGTGGTGACCATCCCGCTCTCGCCCGGCGTCCCCGTCGAGAGCCTCAATGCCGGGGTCGCCGGCGCCATCGCCCTTTACGAGTTCTCGCGCCGCCCCTCCGGCGCTCCCGAAGACCCGTCACGCCGCTCCCCCGCGGCGCAGGAAGGATGACCATGGACGACGCACACCTGCAGGAGCTGAAGCAGCGAGCACCGGGGCTCGCGGCCATCTACCAGACCGGCCGCGACATCATCCTGCGCGCCTGCGACCTGGCCGAACTGGAGCAGGCACGCGTCCAGGTCCTGGGCCGCAAGAGCGCGCTCACCGACTTCCTGCGCTCCATCCCTCATCTGCCGGCCGAGGAGCGCCCGCTCGTCGGCAAGGGTGGCAACCTCATCCGCAAGGAGCTCGAGGAGCTGGTGGGGGAGCGCGAAGCGGAGCTCAAGCGCGAGGCTCTCTCCACCTCGCTCGCCACCGAGCGCATCGACGTCACACTGCCCGGCCAGCCGTTCCCGGCGGGTCACGAGCACCTCATCAGCCAGACCATGCGCGAGGTCGAGGACATCTTCATCGGCCTCGGCTACCAGATCGCCGAGGGCCCCGAGGTCGAGCTCGACTACTACAACTTCACGGCGCTCAACACGCCGCCGAGCCACCCCGCGCGCTCCGCCCACGACACGTTCTGGGTCGTCGAGCAGCGCGAGACCATGCCCGAGGCGGTCGTGGACGCCGACCGCGGTGTCCTGCTGCGCACGCACACCTCTCCCGTCCAGGTGCGCGTCATGGAGCAGCAGCAGCCGCCGGTGTACGTGGTCTGCCTGGGCAAGGTGTACCGGCGCGACTCGGACGCGACGCACACTCCGATGTTCCACCAGGTCGAGGGTCTCGTCGTGGACGAGGGCATCACCCTGGCCGACCTCAAGGGCACCGTGGCCCATTTCACGCGGGAGTTCTTCGGCGGCGACCGCGAGATCCGCGTGCGGCCGCACTTCTTCCCGTTCACAGAGCCCAGCATCGAGGTCGACGTGAGCTGCGAGCTCTGCGGCGGCAAGGGCTGCCGCTCGTGCAAGTACTCGGGCTGGTTGGAGATCATGGGCGCCGGCATGGTCGACCCCGCGGTCTACAGCTTCGTCGACTACGACCCCGAGAAGGTCAGCGGCTTCGCCTTCGGCATGGGTGTGGAGCGCATGGCCATGCTCAAGCACGGCATCCCGGACCTGCGCCTGTTCTACGACAACGACGTCCGCTTCCTGCGGCAGTTCTGAGGAGGCGGTCACGATGAGAGTCCCATTCAGCTGGATCAAGGAGTACGTCGCCTGGGACGGCACGGTCGAGGAGCTCGCCGAGGTCCTCACCATGTCGGGCACCGAGGTCGAGGGCATCGACTGGGCCGGCGCCCCGCGCGACCCGGAGAACCTCAGCCGGTTCGTGGTCGGCAAGGTCCTCACCAAAGAGAAGCACCCCAACGCCGACAAGCTCAACCTGTGCACCGTCGAGGTGGGGGAGAAGAACGGCGGCGTGCGGCAGATCGTCTGCGGCGCGCACAACTTCGAGGCCGGCGCCACGGTGCCGGTGTCGCTGAGCGGCGCCGTGCTCGAGAACGGCCTCAAGCTCAAGAAGGCCAACCTGCGCGGCATCGAGAGCGACGGCATGATCATGAGCGAGCAGGAGCTCGGCTACGAGGAGAAGAGCCCCGGCATCGCCGTGCTGCCCGACGAGTGGATCGTCGGCGAGCCTCTGCAGACGTACCTGCCCGTGAGCGAGGCGGTGCTCGAGCTCGAGCTGACGTCGAACCGGCCCGACTGCTTCAGCATCTACGGCATCGCCCGTGAGGTCGCGGCGGCGGCGAGGCTGGAGCTGGCGCCGCCGCCCATCACCGCACCGGCGGTGTTCGGCGGCGCTCCGGCGTCCGCAGCCGTCAAGGTCGAGATCGCCGACCCCGACCTCTGCCCGCGGTACGGAGCCGCCGTCATCCGCGGCGTTAGGATGGGCGACTCCCCGGCGTGGCTGAAGGCCCGTCTCACGCACGCCGGCATGCGGCCCATCAGCAACGTCGTCGACGTCACCAACTACGTGATGCTCGCCTACGGGCAGCCGCTGCACGCGTTCGACGCCGGCAAGATCCGCGGCGGCAGGCTCATCGCCCGCCGCGCCACGGCCGGCGAGCACATCGTCACGCTGGACGGTGTGCGGCGCACGCTCGACGACCAGATGCTCGTCATCGCCGACGCGGAGCGCGCGCTGGTCATCGCCGGCGTCTTCGGCAGCCAGGACGCCGAGATCGACGAGCACACCACCGACATCGTGCTCGAGGCGGCCAATTTCGCCGGTCCCGGCATCCTCCGCACCGAACTGCACTCGGGCATCCGCAGCGAGGCGAGCAACCGGTTCGAGAAGGGCATCGACCCGAACCTCGTGCCCGGCGCGCTCGACTTCGCCGGCCGGCTGTTCGCAGAGCTCTGCGGCGGCATCGTCGCGCCCGGCAGGGTCGACGCCGGCGGCGTGCCGCCGGCGCCTGCCGCGCTCAGGTTCCGCCCGGCCAAGGCCGACGGGCTGCTCGGCTATGAGATCCCGGCGGCCGAGCAGTCCGGCATCCTGCGCCGGCTCGAGTGCGAGGTGGACGAGGACGGCATCCCCGTCGGCGCCCGCGACGCCGAGGCCTCGGATGTGTGGGAGGTCACGCCGCCGACGTTCCGGCCCGACCTCGTCCGCGAGATCGACCTGGTCGAGGAGGTCGGGCGCATCGCCGGTTACGGCATGTCGCCGGAGACGCTCCCGCGCCACTCTACGGCCGGCGGACTGACCAAGCCGCAGAAGGTGCGGCGCGCCGTCCGGCGCGCCCTGGCCGGCTGCGGCCTCGACGAAGTCATCACGTACAGCTTCATCGCTCCCGACGCGCTGGCCCCGCTCGGCCTGCCCGAGGGCGACGTCCGTCTGGACCCGGTCAAGGTGTCCAACCCCATGAGCGTCGAGCAGTCGGTCATGCGCACCATGCTGCTGCCGGGTCTGCTCAAGGCGGTGAGGGACAACCTGGACCGGCTCAACGACCCGCCGAACCTGTTCGAGATCGGCAAGGTCTACCTTTGGGATCAGCCGGTAGCGGCGCCGTCGCATGCTGCCGAGCCCGGCGCGATGCTGCCGCACGAGCCGGAGGCCGTCGGCATCGTCCTCTCCGGGCCGCTCGAGCCTGAGAACTGGACGGGCGCAGCGCGCCCGACGGACTTCTACACGCTCAAGGGGTGCGTCGACGCCATGTTCTCGTCCGTCGGCCTGGTGGGCGAGTACGGGCCGCTGGGAGACATGGCGGAGCATTTCCCGTATCTGCATCCCGGCAAGTCGGCCGCCGTGGGCGTCGAGGGCGCCGGCGGCACCGGCGTGCTCGGCCAGCTGCGGCCGGACGTCGCGGCCGCCTACGGCGTCGACGACGTAGCCGTCTACCTGGCGTCGGTCAACGGCCGCTTCGTCGAGGCCTCGCTGCGGACCACCGCGTTCGAGGATCTCGGCTCGTACCCGCCGGCCTCGCAGGACCTGGCCGTCGTGGTCGGCCGGGACGTCACGGCGGCGGCCGTCGTCGAGCAGGCGCGCCGTGCCGGCGGCAAGCTCGTGCGCAGCGTGCACGTGTTCGACGTGTACGAGGGCGACCAGGTGCCTCAGGACAAGCGCTCGCTCGCGCTGCGCGTCGTCATGCGCTCGCCCGAGCGCACGCTGGGCGAGAAGGACATCGCCGGCGTGCGCGCCAAGATCCTCAAGGCGCTGGAGCGGGAGTTCCAGGCCGAGCTGCGCTGACGCCGCTCAGGGTGATCGCCAGCGGCTGAGTTGACGGTCGCGGCTGCGGACGACCCGCGGGGCGGGCGGCTCTTCCGGCCGACCGCCCTACGCGCGCGGGTCCCGCGTCCGCGCCTCGGCACGCGGGCGCTCGACCCAAGCTTCGATCACCGTTCGTCTCATATACAGTGCATACTTTGCATACGCCTCGATGGTGGCTTGCTTTGGCACAGCACGTCTTGTACACTCCCTCGCCAATGAGCAGCGCGACGACATCCAGGTTCGTCCCCAGACCCCGCCCAGGCGCGGGTCTCGGGCGCTGCACGGCCCTCCGGGCCCGACGTGCACGACGTGCGCCGGCCGGTGGGCGTCTCTGCCTGATCTAGCACTCCGCCAGGTCAGTCCGCAGCCACGCACACGCCCTCGCCGGCGAACGCCCGCCCTGTCCCCGCGTCCACCGACGTGTACCGGAGTGCCTGATGCTTTCTGCGACCTGCATGCAAGTCCCCACCACGACCACCGCGAGCGGCGAGAGCCCGTTCGCCGCCGCCGATCCCTGCGTCGCCGGCGCCGGCATCGTCGGCGGCAGCGGCTATACCGGCGCGCTGCTTGCCGAGCTGTTGCTCAAGCACCCATCGGTCAAGCTCTCCGCGGTCAGCTCCGAGACGTTCGCGGGGCAGCCGGTAAAGCGGCACCTGCCTCGGCTGCGCAGCGACCTCGCTTTCTGCAGCCGGGCGGACCTCGGCGGCGTGGACGTCGCCTTCCTCTGCACGCCGCACGGCGAGGCCGCGCCGATCGCCAAGCAGCTGCTCGACGACGGCGTCAGGGTCATCGACCTCTCCGCCGACTTCCGGCTGGACGCGGCGACCTACGCGGCCTGGTACGGGGAACACCCGCACCCCGAGCTGCTCCCCGGCGTCTACGGCCTCACGGAGTTGCACAGGGAGGAGGTGGCAGGGGCCGACCTGGTCGCCAACCCGGGCTGCTACCCGACTGCGGCGCTGCTGGCCCTCACCCCGCTCAAGCAGTTCGGACTCGTCGACGTCATCATCGACGCCAAGTCCGGCGTCAGCGGCGCCGGCAAGACGCCCAAGGCGAACACGCACTTCTGCAGCGTCGACTCGGACCTCGTCGCCTACGGCGTACAGTCGCATCGGCACTACCCGGAGATCGCCGCCGGGCTGTCCGAGGCCGGCGCCAAGGGCGGCTACGGTTCAGAGCCCAGTGGTCCGGGCGTCGCGCCGTCCGCCGTCGACGGGCCGGCGCTCACGTTCGTTCCGCACCTTGTGCCGCTGCAGCGCGGCATCAGCGAGACCATCTACGTCAAGACCGGCACGCTGCCGCTGCCCTCCGCCGCGGACGTCGTCGCGCTCTACGAGGAGTTCTACGCCGGCGAGACGTTCGTCGAGGTCTGCGACGCGCCGCCGGCGCTCAAGGACGTCGCCGGCACCAACTACTGTCGCATCTTCCCGCACGTGGACGAGCGTGCCGGGCGGATCGTCGTGATCAGCGTCATCGACAACCTCATGAAGGGCGCGTCCGGCCAGGCCGTGCAGAACATGAACGTCATGCTCGGGCTTCCCGAGCACGAAGGGCTGGTCTGAGATGCTGCCCAAGTCACGGTTCGCCCCGCTGCCCGCGTTCGCCAAAGCCGTCGCCGGCGGCCTGGCCGCCCCGCAGGGATTCGTCGTCGCCGGCGTCGCCAGCGGGGTCAAGAAGCGGGGCAAGCTCGACCTGGCCGTGCTGCGCAGCGAGCAGCCGGCGGTCTCGGCGGCTACGTTCACCAGCAACGCCGCCGCCGCCGCGCCGGTGCGGCTCACGCGCGAGTCGGGCGACTGCGCCCACCTGCAGGCCGTGGTGGTCAACGCCGGCAACGCCAACGCAGTCACCGGCAAGCAGGGCCTGGCCGACGCCGCCCGCATGCGGCTGCTCACGGCCAATCACCTGCGGCTGCCGGTGGAGCAGGTCGCGGTATGCTCGACCGGCATCATCGGCCTGACCCTGCCGATGGACAAGATCGAGCCGGGCATCGCCGCCGCCGCTGCCGCGCTGCCCGGCGGCGGCGACTCCAAGGCCGCCGAGCACTTCGCTGCCGCCATCCGGACCACGGACAAGCACGCCAAGTCCGGCGCCCTGCAGGTCGCGCTGCCGGAGGGCACGGTCAAACTCGGGTTCGCGGCAAAAGGCTGCGGCATGATCAGCCCCAACATGGCGACCATGCTCTGCTTCGTCACCTGCGACGCCGCGGTCGGCGAGGAGGACTGGACCCGGCTCATGCACGAGGCGGTCGACCGCTCGTTCAACCTGATCACGGTGGACGGGCAGGAGTCGACCAACGACACGGTGCTCGGCTTCTGCAACGGCGCCTCCGGCGTGAAGCCCGGCGAAGAGGGGCTGGCGCTGCTCGGGCAGACCCTCGACGCCGCGCTCCTTTCCCTGGCTCTGTCCATCGTCGCGGACGGAGAGGGCTCCACGCGGACGATGAAGCTCACGGTCACGGGCGCGTCCACCGCGAAGAAGGCGGAGGCCGTCGCCCGCGCCGTCGCCAACTCGCCATTGGTCAAGACGGCGTTCTACGGCCGCGACGCCAACTGGGGCCGCATCATGCAGGCCATCGGGCAGGCGCTCGGCCGCGAGGGCCACACGCACCTGCCGGCGGGCATCGCCTACGAGGACGTCCTCATCGTGGAGCAGGGGCAGCCGGCGGTCCTGGACGAAGTCCAGCAGGGCCGGCTCAACGAGATCATGCACCAGCCCGAGATCGACTTGAAGGTCGCGCTCAACGGTCCCGGCGCCGAGGCCACCGTCTACTTCAGCGACCTCACCCACGACTACGTCACCCTCAACGCGGAGTACTCGACATGACCGTACGGCACCAGAAGACCGTCCGGACCCTCCTCGAGGCCATGCCGTACATCCGCCGCTTCTGGGGGGCGACGGTGGTCCTCAAGTACGGCGGCGCGGCCATGACCTCACCGCGGCTCCAGGAGCAGTTCGCCGAGGACGTCGTGCTGCTGCGCCTCGTCGGCATGAAGCCCATCGTCGTACACGGCGGCGGCCCTGCGATCAGCCGCCACATGAAGAAGCTCGGCATGGAACCGGAATTCGTCGACGGCCACCGGGTGACCGACGAGGCGACCATGGAGGTCGCCAAGATGGTCCTCGTCGGCAAGGTGAACAAGGAGATCGTGGGCCTCATCAGCCGGCACGGCGGCACGGCCGTCGGCATCTCCGGGGAGGACGGCCGCCTGTTGCGCGTCTCGCCGAAGAAGCACACGGACGCGGCCGGCAACGACGTGGACCTGGGCTTCGTGGGCGAGGTCGAGGAGGTCAACACCGAGGTCCTCGACCTGCTCGCCGAGGCCAACATCCCCGTCGTCGCCAGCGTCGGCTCGGACGAGACCGGCGAGGCGTACAACGTCAACGCCGACACCGTGGCCGGAGAGATCGCCGCTGCGCTGTCGGCCGAGAAGATCATCTTCCTCACCGACGTCGACGGGATCTACGACGACCACGGCGAGGACGTGGCGCCCATCTCCGAGTGTGACCTTGCGTACATCGGCGCGCTGCAGGCCTCCGGTCGCATCGGCGGCGGGATGGTGCCCAAGGTCGCGGCCGTCCGGAAGGCGCTGGAGGGCGGCGTCGCCAGCGCCCACATCATCGACGGCCGCGTCGAGCACGCCGTGCTCCTCGAGATCATGACCGACGCCGGTTGCGGCACCAAGGTGGTCTCGTGACGGCTGCGATCACGCAGGCGCCTGGACCGGTTTGCATAGACAGGTGTGACTCGATGTATTCTATGCATGCCTCAGGAGGGGCGGTCGCCATGGCAAGTGCACGTCGGGTGACCCTTGTCAGAGGAGAAGCGGAGGGCATGGCTCAGCAGCGCGCGCCCATGAGCAAGAGCGAGCGGCAGCGTCTCATCCAGACGGTGGTCCAGCAGCGCGAGATCGCCACCCAGCGTGAGCTGGTCGGCGCGCTCAGCGCGCTCGGCTGCGAGGTCACCCAGGCGACCGTGTCGCGCGACATCCGCGAACTCGACCTGCAGAAGGTGCGAACGCACCTTGGGCGGGCCAAGTACGTGATGAGCGCGCGCGAGCGGCCGCGCGACCCGGAGCAGGCAGCGCGGCACGTGCTTCGCGACTTCGCGCGGTCCACGGCGGTCTCCCAGCAGTTGCTCGTCGTGCGCTGCGAGATCGGCACCGCCGGCACCGTCGCCCGCCAAGTCGACAACCTCAACCACACCGACATCGTCGGTACCATCGCCGGCGACGACACGTTCGTGGTCATCCTGGAGACGACCGACAAAGCCCTCGAGATGAAGCGCTACGTCGATCGTCTCCGAGAAGCCTAGCGCGCAGGCACAACCCCGCGCGCACTCCATCCTCGTCCGTGCGCCGGCGGGCGGCTGCGCCGCGCCGGCTCTGGTACCCCTCATCCCAAGGAGAGACAAGTGACCACTGCAAGCTCCGGTGACGCTCCGAACGGCACCATCGTCCTCGCCTACTCGGGCGGCCTCGACACCTCGGCCCTCGTACCGTGGCTCAAGGAGAAGTACGGCTACGACGTCGTCTGCTGCCTCGTCGACATCGGCCGCGTCAAAGACGTTCCCGGCATCATGGCGCGTGCGGAGGCCGCCGGCGCCATCGCCGCCGAGGCCGTCGACGCCAAGGAGGAGTTCGCCGAGAAACACTGCCTGCCGGCGCTCATGGCCAACGCCCTCTACGAGGACAAGTACCCGCTGAGCACGGCCATCGGCCGTCCGCTCATCGCCAAGAAGCTGGTCGAGACCGCCCACAAGTACGGCGCCGTGGCCGTCGCCCACGGCTGTACCGGCAAAGGCAACGACCAGGTGCGCATCGACATCGGCGTGCGCGCGCTCGACCCGAGCCTCAAGATCATCGCTCCGGCGCGGGCCGACGACTGGCCCAGTCGCGAGGAGCTGCTCGACTACGTGGCGGCGCACGACATCCCGGTCAACCTGACCAAGAAGAGCCCGTACTCCATCGACGAGAACATGTGGGGCCGCAGCAACGAGTGCGGCGTGCTCGAGGACCCGTGGGTGGCTCCGCCGGAGGACGCCTTCCAATTCGTCAAGTCCGTCGACGAGGCTCCGGATGAGCCGCAGACGCTCGTCGTCAGCTTCGAGAAGGGCAAACCCGTCGCCCTCGACGGCGTCCCCATGGGCATGGTCGAGCTGATCGAGAAGATCGACGCGATCGGCAACACGCACGGCTTCGGCCGGGTCGACATGATCGAGAACCGGCTCGTCGGCATCAAGAGCCGCGAGGTCTACGAGGTCGCCGGTTCGCTGGCTCTCATCAAGGCGCACCAGGCCATGGAAGACCTCGTGCTGACGCGCGACCTGCTGCACTTCAAGAAGACCATCGAGAGCAAGCTCTCCGACATGATCTACGAGGGCCAGTGGTTCGACCCGCTCACTGAGGCCTGCCAGGCGTTCCTCTTCCAGAGCCAGCAGCGGGTCACCGGCGACGTACGGCTCAAGTTCCACAAGGGCAGCTGCGTGGTCGACGGCCGCAAGAGCGACCTCTCGCTGTACAGCTACAAGCTAGCGACGTACACGGACGAGGACGAGTTCTCGCACACGGCCGCCGAGGGCTTCATCGAGCTGTGGGGTCTGCCGATCGAGGTGTGGGCCAAGGTCGGCAAGGCGCATCACATGATGAAGGAGCTCGAGATGGAGGACGAGGCCGCGACCGTCTGACGGACTCGCGTCCAGACCGGCCCGGGCGCGGCGGCTCATGCCGCGATCGCCCGGGCCGCCGGGGAGGAGCGGGCGGCCGCCGGAAGGGCCGCCGCCCGCCGGCGCTCGCGGCGTCACGCCGCCCGCCGAGGGAGGTCGTCGCACGGCGGCCGCCCGCTCCGTCCCCGGCCGCCTGCGCTGCGCCTCCGCCTGATCGCAGCGCCACCCTCTGCCGCTGCCGCCCTCGCTCACGTATGATGCCGAACATGACCAGTCAGGGGAGCCCCGGATGACCGTCGCCCGCTCAGGCCGCTTCGCCGGCGAGCGAGCGCCCGCGTTCGTGGCGCTCAACAGCTCGCTGTCCCTCGACTGGCGCATGTGGCGCGAGGACATCGAGGGCTCCGTCGCCCACGCGCGGGCCCTGCACGGCGCCGGCATCGTGAGCGCGGCCGAGCTGGAGGCGGTCGAGGCCGGCCTCGCCGCCGTCGGCCGCGAGATCGAGGCCGGCGCGTTCGTGCCGGTCGACGCCGACGAGGACGTGCACATGGCCGTCGAACGCCGGCTCACCGAGCTGGTCGGCGATGCCGGCGCACGCCTGCACACCGGGCGCAGCCGTAACGACCAGGTGGTCACGGACGTGCGCCTGCACCTGCGCCGGGTCGCCGAACGACAGGACGCGGCGCTCGCCTCTCTCCAGGAACTGCTCCTCTCACGCGCCGCCGGCCACGCCGAGACTGTCCTGCCCGCGTACACACACCTGCAGCGCGCGCAGGTCACCTCGCTGGCGCAGCATCTGCTCGCCTACTTCTGGATGCTCGAACGCGACCGCACGCGGCTCGAGGCCGCCCGGCAGGCCTGCCTCGAGCTTCCCCTGGGAGCCGGCGCGGCTGTCGGCCTCGACTTCGACCTCGACCGCGAGGTCGAGGCCATCGACCTCGGCTTCGAGCGGCTGGCCGAGAACTCGCTCGACGCCGTCGCCAACCGCGACTTCGTCGTCGACTACCTGGCAGCCGCGGCACAACTCGGCGCACACGTCTCGCGACTCGGCGCCGAGCTTGTGCTCTGGTCGACCAGCGAGTTCGGCTTCGTGCGCCTGCCGGACGCCTACGCCGGCGGCTCCAGCATCATGCCGCAGAAGAAGAACCCCGACGCCGCGGAGCTCATGCGTGCAGCGGCCCCACGGCTCAACGCCGACCTCGCCGGCCTCCTCGGCGTCCTGCACGGTCTGCCGCTCGCCTACAACACCGACCTCCGCGAGGACAAGCGGTACCTGTTCGACGCCGTCGACTGCCTTGACCAGTTGCTTCCCGTTCTGCACGGGCTGGTCGAGGAGGTCACCTTCGACGAGGCGCGCATGGCCGCGGCCTGCGATCCCTTCCTGGCCGCCACCGACGTCGCCGACTACCTGGTGGAGAAGGGTGTCCCGTTCCGCGAGGCGCACCACCTCACCGGCGGCCTGGTGCGCCGCTGCCTTGAGCGGGGCGAGGGTCTTGCCGGCGTCCCGCTCGCCGACCTGCAGGCGCTCTCCCCGGCTTTCGACGAGGGCTATTACGCGCTCCACGAGCCCGCCGCGCAGCTGGCGCGCAAGCACTCCCGCGGCGGATCGGCGCCCGCGCGCGTGCGCGAGCAGCTCGAGCGCGCCCGCGCCGCGCTCTCCGCGCGCCCCTGCTGCTGAAGCATGGCCCTGCCCGGCGCGATCCTCTTCGATCTCTGGGGGACGCTGGTCCCGGGTATCCCGCCATCTGTGCGCGACGCCGTCTCCCGTGAGATGGCGGCGGATCTTGACGTCGACCCGCAGGCGTTCGCCCTGGCCTACCGGGCTTCGTACACCGAACGGTTCACCGGCGATCTCGGCACCCTCGAGGAGACCGTCTTGACGCTTGCTCGCCGCTGTGGCGGCAGTCCGGGAACCGTCGCCATCGCCCGCGCCTCCCGGCGACGCCTCGACCTCACCCGGAGGCTGTTGCTCTCCGACGCAGCGACTCTCGTCGTCCTCGACGGACTTCGCTCTCGCGGCGTGCCGCTGGGTCTGGTCTCAGATTCGTCTGCCGAGACGCCCGTGCTCTGGCCCCAGTCGCCGTTGTCCGCGCGGGTGCCGGTCGCCGCGTTCTCGTGCCTGCTGCGCATACGCAAGCCCGACCCCGCCATCTATCTTCACGCCGTCGCCCAGCTCGGGGTCGAGCCGCTCGCCTGCCTCTACGTCGGCGACGGAGGGGGCGGGGAGCTCACCGGCGCCGCGGCCCTGGGCATGGACGTCGTCCGCCTGCGGCCGCCCGGTGACGTACCCGAGGACCGCTACGAGGACGACGACGCCTTCGACGGTCACGAGATCGCGACACTCAAGGAGTTGCTCGACCTCGCGTAGTCGACGGCAGCGCGCCCGATTGGCCCAACGAGCCTTGGATTGCGCCGTCCGGGGTGCCTCGAAGGTGCCGTCGAAGGCTCCGGCTCTCGAATGACATCCTCCCTGCGCTCGGGCGCAGGCTCACACCGGGGCAACTGCGGCCCGGCGCAGGCGCCCCGGCCTCTCCGCTACACTCGTCCCATGACCAGAGCGCCCGAGCCGTTACCCCAGTCGTACTTCGCGCGCAATGCGCTCGAGGTAGCACACGACCTTGTCGGCTGCACGTTCCTGTTCGGCGAAGCGGGCGGGCGCATCGTCGAGACCGAGGCCTACCGTCAGGACGACCCGTGCTGCCACGGCTACCGGAGCAGGACGGAGCGCAACGCCGTGCTGTTCGGGCCGCCGGGCCATCTCTATGTCTACTTCACGTACGGCATGCACTTCTGCGCCAACGTCGCCTCCGAGGAGGAGGGGGTGGCGGCGGGCGTGCTGCTGCGAGCCCTCGAGCCCGAGTACGGCGTCGAGGGCATGGTCGCCCGCCGCGGGGTGCTCGAGCCACGCCTGCTGGCCTCCGGCCCGGCGCGGCTCGCCCAGGCCCTCGGCATCGGCCGCGCCCAGAACGGCCTGCCGGTCTGGCTGCCGCCTCTGGCGATCCTGCCGCGTCCGGCCGAGGCGCCGGCTCCCGAGGTCGTCACCACGGCGCGCATCGGCGTGCGCGGCGGCGACCAGAAGCCGTGGCGCTTCGTCGACGCGGCCAGCCGCCACCTCTCGCGACCGCTGACGCGGACTCCCATCCTGCCTGCTGGGTAAGATAGGGACGTTCCGCCGACGAAAGGACCACCGTGAAGCTCCGCGAGATCTACGACACCGCCGTGCGCATGGGCATCGAGGCCGACCCGCGCGGCAAGGCCGGCGTCGACGAGTTCCTGGCACGCACCAAGAAGCGCTACGACGCCCTTCCCGACTACCTCAAGGAGCTCACCGATCCCCAGGAGCTCACCAACCCCTTCAACGACACGCGCATCTACGTCGGCGACCCCGACACCGAGGTCACCAGCCTCCTCGGGGGCATCGACATGAACAGCGCCGAGGTGCTGCTCGCCGACCGCCTGCGCGAGAAGGGCACGCAGATCGACGCCATCTACACGCACCACCCCGAAGGCTGGGGCCTCACCAGGCTCGACGGTGTGATGGCGGTGCAGGCAGACATCTGGGCGTCGCTGGGAGTGCCCATCCAGGCGGGAGAGAAGCTCATCGCAGAGCGCATGGACGAGGTGCGCCGCCGTCTCATGCCGCTCAACTACGACCAGGCCATCGACGTGGCGCGCCTGCTCGACGTCCCGTTCCTCTCGGCGCACACACCCACGGACAACCTCGTCGTGGCCTACCTGATCAAGTGGTTCGCCAAGAAGAAGCCCAGCACCATCGAGGATGTGCAGAAGGCGCTGCTCGAGATCCCCGAGTACCGCATCGCCGCACGGAAGGGCGCGGGCCCGTACACCGGCAAGAGCAGTGCCGCGTCGCGCGCCGGCAAGATCTGGGTCGACATGACGGGCGGCACCGAGGGCCCCAAGACGGTCGTCGAGAAGCTCGCCGCCGCCGGCGTGGGCACCATCGTCGGCATGCACATGGGCCAGGAGCTCAGGGATGAGGCCGAGAAGCACAGCATCCACGTAGTCATCGCCGGTCACATGAGCAGCGACTCGCTCGGCATCAACCTGTTCCTCGACGAGCTCGAGCGGGGCGGGGTCAAGACCATCGCGACCAGCGGGCTCATCCGCGTGCACCGCGACAAGCGTGGCAGGGTGACGGGCGAGGAGCCCGGCGCGCTGCCTTCGCGGTAACGGCCGGTCCGCGGGTCCGGTCCGCGAGCGCCCTCCAGATGTCGCGACCCGAGCTGCTCGCGCCGGCGGGGGAGCCGCGCGCCCTGCGCGCAGCCCTCTCCGCCGGCGCCGACGCCGTCTACTTCGGTCTCGAGCGCTGGAGCGCGCGCGCGTTCGCCGGCAACTTCGGCGGCGAGTCCGTACCCGAGGCCGTCGAGACTGCACACCTGTACGGCGCGCGCGCCTACCTGGCGCTCAACACGCTGCTCAAAGACCACGAGGTGGAGCCGGCGCTCGCGGCGCTGGAGGCGCCGTACCGTGCCGGCCTCGACGCCCTCATCGTCGCCGACCTCGGCTTCGCCGCACGCGTCCGCGTCGAGTATCCTGCGCTGCCGCTCCACGCCAGTACACAGCTCAACACGCACGGCTCGGCGCAGCTCGCGGCTCTCCGGCAGCTCGGGTTCGCGCGCGCCATCCTCGCTCGCGAACTGAGCCTCGACGAGATCGCCGCCCTTGAAGCACAGGGGCTGGAGCTCGAGGCGTTCGTGCACGGGGCGCTTTGCTACGGCTACTCGGGTGATTGCCTGCTGAGCAGCATGGTCGGCGGCCGCAGCGGCAACCGCGGCCGCTGCAGCCAGTCCTGCCGCCTGCGGTACTCACTGCGCAAGCTTGGATCGGGGCCCCTCGAGCCGTCGCGCATCATGTCGACCAGCGACCTGTCCGCCATCGGCGTGTTGCCTGGTCTGCTCGCCGCCGGGGTGGTCTCGTTCAAGCTCGAGGGCCGCATGAAGGACGCCGCCTACGTAGGCGTCACCACCGCCGTGTACCGTGAGGCGCTGGACGCGGCGGTCGCCGATCCCGAGGACTACGCGGTGCGGCCTGAGTGGGGAGCGCGGCTCGAGCAGAGCTTCTCACGCTCCTTCACTTCGGCACACCTCGAGGGCCGGCACCACGAGGTGCGCAGCGGCGGCCGCGGTGGACACCGCGGCGTACTCGTCGGCCGCGTCAGCCGCATCGACGATGCGTCGGGCTCGGTCGAGATCAAGCTGAGCAAGCCCGTCGCCGAGGGCGACGTGGTGTACCTGTACACGCCGTGGGGACAGACGGAGCCGCGGCGGACCGAGGCGGCGGGCGACGAGACGCTCACGCTGCGCGTGCGCGAACGCGTCGCCGTCAAAGACCGGCTGTTCCGGCTGGCCGCCGCCGACGCCGGCCAGTTGGCGCGCGACCTCGCAACCGGCCGGGTCGCGCTGCGCCCCATCGACCTGGCGCTGCGGCTGAGCGGGGAGCAGGGGAGGCCGGCCGAGCTCTCGGTGACGACGCTCGCTCCCGGCGATCCGGCGTCGCGCATCGAGGCGACTGTCACCACGGCCGAGCCTCTCGCGGCGGCGCGCACAGCGGCGCTTACGCGCGACAAGGCATCCGACGCCCTGGGCGCCTTCGGCGGCACTCCGTACCGGCTCGCCGAGCTGGAGTACGACGTGGCCGACGGCGTCTTTCTCGCCGTCGGCGAGCTCAAGGACCTGCGGCGCCGGGCCGTCGCCGAGCTCGGCGAGCTCCGCATGGCCGGCCGGCGCCGCGCCACGGGGCGACTCACGGCCGCGCCGTCTGAGCCCCACCGCCCGGCGAGCGCCTCCGCACGGCGCCCTCGTGTCCCCGACACAGTGGTGCGGCTTCGCCTGGGGGAGAATCCGCTCCCGCTGCCCGACGGCGGAGCCTACTGCCTCGACGTACTGACCGGCGACGCACCCGCGGCCGTGGCGCGTGCGCTCGAGGCGCTCAAGGCCTCGTCATCACCGGTGCGCCTGCGCCTGCCTGAGGTGCTCTTCGACGCCGACGCACCGTGGGTGGCCGAGTTGCTTGCGCTCCCGTGGGAAGCGGTCGTCGTGCGCACGCCTGCGCTGCTCGCGGGACTCGGCCACGACTACGTGATCGAGTATCCGGTCCAGGGCCTCAACGGCCTCGCGGCCGGCGTGGTCGCCGGCCTCGCCGGCCGTGGTCCGCAAGCCGTCGTCGCCTCGCCGGAGGCCTCTCTGGAGGAGGTCGCCGGCCTCGTCCGCACGCTCGCTGCGGAGGCCGGCCCGGGGGTCTCACCGGCCGCGGAGATCCTCGCCTTCGGCCGGCAGCAGGTACTGCACACGCGGGATCTGCTGGGCCGGGCGGAGGGCCTGTACGAGGCTCCCGGCCCCGGCCGGCACATCTCGCTGCTGCTCGAAGACGCCAAGGGCTACGAGTTCCCGGCGGAGGCGGACGCGGGCGGCACGCGCATCTTCAACGCCCGCGTCACCAACCTCGCACCCAACCTGGACGAGCTGCGCGAGGCGGGTGTGGCCTCCTTCATCGTCGAGCAGACGGCCATGGACGACGTCGAGCGCGCCGCCTTCACCGCCGGGGGGCTCGAGGCGCTCGCGCCGCTGGCGTCGCGCGAGCGCACCACCACCGGCCACCTCTTCCGCGGCGTCGCCTGAGCCGCTCTTGCGCCTTCCTCAGGCGCAGCGCACTTGTCGGACGCGCGCCCGCGCGAGGCCCCCGCGGCCCCTGTGCTATCATCCACGGCGGCCGCGCCGCCCGGCGTGAGCTCGGGCGCTCCGGCGCCCGCCGGCCGGCCTCGACCGTTTCGCCGAACCCTCAGGGAGGACCGAGCAGTGGCCGACCAGCGCCTCATCGACGACCTCATGATCGGCGCCGTCGACGTGCTCCCGGAGGGCGCGCTCGAGGCGAAACTCGGCCTCGCGCAGCGAGAGGGCCGGCCACTCCGCGTCAAGCTGGGCGTGGATCCCACGGCCCCAGACATCCACCTGGGTCACACCGTCGTCCTCAACAAGCTCCGGCAGTTCCAGGACAATGGCCACGTCGCCGTGCTCATCATCGGCGACTACACGGCGCGCATCGGCGACCCCTCGGGCCGCAGCAAGACGCGCCCGCGTCTGGACGGCGCGGTGATCGACGCCAACGCCGAGACCTACAAGGAGCAGGCGTTCCGGGTCCTCGACGACGACCCCGCCAGACTGGAGATCCGCTACAACGGCGAGTGGCTGGCTCCGCTCACCATGGAGCAGCTCTTCGAGATCACCGCGACCACCACGGTGGCGCGCATCCTGGAGCGGGACGACTTCACCAAGCGCTGGGAGGCGCACCAGCCCATCAGCATGCTCGAGATGCTGTACCCCTTCGCCCAGGGTTACGACTCGGTGGCCGTCGGGGCCGACATCGAGCTCGGGGGCACGGACCAGGTCTTCAACCTGTTCATGGGGCGCGACCTGCAGGCGTACTTCGGGCAGGCGCCCCAGGCGATCATGACCATGGACATCCTGCCCGGCACTGACGGCGTCGAGCGGATGAGCAAGAGCACGGGCAACTACGTGGGGGTCTCCGAAGACCCGCGCGACGTGTACGGCAAAGTCATGAGCATCCCGGACGGCGTGATGATGACGTACTACCGGCTGCTCACGCCACACCACGCCGCCGAACTGGCACGGATCCAGAGCGAGTACGAGAGCGGCGCCGTGAACCCGCGCGATCTCAAGGCGCGCCTCGCGCGCGAGATCATCACGCGGCTCCGCGGCGCTGAGGCGGCGGCCGCGGCGGAAGAACACTTCGACACCGTCTTCCGCCGTCACGAGTCGGCCGCCGACCTCCAGGAGTTGCCGCTGGCGCCGGGCGACGTGGAGGACGGCGGCAACGTCTTCCTGCCCGCCGTGCTCGAGCGCTGGTTCGGCCAGACGCGCAGCGAGTGGCGTCGCCGCATCCAGCAGGGCGGGGTCAGCCTGGACGGCGAGCCCGTCTCCGACCTCGCCGTCCCCGCCGCCGCGCTCGCCGGCAAGCATGTCAAGGCCGGCAAGTCGGCCAAGACCCAAGGCGTGGTCCGGGGCCTCTAGGAGGCCCTTCGCCAGCCTGTGGATCCCTTGCGCCACGCTCGTATGAGCGTCCTGCAAAGATTTTCCGCAAGTCAGGTTGACACTGTCTCTCCACCGGGTATACTTCCACAGCGCTTCGGGAGTCCGCTCTTCACAGACACTGTCTGGATGATGACCAGAAGCGAAGATCGTTTGAACGGCTCGGCAACTTGCGGTATACTTGCAAGTCCCTGCCGGGACGTGTGGTGAGGCAAGCCAAACCCCGCGGTTACCTACGCAGGGCTCGTGCGCGCCGAATCCGGCCGAACGATCAAGCCAAGTGCCTACGGGCACGAGGTCTTTGAAAACTGAACAGGATGAGGAAGCCGATCAGCCGGCGTCGCCCTTGAGGCGGCACGATGATCGGCGGACGCCAGTGCGCCTGGCATGCCTTCGGGTATGCCTGGTTCAAATGATTTATCCCGTCAGTGGCTCCCATTGCTGACCGGCGGCCTTCGGGCCGGCGGATCCGGGGGTCACAGACAACCGAAGCACTCGTGCTTCGGCTTTTGAGCTTTCGAGCTCTCTCTAAGCTTGTCTCGCGCCTTCGGGCGCTAGCACCAAGTTTTCACGGAGAGTTTGATCCTGGCTCAGGACGAACGCTGGCGGCGTGCTTAACACATGCAAGTCGAACGAGAAAGCACCTTCGGGTGTGAGTACAGTGGCGAACGGGTGAGTAACACGTGGGCAACCTGCCCTAGAGACTGGGATAACGTCCCGAAAGGGACGCTAATACCGGATGATGCGCGACCTGCCAAGTGGGTCGCGCCAAATGGTAGCTTCGGCTTCTGCTCTGGGATGGGCCCGCGCCGGATTAGCTTGTTGGTGAGGTAATGGCTCACCAAGGCGACGATCCGTAGCTGGTCTGAGAGGACGATCAGCCACACTGGGACTGAGACACGGCCCAGACTCCTACGGGAGGCAGCAGTGGGGAATCTTGCGCAATGGGCGAAAGCCTGACGCAGCAACGCCGCGTGAGCGAAGACGGCCTTCGGGTTGTAAAGCTCTGTCAGGAGGGACGAAGCCACTCAGGTGAATAGCCGAGAGGGTGACGGTACCTCCAGAGGAAGCCCCGGCTAACTACGTGCCAGCAGCCGCGGTAATACGTAGGGGGCAAGCGTTGTCCGGAATCATTGGGCGTAAAGCGCGTGTAGGCGGCCATCCAAGTCCGATGTGAAAGCTCGGGGCTCAACCCCGAGTCTGCATTGGAAACTGTATGGCTTGAGTCCGGAAGAGGAGACTGGAATTCCAGGTGTAGCGGTGAAATGCGCAGATATCTGGAAGAACACCGGTGGCGAAGGCGGGTCTCTGGGACGGTACTGACGCTGAGACGCGAAAGCGTGGGGAGCAAACAGGATTAGATACCCTGGTAGTCCACGCCGTAAACGATGGGCACTAGGTGTGGGAGGTGTCGACTCCTTCCGTGCCGTAGCTAACGCATTAAGTGCCCCGCCTGGGGAGTACGGCCGCAAGGCTAAAACTCAAAGGAATTGACGGGGGCCCGCACAAGCAGCGGAGCATGTTGTTTAATTCGACGCAACGCGAAGAACCTTACCTGGGTTTGACATGACCGTGTAACTCCTGGAAACAGGAGCCCCTAGCAATAGGCGCGGCCACAGGTGGTGCATGGCTGTCGTCAGCTCGTGTCGTGAGATGTTGGGTTAAGTCCCGCAACGAGCGCAACCCCTGTCCTATGTTGCCAGCGGGTAATGCCGGGGACTCATAGGATACTGCCGGTGACAAACCGGAGGAAGGTGGGGATGACGTCAAGTCAGCATGCCCCTTATGTCCAGGGCTACAAACGTGCTACAATGGTCGGTACAAAGGGCTGCAATACCGCGAGGTGGAGCGAATCCCAAAAAGCCGATCCCAGTTCGGATTGGAGGCTGAAACTCGCCTCCATGAAGTCGGAGTTGCTAGTAATCGCAGATCAGCAATGCTGCGGTGAATACGTTCCCGGGCCTTGTACACACCGCCCGTCACACCACGAAAGTCGGTAACACCCGAAGCCGGTGGGCTAACCCGCAAGGGGGGCAGCCGTCGAAGGTGGGATCGGTGATTGGGGTGAAGTCGTAACAAGGTAGCCGTAGCGGAAGCTGCGGCTGGATCACCTCCTTTCTAGGGAGTACGGCGGCACTAACCGCCGTGAGCACGGAACTCCATACGTCGAGATGATGTGGCCTTCGGGCTTTCCCATCTCGTCGGAGTCCCGTCCTCTAGAACTCTACGTCGACCACTGACGTTCCCGTCTCCGCCCGGTTCGCCGGACGTGAACGGCCTCATTCCTGTTCAGTTTTGAAAGATCTGTGGTTCCGCCCCGCTCATCTCGAGCATCTCAGCCCCGAGCAGTCGCGACTTACCTGGTCGCCGCCGGCGCTTCCCTGGAACCACGTCAAGTGTGCCGGTACGCCGGCGCGAACCTTGAAAACTGCAGAGTGGCAAAAGAGTTCTTTTCGGTCAAGATAATAAGAGCCATTGGCGGATGCCTTGGCGCCAGGAGTCGATGAAGGACGTGGCCGGCTGCGATAAGCCCCGGTGAGGTGCTGAACAACCTTTGACCCGGGGATTTCCGAATGGGGGAACCCACGTGCGGTAATGCGCGCGTACCCGTGCCTGAACACATAGGGCATGCGGAGACAAGCTGGGGAACTGATACATCTTAGTACCCAGACGAAAGGAAAGAAACCTCGACTCCCTGAGTAGTGGCGAGCGAAAGGGGAATAGCCCAAACCGACCAGGTGTGATTAGGTGCAGCTCTAATCTGGTCGGGGTTGTAGGGCTCGACTTCACCGTTCTGCATTGCGGTGGGGGAGTTACAAAGGATCTCGGTAGCGGAAAGGCCTGGAACGGCCTACCACAGAGGGCAAACGTCCCGTACGCGAAACCCTGATCCCTCCCTTGTCGAGTACCTGAGTACGGCCGCACACGTGAAACGCGGTCGGAACCCGCGGGGACCACCCCGCAAGGCTAAGTACTACCTGGCGACCGATAGCGGACAAGTACCGTGAGGGAAAGGTGAAAAGAACCCCGGAAGGGGAGTGAAATAGAACCTGAAACCAGTGGCTTACAAGCGGTCAGAGCACGGCTTGCCGTGTGATGGCGTACTTTTTGCATAACGGACCGGCGAGTTACTCGTCTCTGGCAAGGTTAAGGAAACGGAGCCGTAGCGAAAGCGAGTCTGAATAGGGCGCTAGTCAGAGGCGGTAGACCCGAAACTGCGTGATCTATCCATGGGCAGGCTGAAGCGAGGGTAAGACCTCGTGAAGGGCCGAACCCACGTAGGTTGAAAACTGCGGGGATGACCTGTGGATCGGAGTGAAAGGCTAATCAAACGCAGAGATATCTGGTTCTCTCCGAAATATATTTAGGTATAGCCTCATGCGTTCAATCGTGGCTGTAGAGCACTGTTTGGCCTAGGGGGCCCACCAGCTTACCGAAGTCAGACAAACTCCGAATACCACGATTCCAGAGCATGGGAGTCAGACTGCGGGGGATAAGCTCCGTAGTCGAGAGGGAAACAGCCCAGACCACCAGCTAAGGTCCCTAATTGCTAGCTAAGTGGCAAAGGATGTGGGAGTGCACGGACAACCAGGATGTTGGCTTAGAAGCAGCCATCATTTAAAGAAAGCGTAATAGCTCACTGGTCAAGTGTTCCTGCGCCGATAATGTAACGGGGCTCAAGCTAGCAACCGAAGCTGTGGACTTCAGCGCAAGCTGGAGTGGTAGGAGAGCATTCCCAGGCCGCGGAAGCGGCGGCGACAAGCCAGCCGTGGAGGCCTGGGAAGAGAGAATGCCGGTATGAGTAACGAAAGTGACGCGAGAAACGTCACCGCCGAATGCCCAAGGATTCCTGGGTAAAGCTAATCTTCCCAGGGTTAGTCGGGACCTAAGCCGAGGCCGTCAGGCGTAGGCGATGGACAACGGGTTGATATTCCCGTACCACCCACGTGCGTTATCACCGATGGGGGGACGCGGTAGGTAAAGCGGACCATGGCGTTGGTTGACCATGGACAAACGCGTAGGACGGAGTGTAGGAAAATCCGCACTCCACTAAGTCTGAGACGTGATGTCAGCTGGCGTAAGCCGGCGAGCCGCTGGTTCCTTGCCGCCTAGAAAAGCCTCTAGGGAGTGCGTGTGGTGCCCGTACCAAAACCGCCACAGGTGGGCAAGTAGAGAATACTAAGGCGATCGAGAGAACCCTCGTTAAGGAACTCGGCAAAATGGCCCCGTAACTTCGGGAGAAGGGGCGCCTTGCCAGGTTAGGTTGCATGCCAACCAAAGCGCGGCGAGGCCGCAGAGAATTGGCCCAAGCGACTGTTTACCAAAAACACAGGTCTCTGCTAAGTCGAAAGACGATGTATAGGGGCTGACGCCTGCCCGGTGCCGGAAGGTTAAGAGGAGATGTTAGCTGATCGCAAGAGAGGCGAAGCATTGAATTGAAGCCCCGGTAAACGGCGGCCGTAACTATAACGGTCCTAAGGTAGCGAAATTCCTTGTCGGGTAAGTTCCGACCTGCACGAATGGCGTAACGACTTGGGCGCTGTCTCAACGAGGGACTCGGTGAAATTGTAGTATCGGTGAAGATGCCGATTACCCGCAGAAAGACGGAAAGACCCCGTGAACCTTTACTGCAGCTTGATATTGGAATCTGGTGCACGTCGTCCAGAATAGGTGGGAGGCTGTGAAGCCGGGACGCCAGTCTCGGTGGAGCCAACTTTGGGATACCACCCTTCGTGTTCTGGGTTTCTAACGCGTGGCCGTGATCCGGCACGCAGACAGTGTCAGGTGGGCAGTTTGACTGGGGCGGTCGCCTCCTAAAATGTAACGGAGGCGCCCAAAGGTTCCCTCAGTACGATTGGAAACCGTACGTAGAGTGTAAAGGCATAAGGGAGCTTGACTGCGAGACTGACAAGTCGAGCAGGGACGAAAGTCGGGCTTAGTGATCCGGCCGTGGAGAGTGGAATCGCGGTCGCTCAACGGATAAAAGGTACTCCGGGGATAACAGGCTTATCCTCCCCAAGAGTCCACATCGACGGGAGGGTTTGGCACCTCGATGTCGGCTCATCGCATCCTGGGGCTGAAGTAGGTCCCAAGGGTTGGGCTGTTCGCCCATTAAAGCGGTACGTGAGCTGGGTTCAGAACGTCGTGAGACAGTTCGGTCCCTATCTTCTGTGGGCGTTGGAGATTTGAGAGGGGTTGCCCCTAGTACGAGAGGACCGGGGTGAACAGACCTCTGGTGTATCAGTTGTCGTGCCAACGGCACTGCTGACTAGCTACGTCTGGTAGTGATAACCGCTGAAAGCATCTAAGCGGGAAGCACGCCTCGAGATGAGATCTCCCACCATCTAGAATGGGTAAGGGCCCAGGTAGACCACCTGGTTGATAGGCTGGATGTGTAAGCACAGCAATGTGTTCAGCAGACCAGTACTAATTGCCCGAGGGCTTGACTTTGAATTCAATTGCCGCTCTGCAGTTTTCAGGTCCGTGTCAGCGTGCCGGCACGAATTTTGCGCGCCTGTGTGAGGCGCCAGGTTTTCGGCGGCCATAGCGGTGGGGTCACACCTCTTCCCATTCCGAACAGAGAAGTTAAGCCCACCAGCGCCGATGGTACTTCGGGGGCGACCCCGCGGGAGAGTAGGACGCCGCCGGATCTTTTTTGATCCGCGAGGGGCCCGGTCAGCCAACTTGGTTGACCGGGCCCCTCGGCCGTTAACCGTGCCGGCGCAGGCGGGACTTCGGCCTCGGGGGGCTCCACCCACGGCGCCGGTGCTGCGAGCGGTCGGCGCCGTGCGTGGCGCGCGGCGGCGATACCAGTGCGATGAGGCTGCGGAGTTCGCAATCCTCGCCTGGCGGCGCACGGATTCTGCGACAAACCTCGCACGGGGTCTTGCCATTTCGCGTGAACCTCGGCGAGGCTGGTGGTAGCCTGTCCCGTATCCTCCAGGAGGTCCGCCTGTGGCCAGGGCCCGCATCACCTATCTCTCCGACATGGAGAAGGAATTCGTCCACGAGAAGACGCTCGAAGTACTCGGCAAGGTCGGCGTGGCGTACAACACGCCGCGGGCGATCGACCTGCTGGAAGAGGGTGGGGCGCGCGTCGACCGCGAAGCGCTCATCGCGCGCCTCACCTGGGACGTCATCGAGCCGGCGCTCAAGACCGTCCCGCGGACGGTTCTCCTCGCCGGCCGCGATTCGTCCAGGGACTGTGTCCTCGGCGGCGACCGCCTGATCACCACGAGTGACGGCATGACGACGTACATGCTCGACGACGTGACGGGGGTGCGGCGCGACGGAACGACCGCCGACCTCGCTGCCGTCACGCGGCTGTGCGACGGTCTGGATGAGCTCGACACGCTCTGGCCGTCGCCCAACCCCGGCGATGCTCCGGCCGAAGTGCTCCCGCTCGTTACCCAGGCGACCATGGTGCGCAACTCCACCAAGCACATCCAGGACGAGGTGCGCACACCCGAGATGGTCGAGCCCATCCTCGAGATCTACGAGGCCGCGTGCGGCGCCCCGCTGACCGAGCGGCCCTACTTCTCGGTGACCAACTGCACCATCGCGCCTCTCCAGCACGACCGGGAGATGACCGAGGCCGGCCTCAAGCTCGTGGACCGCGGCGTGCCCATCTTCGTGCTGCCCATGCCGCAGGCCGGCACCACCGGCCCGATGACGCTGCTCGGCACCTGCATCCTGAACATGGCCGAGTTGCTCAGCGGCATCGTGCTCTACCAATTGGCGCACCCCGGCTGCGCGGTCGTCTCCGGGGTGGGCTCCGCCGTGGCCGACATGCGCTCCGGCGGGTACATCGCCTCGAGCCCGGAGATCGGGCTCATCAACCTGATCTGCCTGGAGATGAGCCGTTTCTATGCGCTTCCGACGCAGGCGACCGGCATGTCGGCGGACGCCAAGGCGGCCGACTTCCAAGCCGGGTCCGAGGGCGGCATGACGGCGCTCACGGCCGCCCTCGCCGGCGCCGACTCGCTCATCTCGGCCGGCGGGCTCGACGGCGTTCAGATCTCGAGCTTCGCCAAGTACGTGCTCGACAACGACCAGGTGGGCGCCTTGCGCCGCTACCTGCGCGAAGACCCCATCGACGAGACCACCGCGCTCATGGACGACATACTCGAGGTCGGCATCGGCGGGCACTTCCTCGGCCGCAGGAGCACCCGCGCCCACTCGCGCAGCGAGGTGTGGCGGCCGCAGGCGTTCCGCAAGGGCACGTTCGAGGAGTTTGCGGCGCGGCCGCTCGCCGCCGATGCCGCCGAGCGCGCCCGCGAGATCGTCGCCACCCACGAGGTGCCGCCGCTCCCCGAAGACGTGGAGCGGCACATCGACTCCGTCGTCGCCACCGTGGCGGCGCAGGCGGCCGGCGCGTGATCTTCGGTCGCCGGGGGACTGCGGCATGACCCGGCCCCGCGCCAGCTACCTCTCGCGGGAGGAGAGGGAGTTCGTCCACGAGCAGGCGCTGCGCGTGCTCGAGGAGGTGGGCATCGGCTACAACACGCCGGCGGCGATCGACCTCCTGGCCGAGGCCGGCGCCCCGGTCGACCGGGAGGCCCTCACGGCGAAGCTGCCGGGCGACCTCGTGCAGCAGTGCCTCGCTACCTGCCCGCCTCAGGTGCGGCTGGCGGCGCGCGACCCGCGTCACGACGTCGCGGTCGGAGACGGGTCGCTCACGTTCTGCGCCGACGGCACCGCGACGTACGTGCTCGACGACGTCACGGGACGCCGCAGCGAGGGCTCCGCCGAGTGGCTGCGGCGCACCATGCGCCTCTACGACGCGCTGCCCGAGGTGGACTACGCCTGGCCTACCATCTCGGCCCGCGACCTGGACCCTCTCATGGCGGGCCTCGAGATCGAGGCCATCTCGCTGGCGAACCTCACCAAGCACGTGCAGGACGAGGTCCGCGACCCGGCGCACGCGGCGCCGCTCATCGAGATCTTCGAGGCGGTGGCCGGCGGCTCGCTGTGGGACCGGCCGATCTTCTCCACCATCGATTGCACCGTGGCGCCGCTTCAGCACGAACGGGAGATGACGGAGGCCACGATGGCCATGGTCCGCGCCGGCGTCCCCGTGCTGGTGCTCCCCATGCCGCTGAGCGGGACGACGGGGCCGATATCCGTGCTCGGTACGATGATCGTCAACGTCGCCGAACTGCTCAGCGCCGTCGTGCTCTTCCAATTGGCGCAGCCCGGCTGCGGCATCATCTCCGGCATGGGCGCAGGGGTGGCCGACATGCGCAGCGGTCTCTACCTGTGCGGCACGCCGGAGTGTGCACTGATGAACCTGATCGGCATCGAGATGAGCCGGTACTACGGCTTGCCGTGCACCGGCAGCGCCATCACCTGTGACGCCAAGGCCGCGAACCAGCAGGCCGGTGCGGAAGGCATGCTCACCGGCACTGCCTGCGCGCTCGCCGGTGCCGACACCATCCTCGCGTTCGGGTGCACAGACGGCGCCCAGTCGCTCAGCTTCGCCAAGGTGCTGCTGGACTGCGACTCCGTCGGGGCGCTGCGCCGCCTTGTCCGCGATGATCCCATCGACGAGACGCGCGCCCTGCTTGACGACATCGCGGCCGTCGGTATCGGTGGGCACTATCTGGGGCGCAAGAGCACCCGACAGCTCCACCGCGCCGGGGAGGTGTGGCAGCCGGCGATGTGGCAGCGGGGCCCGTTCGAGACCTACGAGGGGCGGCCGCTCGTGGCGGAGGCCGCCGCTCGCGCCGACGAGATCCTGCGCACGCACGTGGTCACCTCGCTGCCCGACGATGTGACGGCCGAGATCGACGCCGTCCTGGAGCGGTACGCGCGCAGTGTTGGCGCGCCGGCGGCGCGCGTGGGCTGGCGGGAGACCAGAGCGTGACCGCCGTGACCGTCCGGCGGCTCGACGACCTTGCGGCCATGCGCCGCCTCGGCGTGGCCAGCGGGCTCGAGGACGAGGGCCGCGACGACGAAGGAATTCTCGCGGCCTGGGGCGCGTTCGCCGGCGACAAGCTCGTCGGGGCGCTGTGCCTCGAGCGCCAGGGCGACCTTGATACCGTCAACTGGATGTCGGTCGAGGAGGACTACCGGCGCCGGGGCATAGCCTCGGAGCTCTACGCCGAGCTGGAGTGCGAGGCGACGGCGCGCGGGATGCTGAGACTGTGGGTCACGGCGCGGGCGCCGGGCTTCTTCCTCGCCCAGGGGTTCGAGGTCGTGGCGGAGGGACCTGAGCGTGACGCACTGCTCGCAGGCTGTCTTGAGTGCGAGCAGTACGGGCGGGAGTGTACGCCCGAGGCACTCACCAAACGACTGGACCGACCGGGCCCGGGCCCGTGAAGCTGGAGGTGGCGACGTGGCGCGACCGCGGTTCGAGTACCTGACCGAAAGCGAGAAGCAGTTCGTCCACGAGCAGACGGTACGTCTGCTGGAGGAGGTCGGGGTCGCCTACAACACGCCGACCCTGACCGGATTGCTCCGGGAGGCCGGCGCGACGGTGGACGAGTCGCGGCTGCAGGCGAAGCTGCCGTGGGACCTGGTGGAGCGCTGCCTGCGCCAGGTCCCCCGCGACATCCTGCTGGCCGGCCGCGACCCCGCCTACGACTGTACGGTGGGCGCCGGCGGGATGCTCTACACCAGCGACGGCGCCGCCACCTACATGCTCGACGACCTCACCGGCGAGCGGCATGAGGGGACCGAGGCCGACCTCGCCGCCATGATGACCCTCTACGACGCCGTACCCGAGATCGACTTCACCTGGGCGACCATCACTCCCGGCGACGTGGATTCGCGCGCCGGGAACCTCGAGATGGCGCGCATCGCGTTCGAGCACTCGCGTAAGCACCTGCAGGATGAGGTGCGCACGCCCGACCAGGCGCCGGTGATGATCGAGATCCTGGAGGCGATCGCCGGCGCTTCACTCGCGGAGCGTCCGATCTGGTCGGCGACCAACTGCACCATCGCGCCGCTGCAGCACGACGGGGAGATGACCGAGGCGCACATCCTGATGGCGAAGGCAGGGTGCCCCATCTTCGTGCTCCCGATGCCGCAGATGGGCACCACCGGCCCCATGAGCGTGCTCGGCACCAGCATCCTCAACATGGCCGAGCTGCTCAGCGCCGTCGTGTTCTTCCAGCTCGCCGTGCCCGGCTGTGCCATGGTCTCGGCGGTCGGCTCCGCCGTCGCCGAGATGCGCAGCGGCCTGTATCTCTCGGGTGCGCCGGAGGACGGGCTGATCAATGTCGTGTGCATCGAGATGAGCCGGCACTACGGCCTGCGCACGCAGGGCAGCGCCGTGAGCTGCGACGCCAAGGCTTGCGACCTTCAGGCCGGCGCCGAGGGCATGCTCACCGGCATGGCCAGCGCGCTGGCCGGGGCCGACATCATGCTCGCCTTCGGCCTCATGGACAGCGCCCAGACCTCGAGCCTCGCCAAGACCGTGCTCGACGCGGACACGGTCAACGCCATCGAGCGCTTCATGCGCGAGGACCCGGTGGACGAGACCAAGGCGCTCATGGACGACCTCGTGGAGGTCGGCATCGGGGGGCACTTCCTGGCGCGCAGAAGCACGCGGCAGCTCTACCGCGGCGGCGAGCTCTGGCAGCCGCAACTGTGGCACCGGGGTACCTTCGAACAGCACGCCGGCACGCCGCTGGTCAAGGACGCCTGGGATCGGGCTCAGGCGCTGATCGCGGAGAGCGACGTGCCGCCGCTTCCGGACGACGTCCGGCGGCACGTGCGCGCCAGCATCGACGCATTCCTGCGTGGGCGCGACTGACGCCGAGCCCCGGCCGGGATGAGCTTCGTGGAGGAGATCGAACGCGCCGAAGGCCTGAGCGGAGAGCTGGTGCTGCGCCGCGGGCCGGCCGGCCTCGAGGTGATCGCCAACGGCGTGTTCCTCGTTTCGGCCGCCAACGCGGCCAGCAGCCGGGCGCTCATACGGGCCGCCTGGCCGCACGTGCACGGCGACGACCTGGAGGTGCTCGTCGGCGGGCTGGGCATCGGTGACGCGCTTGGCGAGGCTCTCGCCTGTGAGCGTGTCGCCACGGTCACGGTCGCCGAGTTGGAGCCCGTGATCGTCCGCTGGTTTCGCGAGCACGGGGGAGAGGGTGCGCGCCGCGCCGCCGACGCCGAGACGGCCGGCCGGGCGCGGATGGTGGTCGCCGACGTCGCCGCCCTGCTTGACGAGCCCGCTCGCTGGGACGTCGTGGCTCTGGACACCGACAACGGACCCGAGTGGCTGGTGCGCGGCGACAACGCAGGGCTCTACGCCCCAGCGGGGCTGCGCCGCGTCCGCGCCGCGCTCCGCCCGGGCGGTGTCGCAGTGTTCTGGTCGCCTGACCGCTACCCTCGGTTCGAGGGCGACCTCACCGACGTGTTCGACGGACTGGAGCGTGTACCGGCGGTCGATGTCATCGACGGGCGGCCGCACGACTACACCATGTACGTCGTCCGGCGCGCACGGTGAGGCGCTCGGGAGCGGGGTAGACTGAATGTCATCCGCCCTCGAGGCGGCCACACTGGCGGGAGGGGTGACGACGTGGACGATGCCGACGACCGCGTGATAGGGCTGTTCCCGCTTGGCATCGTGCTGCTGCCGGGGGAGGTCGTCCCGCTCCACATTTTCGAGGAGCGCTACAAGAAGCTCGTCGGCGAGCGTCTCGAGGGGGGCGAGTTCGGCATTGTCCTAGCCGACGAGGACTCGGTGCGCGAGTGCGGCACCACGGCACGGGTCGCGCAGCTCATCGAGGAGCTGGATGACGGACAGATGGACATCCTCGTCGAGGGCATGCGGCGGTTCCGCATCGTCGAGGTCGTCACGCCGGACGACTCCGAGGCCGACTACCTGAGCGCTGAGGTCGACTACTACCGCGATTCGGAGCCCGAAGGCTCCGCGGTACTGAACGACGCGGCTCTCGAGATGTTCCGCAAGATGCTCGCACTCATGGACGTGGAGATCCCCGATGAGCTCGCCGGTGAGGGGCCGCTCTCGTTCCGCATCGCCGCCGCGGTGGACTTCGGCGCTCCGCTCAAGCAGGAACTGCTGGAGTCGCTCAGTGAGGAGCAGCGGCTGGAGATCCTGCTCGCGGTGATGGCCTCACTGCTGCCGCGGCTGGAGCTCCGCAAGGAGCGCGAAGACGCCATCCGCGGCAACGGCAAGGGCCACTGACCCCGCAGGACCGCGAAGGCCTGCGGACGCGCCCCTACGGGATCAGCACGATCTTGCCCAGATGATCCGCGGCGAGCATCTCGTGGGCGCGGCGGGCCTCCGAGAGGGGCAGCTCCGCGCCGATCACCGGCTTGACTCTGCCGGCCGCCACCATGGCCGCGATCTCCGCGGCGATGGCGGCCGTCCCTGCGCGGCCGGCATTGGCAAGGTTCATGAAGAGCACGGAGACGTCCTTGCCGAGCGCTTCGCCGATTGGCGCAACGGCGTCGGGACCCGGCCCCTGGCCGGTGCCGACGATGCGGCCGCCTTTGGCCACCAGCTTGACGTCCGTGGGCAGATTGACGCTGAGGACCAGCTCGTGCACGAGGTCCACGCCCTTGCCGTCCGTGAGCTCGAGCACGCGTGCGGCGACGTCCTCGGTGCGGAAGTCGATGACGGCCTCGGCCCCAAGGCCGAGCACCAGGTCGGCCGCGCCCGTGCCGCTCGCCGTGCCCAGCACGCGGGCGCCGAGCGCCTTTGCGAGCTGCACCGAGGCTGAGCCAACCCCGCCCGAGGCGCCCTGCACGAGCACCGTCTCGCCCTCGTGGAGCGCTCCGCGCGTGACGAGGGCGTAGTACGCGGCGGGGAACGCCATGCCGATAGCCGCGGCGTCGGCGAACGACAATGCCTCGGGCATGTGCACCACCTGGGTGTCGGCGATGAGCGCGTACTCCGCGTAGCTGCCCTCGCTGCCGATGCCGAGTCCGCTGAAGGCGACGCGGTCGCCCGCCCTGGCGTTGGTGACCTCGGCGCCGACCTTCTCGACGACGCCGGCGCCGTCGGACCCCAGCGTCTTGGGAGGCTGCTTGGGTGTCGGGAAGCGGTCCTCTCTCACCGAGACGTCGACGGGGTTCACCGTGGCCGCGGCGACCTTGACGAGGAGTTGCTTGGGCCCGGGCTCCGGGGTCGGGACGTCTTCGTAGACCAGCACCTCAGGTCCGCCGTACTCGTGGATGCGTACCGCCTTCACCGTCGCCTCCTGCACCGGGGGGTTCTTCGCG
This sequence comes from uncultured Thermoleophilia bacterium, assembly GCA_963775255.1. Taxonomy (GTDB): domain Bacteria; phylum Actinomycetota; class Thermoleophilia; order UBA2241; family UBA2241; genus CAIXSE01. Next base: position 63,244 of record CAVZIA010000006.1, on the reverse strand, counting down.
TCTGTGTGTGGACACTACCCAGACGCGGACCGGGCCTCACCGCGAGAAGTTGCGCCGGTGAGGCCCGGTCCGGATGGGGAGGCGGGCGGCGGAGGGCCGGGGGCGCTGCCGCCGCCCGGCCCGCCGGTCCGTTTCAGGCGGCGGGCGTCGGCGGCGCTTCCCGGCGGCGGTTCCGCCGCGCTCTGCGCAGGGCAAACCAGACGACGGCTCCGATGGCGCCGAACACGACGATGAACGGCGCCAGCGCCGTAAGTACCAGCCCGGTCACCCGAAGGCCGCGACCGAGCAGTTCGATCGAGTTGCCGAGGGTGCCGCCAAAGGTGTTGCTGGAGTGCACGGCGGTCGCCGGCCGATCCTTCTCGGTCACGTACACCGACAGCGTGCCGTACGTGGTGGTCTCGCTCAGGGACTTGATCTGCGCGCTGAGCTCCTCGATGGTCAGCTGGACCTTGTCGATGCGGTCCTGCACGGCCAGCATCTGGTTGACGGTGTGGGTCTGCTGGAGGAACCCGATGAGCCGTCGCTCCACCGCCCGGTAGTGGCGCAGACGGGCCTGGAGGTCGACGAACTGAGAAGTGACGTCTTCGCTCGAGGTTGTCGCGCTCTGCACAGTCCCCAGCTTGGAGAAGCGCTTGATGGCGGTGTCGAACAGCACTTCCGGGACGCGGACGACGAGGCTGGCGTAGGGGTTCGACCCGGAGCCTTGCACGCTGCCGTCGGCTGAGGCTGGTGTGTCGAGCGGCATGGGTTCGGTCACGCCCCCGCCGGACTGTGTGCCCATCGAGCTGGACATCACGTAGCCGTTCATCCCCGCGGTCATGGCCTTGATGCGGTCGACGTTCGCCGGCAGCGTGCCGCGGACGACGAGCAGCGACATGTCTCCGGTGCGCACCAGGTAGTGGGCGGACGCGGCGGAGGCCGGAGGGAGCGCCGCCGCGTACTCCTGCGTGGGGGACGCGCCGCCGGCCGCGCCCTTGGTGGCGGCGCCGTCCGTCGCGGGCTCCATCCGCCCGTTGACGGATCCCTCCGCCTGGGCGAGGGACGACCCCGACGACGAGCCGGACGAGCTGCCGCAGCCGGCAAGCAGCCCGATGCCTGCGAGCAGCAGGGATGCGACCAGGACGGCGAGTGGAACGGCGATCACGATCTTGACTCGGCGAGTCATGGCTTCCTCCTCCCTGGCCGCGCCCCGCGGCCGGATGAGCCGTTCTGGGCGTGAGACGCGGTGAGGAGGCGCCGGGTTCAGCCGGCGATCAGGAAACGCCTAGAGATCCTCGTCGACGAGGTCGTCGGGCGGGGCGAAACCGCGGCGCAGCGTGTTCTCGGTGATCACCCGCGGCTCCAGGAACTGCAGCAGGTAGTCGGGGCCGCCGGCTTTGGAGCCGACGCCGCTCATCTTGAAGCCGCCGAACGCCTGGCGCTCGACGAGCGCGCCGGTGATGCCGCGGTTGATGTAGAGGTTACCCACGCGGAACTCGCGACGCACGCGGGCGATGGCCGCCGGGCTGCGGCTGATGAGCCCTCCGGTGAGGGCGTAGCGGACGCCGTTGGCCATGGCCAGCGCCTCATCCAGGTCGCGCGCCTTGAGCACTGCGACGACGGGGCCGAAGATCTCCTCACGGGCGATGACGGCGTCTGGGCTCACGCCGGTGAAGACGTGCGGGGCGACGAAGTAGCCGCCGCCGGGCAGGCCGCCCTCGGGCGGCTCTGCGGCGGCGGCAGGGGTCGCCTCTCTCCTGCCCTGTGCGATGTAGCCCTCGATCTTGTCGCGGGCTTCGGCCGTGATGACCGGAGGGACGCGGGTGGCCGGGTCCTCCGGCGGGCCGACGCACAGGCTGCGGGTGGCTTCGACCAGCCGTTTCACAAACTCGTCGTGGGCCGCCTCAAGCACGATCACCCGTGAGGCGGCCGAGCACTTCTGCCCGGCGTAGTGGAACGCGGAGACGATCGTCTCCGCGACGGCCACGTCGAGGTCCGCGTCGGTGTCGACGATGATCGCGTTCTTGCCGCCCATCTCGGCGATGACCTTCTTGACGCCGTCCTCCGCGGGGTGCTGGGCGGCCTGGCTGATGATGCGCAGGCCGACATCCATGGACCCGGTGAAGGCGATGAGGTCGACGCCCGGGTGGCGCACGAGGAAGTCGCCGACCTCGCCGCCCGGAGCGGGCAGGAAGTTGACCGTGCCGGACGGCGCCCCGGCAGCCTCCAGGAGGTTCACCATACGGGCGGCGATCACCGGCGTGGGGCCCGCGGGCTTGACGATCACGGGGTTCCCGGAGACCAGCGCCGCGCTGGTCATGCCGGTGAGGATGGCCAGCGGGAAGTTCCACGGGGCGATGACGAGGGCAACCCCTCGCGGCTGGTAGAAGTACACGTTGTGCTCACCGGGCACATTGCCCATGCGCCTGGGCGTGCCCAGACGCAGCGCCTCGCGGCCGTAGTACTCGAGGAAGTCGACCGCCTCGTCCACGTCGGCGTCGGCCTCGCGCCAGGGCTTGCCCGCCTCGAGGGTCATGAGCGCCGACAGTTCCACGGTCTCTGCGCGCATCAGCTCGGCGGCGCGGAAGAGCACGGCGGCGCGCGCGTCCGGCCCTGCGTCGCGCCACGCCGGCAGGGCCGCACGCGCCGCGGCCACGGCGGCCTCGGCCTCGGCACGGCCGCCGTAGGCGACCGTGCCGATCACCTCGTGCGGCGCCGCCGGATTGACGGAGTCGAGCGTGCGCGCCGTCTCGATGTCACGGCCGCCGATGCGCAGTGGGTAGTGGCGGCCGAAGCCGGCCCTGACGGACACGAGTGCGGCGGCGTAGGCGCTGCGGTTCTCCTCGTGCGAGAAGTCCAGGTGCGGCTGGTTGCGGAACGCGGCCGGCGCCGCGGGGTCGGTCGGCTGCACCACGGGTCGCCGCTGCGGCTCGGCGCCGAAATCCGCGGAGACCTGGGGCGGCCGGACCAGTTCGTCCACGGCCGCCCCCTCCACGAACGTCTGCCGCAAGAAGGAGTCGTTGGCGGTGTTCTCGAGCAGCCGGCGCACAAGGTATGCCATGCCGGGGATGAGCTCGCCCACCGGTGCGTACTCGCGCACGCGCAGGCCGAGCCGGCCGACCGCGTTCCTGATTGGACCGCCCATCCCATGCAGCATCTGCAGTTCAAAGCCGTTCGGCGGAAGCCCCAGTTCGCGCGCGGTCTCGACGGCCACGGCGAGCGAACGGACGTTGTGACTGGCGAAGGCTGGTCTGACGACGTCCGCCGACTCCAGCATCTGCCGCGTGAGCTTCTCGTACATCGCGTCGGTGTCGGGCTTGTGCGTGAACACCGGGACCGGCCAGCCCTCCTGCGCCGCGATGACGGTCTCGTAGTCCCAGTAGGCGCCCTTGACGAGGCGGAGGTTGAACGGCCGCCTCCGGTCGCGCGCCCACGCCACGAGGCGGGCGAGATCGCGGTCGGCGTCGCGCAGGTACGCCTGCAGGACGAGGCCCGGGTCGCGGTACTCGCGGAACTCGTCCTCGTCGAGGATGGACATGAAGACCGCCAGTGTGAGGTCGCGGTAGCGGGATTGCTCGAGGTCGAGCGTGAGCGCGGCGCTGGTGGACACGGCCTTGCGGAAGATGGGCCGGAGGAGGTGCTTGACGGCGGCGACGCCGGCGTCGAACGCGAGCGGGTCGATCTGCGAGTACAGCGAGGTGATCTTGAGGCTGAGGTTGACCCGCGGGAGCGCGCCCCAGGACGCCTCGTCGACGGCTGCGACGGAGGGCCACGAGGCGGCCTCGCCGGCGAGGCCGTCGAGGAGGTCGAGGTAGGTGCGCTGGTAGGCGAGACCCTCAACCTCGCTCACGGTGGCCTCGCCGAGCACGTCCAGCGTGAAGCCGACGCCCTGCGCGCGCAGAGCGCGCAGGGCCGGGACCGCGTCGCGGGCGTCCCGGCCGACGATGAACCGCTGCGCGAAGGCCTTCATCTGGTTGCGGATGACGGCGCTCGCCAGCGGCGCCACGGGGGAGCGCTGCCCCGTGAGGCTGACGCCCCAGCGCAGCGCCGCCGGCGCGGCCATGCCCTCGCGTGCGAAGTACTCGCGCAGGTGGCGGGCGATCTCGGCGCGGCTGCGCAAGGCGGGGAAGACGTCGACGAAGCGGAGCATCTCGACCTTGAGATGCTCGTCCGCCATGGCCCATGCCATCATTTCGCCCTGCAGCCCCTCGCGGCCCAGCCTCGTGGGCTTCTCGTCGGCGAGGGCGGCGAAGATGGCACGGGCAGTCTCTTGGACGCGTTCTTCAGTGCTGGGGACGGTGCTCACCGGCGGCCTCCACTCCTCCCGGGCTCGAGCCGATTGTACCGCCGCTCGACCCGGGCCGATCCGTGACGCCAGGCTGCCTCGTGTGCGGCGAGGAGAGGTACAATCGCGCTCCGGAGACCCACGAACACCCGGAGCGCCGATGTCGGAGCCCACCACCCCGCAGCCGCGGTCCGAGACGACCGATCAAGGCGGAGTGACCATCGAGGAGTTCAGCATGGACGACTACGCCGTCGTCCACGTGCTGTGGCAGCGCGGCGACCTCTGGATGCGCCCGTCTGACGGTCCGGACGCGACACTGCTCAAGCTCACGCGCGATCCCGGGCTCTTCCTGGTCGCGCGCTCAGCCGACCGCCGCGTGGTCGGTACGGTGATGGGCGGCTGGGACGGCCGCCGCGCCTACGTCTACCACCTCGTCGTGGCGCCGGAACGGCGTCGCCAGGGCATCGCCGACGCGCTCATGGACGAGCTCGAGCGCCGGTTCCGCGTGCTGGGCGCGCTCAAGGCCAAGCTGCAGATCCTCGTCGAGAACGAGACGTCGAAGGCGTTCTTCACCCGCCGCGGCTACCTGCACGAGAGCTTCTGCGAGCCTTGGGGCAAGGAACTGGCGGAGGGCGGTGCGCCGCCCTGCAGGTGATGAGCTCGGGCCTCCCCGTGCGGGAGGTGAGCGCCCCGGCTTACGCGGGCCGAGGATGAGGTGAAGACGACGACGGCGGCCGGCCCATCTTCGCGGCCGGCCGCCGTCGTTCTCGGACCTCTGCGGCCGTCAGCCGCGCGGCTGCTGCTGCGTGATGCAGTGCACGTTGCCGCCGCCGAGCACGATCTCGCGGCCCGCGACCGTGGCGATCTCGCGCCCGGGGAACGCATCGGCGATGATCTCGCGGGCGGCGCCGTCGTTGGGGTCGTCGAACGTAGGCAGGATGATGCCGCCATTGACGATGAGGAAGTTGAGGTAGGACGCGGCCGTCTTGTCCCCGGGACGCCGCGGGATCGAGCCCTCGGCGCTGTCAATGCCCCACGCCTCATCGGCGGTGATCTCCATGATGGCCGGCATCGGTACGGTGATGACCTCGAGCTGCCGGCCCTTCGCGTCTGTGGCCCCCTGCAGGAGGCGCAGGTTGTCCTGCAGCAGCTCGTAGCGCCAGTCGTCCTTGTCCTCGGTGACACCGGCCAGCACCACCCCCGGCTGCGCGAAGCAAGCGACATCGTCAACGTGGCCGTTGGTTTCGTCGGGGTCGATGCCCTTGCCGAGCCAGACGATCTTCTCCACGCCCAGGTAGTCGCGCAGGTGCTGCGCGATCTCCCCACGCGTCAGGTCCGGATTGCGGCCCGGACTGAGCAGGCACTCCTCGGTGGTGAGCAGCGTGCCCTCGCCGTCGGTGTGGATGGACCCACCCTCCATGACGATGGGCGCCTTGTAGCGGTCCACGCGCTCGAGCTGGGCCACCTTCTGCGGGATCATCTGGTCCTTGTCCCAAGGGAAGTAGAGGCCGTCGTACAGGCCGCCCCAGGCGTTGAAGTCCCAGTCGACCAGGCGGACATCACCCTGGTCGTTGACGACGAAGGTCGGGCCGCAGTCGCGCATCCAGGCGTCGTTGCTCGAGACCTCGATCACCCTCACCGAGTCCGGCAGCATGTCGATCGCGTTCTCGTACTGGTCGTTGTTGACGCCGACGGTGACGGGCTCGAAACGCGAGATGGCTGTGGCCACCTCGACCCAGGACTGCTGAGCGGGCTTGGCGCCGAGGCGCCAGTTGTCGGGCCGCTGCGGCCAGAGCATCCAGATCTGTGTGTGCGGCTCGAACTCCCCCGGCATGCGGAAGCCGTCCGCGCGCGGGGTGCTGTCGATGAGCTTGCTCATGTGTGGTCTCCTCGCGGCCGTGCGGCCGTCATTCGCTCACGGCGCGCAGGCGCGTGCTGATGTCGATCACGTCGGCGCCGTCCTCGCCGCGGGCGTTCTTGCGCGGCTTCTTCGCGGGAGCCTTAGAGGCCGCCGTCTTCTTCGTCCCAGCGGCGCGCCCGGGAGTCGCCTTCGGCTTGGCCGCCGCCCGCGTCTTCGCGGCGGCCTTGCTCCGCGGTTTCGCCGCCTTCTTCGCCACCGCGTCCGGCACGATGTGCGTGCCCGCCGTGCCGGCCAGCGCGGAGCCGACCTCGGTGAGGCTGGCAATCACGGCTTCGCCGCCGGCGCCTGCGAACCTCAGGCAGGCCTCCACCTTGGGGCCCATGGAGCCGGCCTTGAAGTGGCCCTCGGCGGCGTAGGCGCGCATCTGGCTGGCCGTCACCGTGCCCAGCGCTTGCTGCTCGGGCTTGCCATAGTCCACGTAGGCGTGCGGCACGTCGGTGAGGATGAGCAGCGCCTCCGCCCCGAGCTCTCTCGCGAGCAGCGCCGCGGCCAGGTCCTTGTCGATCACCGCGTCGATGCCGCTGAGCGCGCCGCGGGCGCGCACCACCGGCACGCCGCCGCCGCCCGAGCAGACCACGAGGCAGCCGGAGTCGACCAGGTCGCGGATGGCCTCGAGCTCGACGATCTCACGGGGCTCGGGGCTGGGCACCACGCGTCGCCAGCCGCGGCCGGCGTCCTCCTTCATGGCCATGCCCTCCTCGAGCATCAGCTTGCGGGCCTCGGCCGCACTGTAGAAGGGGCCCACCGGCTTGGAGGGCGCCGCGAAGGCCTTGTCGCGGGGGTCGACCGCCACCTGGGTCACGACCGTGACCACCGGGGCGGGGAGCTGGCGCTTCCTGAGGTGGTTGGCGAGCGTCTGCGCGGCGAGGTAGCCGATCTGCCCCTGGCTCATCGCGCCGCAGACGTCCATGGGCATCGGCGCCACGGTCTTCGCGGCCAGCGCGTTCTGGATCAGGAGGTTGCCGACCTGGGGGCCGTTGCCGTGCGTGAGCACGACCCGCCAGCCGTCCTCGACCAGAGCGGCGATGCGGCGCATGGCGCCGTCGATGTTGAACAGCTGCTCCTCGAAGGTGCCGACCTGGCCGGGCTGGAGGATGGCGTTGCCGCCGAGGGCGACGACGACGGTCTTGCCGTTCTTGCCGGTTGCTGTCATTGCGGTCCTCTTATCTCTGAGCATCGAGGGCGGTGGCGATCCCGCCGGCCTTGCGGGTGCTGTGCCGGTAGAGCCACCAGCCAATGAGCAGCGACACGACGGTGCCGCCGCCCGTGATCAGCCAGAACGTCGCCTTCGACACGCCCTCCGCCGGGAAGTAGAAGAACAGGAACAGCGTGAGCACGATGCCGGCCTCGCACAGGATCGTGAAGAGCCAGGCGCCGAACCTGCCGCCCGGGACGACGTAGGGACGCGGCTGGTCGGGGTGGGTGCGGCGCAGCACGAGCAGCGCCGGGAACATCAGCAGGTAGGGGATCAGGAACACGATGGACGAGAGCGCGAACAGCGTCCAGAACACGTTCGACTGGTTGGGGTCGAGCACGTAGGCAAGGATCGTGATCGCCGTGGCGATGACGCCCATGAGCACGAACGCGTAGTCGGGCGTGCCGTACTTCTTGTTGACGTGGCCAAACACGCCCGGAGCGGTCTTGTCCAGGCCGGTGGCTCCGATGGTCTGGTTGGCGCCGATCGACCACGTGACCATGTTGCCGAAGAATGTGAACAGCAGCATGACGACGGCGATGCTGAAGAGCCAGCCGGCGTTGCCGAACACCGAGTCGAACATCGCCTGGAGCGCGTCGGTGATCCCGGTCACGATGCTGACGTCCTTGGCCGGAGTCGCCGCAAGCACGCCGAACGTGGCGAACATGTAGACGGCGAGGATCGCGGCGCCCGCCATGATGATCATCTTGGGCACGTCCCGCTTGGGGTTCTTGATCGCCCCGCCGGCAGAGCTCATGAGCTCGAAGCCCATGTACGAGTAGATGATGATCGGCAGGAACGAGATGGTGCCGCTGTCCCAGGTAGGCTTCCACTCGCCGAAGGCGAACGGGTTGGCGGCGCCGTGCTTGACCACGTAGGCGATACCGAGCGCGCCGAGGCCGACGAGCACGATGACCTTGAGAGCGGCGCTCAGGTTGGGCACGAACTTGCTGTACCGCAGCGGCAGGATGCCGACCAGCACGATCGCCCAGACCATGGCGATGACGATGACGGCCTCCCAGAACGGCGGCACGTCTACGCCCCAGGCGACCTCGATGGCGCCGATGAACAGCACGAACACCGAGGGCGCCCAGAGCGCGACGTTGACCCAGTACATCCAGGAGGTCACCGTGCCCCAGCCGGGGCCGAAGGCGGTCTTGACCCACACGTAGATGCCGCCCTCCTCGGGCCAAGCGGAGCCCAGTTCGGCGGTGACGAAGCCATAGGGGACGAAGAACAGCAGGCCGAAGATGATCCAGAGGGTGAGTCCCTGGACGCCCATCGCCGCGGAGCTGCCCACGGTGTCGGCGACGAGGATCGCCGATACGCTGAACAGCACCATGCTGAACAGCCCGAAGACCTTCGGACTCTCTGAGAGCGTTGTCCCCGGCGCTCCTGGCTGCAGGTCGATTGCCATGGTGGTTCCTTTCACTGACTCGGCCGCTACGGACCTTCTTTAGCTGAGCAGGGCTTTGCCGATGGGCTGCAGGTCCGGGTCGGCGGGCAGCTCGTCGATGCCGATCACGGCAAGCATGAGGGCCTTCTGGAAGTGCATCCGGTTCTGGGCCTGCGGGAAGATGAGGCTCATCGGGCCGTCGGCGATCTCGTCCACGACCTCTTCGCCGCGCATGGCCGGCAGGCAGTGCATGAACCTGGTCTCCGGCTTGGCGTGGTTCCACAGCTCGCGGTTGACCTGGAAGGCCTTGAAAGCCTCGACGCGGTCCTTGTACTCGTCTTCCTGGCCGGTCCACCACCAGCAGTCCGTGTAGATGAAGTCGGCGCCGGCGATGGCCTCGAGCGGGTCGTTGGTGAGCAGGAACGACCCGCCGCTCTCGGCGGCGAACTTCGCGGCGAGCTCCTGGAGCTCGGGCGCCATCTCGTAGCCGGCGGCGTTGCCGATGCGGACGTTCAGCCCGAGCTTGGTCAGCGTGGTGGAGAGCGAGTTGCACGGATGGGCGGCGTCGCCGACGTAGGCGAACGTGACGCCGGCCAGCGTGCCCGCGCTCTCAAGGATCGTGAGCGCGTCGCTCATGCTCTGACAGGGGTGCCGGTCGTGGTCCATGCCGTTGATGACCGGCACGGTCGACCAGGCGGCCAGCTCGTTCACGGTCTCGTTGAGCTTGGAGCGGATCTCGATGGCGGCGTTGTACTGACTCAGGGTACGGGCGGTGTCGGCGACGCTCTCGCGGCCGGGCAGGTGGATCTCGCCGGGGCGCAGGTACAGCGCGTTGCCGCCGAGCTCGGCGAAGCCGTTCTCGAAGCTGACGCGGGTGCGCGTGGACGCGGCCTCGAAGATCATCGCGAGGTGCTTACCGGGGAGGAACGGGGTGAGCGGGCGCTTCTTCCAGAGCGCCTTGAGGTTCACCGCCAGTTTCAGCAGGTCCTCGAGCTCCTCACGCGTGTAGTCCAGGTCGGTGAGGAAGTGGCGGCCGCGGAACTTCTTGAGAGCGGGGAGCGTCGTGTCCAACTCAGGTCCTCCTGTGGGGTCCGGGATCGGGGGACGGCGCCCCCGGAATGTTTGTTTGTCCGGACGGACAAATGTAGGGTACACTGTCCTCCAGACAGTGGCAAGCCTCGGTTCACACCCGGCGATGGAGCAATGAGGCGCTCATGACCCCGATCGACGAGCGAAGGAAGAGTATGGCGCGAGGGCAGGGCCTGCCCGAGCCGCTGCTGCTCGAGGACCCCATGGAGGCGCTGCCTCCCACCGCGCAGCGGATCCTGGCGGCGGCGCGTCGGCTGATGGCCGACGGCGGGTTCGAGGCGCTCAAGCTCTCGGCGATCGCCGCGGAGGCGAGCGAGTCCAAGGCCAGCATCGGCTACCACTTCGGCAACAAGGACGGGCTCGTCACCGCGCTTGTCGACTCGCTGGCGCATGAGTCCAACCGCGGCCTCATCGACGAGACTGCCGGCGTGCCGCCGGGGGAGGCGCGGGTACATGCTCTGATCGACGGCGAGTCACGCATCGCCGCCGACGCGGAGAGCTTCCAGTCGTTCTTCGACGTCCTGCCGCACGCGCTGCGGGACGCCGACCTGCGCGAGCGGGTCGCCGCACTCTACGACGGCTACCGTGAGACGGTGTTGCGCTGCCTCGACGCCGCCGGCCCGGGCGCGGCGCCGGAGATGCGGCCCTTCGCCATGCTCATGATCGCCATCGTCGACGGGCTGGCGATCCAGCACGGCCTCGATCCCGACGGCGCCGACGTGCGCGCCGCGACCGAGCTCTGGGAGCGGCTGGCGCAGCCGTTCCTCGCCGCGGAACACGGCGAGGCCTGACGCCTTCAGGTATCCTTGGCCGCATGGACGCGGCCATCATCTGGGACGAGGCGTACGCCGAGCACGACACCGGGGCGCATCCAGAGGGCGCCGACCGCGTCACCACAGTGGTCCGGTACCTGGAGGGTACCGAGCTGTGGCCGCGGCTGCGCATCTTCACCGGCCCCCAGCCGGCCACCGAAGAGGATATCCTCCGGGTCCACACGGAGGGCCACCTGGCCCTCGTGAAACGCGCGGCGCAGGGCAAGGGCACGTGGCTCGACCCCGACACGCACGTCTCGCCGCGCAGCTACGAGGTGGCGCTCCTCTCCGCCGGCGGCGCCCTGCTCGCGACCGATCTCTGGGAGCAGGGCCTTGTGCCCTTCGCCCTGATCCGCCCGCCCGGTCACCACGCCACCCCGGACCGGGCCATGGGCTTCTGCCTGTTCGACAACATCGCCATCGCCGCCGCTCGCCTGCTCGAGCACGGCTTGGAGCGCGTGGCGATCCTCGACTGGGACGTACACCACGGCAACGGCACGCAGGCGGCGTTCTACCGGGAGCCACGCGTGCTGTTCGCTTCGGCGCACCAGTGGCCGCACTATCCCGGCAGCGGCTTCTTCAACGAGTGCGGCGAGGGGGCGGGGGAGGGGCTCACCGTCAACGTGCCTCTCCCGGCCGGCGCCACGGACGGCGACTACGTGAGCGTCTTCGACACCGTGTTCGACCCGATCGTGCGGCAGTTCGCGCCGCAGGCGCTCCTGGTGTCGGCCGGCCAGGACATCCACCGCCTGGACCCTCTGGGCGACATGCTCGTCGACGAGGCGGGCTTCGCCCAGATGGCCCTCCGCTGCGTGCGGCTCGCCGGGGAGCTCTGCAACGGCAAGCTCGCGTTCGTGCTCGAGGGCGGCTACGACCGCACGGCCACGGCGCGCTCGGTCGAGGCCGTGCTCAGGACGGTGCTGGACGAGAGCGCGCCCGAGGTGCCGGCAGACGCCGCCGGAGGTACGGAGAAGGCATCCGCCGCCGTAGCGCGGGCGCGCGAGGTGCAGGCCGCGTACTGGAAGCTCTGACGGTCAGACGACCGTCTGCTTGACCCCCAGCCGCTCCAGCTCGTTGCGCACGTCCTGGTCCACCGCGGTGTCGGTGATGATCGTGTCTACCTTGTCGAGCGTGCAGATCGCGACATCGCCGATGACCCCGAACTTGCTCGCGTCGACCAGCACCGTCACCTCGCCGCGCGTCTGGCGGATCATGGCACGCTCCACGCCGGCGAGCCCGATGCTCGGGGTGGTGACACCCTCCTCCAGGCTGACGCCGTCGGCGCCGAGGATGAACCGGCTTGCGTGGAAGGTAGCGGCGCCCTCGATGGCGAGTGGTCCCTCGAGGGTGTTGGACGGCTGGCGGTACGAACCCCCGAGCAGCACGATGTCCAGGGCGCTGTGCTGGGCGGTGGAGAGGGCGCCCACGTTGTGGGTCACGATGCGCGCCTTGAGCTGCGGGTCCACGTGGCTGAGGACCTGTGACGCCGTGGTGCCCGAGCTGAGGAACACCGTCTCGCCGGGCAGGATCGTCTCGGCCGCGGCCTTGGCTATGCGCCGCTTCTCCTCGGAGTGCGCTCGCACGTTGGCCGCGTACAGGGGCTCCTCGTGCATACGCCGCTTGAGGATGGCGCCGCCGTGCATGCGCGAGAGCAGGCCGGCCTGCTCCAACTGCTCGAGGTCGCGGCGGATCGTCATCTCCGAGACAGCGAGCGTCTCGCTGAGCACGGACACGCGCACGGCGCGCCGTTCTTCGAGCAGTTCCACTATGCGCGCCCGCCGCTCGGCGGGAATCATCTCGTGGACTTCGGATGGTAGGTCTGACGCCATGTCCCGCCCCTCGAATCGCCGTTCAGAGTGCGACAAGTCCGCACACTGTCGCACACATTCTAGGTCGCCCTTCGGGGGCGGTACAAGCACGGCGCCGGATCTTGACCATCGGCCGCCCAGCATCCGCCCCGCTGCCGTCGCGCGGCCGCACTTGCGTGTGCCGCCGGCCTCACTCGGCCGGAGGCGGCGACGGCCGCCCCGCCGGAGCGGGGCGGCCGTCGCGGTACCGTCCGCGGCCGGCCGGAGCGCAGGGCTCCGACCGCCACGAGCGCGCGTCAGCCGAGCAGGCTCTTGGCGCGCGCGTAGACGTTGTCGGCGGTGAAACCAAACTGCTCGAAGAGGATGCCGGCCGGGGCCGACGCGCCGAAGTGGTCGATGCCGATGATCACACCGCCGTCTCCGGCGTAGCGCTCCCACCCGAAGGTGACGCCGGCCTCGACCGCGACGCGGCTGCTGCACGACGGCGGCAGCACGCTCTCCTTGTAGTCGTTGTCCTGCTGCTCGAAGAGCCGCATGGACGCCATGTTGACGAGCCGCGAGCGCACGCCCTCGGCGACCAGGCGCTCGTGAGCCTCCAGGGCGAGGGCGACCTCACTGCCGCTTGCCATGAGGATCACGTCCGGCACGCCGCCGCCGGAGGCGTCGTCCATGACGTACGCACCGCGGGCGATGCTGCTGGCCGGCGCGTACTTCTCGCGGTCGATCGTGGGCAGGTTCTGGCGCGTGAGCATGAGGCCAGTCGGTGCATCGGTCGTCTGCAGGGCGATCTTCCAGGCCTCGACCGTCTCGTTGGCGTCGGCCGGGCGCAGATCGACGAATCCAGGCGTGGCGCGCAGCATGGCGAGGTGTTCGATGGGCTGGTGTGTGGGGCCGTCCTCACCGACGCCGATGCTGTCGTGCGTGAGCACGTAGATCACCGGCAGCTTCATGAGCGCGGAGAGGCGCATGGCCGGCCGCATGTAGTCGACGAACACGAAGAACGTGGCCACGTAGGGGCGGATGCCACCGTGCGCGGAAAGGCCGTTGCCCATGGCGGCCATGGCGAGCTCGCGCACCCCCCAGCGTACGTTGCGCCCGGCGGGCGTGGCCGCCTGCTGATCAGCCGAGTCCTTGATCAGGGTGTTGTTGGACGGCGCCAGGTCGGCCGAGCCGCCCATGAGGGTGGGTATGTGCGGCGCCACGGCGTTGATGACCTTGCCGGAGGCGGCGCGGGTCGCGACCTTGTCCTCGGTGGTGAAGACGGGGAGGTCGGCGTCCCAGCCTTCGGGCAGGACGTTCGCCCAGGCGTCGTCCCACGACTTGGCGCGGGCGGCGTCGGCCGCGCGCCACGCCTCGTACTTCTTCGTCCACTCGGCATGGGCCTCGGCCGCCTTCTTGCCCGCGGCGAGGAAGGCCTCGCGCACATCGTCCGGCACGTAGAATTCGTGTTCGACGGGCCAGTCGCAGGCTTCCTTGGTCAGCTGGACTTCTTCGGCGCCGAGCGGGGCGCCGTGGGCCGCGGACCTGTCCTGCTTGTTGGGCGAGCCGCAGCCGATATGCGTGCGCACGGCGATGATGGACGGCTTGCCGGTCTCGGCCTTGGCAGCGGCGATCGCCGCGTCGATGGCGTCCACGTCGTTGCCGTCGGCTACCCGCTGTGCGTGCCAGCCGTAGGCCTCGTAGCGCTTGACGACGTCCTCGGTGAAGGCCAGGTCGGTGGCGCCGTCGATGGTGATGTGGTTGTCGTCGTAGAGGAGGATCAGCTTGCCGAGTCGCTGGTGGCCGGCGAAGGACGCGGCCTCGCTGCTGATACCCTCCATCATGCAGCCGTCGCCGGCCAGCACGTAAGTGTAGTGGTCCATCACGTCGCCGTAGGTGGCGGCGAGGAAGCGCTCGGCCACGGCCATGCCGACGGCGTTGGCCACGCCTTGGCCGAGCGGCCCGGTGGTGGTCTCCACGCCGGCGGTGTGCCCGAACTCGGGGTGGCCCGGCGTCCGGCTGCCCCACTGGCGGAACGCCTTGAGGTCGTCGATCGTGACGTCATAGCCGGTGAGGTGGAGCAGGGAGTAGAGCAGCATGCTCGCGTGCCCTGCCGAGAGCACGAAGCGGTCGCGGTTCTGCCACCGCGGGTCGGCGGGGTCGTAGCGGAGGTGGCGCGTGAACAGCGTGTAGGCCATGGCCGCGGCGCCCATGGGCATGCCGGGGTGGCCGGAGTTGGCCTTCTGCACGCCGTCGACGGCCAGGAAGCGGATGGTCTCGACGCACTTCTCCTGGAGAGCTGGATCGCTCATACGAGTCCTTTCTTGAGGGCCGTAAGCCTCCGCCCTCCCGAGTGTGCCGGGGAGGGCGGAGGCTGCGGGCGAACGTCAGACGAGCGTCGGTCGGCTCAGAAGTACGCCTCGATGAATGCCATGAAGCGCTCGCACTCCTCGGGCGTGCCGGGCGTGACGCGGAAGTAGCCGTCCTTGCCGTTGATCGGCTTGATGGTCTTGATGATGACCTGCTGCGTGTCCAGCGCGGCCTGCACGATCTCGGCGCTGGTCTTGCCGGTCACGGAAGCGTCGACGAGCATGTAGTTGCCGTGTGCCTCGAAAGGCGAGAGGCCCTTGGCCGACAGCGCGTCCGAGAACTTCTTCATCCAGTCGTTGTTGTACACGACCTTCTCGTGCACCTCGCCGGTGTCCAGGATGGCTTCGCCCGCGGCGATGGCCATGAGGCTGAGGTTCCAAGGCAGGTACATCAGGTTGAACGCGTCGACGACGGTCGGGTGGCCGACCATGTAGCCGAGGCGGATGCCCGCCATGCCGAATGCCTTGGAGAACGTGTGCGAGAGGAACACGTGCGGATACTTCTTGACGAAGTCGATCTTGGCCTCGACCTGCGGGTGGTAGTCAAGGTAGGCCTCGTCGATGCACATCGGGATGCCGAGCTCGGCGAAACGCGTGAGGTCGGCGTCATCGATGAAGATGCCCGTGGGGTTGTTCGGGTTGATGATGAGGATCAGCTTGGTCTTGTCGTTGACGGCCGCGAGCATGCCCTCGACGTCGTACTGCAGGTCTTCGTCCCGGAGCGGGATCTGGACCGACTTGGCGTTGCAGTAGCCGGCTCGCGACGGGAACATCTCGAAGGTCGGGTTGGAGCACAGGAACTCGTCGCCCGGCCGCAGGAAGATGCGCATCATCGCGTCGATGGTCTCGCTCGAGCCGTTGGCCAGGGCGATGTTCTCGGCCGCGAGGCCGTGCAGCTTGCCCAGCTTCTCGCGCAGGCGGTAGGCGCGGTCCGGGTAGCGGTTGCCCTTCTTCGCCATGTCGGTGATCGCAGCGACGACCGCGTCCGACGGCGGAACAGGGTTCTCGTTCAGCATCATGCGGCCGAGCTCGGGGTGCGCCCAGGCCTTGTCGAGCACGGCAGTGTTGTACTCAGGAGCCGTCCACACGTAGGGATTGATGAGGTCCTTGATGTCCGTCATGCCCACTGTCCTTTCGTCAGTCAGGTGACCGAATGCTCGTCCGTCAGGCCTTGCAGTTGCCCTTGAGGCAACCGTCGGCGAACGCGACCATCTCGTTGGTGGCCTTGGAGAAGGCCTCGTGCGTCTTGACCAGAGCCGGATGCGTGTTGTACTCCGCGCGGGTGTAGCCGTCCTCGTCATAGGCGCGTGCGAAGTACGGCACCTTCAGGAGCTTCTCCATGACGTCGGCAGGCGGGTCCACGTCGATCTGGTTGGGCTTGAACTTGACCTCGCCCGCGCGCGGGAAGTTGATGACCTCGTCGATGAAGCTCGGCGGGCAGGTGACGACGATGTTGGCGCCGGCCTTCTCCTCGAGGTGCCAGAGGTGCTGGACGCCGTCGATCGTGGGGCCGAGGCGCAGCGAGCAGGAGAGCATCTTGCTCTGGTAGTTGCGCTCCTTGAGGGTGCGATAGGCCTTCTTGAAGATGGCGAGCTCGGCGTAGCGCACGTCGGCCTCGGTGATCTCCACGCCGGCCTCGGCGCCGGCCTCACGGAGGCCGCCGAGGTCGCCGTAGCGGGCTTCCATGTGGGTGATGACCGAGCGCCACTTGCTGAGGTCGACGCCGTTGGCCTTGGCCTTCTCGAGGCCCCGCATGACCGACTTGGCGCAGTCGAGCAGCTGCGAGAGTACGAAGGTGAGGGTGTTGTTGGTGGTGATGCCGCGCGAGGTGAGCTCCTCGATGACCTCATAGCCCTCGGCCGTGCCCGGCACCTTGACCATCACGTTGGGGTTCACGGCGTGGATCTCGAGCGCCTGCGCGAGCATGGCGTCCCCGTCGAACGCGCTGCGCGGGTCGACCTGGCCGGAGAGGAAGCCCTCCTTGTACCCCGACGCTTCAAACAGCGGGAGGAACATGTCGGAGCCCTGCTTGACGACTTCCTTGTAGAGGACCCAGAAGAGGCCCTCGGTGTCGACGCCGGGATTCTCGGCGAGGACCTTCTCGGCGACCTTCTCCCAGCGCGGCGGGTCGTCCTTGAAGGCGGCGAGGGAGAGCGGCGGGTTGGTGGTGACGCCGCGGAAGAGCTGGCTCAGCGGGTCGGCGGTGTTGTACATGCGGCCGAACTGCGCCTGGAGCACGGGCTTGTCGGCGTCGTCCGCCTTCGCCAGCATCTTCTCGCACCAGTTGCCGAAGATGACCGGCGACGAGTCCCACCAGATCTCCATGCCGGGACTGACCGCTACCAGGTCTTCAAAGAGATTGGGGTCTTTCATTGCTCCTCCTCGAGGAATTGATACTGAGTTCGTGCAAAAGTGAACAAGGAGTCACTCAACTGCACAGATTCTCCCCATCTTGCGCATCGTAGTGGAACCGCTGGCGGCTGTCCAGCATCGTCTGTTCAGGCCGGCCGCAGACGCCCGACCCGGGTGCCGTGACGGGTGCGTCACTCCTCTCCACAACTCCTCCGTGTTCACACTCCCCGCGTGCGCGCGTCATCCCGAAGGGACGTGCGAGAGGATGACGGCAAAGCAACGGGGCGGGCCGTGAGGCCCGCCCCGTTGGGGAGCGCTGCTCGCTGTGACGCGACTCAGATGCTGAGGTCGCGCTCGATCTCGGCGAGTTCTTCGGGGGTACCCTGGACCTTCGGGCCCTTGAACCACTTGCGGGCGCCGGCCATCCACCAGATCCAAGCGAATCCGATGACGACCAGAACCGCGACGGGCGCGTAGTTCAAGCCCGACCATGAGAAGTCGGCACTCCCGGGCATGCCGGAACTGTACTGGGGCAGCAGGAGCAGGATGCAGATGAAGGCGACCCAGACGATCGCTATCCAGCTGATCACCGGCCCCCATGTCTTGCCGAGCTTCCACGGACCAGGCTCAAACGTGGCCGGGTAGATACGCCTGAGGAAGATCGGGATCCAGTAGGCGATGTACAGGCCGATGACGGCGATCGAGGTGATGGCGGCGTAAGCGGCGCCATTCCAGATGTACGGGATCGCGAGGATGAAGGCTCCGATGGCGCCGAACCAGGCGGTGCGCACCGGGACGCGGCTGCTCTTGCTGACATGGTGCCAGAACGTCGAGAACGGCACCGCGCCGTCGCGCGAGAATGCATACAGCATGCGCGAGTTTGCGGTCACCGACGACATACCGCAGAAGTACTGGGCGCCGATGACGACCAGCATGAGGAGCAGGCCGATGGTGCGTCCGGTCGCGAACTCGAACACCGTCGCCCACGGCACGAGCGCCCCGGCGATGTCGCCGTAGCTGGTGTACTGCGCGCCACCGATGGTGACGGGGAACGTGTGCGGGATCGCGATGCTGACGGCGAACAGGACCAGGAACCCGAAGATCAGCGAGATCCAGACGGAGTCGACGATGCCGCGTGGCGCGGAGATGCGCGCGTTGGTCGTCTCCTCCGAGACGTGCGCCGAGGCGTCATAGCCGGTGAATGTGTACTGCGCATTCAGCAAGCCGATGAGGAAGACGTAGAAGCCGAAGGAGAAGCCGGACAAACCCTTGAACGCGTTCCAGCCCTCACTTCCGAAGAGGAAGCTGGCGCTCTGGTGGCTGCTCGAGTGAGGAGCCCAGATGAGAAGCACGAGAATGACCAGCACACCGATGACGTGCCACCACACGGAGACGTCGTTCAGCAGCGCGACGAGCTTGACGCTGAACGTATTGAGGATGCCCTGCGTGACCAGGATGATCGCGAGGATCCAGATCGTCGTGAGGGGCTTCAGCCAGTAGTCGCTGCCGGTGTACGCGTTCAGGAACGCAGAGACGGAGAACGCGCAGCCGAAGCTGATACCCGAGGTGATGGCGACCTGCCCGAGGAGGTTGAACCATCCCGCGAACCAGGACCAGACCGGAGCGCTCTTGGCCGGCGCCAGTTTGGCTGCCCAGTAGTACAGACCGCCTGCGGTCGGGAAGGACGAGCAGATCTCGCCCATGGACATGGCGACGAAGATCACGATCACGCCGACGAGCAACCAGCCCCAGAGCATCGTCGGCGGACCGCCATGGTTGAGGCCGTAGCCGTAAAGCGTCAGGCAGCCCGAGAGGATTGAGATGATAGTGAAGGAGATGGCGAAGTTCGAAAAGCGGCTCATGCTCCGGTCGAGCTCTTGCGCGTACCCCATTGAATGGAGATCCCGCGTGTCTTGGTCTAGCTGTTCCACGGGCGGAGACACGTTCGCATCATCTGGCACGAGAACCCCCTTGGTCGCCCAACTGACCTACGCTGGCGCGTATTGAACGCCATTCAGTACCCTGCGCGGACACCTGTCAAGGTCGCTGTGCGGACGTGTTCGCTTCTTGGGAGATAGTGAGAGAAAAAGAGGCGGCGAGCCGCTCAGCTCGCCGCCTCTTCACACGGCTCGGTGTGTGAATCAGTCCATACGGCATGTGTTTCAGTACTCGGCGTCGCCTGCCTTCGTCTTGCCCCAGAATGTCTTGTAGACCAGGGCCGTGTAGACGAGCACGATCGGCACGAACACGAGCGCCAGGATGAGCATCACGAGCAGCGTGAGATGCCCCGACGCGGCACGCTCCACCGTCAGGCTGGTGGCCGGCGGAGTGCCGCGGGCCGGCACCATGTCGGGGAAGTTACCGACAGCGGCGATGCCGGCGAACCCGATGATGATGATCGCGGAGCCGAGGAACGCCTTGAGCTCGCCGCCCTTCCGGTACATCTGCCACACGGTGTACAGGATGCCCAGCACCGCGACGGCGAGGAACAGCCAGCCGACCGGCCTGCCGAACACGAGGTCCGACGCCCGGGAGACGGTGAGGATCGTCGCGAGCGACGTGGCGATGGCGAGCACCGCACACACCCAGAAGGTCAGCTGGCGCCACCGGAAAGCTCGTTCGTGGAGCTCGCCCTCGGACTTGACGGCGAGCCAGGCCGCGCCGTGCTGCGCGATGAGGAAGAGCCCGGTGACGCCGACGAGCAGTGAGTACGGGTTGAGGAGGTCCCAGAAGGAGCCGATGTAGTTGCCCTGCGCGTCCATGGGTACGCCGCGGATGACATTGCCGAGCGCTACGCCGACGAGCAGCGAAGGCACCAGGCTGCCGAGGAAGAACGCCCCGTCCCAGACCGGCGCCCAGGCCGAGTCGCTGTGCCGGAACTCAAGGGACACGGCACGGAGGATCAATCCGAAGAGCACCAGCATGATCGCCAGGTAGAAGCCGCTGAAGGTCATGGCGTAGACCATGGGGAAAGCGGCGAAGATGGCGCCGGCGCCGGTGACGAGCCAGACTTCGTTGCCGTCCCAGATCGGCCCGATGGAGGCGCGGACGACGCCTTTCTCGTCCTCGCCTCGGGCGATGAACGGGTACAGCACGCCGGCGCCGAGGTCGAAGCCGTCGAGGATGACGTAGACGGTGAGCAGCAGCGCGACGAGGAAGAACCAGATGTTGGCCAGGGTCATCCCGTCACCTCCCCGCACCTGCGGGAGCGGGCGCGGCGCGCTTCTCCGCCTCGAGCATGGATGTGGTCTCCTCAGGGCCCTTCTTGATGATGCCGATGAAGATCCGCAGCCAGGCGATGAACAGGACCAGGTAGATCAGGCCGAACAGGCCGAGCGTGGTCCAGATCTGACCGGATGACACGAGAGGAGATACGGCCTTCGTCGTGCGCAGAAGGCCCTGGACGATCCAGGGCTGGCGGCCGACCTCCGCAGACATCCAGCCCATGTTGGAGGCGAGCAGCGCCAATGGGATGCAGATCATGAGCACCCACTGCATCCAGCGCGCCTTCTCCAGTCGCCCCAGGATGTGCATGATGAGCGCCACAAGGAAGACGAGCGCGAACAGCATGCCCAGCGCGATCATGAGGTGGTAGCTCTGAAACACGAGCTGCGCCGGCGGCCGATCGGCGGGAGCGACACTGTTGACACCAGTGACCGTGGCGTTCGGGTCGAGGTGGAGGATCAGGCTGAGGCCGCTGGGGATGCTCACGCCGGTTGTGGACCCGGGGCCGTTGACCCAGCCGAACAGATACAGGGGGGCGTTCGCCTGCGTGTCTCCGAGGTTCTCGAACGCCGCCATCTTGATCGGCTGGTACTCGTTGACCACGAGCGCGCCCCAGTGGCCAAGGAACGGCATGGCGATCGAGACGACCAGGCCGATCGAAAGGGCCCAGCGGAGCGTGGTCTTGGCGAAGGCGACGTTGCGCTTCTTGAGCAGATTGTAGGCGGCCACGCCCGATGCGACGAAGCAGCCGGTGATGAGAGCGGCGGCGACGGTGTGGACGAAGCGCGGCGCTGTCGACGGATTGAGCGCCGCAGCCCAGAAGCTCGTGAGGATCGCCTTGCCGCCCTCGACCTTGTAGCCGGACGGGGTCTGCATCCAGGAGTTGGCGATGAGGATCCAGAGGGCTGAGACGACGGAGCCGATCCAGACCAGCCAGGCGGACACGTAGTAGAAACGCCTGGACACTCTCTTGCGCCCGAAGAGCAGGACGCCGAGAAATGTCGATTCCAGGAAGAACGCGATAAGGCCCTCGGCCGCCAGCGGCGCGCCGAAGATGTTGCCGACGAAGCGGGAGTATTCGGCCCAGTTGGTGCCGAACGCGAACTCCATGGTCAGACCGGTCGCCACACCGATGGCGAAGGTCGCGGTGAACAGCTTGATCCAGAAGTTCGAGGCGGCCTTGTCCGCCGCGATCCCGCTCTTGTAGTAGCGGCGTTCCCACAGTACCACCATCATGCCGACGCCGATGCTGATCGGCACGAAGATGAAGTGATACCCGACGGTGAACGCGAACTGGATGCGGGCGAGCATTACAGCGTCCATTGCGTGACCGCCACCTCCTTTGGCAAGCGAGTGAGCCGGCGCCATCCCCACGTCGGCGCGGCAGAACGTGACCATTTTCACTATCTCCGTGATGCTTTGTCAATTGAAATCTGTGAGAATGGGCACAACCGAGCGACGGGGAGCGTGGAACTGCTCCACCGCGCAAGTATTAAGAGGAAGTTAAGACTCCTGTTCAGGCGTGAGGGGACGTGCTACCATGCCTGCGGGCCGGCACCCAAACGCCGGCCGTTGTGCTGTCTAGGAGGCTGATCGCTTGTCTGAAGAGCAGCTTGAGTGTCAGGAATGTTCGGCCCAGTGTGAGAAGGTCGTCTACCCGGCTGCCTGTCTCGCCATGAACTGCCGTTTCCTGTACGCGTTCAAGGAAGACGGCGACACGTTCTTCGGTTGCATCGAGAAGGTGTTCCCGCATGAGATCGACCTGAAGATGTTCCAGGAGATCGAGCGCGGCAAGGGTGGGTTCGGTGTCGTCAAGGTCGCGCGCCAGCCGCTGCCGCAGTGCTCTATCGCGGTACAGAGCTGCTACGCCACCGGCGAAGGCCCGCTGTGCCGCAACATGTACTTCCGCCGTCGTGATCGTCGTGAGGTGCAGACGGTAGAAGACTGACCACCGCTGGCGCGTCAACGTGCGGGGCGCCGAAGGCGCACCGCACATGACCAGCGTCAAGTCATGAGTTTTGCAGGCGAAACCGCGGCAATGCCGCGGTTTCGCCGTTTTCGGCGGCTGGTATACTGAGAAAGCAGCAGCCGCCAAGGCTGCCCAGTTGGGGGCGAACAGGTCTCGACATGGGCTGTACCGAGGTGGGAGCAGCAGGCCGAGGTCCGGTGGCCTCGTTAAACTGCCGGAACACACTACTTGCCGAGAATAACTCTCTCGCACTCGCCGCCTAAGTAATTAGGTGACGCATCGCACCCGGCTCGTCCGCGGCCGGGACTCGCGGTGTCATCAAGCGGACTGGGGTGCGGTCGCGCTGCTCCGAGCGAGCGCACCCGAGACTGATCGGAGCTGGCGACCGGCACCCGGCCGACGCGGGGGCTGCGAGCGAGATGAAATGCGCCGGCTAAGCCTGTAGAGACTCCGCATCGGCGTCCGTGGACGCGGGTTCGATTCCCGCCGCCTCCACCACCGTTCACTCTGCCAGGTCAGGCGGAGCAGGTCACCGCTTACGACCGCCGCGCCGCTGTCGCGACTTCGCCGGCGCCGCGCGCCGCACCGTCGGTTCGGCCGCGACCTCCTGAGCGATGGGCGCTCGGGCTCGCTGGAGGCGCGCCTCCTGCACTCTGAGGAAGATGAACGCGATGGCGCCGATGAACAGCTTCGTCACGATCCCGTCGGCTGCTCCCCCCAGCGCCAGCAGACCGGTCACCATGGCGGTCGCGCCCATTGTCCACATGACCAGTCTCAGGTCCTTGGCTCGCCGTCTGTCGACGAATCTGAAGAATGAAGCGTTGAGCGCCAGGAAGAGCATGAGGAGCGCCGCGATGGTGGCGAGCGTGAGGGTCACGTACATCGGGACCGCCTCGACCGCCGGGTCGGGATCCAGCAGGAAGCTGACGAATGAGGCCAGCATCATGACGGCGACGACGAAGTCCACGGCTACGAGGACGAGCAGGCTCAAGCTTCGCACCGAGCGGGCGCCGGGCGGCGGGGCTTTTTCAGGGGCGCCTTGTGGTCGCCTCGTCTTGGAGTTGCTGGGGCTCATTCGCTCTCCATTCTGACAGACGAGCCAAGCCCGCGACTCTGGGCTCGGTCTGAGACAGCGTCCGGACCATACTTGCAGAGGCCGACTCTCGCCGCCAACCTCACGTCACCCGATCGAGGCGGTCGGCTATACTGCGGCAGTGGAACGCCCGTCCGACATCCTCGCCGCGCCGGCGGGCGCAACCCCCGTGCCGCGCCGCCGCCCGCCGCTGTTCGACCCCATACCGGTCAGCGTACTGCTGGCCCTGGTGTTCACCGCCGGCGGGCTTGTCGAGTTGCTGATGCGCGGGTCCGTCCCGGCAGGCTACCACGATGACGGCGCCGTGCTCATCGTGCTCACAGTCGCCAGCGGGCTGAGTCTGGCTGCCCTCTGGTGGTCGCCGCTCGCGAGCCTGGTGGCCGCCGCTGCGTTCCTTTGTGTCCAGGCGTTCGCCGGGTACGAGGTGACCGCGGCCGCCGTCGGCGCCGTGATCGTGGCCGCCTTCGCGACGGTGACCTTCGACCGCGGGTCGCGTGTGGCCGCCGCCAGCCTGGTCGTGACGGCCGGCGCGGTGTTCGTGCTGCTGGAGCTGCCGCGTGTGACGTGGCAGGCCGCGGTGGCGACGTGGGCCGTGCTCTCCGTCGTGTGGGTCGTCGGCATCGTGATCCGCATCTACCGTGGCAGTGTCGAGCGGGCCGAGCGCCGGGCGGCGTTGTTCGCCTCCGATCGCGAGGCGCGCGCCCGCGAGGCCGTGGCCGAGGAGCGGGCGCGCCTCGCGCGTGAGCTGCACGACAGTGTGGGCCACGCGCTCAACGTGGTGGTGCTGCACGCCGGCGCGGCGCAGCGCATCATCGAGAAGAAGCCGGAGCTCGCGCGCGAGGCGCTCGAGTCCATCGAGACGGCCGGCCGCCAGGCGCTCGGCGACATCGAGCGCATGCTGGGCATCCTGCGCGCGCCGGACGAGGCCGCGCAGGTGGACGTCGCCCCTGGCATGAGCCAGCTCGAGACCCTGTGCGACCAGGTGCGTGAGGCCGGTCTGCCCGTCGACCTCACCGTGGAGGGCGAGGTACGGCCGCTGCCGGCGAGCCTCGACCTGACCGCGTACCGCATCGTGCAGGAGTCGCTGACCAACACCCTGAAGCACGCCGGCAAGACGCGCGCGATGGTGCGCATCACGTATGAGGCGGCGGCGCTGGCCATCGAGGTCCTGGACGAGGGCAAAGGCGTGTCGCCGGCGGCGGCCGCCGCCGGAGGCGGTCGCGGGCTGCTCGGCATGCGCGAGCGCGTGGCCACGTTCCGCGGCGAGCTCGAGGCGGGCCCGCGCCCCGACGGCGGGTTCGGCGTCAGAGCGCGGCTGCCGCTGGCCGGCAGCCAAGGAGTACGATGATGTACGTGGCGAGGCTCACCTTGGGAACGGAGGAGACATGACCGTCAAGCTCGTGCTCGCCGACGACGAACAGCTGGTGCGCTCCGGGCTGCGGCTCATCCTGGAGTCCGAGGACGACATCGAGGTCGTCGGAGAGGCCGGCGACGGCGCCGAGGCCGTGGCGCTGACGCGCCGCCTCGACCCCGACGTCGTGCTCATGGACGTGCAGATGCCGGTCATGAACGGGATCGAGGCGACCCGCGAGATCGTGGCCCTCGGGCGCGAGGAGAGCTCCCGAGTCGTCATCCTCACTACGTTCGACCTCGACGAGTACGTGTACGAGGCGCTCAAGGCCGGGGCGAGCGGGTTCCTGCTCAAGCGCACCCCGGCCGAGGACCTCGTGACCGGCATCCGCGTGGTGGCGCAGGGGGAGGCGCTGCTGGCTCCCAGCGTCACGCAGCGCCTCATCGAGACCTTCCGCCAGCGCCCCGATGCCGCTCCGGCGCGAGACGCCAGCGAGCTCGACGACCTCACCGAGCGCGAGCGCGAGGTGCTCGTGCTGGTGGCGCGCGGCATGACCAACGGCGACATCGCCGCGCACCTCTTCCTGAGCGAGGGCACGGTCAAGACACACGTGAAGCGGATCTTCGCCAAGCTGGGCCTGCACGATCGGACCCAAGCCGTGATCATCGCGTACGAGGTGGGACTGGTGCGCCCCGGTGAGAGCCCGGAGGAGTGATCACCCGGGGCCGTATACCCCTGCGGGGGTACGCGGCCCCGGGCTCGAATCCCACCCCGGCTGCCAGACGATTCCCGCTCCGGGGTGACGACCTCCGTCCGTCCTGCCGCTAGGCTTGACCGGCAAGCTGGCTAGTCCATCGGAGGTCATCCGCTTGAACGACTCGGCGCTCACCCGTTTCTTCGGCGTCGTGGTGCGGCCGCGGACCTGGCTGGGGATCGTGTTCCACCTGCTGGCGTTCCCGCTCGGCCTGTTCTACTTCGTGTTCCTCGTCACCGGCCTCTCGGTCGGCGTCAGCCTCGTCGTGATCTGGATCGGCATCCCGATCCTGCTGGTCGTGGCCGGGGCCTGGTGGCTCTTCGCCGCCTTCGAGCGCGTGCAGGCGCGGTACCTGCTTTGCGCCGAGATCCCGCCAGCGCCGCGGCCGTGGGAGCAGGCCGACGGAGTGTGGGGCAAGCTCAAGGCCCACTTCGGCAGCGGCTCCACGTGGCGGGACCTCGCCTACCTCATCGCCAAGCTCGCCTTCGGCACCGTGTCCTTCGCGCTCGTGGTCACGCTGAGCGCCATAGTCGGCTGGTTCCTGGCCATGCCGTTCCTGGCTGCCTTCGACGTGCCCGTCATCAACGGCACCTGGGTGCCGCCTCTCTGGTTCGGAATCTTGAGCGTGCCGCTGGGGATCCTCGCGCTCGTCCTGTCGCTCCACGTTCTCAACGCGTGGGGCTGGGTGTGCGCGCGCTGGGCCGAAGTGCTGTTCCGTGTGGCGGCGCCGGGTACATCCACGGGCGCAGCGGCTGCGTATCCTCCGGCCTCACCAGCGCTGGGCGCACCGGCTGCGCCGCCGGCGCCGGCGGCGACACGTGCGGAGCCGACGCCGGCGGCGCAGCCGGAGACGCCGGCCGCGCAGCAGGGCGCCCGGGCCCCCGCCTCGGCGGAAGGTGAGACGGCGGGCCGGCCGTCCGACTCGTGGAGATGACCCGATGAAGAACGACAGACCATGGAGAGTCCTCCGCCTCGCCGCGGCTCTCGCCACGCTGGCCGCGCTGCTGGTGCTCATCGGCCTCGCGATCACCGGGCCGGCGCACGCCGCGACCAGGTCGCCTGTGCCCGAGCCCACGAGGTCAGCGAAGGTCGAGCAGAAGACCAAGAAGACAGCCAGCCTCACAGCGGCGACGGCCACGCCGGCGCCGGGGACCGGCGCCGTGCAACAGCGCGGTGCCGAGGTGCGCGCCGGCGAGGACATCGTGGTGCCCAAGGGCGTCACCGTGCCGTCGGTCGCCGCGTTCGGGGGTGATATCACCATCAACGGCCGGGTCACCGACGCGGTGGTCGCCTTCGGTGGCGACGTGGTCGTGAAGGGACGTGTCGGGAGCTCGGTCGTCGCCTTCGGCGGTGACATCACCGTCGATGGGTACGTCGGAGCGACCGTCGTGGCGTTCCGCGGAGACATCAAGCTGGGGCCGACGGCGGTCGTGGGGAACGACATGGGTCCGAGGGATGCCTCGGTGGTCGTCATGGGCGGCGACCTCACCAGAGCACCGGGCGCCCAGGTGCACGGACTGGTCAGGCGCTCGGCCGGGAGCGTCGACCTGGGTGCGATCGCCGGCTCGGCCGGGCGCTGGGTCATCCTCGGGCGATGGCTGGGTGGCGTCAGCTTCTTCGGCTGGCTGTTCCAGACCGCCTTCTGCCTGGTCCTGGCACTCGTGGCGACGGCTCTCATGCCCACGCAGTTGCGCCGCGTGCAGGACCAGTTGCGTCAGCGGCCGTGGGCGTCGCTCGGCTGGGGCGTGCTGGCGTTCTTCCTCGCGGTGCCGTTCACGTTCCTCCTGCTGGGCATCACTGTCATCGGACTGCTGCTCTGGCTGCCACTCCTGGTGTTCGTGCTTCTGACTTACTTCTTCGGGATCACCGCGGTGGCCGCGGTCGTCGCGCAGAAGGCGATCAGAGGATTCGGAGGCAAGGAGAACCTGATGCTTGCCGTAGCGGTCGGCGTCGTCGGGACCACGATCGTCTCGCGCATCCCCGTGGCCGGAGTGGTGATCCTCTTCGTGATGACGTGGCTCGGCGCCGGAGCTGTGGTGATGGCCGTCGACCAGAGGCGGCGCGAGCGTCGCGAGGCGGCCGCCGCGCGGGCGGCGGCGAGCGCTCTGGCCGCGGCAGCACCCGGAGGCGCACAGTACCCAGGGTCGGCGCCGGTCGGCGCGCCGGTGGCCGTCATCACCCCGATCGTGCAGACGTCGCCGGAGCAGCAGGGGGCGGCGCAGCTGCGGGCCGCGGCGCCCATCCCGGCGAGCGCGCCGCCGCCACCGGCGCCGCTGCAGCCTTCGGTGACTGCCTCAGGGCCGGGCTCGCCCGAGCCGCCGGCCACTCCGCAGGCGCCCGCGGCTCCGGCGACGCCGGCCACACCGGAGACGCCGGCCGCTCCCGACACGGAACATCCGCGGGGGGGAGACCAGCCGCAGACGCCCGAGACCTGAGTCCCTCGACGGCCGGTGTTCCGGGAGGCCGTCGGCGAGGCATACCAGACAGCAGTGGCGGTGGGCCGCGCCGGGAGGCGCGGCCCACCGCATACCGCCGAAGAGGCGGCAGACAGCAAGGGGGAGACGTGAGCGACAATCTGGACGTCACAGACAGGCGTGACGAGACTTCGGCTACCTGCGAGGCCGGGACGACGGTCGGCCTGCCGGACGCCGTCGTCCAAGCGCGCGCAGTCAATCGCGACTACGGCCAGGGCGATGCGCTCGTGCGTGCGCTTTCCGGCGTGGACCTGGACCTCCAGCGCGGGGCCTACACGGCCATCATGGGCCCGTCCGGGTCCGGCAAGTCCACGCTGATGCACATCCTGGCCGGCCTCGACCGGCCCACGGCCGGCAACGTCTGGATCGATGGTCAGGAGATCACCACGCTCAAGGAGCGCGCCCTCACGCAGCTCCGGCGCGACAAGATCGGCTTCATCTTCCAGACCTTCAACCTGCTGCCGACGCTGACGGCCGCCGAGAACATCGTGCTGCCGCTGACCATCGCCGGGCGCAAGCCCGATGACGGCTGGGTCGGCCAGCTCGTGGACACCGTCGGACTCGGCGACCGGCTCACGCACAAGCCCTCCGAGCTGAGCGGCGGGCAGCAGCAGCGCGTGGCCGTCGCCCGTGCGCTGGCCTCCCGGCCCGCCGTGCTCTTCGCCGACGAGCCCACCGGCAACCTGGACTCGCGCACCGGCGAGGAGGTGCTGCGACTGCTGCGTCACTCCCGCGAGGAGCTCGATCAGACCATCGTCATGGTCACCCACGACGCCCACGCCGCCACCTATGCGGACCGCATCGTCTTCCTCAAGGACGGCGCCATCGCCCACGATTGCGGGCGCCTCGGCCGCGACGACATCTACGACGTCATCAAGTCGCTCGAGGACGTCTGATGCTGCGGATCGCCTGGCGAAGCCTCACGGCGCACAAACTCAGGACGGTACTGACCACCCTCGCCATCCTGCTGGGTGTGGCGATGATCAGCGGCACGTACGTGCTCACCGATCAGATCAACAAGGGCTTCGAGCAGATCTTCACGGACGCCTACAAGGGCGTCGACGTGACGGTGACGCGCAAGGCGGCCTTCACCGGCGCCACCGTCTCGAGTACGGTGGCCGGGCTCCCAGAGTCGTTGGTGACCAAGGTGCAGGGCGTCGATGGCGCCGCGACGGCCGTCGGGTACATCTCCGGCGCCGGCGCCGTAGCCGTCGACGGCAAGGTCGTCGGCACCGGAGGCTCTCCGACGCTGTTCTTCTCCTACTCGCCGGGCATGGAGAAGCTCCAGCCCAACACCTTCGTGGCCGGGGCGCCGCCGGCGCGGTCCGGCGAGGTCGGCATCATACAGAAGCTGGCCAAGGACCAAGCCCTCGGGGTGGGATCAAAGCTCCAGGTCATCACCCCGAGCGGATCGCGTACCGCGATCGTCTCCGGCGTGTTCACGTTCGCGGCCCAGTCGTCGCTCGGCGGCTCCCTCATCATCGACACCACCTTGCCGGACGCCCAAGCCTGGTTCGACATGCCCGGCCAGGTGTCGGAGATCGACGTGAAGGGTGTGGCCGGCGTCTCGCCCGAGACCCTGGCGGGGCGCGTGCGCGCGGTCGTCCCGCAAGGCGTCGAGGTGAAGACGGGCGCGCAGGCCGCGGCCGACCAGACCAAGCAGCTCAGCGACGCGATCGGGACGTTCCTGAAGCCGGCGCTGCTCTCGTTCGGCGGCATCGCCGTGCTGGTCGGCGCGTTCATCATCTTCAATGCGTTCTCGATGACCGTGGCGCAGCGCCGACGCGAGTTCGCCATGGTGCGCGCGCTCGGCGCTTCGCGTCGCCAGGTGCTGACCAGCATCACCCTGGAGGCCTTGGTCATGGGCGTGTTCGCCTCGGTGCTCGGCCTGTTGGCCGGCCTCGGCATCGCCGCAGGCGTGAACCAGCTGTTCCAGGCGATGAAGATCGACATCCCCCACAGCGGGCTCGTACTGGCGCCGCGGACGATCGCCGTGGCGCTCGCCGTTGGCGTTGTCGTCACCCTGCTCTCGGCGGTGATCCCGGCGACGCGGGCGACGCGGGTGCCGCCCATCGCGGCGTTGCAGGAGGGCTCAGTGCTGCCGCCGTCGCGCTTCTCGCGCTTCGCGCCGGTAGCCGCGGCGATCGTCGCGGTGCTCGGCGCGCTTCTCATCGTCGGCGGCATGTTCGGTCCGGGAAGTACGACACAGCGTCTCGGCACCATAGCCCTCGGCGCCGTGCTCGTCTTCGTCGCGGTCGCAATGGCGAGCCGGTATCTCATCAAACCCATCGCCGGAGTGCTGGGGTGGCCGCTGCAGAAGGCCTCGCCCGTGAGCGGACGCCTGGCGCGCGACAACAGCGTCCGCAACCCGGGCCGCACGGCCGCGACCGCGTCTGCGCTCATGATCGGACTCGGCGTGGTGGTCTTCGTCGCGGTCTTCGCCCAGGGCCTCAAGAGCTCGTTCGTCGACGGCATCGACCGCATGGTGCGCGCCGACTACATCGTGCAGGGGACCAACTTCAGCGCCATCCCGTCCGACGTCGTCGGCAAGCTGCAGGCGGTGCCGGGGGTGCAGACCGCCGCGGGGCTGGACATCCAGCAGGTGCAGATCGACAAGAAACTGACCGCCGTCAACGCGGTAGACCCTGCCACCTTCGGCCCGCTCTGGCGCTTCGACTGGGTGGGTGGCGGCAGCGACGCGCTTCTCAGTGGGCTCGGCACCGGCAACGCGCTTCTGGAGGAGCAGACCGCCAAGACGCTCGGTCTGAAACAGGGGCAGAAGTTCACCGTGACGACGGTGGACGGCAAGAAGGCGGCGTTCACCGTCACCGGCGAGTACAAAGACCCGATGCTGCTCAACGGCATCGTCATCAGCAGCAGCGCGTACAACCGCGTGTTCCCGCAGCCGTCGCTCTTCATGGTGTTCGTCAAGTCCGACGGGACCGCGGACGGGGCGGCGCAGGACGCGGCGCTGAAGGCCGCGCTCAAGGACACGCCGACGGCGCAGGTGCAGACGGTGGCGGAGTACAAGGACTCCGTGGTCAAGCAGGTCAACCAGCTGTTGAACCTCTTGTACGGACTGCTCGCCATGAGCGTGCTCATCTCGTTGTTCGGCATCGTCAACACGCTCGTGCTCGCGGTGTTCGAGCGAACCCGCGAGATCGGGCTCACCCGCGCGCTCGGCATGTCCCGCGGGCAGGTGCGCGCCACGGTGCGCTACGAGAGCGTCATCACCTCGATCATCGGGGCCATCATGGGCATCGTGGTGGGCATCGTGTTCGCGTGGGTGGTGACGACCCGCTTCGCGGGGCAGGGCATCACGTTCTCCATCCCGGCTACGCAGCTGGCGGTGTTCCTCGTCCTCGCCGTGATCGTGGGCGTGGTCGCCGCCATCCTGCCGGCGCGGCGGGCGGCGAAGATCGACATCCTCGAGGCGATCCACTACGAGTGAGCGCGGGCGCGCCGGCGCAAGCGGCGCGCGCCCGCGCTCGCGGGCTGCGCGGCTTCCCGCGTGAGCCTCCGGCCGGTGCTCGGGTATCATCCACCGGGCATCGGCCGGCGGCTTCACGGGAGGGCACCATCGAGCGTCTCGACGACCAGCAGTGGCACGCCGCTTCGGGCGAAGACACCGCGTGTCTGCTCGAGACCAACGGGGCCGAGGGTCTGAGCCCGGCGGAGGCCGGCGCCCGCAAGACGGTCTTCGACACCAACGCACTGACTCCGGCCAAAGGACAGAGCAGTCTCACCGCTTCCTGCTCCAGTTCGCCGACCCGCTGGTCATCATCCTCGTCGTCTCGGCCGTGGTGACGATCTTCCTCAAGGAGTATGTCGACGCCGTCGTGATCTTCGGCGTCGTGCTTCTCAACTCCGTGGTCGGCTACCTCCAGGAGGCCAAGGCGGTGGCCGCCATCGAGGCGCTGAGTCGGGCGATGACGGCCGAGGCGACGGTCGTGAGGGCCGGGGAGCAGCTGCGCCTCCCGGCTCCGGACCTCGTCCCCGGCGACCTGGTGCTCGTGCAGGCCGGAGACAAGGTCCCCGCGGACCTCCGTCTCGTCCGTGCCCGTGACCTGCGCGTGGACGAATCGGCGCTCACCGGCGAGTCCCTGCCGGTCGAGAAGGACGCCGCCGCGGTCGCCGCCGACGCGGTGCTGGCGGAGCGCGCCGACATGGCCTACGCCTCGACGCTGGTCACCTACGGGACCGGGGCCGGCGTCGTGATCGCCACCGGCGACCGCACCGAGGTCGGCAAGATCAGCCGGCTGATCCAGGAGGCGCACGACCTCAAGACTCCGCTCACGCGCAAGATCGATCAGTTCTCCAAGATCCTGCTGGTCGTGATCGTCGCGCTCGCGGCCCTCACTCTCGTCATCGGGGTGCTGCGCGGCGAGGCCGTCAGCGACATGTTCAACGCCGCCATCGCGCTCGCCGTGGCGGCGATCCCGGAGGGACTGCCCGCCGCCGTGACCGTCACTCTGGCCATCGGCGTGAACCGCATGGCGAAGCGGCGGGCGATCATCCGCAAGCTGCCGGCCGTGGAGACGCTGGGCAGCACCATGGTCATCTGCACCGACAAGACCGGCACGCTGACCCAGAACGAGATGACGGTGCAGCGGATCGTGGCCGGCGGCCAGGAGTCGTGCGTGGGCGGCGTGGGGTACGGGCCGGCGGGAGACATCGTGCCCGGCCCGTCCGCGGCGGCACGCGAGGTGCTGCTCGCCGGCACTGCTCTGCAACGACACGGCGCTCGTGGAGACCGACGGCCACTACGAGGTGGCCGGAGACCCGACCGAGGCGGCCCTGCTGACGAGCGCCGCCAAGGCCGGGCTGGACGGCGCGGCCGTCAAGGCCGAGCTGCCGCGCCTCGACGCGATCCCCTTCGAGAGCGCCTACCAGTACATGGCGACTCTGCACGACGCCGGCGACGACCGCCGCGTCGTGTACCTGAAGGGCGCCGCGGAGAAGGTGCTCGAGCGCTGCTCGGCGGCGGTGGACGCGGCCGGCGCGCCGGCCGCGCTCGACGCCGCCGCCGTCCTCCGCGAGGTGGACGCGCTGGCCGCCGACGGCCTGCGCGTGCTCGCCTTCGCCCGAGGGTCGTTGCCGGACGGCGAAGACCACGTCGCGCATGAGGACGTCGAGTCGGGCCTCACCTTCCTCGGCCTCCAGGCGATGATGGACCCGCCGCGGCCGGCGGCGATCGCCGCCGTCAAGGCGTGTCACGACGCCGGCATCGGCGTGAAGATGATCACCGGCGACCACGCCGCCACGGCGGCGGCGATCGGGCGCAAGATCGGCATCAGCGCCGGGGACGGAGGCGCCGTGACCGGCTCCGAGATGGCCGCCGCGCACGACGAGGCGTTCGTCGAGCTCGCCGACCGCGCCAGCGTGTTCGCCCGTGTCACCCCCGAGCAGAAGCTGCGCCTCGTCGAGGCGCTCCAGTCGCGCGGGCAGGTGGTCGCCATGACCGGCGACGGCGTCAACGACGCCCCGGCGCTCAAGGCGGCCGACATCGGCGTCGCCATGGGCATCACCGGCACCGACGTCGCCAAGGACGCCGCCGACATGATCCTCACCGACGACGACTTCGCCTCCATCGAGGCGGCCGTCGAGGAGGGCCGCGGCGTCTTCGACAACCTCGTCAAGTTCATCACCTACGCGCTGCCGACCAACGTCGGCCAGGGGCTCGTGCTCATGACCGGCGTCCTCCTCGGCACGGCGCTGCCCATCGAACCGCTGCAGATCCTCTGGATCAACATGATCACCGCCGTGCTCCTCGGCCTCGGCCTGGCCTTTGAGCCCAAGGAGCCGGGTCTGATGGACCGCCCGCCGCGCGCGCCCGGCGCCCCGATCGTGTCGCGCGCGGTCCTGATCCGCATCGTCATCGCCGGGCTGGTCCTGCTGGCCGCCGCCTTCGGCATCTTCGAGTGGGCGGAGAGCCGCGGGCTCGGCGACGCCGCCGCCCGCACCGCCGCCGTCAACGTCTTCATGAGCGTCCAGGTCTTCTACCTGTTCGCCTGCCGCTCGCTGAAGCGCTCGCTGTTCACGTACAACCCGTTCGGCAATCGGATCATCATCCTCGGTGTGGCCGTGGTGATCGGGCTGCAACTGCTGTTCACCTATGCTCCGTTCATGCAGGTCGCCTTCGGCACGGATTCGATGTCGGGCCCGGAGTGGCTGGTCGTCGTGCTGATCGGGCTGGCGACCATGGTGTTCCTGGACCTCGTCGGCGTGATCCTGCGGCGTCTGCGGGTCGACTGACCGGAAGAGGGAGAGGGGACAGAAGTGACGACCCCGTCGTTCGAGCAAGGACCCATCCGCCCGCCCAGCGAGGCCCGCAGTCTGCTGGTGCGCGTGATCCGCAACTGCACTTGGAACCGGTGCACGTTCTGCCCCGTGTATAAGGGAGCGAAATCATCGCTGCGTCCGGTCGAGGACGTGCTGGCCGACGTGGACGCGATGGCGGAGGCCGCGGAGCTGTTGCGCGAGCGGGGGACCGCGGCCATCCGCGAGGGCCTGGTGCCGTCGGAGGCGTACCAGGTCGCGCTGTTCCTCGGGGACGAGGCGCGCACGTGCTTTCTGCAGGATGCCGACCCGTGCGCGGTCAAGCCCGAGAAGCTCGCGGCCGTCATACGGCGGGTCCGCGAGCGCTTCCCGACGGTGGATCGCGTGACCACGTACGGGCGCGCGAGCACGCTGGCGCGGCGCGCGCCGGAGGACCTCACGCTGCTGCGCGAGGCCGGGCTCTCGCGCGTTCACCTCGGACTCGAGTCCGGAGCCGACGAGGTGCTGATGGCGATCGACAAGGGCTGCACCAGCGGTGACCTCATCGGGGCCGGCAGCAAGGTGCTGCAGGCCGGCCTTGAGCTCTGTTTCTATCTGATGCCGGGGCTGGGCGGGCGCGCGGGCGCCGCCGCGCACGTCGCGGGCTCCGCCCGGGTGATCCGTGAGGTGGCGCGGGCCGCGCCTGCCGACAATCCGCTGGTCGTGCGGCTGCGGACCGCCGCTGTGGTGCCGAGCACGCCGATCGGCGCGCGTGCGGCGGCCGGCGACTTCGTCCTGCCCGACGATGTGGAGGTCGCCCGGGAGCTCCGCGACCTGCTCGAGCAGGTCGGCGACGAGCGCGTCGAGCTCCGTTCGGACCACATGCTCAACCTGCTTCAGGAGCTCGAGGGCTCGCTGCCGCAGGACCGTGAGCGTCTCGTCGCGCTGCTTGACGACTACCTGAGCTGGTCGCGCGACGACCAGGCCGCGTTCGCCGTAGGTGTGCGGCTCGGGGTCTTCCGGCGTCTGGCCGATTTTGCGGACGCCGGTCGCCGGCAGGCTCTCGAGGCCCGCTTCGACGGGTACGAGCAGCCGAGCGCCGACGAGCTGCTGCAGGCCGCGGCGGCGCTCCGCTCCCGCTACATCTGAGGCCGGCCGGGCGGGCTCTCGCCGCCGGCCGCCGCGGCGATCGGTGCCGCGTCGGGCAGCGATCCGACGTCGCCGGTCAGGTACCGCTGCACCGTTGGTCCGATCGCCGCGACCAGTTCGTCGATGCTCGCCGACGCGAGCGGTTCGACGCGACCGATATAGCGCATCAGGGCCAGCCCGACGAACTGCGAGCCCACGAGCGTGGCGCGCAGCTCGCCGTCGCGCACGGCGAGCGCCTCCGTCATCGGCGCGAACACCTCACGGACGAGGAGCTCGCGGAGGATTCGCATGGCCGTCTCGTTGGTCGTGGCGGATCGCAGCATCGCGGTGAGCCGCACCCGCTGCTCCGGAGGTTCCCAGGCCTCGAGGAAGGCGCGCACCACCGTCTCGCCCACGCGGCCGCCGTCGGCCGCCGCCGCGCGCGTGAACACCTCACGCGGCCGCACCGGCAACTGCAGCACCTCGGCGAAGAGCGCGTCCTTGGATCCGAAGTAGTGGATGACGAGCGCCGGGTCCACCTCCGCCCCCGATGCGATGCCGCGGATCGTGGCCCGGTCGTAGCCGTGCTCGGCGAACGCCGTCGCGGCGGCCGCGAGGATGTCGTCGCGAGCCGACGACTCGCCTGCCCGGCGGCCGCTCCTTCGAGCCTCAGCCGCCATCTGGTCCCGCCGGCCCGGCGCCGGGCTCCACCCAGGCCGGCGCGTGCGTCAGCGGCTCGCCGGCCTCTGCGGCCTCGGCCCTTCCGATGGAGGCCAGCCGTTGCTCGCGCGTCATCTCGTCGTGGCCCTCATGCTCACCGAGTCGCTTGCCGGTGAGCAGCGCCGGGACGATGGCGATGAACCCGGCGAGCCCGGCAACATAGAACGACCAGGTGAAGGACCCGGCGATATCGTCCTTGTAGATGGTCCCGATCACGGCGTTGAGCTTGGCCAGAGATCCCGGCCGGGAGCCCGGCACCTGAGGAGCCCCCTTGAGCGGCGCGGTCGTCATCTGCGCCGCCCCGCTGCCGCTGCCGGCGGCTCCCTTGGCGTTCTTGATCAGAGTGGCGACGTAGGCGCCCTTCTCGGCCTTGCCGAGCTGAGGTTGAGCGGCGATCACGCCGGCCGCCTGCCGCGTCGCGTGCTGGGCATTCTGCGCGATGGTGTGCGAGAAGATGGCGACCACCACCGCCACGCCCACCGTGAAGCCGATCTGACGCATGGTGTTGAGCGAACCTGAGCCGACACCGCGGACCTGCGGCGGCAGCGAAGCCATGGAGGCGGCGGAGAGGGTCGGCATCGCCAGCCCCATGCCCAGCCCGAGGAACACGGTGCGCCACATCACATCGCCGAGAGTGGTGTCGCCGCCGAGTTGCGCCAGCAGGACCAGGCCGACGCCGAAGCACGCGGCGCCGACCGCCGCCGGGAACCGTGGTCCGATGCGGTCGTTCAGACGGCCGGCGTTGGGGGCGACGACGAGCGCCGTCAGCGGCATGACCGTCAGTGCGAGGGCGGCGCGGAGCTCCGTGTACCCGAGCACCGACACGAGGAAGATCACGACCATCAGGAACGTGCCGCCCATCGCCAGCCCGATGAACAGGACTGCGGTGTTGGCCGCGGTGAACGACCGTATGCGCAGCAGGTTGACGGGGAACATCGGCGACGCGGTGGTGGACTCCCACCACATGAACAGCGGGAACGAAGCCACGGCGACGACGAACAGGCCGATGATGATCGCGGAGGTCCAGCCCCACGCGCCACCCTCCACGAGCGCCAGGGTGAGGGCGAACAAGCCGACGCCCGAGATGAGCATGCCAGGGACGTCGATACCGCCCTCGGACTTCGCCTTGTGCACGCCCGCGGGGATGACCAGCGCGCAGGCCACCACGGCGGCAATACCGATCGGCACATTGACGAAGAAGATCCAGGACCAGTGACCGTAGGAGACCAGGAGGCCGCCCAGGGTGGGTCCGACGGCCGCGGCCGCGGTACCGAGGGCGCCCCAGATGCCGACGGCGCTGCCCTGCTGGCGCTTGGGGAACGCGCCCAGGACGATGGCCAGCGAGATGGTGAGCAGCGCGGCTCCGCCGAGACCCTGGCCGGCGCGGAAGGCGATCAGCCAGTCGATGTTGGGCGCGAAGCCACAGAGGAGCGAGAACATCGTGAACGTGACGATGCCGAACATGAACACGCGCTTCTGGCCGTAGCGGTCGGCCACGCGACCCATGGACAGAAAGAACACGGCGAGCACCAGGCTGTAGGAGTTGAGCACCCACGACGCGTGGGAGACCGTGGTGTCGAGGTCGGTGATGATCTGCGGCATCGCGATGTTGACGATGGTGACGTCCAGCAGCGCCATGAACATGCCGACGCTGACGGCGATCAGGATCCACCACTTGCGGGGGTGGCCTGTGTCGAGAGTGTCGGCGCCGTGCGGGACTGGCGAGCCTGGAACGGGGGAGACAGGGTCGGTCACGAGGTGGTCCTTTCGGGATCCGGCGGGGTGGAACCCGGCGATTTTACGTCCTGCCCTGCAAGCGCGAGGCGGACGAAGGTCTCTTCGAAGGTGGCGGGGACGACGGCGAGCTCTGCGGAGACGCCGGCGGCGCCGAGGGCGGCACGGACGGCTGCCAGGTCGCCGCCGGGCACGCGGAGCTCGCGGCCCACGAGCGCGGTGGGGAGGCCGGCCGCTCCGAGCGCCGCGAACGCTGCGTCCCAGCGGCCGGTGCGCACCGCGACGGCTGTTCCCTCGCCGACGACACTCGCGAGAGTGCCCTCGGCGACCACGCGGCCGGCAGCCATGAGCACGAGGCGGTCGCACTCTCCCGCCTCATCGAGGTGGTGGGTGGTGACCAGCACGCCGGCGCCTCCGGCGGCCGACCGGTGGATGGTCTCCCAGAGTGCGGCACGGGCGCCGAGCCCCACGCCCGACGTCGGCTCGTCGAGGACGAGCAGGTCGGGCGCGTGCGCCAGGGCAGCGGCGAACGCGAGACGCCGCCGCAGCCCGAGCGGGAGGTCCCGCACGAGCGTCCTGGAGACGGCGGCGAGGTCGGGCTCGAGCTTCGGCGGCGCGGAGCCGAACGCGCGGGCCGAGAAGGCGAGGTTCTCCGTCACGGTCAGGTCCTCCCAGAGGCCCAGGCCTTGGGGGACGTAGCCGATGCGCCCGCGCGTCGCGCGTGAAGGCCGGCGCCCGAACAGCCGGACGCGGCCGGCGGTCGGGTGGAGGAGGCCGAGCAGCAATCGGATGAGGGTGGTCTTGCCGGCGCCGTTGGCGCCGAGAAGCCCGACCACCTCGCCGGCGCGCACTTCGAGGTCCACGCCCGCCACGGCCGTGAACGCGCCGAAGCGGCGCACCGCGCCATCGGCCAGCGCCAGACGCGGTGCCAGGGCGGCCGTCGCCGCCCGCCCGGACTGATCGTCGCCGCTCCTGTCGGCGGATGCAGCCCAGGCGGTCTCCTCGGCGAGCGCTCGCGCGAGGACGTCTTCGGCGTCGTCCTGCGCGCGCCCGTCCTCGAGGAGGAGCACGTTCGCGGCTCGTCTCGCCTCGTCGAGGTAGGTGGTGGAGACGACCACGGCGGCCCCGGCCGCGGCCGCCGCCGCGATGAGCCGCCACAGATCCGCCCGGCTGACAGGGTCGACGCCGGTGGTCGGCTCATCCAGGACGAGCAGTTGCGGCTCGTGCAACATCGCGAGCGCGAACGCGAGCTTCTGCCGCATGCCACCGGAGAGCCGGCCGGCGAGCCTGCCGCCGGTGCCGGTGAGCCCCGTGCGCGCCATGAGCTCCGCCGCGCGCTCGTCGCGGATGCTCTCCGTGAGCCCGTAGGCGGCGGCGACGAACTCGATGTTCTCATCCACGCTGAGGTCCTCGTAGACGCCCGAGGCGCCGGCCACATAGCCGATGCGGCGCCTCTCGGGACGCCTGACCTGTCCGCTCGCCGGTCTGACGACTCCGGCGAGCGCACGCAGCAGCGTCGTCTTGCCGGCGCCGTCCCCGCCGATCACCGCGGCCACCTCACCGGGGCGCAGGTCGAGAGTCACGTGTTCCAGCACCGCGTGATGCCCGTACCGCACGGCCAGGTCACGGACGCCCCACGCGCCTCTGGCGGGGGAGACGGTGGTCACGAGACGCCTCCCGCAGGCTCCGGACTGTCGGCGGCCGGATCGCCCGCCCGCTCGTCCGGCGAGGCTCTTCGGCCGGCCGGCGCCAGGTCGCGGCGGAATCTCAGCGTCGAGACCGTGAACACGGTGACGGCCATCACCGCCAGGACGAGCAGCGGCAGCCAGAGGGAGCTGATGGGCGCGCCCCGCACCATCACGCCGCGCGCCACCTTGATGAACCAGGTGAGCGGCAGCAGGTAGCCGAGCCAGCGCACGGTCCACGGCATCGCGTACAGAGGGAAGAACAGCCCGCTCAGCAGGAACTGCGGCACCATCGTGAACACGGCGAGCTGCAACGCCTGCGCCTGCGTCTGAGAGACGCTCGAGATCAGCACACCGGTCCCCACCGTGACGAACAGGAACAACAGCGAGCCGAGAGCGAACGTGGCCACGGAGCCCCGGAAGGGGACGTCGAACAGCAGCATGCCGGCCACCACCACGATCGCCATGTCCGCGGCGGCGATCAGCAAGTAGGGGCCGGTCTTGCCGAGAAAGACGTCGCGCGGCCGGAACGGCATCACCGCGAGCTGCTCCATGGTGCCGCTCTGGCGTTCACGCACGACGCCGAGCGCCGTGGCGATGGTGCCGATGAACACGAGGATGATGCCGCAGAGACCCGGGATCATGATGACGGCGGTGCGCAGGCCGGGGTTGTAGAGGATCTCCAGCTGCGCCTGAGGCAGTGCGGCTCCCGCCGGCGCGGCCGTATCTCCAGCCTTGAGCTCCGCCAAGCTGCGCACTGCCGCCTGCGCGGCGAAGAGCTCGGTCCCGTCGATGAGCACCTCGAGCCTGCCTCCCGCGGACGCCGGCGTGACGACTGCGACCGTGGCCTCACCGCGCCGCAGCTGGTCCTCGGCGGAGGCGCGGCCGGCGGCCGAGTCTCGGCTCACGACCTGCAGCGTTGGCGGCAGCACGCCGGCCACGAGCCCCGCCTCCGGCCCGACCACCGCCGTCGGCACGTTCTTCACGTCGAAGCTGGCCGCGTACCCGAACACCACGAGGAACAGGATGGGGAGGAGGAACAGCATCGCCAGCGTCCGCCGGTCGCGGCGCAGCTCGCGGATCTCTTTGATGGCGATGGCTCGCATCTCTCCTCCCGTCCGAGGCCGGCGCGCGGGTGTCCGGCGCACGCGCCGGTGTTCAACGCCTGTTGATTTCATCACCCGTTGAATGGGTCGTCAAGCACGCAGGAGAAGGAGGACGATGTCTGCCGGGAACGACGCTCTGTGCCGTCAACCATGCCGATACCGACGTCCACGGTGAGGCATCTGGCCGAGAGCGACACGTCGTCGTCGACCTCACTATTCCTGCGCTTGAGCGCTGGTCAGCCGAGTGCTAGGTTTCGCTTCTGCCCTTGAGGCCGTCCTGACGCGGCCCGGCGGGACATGGAGCCGGTGGTCTGGTACCGCCGGCCTCCCGAGGAGGCGTACTGGAAGACCGTCACCCGATACGGCGTCCGGCGCTCGGCGCTCTGCTTCCCATCTGCGTGCTGCTGGCCGTCGCCGTCCTGACCGCGGCGCCTGCGGGTGCGCGTGCGGGGGCGCTCCAGCAGAACCGCGCCACGGCGCGCGCACTGGCAGCGGAGATCTCCGGTCTCGACGCCCGGATCAGCACCGCCGTCACCGAGTACTCGCGGGCCACCCGGGCGCTCGAGGCCGTCCGCGGCCAGATCGAGCAGAACCAGCGGCTGCAGCGGCTTGCCTACAAGGAGCTCGGCCTGGCGCGCGCCACGCTCGCCGCACGCGCCGTGGCCATGTACAAGCACGGCGACGTCACAGCCGTCGACGCCGTGTTCTCCGCGGGCGACTTCAGCGAACTGGTCACCGACCTCACAATGGTGCGCACGCTGGCGCGCTCCGACCGCGACGTGCTGCGTACCGTCGAGACCACCAAACGCGAGCTCGCGGACCGGGCCAGGTCGCTGGTGGCGGACGAGAAGACCAAGCAGAGGCTCGTCGAGACCTGCAAAGGCGAGCTCGCCACCATCCGCGCGCGACTGGGCGAACGTCGCGCAGCCCTTGCCGGCGTGCGCTCGGACATCCGGCGGCTCGCCACTGCCGCCGCCGCGCAGTCGCCCAGGCCCACCCCGACCGTGGAACCACCGCAGCAGGGTGGCGACGGGTCCGGTCCGTGGTGGTCGCTCGTCCAGGCCGCCGCCGCGAGCAACGGTGTCAGCGCCCGGGGCATGTACCGGCTCATGATGATCGAGTCGGGCGGCTCGGCCACCGTGGTCGGTCCGGGCGGCTACTACGGCCTGTTCCAGTACGCGCCCTCCACGTGGAAGGGCAGTTGGAACCCGTGGCGGTCGGCGAGCATCACCGACGGCGCGGCCCAGATCAAGGCAACCGCTCTCGCCCTCCGCCAGGGCTACGGCCACGCCTGGTGGGATCCCTCATACAGCTGGGCGTTCCAGGGCGACTGAGTCTCCCGGCGCCGCACTCCGGAGGCGCACGGCGCACGTTCGACTTAGGCGTCCGTTGTTCGTTTCGGCGCCGTCTGCACATCCGGGTTGACGCCCGCCCAGAACGCGTTAGACTTCGTTCGGTTATGCTCGAAAGTGCTCGGATTCACGTTGATCCGCGCACAGACCAAAGACCGACCCGTGTGTACACGGGCAACGACCGGGCGTCGTGGGATGTGAACAGTGGGAGCCTCCGGCGCAGGATGGTAGAAGCGGGTAGTCCAACGCCCGGTCGTCAGGTCTTCAACGGCCGTCCGGAGTCAACGGGCGGCCGTTGTCGTCTTCTCACCGTACTCAGGCGATGTGCGCTGCTGTGCGCTTGACTCACGCTCGCGGCTCCCGCCGCGGGCCGGGAATCGACCTCGTCACGCTTGACACTTCGGTCGGCAGGTTTAGGATGTGTTCGACTTTGTTCGGTCTTGCCGGGCCGCAGACACGTACTGGGGGAACACCTGTGTCGTCAGAAGTCCCGGAAGTCCACGAGATGATCCCTGCGGAGCGTCGAGCCCGCATCGTCGACCTGGTGAAGGAACGGCGGGCGGTCCGGGTATCGACCCTCAGCGAAGACCTGGGCGTCTCGGGGATGACCATCCGCAGAGACCTCGAGCGTCTCGAGGTCGAGGGCGTCCTCGTGCGCACGCACGGCGGCGCGGTGCTCAAACGCCACATGACCGAAGAGACCCTCTACGTCGAGCGCGAGAGCGCGAGTGCGGAGGAGAAACGGCGCATCGCCGAGGCGGCCGCCGCGCTCATCGAACCCGGAGAGACCGTGTTCCTCAGCTCGGGCACCACGGCCGCCCAGGTCATCCGTCACATCGATCCTTCGCTCGAAGCGCGCGTCGTCACGCACAACGTCGGCGCTCTGCAGGAGGCCCGCGGCCTCCGCGTGGAGGTCGTGCTCGTCGGCGGGCTCTACCGGCCGCGCTCCAACGCGGTCAGCGGGCCGCTGGCGCTGGAGCAGATCTCCCGCTTTCACGCCGGCAAGATGCTCATCGGCGTGGACGGGTTCGACCTGGAAGAAGGACTGACCACACCGACCATGAGCATGGCCAGCGTGGAACGCGCGATGGTCGCCGCGACGCGCGGAGAGGTCATCGCGCTCGCCGACCACTCCAAGATCGGCGTGGTCGCCGACGTCGTCATCTGCGGGCTCGACGAGGTCGACACGGTGATGATCGACGACGGCGTAGACCAGGGTGTGCGCAGCGAGCTCGGCAAACTGGGACTGACGTGTGTCGTCGTCTGAGCGCCGTACGGCGCCGGACGGCGCCGGCTGAAAGCGAGGGTGAGTGGACGTAGCGAAGGCGAACGACTTCTACGAGCTGGCGAAGAGACTGGCGACCGATGCGCAATCGCTGCGGGACGCCCTCGAGATCGAGTTCCTCAGCAGCCAGCTGGCCGACGTGGTGGCGACCGACTACGACCTCGGCGAGGTGCTGCGCGTCGAGCAGATCCTCGGTGGCTACACCAATCTCAGCTTCGCGGT
This sequence comes from uncultured Thermoleophilia bacterium, assembly GCA_963775255.1. Classification (GTDB taxonomy): domain Bacteria; phylum Actinomycetota; class Thermoleophilia; order UBA2241; family UBA2241; genus CAIXSE01. Next base: position 19,703 of record CAVZIA010000006.1, on the reverse strand, counting down.
TGTCGTCGCGACCCCCGAGGGAGAGCGGCGCTACTTCGTGCGCAAGTACAACCGCCTGAACACCGAGCGCGAGGTGCTGTTCGAGCACGCGCTGGTCAACCACATCAGCGGCAAGGGCTTCCACATCGCCGCGCAGGTGTTCCCCAGCAAGAAGGGCGTCACCTACGTGAAGCGCGACGAGGTCATCGACGGCGAGCCGGTCGGCCGGCTGTTCGCGGTGTACGAGATGCTCGAGGGTGAGGACAAGTACACCTGGATCAGCAACCGCCTGACGGACCGGGAGTTCGACAGCGGCGCCCGGGTGCTCGCGGAGTTCCACGCACTCGCGCACGACTTCGACCCCGGCGACCTCGCACGCGAGCAGCCGCCGATCATGGACTTCGTCGCCCAGTTCCCCGCCATCTTCGAGGGCTACGCGGCCCGGTCGCGGGGCACGGCGTTCGACGAGTACTACCTTGCGAAGCTGCCGGCGATCCTCGACGCCGTGCGTCGCGGCGCGGCCCTGGGCGATGCCCTCGTGGGCATGCCCCGTGTCCCGGTCCACTGCGACTACCACCCCGGCAACCTCAAGTGGGTGGAAGAACAGGGGGTGGGGCTGTTCGACTTCGACTGGTCCAAGCTCGACTACCGGCTGTTCGACGTCGCTCAGGGCATCGCTTACTTCTGCAGCTCGTGGGAGGGACATGACGACGGCGATGTCCGCCTCGACAAGGCGGCCATCTTCGTGCGCGCGTATCAGGATGAAGCCGCGAAATTCGAGGCGCCGGGCCCGATGAGCGTCGAGGAGCTCGCGTTGTTGCCGCGCATGGTCGCCAACGCCAACCTCTACATCCTCAACTGGGACCTGATGGCGTACTACGACGACCCGGACTGCGATGTCGACGAGTACCTTGGATACCTCAGCCACCAGGTGCGGTTCATGGAGTACATCGAAGACCACCAGGACGGACTCGCCCACATCGCAGAGGAGGCATGACCGCATGAGGTACGTCGAGCTGCTCACGGACGCGGAGGTCAAGCGCACGCACGAGGCCTCGCTCGAAGTCCTCGAGACGGTGGGCATCCTCGCCCACTTCGCGCCGGCGCGCGAGGTCTTCAAGAAGCACGGCTGCATGGTCGACGGCGAGACCGTGCGCTTCCCCCCGGAGGTCGTGGAGAAGTACCGCAAGATGGCGCCTCCGAGCTTCACGTTCCGCGGGCGCGACCCCCGGTACGACCGCACCATCCCCGACGACGGCCCCATCGTCGTCACCGGCTCCTCGGCGCCCAACGTCGTCGACCCCGTCACCGGTGTCGAGCGGCGCGCGACCTCGGCCGACATCGCCAACATCGCGCACCTCATCAACGAGCTCCCCGGGTTCGACGTGTTCAGCATCTCGACGCTGGCCGACGACGCGCCCGAAGGGCAGTTCAGCCTGAGCCGGTTCTACCCGGCGCTCAAGAACTGCCTCAAGCCGGTGCGCAGCAACACGCCCAACATGGACGACCTGCGTCAGGTCGTCGAGCTCGGCGAGCTCATCGCCGGGGGCAAGGAGGCGTACGCCGAGCGGCCCGTCATCAACCACCACTACTGCCCGATGGTCAGTCCTCTGGCGATGGACGTCGACTCCACCGAGGCGGTCATGTGGCTCACCGAGCGCGGGCTGCCCGTGTACACCACCGTGGTGCCCAACGCCGGCCTCACCTCGCCGATGACGCTCATGGGCACGCTGGTCGTCGGCAACGCCGAGTTCCTGGCCATCACCATCTTCCAGCAGATGGTCAGGGAGGGCACGCCTATCATCTACGCGAGCCTCCCGACGGTAGCCGACATGCGCACCGGCGCCTACGCGCCGGGGGCCATCGAGACCGGCATGCTGCTGGCCGCGCAGGCGCAGCTCGCCCGCTTCTACAACGTCCCGGCGGGCGGCTACATCGGCCTCACCAACTCGCACTCCAACGACGCGCAGGCCGGCTACGAGACAGGCATGAACACCGTGCTCGGCGTGTCGGCCGGCGCGACCCTGCTGAACATGGGCGGCCTGTTCAGCTCGCTCATGGCGTTCGACTTCGGCAAGGCCGTGGTCGACAACGAGATCGCCCTCATGGACAAGCGTGTCTACCGCGGCCTCGAGTACAGCGAGGAGAACCTCGCCCTCGAGGAGATCGCCGCAGTCGGTCCCGGCGGCAGCTTCATGGGCCGCAAGCACACCAAGAGCCTCATGAAGACCACGGCCGTCCTGCCCAAACTGGCCAACCGCGAGATGCGCCAGCAGTGGGAGGACGCCGGCCGGCCGGTCATCCACGACCGCGCCATGGCGGAGGCGCGCCGCATCCTGGCGCAGCCCAACGGCGCGGTCTGGGACGCCGAGCTCGATGCGCAGATCAAGCAGCACTTCTCCGGCCTGGTCGCCGGGGACGCGACACCGCTGGAGGGCTGATACGACGGAGCACATGAGTCTTCACACATGACTTTGCCGCCGGACGACGGCGGCGCGAGACGTTCAATCGGACCAAGGGGTGCATTCCATGGCGGACGCAGACCACTTCGAAAAGCTCAAGCAAGCGATCATCGACCAGGACGAGGACCAGGTCCTCGACGCCGTCAACGCCGCGCTGGCGGACGGCGTCGAAGCCAAGGCCGTCATCGACCAGGGCCTGCTGCCGGGCCTCAACGTCATCGGCGACCAGTTCGAGTGTGAGGACATCTTCCTCCCCGAGCTCATGCAGGCTGCTCTTGCCTTCCAGTCGGCGATGACGATCCTCGAGCCCAAGATCAAGGAGCAGGGCGGCGAGGGTGAGAAGCGCGGCAAGGTCGTGCTCGGCACGGTGAAGGGCGACCTCCATTCCATCGGCAAGAACATCCTCAAGCTCCTCTACGAGACCTCCGGCTTCGAGGTGTGGGACCTCGGCATCGACGTCGACCTCTTCCAGTTCGTCGACAAGGCCAAAGAAGTCGGCGCGGACATCATCGCGATGTCGGCGCTGCTCACCACCACCCTTGTCGGCCAGCGCGACGTCATCGACGCGCTCAAGGACGCCGGCGACCGGGACAAGTACAAGGTCCTCGTCGGCGGCGGCGCGACCACCAAGGAATGGGCCGACACCATCGGCGCCGACGGCTGGGCCGCCACCGCCTACGAGGCAGTGACCATCTCCGCCAAGCTGGTCTCCTGAGACCCGGCCCGACGACCACCTGACGAAGAGGAGCACCACATGATCGACCTTATCGAGGTCTTCGATCGCGCCGAGACCGGCCCGCTCACCTCAGAGACCGACTACTACATGAAGCGCTACGTCCCCAAGCTCGCCGAGGTCATCGCGCGCCACAAGGTGAAGTGGGACAAGCAGACCATCATCAATACCGACGACGCGCTGACGGACGCGGTGTTCGAGGCCGCCGTCGACCTCATCGCCGAGGCCGGCGCGTACTGCCCCGAGACCAACCGCGTGATGCAGTTCACGCGTGAGGAGATCGAGATCGCCAACCGCGAGTGCCCCACGGCCACCGTTTTCGGCGAGGGGCGCGAGCGCAAGACCATGTTCGGTCGCCGTCCCGACTCGACGGACGAGCGTCCGTGGGTGCACGTCGGCGGCGGCATCTACACCACCGACGAGCAGGTCTTCATGGACACCGTCGAGAAGATGGCGTCCTTCAATATCGTCGACTCGGTGTCAGTCCCGTCGATCCTGCATCTTCGCGGCAGGGACGCCCGCGTGCGTTCGCCCCAGGAGATCCTCGCGGCCTGCAAGACCGTGCGCCTGGCGCGTGAGGGCATCCGCCGCTCCGGCCGCGCCGGCATGCCGATCATCAATGGCATCTCCGCGGCCTCCCAGCCGGCCTCGATGTTCGCCGCCAGCTACCCGGACTTCGGTCTGCGCCCCAGCGACGGCTTCCTCATCGACTTCCTCAGCGAGATGGTGGTCGGCTACGAGGCCCTGCAGAAGGTCGCCTTCTACAACAGCCTGAGCGCCAACATCGGCTCCACCAGCACCCCGCTGTTCGGCGGCTACGCCGGCGGCGCCGAGGGTGTCGCGGTCACGGCGACCGCGTACATGATCATGGGCAACCTGGTCTTCCGCGGCAGCTACCATTACAACGCCCCGCTGCACAGCAAGCTGCACCTGTCGTCCACCAAGCCGCTGATCTGGGCGATCGCCATGTCGAACGCAGCCGTCGGGCGCAACATGCAGTACCCGATGGTCAACCTCCCGTACCTGGGCGGCGGCTCCGGCACCAAGCAGTACCATTACGAAATGGCCTGCTATATGCTCGCAGTCGTGACCTCTGGTGGAAACGTCTTCTCCGGGCACCCCGCCATGGCCGTCCAGTCGGATTCTCTGATCCCGGACGACCACAAGTTCCACGCGGAGATCGGCCTTGCCGCCTCCAAGCTCACGCGTGCGCAGGCCGAGCCCCTGGCGCAGAAGCTCTTCCCGCTCTTCGGCGACAAGCTCAAGGACCCGGACAAGGGCATGACGTTCCAGGAGGTCTACGACATGCAGACCAAGCGGATCGTCAACGCGGACTACCAGAAGGCCATGGACGAGGTCCGCGAGGAGCTCGCCGGCATGGGCCTCGAGGTCCCCGTTTCGTGACTTCGCGTCTCCCGCGACGCTGGTCTTTCAGCGCCACCCCCGCCCGCCTCACGGCGGCGGGGGTGGCGCCTGCTGCAGCTGGGCGCGCGATGAGCGCCATCCGGTACTCGCCATCCGCGCGGCCGGGCGGCCGCTCGTAACGAAAGGCAGGACGCATGGCGCAACAGCAAGCGCACCTCACGCCCGAGGACATCATCGCCCGGATCGACGATTGGAAGGGCCATGACGTCCGCACCGAGGAGCTGGGCGGCGGCATCACCAACCACAACTACATCGTGTGGGTGGACGGCGGCCCCGACAAGGGCGGCAAGAAGTACGTCATGCGCGTACCGGGCATCGGCACCGACATGTTCATCGACCGCAACGTCGAGCGGGATTGCATGATCCAGGCCGCCAGAGTCGGCGTCGGTCCCGCGGTCGCCTACCAGATCGATCCCGAGGGCGCTCTGATCATCGACTTCGTCGAGGGCGAGATCATGCATCCGGAGACCATGGGCGGTCATCCCGAGCGCATCAAGCAGGCCGTGGAGACCGTGAAGGTGTTCCACAAAGGATGCACCTTCAAGAACGACATCCAGCTCTTCGACATGATCCGCAAGTACACGCGCATCGCCAAGGACCTCAAGACGCCGTGGCCGGACTGGCTCCAAGCCATGCTGACCGCCATGGAGGACGTGGAGACGGCTGTGCAGCGCAACCCCGAACCGGCGGTCGCCTGCCACAACGACCTCCTCAGCGAGAACTTCATCATCGACGCCGATGGCAAGATGTGGATCATCGACTGGGAGTACGGGGGCATGACCGATCCGTACTTCGACCTCGGCGACTTCGTCATGGAGCACCCGTTCAGCCGCGACGAGGAGCGCCTCATCGTCGAGACCTATTGCGGCGAGATGGACGAGAGGTACTTCGGTCGGCTCATGCTCTACAAGGCGCTCTCCGGCGTGTGGTGGGGCGTGTGGGCCATGATCCAGCACACCGTCTCCCATATCGACTTCGACTACATGGAGTGGGGCCGGGAGCGCATCGCCCGAGCCGAGAGGATCGTGGGCGATCCCGAGTACCAGAAGTGGCTGGCGGCACAGTGAACAGGCGACCCGCGCACGCGGCGAAAGGAGGAACGGCGTGAAGGTAAGGCTCTTCTTCGCCACGGACGTCCATGGTTCGGAGGTCTGCTGGCGCAAGTTCATCAACTCGGCCGCGCACTACGAGGCCGACGTCCTGATCCTCGGCGGCGACATGACCGGCAAGGCCATCGTCCCCATCGTCCAGACGGCCCCCGAGCACTGGCGCTACCACATGCTCGACATCACCCATGAGCTCGAGGGCGCCGACGAGCTCGCCAAAGGCGAGCGACTCATCAAGGACCACGGCTACTACCCCGTCACGCTGACGCCCGAGGAGCGCGACGAGTACACCACCAACGAGGAGAAGCTCGAGGAGCTCTTCCACGAGCAGATGCGCAAGACCGTGGAGCAGTGGGTCGAGTGGGCGGACGGCAAGCTCGAGGGCAGCAAGGTCCAGTGCATCGTCTGCCCCGGCAACGACGACCGCCTCGACATCGACGAGATCCTCGCGACCTCCAAACACATCATGGTCGGCGAGGGCAACGTGCTCGACCTGCCCGGGGGTTACCAGCTTGCCTCGAGCGGCTGGACCAACCTCACGCCTTGGGACACCCCGCGCGAAGAGGAAGAACCCAAGCTCAAGGAGCGCATCCTGGGCATCGTCAAGCAGGCGACGGTGCCGCCCGAGCGTCTCGTGTTCGGGCTTCACGCACCGCCTTACGACACGCAACTCGACGTGGCCCCGAAGATCGACTGGGAGACGCTCACGGTCCAGGGTCAGGACTCGGCGCACGTCGGCTCCACCGCCGTACGGGAGGTGATCGAAGAGGTCCAGCCAATCCTTTCGCTGCACGGGCACATCCACGAGAGTCGCGCCGCCGTGCGCATCGGCCGCACGCTGGCCATCAACCCCGGCAGTTCGTATACGGAGGGCATGGTCGCGGGCTGCGTCGTGGACCTCGATGGCAAGAGCAAACTGAAGCGTTACAGGCTGACGTCCGGGTGAGGGTGCCCGGTGTCAGGCAGGAGGGTCCCGGGCGTGCCATCCGCGCCGCCCGGCCGGCAACGACAAAAGGGGGACTTCACTGATGGCGACTGATGCCGGTAAGCCAGCCGAGCAGACACTGTTCGTCCGCAAGGCGAGCGGTCTGGTCAAGGGCTGGTCTACGGGAGACGGGTTCAGGTACTCGTTCTTCTCGACCAACATCTTCCTGGGGATCTGGGGATTCCTGTACGCCGTGTTCATTCCGGGCGGCAGCGTCTTCTGGTCCATCATCATCACGACGATCTTCGTGCTGCTCGAGGTCGTGGTCTACGCGGGCCTGATCTCCGCGATGCCACGAGCAGGCGGCGACTATATCTGGCAGTCACGCGTGTTCCACAGCTCGATCGGCTTCGTGTTCGGGGCCACCGGCTGGTGGTTCATCCTGTGGCTCTGGATCCCGATCTACGCCGCTCTGTGTGTCAACTCGTTCATCAAGCCGGTCCTGCGTATCTTCGGCGCGGGCGGCGCCGCCGACTGGCTGGCGACGAGCTGGGGTGTCTTCGTGGCCTCCTTGGCTACGATCGCCCTGGCGACCTACCTCGTCGCCGTCGGCATGAAGGCCTACGCCAACTTCCAGAAGTGGGCCCTCTGGATCGGCCTCGCCGGCTGTGCCGTCGCCGCCATCCTGCTGCTCGTCACCACCAAGGCGCACTTCATCACCGCCTTCAACCGCGAGATGCTCAGCCTCTACGGTGTCAAGGATGCCTACGCGGCCACGATCAAGAGCGCCGGTGAGGGCATGCCGTCCTCCATGTTCGCCGGCAACCTGACGGACACGCTCAAGCTCATCCCGGTCATGGCCTTCTGGCTCCTGTGGCCGGTGTGGGGCGCCACGCTGTACGGCGAAGTCCGCGGCGCCAAGGACTTCCGCAAGAACATCTACCAGATGGCCGGCGGCCTGCTCGCCGCGGTCGGCATCGTCCTCGTGTTCCTCTTCCTGGTCACGAAGACCATGGGCTGGGCCTTCTTTGAGGCCAGCGCCAACGGCTACATGGGCGCCCTGTACGCGTATATCGACCCGACGACGCTCCCGGCCGGCAGCGACTACCTCTCGCCGACCGCCATGACTGCCTGGATCGTGAACAACTCCGCCTTCCAGGTCATCCTCATCGCCGTGATCTCTCTGATCGTGTTCGGCTGGTGGGGCACCGTGTTCCTGAGCTCCACGCGCATGATCTTCGCGTCGGCGTTCGACCGCATCCTGCCTGAGAGCGTCGCCAAGGTGACGTCGGGCGGCGTGCCGGTCAACGCGCTGCTGCTCATGGCCATCCCGTCGGTCATCGTGTCCGCGTTCTACGCGTTCCAGCCGTCGTTCGTGCAGCTCACCTACGACGCCACCCTGGTGATCGCGGCGATGTTCTTCGTGACCGGACTCGCGTTCGTGGCCATGCCGTTCCGCGCCAAGGCCATCTGGCAGAACTCGGCGTTGCCCAAGGGCCCGATACTCCCGATCGTCGGCGTCATCTACGTGATCTTCATGGGCTTCAACCTGTGGCTCTGGTTCTACGACAAGGCCAACGTCTACGGCGTCGGCTACAAGAACAAGAACTCGATGATCTTCATGGCCATCCTGTACGTGGCCGCCATCGTCATCTGGGTCGCCGCATGGGCGATCCGCAAGCGTCAGGGCATGGAGCTCGAGGCCGTCGCCAAGGAGATCCCCGTAGAGTAGCGGGGTTCGCCTGGACGGCGTGAAGACCGGCGCCGGCGGCGGCCGCAAGTGCCGCCGCCGGCGCCCTCACGATACGCACACGCAGAGCAGACAGCATAGGCAGACCCCCGGGACGGCCTGGGATTTCGGTTCAGCGACACAGCGGAGGCCGTATAGATGAAGATAATGACGAGAATGGGTGACTCCTCGAACGTGGAGCTCACCAAAGACGAGCTGCGCACGGAGTTCATCACCGGCTCCGAAGAGGCAGCGAAGAAGGCCAAGATCCCCGTCCTCACCGAGAACGAGATCGACTACCTGGTCGACATGTTCGCGGCGCCGACGCGTATCTGGGGCGTGCAGCGCGGCAACGAAGTCGTCATGACCAAGGACGGCTGCGTCAACGCGCTCAACTCCTCGCGCATGTCGAGCGGCGTGGTCGCGCCGGTCAACCGCGAGGTCGGCGTGCGTCTCTTCGAGTCGATGCTCGGTTTCGACTCCATGGAGATCTCGCACAACGACTACTCGGTGAAGCCACAGCGGTTCCTCAAGGCGCTCGAGATGCTCCACGTCGAGCTCCTCATGGAGACCACGATCTTCCCGCTCCTCTACGGGTTCATGCCGAACCTCGGGTTGTACTACCGCCCAGACGGCTCGTTCGAGAACCCCAGCGACCTCATGCCGATCGGCAAGATCGACGAGGCCCGCAAGACGCAGGAAGAAGCGGGCCAGGCCTGCCTCGACGACTGCATCGAGATGAGCGACTGCATGGTCGAGATGGGCGCCGACGGTATCGACTTCGACACCGTCGCGTCGACCGGGGACGCCGAGTTCTACCGCGTCCTCCAGGCCTGCGACCACGTCGCCAACGACACGGGTCTGCCGGTCGAGATCGGCATGTCCGCGGAGATGGTCCTGGGCTTCCACGGCCAGCTCGAGTACAACGGCAAGCGCCTCGCCGGCATGTGGCCGCACCAGCAGCTGCAGGTCTGCGAAGAGGCCGGCTGCGCGATCTTCGGCCCCGTCTCCAACACCAACACCAGGAAGACGGTACCTTGGAACCTCGCCAAGGCGCTCACCTTCGTGAAGGCCTGCACCGAGATCGCCAAGATCCCCATCCACCCGAACGTGGGCATGGGCGTCGGCGGTGTGCCGATGTTCGAGACCCCGGCCGTCGACGTCGTGACGCGCTGTAGCGCCGCCATGATCGAGATCGGTCACGCCGACGGGTTGTAGGTGGGTACTGGTGACCCTGCCGGCATGCACATGGCGCATCTGCTGGCCTCGTCGATGGGTGGGATCCGGGCCGCGGGAGATCTCGTGGCACGGATGCAGCTCAGCAAGAAGATGAGGATCACAGAAGCCAAGGAGTACGTCGCCGACAAGCTCCACGTGACGCCGTTCGACCTGTCCGATCCGACCATGATGCGCCAGCTGCGCGAAGAGCTGGACATCGGGACGATCACGGGCGTGCCCGGCATCGCCAAGGGTCTTGCCGCCAAGGCGCGTATCAGCCAGCTGCTCGATATTCCGATCAATAGCGTCGAGCAGTTCAAGAACAAGACCGGACTGCACTACTGAGTCTGACGGGGGCCGGCGACCGCGCCAGCGGCCGGCCGGCCCCCCTTTTCGACTTTGAGGGAGATCGTGGACCAGGAACGACGAGAGCTCGTCATGTTCGACTTCGACGGCGTCATCGTCGACTCGCTCGACATCTTCAGCACGGCGTTCCTCGAGGCGTGCGCGGCGGTCGGCGTGGAGGGCTTCACCACCAGCGACGACCTGCTCGCCGTGATGGAGGACAACTACTACGCGGGCATGCGGGCGCGCGGGGTCGAGGACGCGCAGGGGGCGGAGGTACTCCGCCGGCTCGGCGCGCAGCTGGTCCGCGCGCGGCACTGGCTCAAGCCGTTCCCGCTGATGCCGCAGGTGCTCGAGGAGCTCTCCGACGTGCGCACCCTGGTCGTGGTCACGTCGAGCCCGAACGATGTGGTGCAGGGGTGGTTGCAGGGCCACGAGGTCCTGGGCGTCGCCGAGGTGGCCGGCGCCGAGACCGCGCTCAGCAAGGTCGAGAAGATCCACGTCCTCCAGGAACGGTTCCCCGGCCAGGAGGTCTACTGGTACGTCGGCGACACGGCGGGGGACGTGCGAGAGGCCCGTGAGGCCGGGGCGACGCCCGTGGGCGTCTCGTGGGGCTGGCACGAGCCGGAGCAGCTGGTCGAGGCCGGCGCGGAGCGCATCGCGCGGTCGCCGGCCGAGCTGCTGACCATCCTGGCGCCGGAGCTGCAGCGCGACTTCTTCGGCGGCTGAGGCCGCCGTACGCCGCGCGCACCGAACCCGCGCTCCATCACTGCGCGCCGGAGGCGTCCTCGTCCAGAGGCGGAGGCGCGATCTCCTCTTCTTCCTCGGTCAGCGGCCGGCCGTCGGGCCCCAGGCCCATCTCGAGCCAGACTCTGCGCTGCCGCCTGCGTAGCGGGACCGTGGCCGCCCAGAGGATGAGCAGGAAGGCGGCCATGGCGGCGGCCCAGATGACGGTCGTCCTGACGCCGTAGAGCCAGACCAGCAGCGCCGCGAAAGCCAGCGTGCAGGCGACTGCAGTGATGCGCCAGTACACCACGGCTGGCCTAGCGCCGGCGCGGTGCGCGGAAGGCCGTGAGGTCGCCCGGTCGCGGGACATCGAGGGACGGCGCCGCGACCACCGCGTCGCCGCCGCCCAGGCCGCGCAGACCGTAGCGGTTGTGACCCAGCTCCGCGACGATCGGCGAGTAGGCGATGCGGTTGTTGAAGCTCGAGAGCTTCATGCCGGCGGCGAGGCAGGCCGCCTCGAGGTCGTGCCGGTCGGCCCGGCCGCCGGCGTCCACGAGCGCGCGCAGGAGCGTGAGCTCCGTGCGCTCGAGCACGTCTTCCGGTGCCTGCGGCGGGTCGACCGTCACGACGTCGCCGTCCACGCGCACGCCGGGGAGACGCGTGCACAACTCCGCGAGGATGTACTCCGGCATGACGAACTCGCGCATGCGCTCGTCGCGGCGGATGCCGGCGTGCAGATCGCCCAGGCGCACGGCGGCGCTCACGCTGAGCACCTTGGCGATGCGTGACGCCACGGCGTTCTTGGCGACGGACGGCAGGTAGAACCAGCCGGTCCGTCGCTCCAGCCACGCGAAATCGGCCGGTTCCGAGACGACGGCGGTGACGATGTCGTCGTCGACCCAGACGGCGAGGTCGGCGGCGACGCGGCCGGTGACCTCGCTCACGCGCGCGGCGCCGGCGCGCCGCACGCTGGCGCGCGCCGTGTCGACCACGGCTGCGATGACGGCCACGGTGTCGCTGGCGGGGTCCGGCGGGTCGGGGAGCACGACGCGCACGTCCTTGACGTTCTCGAGCGAGAACGTGGGGTCGCGGCCGAGGACGGCGGCGGCCGAGAGCAGGCCCGCCGGATCGAACGGCCGCGCCGAGATACGCTCGTCGGCGAGGCGCCGGGCGAGCTCGCTTGCCGTGGTGGGTGCCGTGTGCGCCGCGAGGACCAGGGCGCGGTCGACGGCGGGCGCTTCGGTGCGGGCGCCCGCGAGCCGCGCGGCGAGCCGCTCGCAGAGCTGGCGCACGCGCTCGCGGGTGATGCGCCCCTCCTCGCGACCGGTCACCTCCAGCGTGGCGCCGCCACGGCCGTCCCACCCCCAGTGACGCACTGCGAGCCGGGCCGTGCGTCCGGGTTCGGCTCGTTCTGCGATCTCGGCCAGCTCGGCTTCGAGGGGACGATCGGACAGCTCCACTGTGCTCCACTTCCACGCTGCTCACCTGTCTCAAGGATACACCAGCGGCAGGTGGCAAGACCGGCCCCTGTGGGCACAAAGCGGAGGTGCACTATGATGTGACGGTCCGTACGCCTGCGTCGGAGGGGGAGCTCCATGGCCGACAAGTCCAAAGACAAGAAGAAGGCCGAGGCCCCTGAGTCGTCCGGCCCGCTGCCGGACATGAGTGCACCCCCCGGGGAGAAGTCCAGCCACCACAAGAAGATGGACCGCGAGGTATACGAGGCCGAGCTCAAGAAGCTGCAGATCGAGCTGGTCAAGCTTCAGGAGTGGATCAAACACGCGGGGCTGCGCGTCGCGGTGATCTTCGAAGGCCGCGACGCGGCCGGCAAAGGCGGCACCATCAAGCGTGTCACCGAGCACCTCAATCCCCGCGTGGTCCGTATAGCCGCGCTCTCCACGCCGACCGAGCGCGAGCGCACCGAGTGGTACTTCCAGCGGTACGTCGAGCACCTGCCGGCCGCCGGCGAGATGGTCCTCTTCGACCGGTCCTGGTACAACCGCCCCGGCGTCGAACGCGTGATGGGGTTCTGCAGCGAGGACGAGGTGTGGGAGTTCTTCCGCACCTGCCCCGAGTTCGAGCGAATGCTCATCCGCAGCGGAATCACTCTCCTCAAGTACTGGTTCAGCGTGAGCGACGAGGAACAGGAGAAGCGGTTCCAGGCGCGGCTGAAGGACCCACTCAAGGTGTGGAAGCTCAGCCCCATGGACCTCGAGAGCCGCATGCGCTGGATCGAATACTCGCAGGCCAAGGACGAGATGTTCGCCTACACCGACACCAAGGACTCGCCTTGGTGGGTGGTCAACGCCGACGACAAGCGGCGGGCGCGGCTGAACATGATCCGTCACCTGCTCAGCCAGATCCCCTTCGAGGATGTCACGCACCACGACCTCAGGCTGGAGGACCGGCCGGTGGAGAAGGGTTACGTGCGGCCGCCGGTCGAGAGCCAGACGTTCGTTCCCGAGGAGTTCTGAAGTCCGCGGCAGTCCCACCACCGGCCGCGCGACGGCCCGTGGGCCTGCGTCAGCGGACGGTGAGCCGCGTGGTCGCCCGCGCCGCCTCTTTGTTGAGTCCGAGATCTGTCGCGTGGTACACGATGGTGTACGCGCCGCGGGCACGCGGCGTCCAGCGCACCGTCAGCCCCGCGCCCGTGCGTACCTTCCCCGGGCGCCCGGCTGCGACCCGGCGTCCGCGGGAGTCGAGGATCGAGTAGCGCAGGTCGGCCTTGGCGCTGAAGGGATCGACGACCTTGACCGTCACCCGGAGCTTCTTGCCGACTGAGCCGGACTTGCTCCGGGTCGCGTACAGGCGGGGGGCGTAGAGGTCGACGACCAGGGGGCGAGTGATGGAACTCTCGCCCACGGTAGAGACCGCCGCCAGTGTCACCACGGGCCGGCTGCTCGGGAGGGGAGACCCGGCATCGTCCTTGCCGTCCCAGATGCACGTGTGCGCACCTCGAGAGAGCTGTCCGAGATCCATGGTCCGCACCACCGTGCCATCCACGCGGATCACGGCGCTGACAGCGGCGGAGTGGGTGAGCGTGAAGCCTACGACGCTGCGGTCACGATGCCGGTCGCCGTTGGGCGAGATGGTCACGGGCTTCGCCGTGGCGAACCCGATGGTGCGGTCGACGGTGACCTTGAGACCCTTGCGCGAGATGTTGCCGGCGTCGTCGCGGCGCTCGACGTCGAAGCGGTAGTCGCCGTCCGGCGCGCCCGTGAGGCCGTTGGCCGACGAGACGCGGCCGTCCCAGGTGATGGTGTACGTGCGGATGCTCCTCGCTCGCCATCCGTGCAGCCAGCGGAGCACCTCGCCGTCTGCGTCGATGATGCCGACGCGCACACTGCACGGCTCGCCGGGCTCGTAGCTGAGGGCGACGGTGTCAGCCTGGCGATCGCCGTCGGGGCTGAAGGTGGGCGCCCCCACGGTCGCGCTGTTGAGGCGCGGCGCCACGGTGTCGACGGTGATCTGCGTGCTCGCCTCGACGGCCTCGCCTCCGGCGGGGACGGCCGTCAGTGCGGCGGTGTAGGTTCCGTCGGGCACGTCCGAGCCGCTCAGCGTGCCGTCCCAGGTGACCGTCGCGGAGTCACCCTGGCCACTCCAGGAGGCGACCGTATGACCGGCATCGTTCTTGATCGCGAGTATCCAGTCGGCGACGGTCGTGAGGGAGACGTCCAGATCGGTGGTGTCGAGCACGCCGTCCCCGTTGGGGCTCATGAGCGGAGCGGTGGCGCTGAGCGTGGCTCCGGTCGCGGCGCCCATGCGCCCGGCGACGGCGGAGCGGATGGCCGGCAGCAGCGCGTAGAACGCGTTTCCGGGGCACTCGGTGTAGTTAGCCTGGCGATGGCCCGCGATGACGGGGAACGTGACCACCGTGCCCAGCTTGTACTTGTCGGTGAGCCCGCAGGTGAGCTGCGCGGTGCCGTTGGCGCTCAGGCCGCTGAGGGAGAGCTTCCAGGCGAGGAGGCGCTCGAGAGAGGTGACGGCAGCGGGCGGAGGCGCGCTGTCGGTGAAGGTGCCGAGAACCGAGATGCCGGTGCTCCCTGTGTTGAAGCCTCCGACCTGCGCGCCGATCACGCCGCGCGTGACGCCGCCGTAGCGACCTTCGTAGATGGTGCCGTACCGGTCGACGAGGAAGTTGTAGCCGATGTCGCTCCAGCCGAGGCTCTTGGTGTGGTAGGCGTAGATGGCACGGACTATGCCCGGCGCTTCGGCCTGGGTGTACGTGTTGGCGCTCGCGGTGTGGTGGATGAAGGCCATCTTGACCGGCGCGTACGACGGCGAGCCGGAGCGGAGGCGCTCGTCGGCGCCCCACTCGGAGCGCGTCACGATGGCGGGAGCTGAGGACGCCGCGGACGCCGCGTCGGTGGAGCCGACGCTCGCGATGGTGGCCGCGACGCGGCGGACGGCGCCGGTGACACGGTCGGCGAGGCTGCCCTCGCCGCTGGAGTCGATGGCGACGACGCGGACGCCGGTGAGCGCCGCCGGACCGCGGGCGCCGCAGTCGGCCTTGACCTGCAGGTATCGCGCCGGCCCGGTCCACACGGGGTCGGTGAACGCCCGGACGGAGGAGTCGTCGTCGATCACATCCAGCGGCAGCGCGAACCAAGGGCTCCACGAAGAGCCGTCGGTACTGGCTCTCAATCTGATGGTGACGATGCCGACGGGCGGTACGTCGCAGATGACGCCGGCCATGGTGAACAGCCCGCCGGCATCGAGCGTCTGCGGGGCGGCGGCCGCTCGCCCGGAGGGCCTGCTGACGCCTAGGCGGCCGCCCGGAGCCTGGAGCGTGTGCAGGCGCACCGGTGGGTCGTGGAGCCATGCCGCAGCCGCGCCGCTCGCCCGGGGGGCGGCCCACACGGCCACGGTCACCGCCGCCGCTGCCGCGACGGTCAGGACTATGAGTCGGGTGATCCGGGGGTGAGAGAGAGCGCGTGAGCGTGTCATCCGGGAGCCGGCCTCCGGTCGTCGGTGGTCCGCGTGATATCAGACGCCGGCGGGCGGGTGAATCCTAACGCCGGCGGCAAGGTTCTCGATCCCTGCTTCAATGGCGTCGACCCGCCCCCTCGTCGGCTTGAGCAAGAAATAGGGGTGGGCAGGCTGCTTGGCCTGCATGGAGCCGGGAGGGGCCCGTGGGGCGCCCAGGAACGCCGGTCTCAGTCGGTGCCCTCCTCGCCGCCGAAGGGCTCGCCGACCAGCGGCAGGTCCGGCAGGTCGTCGAGGTAGCGGGCCACGGCGCGGGCCGCGGCGTCGATGAGATCCGCATCGCCGAGTGCGGCCACCGCGGGATCGCAGCCGGCGGCGGCCAGCTCCTGCGCCAGCTGGAGGTGCAGGTGCACTAGCGCCGCCGGCGAGGAACGGCGGGCGGCGCCCGGCGCCAAGGCCGGCAGCGGGGTGACCCAGACGAGATCGGCGTCGACCGCGACCGTGGCTACGGGCCGGCGGTGCGGACCGCGTGCCGGCGCGCACGAGGTGAGCCACGTGGATGTGCCGGGGGTAGTGAGTGACGGTCTGGGCACGGCGGCTCCTCCTCTGGCTCGGGGCTGGATGGACGCCGCCGCGGCACCCGTGGCGCAGGGTCTACAGCGACCGCGTTGGCGGGCCGGCCGGTGGTTCCGGCCGCGGACCGCGGCAGCGTCCGCGGACCAGAGTAGCGGTCGGGGCGGACAGATGTTCGTGTCCGGGCCGCGTCCCCGGTACCCGGGGGGGTTCCCTTTTCCGTGGTTCCGGCTAAGATACGTCACCATCTCAAGACCACCGCAAGCAAAGGAGTCGCCATGTCGGACAGCGTCTACCGCGTGATGGAAGTCATCGGTTCGAGCGCCGAGTCGTGGGAGAAGGCCGCCAAGAACGCTGTGGAGAAGGCCGGCATCCACCGCGAGGACCTGCGCGTCGCGGAGGCCGTCGAGTTCGATATGAAGATCGAAGGCAAGGCGATCGTCGCGTACCGCACGAAGGTGAAGATCTCGTACAAGTACCACGAGATGGTGTGAGCGAATACACCGTCTCGAATGAGCGACACGAAGGCCCCGCCGCCCGGCGGGGCCTTCGTGCGTACGGGGCCGGGCGGGAGGTCGTGAGCCGCCCGGGCAGCCATACTCTCCGGCCGGCGGAGCGCCGCGCGTACGGGGCCGGCGCGAGTCGCTGGAGCCGTGGTACGTCTGCGACACGGCGGGCGACGTGGCCGAGGCCAGGGCCGCCGGCGCCACCGTCGTCGGCGCCAGCTGGGGCTGGCACGGCGAGGAGCGCCTCCTGCGCGCCGACCCCGACCTGATCGCCCGGCGCCCGAGCGACCTGCTCGACCTGCTCTGAGGCGCCGCTCCGGTCCCGGACGGGTCACTCGAGGCCGAGCCGCGCGAGCTGCTCCGCGAGGCCGGACGGCTCGACGCGCAGGATGACGGCCGCGTCTTCGACGCTGAGGCGGCCGCCCCGCAGCGCGGCCAGCGCCCAGGAGCGCATGGCAGCCGGCACGCGTAGCACCGCCGGCTCTCCGTACCGGCCGGGAGGCAGGCAGTCACCCGGCGTGAGGTGCGTGAGCGTGTCCCTGACGCCGCCGAGGTAGGCCTGCCGGGGGAGGAGTTCCCACTCGTGCTGCTTGAGCTCGCCGCGGAGCGCGTGGAACTGCTTGCCCTGCAGGCGTCCGGCGGCGCGCGACCGGAACAGCGCCGACCAGGCGCTGATGCCGAACGCGTTGCCGAGGTGCAGCAGGTCCTCGAGGCGCACCGAGCGAGGGGCCTCGCGGCGCTCGTACCAGCGCTGTACGGCGCGCACCGGCGCCAGGAACTCCTCGGCGAAGTCGTTTGCCGCCGCCTCGGGTGGGATGGTTCGGCTCCACGCGATGCGGTCGTCGGTCACGTCGCCGTGACCGAGGACCAGATGCGCGAACGCGTGCGCGAGCGCGAACCGCTGCAGCAGGACCGGGCGGGCGGCGTTGACGAAGATGAAGGGGACGCCGCCGCCGGTGAACGCCGCCGCCACGGGGCGCTCGCTCGCAGGGGGAGCGCCTTCCGCCGAAGGGGATCCCTGCCGCGCCACGCGCGCCACGATCACCTGGGCACCGTAACCGTCCTCCAGCAGCGGAACGAGGTCGGGGAGAGGTCCGTCGTCGGGCTCGACGTGCAACTCGCTGCGCCAGAACCGGGCGACGCGGTCGTAGAGCACGTCGCCGGTCGCGAGGCCGGGGTGCAGGCTCCCCGTGGGGTGCGCGAGGCGTTCGGGCTTGCCCTCCGCCGAGTGGCCGGTGCTCCAGCGTTGCGCCGGCTCGTCGCCGGCCAGTGCGCGCAAGGAACGCCAGTCCGCAACGATCGCGGCCACCTCGGCCGGGACGCCGTCGAGCGCCGGGCCCGCGCCGCTCGTCGGCATCGCCGGTGACGGAGTCGACATCAGCGGGGGTGACGCCATGCTCGCGAGCACCGGCGCCTCGAACAAGGCTTCATCGCGGCCCAGCGGACCGAAGTCGGCCTCCATCGCGAACGAGAGGCCGGCGTCGGGTCCGCTCGACGGGGCATCTGCAGGCCCGGCCCTCAGCAGGACGTCGGCGGTGACGTGCAGGACGTCGGCGAAACGGTGGAGCTCCTCGGCGGAGAGGCGCCTCCGTCCGGCCTCGATACGGCTCACGGCGGACTGGTCGAGGCCCACCCACTTGGCCAGGGCACGCTGGCTCCAGCCCTGACGCTCACGCAGGGCCGCGATCTGTGCTCCCAAGCTCGCCTGATGCCCGTCGCGCATCGGTTCCGTCTCCTCCGTCCACTAGTCTCTGCATCACAGATACGCCCGAGTCTACCCGGACTCCTGCATCGATTCACGTATGGACATGCTGGTGAGTGATGTTATGGTAGCATCAAACTGTGGAATATCATCTCAACGGTCGATGTTAGATGAGCATCGTTGGACTGACCAGACAGGAGGAGCCGCTCGCCGGCTGCGGCCGGCCGGCGAGCGGCTGCGGAGACGGAGGTGTGGCATGACGGGAGCGAACGAGGCAGTGAGCGGCGCGGCCCTGGTGGAGGCGCTGCAGGTGGGCCATCCGCAGGTGCACGGTCCGCTGGTGGTGTTCCCGCTGCGGCTGGTGGAGAACGGCGGACCGGGGTACGTCACGCTGCGGCAGGCCATCGCCGGCGGTCAGGCCGCGATCACAGAGGTGAGCGAGGGCGGGTCGGTACCCGAACTGCGCGTCGTCAACACAGGCGACCGGCGCGTGCTGGTGCTCGACGGTGAGGAGCTGCGCGGCGCCAAGCAGAACCGCGTCCTCAACACCAGTATCCTGATCAGCGGGCAAAGCAGCCTGGTCGTGCCGGTGAGCTGTACCGAGCAGGGGCGCTGGTCCTACGCCTCCAGGGAGTTCGGCGAGAGCGAGATCGTCGCCGACCGGCAGGTGCGCTTCGCGATGAAGGAGAGCGTCAACACCAACCTCGCGTCGGGCGCCGGGCACCGCTCGGACCAGGGACGCGTATGGCAGGAGGTCAGTCAGCTCCACGCGCGGCACGCCACTTCGTCGCCCACCGGAGCGATGCGCGACGCGTATCAGACCCGCAAGGGAGACCTGGATGCCGTGGTGGCCGCGTTCCCGCTCCAGGACGGCCAGCAGGGGATGCTGGTGCTGCACGGCGCCCGCGTGATCGGTCTCGACCTCGTCTCGCGGGCGCCGCAGTACGCCGAGCTGCACGACAAGCTCCTGCGCAGCTACGCGTTCGAGGCGCTGGTGGCCGGCGGAGAGCCGGGCGACAGGGCCGTCGCCGACGCGTTCCTGGAGCGCATCGCCGACCTGCCCGGGCGGCGGTACAAGAGCCCGGGCCTCGGTTGGGACGTTCGCTACGAGGGCGCCGGCGTGCTCGGCTCGGCGCTCACGTACCGCGGGCACGCCGTGCACGCTGCGTTCTTCGACGTCGGCGGCGTCACCGCCGGCTCCGAGGGTGGCGCGCGCGGCGGCGCGCAGGGCACGCGCCTGCGTCCGGACTGGCGCATCGCCGACGCGCGCGAGCGTGCGCGCCGGCGCCGGAGCCACTGAGAAAGGCAGGACCCACCGTGGGGAGCGATGTCAGAGACCCTGATGCGC
>CAVZIA010000005.1:0-70023 GCA_963775255.1 uncultured Thermoleophilia bacterium | reverse complement strand
GAGGTCGATCTCGCCCTCGTCCGGCACGATCTCGGTGCGACGATCGTCGTTGTACAGGCGCCGGATGTCGGAGAGTTCGTCCTTGATGACGCCGAGGACGGCGTTCTCGTCGCCGAGCAATGCGCGCAACTCGCCGATGCGCGCGAGCAGGCCGGCGTGCTCCTCCTTGACCTTGTCGCGCTCGAGGCCGGTGAGCTTCTGGAGCCGCAGGTCGAGGATGGCCTGTGCCTGCGGCCTCGTGAGCTCGAACGTGTCCATGAGCGCGTCGCGTGCCGTCTCCCCGTCGGGAGCGTGGCGGATGATGCTGATGATCTGGTCCAGATTGTCCAGGGCGACGAGCAGGCCTTCGAGGATGTGTGCCCTCGTCTCGGCCTTGTCGAGCTCGAACTTCGTCCGCCGGATGACGATCTCTTTCTGGAAGGCGATGTACGCCTGGATCATCTCGGGCAGGGTGAGCGTGCGGGGCACGCCGCCGACCAGCGCGATGTTGATGATCCCGAAGGTCGTCTGCATCTGGGTGTGCTTATACAGTTTGTTGAGCACGACCATCGGGATGGCTTCGCGCTTGAGTTCGATGACCAGACGCATGCCGGAGCGGTCCGACTCGTTGCGCAGGTCGCTTATCTCTGTGATCTTCTTGGTCTTGACCAGATCCACGATGTTGTCGATCAGCGAGGCGCGGTTGACCTGATACGGCAGTTCGGTGACGACGATGGCGCTGCGGTTGCCCTTGATCTGCTCGGTGTGCGCCTTGGCGCGGACGCGGACGCGACCGCGACCGGTGCGATAGGCCTCTTTGAACCCACCCGTGCCGAGGATGACGCCGCCGGTCGGGAAGTCCGGACCGTGAATGAATCGCATGAGGTCGTCGGCGGTCGCCTCGGGGTTGTCGACCATGTGCATGGTGGCGTCGACGACCTCGCCGAGGTTGTGTGGCGGGATGTTGGTCGCCATGCCGACGGCGATGCCGGCCGCTCCGTTCACCAGCAGGTTGGGCATGCGGCTGGGCAGGACTCTGGGCTCGCGCCGCGTCTCGTCGTAGTTGGGCATCCAGTCGACGGTGTTGGCGTCGATGTCGCGCAGCATCTCGACGGCGATCTTGCTGAAGCGCGCCTCGGTGTAGCGCATGGCCGCCGGCGAGTCACCCTCGACGGAGCCGAAGTTGCCCTGACCGTCAACGAGCGTGTAGCGCATGTTGAAGTCCTGCGCCATGCGCACGAGGGTCGGGTAGATGACGGCCTCGCCGTGGGGATGGTAGTTACCGCTCGTATCGCCGGCGATCTTGGCGCACTTGCGGTGCGCCTTGTTGGGCGCCAGGCCGAGGTCGTTCATCGCCACAAGGATGCGGCGCTGGCTGGGTTTGAGTCCGTCGCGCACGTCGGGGAGGGCGCGGTCGGTGAGGACGCTCATCGCATAGTCGATGAACGACGAGCGCATCTCGTCTTCGAGTTCGATCGGCTCGATCTTGCCTTCGAGCGTCTGCAAGGAATCAGACATCGAGGAACCGCACCTCCTTCGCGTTCTTCTCGATGAACTCGCGACGCGGCTCGACCTTGTCGCCCATAAGCATCGTGAAGACTTCGTCGGAAGCTTGGGCGTCTTCCATGGACACCAGCATGAGCGTGCGCGTCATGGGGTTCATGGTGGTCTCCCAGAGTTGGTCCGGGTTCATCTCGCCGAGGCCCTTGAACCGCTGCAGTTGCATGCCCTCCTTGGTGAGCTCGACGATCTGCACCCGCAGGTCCTCGTAGCTCGCCGCCTCGGACTTGCGGTTGCCGAGATGGAGGGTGAACGGCGGGCGCCCGACAAGCTCCGCGATGCGCAGATGCACGCGCTTGAGCGACTGGAACTCGCGCCCGGACAAAGCTGCGAACGGGATCCTGAGGTTGGCGGCCAGGCCCGTGCGCCGCTCCACCAGGCGCGTATCGGCGACTTGGTCCTCGTTGTCCACGCCGAGGACATCGATGACGTAGCGCTTGTCGATGTCCTCGCGCAGCGCCACAAGCAGCGCTTCGAACGTGCTGATGTCGGCCTCGATCACTGGGCCGTTCTTGAGCCAGTCGATGAGCTCGCCACCCCACTGGCTCTTGAGCTTCTTGACCCAGCCTTCGTACTCGCCGAAGAGCTTGAGAAAACGCTGGTACTTGGTCTCGCTGAACGTGAACCCGGTGTCGGTGTTGTCTACGCGAATCTGCTCCAGCCGGCCGCGCAGGAGGATCTCCTCCAGTTGCGCTTCCTTGTGGATGTAGGTCTCCTGGTTTCCCTGCTTCAGCCGGTACAGCGGCGGCTGGGCGATGTAGACGTAGCCGGCCTCCACGAGTGGCTTCATGTGCCGGAAGAGGAACGTGAGGATCAGCGTGCGGATGTGCGAGCCGTCCACATCGGCGTCGGTCATGATGATGATCTTGTGGTAGCGCGCCTGCTCCACGTCGAACTCGTCGCCGATGCCGGCGCCGATGGCGCTGATCATCGTGAGGATCTCCTGGTTCTGGAGCATCTTGTCGATGCGCGCCTTCTCGACGTTGATGATCTTGCCACGCAGGGGCAAGATCGCCTGGAACGACCGGTCGCGCGCCTGCTTGGCGGAGCCGCCTGCCGAGTCGCCCTCCACAAGATAGATCTCGCTGAGCGCCGCGTCTTTGATGGAGCAGTCGGCCAGCTTGCCGGGGAGCGTGCTGCCCTCTAGCAGGCCCTTGCGGCGCGTGAGGTCGCGCGCCTTGCGCGCCGCGCTCCGTGCCCGCGCGGCGTTGATGGCCTTCTCGACGATCTGCCGACCCTCGCTCGGGTTCTCCTCGAGAAACTCCGCCAGTTTCTCATTGACCGACGTCGCGACTAGTGTGGCGATCTCGGTGTTGCCGAGTTTGGTCTTGGTCTGACCCTCGAACTGCGGGTTCTTGAGCTTGACCGAGACGAGCGCCGTGAGGCCCTCGCGCATGTCCTCGCCGGTGAGGTTGTCCTCTTTCTCCTTGAGGAGGTTCTTCTGCCGGGCGTACTCGTTGAGCGTACGCGTGAGCGCGGAGCGGAAGCCGGTGAGATGCGAGCCGCCCTCCGTGGTGTTGATGTTGTTGGCGAAGGTGAAGACGGACTCGTTGTACGACGAGTTCCACTGCATCGCGATCTCGACCGCGCCGTCGTCAGTCTCGTTCTCGAGGTAGATGATGCTGCGGTGGATCGCGTCCTTCTCGCGGTTGATGTAAGCCACGAAGTCGCGGATGCCACCCTCGTACTGGAAGGTGACGCTCTCGCCGTCGGCGCGCTCGTCATTGAGCGAGATGGCAAGGCCCTTGGTGAGGAACGCCGTCTCGCGCAGGCGCTGGGCGAGCACGCGATAGTCGTAGTCGACATCTTCGAAGATGTCGGGGTCTGCCAGGAAGGAGACGGTCGTGCCGGTGGGCCCGTCCTTGTCGAGCTTCTCCATCTTGATCAAGTCGGTGACCGGGTTACCGCGCTCGAAGCGCTGGTGCCAGTGATAACCGTCGAGATAGATGTCGAGTTCGAGCCACTCGCTGAGGGCGTTCACGACGGAGACGCCGACGCCATGCAGACCGCCGGAGACCTTGTAGCCGGCGCCGCCGAACTTGCCGCCGGCGTGAAGCATCGTGAGCACGATGGTAGCCGCCGGCAGGTTGTACTTCTCCATGACGCCGACGGGGATGCCGCGGCCGTTGTCGGCGACGGTGATCGAGTTGTCGGGATTGATCGTGACGGCGAGGGCGGTGCAGTACCCGGCGATCGCCTCGTCGACGGAGTTGTCGACGACTTCGTAGACTAGGTGGTGGAGGCCTCGAGGACCGGTGGAGCCGATGTACATGCCGGGGCGTTCGCGGACCGGCTCAAGGCCTTCGAGGACCTGGATGTCCTGGGCGTCGTAATGCGACTTCTTCACACGACCTCACAGTGGCCGAGGGGCTGGACGATGTAGTGGGGGGCGGGCAGAGCCTGCCTGCGCAAGTATACCAAAACCTGAGGTTGAGGGCGACCCTTGGTCCGGGGAAAAACCGCCGCAAATCGGCGATTTTTGTCAACCAGAAGAGGTGCCTCGACCGGGGGCCTCCGGGGGCTCCTCGGCTGACCGTCGTAGGGCGGCCTCGATAGCCGCCCGGAGCCGTTCATCCTCGACTCCCTCCGCCTGGGCGCGCGCGGCGTCCGCGGCGTCCGGCGCGGGCTGTTGGCACCGATGCTTCTCCTTCGAGATGCGGAGCCCGGATTCCTTCTCTGAGGCCTTCACGGCAAGTCGGGGAGCGACCTCCGGATCGTCCTCCAGGAAGTCGGGAGCGGGGAGCCTTCCCACGACGAAGCGGAACCGCTCGACGGGGTGTCCGGGCGCCACCTCGTGCATGCGCCTGAGGATCTGCGGACCGAGATACGTCAGTTCATTGGCCCACACAGAGGAGGCGCATTCCACTGTGAGTTGCCCGCGGCGGAAGGCCTTGGGCCGCGTGCCTCGGGTGACAGGCTCGCCAACGGCGCGCGCCCACGCTGCGTAGGCGCGCGCTTCGTCCCCTCCGGCGATCCTCTCGAGCGACGGCGTGAGGACATCTGCCAGCCGGCGCGGGAGGTCTGACCGCTTCTTGCGCCTGTCGTCGGAAGAAGTCACAGCGCGTCCAGACCTGGCGGTGGGGCAGGTGTGTCATCGTCCGGCGGCGGCTCGGCGCTGCCGGACGCCAGCGACCCATCCAGCGGCAACTCGACCAGGGTGGCCTCACCGAGCTCGTCGTCCGTGAAGTAGTGACGGTTGGTGGTGGTGATGATGGCCTGGCCGGCGGTGGCCAGCATGTTGACGAGCAGCCGGCGACG
Source organism: uncultured Thermoleophilia bacterium (assembly GCA_963775255.1). Taxonomy (GTDB): domain Bacteria; phylum Actinomycetota; class Thermoleophilia; order UBA2241; family UBA2241; genus CAIXSE01. Next base: position 65,226 of record CAVZIA010000005.1, on the reverse strand, counting down.
CGCATCGTCCAGCTCGCTCATCACGTCATCGAGAAAGAGAGGCCCTTGTTGCCCGGTACGCGCCGCGGCGAGCCGTTGCTCGGCCAGGAGCAGCGCAAGGACTGCCGCCCGCTGTTCTCCCTGCGACCCGAACAGTCGCAGGTCGCGGCCGCCGCGCGGAAAGTCGATGGGGCCGCAGACCGGACCGCCGATCACGGTCGGGATCCCGGCAGCCGCCGGCCCGGCGGCGGTCCACGGACCGGCGGGGTCTGCTCCGCCGTCCGCCGCGGCGCCCGACGAGAGTGTCTCGGCCGCGCCGACCTCGAGGAACTTGAGGTCGTCGCGATGCGGGCCGAACAGCGAGAGTCCACGGCCGACCTCGCCGGGCCTACGCGCGCGCAACTCCTCGAGCAGCGCACCGGCGTCGTAGGCGACGGAGTCGAGCTGCGCGACCAGACGCATCGTGAAACGCTCGCCGGCCGGCGCCAGCGCGGAGGCCACCTCCGCGAACTCCACTGCGAGTTCGTCCACCAGGTCACGGCGGCGGCGCCCGAACTCGGCAGCGACCCGTGCGAACTGCGCGTCCCACGGGTCGAGCGCCGCCGGGTCGGCGCCGTTCTTGACCGCCGCGAGTTGGGCGTTGCGCTGTCGCAGCACCCCCTGTATGTCGCGGGCGGCGGCGGCATACTGCGGGTCGAGTGCCGCAGCGAAGGCGTCCAGATGAGCGCGCCGCCGCGCCGGGCTGCCCTTGACCAGCAAGAGGCTTTCGGGCACGAAGATGAACACCTGGCTGCGCCCGCGCAGGTCGTCGAGGGAGGCCATCTCGAGCCCGTCCCAGCGAACGCGCTTGCCTTGGCTGGGCGCGAAGCCGACGTCCACCAGTTGCGCTGCGGCGTCGCCCGGCGTGACCTCGAGTTCCACCCGTGCGAACCGCTCGCCCCACGTGATGAGTTTCTCGTCGCGTCGCGTACGCGGCGAGCTTCCGCGCAAGACGAACCACGCCGCCTCGAGCAGGTTGGTCTTGCCTGCGGCGTTCTGCCCTACGACGACGTTGAGCCCGGGACCGAACCGGACGGTCGCGTCGCAGTACGACCGGAAGTTGACGAGTCTCAGGCGGGAGACGAACACACGCGGAACTCCCGGCCGCCGGTGGCCACCACGTCGCCCGCCTGCAGCATCCGGCCGCGCCGAGTCTCGACCTCACCGTTCACCGTGACTTCACCGGACTGGATGACGACCTTGGCGTGGCCTCCGGTGCCGACCACTCCGGCGAGCTTCAAGAAGGCTCCGAGTGGAATGGGGCCGGTGACGGTGACGTCATCCATGTGACACCACAGCCGATCAGACCCGTAGCGCTCAGCTGCTCAGGCGGATCGGCATGATGAGATACGTGAAATCCTCACCGGGGCCGTTGATGAGGCCGGGACGCAGGGGGCTGGTGAAGCGCAGCAGCGCTGCGTCGTCATCGAGGGCGTCCACGCCCTCGATGAGATAGCCCGGGTTGAATCCGATCTCGAACGCCTCGCCGGTGAACTCCACGTCCAGCGATTCCTCAGCTTGGCCGACGTCCTGCGTGAGCGCACGCAGTGTGAGCCGGTTCTCCGCGAACGACATACGCAGCGGCGCGTTCTTCTGCGCCAGCAGGCTGACGCGTCGCGCCGTCGCCATGAGCTGGCTGCGGTTGATGGAGACCTCATGGTCGAACGCGTCGGGGAGCAACTGCTTGTAGTTTGGGAACTGGCCCTCGATGAGCCGCGAAGCGATCCACACGTCACCTGCGGGGTCGCTGAGCTTGAACACCACCTGGTTCTCGCCAACGGCGACCTCGATGTCGCCGGGTCCCAGCGCGGCCGCGAGTCGCGTGACCTCGCCGAGAGCCTTGACCGGAACGATGGCCTGCACCTCGGTCTCGAGCGCGTGGTCGAGCTTGGTCTCCTTGACGGCGAGCCGATAGCTGTCGGTGGCGACCATCTTCAGCGTGTCGCCCATGATGGTCATGAGGACGCCGGTGAGGATGGGCCGGGTCTCGTCGCGCGACGCGGCGCGGCCGACCTTGTTGAGCGTCTCGACGAACGGCTCGCGGCCGACCTTGAACGCACCGGTCGTGTCGAAGGTGGACGTCTGCGGAAAGTCGGCGGCGGCCCAGGAGTTGAGCGAGAAAGAGGCTCGGCCGGAGCTTACTTTGACCGCCGCTTCACCGGCCTCGATCGCCACATCTTCGTCGGCCAGGTTGCGTATGACGTCGCTGAAGAGCCGCGCCGGCACTACGATCTCGCCATCACGCTCCACCGGCGTCTGCAGGGTGGCCTTGATGGAGAGCTCCATGTCGGTGGCGTACAGGTCGAGACGGCCCTCGGCGGTCTGGAGCAGGATGCCGGAGAGGACAGGAAGAGCGCTCCGTGTAGAGACGCCGCGAGCGAGGACGCCGAGCTTATCGACCAGCGCTGAGCGATCACACGTGAACTTCATCCCGACTCCTTATGAATTAAAAGAAAGGTAGATACTCCTCATCGTCATCACAGGCCCTGTTGATGATGTGGAGAGATGGTCTTGTCGCTGCACGACGAGGGCGGAGACCTCTGCACGGTGCTGTGGATGGTGTGTGCAGAACATGGCGCTCCTCCCTGCGGCGGCTCGAGTGGTGTGGGAAGCATAGCCGATTTCAACGTCCTTTTGGGTATCGTCCACAGGTGACGACGACGCCGTCCACAAGGGCGGCGGAAAGGTCAGCGCGCGGACTTGAGGCGGCCGCTGATGAGGGTCACGAGGTCCTGCAGTTGCGGGTCGTGGCCGTCCTTGAGTTGTCGCTCGATCTTGTCCACTCCATGGATGACGGTGGTGTGGTGACGGCCGCCGAAGCGGTCGCCGATCTGCGGGAGCGAGGCCTCCGTAAGTTCCCGCGCCAGGTACATGGCGATATGCCGTGCGTAGACGATGTCTTGGGTGCGCCGGTTGCCACGCAGGTCGTTCACGTGGAGCCCAAACTGCCGGGCGACCTCATTCTGAACCATCTCGATGGTCACCGGGTGCTCGTAGGACTTGGGGACGATGTCCTTCAGGGCCTCCCTGGTGATCTCGAGGGTCACGTCGCTGCCGCGGATGGAGGCGAAACCCACCACGCGAGTGAGGGCGCCGTAGAGTTCGCGGATGTTGGCCGTGATCTTCTGGGCGATCCATTCGAGCGCCTCAGGCTCGGTGACCTGGTAGCCCTCCCACTTGACCTGCTTGCGCAGGATCGCGATACGCGTCTCCAGGTCTGGCCGGCTGATGTCGACCACGACTCCCTGGCCGAAGCGCGACCGCAGACGGTCATCGAGTTCTTCGAGCTCACGAGGAGGACGGTCGCTGGTGATGACGATTTGCTTGCCGGCCTCGTATAGTGCGTTGAAGGTGTGGAAGAACTCGACCTGCGTCTGCTGCTTATCGGCGAGAAACTGTACATCGTCGACGATGAGCACGTCGTTGTCGCGGTAGGTCTGCTTGAATCCTTCGATGCGGCCCTTGTCTGTGACCGCGTTGATGAAGTCGTCGGTGAACCGTTCGCAGGTGACGTAGCGGACGTCGAGTTGTGGGTGCTGATCGAGGGCGGCGTGCGCGATCGCCTGGATGAGGTGCGTCTTGCCGAGACCGGTGTCGGCGTAGATGAACACGGGGTTGTAGGCAGTTGCAGGCGACTCGGCGACGCTGCGTGCGACCGCTGTCGCGTACTCGTTGTTGGGTCCAGTGACGAAGCGATCGAAGACGTAGCGCGGGTTGAGGTCGGCGGCGGACGACGGCCGCTTGCCGGATCTGGTCGGCCGTCTGCGGGCAACCGGCGGCGCGGGGGGTTCTTCGATGGTCGGCTCCTCGACCGGCTCCGCCGGCTTGTCGGCCAGTTCCGCCGCGCGTGGATCGACGACCACTCGGACCTCGACGGTGTCTCCAAGCACATCCGCGAGGGCCTCGGCCACCTGGCCGGCGAGACGTCGCTCGATCCACTCTCGCGCGAAGTCGTTAGGTACGCCGATGACGAACGCACCGTCGTCCAGGCCGAGGGGGATGGTGCGCTCGAACCAGAACTGGAATGCAGCCTCGTTCAGGCGTCCGCGAAGTTGCTTCTTCGCCTCGTCCCAGATGCGTGTGAGCTCGTCGTCCGTGGTCGCCCCATCAACTCGGCCCCGGGGATGCGGCGGCCCGCCGGGGTTCGTGAACGTTGGTCAGAGGATGCTCTCGAGGAGGCGCAAGCCCTCCTCGCGCAAAGCGCGCTTGCCACCGTCCAGCGAGTGTATCAACCCCATATCTTGCAGTACAGCAAGGTCGCGGAAGGCTGTGGCTGGGGCGAATCCGAGTTCCTTTCCGACTTGAGTCGGGCCCGCCTGACCGAGTTCCATGAGCAGCACCAGGATCTTGGTCTGCCGGTTGGTGAGCTTCACCGCGGGCGCGCCGGGCGCGGGTGGCTCGGGGTGCGGCGCGGTCGGCATCTTGATGGTGAACACCGCGCCGCCGCCGAGGTTGTCCTCCACCGTCAGGATGCCGCGCAGGAACTGGAGGGACTCACGCGCGAGGGGCAGTCCCGAGCCGACGCCGCGGATGACCAGGCGTTGCTCCGCTGTCGCCGTGGTGAACCCCGGCAGGAACGCCCGCTCCTTGTCCTCCACCCCGGGCCCATGGTCGGAGATCCGGATGGTCTGCCCGTTGTCCAGGATGGTGATGACCACATCCCGGAAGTACGCATGGAGCAAGTTTTCGATCAACTCCTGGAGGACTGAGTACGGGATCTGCCCACCCTGCTCCCGGCAGTAGTGGTACGTCTTCTCCGCCAGAGAGGCGATCAGCGCAGGGATGTCCTCTTCTTCGACGACGACGACCCGCGGAGGACTGGTGAGCGTGTCGTAGATCGCGATGCGCGGGGCCTCGGATCCGAGCAGTGCACGGGGAGGTCTCTCGTCACGGCCGGCCGGACTCCCGGGGCCGTGCTGAGAAGGGGCCGCCGTGGCTGCAGGCCGCGCCGCGGATTGGCGTGCGGCGGACCCCTCATCGGCGAGCAGCCTGTCTAGGAACGAGTCCATAGGGCCGCTGAGTATACCAGCGCGACCCGGCGGCCTCCATGGGGCCCCGCGAAACGCGGTTTTGCAGGTGAAAGACCATGGTTGTCCACAGGCTGTTCACGATTTGTGGAAAGTCACCGGCCGGGACCGTCGAAAAAGGCCCACTTTGCGACTGTTGTGGAAACCGCGGTTTCAGGGTGACAGAACGGCCACCCCTCCGCCGCAGCCAGGTGAACCTGCTTCAGAGGCGGCTGTCAACCCCTTGTTCGTGATTGCTGTTGGAGGAGAAATAGCTGCAAATTGGCTATTTCCAATGGTTAGGGCCGCGCAAGCGTGTTGTCAAGGAAGCATTTGTTCGTCAACGCCTTATCCACGGCTATCGTGAGCCTGAGAGCATGACAAAAGCTACTTATCCACATTCTCCACAGGGGCCTGTGAACGACAGAGTGCCGAGATGAAACGCGTGGCACTTCACAAGCGCTGGGGTACACTGGTCGTGTCCTGCGGAGCTCCCGTGTGAGGAGCTGAGATGGCGCTTCCTGGCGCCGACGCGTCGAACCTGACCGCCCTTCGGGGCGGCGGCGCCTCGGGCGCTGCTGGGTAATGCCAGCGAAGGGAGAGATACCATCATGAGCACACCCCTGGTCCATCCCACAGATGCGCCCGACGTGCGTGCACGGCTGAATCTGAATCCCGCGCACTGGGGCGTCCATGCCATCGCCGAGATCGGTGTGGCCGTCGCCCTCGCCGCCGTTCTCAGTTGGGTCGCGCAGGCCTTCCCTTTGCGCATGCCGCAGGGCGGCTCGTTCGGCCTCGAGATGTTGCCGATCTTCTTTATCGCGCTGCGTCGCGGCGTGCTGCCGGGGGTGGTCGCGGGCGGGCTGTTCGGGCTGCTGCAACTCACTGGGATCGCAGGCACCCCGTACATCTACCATCCGCTGCAGGCGGCGCTGGACTATCCGCTGGCTTTTGCGGCGCTGGGGCTCGCCGGCCTCGTCCCCGTCGGCGAGCTCAAGGGCGCCGGCGGCGTCGCGCATCTGGCGGGGGCAGTGGCCGTCGGCTCGGGCGCTCGCCTCGCCTGCCACTTCTTCTCGGGTCTCATCTTCTTCGCGGAGTACGCGCCCAAGTGGGAGGCGCCGTGGTTGTACTCCATCACGTACAACCTGCTGTACCTGCTGCCGTCCGCCATCGTGACCGCACTGGTGTTGTGGCCGCTGCTGCGCGCCTACGACGCCGCCTTCCCAGACCCGCGGCGGAGCGTCCCTTGAGCCGCGGGGACGCGGAGGGCCGAGGTCGCCCATTCGCCGTCGTGTTCCTCGACGGAGAGTACCGCGACCTCGGCTGGCACCGAGCACTCGTCGCGCGCGCCGACCTCGTGCTCGCTGCGGATGGCGGCGCCCGTTTCCTCGCCGGCATCGGTGTGACCCCGGACGCGGTGGTCGGCGACTTCGACTCCCTGGACCCGGCGATCGCCACCCGTCTGGAGGGCGCGGGCGTCACTTTCGTTCGTCACCCCGTGCGCAAGGACGTTACCGACGGGGAACTCGCGGTGGATGAGGCGCTGCGCCGCGGCGCCGGCGAAGTCCTGCTGGCAGGCGCGACCGGCGCGCTCGATCACACGCTCGGCCACCTCGCGATCCTTCGCCGCCAAGCGGCGCGCGGCGTCGCCGCGCGTATCGTGGCGCCCGGCCTCAGTGTGACCGTGCTCATCGCGCCCGCGACCGTCCGTCTGGCCGCCGCTGTGGGTGTCCGCGTCTCCCTGGTCCCTCTCGGCGGCGACTCGACCGTCACGCTCGCGGGCCTCGATTATCCACTCGATCGCGGTGTACTGCCCGCCGACGCCTGTCTGGGTATCGGCAACCACGTCGCAGTGGATAGTGGAGCCACGGTCGTGGTCCACGAAGGAGCGGTCGCGGCAGTTGTGGAGACGGACGACGAGATCTTCGCTCCCATGTCCGGCGCATGACGAGCGGCTTGCGGCGCTGGCGGCTGGCAGCCGCTATCTGGGCCGCCGTCATCTTCGCAAGCGGCATGGTCCCCACGCAAAGCACGGTCGCCGCCGTCTCCGGTGGCCACGACACGGCGGTCACCACGGCGGCGCACTTCGCCGTCTACGCGGTTCTGGGCTTCATGCTGGGGGTCGCGCTTTCGGGCTGGACTCCGGATGGCTGGGGAGTGCTGGGCGCACTCGCACTCGCTGCGGTGCTCGGCGGGGCTATCGAGGTAATTCAGGGCCCGCTGTCCTACCGGGATGCCCAACTCGCCGACTTCCTGGTCGACGTGGCCGGCGCCGCCGTCGGACTTGCGGTGTTCAGTGCTGTGGCGCGGGGGAGGCGATCACGATCGCGTCCCGGATGATGCTCGCGGCGACGTCTTCCGCGGGCACGTCGTAACCACGCACAGCGATCAAGTCCCGCAGTATATGCACTCGACGCTTCCGCGACCCGGTGGGGTCACGATCGGCACGGTCGTGCTGCTGATCTCCGGCCACCACAGCCTCCTTGTGATCCTCTCTCGAGGAAGTGCATCGGGCCGTGGGGCCGGTGAGTTTACTAAGATGCGTACACAGATATGAATCCACCCACCCGGGAGATCGACGTGATCACCATCGATGAAGCACTGGACAGGATTCTGGCGGAGGTCCGCCCCATCGGCGCTGAAGAAGTACGGCTGCTCGACGCTCTCGGGCGGACATCCGCAGAGAGCATCGTGTCTCCGGAGCAGGTCCCGGACTTCGCCAACTCGGCCATGGATGGGTTTGCCGTGTCCGGCGCCGAGTTGGAGGCGGGACGCCGGGAGTTCCGCGTAGTCGTCGACATCCCGGCCGGCACCTACGTGGGCGAACCCATCGGGCGCGGCGAGGCGGCGCGCATCATGACCGGTGCGCCGCTCCCCCCCGGCGTGGACACCGTCGTCCAGGTCGAGCACACGGTGGTGGATGACGACGTCATGACCGTGGAGACGCCTCCGGCGACCGGGACCAATGTTCGCGACGCCGGCGAGGACGTCAACACAGGAGACGTGCTCTTTGAGCGGGGCACGCTTCTCGGCGCCGCGGAGGTCGGTTTGCTCGCCGCCGTGGGCGTCGAGCATGTGCGTGTGGCACGCCGCCCGCGCGTGGCTATTCTGGCGACAGGGAGCGAGCTCGTGGCCGCCGGTCGTCCATTGGCCCCCGGCCAGATCCGCAACTCCAACTCGTTCACCGCCTACGGCCAGGTGGCCGCCGCCGGCGCTGACCCCATCCTTCTGGGCATTGCGCGCGACGACCTGGACGAGACGCGCCGCCTCATGGCCGCCGCGCTCGAGAACGACGTCGTCGTCACCTCCGGGGGGGTGTCTGTCGGCGACTACGACTTCGTCAAACAGGTGCAGGACGAGCTCGGCGTCGAGCGGAAGTTCTGGGGTGTCGCTACGAAACCGGGCAAGCCTCTCGCCTTCGGCGTGCGTGGCAACACGCTGGTCTTCGGCGTCCCGGGCAACCCCGTTGCGGCGATGGTCAGCTTTGAGCTCTACGTACGTCCCGCGCTGCTGGCGTTGCAGGGCAGAACCGACATGTTCCGGCCGTGGTTCTACGCGCGGTCCGCCGAGCCGGTGCGCCGCGCCAAGGATCGGACCGAGCTTCGCCGCTGCCGGCTGGCACACGACCTCGACGGGACGATCCGGTACACGACGACCGGTCCTCAGGGCTCCGGCATCCTGAGTTCCATGGCCGGAGCGGAGGGGTTGTTCCTCGTACCTGCGCGTTACCCGGGCGGCGAGGTCGGCACAGAGATGCTGGTCCTGCTGCTCGCCGGCAGTACGGCGGAGCGCCCGCCGTATCCGAACCCGCCCGTGGAGGGCTGACACAGAACCTCAGTTGCTGCGCGCGGCGCGCAGCGGCGTGGCCTTCTCCAGCGTCGCCCAGACCACCAGCCGGTGCGCGGCACTGTACGGCGGGGTGCAGGTGGTGAGCACGAGTCCGTAGCCTCGGTCGAACAGGACGCTCGTGTCCGTCGGGTCCACCGTGGTCGTCTTGGCGACGGCGTAACGGAACTTGCCGTAGGGGGTGTCCATGTAGATCGGGTCGCCGGCGCGCAACTTGTCGAGCATGTAGAACGGGGCGCCGTAGGTGGTGCGATGGCCGGCGACTGCGAACGGCTCGCCGGCCCCGGGCAGCGGCGTGATCCCGTAGTGCACTGGACCGTTACGGAGGAGCGCCGTGTCGCCCTGCGGGTCGAGTGCCATCTTGCCGCCCACCCCCTGTTGCACCAGCCGGTCCAGCTTGATCCGAGGGATGATCAGGCGACCGACGGGGTCACCCGCCCTCAACTTCTCACCGTACGCGACGGCGAGCCGGCGGACGAGTTCCTCGTCAGAGACGCGGTGCGTGCGGGTGTCCTTGTTCGCGTTGATATCCTGGATGAACGCGGCGCTCTGCTGGCGGTAGGTGGAGTCAAGCCGGGACTGCTGGACTTGGGCGTAGGCGGCCGACCAGAAGGGATAGGCGAGTACGAGGCCGCCGGCGATGAGCAGCAGGTCTCCGGCGAGGCGCATCCAGCGCGCCCGCCTCCGCCCTTCCGGGCGAGCCTGAGCCGGGTCCGTGGCCGGCGTGCTCGAATGCGGGTTGTCGTCCGGCCGGTCCATTGGCTGATGGTACCCCCTGGAGCACGGCTCGGCGCCTCTTGGCCGTGCTAGACTGGCGCCCCCCGAGCGAGGAGCCGGTCAGCGTGCGATCCTTCACCGACGTCCAGCAAGCGCTCGCCGCAGCGGGCGTGGCGCACGAGCTCATCCATTTGCCCTCGACGACGCGCACCCCCTTGCTCACCTTGGTCCCAGGCGACGTGACTGTGGACACGGGCGAGCTCGCGCGCCGACTGGGCGCACACGAGGCGACCCTTGGACGCGCCCGAGAGGTTCGCCCCCGAGATCGTCTGCTTCAGCGCCGGGATGACGACGGCCGTGCTCCGGATCGCGAACGCCGACCTGGAAGGACTCCTCGCGACGCCGCGGCTCGCTATCGGGCGCCGCGCCTGAGGGCGGGATGGGCGACTCGAGCACCGACGGGCGGGAGCACCCCGCCCGTCCAAGTGAGAACCAGCGGACGAAGTGGAGCGCGACGATGACGCAGACCCCCACCCACACGCTCGGCTCGGCCGGGCGACTGGCCATCCTCTCGGAGGACGACTTGCAGCGCCTCGACGAGGCGGCGCTCGACGTGCTCGCCGATACCGGCGTGTCCATTCCGTCGGAGCACGCGCGGGCCGCCCTGGTGGCGCAGGGCGCGACCGCCGACGGCGCACGTGTCACGCTGCCGCGAGAGCTTGTGCGCCGGCTGGTGTGCCTGGCGCCGGCGCACATGACCCTCGGCGCGCGCTCCGGCGCGCCAATCGTCACTGGAGAGCGTTCGCTGATCACCACCGATGGCTGCTGCGTGGAGATCTATGATTTCGAGACCGGGCAGAAGCGCGGGACGACGGCCGCCGATGTCGCGACCATCAGCCGCGTCGTCGACGCCATGCCCGAGATCGACTTCTGCTGGCCGGCCGTCAGCGCGCAGGACCGGCCGGTCGAGGTCCGCGGTCTGCACGAGCTGTACCTGGCCCTAGCCAACACAGGCAAACACGTCCAGACGGTGACGGTCGTGGAGCCCGATCTGGCTGAAGTCGCAGTGAAGATGGCGCTGGCGGTGAGCGGCTCGGAGGAGAAGCTCCGCGCCGAGCCGCCGATCAGCGCCCTGCTCGGCACCGTCACGCCTCTCGGCAACGACGCCGGCACGCTGGATGCCGGCCTCGTCTTCGCCGAGGCCGGCATTCCGATTGGCTTCGTGACCATGCCCATGGGCGGTTCGACGACGCCCATCACCATGGCGGGTTCGCTCGTGGTCGGCATCGCCGAGGCCCTCAGTTCCGTGTGCGTGATCCAGGCGGCATTCCCGGGTGCCCCCGTGTTCATCTGCTTCATCCCAAGCGTGATGGATCTCAAGAGCGGCGACTTCACCGGCGGCGCTCCCGAGGACACCATCATGGCCGCCGCCGTGGGCGACGTGGGTCACTTCTACCGCCTCCCCACGCAGTGCGGCGTCAATTCGAGCGGCGCCAAGGAGCCGAGTTGGCAGTCCGCGTTGGACGACACAACCACCACCTGGCTCTCGTTGGCCGCCGGCGTAGACATGCTGACCGGCGTCGGCATGGTCTCCGGTGGGCGCATCTTCAGCTACGAGGAGATGGCGCTGGCCGTCGAGATTCTCTCTCACGCGCGCAAGACAGCCGCCGGCGTCGACCTCAGTACTGTCGGCGGCTCGGCCGGCCGGCGTGTCGGCCCCGCGTCCGGCCCGACCCTCACCGTCGACATGCCGCTCCGCCAATGGACCGCCGGCGGGCGGGAGACCGCGGTCGACCGGGCGCACGAACGGATCGCTCGGGCGGCCGCCTCTCACCGCCCTCCCGCGCTCGACCCTTCGGTCGACACGGAGTTGCGGCGCCTGGCCTCCATCGAGTGACGCATTCCCGCAGCGCGTGCGCGGCTCGCGGCGTCCCGCGCGCGGATGCCCACCGCATGAGCGCTTCATATTCTCATGACTCGGGCGGCTCTTTTCGCCGCCAGCTTCGCGCAGGCTTGCCTTTCGGGGGTGGTGCTGTATAAATCCAAGTCGATACGTCGCGCTGGGGGAGTGCGACACTGTACGTTCCTGACAGGCGGTGGGGGCCGCCATCCGCATCCACACCCGTGGCTCAGCGGCGTCGGGAGAAGTCAGCCGGAAAGGACTGAGGCATGAGAAAGGGCAAGACCTACATTCTGGCGGCAGTACTCCTAGTCGCCGTCATCGCTCTAGCGGGGCTCGCAGCCGCTTGCGGTGGCAGCAGCGATTCGGGGTCCAGCCCCAGCCCGCAGGCCACCTCGGCCGCGGATATCGCACAGCAGATCCTTGGCAAGGCGCCGACTGGTCTGGCGGCCAAGATCGTCACCGCAGACACCGTGGTCGTCGCCAACGACGCCAACTACGCGCCGCAGAGCTCCATCGACAAGGCCACGGGTGACCTCGTGGGCTTCGACGTGGACGTGGCCAAGAAGATGGCTGAGATCCTCGGCCTTCAGGTCAAGTTCGAGAATCCGGCGTGGGAGACCATCCCGGCGGGCCTGAACCAGGGCAAGTACGACGTGTCTATCGGCTCCATGACCGTGACGCCCGAGCGCCAGAAGGCCCTCGACTTCACCGAGCCTTACTACTACACGTCTGGCCAGGTGTTCGTTAAGAAGGGCGGCCCGCAGATCACCAGCGTCAAGGACCTCGACGGCAAGAAGGTCGGCGTGGGCGCCGCGACCACCTACTACGACTACCTCAAGGCGAACAGCACCGCCGACGTCAAGACGTACACCACCGACGCGGACGCGTTCCCGGACCTGCGCAACGGCAACCTCGACTTCGTGATGACGGCCGGCCCCACCGGCCAGCAGGCCATCTCGCAGGGTCAGCCGTTCGACTTCTCCGGCGCCCCGCTCTACTACGAGGACCTCGCGTTCGCCATCAAGAAGGGCGAAGGCGACTGGCTCACGATGCTCAACTACGCCGTCGCGCAGATGCACGAGGACGGCTCGCTCACCGCGATGAGCGAGAAGTGGTACAACGGCCTCGATCTGACCGTCAAGGAGTAGCACTGATTCTGCGGCCACGTCTCTTGGACGCGGCCGCATAGTTGGGTCGACAACGGCGGGGGCGCCCCCCACGGGCCCCCCGCCGTAGTCCCTACAGAGAGGTCTTCGCCGATGCACAAACGACACTGGTTCGTGAGTGTCGCCTTCTTCGCGGCAGTGCTCGCGCTGGCGGTGGCATCCCTCACGCCCATTGCGCTGGCGGCGGCAGCATCGCCGGCGCCGGCGCCGGCGCCCAGCGGCACTCCCATCGTCAAGGGCACGATCCCGAATCCACTCGATCCCAAGGGCATTCAGAAGTGGACCGGCGACATCGTCCAGATCAACTTCACGCCCAATGGCTCCGAACTCGCGGTTGAGAAGAGCAAGCTGTTCATCAACGGCGTGGAGCAGAAGCTCAGCAAGCCGCCGTTCATCGTGCCCGCCGTGTCCCGGGCAACCTCTACCTTGCAGTTCGACCTGGCACAGAAATACGGTGCCGGCGACTACGAGTTCAAGACGACTCTCGAGACCAAGACGGGCACCCAGGTAACGTACACTTGGAAGTTCGGCTCGACGGGTGACGCCGAGGCCGGCAGCCTCGTCAGCGTCCAGGTGATGAAAGACTGGTTCTGGTACATCGCCCGCGGCGGCCTGGTCACTGTGGAGCTCACCGTCATCTCCATCGTCTTCGCCTGCCTCCTCGCGCTCTTCGGCTCACTCGGGCGCCTCTCCAAGAAGATGACCTTCAGGCAGGCGTGGAACCGGTACCAGAGCTGGGGCTACATGTGGCGCATGGTCATCGGCCGCATCCCGTACTGGGCCGCGACCTTCTACACCTCGCTGTTCCGAGGGACACCGCTGCTGCTGCAGATCATCGCCATCTACCAGGTGATCCCCGAGATCATCCAGAAGGCGGGGCTGCCTGAGTCCCTCAACCCACCGGCGTTCTGGGCCGGCGTCGTTGCCCTCTCGCTGAACTACGGCGCCTACCTCACCGAGGTGTTCCGCGCCGGCATCCAGGCGGTGCCCAAGGGGCAGAACGAAGCCGCCTGGGCCATCGGGCTCAGCGGCTGGCAGACCCAGCGGCGCATCATCCTGCCGCAGGCATTCAAAATCGTCATCCCTGCGGTGGGCAACGACTTCATCGCCCTCATCAAGGACACCTCTCTGGTCTCGGTCATCACCGTCGAAGAGCTGCTGCGCCGTTCGCAGCTGGCCGGCGCCGCGACCTTCAGCTTCTTCAGCACGCTGCTGGTCGCCGCGGCCTGGTATTGGGCCCTGACGATCTTCTTCAGCTTCTGGCAGGCCAAGCTCGAGACGCGCATGGCGCGCGACAAGGCCCGCGAGAAGGAGAAGGGGAAGGCGAAGTAGCATGGGCACACAGACATACGCACATGAGACGATCACCGACGACAAGGGGCGCGAGCTCGTTGTAAAGGTCGAGGGTCTGCAGAAGTACTTCGGCAAGAACCACGTGCTCAAGGGCATCGACCTCGAGGTCTACAAAGGCGAGGTTCTGGTGCTCATCGGGCCGTCCGGCTCCGGCAAGAGCACCTTCCTTCGCTGCCTGAACTTCCTCGAGGACCCGACCTTGGGCGAGATCAGGGTCGGGGACGTACACGTCACCTGCGGCAGCCACGGAGGCAAGTTCAAGAAGGACGTGCACGAGATCCGCATGAAGTGCGGCATGGTGTTCCAGGAGTTCAACCTCTTCCCGCACAAGGACGCGACCGAGAACGTCACTGAGGGCCCGATCCTGGTGAAGGGCGTGAAGAAAGACGATGCGATCCGCAACGCGCACGAACTCCTCACCAAGGTGGGTCTGGCGGAGCGCATGGACTTCTTCCCGAGTCAACTTTCGGGTGGCCAGAAGCAGCGCGTCGCCATCGCCCGCGCCATGGCGATGGACCCGGTGCTCATGCTCTTCGACGAGCCGACCAGCGCCCTTGACCCCGAGCTCATCGGCGAGGTGCTCAAGGTCATGAAGGAGCTCGCTGAAGGCGGCATGACAATGATCGTGGTGAGCCACGAGATGGGCTTCAGCCGTGACGTGGCCGACCGTGTCGTGTACATGGACGACGGCTACTTCATCGAGCAAGGCCCGCCGAGTGAGGTCTTCTTCCACCCCAAGGACGATCGCACCAAGCGGTTCCTGCGGCACATCCTGCCGGAGAAGGAGCCCGAGCACGCCAAGGAGCTCGGGATCACCGAGGTCGACCAGAAGCCGGTGAGTGCGGACGCCGCCGAAGAGCCGCTTCAACATGCGGCCGGCGCGGCGTTCAACGAGGACAACCTCCGAGACACGGCGCTGCCCGACGTCCCACTCGGGCAGGGCGCGGCCGGCGAGACTCCCCTGCCTCCAGGGGATGAAGAGCTCTAGCCCCGCACCAGCTCGGGTCTGGACCGCGGAAGGGCGGCGGGGCATGAGTGCCCCGCCGCCCTTCGCGCGTAGGGCGTCCGGGCCGGCGCCACCGGAGAGGTGCGGCGTCGCCCGGATGACGGCGGTCGCCTCGCCCCGGTAGCATCGGAGCTGCTACGAGGAGGAGCGATGGCGGACGCGAAGCGACGGATCGACCCCATCAGGCCACGCCTGCGCTGGCGGGTGCTGAGCCGTGCCGATCTGGAGCGTCTCGAGGCAGCGATCCTCGAGACACTGGCCGAGGTCGGCGTACGGTTTCCGCTGGAGCTCGCGCTCGACGCGCTGGAGCGTGGTGGCTGCCGCGTCGACCGCGCGTCGCAGGTAGCACGCATGCCGCAGGACGTCGTCCGGGCGGCGCTGGGCGCGGCGCCCGCGGCCCCGCTGCTCGCCGCTCGCGACCCCCGCTGCGACATCACGCTGGATGGCTCTGCCTGCCACTTGAGCAACGACGGCTGTGGCGTTCGTGTCATCGACCCATACACCGGCGAATTGCGTGCGAGCGGCATCGCCGACGTCGCCGACTCCGCGCGCTTCGTCGACGCCCTCCCGCAGGTGAGTCTGTACTGGGGCCCAGTAGTCACAGCTGAGGATGTGCCGCGTGCCACGCGACCTCTACACGAGGCCGCGGCGATCTTCGCCAACACATCGAAGCACTTCCAGGCAGTGGACGTGGTTGGGGAGGACATGACCCGCCGCGTGGTCGAGATGGCGTGCGTTGTGGCCGGCGGGGACGAAGAGCTCCGCCGCCGGCCCATCATGAGCCTCATCGCCTGCCCGATCGACCCGTTGAGCAACGAGGCGGTGAGCCTGGAAGCCGCGCTGGTCTGCGCCGAGGCCGGCGTGCCCGTCGGCTTCCTCTCGCTGACGCTCGCCTGTGCGTCCGCGCCGGCGACACTCGCCGGCAACCTCGTCGTCAACATGGGCGCCGTCCTGGCGGGCGTCGTCCTCGTACAACTCGCGCACCCAGGCGCGCCGGTATTCCTGGCCGGCGCGCCCTCGGTGATGGACCTCAAGACCGGCGGCTACACCGGCGGCAGTCCGGAGGACTACGTGCTGGCAGCCGCCGCGACCGAGCTCGCGCACCACTTCGGCTTCGCCATGAACATGGGGACCATGGCGAGCGGCGCCAAGGAGTCGGGCTGGCAGGCCGCCGTGGACGACGCACTCTCGACGCTCGCCAGCGTCGGCGCGGGCGCGGAGATGATGAGCGGCTGCGGTCTGCTCGACGGATCGAAGACCCTGAGCTATGCGCACATGGTCATGGAGGCCGAGATCCAAGGGATCGTGCAGAAGGTCGCGGGGGGCATCGTCGTGGACGAGGAGACGCTGGCCCTCGACGTGATCAAGAGGGTCGGGCCGAATGGCACGTATCTTGCGGAGAAGCACACACGCCGGCACGTGGCGGACATCTGGCGACCGGGAGTGTGTGACCGCACGCCGTACGAGGCGTGGCTGGCCACGGGAAGGCGGGGAGCGCTCGAGAACGCAGAGGAGCGGGCGCGTGAGGTCCTGCGGACGCACACACCGGACCCGCTCCCCGATGACGTGAGAGCGAAGCTGCGCCGGCTGGTCGCGGCCGCCGACCTCGAGCTCGCCGGGGTGACGGCGTGAGCGGCGAGCACGACCTGGTGGGGCGCCGCCACCGGCGGCCCGTGGAGCTTTGACGGCGATGTCGGCGGAGGGCTCCAGCAGCCGGCGTCGCCGCAGGCGGCGCTTCCAGGCCCTCACCGGCGCGCTCCTGCTGGCGGCTGCGCTGGCCGGCTTCGTCGCCTTGAAGGCATCAGGCTGCCTGGTGCCGGCGCTGCACGTGACCGTGATGGTGCGCAACACCGGGACGGTGCCGTTAGGTGGGCTCAGCCTGGACCAGCGGGACGGCGGAGGGCATGCGCTGATCCCGACCGTCGACGCAGGCAAGACCGTGATCGTCGTCGTAAGCGACGACGAGAAGGTCGGAGTCAGCGGCATCGATCTCGTCGACGACGTGACTGGCCGCAACTACGCGCTGCCGCCTGCCAGTTACGAGGGGTCGTTGCATGGCACGATCGATGTCGAGGCCTCTCGGGCTTCGGCCGGCGCAGTGCTCAAGGGCCGCGCCCGGTCCAGTACCGACTCGGGCGCGGACCCGAAGGGCTGGGAGCCGCTGCGCGAAGACTGAACGGGCCGTGCACACGGAGACGGCAGCGGATTCGCGGCCGGCCGATGTCGCGTCTCATCTAGGTTGTGACAGTAAGCGCCCGCGCGGCCTCGCGCAGCACCTCCGCGTGACGATCGACGTCGGCCGCCACGGTTTGCGGCGACATCAGCGCCATGTTGTGAAACGGCGTCATCAGAATGCCGCGGTTGAGCATGAACAGGTGCAGGTAGCGGTCGAGTTCTTCGTCCTCTGCCGCGGCCGCCTCGCCGCCATTGCGAGGCGCCACCGGCCGCGGCCAGTACTCCGCGCGGCAGCCGAGGCGCTTGACGACCCACGGCAGCGCGAACTCGTCGATGACGCCCTGCACGCCGTCGGCCCAGCGGCCGGCAAGCGGAATCATGCGCTCGTAGGTCTCAGCCGTGAGGACCTCGCTCAGCGTGACGCGGACCGCCGCGACGCTGAGGGCGTTGCCCGCCAGCGTGCCGCCGATGCCGCACTCGTCGGCGGCGTGGTAGTCCCAGTCGCGGTGAATGAGGTCGGCGAGCGCCTGGCCGAAGCCGTACACGGCCGCAGGCACCCCGCTGCCGATCGGCTTGCCGAGGGTCACCATATCGGGATCGAGGCGCCAAGCCCGGGTGCATCCGCCGGGGCCGGCGCAGATGGTGTGCGTCTCGTCGATGATGAGCAGCGTGCCGGTCTCGCGCGTCATCCGACGCAACTCCGTGTGGTAACCGTCCTCCGGCAGGATGATGCCGATGTTGGTGAGCGCGGGCTCGGCGAGGACGCAGGCCACGTCGCCCGGATCGAGCGCCGCGCCGAGCGCCTCGAGGTCGTTCCACTCGATGACTTTGGTGGTGACCGTAGGATCGACCGGCGGCCCGGCGTTGCCCGGCTTTGGTCCGGGCACGCCGTCGTTGAGGGTGATGATCGTCTCGTCCACCGACCCGTGGTAGCAGTAGTTGTAGACAAGGATTCTGGGCCGCCCCGTGACGTGACGGGCCAGCCGGACTGCGAAGCGGTTGGCGTCCGTCGCCGTGAGCGCCAGTTGCCAGTACTGCAGGCCGAAGCGCCGGGAGAGCTCGTCGGCCACCCAGAGAGAGTCCTCGGTCGGCAGCATCGTGGTGATGCCACGGGCGGCTTGGGCGCGGATGGCCTCGATCGACGCAGCGGGCGAGTGCCCGGTCATCGCGCCGGTGTCGCCGAGGCAGAAGTCGATGTACTCGTGCCCGTCGACGCAGGTGAACCGGGCGCCGTGGGCCTCGGCGACGTATGGCGGAAACGGACTCGACCAGCGCGTCATCCAGTTCATGGGGACGCCGTCGAGCAGGTGCGCTTGCGCTCGTTTGAACAGCTCGCGCGAGCGCGGGTGGCGCGCGACGAACAACTCGTCTTCGCGCGCCTTCAGCGCCGCGAGCCGCTTGCGGTCGATGGTCGCCGTCACTGAGCCCTCCCGGGACTTGACGGCATGAGCCTACTACCCCACCAGCTCCTTCGCCCGCTCCACCGCCATGCCGGCGTTGGCGCCGTAGCCGTCGGCGCCGATCTCCTCGGCGTAGGCGGCCGTGACCGGGGCGCCGCCGACCATCACCTTGACGCTCTCGCGCAGGCCCTCGCCCTTGAGCAGGGCGATGGTCTCGCTCATGTGCGGCAGGGTGGTGGTGAGCAGGGCGCTCATGCCGATGATCTGCGGGGAGTGCTCCCTGACCGCGGCGACGAAGTCGGCGGCCGTCACCCCGGTGCCCAGGTTGACGACCGTGAAGCCGGCGCCCTGCAGCAGCATGCCCACGAGGTTCTTGCCGATGTCGTGCAGGTCGCCCTCGACGGTGCCGATCACCACGCAGCCCATGCCGGCCTCCTCGCCGGCGGCCATGTGCGGCCGCAGCAGGTCGAGGCAGGCCTGCATGACGCGGGCGGAGAGCAGCACCTCGGGGATGAAGCACTCGCCCTCGCGCATGCGCACCCCGACCACCTCCATGCCGGGGAGCAGGGCGGAGTCGAGGATCTCGCGGGCGGACGCCCCGGTGGCGAGCAGCGCGCTGGTCATGGCCGTGGCCACGCCCTCGTCGCCGTCGATGATGGACTGCTTGAGCTGGTCTTTCATGCCACGCCTTTCTCACGGTCTGCCGCTGCAATGATCCGCCGCACCTCGTCGGCCACTTCCGGGTCGACGGGCGCCGGCTGGTGAGACTCTACAAGTTCCAGTGCCCGGGCGCGCGAGCGGGAGGCGAGGTCCGTGGCTCCCCTGCTCTCCCAGTCCTCGCGCACGCGGCGGTCGAGGACCACCGGCTGGCTCAGCTCACGCATGTGCTTGAGCGTGGCGTCGAGGCTCAGGAAGTCGCCGAACGCTCCGACCCTGGCGATGTCGTCCACCGCGAGCGTCTCGTCGGTGACGGCGATGCCGCCGACGGCGAACTTGATCATCCGCGCGATCTCGTTGTCCATGACCAGTTGGCCAAGGTCGAAGGTGACGCCCGATTCGATCATCCCCGCCCCGTAGATCTGGTTGGCGCCTGCCAACGCAGGAAGGAGTCCGGTGAGGGTCTTCTCGTGACCGGTCTGCGCGTCACCGAGCTTGGAGTCTGCCTACAACCCCGCCACGAAGCTCGGCAGCAGGTAATGCCGGGCGATCTGGGCGCAGGCCGCGGAGAACAGGGCGAGTTCCGGCGAGCCCACGCAGGCCGCCGCCAGCTTGAGGTCCATGGCCGTCGTCGACGAGCCGTAGGTGCAGGGACAGCCGCGTTCGACGAGCTGCGCGAGCACGATGCCGCTCAGTACCTCGGCGTTGTGGAGCACCAGCGTGCCGGCGAGGGTGACCGGGGACGATCCTCCGGACATCGCCATGCTGAGGATCGTGTCCGGGCACCAGGCGCGCGCCGACTCGATGATCACCTCGGTGGCGTCGCGCGGCAGCTTGAGCGGGCTCACCGGGCAGACGCCGAAGCCGATGAGCGGGCGGCGACGGAACTCGTCCTCGCCGCCGGCGACCACCGTGGCCATCTCGATCAGCTTGCGACAGTCGTAGGCGCTGGTCGCCTCGGTGCCGACGGGCTTGCCCGTGTTCTGGGTGGCCGCCCACCACTTGTGGAGGCTCGCCGTCTCCTCGGGGACGTCGCCCGGATGTACCGCCGACTCGTAGGTGTCTATGTCGCTGAGGGCATCGACCAGGCGTGCCGCCTCGTGTACGTCCTGCAGCACCGGGTGGCGGTACTCGCCTGTGCGCGGGTCGACGATCATGATGCCCTCGTCGAAGTTGGAGACGTAGACGCGGCCGGCCTCGAGGACGATGTCCTGATCGGGGTCGCGACCGTTCAGGAAGCTCTTGGGCGGAGCAGAGCGGATCGCGTCCTCGACCAGATGCGGCGGGATACGGACCATGCGTGTCTCGCGGTCCACGATGCAGCCGCCGTCGCTGTAGATATCGAGCGCGTCGTCAGCCTCGACCCACATCCCCGTGCGCTCGAGGATCTCAAGCGAACCCAGGTGGATGTCGTTGAGCTCAGCCTCAGTGAACACGTTCAGGCTGAGCCCGCCCGAGCCGGGTCGCCCGGCGTGCAGGTTGCGCTTCACTGGGGCACCTCCGCTGATGGGAACATGTCGGTCGGCGAGCCGACGGGTGAGGCGGAACGTGACGGGATGCCCGGCCCCACGGGCGTGTTCGCAAGAGCGCCCCGCCGCTCGCAGAACCTGAGCGTATGGGCGGGCCGGGCACGAGTAAAGCCCTACGGCCGCGCCCGTCCAACTTCGCCGACAAATCCATCGGGGGTTGCAGCGGAAGCCTGCGAACTTCGCGCAAGTTACGGGGTCCGCTGCCAGCCGGGGTGAGCCGATGGTAGGGTCCTGCCGGGGCCACATGGACGGCCGCCGCAACGCCGGGGAGACGACCATGCCGCTGATCGCACGCGACGACTCCTTGCTCATCGTCGTCGACCTGCAGCCCAAGTTCTGGGGCGACCGGCTCGACGAGGACGACGCCGCCGAGGTGAGCGGCGCAGTGGCGCGAGCCGCCTGGCTGGCGGGCACGGCGATGGCCCTCGACGTGCCCGCCGTACTCACCGAGGAGAGCCCGGAGCGGAACGGGCCGACCGCTGTGGGCGTCCTGCTGGCCGTCGGCCTGAGAGCGCCGGTCTTCACCAAGCCGGTGTTCGACGCCGCCGCCTGCCCGGAGATCATGGCGGCGATCGAGGCGACCGGTCGCAGGACGGCCGTCCTCTGCGGCTTCGAGACCGACGTCTGCGTGACGCACTCGGCTGTCGGCCTCATGCAGGCCGCTATCGCGTCGTCACCGTGGCCGACGCGGTGTACTCGCCGGCGGGCGCGCAGGCCTGCGGCCTCGCCCGCCTCCGCGACCTCGGCGTCGAACTCGTCCACTGCAAGAGTGTCTATTACGACTGGGTACGGACGCTCGAAGACGCGCTCGCCTTCGAGCGCGAGCATCCGGACCTCGCGGAGCCTCCCGGATTCTGGATTTGAGCGATCCTTCCTCCGCCGCCTGCACCCACGTCAACGGGGCGCGCACCCAACTCGCTTCCGGCGAGGAACAAGCGGTGGAGGGGGGACTCGACATGGAGGTGCGGACATGCCCCGGTTTGACACGCTCACGCCCATCCACAAGGCTCTGCGCGCCCTGGTGTACGAGGTCGGCGGCGACTTGCAGACCACCGACTTCACCGACGAACTGGAGGCCGCAGGCGCGGCGGCGGACCTTGAGCTGGCCGTGCATCTGATGCGGGACCATCACCAGACGGAGGAGGTGTATTTCTACCCAAAGCTGCAGCCGCTCGAAGAGGAACTGGTCGCGCTGATGCTGGAGCAGCATGGCAACGTGGTGGATCTGCTGGATGTCGCGGACGCTGCGCACCGGCAGGTACGTGCTGCGGACGAGGAAGACCGCATCCAGGCGGGAGCGGAGGCCAACAGCCGGTTCAACGAACTGGTCGCCATGTACTTCGAGCACCTCGCCCAGGAAGAAGCCATGGTGCTGCCGGCGACGTGGAAGCACTTCGATGACGCCGAGTTGATGGCGATCCAGGGGACGATCATCGCGGAGATGGACCCGGACGACCTGTTTCAGTGGCTCGGATGGATGTTCAAGGGCCTCAACAGAGTCGAGCTCGTGGGCATGCTTCGCGGCGCCAAGGTGGGGATGCCGCCGGAGGCTCTCGAAGCGGTGCGCGGCCTTGGAGCGGCAAGCATGGAGCCGGCTGCCTGGGCGGTCGTGCGCGATCAGGCCGGTCTATGAGGGAGTGACCCCGCGCTGACATCCGACTAGACAGGGGGGCACCCGTGGCGCGACGCAGCGGATGCCGCCGCCACAGCGGCCGATGAGCGGGCACGGTACAGCGAGGCCCTCGCCCGGAGCGGGTCACTTCGGGCCGATTTCGTACGCGATCTTCTCGGAGCGGACGCCCGCCCGAGCCGACGGTTCGTGATTGCTGCGGCGTCCAATGGGAGTCCGGCGCCATGACATCGCGCCGATCGGCCTGGTTCCGCGGCCGTCCACCACGGGAGCGAGGAGGAGGCGACATGAGCGCAGCCCGCCTGACCATCTGGGACGACGACGCCTGCCGGCGCGTGCACGAAGCGACGCTCGAGGTGCTCTCCCAGACGGGGATCGACGTGCACTACACGCCGGCCGTCGAGGTCCTCGCCAAGGCCGGCGCACAGGTCGACGGGACGCGCGTGCGCATTCCGGCGGCACTCGTGGAGACAGCTATCAAGAGCGCGCCGCGGGACTGGACGATCAAGCCACGCGGCGGTCACACGGAGCCCATCGTCCTCGACGCCGGCCACACGTACTGCGGTACCGGCTCGGACGTCCTCTACGTCTGCGACCCGGACACCCGGGAGCGGCGCCGGGTCCGTCGCGCCGACGTCGCGGGCATGGCGGCGCTCTGCGAGAAGCTGACCAACATCGACTTCGTGATGAGCATGGGCCTGCCCGAGGACGCGCCGCAGGCCGTCGACGACCTCGTCCAGGTCGACGCGATGCTGCGCGGCACACGGAAGCCGCTGATCGTCGCGCCGCGCGACGGCCACATCCTGCCGAAGCTGCAGGAGATGGCGACGCTGGCCGGTGAGCGCGACAGCTTCGCCATCTACGCGATGCCCGTGCCGCCGCTGCTCTTCGACGAGGACGGCGCCAGCAAGGTGATCGCCTGCGCCGAACTCGACATCCCGGTGGTCTGGGCGCCGGCGCCGAACGCCGGCAGCACGGCGCCGGCCAGCGTCGCCGCCGTGATCGTGGTCGCCAACGCAGAAGTCCTGGCCGGCCTCGTCCTCAGCCAGGCGGTCAAGCCGGGCGCGCCGTTCGTCTGGGGTGTCGGTGTCGGCGCGATGAACATGAGGACGATGAACGAGGTCTACTCGTCCGCGGACGTGTTCCGCGGCCACCAGGCCCAGACCGACCTTGCGCGCTGGTACGACCTGCCCAGCTTCGCCTACGCGGCGCACACCGACAGCAAACTGTTGGACCAGCAGTGGAGCGCGGAAGCAGCGCTGACCGGCATCCTCGGCAAGCTCAGTCGCGGCACGCTGCTGCACGATGTGGGCTACCTCGAATGCGGCTTGCAGAGCAGCTACGAGTCCATCGTGTTCGGCGATCACCTGCTCGGCTGGGCAAAGGCGTTCATGGCGCCGCTGGCCGTGGACGACGAGGCTCTGGCGCTGGCTGAGATCAAGATCGTGGGGCCGGGTGGGAACCACCTGGCCCGGCCCTACACGCGCAAGCACTTCAGGCAGATCTGGCAGAGCAACTTCTTCGATACGACGCGACACGACGCGTGGCGCGCGGACGGCTCGCGGACGCTGCTCGACCGCCTGCAGGCGCGGGTCGCGGAGCTGCGCTCCGAGCCGCGCGCCTTCGAATTGTCGGCCGAAGCGGAGACCGGTCTTGACGCTGTCCTTGCGGACGTCGAGGCCCACCGTCCCGGTACGTGAGGTGCGGCAAAAAGCGCTGCACGCGCGGCACTCCGCCGACCTCGCCGCGGTTTTCCGTGCGCGAGGCCGGTGATAGGATTCGGCCCGTGCCAGACGCAGCCAGCATCAGCATCAGCACCATCAACCGCTCCTGCGGTCTGTAAGCCCCTCCGCTCTCCGCGGACGGGCTCCCTGAGCATGACCCGCGACTGCCCGCCCGTTGCCCGACTTCACCTGACCTGTCGTCGACGGACCCCTGCGAGGTTGCCGCAATGACTTCCCGAATCAACCCCATCGCCCCCCGTCTCTGGTGGGACGTGTTGAGCGCCAGTGAGCTCGAGCGTGTGCATGAGGCCACTCTCGACGTGCTGGAGACGGTCGGCGTGCGCTTCCCCAGCGAGCGCGCTCTCGACGTGCTCGAGAAGAACGGCTGCGAGGTCGACCGAGCCACGCAGGTCGCCAAGATGCCGCGGGCCGTCGTCATGGAGGCCGTTTCCCAAGTGCCGGACAGCTACATCCTCGCCGGCCGCGACCCTGCCTGCGACATGCTCATCGACGGCAAGCACTGCTACCTGAGCAACGACGGCTCCGGCGTTTTCGTCTTCGACCACAAGACGGGTGAGAAGCGGCCGAGCACCAAGGCGGACGCGGCGACCAGTGCACGCTTCGTCGACGCGCTCCCCAGCATCAGCTATTACTGGGGGCCGGTGGTGACCAGCCAGGACGTGCCGCCGGCCACCAAGGCGCTGCACGACGCCGAGGCCGTGTTCACCAACACGAGCAAGCACTTCCAGACGGTGACCACCGTCGGCGAGAAGCCCGCCCGCTACCTCGCCGAGATGGCGGCTACCATCGTGGGGGGCACGAGCAACCTGCGTGAGCGGCCGATCCTCAGCTTCATGCAGTGCGCTGTGGACCCGCTCGCACACGACGGTCCGAACCTCGAGGCAAATCTGGTGGCGGCCGAGCACGGGCTCGCGAGCGGCTTCATGCCCATGCCGCTCGCGGCCGGCACGGGCCCCGCGACCCTCGCCGGCAACCTCGTCGTGCAGAACGCAGAGGCGCTGAGCGGCGTGGTGCTGCTCGAGTTGGCATATCCCGGCGTGCCGGCCTTCTTCGCCGGTGCCCCGAGCGTCATCGACCTCAAGACCGGCGGCTACACCGGCGGCTCGCCCGAGGATTACCTCCTCGCCGGCGCTTCCACCCAGCTGGCTCACTTCTACGGCGTGCCGATGGCGATGGGCACCATGGCCACCGGTGCCAAGGAGCCCGACTGGCAGGCGGCCATCGACGACTCGCTGAGCACCTTCGCCAGCGTGATGACGAACGCGGACATGATGAACGGCGCCGGGCTGCTGAACGGCTCCAAGATCCTCAGCTACCCGCACATGGTCATGGAGACCGAGATCTACAGCATCATCCAGAAGGTCGCCGGCGGCATCCAGGTGGACGACGAGACGCTCGCGCTCGACGTGATCAAGAGCGTCGGGCCGAACGGTACGTATCTGGCGCAGAAGCACACACGCCGGCACATGAAGGAGATCTGGCGCCCCAGCGTCTGGGACCGCACCTCCTACGACAGTTGGCTGCGCGAGGGCAAGAAGGGCGCCCTGGAGAAGGCGACGGAGATCGCCGACGACATCCTGGCGAACTACAAGCCCGAGCCGCTGTCCGACGACGTGACCGCCGAGTTGCGCGCCATCGTAGCGCGCGCCGACAAGGAGCTGGCGGGCGCCTGATGTTCCGGCGTCGGACACTCATGCCGGTGGACGGGAGGCGCTGGCGCCGCCGCGAATCGCTCCAGATCCGACCCGGGCGTCTGCCGGGGACCTCTGTCGAAGTGTCTGCAGGGGCGCTGGATCCTGGCGGCCGGTCGACTGGGGCTTCCCCGGCGTATCTACAGTGGCTACACGAGTTCGGAGCGATCGGCAAGATCGGGGGAGCGCGACGTGACTTCTGGCGCCGGCCGGCCTGTGGCCGGCGGGGCGGGGTTCGCTGATGCCCGCCGCCCGGCTCACTGTGTGGGACGACGCCGCCTGCTGGCGCGTGCACGAGGCGACGCTCGCGCTGCTCGAGGAGACGGGCGTCGAGGTCCGCCATGCCGGCAGCCGCGAGCTGCTGGCGGAGGCAGGCGCGCGCGTCGACGGCGCGCGCGCCCGGATCCCGGCCGCGCTGGTGGACGCCGCCCTGCAGGGTGCGCCGCGCCACTTCAAGCTCAAGGAGCGCGGCGCTGTCGGTGGCGAGGGTCACGCGCGGCGCGGCGAGCTCGGCGGACTCGAACTCGTGGACGGGCGGAGCTACTTCGGTACGGGGTCGGACTGTGTGTACGTCACCGACCCTGACAGCGGCGAGCGGCGCCGCACCACCACCACCGACGTCGAGGGCATGGCCGCCCTGGCCGAGAAGCTGCCCAATCTCGACTTCGTCATGAGCATGGGTCTGCCGAACGACGTTGCGGCAGAGGTCGGCGATCTCGCCCAGTTCGCCGCCATGATGGCAGGGACGCGAAAGCCGCTGCTGACGACCGCGCACGACGGAGCCTCCCTGCGCCGCATGCGGGACATGGCGGCGATGTGCGGCGAGGCGCGAAGCTTCGGCTGCTACGCCATGCCCAACCCGCCGCTCATCCACAGCGAGGAGGCGTTGGACAAGGTCCTCGCCTGCGCCGACCTGGACGTTCCGCTCATCTACGCGCCGGCGCCGGCCATGGGCACCACAGCGCCGGCCTCCATGACCGCGACCATTGTCATCGGTAACGCCGAGACACTGAGCGGTCTCGTCGTGCACCAGCTGCGCCGGACCGGCGCGCCGTTCGTCTACGGCGTCGGCTGCGGGGCGTTCGACATGCGTACGGCAGTCGACGTGTACGGCGCGCCCGAGCACTTCCTCGGCAACGCTGCGGCCACCGACCTGGCTCGCTTCTACGGGCTTCCGAGCTTCGCCTATGCGGCGGTTGCGGACGCCAAGAGCTTCGACGAGCAGTGGGCTGCAGAGGCCGGCATCACGGCGGTTCTCGGCGCGCTCAGCCGCGCCACGCTGCTGCACGATGTCGGCTATCTCGAGAGTGGCCTGCAGAGCAGCTATGAGACGATCGTCCTGGGCGATGAGCTCGTGGGGTTCGCGCGAGCACTGCTGGTCGAGGTGGGCGTCGACGACGAGGCGTTGGCGCTGAACGAGATCGACGCCGTCGGACCCGGCGGCAGTCACTTGGGCCGGGACTACACGCGCAAACATCACCGCGAGACCTGGCAGCCGCGGCTGTTCGACCGCGCCACACACGACCGCTGGGCAGCCGCGGGCGCGACGACACTCAAGGAGCGGGTGGCGGCGCGCGCTCAGGAGCTTCGCGAGGAGCCACGCGCGTTCTCACTGGACCAGGCGATCCGCGACCGGCTGCAGGCCGTGCTCGTCGAGGCAGAAGGGAGCAGCCGATGACCGAGCCGACTACGCATGCGCTGCCCATCCTGACCACACAGGCACGCCTCACACTGCGCGTGATGAGCGAAGACGACGTGGATCTCGTGCACGCGGCTGCGGTCGAACTGCTGGGCGCCGAGGGCGGCGCGGCTGAGGCCGCGGCCCAGTCGGCGCCCTCGGGCTTCGTCCTCGCCGGGCGCGTGCCCGAGCGCGACGTCGCGCTGGGCGCCGGCCATGTGTGGCTGGCCGCCGGCGCCGCCACCGCCGGACCGGCCGGCGTGCCCGAGCGTGTGCGCCGCCTCGCCGCGAGAGACTCCGTGCCGGCGACGGCAGCCGATCTCGACGACGCCGTCAAGCTCGCGGACGCGCTGCCCGAGGTGGCCGTGCTCGCCGGCCCGCCGCTGCGGGCGGCCGGCGTGTCCGCCGTCGCCGGAGTAGCGCACTGCCTCGCCGGTACGAGCAAGCATGTGATGGCCGGCCTGCTCACCTCCGCCTCCGACGCCGAAGCCGCCGTCGAGGCGGCCGAGGCGGCTGCCGGCTCGGCCGAAGGAGGCCGCGGCCTGCCGCTCTCGTTCTGCGGCGGCTCCGACGCTCTGGACGCGGCCCTCGTCTTCGCGCGCGCCGGTCTACCCGTCGGGCTGGTTCTCGCGCCTGCCGCCAACGCTCCGCCCGCGGCCATCGACCTCGGCTCCGCTCTGGTCCGCCATCACGCCGGCGTGCTCGCCGGCTGCGCGGCCGTCCAGGCCGCTGCTCCCGGAGCGCCGTTCTTCTGCGTCGCCGATCCTGCGTCGGCGGGCATCCCGCCGGCCGGCCCGCGGGCGTCGCTGTTCCAGATCGCCGCCGCGCAGCTCGCCGCTCATGTGGGATTGCCGCTCGTGGCCGGCGGAATGCGCACCACCAGTCACGAACCCGACTGGCAGGCCTGCCAGCAGGACGCGTTCGCCTCGATGACCACCACGGCGTCGGGCGCCGACGTGACCGGCGGAGCCGGCCTGCTCGGCGCCGCCGCGGCCTTCAGCCCGCATCAACTTGTGATGGACACCGAGATCTTCAGCTGGAACGCCTTCATCGCGGCCGGCATCCGGGTGGAGGACGAGACGATCGCCGTGGATGCGATCAAGCAGGTCGGCGTCGGCGGCAACTACCTCGGCCAGCGTCACACCCGCCGGCACATGAAGGAGGTGTGGCGCCCCCGCCTGCTCGACCGCACCATGTGGGACGCCTGGGTCGCCTCCGGCCGCGAGAGCTCCTACGAGAAGGCGACCGCGCTCGCGCAGCAGCTGCTTGCCGAGCACACTCCCGTGCCGCTCGGCGCCGAGGCTCGCGGGGTCATCGAGCGCATCGTCGCGGGCCCCGGCCTCTAGCAGCTCGCGGGCGCGGTTGCGGCGCACCCGCCGCGCCCCGGACCACTGCGGCGGCGTCCCCGCCGACGCTGTAAACTCCGTATACACGAGTGCATTACGCCCCGCCACGTGGAGGCAGGGGCGTCACCGGATCCACCAGCCGTGGCGGTCAGGGGGCCGCGGAGAAGGAGACGCCAAGATGATCAGAGACCGCAAGAGCATCCCGCGATTCAGGGACGTCGGCGACGCCGACTGGAACGACTACAAGTGGCAGCTGCGCAACCGCCTCACCACCACCGAGGACTTCGAGAGCGTGCTCAACCTCACCGACGCGCAGCGCAAGGACCTCGACGCCTGCATGGGCAAGTTCCGCGTCAGCGTCACGCCGTACTACGCGTCGCTCATGGACCCGGACGACTCCACAGACCCCGTGCGCATGCAGGGCGTACCGACGCCGGCCGAGCTCGTCTTCCACGCCGAGGATCTCGAGGACGCCGTCTCCGAGGACTTCGACTCGCCGACCCCGCGCATCACGCACCGCTACCCGGACCGCGTGCTCTTCGTCGTCACCGAGATGTGCAGCATGTACTGCCGCCATTGCACGCGCCGCCGCCTGGTCGGCGGCACCGAGGACATCGTCGCCAAGACCGAGATCGAGAACGCCATCAAGTACATAGAGCGCGCCACCGAGGTCCGCGACGTGCTCATCAGCGGCGGCGACCCGCTGGTGCTCAGCGACGCGCAGCTCGAGAGCATCATCCAGCGCGTGCGCGCCATCGACCACGTCGAGATCATCCGCATCGGCTCGCGCATGCCCGTTGTCTGCCCGCAGCGCATCACCCCCGAGCTGGTCGCCATGCTCAAGAAGTACCAGCCGATCTACCTGAACACCCACTTCAACCACCCGCAGGAATTCACCGCCGAGAGCAAGCTCGCCTGTGACCGGCTCAACGACGCCGGCATCCCGATGGGCAACCAGACCGTGCTCATGCGCGGCATCAACGATGACGCGCGCGTGATGATGAAACTCTCGCACAAGCTGCTGCAGTACCGCGTCAAGCCCTACTACTACTACCAGTGCGATCTCGCGCAGGGCACCGCGCACTTCCGCACCAGTGTCGCCAAAGGCATCGAGATCTACGAGAGTCTGCGCGGCCACACTACCGGCTTCGGCGTGCCGACCTACATCATCGACGCCATCGGTGGCGGCGGGAAGACGCCGGTGTTCCCCAACTACGTCATCAGCCAGGCGCCGGGCAAGGTCGTCCTCCGCAACTACGAAGGCGTCATCAGCCAATACACCGAGCCTGAGGACTACGTCCCGGGCGAGTGCCACTGCGAGGGTTGCGAGGAGAAGACGCGATCCGGCGTGGCCGGCATGTTCGACGCAGGTCACGGTCCGACACTGAGCGAGGTCTGGGACGCGCGCATGCAGAAGGTCATCGACCGGAAGAACCGCATGGCCGACATCTTCGGCGAGGCGGCCAAGGCCTGAGTGGAGCCCGAGCCCTGAGCGCCGAGGTCTGAGCGCCGAGCCTGTGGGGTAGGACCGGGGGGAGCTCCGGCGGATGTAGAGTCCGCCGGCGGGGCGGGCGGCCGGAAGCGCCGCCCGCCCGTCTTCACGGAACGCAAGGAGAGACAGTGCCGAAAGTCTTTGTGGAGCCGATTGGGCTCACCCTGACCATCGACGAGCAGGAGAACCTGCTCGAGGGGCTCATTCGTGCCCAGATCGACATCCCGACCGATTGCGCCGGCCGCGGTACCTGCGGCAAGTGCCTCGTCCGCCTCGGCTCCGGCGAGCTCACGACGCCCACGGAGCGCGAGCTCAAGCGCATTCCCGAGAAGCTCCGCAACGAGGGTTGGCGCCTGGCGTGCCAGGCGTACCCGCGCTCAGCTCGTGTGAGCGTTGAGGTGCGCGGCACCGCGGGGCAGCGGCAGATCCTCACGACCTCGCAGCTCACGCACGGCGCTGCGCACCCCGCCGTCTCCACCAGGGCCATCCAGCTCGAGCCGCCGACGCTCGCCGACAAGCGCTCCGATCTGGAGCGCTTCGACCAGGGTCTTGGTGGAGTCGAGGTGCCCTTGCACGTGCTCGAAGAGCTGCCGGCCACTCTGCGCGACGGCAAGTGGAGGGTCACGGCGACACAGTACGGTAAGCGCGTCATCGACGTCCACCCCGGCGACAGGGAGTGCGAGTGCTACGGCGTTGCAGTGGACATCGGCACCTCGAAGGTCATCGCGTACCTGTTCGACCTCAAGCGCGGGGCGCTCATCGACCAGGAGGCCGTGGAGAACCCGCAGATGCGGTACGGCGAGGATGTCATCAGCCGCATCGCCCACGCGGCCCAGCACAACGAGACGGCCCTGCTGGCAACGGCCGTCCGCGAGGGCATCAACGCCAACCTCAAGGTGCTGTACGAGCGGCAGGACGTGCACCCCAACCACGTCTGCGACATGACGGTGGTCGGCAACACCGCAATGCATCACCTCGCCCTCGGCCTCTCTCCCGTCGGCCTCGGCCAGGCGCCATTCGCGCCGGCAGCGGCCGAGCCGCTCACCTACAAGGCGAGCGAGCTCGGCATCCACATGAACCCGGACGGCGGCGTGCACTTCCCGCCGCCCATCGCCGGGTTCGTCGGGTCAGACGCCCTCGCTGTGGTCACGGCGACACACCTGGCCGACAAGAAGAAGCCGTCCATGGCAATCGACATCGGCACGAACACCGAGATCGCGCTTGCCCACGACGGGCGCGTCACCGTGACGAGTTGTGCCTCCGGGCCTGCCTTCGAGGGCTACCAGATCCGCAACGGCATGAAGGCCGTCGCCGGCGCCATCGAGCGCGTCAAGATCACTCCCGAGGGCGAAGCCATCGACATCGTCACTATCACCGGCGCCGAGCCTATCGGTATCTGCGGCTCCGGCGTGGTGGACCTGCTCGCGGGCCTCGTACACGCTGGCGTGGTCGACAAGAGCGGGCGGATGCAGGCCGACCACCCACGTGTGCGCAAGGGCGAGGAGGGCAACGAGTACCTGCTTACCACCGGCCCGCACGGTGACATCGTGTTCACGCAGCACGACGTGCGCAGCCTGCAGCTCGCCAAGGGCGCCATTCACGCCGGCTGGGAGCTGCTCATGCAGAGCCTGGATGTTTCTCTCGAGGCGCTCGATACGGTTTATATAGCCGGGGCGTTCGGGAACTACCTCGACCTGGCCGCGGCGCAGTACCTCGGCCTGTTCCCGCCCGTCGAGACCGAGCGCGTCGCGTTCGTCGGCAACGCCGCCGGCGTGGGCGCGCAGATGGCGCTCATCGACGTCGGGGCGAGGACCAGGATGGCGAAGGTGCGCGACAAGATCGAGTTCCTCGATCTGGCCACCGACAAGCGGTTCCTGGAGGTCTTCTCCGGTCGTCTCGGGTTCGCAGCCGATTGACGGGTGACGGCGCATCGGGGGCCGCGCCGGGGGACGCGGCGCCCACGAGAGCCGATCACCGCCTTCGCGGATACGCGGAGATCGCCGCGTCGTCGCTGATCCTCGGGACCTCGGCGACGCTCATCCAGATCTCGACGATGCCGGCCAGCCTGCTCCTCGTTCTGAGGATGGGGCTGGCCGGCATCGCGCTCGCCGTCGTCTTCTTCCTGACCGGCGGGGTCGAGGAGGTCCGGCGGTCGGGCCGCATCCGCCGGATGGTCGTGCTGGGCTTCGTGGTCGCGCTGGAGATGATCTTCTACTTCGCCTCCATCCGGACTTCGAACGTCACGGTCGGCGTCTCGCTCGAGTACATGGCCCCGGTGTGGGTCGCGCTGCTGGCGCCGTGGGTGCTGCGCACACGTCGCCGCCGGGCGGAGCTGATCGCCGTCGCCGTCGCCGTTGGCGGCATGGCGCTGCTCGTATTGCCGGCAGCGACCGCCGGCGACGGGGCCGTCACCGTCTCCGGCATCGTCTTCGGCCTGCTGGCCGGTCTCATGTTCGCCACTGCGATGATGCTCGTCAGCAGCATGAGCGGCGCCGGCGTGCGCGGCTCCACCTTCGCGTTCTTCTACTGCGCCGGGTCCGTCATCCTGTTCAGTCCGCTAGCGGTCTGGCAGACGATCACCGCCGGGTATTCCCTCACCTGGACGGACGTCTGGATCGTCGTTATCAGCGGCCTCGTGTACACGGCGCTCTGCTTCAGCCTCTTCACCGACGGTCTGCGTTACGTGCGCGTGGAGCACGCCGGCATCCTCGGCTATCTCGAGCCGGTGACCTCGCCGCTCTGGGCCTTTCTGCTCATCGGCGAGGCGCCGCCGCTGACGACCTACGCCGGCGGCGTTCTCATCGTGGTCGCCGGCATCCTCGTCATCGTGTTCGGCAGGGGAGAGCCGGAGTCGCTGCTGGAGCCACTCACGTGAGCGTCTCCGCGGAGTTCCGCATGGCCGCCGGCCGGTCGCCGGAAAGGCTGCGCGGCTACCTCGAGGTCGGCCTGGCCAGCCTCGCCAACGGCGCTATCGGCGTCATGGTCACGTACGCCGACATGCCCGCGACGATGCTCCTGTGCCTGCGCATGGCGTTCGCTGCGGCTGCGCTCGGCACCGTCGTGGCGGCCACCGGCAGCTGGCGCGACCTCCGCATCCCGGGCGCCCCACTGCGCATCGTCGGCATCAGCATCGCGCTGTCTCTCAACCTGATCCTGTACTTCCTCGCGATCCGCTACACCGGGGTCGCCGTCGCCATCTTCCTCAGCTACCTCGCGCCGGTGTACCTGGCGTTCGTAGCGCCGCGCGTCCTCAAGGAGAGGACGGAGCCGGTCGTGTACGTGGCCCTCGCGGTGGGCCTGGCTGGCATGGCGCTGATCCTGGTGCCGGGACTGGTGCTCGATGGCGTCAAGCTGTCCGCTCCTGGGTTGTTCTGCGGCTGGGGTGCAGGGGTGATGTACGCGGTGTACCTGTTGTTTGCCAAGAGCCTGCGCGGCCTGCGCGTGCGCAGCACGCCGGTGGTGTTCGCTCAGAGCGCCTTCACCGCCGCGGTGATGCTCGTCCCGGGCCTGCTGGCGGTAGGTGCCGCCCACTACAGCTACACCGGCGTCGACCTCTTGATGGCGGCGCTGCTTGGGCTCGTGACCACGGCCTTCAGCTTCAGCTTGTTCATGCACGGCTTGCACTACATCCGCGTACAGCATGCCAGCATCATCGCCTACGTCGAGCCGGTGAGCGCCCCGTTCTACGCGCTTCTCTTCCTCGGTCAGGTGCCGAGCGGCTGGACGGTCGCCGGCGGGGCGCTGATCGTGGCTGCCGGCATCCTCGTGGTGCTGTACGCTCGGGGCGAGCCGGAGTTGGAGCCGCTGGGGTAGTGCGGTCGGGGGAGTGAGTTGAGAACAGCAGCAGCAGGGCGGGACCTGACCGGGTACGGCCTGGTCGCCGCCTGTTTCATCCTCGTCGGCTTCAGCGGCGCGCTGGTGGCCTGGGCGGACGCGCCGTCCAGCATCCTGGTCGTCTTGCGCATGGCCTTCGCCGCCGCCGCTCTCATCGTGGTCTTCTGGCGCCGCCGGCCGTTCGCCGTGTTCCTGCGGCGTGATCTCTGGCTCAAGCTCTTGCTGATCGGCCCGCTGGACGGCGGCGCTCTTCTCGCCTACTTCTTCGCCGTCCGGCTGACCGGGGTCGCTGTTGCGACCTTCCTCCTGTTCATGCAGCCCGTCTGGGTCGCGGTGCTCGCGCCGCGCCTCCTCGGTTCGCGTACGGAGAGGCTCGTGTACCTGTCGCTCGGGGTGGCGGTCGGCGGCCTCATCGTCATCATCCTGCCGTCGCTGCTGGGCGCAGGCGCCTCACTCTCGGTGGTAGGGATCGCCGTTGGGCTGCTGAGCGGCTGGCTGTACGCGTTCTTCCAGCTGCTGGTCAAGACCCTGACGGAGGAGAAGCTGGAGAGCACGACGATCGTCACCGTCGAAGTGACCATGGACGCCATCGTGATCCTTCCGCTGGCGGTCTGGCAGGTCGCCGCCTCGGGCCTGTCGATCACCGGACGCGATCTGGTCGCTGCCGCCATCCTTGGGCTGGTGTGCACGGCCGTCGCCTACACTCTCTGGGTGGAGGGCGTGGGCCGGATCCGCGTGCAGCACAGCGCGATCCTCGGCTTCCTCACCCCCGTCGTCGCCCCGGTCGTCGCTTGGGTGTTCCTGGGGCAAGGGATGACGCTTGCGACCGCCGCCGGCGGCGCCCTCGTCCTCCTCGCGGGCGTGCTGGTGGTCGTGTTCGGCAGGGCTGAGGACGAGCTGGAACCGTTGTGACCTCGCCGCAACGCCGCGACCCGTTCGGCTACTTCATCGTCGTCCTGTCTTACCTCGGCATGGCCGGGAGTGCGCCGCTGGTCGCCTGGGCCGATGCGCCGGAGGCGATCATCCTCTCGCTGCGTATGGCCTTCGCAGCGCTGGCGCTGGGCGTGGTGTTCCTGCGGCGCCCGATGCTCAGCGACTGGCGCCGCCCGGGAGCCGCCTGGCGGCTTGTCCTCATGGCGGCGATGTCGTCTCTCACGCTGTTGCTCTTCTTCTACGCGGTGCTCACGACCAGCGTCGCCATCGCCATGTTCATGCTGTTCCTCATGCCGGTGTGGGTGGCGCTGGCCGCTCCGCGCCTGTTCAGGTCGCAGCGCGAGCCGGTGGTGTGGCCGGCGCTCGGCCTCGCCCTGGCCGGCCTTGCGGTGATCCTGGTTCCCGACCTCCTCGGGGAGGGCGTCAAGATCTCCATGCTCGGCATGCTGGCGGCGCTGTTCACCGGGTTCGGCTACGCGACGTACACGATCTCGGTCAAGGGGCTGACCAAAATCGTCAACTCGTCGACGATCTCCATGGCCGAGGCTACGCTCGACGCGGTGTTCGTCCTTCCCCTGGCGCTCTGGCAATTCCACAGCACGAGCTACGAACTGGACGGCAAGGCGTGGATCGCGGCGGTGGTCATGGGAGTCTTTTGCACCGCCATCCCCTACACGCTCTGGATCATGGGGACCAAGCGCGTGCGCGTGGAGCACGTGACGATCCTCGGCTACATCGAGCCTGTGGCCGGACCGTTCTACGCCGTCTTCCTGGTCGGCCAGTTGCCGACGCTGTGGACGCTCGTCGGAGGAGCGATGATCCTGGCCGCCGGGCTGGCAATCGTGGTCTTCGGGCGCGGCGAGGGCGAGGAGTCTGCCGCCGCGATGACGGAGCCGGAGCCGCTGTGATGAGCCGCGCCGCGCGAGGCTATCTTCTGGTCGCGGGCTCGTTCCTCATCATGGGGCTGATCGGCGCTCTTGTGGAGTGGGCGACCGCTCCCGAGAGTGCTCTGCTGGTGCTTCGCTTCGCCACGGCGGGCATCGTGCTCGGCATCATCTTCGCCCGCCGCCGCCCGCTCGCAGGCGCCGCAGCCCGCTCCGTCTGGCCGCGCCTGCTGCTCATGGCCGTGATCGACGCGTTCACGCTGCTGCTCTTCTTCGTCGCCATCCGCGGCACCAGCGTCGCCATCGGCATGTTCTTGCAGTTCCTGGCCCCGGTGTGGGTGGCGCTCATCGCGCCGCGCGTGTTCCGCGCCCGGACCGAGGGCATCGTCTACCCCGCGCTGGCGATCGCGCTGGCCGGCCTCGCGGTCATCCTCGCGCCCTCACTGCTCGGCGAGGGCATCGCGGTCTCGCCGTGGGGCGTCACGGCGGGCCTGCTCGCCGGTGTCGGCTACGCCGTCTTCCAGCTTCTGGTCAAGGACCTGACCAAGCGCATCTCGGCGGTGACCATCGTCTTCACGGAGGCTTGGCTCGACGCGCTCATCCTGCTACCGCTCGCGCTCTGGCAGACGGTGGGGGCCGGCCACCGGCTGACGACACGCGACCTGGTCGCCGGCCTGGTCCTCGGCGTGGTCTGCACCGCCCTCGCGTACCTGATGTGGACCCAGGGGATGGGCATGATCAAGGTGCAGCACAGCGCCATCCTCGGGTACCTCGAGCCGGTGTCGGCGCCTGTCTACGCGCTGCTGTTGCTGGGCCAGGCCATCTCCGTGTGGACCGTCGTCGGTGGCGCGCTCATCGTGGTCGCGGGCCTGCTCGTGGTGTTGCTCGGGGAACACGAGGAGGAGGGCGCCGAGTCATTGGAGCCGGCGCCATGAGGGCACAGTCCGACGCGCGCCGCTGGACATCCTGGCGGACACCGGACGCGCCGCTCTCCCTCGCGCGCACGCGTGCGGGATGCCAAAATGCGGCGTATCCGATACGCTCGCAGGACAGGCCGGAGGCGGTCCCCGCCGCCGGCCGCAGTCTCGGGAGGGAGCTTTCGCGTGACCGTCCTTCTCATGTATGGCCGGCTCTGGCCGGACCCCGGGTGAAACCCGGCCGTCACTGCCTGTCCTGAGCCGTCACCGCTTACCCCGAACCTCACGGAGGGCGGACGGCACACCGTCCGTGCCGCCGCTCGCGTCGCCTCTCCGGTCCCAAAGGAGCCCACATGACGAAGCCCGTCGATAGTGCCCCCAAACTGAATCTGACCCAGTCCATGACCATGCTCGAGGACGCCCAGCGGCTCACGCCCGGCGGCGTCGGCGGCATCCGCCGGCCCTACAACTTCGTGGTCGGCGAGTACCCCGTGTTCATTACCCACGGCCACGGCGGCCACATCGTCGACGTGGACGGCAACGAGTACATCGACATGCTCTGCGCCTACGGGCCGATCATCCTCGGCTACGTGGAGGACGAGATCAACGACGCCGCCAAGGCGCAGATGGACAAGGGCTTCTGCTTCAGCCTCGTGCAGCCGCTCCAGAACCAGCTTGAGGAGCGGCTCGCCGACATCATGCCCTGCGGCGAGCAGACCATCCTGGTCAAGACCGGTTCGGACGCGACCAACGCGGCCGTCCGCGCCATGCGCGCCTACACCGGCCGCGACAAGATCGCCCGCTGCGGCTACCACGGCTGGGGCGACTGGTGCGTGGAGCACCACGGCGGCGTGCCGCAGGCCGTGTCCGACCTGACGAAGGAATTCCACTACGGCGACATCGCCGACCTCGAGCGCGTCTTCGCCGAGAACCCGGGCGAGATCGGCGGCGTCATCATCACGCCTGTCGGCCACCCGATGGCCCTGCCCATCATCGCGCCGCCGGACGGCTACCTGCAGGCGGTCGTCGACCTCTGCCACAAGAACGACACGCCCGTCTGCTTCGACGAGATCCGCACCGGCTTCCGCGCCGCCATGGGCGGCGCCAGCGAGCGCTACGGCGTCACCCCTGACATCACCACGGTCGGCAAGGCGATGGCCAACGGTTACTCGATCGCGGCGCTCGTGGGCAAGCGTGAGATCCTCAGCGTGTACGTCAAGGACGCCTTCCTCAGCTCCACCTACTTCCCCAACAGCCTCGAGATGGCGGCCAGCATGAAGTGCCTCGAGATCCTCGAGCGCGAGAAGGTACAGGACGCGATCTGGGAGCGCGGCACCCGCTTCCTCGAGAAGCTGGGCGCGATCGTCGACGGCTCGGGCGTGCCGGTCACCAAGAGCGGTATCCCGCCGATGCCGTTCCTGACCTTCGACCACGCCGACGACAAGTACAAGGAGCGGCGGACGGAGTTCTACACGCAGTGCATCCGCCGCGGGCTTTTCGTGCAGCCGTACCATCACTGGTACATCTGCTACCGCCACACCGAGTCCGACCTGGATCGGGCGCTCGAGGTCGTGGAGGAGAGCCTGGCGTTCGTGCACCAGCAGTTCCCGTACGAGGGGTAGACGATGGAGAAGCTCATCATCACCGTGGCCGGCGTCGGCGCCGAGACCACCAAGGACGCTCAGCCCGGCCTGCCGGTGACGGCCGCCGAGATCGGCGCCGACGCGGCGCGCTGTCGCGAGGCCGGGGCCGCGATGTACCACCTGCACGTGCGTGACGCCGAGGCCAACCCGACTCAGGCGCGTGAGGTCTTTGCGGCGGCGATCGAGGCGATCCGCGAGCGCACGGACATCATCATCCAGACGAGCACCGGCGGCGCCATGGGCATGACCGCCGACGAGCGCCTGCAGCCGCTGGGGCTCGGACCGGAGATGGCGTCGCTCACGACGGGCACGGCCAACTTTGGCGACGACGTCTTCTTCAACGACTCGGCGCTGATGAGCGAGTTCTACCAGCGCATGCAGAAGAAGGGCGTGCGGCCCGAGTTCGAGATCTTCGAGGCCGGGCAGATCGACAACGCGCTCAAGCTGGTCAAGAAGTACGGCCCGGCCGGCCCGCTGCTGCACTGGGACTTCGTGCTGGGCGTGCCGGGCAGCATGAGCGGCGAGCCGCGCAACCTGCTGTTCCTTGTGGACCGCGTCCCCGAGGGGTCCACCTGGACCTGCACCGGCATCGGCCGCTGGCACATGCCGGTGACGATGACGGCCCTCGCGCTGGGCGGCAACGTCCGCCTCGGCTTCGAGGACAACATCTTTCTGCACAAGGGCGTGCTCGCGAAGGAGAACGCCGAGCTCGTGGGTCGCGTCGCGCGCATCGCGCAGGAGTGGGACCGTCCCTGCGCGACGCCGGACGAGGCTCGGCGGATCCTCAAGCTCGAGGAGTCCGCGAAGAGCTGACATAGGCGGTTGTTCCCCTCAAGCAATCCGCCGGGACTGCCGAAACGGGTCACGTAGGCAAGGCGAGCGTCGGCCGTGTCGCGGGCATGTTACGGGGCGTACACTAGTGGGCGCCCTTCGATCCGGCCGGAAGCCAGCGGGGGAACGATGGCGTTTCGCACCAGGAGTCGCAAGGCCGAGCGCGGTGAGGTTGAGCTGCTGCGTGGCCTCATCAGGCTGGCCAACCAGCTGCAGTCGAGCCTCACGCTGGACGCCATCGTCCACGTCATCGCCACGGCGCTGAGCGAGACGTTCGGGTTCCGCGAGGCCAGCGTGTATCTGCGCGAGCCGTCCGGCGCGTTCGCAGTCCACGCCACCGTCGGTGAGTTCCCCGAATACGACAGCGTTCTCTTCGAACGGCCCGTGCCGAAGAGCATCTGGGACCAGCTCTTCCTCGAGAAGCATCAGATCGGCTCGTCGTACTTCGTGGATCACCGCCGGCACGACTGGACCGAGGAGGAGCTCCACTACCTGCCGGAGCTGGATCTCGGTCCGCGCCGCCACGACGAGTGGAGCAGCAGCGATGACCTGTTCGTGCCGCTCTATGACAAGGACCACGAGCTCATGGGCGTGCTGGACCTCTTCGATCCCGCGGACAGGCAGTTGCCCACGCTCGAGCTGGTGAAGTCACTCGAGGTGTTCGCCACGCATGCGGCAGTCGCCATCGAGAACGCGCGCCAGTACGAAGCGCTGGAAGAGGCCACCGCGGCACTCGAGGCCCAGCTGGCGCTGCAGCACGCGATCCTCGACGTCAGCGGCGCCCTCCTTGCGACGCTCGAGCCGCGCGAGGTGTTCGCGCACATTGCGACGCTGCTCAAGGAGATCATCGACTACGACGCCCTGGAGGTCAGACTCGTAGACGAGGCGGCGCAGGAGCTCTACAGCGGCTACTACTCTGACGAGGCCGACGGCGAGGAGATGCGCTCCTGGCGCAGCCCCCTGGACGTAGGCGTCAGCGGCTGGGTCGTCCAGCACAACGAGGCGCAGCTGGTCAACGACATGCTCCACGACGAGCGCGGGGCGTTGGTGCCCGGCACCGAGTGGGAACCCCAGGCCAGCATCGTCGCGCCGCTGTCTCTCGGCGACGCGGTGCTCGGGGTGCTCGCGCTCGACCGCCTGGGCGAGCGCCACTTCGCCGAGCACGAGCTGGAGCCGGTCACGCTCTTCGCCAACCTGGCGGCGATCGCCATCCACAATGCCCGTCAGTACCAGGAGGCCGAGAAGGCTTCCAGGCAGCTCGCCGAGCAGCTGGCGCTGAGCCACGAGCTGCTGAGCGCCAGCGGCGCCGTGCTCTCCTCGCTCGAGCAGACGGAGGTACTGGAGCACATCGCCGACACGCTCAAGCAGATCGTCGACTACGACGCCATGGATGTGCGTCTCGTGGACGAGGCTGACCAGCAGCTCATCGCTCTCTACGCCCGTGACGAGAACGACGGCCAGGAGATCATCGACTTCGCCATCCCCATGGACGTCGGCATCAGCGGTTGGGTCGTGCGCAACAACGAGGCGCAGCTCATCAACGATATGGCCGCGGACCCTCGCGCCGTCCATATCCCCGGCACCGAGCAGGACGAGGTGCAAGCCTGCATCCTGGTGCCGCTCTCCGTCGGGGACGAGGTCATCGGCATCATGACCATGGACCGGCTCGGCGGCCGCACGTTCGAGGGCCACGAGCTGGAGCCCGCGCGCCTGTTCGCGAACCTGGCCGCGCTCGCCATCCGTAACGCACGCCAGTACGACGAGCTCGAGACCACCTCGGCGAGACTCGAGGACCAGTTGGGCATCCAGCATGAGCTCATGACCCTCAGTACGCTGCTGCTCAGCACGCTCGACCAGCGCGAGGTGTTCGTGCGCATCACCGAGATGCTCAAGGTCATCGTCGACTACGACGCCATGGACATCCGTCTGCTGGACGAGGAATCGCGCGAGCTGGTGTGCATCTACTCGCGCGACCAGAACGCCGAGCTCAACGAACTGTTCCGCCTCTCCATCGACGAGGGACTCGCCGGCTGGGTCGTCCG
Source organism: uncultured Thermoleophilia bacterium (assembly GCA_963775255.1). Taxonomy (GTDB): domain Bacteria; phylum Actinomycetota; class Thermoleophilia; order UBA2241; family UBA2241; genus CAIXSE01. Next base: position 23,784 of record CAVZIA010000005.1, on the reverse strand, counting down.
CCACGACGAGGCGCAGCTGGTCAACGACATGGCGCGCGACCCGCGCGGCGTGCACATCCCCGGTACCGGGGAGGACGTGCCGCAGGCCAGCATCGTCGTGCCTCTGCGCGTCCTGGGCAAGGTGACCGGCGTGCTGTGCCTGGACCGACTGGGCGGCCGCAGGTTCGCGGCCGAAGACCTCGAGCCGGTCACGCTGTTCGCCAACCTGGCAGCCATCGCCATCCAGAACGCGCGCACCTACGAGGAGATGGAGCGGCAGGCCATCAGCGACGGCCTCACCGGCATCCACAACTACAAGCACTTCCACGAGTCGCTCAAGGCGGAGGTCAGCCGTGCCGGGCGGTACAGCGACCACTTCTGCCTGCTGATGATGGACCTCGACCACTTCAAGGCGGTCAACGACACCATCGGCCACCAGAAAGGCGACGACGTGCTGCGCGCGGTCTCCGGCGTGCTACGCAGTTGCTCGCGCGAGTCCGACTACCTCGCCCGCTACGGCGGTGAGGAGTTCGCGATGATCCTGCCGCGGACGACGCTCGAGGAGGCCACTACGTTGGCGGAGCGCATCCGTGCCTCCGTGGCGCGGCTGGACCCGGGCCACCCCGACCTGCACGTGACCATGTCCATCGGCGTCTCCTCATACCCCGAGTCGGCGGAGGATGCGGACGGGGTGCTGGGGGCCGCCGACGCCGCGCTGCTCCGCGCCAAGGCCGTCGGCCGCAACCGCGTGTGCCTCTACAGCGACGACGTAGCGACCGCTGCGGCCTCGTTCGAGGGCGAGCTGGCGGCCGTCGGCCGCCGGTTCGCCGCGTTCATCGGGCTCAGCGAGTCCGAGGCGGCCGGCCTCGTCACTGCCCTTGCCGTGCACGAGACGGGCGCGGCGGTCCAGGACGGCATCCAGGCGGTCCTCGGCAGCGGCGGCAGCACCGCCGCCGCCGCGAACGAGGTACGTCAGAACGCCGTGGCGGCGCTCGTGTACGGCAACGAGCGCTGGGACGGCGGCGGCTATCCGGAGGGCCGGCGCGGGGCGGACATTCCCCGCGTGGCCCGCGCCTTCGCCGTATGCCGCAGCTGGGACCCGGGCGCGCGGAACGGCGACAGCGTCGACGATCTTCGCAGACGCGCCTCGAACGAGCTGGATCCGCGCATGGTCCAGCGCTTCACGGCGATGCTCCGCGCCGACAAGGCGGTCCACAACTAATCACCGCGGCAGGCCGCCTCCGCGGCTCGAACGTGCCATACTCTGCGTATGGACAACGTCAGACCGCTCCGTCCCAAGAAGCAGCCGCCCAAGCCGCGGCGAGGCCGTGGCTCCCGGCGCCGCATCATCACGGCGATCGTCATCGCGATCGTAGTCTTGGTGCTCGCCTTCGGCAGCCGGTTCCTCGGCTTCTACGTCGACTGGCTGTGGTTCGGCGAGGTCGGCTTCCGCGGCGTCTTCTGGACGCGACTCTGGTGGCAGGTGCTCGTGGGCGTCGCCGCCTTCGTGGTCTTCTTCATCATCGTCGAGTTCAACATCGAGCTCGCACGCCGGCTCGCGCCCAGCTACCGCGTGACCTCCGCCGGCGACTTGCTCGAACCGCGCAGCGACCGCGTGCGCCGCTGGGTAGGCTGGGGCGGCCTGGGCGTGAGTCTCGTGGTCGCTTTCTTCGCCGGCGTCTCGGGCTCCGCGCAGTGGCAGACCTTCCTCCTCTACGTCAAGCAGGCCTCGTTCGGCGAGAAGGACGCGATCTTCAGTCACGACATCAGCTTTTACGTGTTCTCGCTGCCCATGTGGCAGTCGCTGCAGAACTTCGTTCTCGGGGCGCTCATCGCCTCACTCGTGCTGGCCGCGATCATGCACGTCGTGATGGGCGGCATCGACCTTACGCAAAACGCACGGCCGTCAGCGGCCGGCGCCGGTGGCGCAGGAGACGACGAGGCAGGGCCGGCCTCGCCCTTCGCTCGAGCCCAGCGCGCCGCAGCGCCGCAGATGCCCCAGTTCGACATCAGGCTCGGCGGCCGCGCCGTCGCCCACCTCTCAGCCATCCTGGCGGCGATCTTCGTCGTCGTCGGCATCGGGCAGCTCTTCCGGGGTTGGAGGCTCCTCTACTCCACCGCCGGCGCGGTCTACGGCGCCGGCTACACCGACGTGCACATCCGGTTGCCGCTCACGTACGTCACCATGGCGATCGCCTTCCTGCTCGCCGCGGTGCTGGTCTGGAACATCTGGCGGCGGCACCAGTGGTGGCCCGTCACCATCGCCGTCTGGATCGTCGCGCTCATCCTGCTGCGAGGCATCGTCCCGGCGATCTACCAGTCGGTCATCGTCAACCCTAACCAGCTCACCAAGGAACGCACCTACATCACCAACAACATCGACGCGACCCGTCTGGCCTACAACCTGGACAAGATCACGCAGACCCCGCTGAACCCCAAGACACCGCTCACCCCGCAGAAGCTCCTCGCGAACCAGGCGACGCTGAACAACATCCGCCTCTGGGACCCGCAGACGCTGATCGCCAACTACAAGCAGCAGCAGGAACTGCAGCCGTACTACTCGTTCCTGGACGCCGACGTGGACCGCTACACGGTAGGCGGCGTCTACACGCAGACGATGCTCTCGGCCCGCGAGCTGAACATCGCCGGGCTCCCGACGTCGTCGCAGAGCTGGGTCAACCAGCACATCACCTATACGCACGGCTTCGGTGTGGCGATGTCGGCCGTGAACCAGGTGACCAAGGACGGCTCCCCGGACTTCCTCATCCAGGACATCCCGCCGGTGACCGCACCGGGCCTTGACATCAAGCAGCCGCGCATCTACTACGGCGAGCGCGGCACGGGCTACAGCCTGGTGAAGACCAACAACAAGGAGTTCGACTACCCTGGCGCCAACAACACCGACGTCTACACCACGTACACCGGCAGCGGCGGCATCCCCATCTCGCCGGTGCTCAATCGCCTCGCCTTCTCCGCGAAGTACGGCACGCTCAAGTTCTTCTTCACCTCGGCGATCGAGAGCCAGAGCCGGATCATCATCCGCAACGACATCTCGACGAGGATCCACGCCGCGGCGCCGTTCCTCCAGCTCGACCACGATCCCTACATGGTCGTCGCCGACGGCCGCCTGTGGTGGGTGCAGGACGCTTACACCGCCACGGACCGCTACCCGTACTCGACGCCCCAGGATGGCGTCAATTACATCCGCAACTCGGTCAAGGTCGTCGTCGACGCCTACAACGGCACCATGAAGTTCTACGTCTTCGACCCCAACGACCCCATCCTCAAGACCTACGAGGCGGCTTACCCTTCGCTGTTCACTCCCGAGAGCCAGCTCCCGCCGGCGCTACTCGAGCACGTGCGCTACCCCGAGGACCTCTTCACGATCCAGACCCAGGTCTTCGCCACGTACCACGTCGACAACCCGGACGTGCTCTACAACAAGGGCGATCAGTGGTCTATCCCGACCAATGTGTCGCTCTCCGGGGCCGGGCCCATGGAGCCCTACTACGTGATGATGAAGCTGCCCGGCTCTCCCAAGGAGGAGTTCGTGCTGATCCTGCCGTTCGTGCCCAACACTCGGCAGAACATGATCAGCTGGCTGGGCGCCCGCTCGGATGAGCCCCAGTACGGCAAGTCGCTCAACTACCTCTTCTCCAAGAGCTCCCTGGTGTACGGGCCCAGCCAGGTGGAAGCGGCCATCAACCAGAACCCGGACATCAGCGCCCAGCGGACTCTGTGGGGCCAGCAGGGGTCGCAGGTGATCTTGGGCAACCTCCTCGTGGTCCCCATCGAGGACTCTCTACTGTACGTGCAGCCGCTCTACCTGGAGTCCACCCAGACCCAGATCCCGCAACTCCAGCGCGTGATCGTCTTCTACCGCGCGCCGGCCACCGCCGAGAACGGCAACAACGCCAACCAGTACGTGGCCATGGAGCCGACGCTCGCGCAGGCGCTCACCGCTGCGTTCGGGCAGAGCGTCCTGCCGGGTCAGGCCGGCGCTGGGGGTACCGGGACTGGCGGCACCGGGGGCACCGGAACAGGCGGAACGACCGGCGGGACGACCGGCACGGTCAGCGCCCAGGCGGCCGCGCTCATCGCACGCGCCAACACCGAGTTCAACGCCGCTCAGGCCGCCCTGAAGGCCGGCGACTTCGCCGGCTACGGCGACCACATCAAGGCGCTGCAGCAGGCCCTGACGGACCTGCAGCGCCTCCAGCAGAAGTAGCCGTCAACCCCTTCTAGACGGATGTCCCGGGGGTCGTTCCTCCGTCTCTTGTCGCCACCGGTCCCTTATCGATTTGCCGGCTCTCAGCCTCGAAGCACGGCATCGGGAGGGAACATCCTCCCGATGTAGTACGTATCGTTGCCGGACGAGGCAATACCTGTCGCTCATGAATACTCCTGCCCCGTCCGAATAGGGCGTTATACTCACGTGCACATTGATCCCGTTGCCTCGGGATCCGCTGGTTGCGGGTGGAGCCGCGTTTCACCAGCACGGGGCGCGATGAGGGGACCTTCATAGCCTGGCAGCGGAGGTGGGCGCATGCGCTCTCCATTCAGCCGTCTTGTGACGGCGCAATGTTCGGTACCCCCCACCGGGCCGGCCCGCGGCTTCAGCCTCATCGAGCTCCTGGTCACGGTCATCATCGCAGGCGTGGTGTTCGCGGCGATGGTCCCGTTCTTCGCCAATGCTCTCGATCGCACGACCCAAGGCCAGGTGCGCGTGGACTCCAACACCATCGCCCAGGACCGCATCGAGCAGATCCGTCTTCTTCCCTACACGGACATCACGGAGGAGAATCTCAACTACTCACCGAGTCCCACGGCCAACCCGTTCGGGGACGATCGCTTCGGACCCACCTACTCGCTGTACGGCGAGAGTCGCTCGTACGACGTGCAGTACTTCGTCACGCCGACGCCCTACCCGACCTCGCTGCAGAAGTACGTCAAGGTCACGGTGACCCGGGCGGACACCAACTTCATCATGTCTGCTCACACGATCGTCCGCGATCCCTCCGCGGGCAACAACTCGGTCACCGAGTCGGAGCCCACCAACCTCACGCTCACGGTCTACTTCGACACCTATTCGTATGTGGTGTCGCCCGGGGTCACGCTGCAGCGGGTGCAGACCAACGTGACCCCCAACGCCACCACGTCGCCGACACCGGACGCGACGGCGCCCGCGATTCCCGGCGCAGCTCATCCCACGGTCATCTTCTCCGGCCTCACCGGGGGTCCGAACTACACGTACTCGGTGTTCTGCAAGAGCAGCAAGGCGACGTACGTGATGGCCGCGCCGCCGTTCCGTATGTGGAGCAGCGGCAGGCTCAAGTTCGACACCTACCCCGGTGGCGACTGAGGCGGCATGATCTCGACCACTCCGCACAAACACGCCGGCCGTGAGGCAGGCCTCACACTCGTCGAGGTCCTCATCTCGATGATCATCCTGGGCATCATCACGACCATGCTTGTCGTGGTGTGGGTCAACCTGCAGCGCGGTGCGGTGTTCGCAATGCAGGCCAGCGACGCGACGTCGACGGCGCGCGACGCGATCGCCCGCGTCGGGACCGAGTTGCGAGCTGCGCAGCCCAACGTACTGCCGGTCGCTTCACCGACGGCCACAGCCACGGCTATGCCGGTATCGGACCCGCCGGTCACGTACGCGGGTGCGTGGGATGTCCAGTTCTACTCGCCGGCGGGCTCGGCGGCCGTCACGTCCGACGGCACCGGTGTCGCCGCCGTGCGCCTCACGCGGATCTACCTGGACATGAGCGGGACCGGCGACCAGAAGACGCTGTATCTGGTGAGGGACACGAACAACAACAACACGATCGATAGTGGCGACCGGTCCTACGTCCTGGCGCGCAGCGTAGTCAACAAGTCCCTCGCCGACGATCACCCCACCGACACCAGCTACGACCTGTTCCTGTACGCATGGCGATCCTCGTCCACGAGCCCCATTCAGTGGACCAACAACGCCGACAATGCCCTCGTTCTGAGCACCCTCGTAGCCGTGCGCGCGCGGGTCATCATCGACGCCAACATCACGCACACGCCCAAGTTCATCGACACGACGACCACCGTCCGCCTCCGCAACGCGAGCGGCAGCTAGGAGGACCGTCATGCGCAGGCATTTGAACGAGAGAGGCGCGGCCCTCATCATGCTCATTGGCATGATCGCCGCGCTGGCAATGCTCGCCGGCACCTTGGTGTTCGTCATCGCCAACGAAAGCAAGGCGACTGAGATCACGCGCTCGCGCACGCAGTCCTTCTACGGCGGCGAGGCGGCGCTGGACTCCGCCATCCAGATGACCAAGGTGGCCAGCCCTATGCCTACGGCCCCGACCGGCACGCCGTGGCTCACGCAGACGGATCTCGCGGCGGCGTTCAACAGCGAGTTCCCGACCGGGTCGACCGTGACCTACCTGGTTTACGACAACGTTCCGAACATCGACTTCGGCAGCCTGGTCCTCTGGGACTCCAACGCCGACCGGCGGATGTGGGTCGACGCCACCTGTGCCGCTCCGGATGGGAGGAAGACGCGTGAACGCGTGCTCATCCAGCAGGTGACCATGCCGTTCGCGGCGGCGCTGCCCAAGGCCGTGACCTACAGCGACACCGGGATCACGCTCAACGACACCAGCGACATCTACGCGGTCAATGCCGACGGCTCCGCAATCGCAGACGGCTCGATGCCCACCTACATCTCGGCCGGCGGCACCTGGACCACGTCGATGTCGTCCGGTTACGCGGAGGTCGGCCGGTTCACGCTCAACTCGGGCGCGAATCTGTCGGCGCCCAGCAGCAGTGCACAATCCCTGGGCATCAAGGTCAACGGATCGGTCAAGGTCGGCAGCACTACCTACAACAGTGCGCCGAACCACAAGATCCCGAACACCTCGAGCCCGAAGTTCACCAACGTCTTCATCTCGCCCGGCACAGTCGGGTACCTCAGCGACTACTTCGACCAGGCCGCTCAGGCCAGCCTGGCAAACGAGGCGCAGGAGGGAGGCACCCCGGCGTCTGCGCCGACGGCGCCGGCCTCGTGGACATCGACCGGCTACACCTCCATCACCTCGACTTTGCTGTCGACCATCACAGGGGCGAGCTACAGCAACACGACCCAGGACCTCTACCTGCCGACCTCGGTGAGCAGCGGCAACATGACGATCAGCGCGTCGTCGGCGCGCACGTACCATTTCAGGAACCTGTACGTGGGCGGCAACCTCTCCATTGATGGTCCGATCACGTTCAGCGCCACCTCCCTGCACGTCGGCGGCACCATCACCATCACGAACACGTCGAGTGGGACACCGACCGTGACCGACTCCTTCGGGCCGCTGTATGTGGCAGGCACGGGGAGCAGTTCGGTAACTGGCAGTGTGAACGTCACGACCACGTCGGCGTACTTCGGCGGTGCGCTCTCGATTGAGAACTCCACCAACGCCGCAGGCCTTGCCGACAATCTGGGGTCCATCTACTGCGCCGGCGATCTGACGGTGGCCCCTGAGACCCAAGTTACGGGGGGTAGGCACCCCACGTACGCGACATACCCCGTGACGCTCAACGCGCCGACGTATCTCTACGGAGGCGGCGACGTCACAATCAATGGGCCGAGCAGCGGTACCACGACCAACACGTTCGGCCTCATCTACACCAGCAACACGGCCAAAGCCCTGACCTTCTCCGGCAATACCATCGTCAAGGCCACCGGCGTCACCGCCAACGGCGATTTCACCATCAGCGGTGCGACCACCGCGATCAAGGATTGGCTGGGCGCGGTGTACGTGGCCGCCTACAGCAGTAGCTCAAACCCGTCTGCCAACCACGGCGACGTCAACTGGAGCGGCACTGCGTCAGTGACCTCCCGCAACTATGTGGCGTATGATGCCGATCCTTCGTCCGCTGACGCCCAGCCCAAGCCAATGTGGCTGGGCCGCTACTTCTCTCGTACAGGTACCTACAACGACGAGTACGGCAACATCTGGGTCCCGGGCAACTCCACCACCAGCGTCGTGTTCGGCAGCACGGGCGCCTCGACCGTCCTTTGCCCGCTGCTGTGCACCACGGAGAGGAACCAGTGGAGCGGCAATGTCACGTACGGCTCACGGACGCAGCCGATGGTCTTCTTCTTCATGTGCGACAACAACGGCATCTACCCACAGGTCGTCGACTGGAAGGGAACGGGGACGTATTACGGGCTCATGGTCATCAACGAGTCCACCATCGACTTCTCGGGCGACACGACTCCCAACACACCCACGGTCGAGGGCGCCGTCTTCGCCGGCTGTCCGTACGATCCCACCCACACGTCGGGGATGTCGATGAGCGACATAGTCCTGAACGACTCCTGCTCCGTCGCCTACAACCAGGCGGTCGTCGGGGCGATCGCGACCTCGTCGCTCAAGACGACGACGACGGTGACCCAGACCGTCCCTGGCTCCTGGCAGCAGTTGCCGGTGAACTGAAGCGGCGCGGGCAGACCCCGCATGAGGACGATCCTCACATCCCTCTCTCTGCCTCCGGAACAGGCAACTTGTGAGGATCCAGGGGCGCCGGGCCGGTTGCCAGAACCGCCCGGCGCCCCGTCCACTCTCGCGTCGCCCAGTCGATATCCCACTCGAGACGAATCATGCTGATAGCGACATTCGGACCTACAACGGCCTGGCAGGGCACACGGATCACGTGGGCGGACGGCGCGTTCGTGATCGAGGGCCACGGGGCAGCTACCGCCGCAGACGTCATGGAGTACGACAGGCAGGGCCACCTCGTCTGGGCTGACGAGGGCACGCGCGCGTGGGTGGGCTCGAGAGCGGCGAGCAGCGCGACTGGCTCGCCGCAGGTAGAGCGCGGGGTCGGGGCGAAACGGGTCCTGGTCGCGGCTATCATCGCGCTGCTGGTGCTCAACCTGGCGCTACTGGTGGTAGCGGCACGCCTGGTCGACGTCCTGCCCTGAGGCAAGGCGTCTCCGACCGACCCCGCCCATGGTGCCCAAACGAATGTTCCAGCTTGGAATCGCCTGACTCTGGTGATGGTAGGAGAGTCGCCCTCCAAGGAGAAGATGGGGCGGCAAAGCCCGGCAGGGCAGACGCAGCTCGTCTGCTTGGTGGCGAGCTTGAGGTTCGACAGGCCTCATGGACGCGCCTCTCCTTGCCGATAGCATTCTGTGTGGAGCAGCGCGGGCGCTGGCACCCGCGCACAGAGCTCCCCCTGAAGCAGCTGGGGAGACCATATGAACCGCCTGGCAGAGAGAGGCGGCGCGCCACCCGCTAGGGAGCGCGCCGGTACATCTATCCATCATCACCATTCACGGTGCGATTCGGCGACGCGCTCTCGACCGCAGCCGCGGGATCCAGTCTCCGCAGGCTTCAGCCTCGTCGAGCTTCTCATCACCATCGTCCTTGCCGGCATCATCTTCGCCGCGCTCGTCCCGGTGTTCGTAAGTGCCCAGAAGGCGTCGTCCGGCGACAAAGCACGCAACGTTGCGAACAACATCGCCCAGGACCGTATCGAGAAGATCCGCCTGCTCGGGTTCGACCAGATAGTCGACGACGCGTCGCACCTTCGGTCGAGCACGTTCGCCGGTGGGCAGTTCGGGACGTCCTTCACGCCCGCAGGCTCCAGCAGGTCGTATTCGGTCGCCTATTCGGTCGACAACGTGCCGAGCACCGGGGCCGTCAACTACAAGCGAGTGAGCGTGACGGTCTCGTGGACCGCGCCGCCCGCGCCGGTCCAGCCTGTCACGATGACGACCATTGTCATGAACCCGCAGGCGACGAGCGCAAGCTCGTCACCTTCGCCGTCACCCTCGCCGAGCGACAGCTCGTCTCCGTCACCCTCGCCGAGCCCCACGTCCACGGCCACCTACAGCCTCACCATCCTGGTCACGAAGAATTACGTCAACTCTTCGTCGGGCGTCACGGTGGTGCGCACTGACGTCACGCCCAACGTCACAGAATCGCCGGCCAAGCAGTTTCCCCTGGTCGGCTCACCTTCTGTCTGGAGCGGCCTCCCCGCCGGTAGCTATCTGGTGACCTGCAACTACTACAAGAACGGCAACGCATCCAAGGAGAGGACCCTCTCCCAGACTGTGTACATCGCGACCGGCGATCAGACATACACGTTCAGCCTATGATGACGGGGCCGCCGAGCATTCGCCGCCGGCAGCGCGGCATCAGCCTCATCGAGTTACTCGTCTCGATGATCATCCTCGGCGTCGTCACGACCATGCTGATCATGGGGTGGACGTCGCTCCAGCGGTCCTACGCCAACGGCGTGCGGACCGACAATGCGAACGGCGAGGCGAGGGACGCGATCTCCCGCGTCTCCCGTGAGCTTCGCGACGCCCAGCCAGTGGCGATCACCACCCCGGCGAGCTCGCCGTTCACGGTCGCCACATCCACGGAGGTCGACTACTACTCCGCGTTCAACGACCCGGGTCAGCGTTCGGATGGGACCGGAATCGCGGCTCTCCGGCTGACCCGCATCTACCTGGACACGGGCGGCGGCGTTGCCCAGAAGACCCTGTACTGGCAGCGCGACACCAATGCGAGCGGCGGCTTCGACAACAACGACCGCAAGATCATCCTCGCCCGCAACATAGTGAACACGAGTGTCCCGAGCACAGGGTCGCCCACGCCTTTGTTCACCTACGGCTATCGTGACGGCTCGGGCGATTTCACCACGGCTACGAGCATGGCCACCGCCGACCTCTCCAAGATCATCTCGATCCAGATCCGCCTTCTGGTGGACGCAAACCTGTCCCACGCCCCGACCTACGCGGACTTCCAGACGACCGTCCGGCCGCGCAACGCCCCCCAGGACTGAGGAGGAACACCATGCGGAGACACACCTCCGAGTCGGGAGCGGCGCTGATCCTGCTGCTCGGCATCACTGCGACGCTCGCCATCCTCGCCGCCACGGCGGTGTTCGTGCTCGCCAACCAGCAGAGTGCGACGGCGGCCGATCGGCATCACGACGAGGCCTTCAACTACGCGGAGGCAGGCCTCGACAGCGCGGTGATGGCTGTGCGCACCACGACGTGGCCGGCTGCAAACACCGGGTTCGCGCAGAGCACTCTGACGTCGGCCTACGACGCCACGTACCCGTCGGGAAGCCGTCCGGCACTCACGATCAAGGTGTACGACAACCAAGCCACCGTGAACGAGGCCATCACCTGGGACAAGGGCGGGCCGACTGCGCCCAGCACGCCCGACGGCAAGCTTTGGGTGGAGGCCACCACCACCTACAACGGCAAGACTGCGCGGGTGAGGACGCTGGTCGGCCAGGTGAACTCCACCGGCTCGCTTAGCCTGCCCGCCGCTGCCATCTACAGCGACGGGGACGTCGCCTTCACCGGCGGCGGCGGGGACGCGTTCGGCATCAAGTACCCTGACCCCAACAGTACCGTCTGGGTGGCCGATACGGACAAGAACGCGGCCATCTACGCAGGCGGCAACTTCTCGGGCAACTGGAGCACGGACCTCTCACCGAATGGCGGCTCCACTACGCTCCAGGTCAAGACCAACGGTACCGTCTACAATCCGAAGATCGGCATCAACCCTGCAGTGGCCGGGACCGGCGGCGTGCCGCCGCTGAGCACTGTTCTTCCGCCGGCCACCATAGACACCATGACCGCGCAGTCCAAGCAAGGCACACCGACCAAGGCGAACGCTCTCGGCACGGTGGCGGACTCGGCGCTCATCACCCAGCTGCAGAAGACCAGCCCGCAGACCTACAACGCGAGCACCGACCTGGTCGTCAACGGCAATCTGACCCTCGGTGGTGGAGAGAGCACGTTCAACTTCCGGTCACTGTACGTGACCGGCAATCTCACACTGGGCGGCAATACCCACACCAACGCCACTGCCCTCTATGTGGGCGGCAACTTCACGATCGCCGGACCCTCGGGCACCAGCCAGTTCGGGCCCATTTACGTCGGCGGGACCGTCAACTGGGGCGGCGCCTTGACGGTCAAAACGACGGACTACACCGACGCGACCAAGGAGCCGGGCCCGATGTACGTGGGCGGCAGCTTCACGTCGGCGGGCGGCCCGTTCAGCCACGTCTTCGGGCCTACCTACATACAGGGAGCGGTCACCTTCTCCGGCAACAACGCGCAGATCCTCTGTCCTATCCTCGTCTCACCCGGGCAGATCACGACGTCGGGCAGCGGCGGCTTCGGCACCGTTGACGACCCGATGGTGCTCCTCGGCATCGACGACGGCACGTCGGCGACGCGCGCGATCCAGTTGAGTGCTGACGCGGTCTTCACGGGCCTCGTGGTCAACATGGACGGCGGTGTGAACCTGAACAACGACGGCGACGGCACGTTCTTCATCCGCGGCGCCGTCATGTCCACCGGCGACGTGCGGTTCACCAACAACGGCAACGTGGGGTATGACCCGCGTGCGCTGGCCAATCTGCAGCTCACCGCGGCTACCACATCGACGAACTTGGTGCCTGGCACCTGGCAGGAACTCTCGCCCAACGCGAACTAGAGCGCTGACGCGGGGCTCCGCCGCCTCGCCAAAGAAGGTCCTCACACCTCTCTGCCTCCGGAACAGGCAACTGTGAGGATCCCAGGGGCGCCGGGCGGTCGCCAGAACCGCCAGGCGCCCCGTCTCTTCTTTCCGCGTAGTCTCTGTCGGCAACACCGGCTCCTGAGGGCGCGAACGGGCGCCTCGCAACTTTCGTCACCTGAGGAGTAGTGTCACAATGGTCGTCTGCCCACCTTCGCGGGACTCCTGGCAAAGAACGGTGGAGGTAGACGGGCTGGGCGCGCGAACCTACTAGGACATGCGCCAGGTGGGGCAACGGATGAGCCGGAGAGGGCTCATGCTTCTTCGCTTCCCGCCGATAGAGCGACTAGAGAACTCCCCGTCTATCCGGAGGCAGGGGCATATGAACAGGCACTTCTGGCAGGCCTGTGACCGACGTGACCGCGGAGCTGGCTTCACCTTCGTGGAGTTGTTGGTCACTATCATTATCGCAGGACTTGCGTTCGCGGCACTGGTGCCCGTGTTCGTGAGTGCATCCGAGGCCTCCTCGGGCGACTTGGTGCGAAATGCAGCGCTGCAGCTGGCGCAGGACAAGCTCGAGAAGATACGCGGGCTGGACTACGACCAGATCGAACAGACCGCCCTCACGAACAACACCATCCCCAACGGCCAGTTCGGCACCACTGTCAGCTGGACGACTGGCGGGGGTGGTGATCGCACGTTCGTGGTCTCCTACCGCGTCGACTACATCGACTCCGCCGGCAACGCCGGCGCCGCTCCCGGCACAGAGAAGTACAAGCAAGTCACAGTGACGGCCCGATGGACGGCTCCCCCAAAGCCTGTGAAGCCCGTGGAACTCAGTACGATGATCTCCAAACAGTATGCCGGACCGCAGATCCTTCGAGTGGACCTTGGCCCGGATGGGGTGCTGCAGACGGATGCCACGACGAACACCACCCAGATCGTCAGCGGGCCGCTTGTCATTGATGCTTACATCGCACCCGAGGACATCGCCAGCATGAACCAAGGCGCGACGGCGTCGGACCGCGGGTACGTACTCTTCACTATCACGCCCGCCAACGGAACGGCGGTCGCCTCTCAGAAGGTCGACCTGCCGGTCAGCGGCACCGACACCGGCCACTACCAGTACTCGTGGGATGACTCGAACGCGCCGAACGGGACGTACATCATTCAAGCAGTAGCTGTAGCCGGCTTCGGCTCACGGAGTCAGGGCATGCCGTGGAGCATCGCCATGTACTACGAGAACCTGGCGCCGCCCGCGCCGACCGACCTCGTGGCAAACAGCTACGACGGCCAGGTGGTCCTCACGTGGACCACGGCCGCCTCCGGCAGCGTGCTGAAGTACGAGGTGTATCGCTCGACGGACGGTGTCAGCTACGCGAAGATCGGCGAGGCGGCGACGACGACATCGTACCCGGACAACAGCGTCACGAACGGGACGACCTACTACTACAAGGTGCGCACGGTCGACACGAGCAATCTCGTCGGCCCGTTCACTGCCGCAGTGACCGCGCTCCCCAACCCGGCCTCAGACAAGGACCCGCCGAGCGTCCCGTCGCCGCTCACGGCAAGTCCCGTCTCCGGACAGGCGGTCGTGCACCTGACGTGGGCGACGTCCACGGACTCCGGCACCCCTACGAGCGGGCTCGCGGGATACACGCTCGAGCGCCAGCAGAGCGGCAGCTCCACATGGCAGCAGCTGCAGGTCCTGTATCAAGGCGTCGTCTACGATGACACCACGGCGAACTGGGCGACCACCTACACCTACAGGGTCTGCGCGGTCGACGTGGCCGGCAACTCCTCGGCCTACGCCAGTGCGGGCCCCGTCACGACAGGCCCGCTCGTCCTGCGCCAGATCAAAGTCACGAACAACAGTACGACCCAGGCCTACGTCTGGGTGCAGAACGTCGCCACGTCCAAGTGGTACTCCACGACCGGCACCGCCTCGACCACTCTGCCTTCGGGAACCTGGGTGAAGAAGAACGGCAACAGCATCACCTGGACCAACCTCCCCGCCGGTCAGTACAACGTGTTCTTCATGAAGTCGACGACCTTCAGTGACGCGAACAGGATGAAGACGGAGGTCGTCGACACCGGCAGCGGCAATGGAACCGCGACCTACCCATGATGGGATTGGTGGTGCGGCGATGAACTGCAGATGGAGGACGTACGAGGCTCTGACCAGGCGGGTGAGGGACCAGCGCGGCATGACGATGGTCGAGCTCATCGTGGCGGCGAGCATCAGCGTGGTCTTGACTGGAATGATCTTGCTGAGCTGGTTCGCGCTCTCGCGCTCGTATGCGACCACAGCCAAGCGCGACGAGACGATTGACACGGTGCGCCTGGCGCTGGCGCGGATGGAGCGTGAGATCCGCGATGTCGAGCAGCCCCCGGCCGCAATCAGCGAGGTCGGCATAGTCCGTGCTCGACCGTTCTACATCGAGCTCTACACCACCTTCAACAAGACCGGAAACCAGTTCGCCAACGTGACTCCGCGCCTCGTCATGTACCGCCTGTATTCAAACGGGCAGCTCTGGCGCTTCCAGGACCTGAGCAACGACGACTCCATCGAGGGTATTGACGACACCGCCGAGTCGCACTTCGACCTGTCCGAGCAGGCCGACGGTGAGGGTGGGCAGCTGATGGCATCCAACGTCATCAATCTGACCACACCCAGCAGCGCCAACCCGACCCCGGTCTTCACGTACATCTACTACAACAGCGACGGCACTCTGGCGCACGAGAGCGACGTGCGCGGCACGGACGACCGCGCTCAGATCCGCGCCGTCGAGCTCAACCTGCTCATTGATCTGAACCCGGGCAAGTCGCCCACGTACACTCATCTGCGCACCACCGCGCAGCTGCGGAACACGAGGTGATGTGATGGGTTGGCCATGTGGTACGAGGAGCGACATGCGCGAGCGTGAGCGCGGCGCCGGCCTCGTGCTGATTATCGGAGTGGTCGCGGCGCTCGCAATCTCCGCCGCGGCGCTGGTGGCCCTCACGGCCAACGTCCAAGGCGGGACCAGCGATACGCAGCAGCACGTCAAATCTTTCACTGTGACCGAGGCGGGGCTGGATGCCGGGATGGCACTCCTGGGCAGCAACTGGCCCACGTCCGCCGCCGCCGTTCCGACGTTCAACGCGACGGCATTCCGTGACCGTTTCAGTGCCAGCGAGTACCCCGACCCCACCAGTGGCCAGTTCATTACCGTGGAGTGGTACGACAATCTGGACCCAATCGACGCCTCGGTCCACTACGACAAGGGCAGCCCTGGCAATCCCAACCAGCCCGATGGGATCATGTGGATGGTCGCGCAGGCGGGAGTCGGCAAGCGTAAGACGCGGGTGGTCAGTGAGGTCGAGCGGTCGTACATGACGATGTCGCTTCCGCGAGGTATCCCTCTCTGGGCCGGAGGCAACCTGACCAGTAACGGCCAGGGCAACAATCCCAAGATCCGCATCGAAGTGGCGCCGCCGACGGGGACCACGACGTCAGTCCAGGTGGGCGGTACCATCGACACGTCCAGCATCACACAGTCCGGCATCGCGCAGATCACCGGGAGCAACATCAGCCCACTCGAGGACGTCTTCCCGCAGGCGCTGGTTGACGCGCTTGTCTCTGCTGCGCAGTCAAACGGCCGGTACTTCACCTCGTTTGGCGCCGCTGAAGCAAGCCCGGTAGACCCCATCTGGGCGCCGACGGGCGGCTGCAGCGGTCTGTGCGTGATCGATCCGCCGACGCCGACCGAGATCAAGATCCAGGGCAACACGAACCTCAACACAGAGGCACAGCCAGGCATCTTCCTGGTTCTCGGCGGCAGCACGTTGAGCTGGGGCGGCACCGCACAGTTCTGGGGCGTGATCTATTCTGAGGGCCCAATGAACACGTCTCACGGCACCGGCGACATCCACGGCATGGTGGTGACCAACACCAACGAGGACATGAAGGGAACGCCCAACATCCTCTATAACGACAACTGCATCGCGAACCTCGACCAGCGCTTCCCTTCGATGGTGCGGCGCATCAAGAACACGTGGCGCGAGGTGCAGCCGCAGTAGGCGGGCGGCATGGGGCACGAACCAGGGGCGGGAGGCCGGAAGCGCCTCCCGCCCTTTCTTGCGTACGGAGGGCGTCGTGCCCATGTCCTTGCCCGTCCGAGCGCCGCTTGGCGCCAGGTGGGGCGCTTCATCGCAGCCCCGTCGTATACTGGGCCGCGCGGGCGATTAGCTCAGGGGTAGAGCACCTGCCTTACAAGCAGGGAGTCGCTGGTTCAAATCCAGCATCGCCCACCACTATGCAGCATGCGCCTCGCGTGAGGAGACTGACGATGGGAGCGAAGCGGGTTGCACTCGTGGCTGCAGGCGGCGTCCTCCTGGCGGTCCTGGCGGTGAGCGCCGGCTGCGGCAGCGGTTCCGGCGGGTCTTCGGGCGGGGGCCACGACGGCTCCACCTCCGCCGCCGCTCTGGTCGGCAGCTCCTGGCGCCTCACGGCCTGGTCGGTGAGCAGTCAGGACCCCAACGACTTCACCATCACCGCGGAGTTCGGGGACGGCCGCGTCGGCGGCAAGTCGGCCGTCAACCAGTACGGTGGGCCCTACACCGCGGGCGACGATGGCTCCTTCTCCATCGGCGACCTGGTCAGCACCATGATGGCCGGGCCCGAGCCGGACATGAGGGCCGAGCAGACGTATCTCGGGCTCCTCGCCGCGGCGAAGAAGTTCAGGCTCCAGGGCGACTCGCTGACCCTCTCGGACGCCCGCGGCAATGAATCGCTGATCTACTCGCGCCGTCAGGCATCTCCCAGTCCGTGATCGCGGTGCAGGTGCGCGCCCCGCTGGAGTAGAGTACCGGCATGACCGAGACCATCCCCGGCGCCGAGGTCCAGGACCCCGCCGTCAAAGCGGCCAGAGACGCGGCGCGTGAGCGCCAGTCCCACGTGCGCCACGAGCTCAGAGCGCCGCTGGCCGTCATCTACCCGCTCCTCTCCCTGCTTCGCGATGGCGGCGCCGGAGAGCTGACGCCCCGGCAGGAAGAGTACCTGGAGGTGCTCGAGCGGAGCGTGATCCGGTTGGAGACGCTCGTCTCCGGCACTGTGGCCAGCGGCTGGGCGGACTGCTCCGTCGCCCCTCCCGTTCCGGAGTCTGTCGTGCTGGGCGACGTCGCCGAAGAGCTGGCCTCGCTGCGCCGGATAGAGGGGCTCGAGGGCGCCGCGATCGTCGTTGACGCTGGGGCGCCGCCGACACCCAGGGCCTTGGCGGACCGCGACGACGTGCGCCAGATGCTGGCCGACCTGGTGGCCAACGCGGTGGCGTACTCGCCCTCCGGCGGGAGTGTGACAGTCCGGGTTCGTCGCGACGGCTACGGCACGGTCGCGCTGGAGGTCGCGGACACCGGACCCGGCATCCCTCCGGCGGAGCTGGACCGGGTGTTCGAGTTCGGCTTCCGCGGGGAGCTCGCGCGCTCGATGAAGGTGCCCGGTCTCGGCGCCGGCCTGTGGATCTGCCGCTGCCTCGCGGAGCGTAACGGCGGCAGTCTCGCTCTCGTGAGCGCACCGGGCTCCGGCGTAGTGGCGGCTCTCACGCTGCCAGTCGCAGAAGGGGACCCATCGTGACCGCGCCGTGCCTCGTGCTTCTCGTGGACGACGACCAGGACCTGCTCATGGTGCTGTCCGCCGCGCTCAAGCAACGCGGCTACGACGTGGCCGTTGCGCAGGACGCAGTGGCCGCCATGAGCGCCGCCGTCAAGCTCCGGCCGCAGGTGGTCGTGCTCGATATCGGGCTTCCCGGAGGCGAGGGCTCCGTCGTCATGAAGCGCATGCACGCTCTGCCGCAGCTCGCCGGCGTGCCGGTCGTGATGATGAGCGGACGCGACCCAGAGAAGTACCGCGCCGAGGCACTTGCGGCGGGCGCGTCCGCGTACCTCACGAAGCCTGTAGACCCGGACGCGCTCGTCTTGGCGCTGCGCGTGGCCATGGGAGCAGACGTGGGGGCCGAGGCGACCGGCGCTGCAGGCACGCCCGGCGGCGGCCGTCTCGGCGACATCCTTCGGGACATGGGTCTGGTGACCGAGGATCAGATCGCATCGGCGCTGGCCCGGCAGAACGAGACGGCGACAAGCCCGGTCCCGCAGGCGCTCATAGGCAAGGTCGTGCTGCTCGTCGACGACGATGAGGAATTGCTTGTCGCGCTCGCGGCGCCTCTGCGCCGGCAGGGCTTCGACGTCGCCGTGGCCACAGACGCCGTGACGGCGATCTCCACGGCGGTCAAGCAGCCCCCGGACGTCGTCGTCATGGACTTCGGACTGCCCGGCGGCGACGGGATCACAGTGATGCAGCGCCTGCATTCGCTGCCGCAGCTGGCCGGGGTGCCGGTCCTCATGGTGAGCGGACGGGATCCCGAAAGCACGCGGGATGGCGCCCTCGCCGCCGGCGCCGTGGCCTACTTCGTCAAGCCGGTGACGCCGGAGGTGCTCAGCGCCGCGGTCACCGAGGCGTTGCTTCACCACGCCTCCGGCACCTGACCGGGCTGCCTCCATCCGGACCGGACCACCCGCGCGGAGGAACCAGCGATCCCGTTGGGTCCCCCTGCGGGGCCGAGCCTCCGTGAAGGTCATGGTAGAGTGAGGCTCAGCCGATTCGGCAGGGGCCACGCGCCGACACATGCTCCTTGCCGACGACAGTGGAGGGACCGCCCTGGCCACCAGCACGTCAGCCGATAGAGCGCCGCGCACGCTCTTCGTCACCAACGACTTCCCGCCACGCATCGGCGGCGCCCAGTCGTACTACTGGGGCGTCATCCAGACGCTCGACCCGTCCGAGGTCGCGATCCTGGCGCCGGCGCACATCGACGCCGCCGCATTCGACGCGACCCACCCCTACACTGTCGTCCGCGCGTCGAGCTCGGTGCTCTGGCCGACCAACGCGATGCTCCACACAGTGGAACAGATGGCCGAGCGCGAAGGAGCTGAGCTCATCCAGCTTGGCCATCCCCTGCCGGCGGGCCTGCTGGGGCCGCGCCTGCGGCAGCGCCACGGCATCCCCTATGTCGTCTTCCTCGGCGGCGCCGAGGTCACGCTTCCCGGCGTCGTGCCGGGGGTCAACAACGCCCTCAGGCACGTGCTCGGCAACGCCGCAATGCTCCTCACCGTCAGCGAGTACACGGCGAACGCCGCGCGTAAGCAGACGGGCGGCACCGTGCCGGCCGAGGTGCTGCGGCCTCCGCTCAACGTGGACGCATTCGTACCGGCTGAAGACGGCGAGCTCGCGCGCCTGCGCGAGCGGCTCGGGATCGACGGGGAGCTCGTCGTCTGCGTCGGCCGTCTCGTGCCGCGCAAGGGCCAGGACAAGCTCATCGACGCGCTGTGCCTGCTGCGCCAGGAGTTCCCCAGGCTGCACCTGGTCATCATCGGCGAGGGCAGGCTGGCGACGGGGCTCTACGACCGCGCGCAGAAGCACGGGGTCGGCGAGCGCGTGCACCTCACCGGTGCGCTCGCCGACACGACGATGAAGGAGTGGCTGCGCGCCGCCGACCTGTTCGCCTCGCCTTGTCGCAGCCGCTGGGGCGGTCTCGAGGTCGAGGGCTTCGGCATCGTGTTCGCCGAGGCCGCGCTCGCCGGCCTGCCGGTCATCGCCGGCGCCTCCGGCGGAGCGCCGGAGGCCGTCGTACAAGGCGACACGGGCCTGGTCGTCGACGGTCACTCGGTGCAGCAGGTCGCCGCCGCCCTGGCGTCGCTCCTGCGGCGGACGCCCGAGCAGCGGCGGACCATGGGCGCCAGGGGCCGCGAACTGGCCTTGGCGCGTCACACCCCGGTCGTGGTCGGCGAGCGCTATCGCGAGCTCCTGCGGCGGGCGGCGACCAGGTGAGTGCCGCTGACCGCAGCAGACGCCTGAGAGCGCTGCACACGCTGGCCGGCATGGCCGGGGGCTTCGCGGTCGGCGCTGTCCCGACGGGCAAGCTGGTCACCAAGGCGCTCACCGGCCAGCGCCTGGAGGATCTCGGCGACGGCAAGGTGGGCTCGTCCAACGTGGCTCGCAGCATCGGCTGGAAGCCGGGAGCCCTGGTGCTCCTGCTCGATGCGCTGAAGGCCTTCGCGCCCGCGACGGCGGCTCGGCTGGACGCCGCCGGCGACAACGCGGTCGCGGCGGTCGGCATCTCGGCCATGGGTGGCCACATCGCCGTGGTCAAGGGCCGCGGCGCGGCCTGCGCTCTGGGAGCCGCGTTTGCGATGGACCCGGCGACGATGGCCGTCGGTTGCGTCCCCCTGGTCGGCGGCAGCCTGCTGCACCGGCACGCCCAAGCCGTCACCTTCACGGCGCTCTCGCTGCCGTTCATCAGTCTCGTGTTGCATCGCAGCCCGCGTCGAGCGCTCGGACCGCTGGCGCTCATCACCGTACTCTTCGCGGCACGCCTTCGCGGGCCGTCCGGCAGCCCGTTGCCCGACACGCCCGAGGTGTACTGGAACCGCTTCCTGCTCGACAGGGACGAACGCTGACGGGGAGGTCCCGTTGCGTGTAGGTCTGGTCACCCCTTACTCCTGGACCGTCCCCGGTGGGGTCAACCACCACATCGAGCACCTCGCTGCGGAACTCGACGCGCGTGGTCACGAGACGTGGATCATCGGGCCTGTCGGAGCGATGACGCCTGCCCGCCGGCACGTCGACAGCCGTCGCCGCACGGTGACGGAACGCTTCATCCCTGTGGGCAATTCCCTGCCCATCCCCACCAACGGGTCCTTCGCCTACGTCAACTTCTCACCGCAGATCGTGGCGCGCATGGACCGCGCTGTCAGGTTCAGCCGCTTCGACGTGCTGCACGTGCACGAGCCCTGCACGCCGGCGGTCGCGATGATGGCAGTGCTTCTGGCGGCGTCGCCGGTAGTCGGGACGTTCCATGCCGCCCTGGAGTCCTCGTTCCTCTATGACCGCGCCCGCTTCGTCGCCGGCGCCGTGATGAAGCGGATCGACGTGCGCGTAGCCGTCAGTGAGGCGGCGCGGTCGTTCCCGCAGAGTCGCTTTCCCGGCCAGTTCCGGATCATCCCGAACGGCGTACCGGTGGAGATGTACGCTCCGGCGGTCGGCGCGGCCAAGGTGCCGGGTCGCATCCTGTTTATCGGCCGGGCCGAGCCTCGCAAAGGCCTCGGCGTGCTTCTGCAGGCCTTCGCCCTCCTGCGCAAGCGGATGCCGGACGCAACGCTCGTCGTCGCCGGCGCCTCGCGCCGCCAGGTGCTGGAGACGGAGCGAGTCGGGAACGACCTGCCGGTCGATCTGACCGGCGTCGAAGCGCTCGGCTGGGTGGATGACGGATCGAAGATCGCGCAGTTGGGGGAGGCGGAGGTCCTGTGCGCGCCGTCGCGTTCGGCGGAGAGCTTCGGCATCGTGCTGGCGGAGGGCATGGCTGCCGGGGTGCCGGTCATCGCGTCCAATCTGCCCGGCTATCGCGCGGTGCTTCGTGACGGCGAGGCTGGGCGCCTGACGCCGCCCGGCGATCCCGTCGCGCTCGCCGACGCGCTCTACGATCTTCTCCAGGACGAAGCGGAGCGGCGGCGGCTCACGGCCGCCGGCATCGCCGCCGCCGCCGACCTGTCGTGGGAGCAGATCACCGATCACATCGTCGAGGCCTACGAGGACGCGGTGGAGATGCCGCGCGTGCGCGGTCTGCACGGGATGCCCGGCCGGCCCGCCGCGTACCGCGCCATGTTCCAGTACGCGGTCTGGGCACGCCGCAGCGGCTACTCGGCTCGGCGCGCCGCAAGGATCGACGGCGCTGGGGAACGCTGAGCCGCCCCGGCGCATCCTCACGGGTCGGCGGCCAGTTCCGAAACTGTTCCGAGAGCGATTGCGCCCCGCTTTGCCGCGCCGTTTCGCCTGTGCTAGACTCCGCATTCGCTGCACAACGGCCGGTCGCGGGTTGACCGGCCGTCAGCGTACTGTCGCGGGGGCGTAGCTCAGCTGGTTAGAGCGCCGGCCTGTCACGCCGGAGGTCGCGGGTTCGAGCCCCGTCGCTCCCGCCACTCATTTGCAGGGACTTTCTCCCCCGCCCCCTCCGCACCATCTTCCGCTGTTGCCCACTTTGTTGCCTTCCGTCCGCGCGCGCCCCTATGCTCAGGCTCGAAATGGGCATCCGCAAGAGAGGCGACAAGTGGTTGGTGACGGCCGAATCGGGCCGTGATGAGTTCGGCATGCGCCGGCGCGTCTGCCGCACGGTAGACAGCGAGGAAGAGGCCAAGCGGCTCGACGCCAAGCTGCAGAACGACGTCTACGAGGGCCGCCACGTGAAGCCCTCCGGCGAGTCGGTCCCCGACTTCTGCCAGCGCTACCTGGACGGCCGCGACAAGCTGGCGCCGGCGACGCGGGCCCGCTACGAGGCCTACCTCAAGCACGTGCGCCGCGACCTCGCCTCGGTCACCCTCGCCCGCTTCACGCCCAGGGTCGCCGCCAGCTGGAAGAAGAAGCAGCTGGAGAGCGGCGAGCTCTCGTCGAGCACCGTTCGCAAGCACCTCATCTTCGTCGGCGCCGCCATGAACCTGGCGGTCGCCTGGCGGCTGATCGCCGAGAACCCGCTCACCTACGTCGAGCTGCCCGATGAGGAGCCGCCGCCCTTCCACGTCTACGCGCCGAGTGAGCAGGCGGCGCTGCTCTCGGCGGCTGCGCCGGGAGACGGCGACCCGAAGGGCAATCACAAGGGCCGCAGTGAGGGGGCGCTCTACGTCCCGGTCGCGCTCGACCTCGCCACCGGACTGCGTCGCGGCGAGCTGCTCGGCCTGCGCGTCACCGACGTCGACCTTGCGCGCTCACGGATCCACGTGCGTCAGGCGCTGCGCAAGGAGCACGGCAAGTCGGTGATCGGGCCCTGCAAGACCAGGCGCAGCCGGCGCACGGTCGTGCTCCCGGAGTCGATCACGGCGCTGCTCGCCGAGTACGCGGCCCAGCGCCCGCGGACGCGCAGCCAGACGTTCTTCCTCTCGCTCTCGGGCAAGCCCTACACGCTCGACGGCTTCGAGGCGTCGTGGTCTCGCGTCCGTGCCCGCGCCGCTGCGATCCTGGTGCGCGACGCCGAGGAACTGCACGACCCCTTCGCCGAGCACGCCGGCGACGAGCTCGCGGTCGCCCGCTTCCACGACCTGCGCCACACGCACGCGACCGAGCTGCTACGCGCGGGCGTGCACATCAAGATCGTGGCGGAGCGCCTCGGCGACAGCGAGGCAACGGTGATGCGGACCTACTCGCACGTGCTGCCCGGACATGCAGGAGTCGGCGGCCGCGGCGATCGAGCCGATGATG